>JBKBHR010000006.1:50556-126380 GCA_046297575.1 Erythrobacter cryptus
CTTCTTCCTTTCCCCCCTCCTTCCCCCCCCCCTCCCCCCCCCCCGCGCCGCGCGGTGCATTGGCGGCGAGCGTGACCGCAAGGCCACAGTCGCAAGATTTCGCATATCGAAGTTGACTTCGCATTGCGAAGTTTCTAACCGGCATTGCGGGAGGGGTCGCACAAAGCGCAGCGCAACTGCGCCCAGAAGGGGAGAGAAGCATGATCCAACCCGGCACCCGCCGTGCAGGCCCTGGCGCGGTTCCGCGCGCCGGCCGCAGCCGTGTGAGCACCCTTGCCAGCACCCTCGCGCTCGCCGCCGCGGCGCTGGCCACCGCGCCGCTCGCGGCGCAGGAGCGCGCGGCCGAGCCGGCCGAGGAAGGGCTTGGCGAGGAAGGCATCATCGTCACCGGCCTGCGCCGTTCCGCCGCGCTCGAGGATGCGCCGGTGGCGATCACTGCCTTCGATTCGCAGACGATCCAGAACGCCAGGATCGAGCGCCCCGCTGATTTCATCGCGCTCACCCCCAATGTCACGCTGGTTGAAACCCAGAACGCCGGCAACGCCTTCGTCATCATCCGCGGCATCACCCAGAACCGCAATTCCGAACCCAGCGTCGCCGTGATCGTCGATGGGGTGCAGCAGGTGAACCCGGCGCAGTTCAACCAGGACCTGTTCGACATCGCGCAGATCGAGGTGCTGAAAGGCCCGCAGGGCGGGCTTTACGGCCGCAACGCCATCGGCGGGGCGATCATCATCACCACCAAGAAGCCGACCGACGAATTTTCCGGCAACATCACCGCCGGGATCGACAATGGCTTTGGTTATTTCCTGCGCGGCGGGATCAGCGGGCCGCTGGCCGAGAACGTCAAGTTCCGCATCGCTGGATCGTGGTATGACACCGAGGGCTTCATCCCCAACACCTTCCTTGGCGAGGATGCCGATCCGGTCGAGGATTTCAGCTTGCGCGCCAACCTGCTCGTCGAGGCCTCGGATCGGCTGACCTTCGACCTGCGCGGGTCGCTAAACCAGCTGCGCACCCAAGGCCTCTATTACAACATCGTCGGTGATGTGAACACGGTGGCCCCGGTCAGGGTCAACAACCCCGGGCAGAATGACCGCGACATCTACAACCTTGCCCTGCGCATCGAATATGCCGGGGACAACGCGGTGTTCACCTCGGTTTCCTCCTACGACACGCTCGAGGAGATCCTCACCGGCGATGCCTTCGACTTCCTGCCGATCCCGGAAAGCTTCTTCTTCAACCTCTTCGAGTTCCTGTTCGGCCCGGGTAATGGCTTTGATCTCAACCAGAGCCAGTTCCTCGACGTCGAGGCTTTCAGCCAGGAAGTGCGCCTTGCCTCGCCCGAGGATGGGCGTGCCTTCAACTGGATGGTGGGGGGCTATCTCGTCGATACCAAGCGCTTTATCTCCACCGGCAACATGATCGACACCGGCAATGGCGTCTTCCCGGTGTTCCGCGCGCCTTCGACCAATCCGCTCAACCCGCAGTTCACCTATCTGGCCGACGGGCAGGACAATTTCGCCTGGGCGCTGTTTGCCAATGCCGGCTATGCGTTCAGCCCTGAACTGAGGGTCGATGCGAGCTTGCGCTATGACCGTGACCGGCGCCGCCAGACCACGCTCACCCCGCAGGCCTTCCTGCCGGTGGTGCCCGGCGTGCCGCAGGCGCAGAGCGGCGAGGTGCGCACCGCGGTGTTCGACGATTGGCAGCCCAAGCTCACGCTCACCTGGACGCCCGATCCTGACCTCACCATCTATGGCGGCTATTCGCGCGGCTTCCGCTCGGGCGGCTTCAACCAGACCGGGGTGGGGGCCGAGGCGATCAACAACAACATCGTCGGCGTGGGCGATATCTTCCGTGCCGAGACCGCCGATACCTTCGAGATCGGCGCCAAGGGCCGGATCGGCCCGGTGCGCCTCGCCGGCGCGGCCTATACCACGCTGTCGAAGAACTCCTATTTCTTCGTCTTCCTCGCCCAATCCTCGACCCAGAACCTCGGCAATATCCCCAAGACCCGGATCAACGGCTTCGAGCTTGAGGCGAGCGCGCGGCTTGCCCCCTATTTCGATGTCAATGCCGCGCTTGGGGTGACCGACAGCAAGATCAAGGAATTTCCCGATCCCACGGTGATCGGCAACGAAGCGCCGCAGATCAGCCGCTACACCCTCAACCTCGGCGCGCAATATGCCGGGCCGCTTTCGGGCGATGTCGATGGGCTGCTGCGGATCGACTACCGCCGCACCGGGCGCACCTGGTGGGAACCCTTCAACACCACCGTGCGCCGGCCGGTCGATGTCGTCGATGCGCGCGCGGGGGTGACCATTGGCGGCGTGTCGATCACCGCCTTTGCGCAAAACCTGTTCGACGAGACCTACAACGCCGAATTCTCGCCCGGGGGCTTCGTCTTCCGCGCCCGGCCGCGGCGCTTCGGGGTGGAAGTGGGCTACAGGTTCTAGGCGGAGCAAGACGATGACCAAGGTGCTGGTGCTCTACTATTCGAGCTATGGCCATATCGAGGCGATGGCCGCGGCCGTGGCCGAGGGCGCAGCGAGCGTTCCCGGCACCGAGGTCGTGGTCAAGCGCGTGCCCGAGCTGGTGCCCGAGGAGGTCGCCAGGGGCGCAGGGATGAAGACCGATCAGGCCGCGCCGATCGCCAGCCCTGATGAGCTGGCCGATTATGATGCGATCATCTTCGGCACGCCTACGCGCTTTGGCAACATGGCCGCGCAGATGCGCAATTTCCTCGATCAGACCGGGGGGCTGTGGTTCCAGCGCAAGCTGGTGGGCAAGGTCGGCAGCGTGTTCGTTTCCACCGCCAGCCAGCACGGCGGGCAGGAAACCACGATCACCTCGTTCCACACCACCCTGCTTCACCACGGCATGGTGATCGTCGGCCTGCCCTATACCTTTGCCGGCAATTCGCAGATGGGCGAGATCAGCGGCGGCACCCCCTATGGCGCCTCGACGCTGGCCGGCAATGATGGCAGCCGCATGCCCAGCGACAACGAATTGGCCGGCGCGCGTTTCCAGGGGGCGCATGTCGCCGCGATCGCGGCCAAGCTGGCCGCCTGAGGATGAAGGGAGAGACGATGATGACGAGGATCCTGGCCAATCGCCTGCATCACACCGCCTATGTCACCAAGGATCTCGAGGCGACGCGCGCCTTCTACGAGGACGTGCTCGGTTTCCCGCTGATGGCGACCTATTGCGAAAAGGACGAGCTGTTCGGCAAGGAGCGCACCTATTGCCACTGCTTCTTCGAGCTCGCCGATGGCAGCGCGCTGGCCTTCTTCCAGTTTGCCGATCCTGCCGACCAGGCCGAGTTCGGCCCCGAAATCCCCTCGAGCCCTTTCATCCACATCGCGCTGCATGTCGATGCCGAGGGTCAGGCCGAGCTTGCCCGGCGCATCGCCGCTGCCGGGATCACCGAGCCGCAGACCTATGTGCTCGAGCATGGCTATTGCCGTTCGCTCTATGTCACTGATCCCAACGGCATGATCCTCGAGTTCACCTGCGACGATCCGCGCGCCGCCCCGCTCGATGCCGAGCGCCGGGCCAGCGCCCATGCCGAGCTCAAGCGCTGGCTGGCGGGCGATCACCGCAACAACAATCCCTTCCGCGCCGCCGAAGCGGCCTGACCGGGCAGAGGCGGGCGTGCAAGGCAGGATGCTCTGTGCGCGCCTGTTCGATCGGGGCGCGCTCGCGCACGGCGAGGTCGCGGTGGCGGGCGGCACCGTGCCGATCGCCATGGCCGGCGAGGGCCCGCCGCTGATCCTGCTCCACGGCTGGAGCCTCGATCACCGCATGTGGCGCCCGCAGGTGGCGGGTCTTGCGGGCCGCTTCTTCCTCATCATGCCCGATCGGCGCGGCTGCGGGCGCGCCAGCGCGCCGCCCGATCTGCTGCGCGAAGCCGACGATGTGATCGCGATTGCCGACTTTCTCGGGCTTGATCGCTTTGCCCTTGCCGGGCTGTCGCGCGGGGCGGTGGTGGCGCTCGATGTCGCGCGGCGGCACGGTGCGCGGCTCAGCGCCCTTGCGGTTTCGGGGGCGCCGCTGCCGGCGTTGGTGCCGCGCGACGAGGCGATCGATCTGGCCCGCTTCACCGCGCTGGCGGCCGCGGGCGATCTCGCGCAGCTGCGCGCCGAATGGGCCGCCCATCCGCTGATGCAGACCCGCAGCCCCGAGGCCGCAGCTCTGGTGGCTGAGATACTCGCCGATTATGACGCGCGCGATCTCCTCGCGCCCTCGGCCATGCCTGGCTTGCCCCGCGAGGTGCTCGCCAGCCTGATGATGCCGGTGCTCAGCATGACCGGGGCCGATGACACGCCCTGGCGCCGGGCCTGCGCGCGCGCCCTTGCCGCCATCGCCCCGCGCGCCCGCCACCTCGAGCTGCCCGGCGCCGGCCACCTTGCCAATCTCGACAATCCCGGCGCCTTCAACGATGCGCTTGCCGGCTTCATCCATACGGGGGCCTTGACATGAGCGAACAGCGCTTTCTCACCACCCATGTCGGCAGCCTGCCGCGCCCGGAGGCGCTGCTCGATCTGGTCTTCGCGCGCGAATCGGGCGAGGTGGTGAGCGAGGCCGCCTTCGAGGCTGCGGTCGAGGAAGCCACCGCCTACGTCGTCAGGCGCCAGATCGAGGCGGGCCTTGCCATCATCAATGATGGCGAGCAGTCGAAGCCCTCCTATGCCACCTATATCAAGCATCGCCTCTCGGGCTTTGGCGGCGAGGCGGGGCAGTATGAATTCGCCGATCTTGAGGCCTTCCCCGGCGCCAAGGCGCAGGTGTTCGGCAACAAGGGCCGCGCCAAGCGCTCCGCGCCCGCCTGCACCGCGCCGATCGAGGTGATCGACATGGAGGCCCCGCGCAAGGATGCCGAGCGCCTGCAGCGCCTCGCGGGCGGCCATGCCACCTTCATGTCGGCCGCCTCGCCGGGAGTGACCGCGCTGTTTTTCCCCAACCGGTTTTATGCGAGCGATGAGGAATATGTCTTTGCCCTCGCTGAAGGGCTGCGCCACGAATACGAGACCATCGCCGCGGCGGGCATCACCCTGCAGGTCGATTGCCCCGATCTTGCCATGGGCCGCCACGTGCAGTTCACGCACCTCGGTCTCGAAGACTTCCGCAAGCGCATCGGCATGAATGTCGCCGCCTTGAACCACGCGCTGCGCAATATCCCCGCCGAACAGCTGCGCATGCACCTGTGCTGGGGCAATTACCCGGGGCCGCACCACTGCGATGTCGCCTTGGGCGAGATTGCCGATATCGTCTGGCAAGCGAGGCCGCAGACCGTGCTGCTCGAGGGGGCCAATCCGCGCCATGCGCACGAATTTGCCTTTTTTGCCGATCACCCGCTGCCCGATGACAAGATCCTCTGCCCCGGCATGGTCGAGCCGCAAAGCCCCTATATCGAGCACCCCGAACTCATCGCCCAGCGCATCGGCCGCTATGCCGATCTGCTCGGGGCTGAACGGGTGATGGCGGGGGTGGATTGCGGCTTTTCGGTCCATGCGGGCAGCAATGTCCTCGATCCCGAGGTGGTCTGGGCCAAGCTCGCCGCGCTGGCCGAAGGCGCGGCCATCGCCAGCGCGCGTTACTTTTGACGGGGCGCTTCTTGCCGCCAGCGGCCCGGAGCGGCTAACGGGGTTGGATGACCGCGCCGCCACCCGCCTTCACGCTTCAGGCCACTTTGGTCGAGAATGGCGCGGTGCGCAGCCTCGATCCGCACGAGGCGGTCCATTATGCGGGGCCGGGCTTTGTCTGGCTGCATGTCGAAGGGGCCGCCGGGGCGAGCCTTGGTGATTTGCCGGCCCATGTCCCGCCGATGGCGGCCAATGCCCTGCTCGCGAGCGAGACCCGCCCGCGCTGCGATGCGGTGGATGCGGGCGCGCTCATCAACCTGCGCGGCACCGCAGCCGATACCATGCAGGACAGCGACGGATTGGTCTCGATCCGCGTGTGGGTCGAGGCGCGGCGGGTGACTTCGGTCAGCCGCCACCGCCTCGCCGCGCTTGGCAAGGTCGAGGCGGCAGTCGCAGCCGGGCGGATCGTCGATGGCGGGGATTTCGTCGCCACGCTGGCGCAGGCGATCTCGGGCGTGCTCGATCCCGAAGTCGCCGCGCTCGGCGATGCGCTCGATGATTGCGAGGAGATGCTCGACGGGGGCGATATCTACGCGCTGCGCCGCCAGATCGCGCGGCTGCGCAGCCAGGCGATCGTGCTGCGACGCTTTGTCGCGCCCGATCGTGATGCCCTGGGGGCGATGGCGCAGCTCGATTTCCCATGGATCAGCAAGGAAGACCGGCTGCACCTGCGCGAGGCGGCGGATCGCTTTGCCCGCATGGCCGAGGAGCTGGAGGCGGTGCGCGAGCGTGCCGCGCTGCTGCACGAGCAGCTCACCGATCTGCGCGCGGAAATGATCGACAAGCGCAGCCTGGCGATTGCGGTGGTGGCCTTCATCTTCCTGCCGCTCACCTTCATCACCGGGCTTCTGGGCATGAATGTCGAGGGCATCCCCTTTGCCAGCCACCCCTGGGCCTTCTGGGGCGTGGTCGCCTTCTGCGTGCTGGTGGGGCTTGCGGTGCTGGGCTGGTTCGCCCTGCGCCAGTGGCTCAACGACTGAGCCGCCGCGCGGCCATCCCCCGGGCCGGACATGAGCGCGCTGGAGCGGGTGAAGGGAATCGAACCCTCGTCGTCAGCTTGGGAAGCTGCTGCTCTACCATTGAGCTACACCCGCAAGGCGCGCCTTTGCGGCCGACAGGGCCGATGCTCCTTGCCGCGGAGCGGCCACTTGGTCAACGGGTTTTTGCAAAAGCACAGAGGCCGCCGCCGGCCCGCCCGCAAGGCGCGCGATGCCGAGGCATCACACCCTCCATCTGCGCTCTTGCTGCACTGCGGCAAGACACGTTCCGCCATGACTGAGGGCGCGGCTTCATCGCCGATACGGCATGGCAACCTGTGCGATCAGGCCCAAGGCGAAGGGGCGGATGCCGTAACAAACTGCCTGAATCCTGTGGCACTTGCGCAACAACCATCCTGCAATCGTGTGCAAACCCGAGGTTTGTTGCAGATCGATGGCACTCCCGCGGCATTGCTGCGTTGCAACCATGACAGCAACAACAGGTAGCCTTCATGCATTTTCGTACTTTGCTTCTCGCCTCTCTGGTGATTCCGTCGGCTCCGGCCCTCGCGCAGGATGCCGAAGCCGCGGTCGAGGAGAGCGGCCAGCCGATCATCGTCACCGGCTCGCGCCGGGCAGACCGCACGGTGGGGGACAGCGCCGTGCCGATCGATGTGATCGGGGCCGATCAGCTCAACAATTCGGGCTTTACCGAGACCGCGCGGCTGCTGCGCGACCTGGTGCCCAGCCTCAACTTCCCCCAGCCCTCGATCACCGACGGCACCGACGTGATCCGGCCAGCGACGCTGCGCGGCCTTGGTGCGGACCAGACGCTGGTGCTGATCAACGGCAAGCGGCGGCATGTCTCGGCCCTGCTCAACATCAACGGCTCGGTCGGGCGCGGCACCCAGGCGGTCGATCTCAACTTCATTCCCTCATCGGCGATCAGCCAGGTCGAAGTGCTGCGCGATGGGGCCGCGGCGCAATATGGCTCTGACGCGATCGCCGCGGTCATCAACTTCCAGCTCAACAACGCGCGCGAGGGCGCGCGCTTTGCTGCCACCTATGGTGGCTATGTCACCGCGATTGATGGGGTCAACAAGATCACCGGGCTTGCGCTCGATGCCAATGGTCAGCCCACGCTCGCGCCCGATGGCACGCTGGCGGTGGTTGACACCGGCGAGAAGCTCAAGGTCAGCGATGGGGCGGTGCTCACGCTCAGTTCCAATTTCGGCCTGCCGCTCGGCGATGGGGGCTTCATCAACCTGACCGCCGAATACCGTGATCGCGACGATACCAACCGCACCGGTTATGACCGGCGCACCCAGTACAACATCGTTGGCGGGGTGCGCGATCCGCGCGAGCTGACCTTCAACCGCCGCTCGCACCGCTATGGCGATGCGCGCACCGAGGATTTCTCGCTCTTTGCCAATCTGGGCCTGCCGCTCGATGACCAGGTCGATTTCTATGCCTTTGGCGGCTATGGCGAGCGCCGCGGCAATTCGGCCGGATTCTACCGCATTCCCTCCGACACGCGCAACGTGATCGCGATCTACCCGGACGGGTTCCTGCCGCAGATTTCCTCGCTGTCGAAGGACTGGTCGATCACCGGCGGCATCCGCGGCGAACTGGGCGGGTGGGATTTCGACCTTTCGGCCCAATATGGGCAGAACGAGATCGATTACCGCGTGGTCAACTCGCTCAACGCCTCGCTGGGCGCGGCCAGCCCCACCGAGTTCAAGGCGGGCGGGCTCTATTACAGCCAGTGGATCAACAATTTCGATGTGTCGCGCGATCTGGAAGGGTTGTTTGATCGCACCACGCTTGCCTTCGGGCTCGAATATCGGCGCGAATCCTTCCAGGTCCGGCCCGGCGAGCCGGACAGCTACCGCTCGGGCGGGGTGCGGATCAACCAGAACAACCCGCTCAACACCAGCACTGCCGGCGCGGCTCCCGGCAGTCAGGTGTTCCCGGGGTTCCAGCCGACCATCGGCGGGGTTTCGGTGGTCGAGGTCAATTCCCGCGAGAACTTCTCGGCCTATGTGGAACTCGACATCGACCTCATCCCGCAGTGGAACCTGCAACTGGCCGGACGCTACGAGGACTATTCGGATTTTGGCAGCGACTGGAACGGCAAGGCCGCCACGCGCCTCGAAATCGCCGATTGGCTGGCGCTGCGCGGTGCGGTTTCCACGGGCTTTCGTGCCCCTGGCGTGGCCCAGCAGTTCTTTGCCGCCGCGGCGACCAACAACGTCGCCGGCGTGCTGGTCGATGCGGTGACGTTGCCGGTCGGCAACCCGGTGGCGCAGGCCCTTGGCGCCTCGCCGCTGCGGCCCGAGACCGCGGTCAACTGGTCGCTCGGCACGGTGCTCTCGCCGCTGGCAGGCTTCAATCTCACTATCGACTGGTTCCAGATCGACATTGATGACCGCATCGTGCTCACCGAGAATCTCACCGCCACCCGCGATGCCAATGGCAACCCATCGGGCACCGGCACCGGGCGGGCGATCGCGCAGATCCTCAACGATGCGGGCTTTACCAATATCTCGGCGGCGCGGTTCTTCATCAACGGGATCGACACCCGCACCCGCGGGATCGACGCGATCGCCACCTATTCGCTCCCCGTGGGCAGCGAGGGCAAGCTCAACCTCACGGCCGGCTACAACTGGACCGATAACAAGATCACCGGACGCAATGCCGTGCCCGGCGCGCTCAACCAGGTGCCGGGGATCGTGTTGTTCGGGCGGCTCGAATCGCTGCGGATCGAGCAGGGCCAGCCGCGCGACCGCATCAACCTTGGCCTCGATTACGAGCAGAACTGGGCCTCGCTGACGCTGCGCGCCAATCGCTTCGGGCGGGTGCTCGCGCCGGGCAACGATCCCTTCACCGATCTCGTCATCGCCCCTGCCTGGGTGGTCGATCTCGAGCTGCGGGCGGAACCGATCACCGGGCTTGAAGTGGCGGTGGGTTCGAACAACCTTTTCGACCAATACCCCACGGCCAATCCCACCGGGGTGGGCACCGATCCGGTGACCGGGGCGCCGCGCAACTATTCGCCCAACAACTACTTCCTGCCGTTCTCGAGCTTCTCGCCCTTCGGCTTCAATGGTCGCTTCCTCTATGCGCGGGTCAGCTACCAGTTCTGATGAGGGCGCGGCGCGGCGGGCGTCATTCGGCGATCCGCCGCGCCGGGCCGAGCGCCTCGGCCGCGATCTCCTGCCGGTGGAAGGGCAGGCGGTGCCAGCGCTTGGCGGCATAGGCGCGGGTCTGATCGGCAAAGTGGGGTGAGGCCGGATTGGTGGATTGGGCGTAGCTGAGGATCGCCTCGGCCACGGGGCCTGCCTCATCGAAGCTGACGATCTGGATGTAGCTGGTGCCATGCACCGGCACCAGCGCCCCGCCGCCGGGTAAGGGGCGCGCGTCCTGATAGTTGAGCACCCCGGCCGTGCCCGGCCCGCCGTGGATCGGGATGCGTTCTGCCCCCACGGGGCGGATCTGCACCGTGCCCCACGGGGCATCGAGCGCGATCTGCGCGGCGTCAAGCTCCTCGACCGCCTCGCTGAGCGCGGCCAGCAACCTCCCCTCCAGCTTCTCGCTCGCAAGGTCGCGCGGGGTGTGGAGCGGATCGGCCGGATCAAAGGGCACGGCCCACAGCCCGGGGAGCCTGGCCGCACGCGTCCAGAAGGCGCGGAACAGCGCCGCCCCGCGGCTCTCGGCCTCGAAGCGGCGATCCCACCCCTTGATCGCCGCGCAGCCGCGCGCGGCCGCATCTGCCGGCGCCTCGGCCCGGGCACACAGCCCGAGAAGCGCGTCCATCATCATGTCGGCCGCAAGGCTCTTGTTGGCAAAGACCAGCGCCTTGGCGGCGGCATGATCGATCGGGCCGGCGGCAAGCAGCGCCTCGGTCTCGATGAAGTTCGCGCGGCTGCGCAGGCTGAGCTCGGCGGCATGGCGCCCGAGGATGGGCGAGAGCGGCGCATGCGGCGCGCGCGGATTGGCGAGCCAGTAGCTGTCGTTGGAATTGGCAAGATAGTCGCGGCGGATCGTTGCGGCCTGATCGCTGGCGGGCATCAGCCCGGGGGCGGGGGTGCCGGCGGCGATATCCCAGGCGCAGGCGCTGCGCGCGCCGTCGAGCAGGGTGACGAGCGAGGCCACCAGTGCCGAGACCGGGGTGGCGCAGGCGGTGATCTTTTCCGCAGAGACATTGGGCACGGCGGTGACATCGGCGATCAGCGCCTCGCCCTTGCGATCGGCAGCGATGGTGTTGACCCAGGGAATGCCGAGCGTCGCGCTCACCGCCGCCTTGATCTCGGCAACGCTGCGCGCCTTGCCGATGGCAAGCCAGGTGGCAATCGCCCGGGCATTGCCGCGGTTGGCGTCCTGCAGCGCATAGGCATTGGTGGCGCTCCAGCTAAGGCCGTTCTGCGGGGCGGCCACCACCGGGCCGAAGCGCGTGGTGTAAAGCGTGCGGGTGAGCGGCGGCGTGCCATCGGGCATCGGCACGGTGATGCGCCGCGGCTCCATCGGGATGGACTGGCCATCGACGAGGTAGTGGGTGGGGTCAGCCGGATCGAGCGCAAGCTGGTAGAGCGTGAAATGCCGGGCGGCGGTGACGGTGTGGGTCCAGGCCACATCGCGGTTGAAGCCCAGCGTCGGGATCGGGCTGCCGGCAATGCCCACGCCCATCACGTCATAGCCATCCGGCCCGGTGACATGCATCTGCCAGAACCGGCTCGGCCCGTTCCAGGGAAAGTGGGGATTGCCGATCAGGAGCCCGCGGCCATCGGCGGTGGCCTCGCCGCCGAAGGCCCAGCCATTGCTGCCAAGCCCCAGTTCGCCCGGGCGCGGCAGCGCGGCCGGGGTGGCGCGCGCGGCCTGCGGCGGGGTGGCTCCGGGCGGCGCGGCATTGGCGAGCGCCGGGGCGAGCGCCAGCGAGCTTGCGAGCAGCATCTGCTTCTCGGTCAGGCGCAGCACGTCATCAAGGGTGATCGGGCGCACCCAGGCCTTGCCCCGGCATTCGTCAGGCACGCGCTCGTGGCCGAGGTCGCGCAGATAGCGGTTGTAGCCGGCGACATAGCCCTCGGCGAGCTGGCGCACCGCGCGCGGCTGCTGCGCCGCAGCAGCGCGCAGCGCCGGCAGATCGATCGCGGCGCGAAAGAACAGGTCGGAGGAAAGGTTGTCGACCTCCTGAAACCCCAGCACCGCCTTGCCCTCGGGACCGAAGAAGCGCGAGCGTTCCCCTGCCACGGTGGCGAATTCCTCGGCCAGCAGGCACAGATTGTCCTCGGCATAGGCATAGGCAACGCCGTAGCCGACCGAGCGCCAGTCGCGCGCCGCGATGTGGGGGATGCCATAGGTGGTGCGGGTGATGCGCGCCTCAAGGCGCGGCTTGGCGGCAAGTCCAGGCCCCAGCGCCAGCGCCAGAGCCGCCGCCGTGGCGGCCCATCCCAAGGTGCCCTTCATGTCCTGTCCCTCTTGCGCGCGCCCGTGATCGGCGCTTCGGATGGGGAGCCTAGGCGATCACGCCGCGCATGGCAAAGGGGCGCCCCGCCGCCTGGCAGAGCGCCCCCGATAAAGTGCCCGCGAGCCGCGGCTTCAGAACGAGGCCGTGACCGAGAACACCACGGTCGCGTCGGCGATCTCGTTGCCCGCGAGGGTGGCGAAATTGGGCAGGAGATAGGCGCTTTCGGCGCGCGAGATATCGGTATCGACATAGGCGACCGAGAGCGTCAGCCCCTCGATCGGGCTGAGATCGGCGCCCAGCGACCAGTCGAAATAGGTGCCCGTGGGGGCGATGCTGGTGCCATTGGGGCCAAGCCCGCGGTTGCCATCGGAATAGCCGATATGGGCCTTGAGGCTGAGCGGGGTATCGGGGATCGAATAGACCGCATCGGCGCCGAGATAGAGGTTGTCTTCCTTGTCGCCCGGATCGTTGGGCGTGCCCGCCGCGGCGGCCGCACCGGTGAAGAAGACCCGGCCAAGCGCCTGCTGCTGCGGTGCATAGGCAAGCGTTGCGGTGAGCGACACCGGCCCTGCATCGCCCGAGAGCTTGGCGTAGAACTCGACGAAATCGGTCTCGTCCGCCCCGCTCGGATACATGAACCAGGTGCCCCCGATATCGAGCGTGCCTTCACCCACCGGGAAAGCGAAGCCGGCGAAGATGTCGAGCTCCATATTGGCCCCGCCGAAGGTGCCCCAGCCGGCGAGGTTGGAGGCCCAGGTGCCGATATAGGCCCCGCTCGAATGGCTGATGGTAAAGCCGCCCTGGATCGCCATCCCCTCGTCGGACTGCGAAACCCCGCGGAAGCGATAGTCCGAAGTCAGCGTGGCGCTGCCCGAGATGGTGATTTCCGATTCGGCTTCGTCTTCGGCGCGGCTGGCCGCGGCCAGATCGACCGGGGCGATGGCGCGCAGCGTGGCCGGGACCTTGGCCGGGGCTTCGCTTTCGCTTGCGCCGGTCTCGATAGCGGGGCCAGCCGGGGCGATGCTGCCTGCTGCGGCCTCATCCACGCTTTCAGCGGCATAGGCAGGCGCGGCAAGCCCGGCGAGGAGGGCGACGGCCGAGGCGGCCGAGGCGAAACGGATCAACATAAGGAACGCTCCATGAAGAGGGTTGGATCGTTCCACCTGCGTGTCGCGGGACACCTCTGCGTTTCACCGGGCGTCTCTCACGACTGACACGTTTTTCATACCGCATGGCACTATTGGCACAAATCTTTTGCAACCGGGCTTGGGCGCTTTCCTATTGTTGCGTTGCAATCTTGCATCACCTGCATCATTGCTGCACCCGGGCGCGCCGGGGCAGGAAGGATCGTGACCGGGCCCGGCCTCTTTTGCAGGCCTATTTCGGCGGCATCCGGATCGCGCCGTCGAGCCGGAACTGGTGGCCGTTGATATAGCTGTTGCGCGCGATCTCGAGCACCAGCGAGGCAAATTCCTCCGGCTCACCGAGGCGCTTGGGGAAGGGCACCGAGGCGTTGAGCGCGGCCCACATCGCCGGGTTGCGGTCCTTCATCCCCAGCATCAGCGGGGTGGCGAAGATCCCCGGCATCACCGAGTTGACGCGGATGCCCACGTCCATGAGGTCGCGCGCCATCGGCAGCACCATCCCGTTCACCCCGGCCTTGCAGCTGCCATAGATCACCTGGCCGATCTGCCCGTCCTGCGCGGCCACGCTGGCGGTGAGGATGATGCAGCCGCGCTCGCCATCTTCGTTGAGCGCAGGGGCATTGGCCATGCCCAGCGCCGAGATCGAGGCGACGCGGTAGCTCGCCACCAGGATGCCTTGCGCCCCGAAGGCGAAATCCTCGGTCGGAAGGCGGCGATAGGCGCCGGCCTCCTTGTCCCAGCCCAGCGTCTTGCCGCGGCGCGAGGCCATGGCGCAGTGGAGCGTCACCCGTTCCTGCCCGTTGGCGGCGCGGGCCGCGGCAAAGCCGGCCTCGACCGAGGCCTCGTCCATGATGTCGACATGGTGGAAGGTGCCGCCGATCGCCGCGGCATGGGCCGCGCCGGCCTCGTCATTGATGTCGAAGATCGCCACCTTCATGCCCGCGGCGGCAAAGGCGGCCGCGCTCGCCTTGCCCAGTCCGCTGGCCCCGCCGGTGACCACCGCCGCCATGCCCGGTTCGATCTTCATTGCCTGCTCTCCCTTGTGCGTGCTTGCCGATTGGCTAGGCCCAATGCCCGCCCGGCAGCACCTGTGCAATTGGTGAATCGCGCGCGGGCGCCGCGCAGGGAGAGCGCCCGCAATTGTCATCAAAGCTTCACGCGATGGTCATGCCGCTGTTATGGAGCCCGCCTAGGGGCAAGGCGCGCCCGTGGCCGGCGCCAGGAAGGAACACGAGAATCATGACCATGCGCCCATTTCACGGCTTTGCCCTGCTCAGCCTCGGCCTTGCGGCGGCCTGCGCCACGGTTCCGCCGATCACCGGCGATCCGGCGGTGGAGGTGACAGCCGCGGCCGAGACCCCGCCGGTGGGCACCGCCAAGGGGGATGCGGCCGACGATCCGGCGATCTGGCGCAATCCGGCCGATCCTTCTGCCAGCCTCGTGGTCGGCACCGACAAGAAGGCCGGGCTTTATGTCTATGACCTCAAGGGCGCGCAGAAGAGCTTTCTGGCAGCGCCGGGGCTCAACAATGTCGATCTCGTCGAGCTTGGCGATGGGCGGGTGCTGGTGGCGGCGAGCGACCGTAGCGATCTTGCCAATGTGAACCTGTTCCTCGCGCTGCTCGATACCGCCACCGGGCAGCTTGCCCCGGCCGGGCGCATCGCGGTGGGGCCGGGCGAGGGCTATGGCATCTGCATGATCAAGCCCGCGGGCGGTGATGGCATCATTGCCTTTTCCGCGCCCAAAGAGGGCACGATCTACCAGACCCGCATCACCATGGCCAACGGGGCCTTCACTGGCACCACCACCACGCTTGCCCAGGTGCCGACCCAGACCGAAGGGTGCATCGCCGATCCGCGCACCGGCACGCTCTATATCGGCGAGGAGGACGCGGGCATCTGGGCGATCGACATGGCCACCGGGGCCAAGCGTATGGTCGCGCCGATCGACAACCGGATGCTGGTCGCCGATGTCGAGGGCCTTGCCATCGCCCCGGAAGGCAAAGACGGCGGCTATCTCGTCGCCTCCTCGCAGGGCGACAATGCCTATGCCGTCTTCCGCCTGCCCGGCATGGAGCCGGTGGGCCGCTTCCGCATCGCCAAGGGCGCCTTCGGCAGTGTCGAGGAGACCGACGGGATCGAACTCGACAACCGCGATTTCGGCCCCGATTTCCCCGGGGGGCTGTTCATCGCCCAGGACGGGATGAATGCGCCCCAGGCGCAGAACTTCAAATATGTCCGCTGGGACGCGGTGCTTGAAGCGCTGGGCACGCGCCGATAGGGCTTGGCCCATGACCACGCCCGCCGCGCCCTTCGCTCCCCATCGCCGCAGCTTTCTTGGCGCCACCGCCTCGGCCTTTGCCGCGCTTGCTGCGAGCGGCTGCATGACCCGCAGCGCCGATGGCGCCGCCACCCCCACCAGTGCCAGCCCCGATCCCGGCGGTGTTGCGGGCTATGGCCCGCTGCTTCCCGATCCTGCCGGGCTGATCGATCTGCCGCGCGGCTTTTCCTACCGGGTGGTCTCGCGCCTCGGGGACAGGATGGATGATGGCGGCACGGTGCCTGACCGGGCCGATGGCATGGGTTGCTTTGATCTTGGCGATGGCACCATCGCGCTGGTGCGCAACCACGAGCTTCAGCCCCACCACGATGGCGGCGGACCGATCGCCACGGGCTATGGCACGCGTGGCGGCGTGGTGCTGCCGGGCGGCACCACCACCATCGTGCTCGATGCCGAGACCCTCGCGATCCGCCGCCAGTTCCGCAGCCTGGGGGGCACCATTCGCAATTGCGCCGGCGGCGTCACCCCGTGGGGCACCTGGCTGACCTGCGAGGAGGCTCCTACCGGCCCCGGGCAGCGCGGCGGCGAGGGCTTGGCGCAGGATCACGGTTGGGTGTTCGAGGTGCCGGCAGCGGCGCGCGGACTGGTCGAGGCCGAGCCGCTCAAGGCCATGGGCCGCTTCAACCACGAGGCCGCCGCGGTCGATCCGGCCACCGGCATCGTCTACATGACCGAGGATCGCGACGATTCGGTGCTCTACCGTTTCGTGCCGCGCGTGCCCGGGCGGCTGGCCGAGGGCGGGCGGCTGCAGGCAATGGTGATCGAGGGCCTTCCCGACACGCGCAACTGGGCCGCGCCGCTGATGCCGGTGGGGCGCAGCTATCCGGTGCGCTGGATCGACCTCGACGAGGTCGAAGCACCGAAGGACGATCTGCGCCAGCGCGCCGCCGCGCGCGGCGCGGCGCTGGTCGCACGCGGAGAGGGGCTGCACATGGGCGAAAACGCGGTGTTCGCCTGCGCCACCAATGGCGGGGGAGCGCGGCTCGGGCAGATCCTCAAGCTCACCCCCGGCCTTGCCGGAGCGGGTGACCGCGTCGAGCTGTTCTTCGAGAGCGAAAGCCCCGAGCAGTTCAATTACGGCGACAACCTCACCGTTGCCCCCAATGGCCACCTCATCGTCTGCGAGGACCAATATACCGAGGTGACCGACAACCACATTCGCGGCATCACGCCCGCGGGGCGCGCCTACAACCTTGCCCGTATCGCGATCCAGGCAGAGCTTGCCGGGGCGTGCTTTTCGCCCGATGGCAGGTGGCTGTTCGTCAACGCCTATTCGCCCACGATAACTCTGGCGATCACCGGCCCCTGGACGGCCTGAGCGCGCCCGGACAGGCGTGGACAGCTTCCTTCTCGCCCTGCTTCTGGTCTTTGTCCTGGCGCTTGGCGGGCGTGACCAGCGCCTGGTTGCCCATCTCTCCGAGGCGCTGGGGCGCTCCGCGCTGCTGCTCGCGGTCGGCTGCGCTGCTGCTGCCGTGAGCGCCGGGGTGATGGCCTGGCTCGGGAGCGAGGTTGCCGCGCTCCTGCCGCGCCGCGCGGCGCGGATGCTGGTGGCCTTCGCGCTCGGCTTTGCCGCGCTGGAGCTGGCCCTGCCGGTGCGCCTTGCCCCCCCGCGCGAGCCGACCCGTTCGCTCGGCGCGCTTGCAATCGTGCTTCTTGCCCGCCAGCTTGGCGATGCGGCGCGCTTTGGCGTCTTTGCCCTCGCAGCGGGCGCGGCCCTGCCGCTCGGCCCCGGGCTGGGCGGAGCGCTTGGCGGCGCGGGCGCGCTGGCCCTGGGCTGGAGCCTCGGCGCGGCGGACCTTGCGCGCTGGCCGCTCGCGCCGATCCGCCGACTCATCGCCGGCCTACTGTTTGTTGCGGCAATACTGATTGGATTGAACGCGCGTTACGCGCTGCTGTGATTGATCCTTTCGATCATTGCAAATGGGATAATTCCGAAACCAAATCCCCGCTGAATCATTATATTAATATACAGCGAAATTGCGCAGATACGCCGCAATTGTAAAGACAAGGAGGAATATATGGCTGACGTCAACACCAATTCCAGGGCCGCTCTGGTGGCCGAGCTCAACGGCCTGCTTGCCGATCATTTCGCCCTGTTCATCAAGGCCAAGAATTTTCACTGGCATGTCAGGGGCCCGCGTTTTCGCGATCTTCACCTCCTTTTTGATGAACAGGCGCTCGAAGTGCGCGACCAGATCGACATCATCGCCGAAAGGGTGCGCAAGCTCGATGCCGAAACCCTGACCTCGCTGGGCGCGCTCGCCAAGGCAACGCAGATCGCCGATCAGGACAGCGCGAAACTCTCGGCCGAGGACATGATCGCCGAACTGCTCGCCGACAACCAGAAGCTGGTGGCGCGGCTCAAGGCGATGAAGCCGCTGGCTGAACAGGCCGGCGACAATGCCACCGACGGGTTGATCGACGATTGGACCGACATGGCCGAGAAGCGCGTGTGGTTCCTGCGCGCGCTGCTGGCCTGAGCCGCGCCCGGCTGGCGAAAAGCGCGCCGGCGCGATTGCCGCGCCCGGGCGGGCTGCTATGCTGGGGGCCATGGACGGGATCAGCATCATCGAAAGCGCCCCTGCGGGCGCCATTTCCGCTTGGCTGGCGGCGCGGCTCGCAGCGGCCGGGGGCGGGGCGCTGACGATTCCGGGTGGCAGCACCCCTTTTCCGATACTCGAGGCGCTGATCGCGGCGGGCAGCCTCGATTGGCGCGCCTTTGATGTCTGGCCCAATGATGATCGGCTGGTGGCCGAGGATCACGAGGCTTCGAACACCGGGCGCATCCGTGCGCTGCTGGCCCCCGTGGGGGCGCGGATCGTCGCGCTCGATGAGGCGCTGGAGCCGCCCCATTTCACCCTCACCTGGCTCGGCATGGGGGGCGATGGCCACATCGCCTCGCTCTTTGCCAACACCGATCCACGCGCCGACGATCCCCGCCGCATCATCCGCATCACCCCCGATCCGCTGCCGGCCCATGCGCCCTTCGATCGCATCACGCTCACCATCCCGGCGCTGGTGGCGAGCGATGCGATCGTCTTCACCCTCGGCGGGGCGGCGGACAAGCGCGCCGTGTTCGAGGCGGCGCGGCGCGGCGACAACGATCTGCCGATCGCCCGCCTGCTCGCCGCGGCAAAGGCGCGCGGCCTTCCTGTCACCGTATTTGCCTGATGCCGTTGCGCCTGCCCGCCCCGCTCCACCGCGCGCTGATGCCGCTTGCCCACGCCCTGCGCCACCGCTGGCGGCGCTGGCGCCGGGTGCCGATTGCCGGGGTCAGCGTGATCGTCACCAATCTTGCCGGCGATGTGCTGCTGCTCAAGCATTCCTATGGCCCGCGCGAATGGGGCCTGCCGGGGGGCGGCCTGCGCGCCGGCGAGGATCCGATTGCGGCAGCCCGGCGCGAGGTGCACGAGGAACTGGGGATCGAGCTTGCCCGGATCGAGCCGGTGGCACGGCTCGAGGAGGAGCTTTCCGGGTCGCCCCACACCGCCCATGTCTTTGCCGCGGTGTGCGACCAGCACCCCCGGCCCGACCGGCGCGAGGTGATCGAGGCGCGCTTCTTTCCCTCCCACTCGCTGCCCGAACCGCTTGGCGCTGTCACCCGGGCGCGGATCGCGGCCTGGCGGGCGCGGGGGCTGCGCGATTAGAGCAGGCTGAGCTGCGTCGCGTCGCGCGGGCGCTGCCTCTCGTCTGACCCCTCGAGCGCGGAGAGCGCCAGCCCCATCAGCCGGATCGCCCGTGGCAGCGGCAGCTGCGCACCAAGCAGCCCGCACGCCGCATCGGCGAGCGCGCGCCTGCTGGAGAGGGGCTGGGGCAGGGTGACGGCGCGGGTGCACAGGCGAAAATCGGTAAAGCGCAGCTTGAGCGTCACCCGGCGCCCGCGCGCTCCTGCCGCGGCGATGCGTTCCCACAGGATATCCACAATCTCGTCCAGCCGTGCGTGCAGCGCCTGTGCGCCCGCGACATCGGCGGCAAAGGTGCGTTCGGCCCCGATCGATTTTCTGATCCGGTGCGGCTCGACCGGGCGCAGGTCGATGCCGCGCGCGGCGCGGTAGAGATAATCGGCCATGCTGCCGAAATGCGCCCGCAGGAAGGCGATGTCCTTGGCCGCCAGATCGGCCCCGGTGTAGATGCCGAGCGCGAGCATCCGCTCCTCCGCCTTGGGGCCAACCCCGTGAAAGCGCCTGATCGGCAGGCCCGCGACAAAGGCCGCGCCCTCGCCCGGGCGGATCACGCACAGGCCATCGGGCTTGTTCTGGTCGCTCGCCAGCTTGGCGAGGAACTTGTTGTAACTGACCCCGGCGCTGGCGGTGAGGCCGGTGCGGGCGCGGATGCCCTGACGAATGAGCTCGGCGATCCGCGTGGCGCTGCCGATGCCGAGCCGGTCGGCGGTGACATCGAGATAGGCCTCGTCGAGGCTGAGCGGCTCGATCAGATCGGTGAACTGGGCAAAGACCGCGCGGATCGCGCGGCTGGCTTCCCTGTAGGCCTCGAAGCGCGGGGGCACGAAGACGAGATCGGGGCACAGCCGCCGCGCCGTGGCCGAGGGCATGGCGCTTCTCACCCCATAGCGGCGCGCCTCATAGCTTGCCGCAGCCACCACTCCGCGTCCGCTCGCCGCGCCCACCGCCACCGGGCGCCCGCGCAGTTCGGGATGGTCGCGCTGCTCGACGCTGGCGAAGAAGGCATCCATGTCGACATGGATGATTTTCCTGAGGCCCGGCGCGGCGGCGCTGTCATCTTCATGGGGCGGCAGAGCTTGTGCCATCGCAGCGCGAAAAATAGCGGCTTGGGCAGCGCGAAGGAAGGATTGCTGGAACGATCGGCAAAGCCTGCCATTTTGTGCACATGCGAAAGGAACTGTGGTCAAGCGGGGAACCGATGGGCAAGGGCGCCGGCGTGCCAGGCCACTCTGCCCCGATTCCCGCCGCCCGCGCGGGCCAGCGCCCGCCCCTGGGTGAGCGCGAGCTCTTGTGGATGATGGCGATGCTGATGGCGCTCAATGCCTTTGGCATTGATGCGATCCTGCCCGCGCTCGATGCGCTGGCGGGCGATCTTGGCGTTGCCGGCAATGCGCGCCAATTCGTGATCGGGGTCTATCTGCTCACCGGCGGGATCGGCTCGCTGGTTCCGGGTGCGCTGGCGGACCGTTTCGGGCGCCGGCCGATCCTGCTCGGCGCGGTGGCGATCTATGTCGCGCTCTCGGCCGCCTCGGCGCTCGCGCCGTCCTATGACGTGCTGATCGCGCTGCGGGCGGCGCAGGGCTTCTTTGCCGCGGCGATCATCGCCCTGCCGCCCGCCATCATCCGCGACCGCGTGGGCGGAGACCGCATGGCGCGGATGATGAGCCTGATCTTCGTCATCTTCCTGATGGTGCCCGCGATCGCGCCGAGCATTGGCGAGGCGATACTCCAGCTGGGCAGCTGGCGCGCGATCTTTGCCGCCATGGCGCTCCTTGGCATTGCGGTGGGCCTGTGGGTGCATCTGCGCCTGCCCGAAAGCCTCGCAGCCGCGCATCGCCAGCCGATCCGCCCGGGCGCGATTGCCGCCAACATGCTGCGCGCGCTCTCCACCCCCAGCGTCACCGGCTATGTGCTCGGCAGCGCGCTGGTGTTCGGGGCGCTGTTCGGCTTCATCAACTCGGCCCAGCAGCTCATCACCCACACCTTTGGTGCCGGGCCGATCTTCCCGCTGGTGTTTGCCGCCTGCGCCGGATCGATGGCGCTGGCAAGCTGGCCCAATTCGCGCATCGTCGAGCGTTTCGGGGCGCGGCGGGTGAGCCATACGGCGCTGTTTGCCTTCATCGCGGTGAGCAGCGCGCAGGTGATCTTCGCCTTTCAGCCGCAGGAAGCGCTGTGGCAATTTGCTCCGCTGATGGCGATCAACATGGCGCTTCTGGGCTTTATCGGCAGCAATTTCGGGGCGATCGCGATGACCCCGTTCTTCGCCATCGCCGGGGCGGCGAGCAGCGCGCACGGCTTTGTCCGCATGACCATGGCGGCGCTCCTGGGCGGGGCGATCGGCTATGCCTATGATGGCACCGCAAGGCCGCTGGCGCTGGCGCTGCTGGCCTCGGGCCTCGCCTGTCTTGTCCTGGTGCTGTGGAGCGAGAAGGGGCGCCTGTTCGGCCCTTCGGATGCGGAATTGGTGCGCTAGCTAGTCCGCGCCCAGCCGCCGCCAGGCGAGCGCGGCAAATTCGCACAGCAGCGGCCGGGTGTTGCGCGGGTCGATGATGTCCTCGACATTGAAGCGCTCGGCCGAGCGGAAGGGCGAGGTGACGCGGGCAAGCCGGGCGCGGATGCTGGCGAGCAGGGCCTCAGGATCCTCGGCGGCTTCGAGTTCGGCCTTGTAGGCCACCTCGAGCCCACCGGCGATCGGCAGGCTCCCCCAATCACCGCTCGGCCAGCAATAGCGATATTGGTAGCGATCGGCATTGCTCATCGCGCTGCCGGCAATGCCATAGGCGCGGCGCAGCACCACGGACGCAAGCGGTACAGTGGCGCGATAGATCGCGTTCATGGCGTTGACGCCATAGCGGATGGTGCCAGCCATTTCCGCCTCGCGCCCGATCATGAAGCCGGGATTGTCCACCAGGTGGACGATCGGCAGGCGGAACAGATCGGCGAGCCTGACGAAGCGTTCGACCTTCTCGGAGGTCTTGGCCTCCCACGAGCCGCCAAGGTAGCTGGGATCCGAGGCGATGACACAGACCGGCCAGCCATCCAGGCGGGCGAGCGCGGTGATTGCGGCGCGGCCCCAGTGGCGGCCGATCTCGAACACCGTGCCGGCATCGAACACCATCTCGAGGCAGCGGCGCATCGAATAGACCTGCTTGGGATCGCGCGGCACGAGCGAAAGCAGCGCCTCCTCGCGCCGGTCGGCAGGATCGCCCGTTTGCACCCGGCGGGCGTGCTGGCCGACATACTCGGGCATGAAGCCAAGGAAATAGCGCGCCCGGGCAAAGGCTTCGGCCTCGCTTGCCACCTCGTCATCGACCACCCCGTTGCGGGTGTGGATGGCGCTGCCGCCGAGCGCTTCCTTGGCCTCCTCGTGGCTGGCGGCCTCGCCCTTCCAGGCATCGCCGAGGCCATCGACCACGGCCGGGCCAGCGGCAAAGAGCTGCGAGAGGCCCTTGACCATGATCGAATAGTGGCTGGCGACAGTGCGCGCGGCGCCCAAGCCCGCGGTCGGCCCCAGCGCCAGGGCCACCACAGGCACGGTCTCGAGGTTTGTCACCACGTCGCTCCAGCCGGGCACGGCGGGGATATAGGTGGCGCCGATCTGTTCCAAGGTCTTGACGCTGCCGCCCCCGCCGGTGCCGTCGATCATGCGGATGATCGGGAGCTTCAGTTCATGCGCCATCATCTCGGCCTGCACCATCTTGCGCGCGATCCCGGCATCGGCCGCCCCGCCGCGGATGGTGAAATCATCGGCGGTGGCGACCACGGGCCGCCCATTGATGAGCGCCTTGCCGAACAGGAAGGGGGCAGGGGTCAGGCTGGTGAGCTCGCCGCTCTCGTCATAGGCGCCGCGCCCGGCGATCTTGCCGATCTCGCGGAAGGAGCCGGGATCGCACAGCGCGGCAAGGCGGGCGCGGGCATCCATCTTGCCGCGCGCGTGCTGGCGGGCGACCTTGTCCGGCCCGCCCATCGCCTCTGCCAGCGCCTCGCGGCGGCGCAGTTCCTCAAGTTCCTTGGCCCAGGTCATCGATTCCGTTCCCTCGCGGGCAGGGGTTAGGGGATGGGTGTTGCCCCGTCGAGAGGTTGGCCCGCACTCGCGGCCCTTCCCCGAGGGGAGGGGAGATTGGTGCGCCTCATTCCCCCGCCGGCACCACGTGGGCCAGCACCGCCTCGACCTCGACCTGCGCGCCGGGCCGGACGGCCAGCCCCTCGACCACCCCGTCGAAGGGCGCGGCAAGGGCGTGTTCCATCTTCATCGCCTCGAGCACGATCAGCCGCTGCCCGGCGGTGACGGCCTCGCCTTCCGCAACATCGACCGCGATCACCTTGCCCGGCATCGGGGCAAGGATGGTGCCATCGGCGGCCGAAGCCTGGCCGCTGCCTTCGTGGCGCGGCAGGGTGACGATCTGGTCGTCCCCCTCGACGATCATCAGCACCCCCTCGCGCGTCTCCAGCCACCACGGGGTGTTGGCCTTGCCGGAAAAATCGGGGGTGAAGCGCTGGGGCTTGCCGTTGAGCGCAACCGTGACGGGGCTGTCGGGCCCGCGGTTGAGGCGGAAGTTGAACAGCGCGCGCAGCATCGGATCCCCATCCTCGCCCGGAGCGAGCAGCGCGCGCGCGGCGCCTGTCAATGCTGCGGCATTGGCCGCGGGGCGTGCCAGCAGCGCCTCGCCGCGCGCGCCGATCAGCCCGGTGGTCATCGCCCCGGCGCGCACCTCGGCATCGGCCAGCAGCCTGACGAGAAAGCCCTTGTTGGTGCGCACCGGCCAGACCTGCGCGCGCCTGAGCGCCGCATCGAGCCGGGCGATGGCGCCGCTGCGCGTGGGCGCGTGGGCGATCAGCTTGGCGATCATCGGATCATAGAAGGGGGTGATGGTATCGCCCTCGCTCACCCCGGTGTCGATCCGCACATCGCCGCCAAGTTCAAGCCTCTCGAGCCTGCCCGTGCTGGGCAGAAAGCCCTTCTCGCTGTCCTCGGCATAAAGCCGCGCCTCGATGGCATGGCCCTTGATCGTAAGGCGCTCCTGCGAGAGGGGCAGCGGCTCCCCGCGCGCCACGCGCAATTGCCATTCGACGAGATCGACCCCGGTGATCGCCTCGGTAACGGGGTGCTCCACCTGCAGCCGGGTGTTCATCTCCATGAAGAAGATGCGATCCGCCCGCAGGCCTTCCGAAGCATCGGCGATGAATTCGATCGTGCCTGCGCCCTCGTAAGCGACCGCCCTGGCCGCGCGCACCGCGGCGGCGCAGAGGCTCTCGCGGGTGGCCGCGTCCATGCCGGGGGCGGGGGCTTCCTCGATCACCTTCTGGTGGCGGCGCTGCAAGGAGCAATCGCGCTCGAACAGGTGGACGATATTGCCGTGCGCGTCGCCGAACACCTGCACCTCGATATGGCGGGGCGCGGTGATCCACTTCTCGAGCAGCACCTGATCATTGCCGAAGCTTGCGCGCGCCTCGCGCCGGCAGCTCTCGAGCGCCGCGGCGAAATCTTCAGGCGCATCGACCTTGCGCATCCCCTTGCCGCCGCCGCCTGCGACCGCCTTGATGAGCACAGGATAGCCGATGGCATCGGCCTCGCTGGTCAGCCGCTCGACCGATTGATTCGCCCCGTCATAGCCCGGTGTGACCGGAACCCCGGCGCTGCGCATCAGCTGCTTGGCGGCGTCCTTCAGCCCCATGGCGCGGATGCTTTGCGGCTTGGGGCCAACCCAGATGAGGCCCGCATCGATCACGGCCTGGGCAAAGTCCGCATTCTCGGACAGGAAGCCATAGCCCGGGTGGATCGCATCGGCGCCCTTCTGCTTCGCCGCCGCGATGATCTTCGCGCCCACCAGATAGCTTTCGGCCGCAGGAGAGGGCCCGATATGCACCGCCTCGTCGGCGCTCCGCACGTGCAGCGCCTCCGCATCGGCATCCGAATAGACCGCGACAGTGGCAATCCCCATCGCCTTCGCGGTGCGCATGATCCGGCAGGCGATCTCGCCGCGGTTGGCAATAAGCAGCTTGGCGATCATTGCCCGGCCCCGGCCCCGCCCGGCGCGCCCACCTGCGGGCAGCGCGCCGGCGGCTCCATGGTGAAGCTGGCATTGGCGGCCTTCCAGCCGCTCTCGGTCTTCACCAGGCTGAGCACATTGGCCCCGCAACGCAACAATTCGCTGTTCCTGAAGAAGCGATCGGGGCCCCAGACCTGCGCCATGACGCCATCGAGGAGCACCTTTGTGATCGCCATCTGCTCGATGAAGCGGCCCTGGCGGCCGAGCCCTTGGTCGAGGTGCCGCGCCACCGGCACGGCATCGATCCGCAGGGCCATAGGGTCCATGCGGTTGTGGACGAAGATCATCCCTTCAGCGATCATGTGCGCGGCGAGCGCGCGGCGGTCCGGATTGCCGATCGCCGCGAGAAAGGCCTCGGTCGCCGCGGTCACTTGCGCGGCCTCATCGGTGGCGTCGGACGGCGGGGCGGCGGCGAGCGGCGCGGCGATCAGGGCGGCGGCAGCGGGAAGGGCTTTCATGCCTGCCGGATTAGTCTCGGTGCCCGACAAAATAAACCTCTGCTTGGCCGGCCCGGCCCAAGTCACCGCGGCTATCCTGCGCGCTGGGGCGGCGGCGTTGCCGGGCGGGCCGGGGGCAAAGGCGAGGGGCAGGGGGCCGCGGGGCGGAAATCGGCGATCCCCCAATCTATGCCGCCCTTGGGTATCTTTTCGCGGTTGATCGCCGCGGAAAGGAAGGCGCGCGCGCCGTGCAGCGCCTTTTCCCAGCGCGGCACATAGGTGCGGCTGTTCCACGCCGCCGCGCCGCGGGCGCGCACCTTGCGCCCGATCGCGCCATAGATGCGCGCGGCGGCAAGCACCGCCCAGCGGCTGCGGAACGGCAGGCGCGCCGCGCCCACCCTTGCGGCGGCCTCGTGCCGTTCCACCAGCGCCACCAGCCGGGCGGCCATTTCCGCCAGCTCCTCGCGGTGGTGCGGCTTGGTGTGCTGGCCCGGCTCGATATCCTGTTCCACCAGCCATTCGATCGGCAGATAGCAGCGCCCGGCTGCATCATCCTCGACGATATCGCGGGCGATATTGGAAAGCTGGAAGGCAAGGCCAAGGTCATTGGCGCGGTCGAGCGTTTCCTGATCCTCGGGCGAGACGCCCATCACCACCGCCATCATCACCCCCACCGCCCCGGCAACGTGATAGCAATAGCGCAAAAGATCGGCCTCGGTGCGCGGGCGCCAGTCCTCGGCATCGAGCTGGAAGCCGGCGATCACGTCCTCGGCCATCTGGGGGGTGAGTCCGACCTCGGCGGCCACGACGCCAAGGCAGTCGAAGGCCGGATCGCCGGTGGGCTTGCCGGCAAAGGCAAGCCCGGTGAGGTGGCGGATATGGGCCAGCCGCGCGGCAAGGTCGGACTGGTCGCCAAGTTCGCCCCCCATCACCTGGTTGTCGGCAATGTCATCGGCCCTGCGGCACCAGGCATAGAGCAGCCAGGCCCGCTCGCGCGTCTCCTTGTCAAACAGGCGCGCGGCGGCGGAAAAGCTCTGCGAGCCGCGCTTGATCGAGAGGCGGGCATGATCGACCAGCGCGGCGCGGGTGGCTGCGTCAACCGCCATGGGGGCTTTCCTAAAGCTCCTCGGCCTTCATCCGGAAGATCGGGGTGTGCGGCTGATAGGCCGCCATCTTGGCCAGCAGTTCGTGGATCGAGGTGGCGGCGATGAGGATGTTCTGGTGGGCCGGCCGGACAAAGCCGACCGCGCCCATATGCGCGTTGAAGGCGAGCAGGTGGTCATAAAAGCCGAAGGCATTGAGCAGGCCCACCGGCTTCATGTGATAGCCAAGCTGCGACCAGCTCATCGCCTCCCACAGCTCGTCCATGGTGCCGACCCCGCCGGGAAGGGTGACAAAACCATCCGAAAGATCGGTGAAGCGCTGCTTCCTCTCGTGCATGCCCGAGACGGTGACGAGCTCATCGCAATCGTGATTGGCGACTTCGGCGCGCACGAGGCTTTCGGGGATGATGCCGATGACATGGCCGCCCGCGTCCTTGGCCCCGCGCGCCACCGCGCCCATGAGGCCGAGCCTGCCCCCGCCATAGACCAGCCCGATGCCGCGCCGGGCCAGTTCTGCCCCGACGTCATAGGCCAGCTGGATATAGCGCGGATCGGCAGGCGAGGCCGAACCGCAATAGACCGCCAGACGCTTCACGCGCTCACCTTTGCCAGATCTTCGAGCATCAGCCCCGCGGTCGCCTTGGCGCTGCCGACCACGCCGGGGATGCCTGCGCCCGGGTGCGTGCCCGCGCCGACAAGGTAGAAGTTCTCGATCACATCGTCGCGGTTGTGCCCGCGCAGCCAGGCGCTCTGCCACAGCACCGGCTCAAGGCTGAAGGCGCTGCCCATGTGGGCGTTGAGATCGGCCTTGAAGTCGCTCGGGGCATAGGAGAACTTGGTGACGATGCGGCTGTGGATGTCGGGGATCAGCCGCCGGCCAAGCTCATCGAGGATCATCTTTTCCAGCCTGGGGCCGACCTCGTCCCAATCGAGCGGCATCTTGCCCATGTGGCTCACCGGCACCAGCGCATAGAAGGTGCTCTTGCCCGCCGGCGCCATCGAGGGATCGGTGACGGTGGGGTGATGGAGATAGATGGCGAAATCCTCGGGCACCACGCCGTTCTTGTAGATGTCATCGAGCAGGCCCTTGTAGCGCCTGGCAAACAGGATCATGTGGTGGGGGATGCCGGGCCAGGTGCCCTCGAGCCCGAAATGCACCACGAAGAGCGAGGGCGAGAAGCGCTTGCGCGCCAGCGACCGGGCCATCTGCCGCCCGCGCGCGCTGCCCGAGAGCAGGTCCTTGTAGGAGTGCATGATATCGGCATTGCTGGCGACCGCATCGAACCGCGCGCGCCAGCCGCTTTGCGTTTCCACCTCGTGGGCGCGGTTGCCCAGCGTGTGTACCTGCACCACCGGATCGGCAAGGCGGATGGTGCCGCCCAGCCGCTCGAAATGGCGCACCATGCCGGCGATCAGGCGGTTGGTGCCGCCGCGCGCCCACCACACCCCGCCGTCCTTCTCGAGCTTGTGGATGAGGGCATAGATGCTGCTGGTGGTCATCGGGTTGCCGCCCACCAGCAGGGTGTGAAAGCTCAGCGCCTCGCGCAGCTTCTCGTTTGCGACGAAGCTGGAAACCATGCCATAGACGCTGCGCCAGGCCTGTTCCTTGATGAGCGCCGGGGCGGCCTTGAGCATCGACTTGAAGTCGAGAAAGGGCACGGTGCCGAGCTTGAGATAGCCTTCCTTGTAAACCCGCTCGGAATATTCGAGGAAGCGGGCATAGCCGGCCACATCGGCCGGGTTGAGCCGGGCGATCTCGGCGTTGAGGCTTTCCTCGTCATTGGAATAGTCGAAATTGGTGCCGTCGGGCCAGTTGAGCCGGTAGAAGGGCATCACCTTCATCAGCTCGACATCCTCGGCGATGTCGTGGCCGGTGAGCGCCCAGAGTTCCTTGAGGCAGGGCGGATCGGTGATCACCGTCGGCCCGGCATCGAAGGTGAAGCCGTCCTTCTCCCAGAAATAGGCGCGCCCGCCGGGCTTGTCGCGTGCCTCGATCACGGTGGTGGCAATGCCGGCGGATTGCAGGCGGATGGCGAGCGCCAGCCCGCCAAAGCCCGATCCGATCACGCAGGCGCTCTTGCCGGCATAGCGCTGCGCCAGCGCCGGATTGATCCCGCGCGGGGCCCCAAGGTTGAGCTTCACATCGGCGTTCATGCCGGGGTCTCCAATGTCTGAAGTCTGGTCTCGAGCGGCCTGCCCGAGGAGAACAGCGCGCCGATCGCGCGCGGAATAGCTACGGGCGGCTTGCCGGTGAGGATGCGCAGCCGGTCGGCCCAGGTCGAGCGGCCGGCATAGAAGCGCTCGACCAGGGCGCCGCGCAGGGCATAGAAATGCTCGAACACCACCACCCGCTTGCCCGGCTCGGCCGCCTCGAACAGCATGCGGCTGAGCATGCGGTAATAGGCCATGGCGCGCCAGTGGCGCCGGGCGCGGGCGTGGCAGAAGGCGGCAAGTTGGCTGCCGGTGAGCCCCGGGCGCGCCGCGATCAGCCGGGCGATGGCAAGCGCATTGCTGACCGCAAAGGGGAGGGTGTAGCTGGTGAGCGGGTGCGAAAAGCCGCCCCGCGCGCCCGCCAGCGCCACCCCGGGGATGGCCACTTCGGCAAGCGCGGCGGCAAAATCCCCGCCCGAGATCACCGGCAGGATGCCCGCTTCCTCATCGATCACCTCGCCCACCCAGCCGTTGCTCTTGGCATAGGCGGCGATACGGTTCCTGAGCACCGCGGCGTCCATCTTTGGCTGATCGGCGTAATAGGTATCCTCGACGAAGACCTCGTTGGCCGAGAGCGGCAGGACATAGACGAAGCGATAGGCTTCGCCATTGCCATGGGGCGCCAGCTGATCGACGCTCGCATCCATGATCACCGGGCGGGTGAGGCCGTGGGGCCTCTCGCAGCGGATATGTTGGCCAAGGAACACCTGCCAGCCGCCGGCAAGCGCCTTGGAAGGCTGGAACGGGCGGCAATCGATCACGCAGCGTGCAGCCAGGCGCCTGCCATCGGCAAGCGTCACCCCGCCGGCATCGAGCGCCGTTGCGCGCGCCTCCAGCATCACCCGCTCTGCCGGAAGCTCGGCCATCAGCGCGCGGTGGAACGCGGCGCTGGCGAGCGAGCGATAGGCGGTGGGAAGGGTGCGGCCAAGCCGCGGGAAGGTGATGTCATAGCCATCCTCCCAGCCATTGAGGGCAAAGCCGGCCATCAGATCGCGCTCGCGCTCGGGGATATCGGTTTCGAACCAGCTCCAGCGGTGATGGCCACCAAGCGTGCGCCCGGCCTCGACCAGCAGGAAGCGGCACGCGGGTGCATGGCGGTGGAGCGCGAGCGCAATCAGCCCGCCAGCGAGCCCGCCGCCGACGATGACGACATCATGCCGCGCCTCCGCGGCGCCGGCCTCGGCAGGGTTGGGGGGTGAATCGACCATCGCGGCTCCAGCCCTAGGCGAGGGCGCGGCAATCGGCAATCGCCGCGCGGCCCTGAGGAAATGTTGCAACATTAACCGGAAACATTAATGGGACGATGCGTTTGTCCGGCCAGACTTTCTGTGCTCGCTTTCCAGCATGAGAACCAAATGCCCCTGAACCGCCGCTGTTCCGCCGCTGCGTTCACCACTTTCCTGATCGCCGCGATCAGCGTCCCTGCGATCGCCGCTGATTCGCTCGTGGTCGATCCTGCCTCCGCCGCCGATCCGGCCCCCGCCGTCCAGAGCGTTCCCGCGCCGGCGTCTGCTCCGCAACCTGCTCCCGCCCCCGCCCCCGCGCTCGCCGCTGCGCCGCCCTTTGCCCTTGCCAAGCCGGTGTTCGATGAGACCTGGGCCACCATCGGCCTCGGGGTTGGCCTGGTGCCGAGCTATATCGGCTCGGACAATTACATCGCCTTTCCCCTGCCGCTGATCGCCGGGCGCGTGGGCGGGGTGGGGATCAGCCCCAATGGCCCGGGCTTCGTGCTCGATCTCAATTCGGCCCGGCCCGCGCTTGCCCCGGCCAAGGGGCCGCGCCTTGCCATTGGACCGGCCTTTCGCTTCCGCAATGATCGCAATGCCCGGATCGAGGACGCGGTGGTGGCGCGCGCCGGGCGGCTCGATGTCGCGCTCGAGGCGGGGGGCAATGTCGCGCTCGCCTGGCGGGGGGTTGCCCGCCCGCTCGACCAGCTCAGTCTCGGCGTGCAGGCGCGCTGGGACGTGCTTGGCGCGCATGAGGGCATGGTGATCGAGCCGCAGATCGCCTACCGCACCCCGATCGGCCGGGCGGTGAGCCTGCAGGTGCAGATTGGCGCCGAGTTCGTCGATGATGACTTTGCCGACTATTACTTCACCCTCACCCCGGCCCAGGCGGCGGCGAGCGGCCTCACCCCATTCCGGGCCGAGGGCGGCCTTGCCCGGATCGGCGCCTTTTCCATCCTGTCCTATGATCTTGACCGCAACCTTCTCAACGGCGGCTGGAGCCTGACGATGCTGGGCGGCTATTCGCGCCTCATCGGCGATGCCGCCGATACGCCCTTCACCGCCCAGCGCGGCGATGCCAACCAGTTCCTCCTTGGCCTTGGCGCGGCCTACACCTTCTAGGCCCGCCGCGCGGCGCGATCAGGGCGCGGGAAAGCGGCTGGTGAACACGCGTTCGACCACCGCTGCCACCGCGGCGTTTTCTTCCGCGGTGAGCGGCTCGTTTTCCATCCTCACCCGGATCTGCTGCATCTCCGGGCCGATCTGCTGGAGCTTGAACAGCGCCGGGTTGTCGCGCGCGACCTGGCCCAACGCCACCAGTTCCTCCTCGCTCAGCTGTCCCACCCCGCTGGCCAGCGCATTGCCGATATCGGCGCGCACCTGATCGGCGGTGATCGGCTGACCGGCGGTGACCCCCGAGAGGGTCGCCTGCGGGCGATAGGCGCCGGTGACATTGCCGACGAGGCGCCGCCCGAGGTCGGAGCGGTAGAAGGCGGTCACGCTCTCGGCCTCGCCCGGGGTGAGATGGCGCGCGAAGAGCGCGATCATCTGCGGGCGATAGAGCGCCTGCACCCGGCGGTTCTGGGCGGCAAGCACCGGGCGCAGGCCGGCGGCGACCTCGGCGATGAGGCCGGGGCTGGCGGCCTCAGCGGCGGCAAATTCGGGCACCGCGGCAAATTGCTGGGCGAGCGCGGCAACCGCGTTGCCGATCGCCTGCTCCTGATCGACCGTCGCCTCGATCGTGGCGATGAGATCGGCATAGGCGGCATGCTGCGCCTCTGCTACCGCGGCACCCGGAGCACCTTGGGCAAGCGCAGGCGCGGGCAGGCCGAGCGCGGCGAGTGCGGCCAGCGCCGCTGCGAGCGGCAGGCGCAAGGACAGGGAAAATCGCATCATGTGAGCTCACCTCCGGCAGGCTTGCGGAAGATGCCCGAGCATAGCCCCACCGGCGCGGCTGCCCAAGGACATTCGCAAGGCATGGCTTGGGCGCATCGGCGCGCTTGCCAGCGCCGCAACGCCGCGGCATCAGGCAGGTAAGAGGAATGAGGAGAGCGGCGATGCATAATGGGGCAAAGGCACTTGCGGCGCCGCTGGGCGCTGCGCTGGCCGCGGCGCCGCTCGCAGCCGAGACCGTGGCGATCCGCGCCGGCAGCGTCATCGCCGATGCCGCGGCCGAGCCGAGCGGCCCGGCGACGATCGTGATAGAAGACGGGCGCATCGTCTCGATCATCCCCGGCCACGGCGAGGTGGCTGCCGATCGCACCATCGATCTTGCCGGCAAGACCGTGCTGCCCGGTCTTATCGATCTCCACACCCATCTCACCGGCGATCCCGGCGGGGATTTCTGGAAGGAGGCGACCGAGCCGGATGAATGGGACGTGGTGGTGGGGGCCAAGAACGCGCGGCTCACCGCACTTGCGGGCTTCACCACGGTGCGCGAGGCGGGCAGCGGGCGCGCAACTGCCTTTGCCCTCAGGCGCGGCACCGCCGAGGGCCTGGTGCCGGGCCCGCGGATCATCGCCGCCGGGCCGCCGCTCGCGATCATCGGCGGGCATGGCGACACCAATGGTTTCCGCCCCGAGGTCAACGAGTTGCTCGACCGGGGCTTTACCTGCACCGGCCCTGTCGAATGCGCTGCCAAGGTGCGCCTGGCCAGCCAGAACGGGGCAGACGTGATCAAGATCACCGCCACCGGCGGGGTGCTCTCGCAGCAGGGGCGCGGGCTCGAGGCGCATTTCACCTTCGAGGAGATGAAGGCGATTGCCGATACTGCGCACAGCCTCGGCCTCAAAGTCATGGCCCATGCCCACGGCGCGCGCGGGATCGAGCTGGCGGCGCGCGCCGGGATCGATTCGATCGAGCACGGCACCTATCTCGATGAAGCAGCGGCCCGGGCGATGAAGGCCAGTGGCAGCGTGCTGGTGCCGACGCTGATGGCCTTGCAGGGGGTGTCGGAGGGCCTCGGCAAGGGGGTCTATACCCCCGTGGTCGAGGCGAAGATCCGCGCCGTCCAGCCGCTGATGGATTCGCTGGTGCGCCGCGCCCGGCAATTCGGCGTCACGGTTGCCTTCGGCACCGATGCCGGGGTCTATCAACACGGCCGCAATGCCGAGGAACTGGCGCTGATGCGCGCCCAGGGGATGAGCGACCGCGAAGTGCTCGCCAGCGCCACCACCGTGGCGGCCAAGGTGCTGGGCATGGAAAGCCAGATCGGCCGCCTTGCGCCTGGTTATTCGGCTGATATCATCGCGGTCGAAGGCAATCCGCTCACCGATATCCGGGTGCTGGAAAAGGTCGGCTTCGTGATGGTGCGCGGGCGCGTGATCGAGTGAGGCTCGACACCCGCGCCGAAAGCGCCTAACCTTTCTCCTTCCCCGGGGAGCCTGCTTTGGCTGAGAGGGATGGGTAAGCACCATCCGACCCGTTGAACCTGAACCTGTTAGCACAGGCGGAGGGAGTGGGCTGGCCAAGGTGCCGCATAGCTCCGCGCTCCCCTCGCCCTGAAGGAGAGCGCGCAGCATGGCCGACATCAACAGCCCCCTCGAGATTGGCGTCACCACCGGGCCGATCCGCGGTAGCCGCAAGATCCATGTCGAAACGCGCCCCGGCAGCGGTATCCGCGTCGCCATGCGCGAGATCGCGCTCGAGGGGGGCGAGCCGCCGGTGCGGGTCTATGACACGTCGGGCCCCTACACCGATCCTGCCGCCGCCATCGATATCCGCGCCGGCCTGCCGGCGCTGCGGCGCGACTGGATCATGGCGCGCGGCGATGTCGAGGACTATCCGGGCCGCGAGGTCAAGCCCGAGGACAACGGCCGCCTGGGGCCGGATCGCAGCGGCGGGGTGCCGCCATTCCCCCATGCCGTCAAGCGCCCGCTGCGCGCGAAGCCGGGCATGAACGTGACGCAGATGCACTATGCCCGGCGCGGCATCATCACCCCCGAGATGGAATATGTCGCCGCGCGCGAGAACCTCGGGCGCGAAATCGCCCGCGACCTTGCGCGCGAGCGCCTTGCCGACGGGCAAGGCTGGGGCGCGTCGATCCCCGAGGCGATCACCCCCGAATTCGTGCGCGACGAGGTGGCGCGCGGGCGGGCCATCATTCCTTCCAACATCAACCACCCCGAAAGCGAACCGATGGCGATCGGGCGCAATTTCCTCGTCAAGATCAACGCCAATATCGGCAATTCCGCGGTCGCCAGCGATGTTGCCAGCGAGGTGGACAAGCTGGTCTGGGCGATCCGCTGGGGGGCGGATACGGTGATGGACCTTTCCACCGGGCGCAACATCCACGACACCCGCGAATGGATCATCCGCAATTCGCCCGTTCCGATCGGCACCGTGCCGATCTATCAGGCGCTCGAGAAGGTCGGCGGGGTGGCCGAGGAGCTGACCTGGGAGATCTTCCGCGACACCCTGATCGAGCAGGCCGAGCAGGGGGTGGACTATTTCACCATCCATGCCGGGGTGCGGCTTGCCTATATTCCGCTCACCGCGAGGCGTGTCACCGGGATTGTCAGCCGCGGCGGCTCGATCATGGCCAAGTGGTGCCTTGCCCACCACAAGGAAAACTTCCTCTACGAGCATTTCGACGAGATCACCGAGATCATGAAGACCTATGACATCGCCTATTCGCTGGGCGATGGTCTGCGCCCGGGTTCGATCGCCGATGCCAATGACGAGGCCCAGTTTGCCGAGCTTTACACCCTCGGCGAGCTGACGCGGCGCGCCTGGGAACAGGATGTGCAGGTGATGGTCGAAGGGCCGGGCCATGTGCCGATGCACAAGATCAAGGCGAACATGGACAAGCAGCTTGCCGCCTGCGGCGAAGCGCCGTTCTACACGCTCGGGCCGCTCGTCACCGACATTGCCCCGGGCTATGACCACATCACCAGCGGCATCGGCGCGGCGATGATCGGCTGGTTCGGCACCGCGATGTTGTGCTACGTCACCCCCAAGGAGCACCTTGGCCTTCCCGATCGCGATGATGTGAAGGTGGGGGTGGTGACCTACAAGCTTGCCGCCCACGCGGCCGACCTTGCCAAGGGCCACCCCGCGGCGCGCGAGCGCGACGATGCCCTGTCCAAGGCGCGCTTCGAGTTCCGCTGGCGCGACCAGTTCAACCTCGGCCTCGATCCTGACACCGCCGAGCAGTATCACGATCAGACCCTGCCCGCCGAAGGGGCCAAGTCAGCCCATTTCTGCTCGATGTGCGGGCCCAAGTTCTGCTCGATGAAGATCACCCAGGAAGTGCGCGACTTTGCCGCGCGGCAGAACGCCGGGGCGGGCAGCTTCCTCGCCGCCGGCGCGCTGGACGAGGCCGAGGCCGCACAGGGCATGGCCGAGATGAGCGCGAAGTTCCGCGAGGTGGGCGGCCAGCTCTATGTCGGGGCGGGGGAGCGGGAGCATGATTGAGTGGGCGAGAGGAGGGCGAGGAGATGATGAGATCGATCGCGCTGGCCGTTGCGACGCTCCTGGCCGGTTGCGCGCGCGAGCCGGATTTGTCGCCCGCACCCCCGCTTGACGAAGCCGCTGTAATTGCCGCCTCACTTCCCATCGCGCAGGCCTTTCAAGCCGAATTGCAGGGACAATTGAGGGCCGCGCTTGCGGCGGGCGGGCCCGAGGCAGCCATCGCGGTGTGCCAGCAGGCTGCCCCTGCGATTGCCGCAGCCCAGTCCGAGGCGAGCGGGGCGCGCGTGAGCCGGGTCGCCGAGCGCCATCGCAACCCGGCAGGAGGGGTGCCTGAAGACCTGCGCGCGGCCTATGCCCGTCTCGCGGCGAAGCCGCTGGTTGACGGCAAGCCAAACCGCCTGGTGGTGCAAACTGGCTCGGGCAGCGGGGCCAAGGTTCATTTCCTCGCCGCCATCCCGATGCAGGATCAGCCCTGTTCAACATGCCACGGCACGGCGCTCGATCCGCCCCTGAAGGCCCAGATCGCGCGGCTCTATCCCGGCGATCTTGCCTCCGGCTTCAAACCGGGTGAGCTGCGCGGCGCCTTGCTGATAACGTGGCAGGCCGAAAGCTTTCGCAAGTAGGCGCATCAGCGCCCTTGCTCTCCGCCCGCAGCCCACAACCCCGCGGCAAGGCCGCTTGCAGCCCCGCACCACCGGGCCTTGGCGGGGCGGCAGGACTTGGTCCTCGACATCAGCCGGCCCCCTATTCGGCCGTGCCCCTCGAGGCCGCGCTGCGGCGTGCCTTGCGCGCGCCCGGGGTGGACGCCGGGGCCGCTGCTCCCCATATTGCCCTTGTGACAGGGACTGAGAGACAAGGAGACGGCCATGAGCACCATGCAGTTCCAGTTCAACTCCGACAGTTCGGTGATGGGCACCGCCGATGTGGCCGCGCGGATCGAGGCGCAGGTGCGCGCGCGCCTTGCGCGCTTTGCCGATCGGCTGACCCGGGTTGAAGTCCATGTCAGCGATGTCAATGGCCGCAAGCATGGCGCGGATGACAAGCATTGCACCATCGAGGCACGCCCGCGCGGCGCCCGCCCGATCGGGGTGACGGGCAAGGCCAGCGATGTCGATACCGCGGCGCGGATCGCCGCGGGCACCCTTGCCGAAAGGCTCGAGCGCATGTTCGGCAAGGCCGCCCGCCACCGCCACGACCCTTCGCCCGACAAGCAAATGTGAGCGGGCCGGCCTCAGCGCGCGGCTCAGTTCCCGCGTGCGCCGACGCCCCCATCAAGCCCGCAGCTGCGCAGGATTGCCGGGATCGCCTTGGCCACGGCGAAGAAGCCGGCCTTGGCGTGGGGCCAGGTCGCCCGTTCAATGTCGCCGAGGAGCTGGACGAGGCGACCCGCCGCGGCGAGCGGGGCGAGGTGGGGCCACAGGGCATCGCGCGTCCAGCCGCTGGGAAGGTAGGGCAGGGCGAGCCGCTCCACCCCCGCCGCTTCGATGAGAGGGCCAAGCGGCGCGCCCGCCCGCCACACCACCGCCGGGCAGCCAAAGGCAGCCGCGGCCTCGGCAAGGCCGCTTGCCATCGCCCCTTCGGCAAATTCCAGTGCCTTGGCGCCGAGTGCGCCGGGTGAGCGCGCCGCGGGCCTGCTCGCCCCGATCACCAGCGTCGGCGCCGCCGGAAGGGCGAGCGGGGCGTGGTGCGCGGCCTCCTCATGCAGCAGCAGCGCGAAGGGCCGGGCAAGGTCCGTTGCCACCGCCCGGCGCGGCAGATCGAGCGGGCGGCGCGGATAGTCCTGCGGCTCGGCAAGCGGGTCTGCATCCGCGACCAGGCCCTCGGCCGCCAGCGGCCCGCCTTCGCGCCCGGCGGTGTAGCGGGCGATGTTCTCAGCCCGGGCGAGGTAATGCTTGCCGCGGGTGTGCAGCCCGGCCACCCAACGCCATGAGAGCGTGTTCGACGCGGCATCCCCATCCATCAGGTGGCGCAGGAAGAAATCCGCCCCCAGCCGCCAGTCAAGCCTCAAGGTGAAGGTCCAGATGCTGGCAAACCACATGCGCGCGTGGTTGTGGAGATAGCCGGTCTCGATAAGCTCGCGCGCCCAGGTGTCGAAGGCAGCGATCCCGGTGCGCCCTTCGACCGCCGCGTCATAGGCCTTGCGCAGCCCGCAATTGGCGCCGAGCGCGGCCAGCGCCGCATCGCGCCCGCGGCAATAATCCGCCCAGATCGCCGGGCGCTGTTCGAGATAGCCCTTGAAATAGAGCCGCCAGAACAGCTCGGCGATGAACTTCTCCGCCGCCTGCTCGCCGTGCATGGCGAGCACCGGGCTGAGCACCTCCTCCATCCCGATCAGCCCGGCGTGGAGAAAGGGCGAAAGCTCCGAGACATTGCTGCGCCCGCCCGGCTGCGGCCCGTCATCATGGTTGCGGCGCGCGGCATAGAGGCGTCCGGCAGCGGGCAGGAAGGCGTGGAGCCGGGCGAGGCCGGCGGCGCGGGTGGGGGTAGCATCCATGCGCGTCCCAACCGCTTGGCTTGGCCCCGGTTCCGGCCTATCCTCGGCCCGACCGGGAAAGGAGAGACCCATGCCGAATCTGTCCTCGCGCGCGTTGGCGCTGCTGCCGGCGCTCCTGCTTGCCGCGGCCTGCGCGCCCACGGGCTCTGCCGGTGAGGAGGCCGCCACCTCCGCCACCCCGACCAGCCCGGCGCCGATGGCCACCGCCACGCTCGGCACCGGGGCGCGCGCCTTTGATGCGGTGAGGGAAGAGGAGACGGTGACACTGCTCGGCAACGAGCCCTTCTGGAACCTCACCATCACTGCGGGCGAGGGGCTGTGGACCACGCCCGAAAACCAGCCCGGCACCCGCTTTGCCATTGCCCGGGTGGCGGGCAATGGCGGGCTGGGCTTTACCGGCACGCTCGAAGGCAAGCCGCTCGCCGCCACGCTCACGCCCGGGGCCTGCAGCGACGGGATGAGCGATCGCAGCTATCCCTTCGTCGCCACCATCGCCTGGGGTGAGGAGACGCTCAAGGGCTGCGGCTATACCACCAGCCAGCCCTTCAGCGGCGATCCATCGCCCTAGGGCACCAGAAAAGGGGGAAGGCCCATGACCATCACCGGAGGCTGCCTGTGCGGCGCGGTGCGCTACACCTGCGCGGCCGAGCCGCTGCTGTGCGTCACCTGCCACTGCACCAATTGCCAGAAGCAGGCGGGCAGCGCGCTCTCGGTCATCATCGGGGTGCCCGAGGCGGCGGTGAGCCACACGGGCACGCTCAAGACCTATCACGACAAGGGCGACAGCGGGGCCACGGTGCGGCGGCAATTCTGCCCCGAGTGTGGCTCGCCGGTGTTCACCCGGGTCGAAAGCCCGCCGGGCATGCTGTTCATCAAGGCCGGAACGCTTGATGACACCAGCATCCTCAAGCCCGCCTTCCACTGCTATGCCAAAAGCAAGCAGGATTGGGTGGAGCTTGGCGCCATTCCCGCCTTTGCCACCGTGCCCGAGGGCCTGTGACCGGGCCTTTGACCGGGGCCTAGAACAGCCCCGGCAATTCGCGCTGGGCCGGGGTGGGGCGGCGCGGCAGCAGTGGCTCACGCTCAGGCAGATCGAGGCCGATCGCCATGCGCTCGCCGGGTTGCATCTGGTTGGCAGCCGCCGTGCGCGACGTCGCAAAGCTCACGCAGGTGCCCCCCGCAAGAAAATTGAGCGCTGCCGCGATCGAGGCTTCCTGCGGATCGCCCAGCGGCCGGGTGAGATCATCGCCCGCGCGGCAGGTGTTGGGCACCACGCTGGCAAGCCCGGTGAAATATTCGCCCTGGTTGTTGGCGTTGACGGTCTTGAAGGTCACCGCCCGGACGCGCAGGTCGCAGGCGGCAAGGTCAAAGCCGAACTGGCCCACCGGCTTGCCGAAGGAATTGCTCCCCACCAGCGCCATGTTGCTGCCGAGATAGGGGATCATGCCGTTGGCGACCAGTTCGCTTGCCGAGGCGCTGGCGCTGGTGGTGATGAAGGCGATCTTGGTGGGGGCGATGGCATTGGGCTCATTGCGCAGCAGCCGGGTCTCGTTCTCCGAGGCCTTGGACGGGCGCAGCACGGTGCGGCTCCACACCTGGCCGCTGCGCCCGGCATTGAGCAGATCGCCGAAGGTGTCGGCCACGCTCACCAGCCCGCCACCGTTGTAGCGCAGATCGATGATCAGCTCGCGCACCCCGCGCGCGGCGAACTGGCCGAAGGCCTGGCGCAGCTGGTCGGCGGCATCGGCAACGATGAAGGTGCGCAGATTGATATAGCCGACCTGCTTGCCGCCATCGTTGAGCACCAGCGCGCCATAGCGATCCGAGAGCGGATCGAGCGCAAATTCGCTCTTGGTCACGCTGCGCTCGATCGTCGCGCCGCTGCCCTGCGGGATGAAGCGCAAGACCCGCACCGTGCCCGCGGTCGAGGGGCCGAGCGCATCGGCCACCGCCTCGGCCCCGCCGCTGGCGAACAGGCTGGAGACGGTCTGCATGGTGCTGGCGCTGGTGCCGATCGCGGTGATCTCGGTGCCGCGATCAATCCCGGCGGCAAAGGCATTGCCGGCCTCGAAGGCCTCCATCACGAACAGCCGCCGGTTGGCGGTGTCGTAGAACAGGCGGATGCCAAAGCCGGCGCTGGCACCCGAATTGATGAGCGCGTTTTCCTCGGCGATCGAGGTGGCGAAGGTGAAGAAGCGGTCACGGCTTTGCGCCCGCGCCGGGGCGACCCGCGCGTCGAGATAGCTTTGCAGGTCGCTGAAGGAGGCTGGGTTGGCCGCGGCCAGCAGTTCGGGGAAGAGATACCATTCATCGAGCACGCGGTCGGCAAAATCCTGCTGCGCGCGCAGCCCGCAGGCCGAGGAGGTCGGCGTCGGCGTGGGGGTGGACCCGCCGCCGGTCGCAGGAGGACCGCCCGAGGAACTGCCCCCGCCGCCGCAGGCGGCAAGGCTGAAGGCAAGGACGAGGCTGAGAGCGGTGCGACCGACAGTCATCTTGAGAGAAACTCCGCAATTCCGTGGCTTGGCGGGGGCGCCGTGCAGGGCCTCAGGAATGCAACGCGCGCCTTTCAAGAGCAAGCGGGCTTGGGAACTATCCCTAGGAATGTGGCTTGGGCGTGGCCTTTTTGCCTGCATTTGCACGGTTTTCCGCAGAAACCGGCGAAAAGCGGGCCGGCCTCTCTCGTCTCCGAGGGCGGAAGGGGTTAGCACCATGCCGATGAAGCGACAGAATCATGACTGATTTTCCCGCCTGGCTTGCCCCCGTGGTGCCTGCACCTGCGCGCCATCCGGCTTTGGCGGTGGCGGCGCTGGGCTCGGCGGCGACGCTCGGGCGGGGCGGCTTTGCCCTGTCGAGCGCCGCCTTCGCCGGGGGCGAGATGCTCGATCCCAGCTTCACCGCCGAGGAGGAGGACGCTGTCGCCCCGCCGCTCGAATGGAGCGCGCCGCCGCCCGGTTCGGCCGAGCTGGTGCTGGTGGTCGAGGAAGTGGCAGGCGAGGGCAAGGCACCGGCCTGCCACTGGCTGGTGTGGGGCCTTGCGCCCCAGCGCGGCAAGCTGCTCGAGGGCGAGGTGCCGCCGCGCACCGGCAAGAATCAGCTGGGCAATTCCGAGTGGCTGCTGCCCGCCCCCGCGCCGGGGGAGACACGCCACTACCTGTTCCAGCTCTTCGCCACCGATCTGCCGCTGGTGCTGATGCCGGGCGCGCGGCGCGAGCAATTGCTCGGCGCGCTGCAAGGCTCGGTCACCGCCTGCGCGGTGCTCCATGCCACCTTCACCGGGGGCGAGGAGGACGAGGATTGGGCCGATGGGCAAGATTCGAAAAACCTGCCACACAAGCAAGGGAGTTGAAAAATGGCTGGTACGACCAATGCACTGCAAAAGCCGGTGAACCTTTCCGGCGCGCTCGAGGCGGTGATCGGCAAGGGGCCGATGACCCGCGCCGAGGTGACCGCCAAGGTGTGGGACTACATCAAGGCCAATGGGTTGCAGGACGCCAAGGACAAGCGCCAGATCAACCCCGATGCCAAGCTCGGCGCGGTGATCGGCAATGAACAGATCTCGATGTTCAAGATGACCGCGGCGGTCTCCAAGCACCTGAGCTGATAAGCAGATTGGTGTGGCGGGCTTGTCCGCCCGCCCTCAGCGGCGCGCGATCCGATAGGGTCCGCGCCGCTTTGCCATCGGCCTGCCCTTCCATGACAGGCCGATCACCCCTTCCTGTGCCAGGGCATCGACCGCGGCGTGCACCGCTGCCATCTCTCCCCGCCAGTCTCCTTCCGGCCCGGCCAGGCGCCGGGCGACTTCGCTGGGGCACAGGCTGGCCCCCGGCGCGCGCTCTGCCAGCAGCGCAAGCAGCGCCGCGCGCGCCGTGCTCACGCCCCGCTCCGCCGGCGGGGCGGCCAGCATTCCCCCACCCACAGCGCCAGCGCAATGAGCAGCGGCTGGGCGAGCAGGCGCGGCACGTGATAGGCAAGGCCAAGGCCGCCCGAGGGCCGGGCAAGGTCGATCAGCATGTGGTTCACATTGGCCGGCCAGACGCACAGGGCATAGGCGGCAAGCCCCCAGCCCGCGGCCTGCCGCAGCCGCCGCGAGAAGGGCTGGACCAGCCCGATCGCCCCGAGGATTTCCGCAAGCCCCGTGGCCCACACCACCACCTCGGGCGCGGGCACAAAGCGCGGGGTGATGGCGATGAAGGGGCGCGGGAACACCAGGTGAAGCACCCCGGCGATGAGGTAGAAGGCCGCCAGAAGCACGCGCAAGGCGGCGCGGATCATGCCATTGCTCCCGGCTCCCAGCCAGGCGGGGCGAGGGCAAAGCCGGCAAAATCGAACCCTGGCACCACCACGCAGGAGACCAGCGCATAGCCGTGCTCGCCCACATCGTTGAGCCGCGCGGCCTGCCATTCATCGGGCGCCACCAGCGCTTGCAGCTGCGCGCCGGCGGCGAGATCCGGGCCGAGCCGCATCTTGCGCACCGGGCCTGCGTCGCTCGCCGCAAGCCGCAGCTCCAGCGCATCGCCCTTGTGCCACAGCCACAATTCGGCCGCATCCACCCGGTGCCAATGCGATTGCTCGCCCGCCTTGAGCAGGAACAGGATGGCGGTGCCCCGCGCGCGCCCGTCCGGCCCCGGCTCTGCCCGCCAGGTCTCGCGATACCACCCGCCTTCGGGGTGGGGGGAAAGGCGCAATTGTTCGATCAGGCTTTGCGCGCTATCGCTCATCACCGTTCCACCTTGCCGGCCGCCTTGTCGCCTTATCGGGAGTGCCTGATCCGATGCAAGCCATCCGCCTGCCTGCCGCGCTGCTCGGGGCCGTGGCCCTTGCCCTTGCGGCGCCCGCGTGCGCACAGGCCTTGCGCGCCGAGGAGGCGGCGGCCCGCGCCAATGCTGCGCTCGAGGCCGCGCCGGTGTTCGACGGGCACAATGACGTGCCCAACCAGCTGCGCGATCGCTTTGCCAATCGCCTGGCTGATTTCGATTTCACCGACACCAGCGGTACGGGCGCGACCCGCCCCGATGGCCGGGCGATGCACACCGATCTTGCGCGCCTGAGGCAAGGCCGGGTGGGGGCGCAATTCTGGTCGGTCTATGTGCCGGCTACCAGCAACGAGGCCGAGGCGGTGCGCCAGGTGCTCGAACAGATCGATGTCACCCGGCGGCTGATCGATCGCTATCCTGACGATCTGCAATTCGCCACCACCGCTGACGAGGTCGAGCGCGCCATGGCCCAGGGGCGGATCGCCTCGCTACTCGGCGCCGAAGGCGGCCATGCGATCGGCTCGAGCCTCGCGGTGCTGCGCCAGCTCCACGCGCTGGGGGTGCGCTATCTGACGCTCACCCACAATGCCAATGTGCCCTGGGCCGATGCCGCCACCGACAGGCCCGAGCACGACGGGCTCACCGATTTCGGTCGCGCGGTGGTGCGCGAGATGAACCGGCTGGGGATGCTGGTGGATTTGAGCCACGTGAGCGAGGCGACGATGATGGACGCGCTCGATGAGGCGCGCGCGCCGGTGATCTTCAGCCATTCGGGCGCGCGCGCGGTCACCGGCCATGCCCGCAACGTGCCCGACAGCGTGCTCGCGCGCTTGCCCGAAAATGGCGGGGTGGTGATGGTGGTGGCCCTGCCGCGCTTCATCAGCGAGGCGGTGCGCCAATGGCGCGCGCGCCGCGCCGCGGAGGACGCGCGCCTCAAGGCGCTGTGGCTGGGCCAGCCCGACAAGGTCGCCGAGGGGCTGGCCGCCTGGGACAAGGCCAATCCCGAACCGCGCGCAACGATCAGCGACATGGCCGATCATATCGATCACATCCGCAAGATCGCCGGGGTCGAATACATCGGCATCGGCGGCGATTTTGACGGGATGCCTTCCGGCCCCGAGGGCTTCGAGGATGTGCGCGGATATCCGGCGCTGTTTGCGGAACTCGCGCGGCGCGGCTATTCGCAGGCCGAGCTGGAAATGATCGCCAGCCGCAACATCCTCAGAGTGATGCGCGCTGCCGAGGCCTACGCCGCCAGCCGCGCCGATGCGGCGCCCGGCGAGGCGGCGATCAATGCGCCAGCGCCGGAATGATCCACACGAGGCTCATCGCGATCACCGCAAAGCCAAGGCTGAAGGCCAGCACATAGCGCAGCCCGGTGTTGCTCACCGCGCCGCGCGCGGCGTCATCATTGATGTGGATGGTGTCGTTGTTCTCGGCCATTGGCTCTCTCCCCTCATCGCGGGCGCCGGTGCAGCGCGCCGGTGACGTTACGGAAGATGCTTCCGTAACGTCAACCAACCACGCGGGCGGGGAGAGGTTCCCGGGTGGGGCAGGGTCAATCGCGCAGCAGCTCGTTGATCCCGGTCTTGGCGCGGGTCTGGGCATCGACGGTCTTGACGATCACCGCGCAATAGAGGCTGGGGCCGGGGGTGCCATCGGGCAGGGGCTTGCCCGGCAGCGATCCGGGCACCACCACGGCATAGGGCGGCACTTCGCCGACATGCACCTTGCCGGTGGCGCGGTCGATGATCTTGGTCGAGGCGCCGAGATAGACCCCCATCGCCAGCACCGCGCCTTCACCCACGCGCACGCCCTCGGCCACCTCGGCGCGCGCGCCGATGAAGGCATTGTCGCCGATGATCACCGGCTCGGCCTGGAGCGGTTCGAGCACCCCGCCGATCCCGGCCCCGCCCGAGATATGGACATTGGCGCCGATCTGCGCGCAGGAGCCGACCGTGGCCCAGGTGTCGATCATGGTGTTTGCGCCCACATGGGCGCCGATGTTGACGAAGCTCGGCATCAGCACCGCGCCCTTGCCGATGAAGGCGCCGCGCCGCACCACCGCGCCCGGCACCACCCGAAAGCCGCCTTCGCGAAAGCGCGCCGCGTCCCACCCGGCAAACTTGAGCGGCACCTTGTCATAGGCAGGCGCGCCGGCCGCCGCGCCGGCAACCGGGCGGTTGTCGTTGAGGCGGAAGGAGAGCAGCACCGCCTTCTTGAGCCACTGGTTGACGCGCCAGCCGCCCTTGCCGTCCGGCTCGGCCACGCGCGCTTCGCCGCTTTCCAGGAGGTCGAGCGCGGCCTCCACCGCTGCGGCGACGCCATGGCCGGGGCCAATGGCGCTGCGTTCTTCCCACGCGGCTTCGATGGCGGTGATGAGAGGATCGTGCATCGGGCGTCTCCGGGCAAAGCTCTTGCGCCAGCGCGCCTAGCCGCGCCGCGCGCTGGCGGCAAGCGGAGGCTGCAAGCGCAGGGACGGCCTGGCTAAGCCGCCCCGGCGCTTGCCGCTTACTCCGGCATACCGGCGGCAATGGCGAAGGCGTAAGCCCGCTCGGCCAGCGGGCGCACCCGCTCGCTCATCGCCTGGGCATGGGCGGAGGAGGCAGTGCCGTCGATCACCCGCTTCTTGATCCCCTGCATGATCCCTGCAAGGCGGAACAGGTTATAGGCGAAATACCAGTCCATCGGCGGCACCGGATAGCCGGTGCGCGCGACATAGCGTTCCACCGCCTCGTCCTGCGAGGGGATGCCGAGCGCTTCAAGATCAAGCCCGAGCAGCCCCGCGCGGCCATCAGCAGGATTGTGCCAGTTGAGCATCAGGTAGCTGAAATCGGCGATCGGATCGCCGAGCGTTGAAAGCTCCCAGTCGAGCACGGCGATGATGCGGGGTTCGCTCTTGTGGAAGATCACGTTGTCGAGCCGGTAGTCGCCATGCACCACGCTTGCGGCATTTTGCGGCGGAATGGTCTGGGGCAGCCATTCGATCAGCCGCTCCATCTCGGGCATGTGCTCGGTTTCGGAGAGCTTGTATTGCTTGGTCCAGCGGGCGATCTGGCGCGCGCAATAGTCATCGGGCTTGCCGAAATCGCCCATGCCGATGGTTTCGGGATCCTTGGTGTGCAGATCGGCCATGGTGTCGATCAGCGCGTGGTAGATCGCCCGGCGCTCCTCGGGCTGCATCCCGGGCAGGGCGCCGTTCCACAGCGAGCGGCCATCAGCCAGGCTCATGACGAAGAACTTGGCCCCGATCACCTGAGGGTCTTCGCACAGGCCAAAGGTGCGCGGCACCGGAAAGCCGGTGGGATAAAGCCCCGTCATCGCCCGGTATTCGCGGTCAACCGCATGGGCCGATGGCAGCAGCTTGCCGAAGGGCTGGCGGCGCAGCACGTAGGAGGCGGCAGGGGTGTCGATCCGGTAGGTGGGGTTGGATTGCCCGCCCTTGAACTTGGAGTAGCTGATCGGGCCGGCAAAGCCCTCGACATTGGCCTCAAACCAGCGCGTGAGCGCCGCAAGATCGAGCCGGTCCTTCTCGGGCACCTCGGCGGTGCCGACCATCTCCTTGTCGAAATCGATCTGGGGTGCGTTGCTCATCAGTCGAATACCACCACGCTGCGGGCCGAATGGCCGGCGCGCATTGTGTTGAACCCTTCGTTGACGTGATCGAGCGGGATGCGCTCGGCGATGATCGTGTCAAGATCGAGCAGCCCGCGCAGGTAAAAATCGACGAGCCGCGGCAGATCGATGGGGAAGTGGTTCATCCCCATGATCGCCCCCATCAGCTTCTTGCCCGAAAGCAAGTCCATCGCGCCAAGGCCGACCTTGCAATCCAAGGGCATCATCCCGAGGATCACCGCGGTGCCCCCGCGCCTGAGCGCGGCGACGGCGAGATCGGCCGAGGCCTGCCGCCCGACCGCCTCGATCGCCCAATGCACCCCGCCATTCGACAGCGCGACGATCTGCCTCGCCGCATCGGGATCGCTGGCATCAAGCGTGTGGGTGGCGCCCAGCACCTCGGCGAGCGCGCGCTTTTCGGGCAGCGGATCAACCGCGATGATCTGGCCTGCCCCGGCGATCCTGGCGGCGTTGACGACCGCAAGCCCCACCCCGCCGCAGCCGATCACCGCCACGCTTTCGCCCGGGGTCACCTTGCAGGCGTTGAAGATGGTGCCCGCGCCGGTCGTCACCGCGCAGCCCAGCACCGCGGCCCGATCGAGCGGCATGGCCTTGTCGATCGCCACGCAGGCATGTTCGTGGATCAGCATCTGCTCGGACAGGGCCGAAAGATTGAGCATCTGGTTGACCGGCGTGCCATCGGCAAAGGTGATGCGCGGCGGGGCATCCTTGCCGCGGCGGGTATCACCGCCAAGGCACAGCGCCATGCGCCCGGTGACGCAGAACTCGCAATGCCCGCAAAAGGCCGAAAGGCACGAGACCACGTGATCGCCGGGCTTGACGGTCCGCACCTCGCTGCCCACCGCGCGCACCACCCCGGCGGCCTCGTGCCCGGGGATGCAGGGCAGGGCGTGGGGATAGTGGCCATCGATGAAATGCAGGTCTGAATGGCACAGCCCGCAGGCCTTGGTGTCGATCAGCACCTCGTGCGGGCCGGGCTCGGCATAGGTCACTTCGGCGATGCGCAGCCCCTCTCCGGGGCGTTCCAGAATGGCGGCTCTGGCCATGCTTGTCCTCGTTTGAACGGTTGCAGATTGTCGGCGCTGGCGGCGGGGCGGGCCTGCTCGGGCGGGCGCAGTGGCCGGGAAAGCCCGTGTCCCCGCACGCCGAGCGGCCCGGATGATGCGCTAGCGCGCCACCCCCATGTCGCCCGAGCTGAAGCTTGTCGCATCATTGGCTGGGCGGCCATGATCGCCGCGCAGGGCATTGGCGGTGGGGCCGGGGCGGGGCGCGTGCTTGGCAAACTCCATCTGCGCGATCGCACGGGCGTGGACCTCGTCCGGCCCGTCGGCCAGGCGCAGGGTGCGCTGGTTGGCATAGGCGCGTGCCAAGCCATAATCGTCCGAGACCCCGCCGCCGCCATGGGCCTGGATCGCATCATCGATGATCCTGAGGGCCATGTTGGGGGCCTGCACCTTGATCATGGCGATTTCCTGCTTGGCCGCCTTGTTGCCGACCTTGTCCATCATGTCGGCAGCCTTGAGGCACAGGAGGCGGGTCATCTCGATATCGATGCGCGCGCGCGCGACGCGCTCCTCCCACACCGAGTGCTTGTACACCGGCTTGCCGAAGGCCTGGCGCTCCTGCAGGCGGCGGCACATCTTTTCGAGCGCTTCCTCGGCCGCGCCGATGGTGCGCATGCAGTGATGGATGCGCCCTGGCCCGAGGCGCCCCTGGGCGATCTCGAAGCCGCGGCCCTCGCCCAGAAGGATGTTGCTCGCCGGCACGCGCACGTCCTTCAGTTCGATTTCCATGTGCCCATGCGGGGCATCGTCATAGCCGAACACCGGCAGGTGGCGCAGGATGTGGATCCCCGGCGTATCGAGCGGCACGATGATCATCGACTGCTGGGCGTGGCGCTGGGCGGAAAAATCGGTCTTGCCCATCACGATCGCCACCTTGCAGCGCGGATCGCCCGCGCCCGATGACCACCACTTGCGCCCGTTGATGACGTAAAAATCCCCGTCGCGCTCGATCCGGGTCTCGATGTTGGTGGCATCGGAGGAGGCGGTGTAGGGCTCGGTCATCAGGAAGGCCGAGCGGATCTCGCCGTTCATCAGCGGGCGCAGCCAGGCTTCCTTCTGCTCGCGGGTGCCATAGCGGTGGAACACCTCCATGTTGCCGGTGTCGGGCGCCGAGCAATTGAACACCTCGCTCGCCCAGCCGATGCGGCCCATTTCCTCGGCGCACAGCGCATATTCGAGATTGGTGAGGCCCGGCCCTTCGAATTCGAAGGTGTCATCGACATGGTGATGGCTGTCGTTGCGCGGCGGCATGAACAGGTTCCAGATGCCTTGCGCCTTGGCCTTGGCCTTCAGCTCCTCGACGATCGGGAGCACCTTCCAGCGCTCGCCCGCGCGGTCCTGTTCCTCATAGGTCTTCATGTTGGGGCGCACATGCGCCTCGATGAAGTCGCGCACGCGGTTGCGCCAATAGACCTGCCGCTCGGTAGGCTCGAAATCCATGAAAAGTCCTCTCGTGAGTGATGGCCATCGAATCCGCGCCCGAGCGTGGCAGAGCATCCGCCGGGCGCCAAGCTCTCATTTGTGCGGCGGCGCCCGCGTCGCCCCGAGCCGGGCGAGGCGATCGGCATGGTCCGCCTCGCCCAGCGGAAAGCGCAGGAACACCAGCACCGCCCCGCTCACCAGCACCGCGGTGAGCAGGGTGTAAAGCAGCATCAGCCGCTCGATCACCGCACCATCGACCGCGCCGGGCTGGGCATTGGCGGGAAAGCCCACCGCGCTGATCAGGCTGCCGGCGGCAAAGGTGCCCAGCCCGGTGACGCATTTCTGCATGAACAGCATCCCGGCAAAGAACAGGCCCTCCTCGCGGTGGCTGGTCTTGATCTCCGAATCCTCGACCACATCGGCGAGCATCGATCCGGTGAGCATCATCGGGCACACGCCGATGCCGGTTGCGAGCGTGGCAAAGCCGAGGAACAGCGGCAGCGTGGCCGGCTCGCCATTGGCCGGAAACAGGCCAAGAAGGCGCAGCACATAGGGCGCAAGGCCGATGGCCATGGCGAGCGCCGCCATGATCGCCGCGGCGTTCTTCTTGCCCCAGCGGCGCGAGACGATCGGGGCGAGCACGAAGCCCATCACCACCCCGGCAAGCAGGGTCACCGGCCACACCGCCAGCGCCCAGCCGGGAAACTCCCACACATAGGTCTGCATGTAGGTGCTGGTGGCAAAGTTCAGCCCCTGGTTGGCATAGGCGAACATCCCTGCGCCCATCAGCGTGAGGAAGGCGGGGTTGCGCAGGGTGCGGCGCATCGCCTTCAGTTCCTCGGCCAGCGGCAGGCGCGGGGGCAGCTTGGCCGGGGGCCGGGCAAGCGCGCGATGGGTGCCGAGCGAGACGGTGAGGATCGCCAGGGTCATCAGGATCACGCCGGCCCAGGCATAGGCATCATAGCCCTCGCGCCGCAGCAGCCCGGCCGGCTGATCGGGCGTGGGCGCGAGGAACACCCCATAGGCAAGGAACAGCAGCAACAGCCCGCCCGCCCAGCCGAACAGGAAGCGGTAGCGGATCACATCGGTGCGCTCGTGATAGTCCTGCGTGATCTCGGGCAGCATCGCGAGCGAGGGCACCTCGTTCAAGGCGATCGCGGTGCGCACCAGGATCGCCGCGCAGGTGAGATAGACCAGCATCGCGGTCTCACCCCAGGCGGGCGGGTGCCAGAGCATGAACCAGGAAAGGCCCACTGGAAGGATCGAGGCATAAAGCCAGGGGTGGCGCCGCCCCCAGCGGGTGTTGGTGCGGTCGCTCAGATGGCCGATCACCGGATCGATGAAGGCATCGATGACCAGCGCCACCATCACCGCCAGGCCCACGAGGTTGGCGGGCAGGCCCATCACCTGATTGTAGAAGATCAAGAGGAACACGGCAAAGCCGTTGTCCTTGATCCCATAGGCAACCGCCCCGGCGCCATAGGCGAGCTTGAGCCGATAGGGCACCTTGGCATGCGCCGCGCTCATCCGCGCGCCGCCCCGCGACCCTGCGCTGCGCCTGCGAATCCTCTCACTGTCCTCTCCCCATTTGGGTTGCAATGCTAGACCGATTGCCCCCCGCGTCAATCGCGCCGCGCCTGACGCTACGGCATCGCCGCAAGCGCGATCGGCGCTTGCAGCCTCCGCCAAATTGCCACTAACGTAAGCGTCAAGCGAGGCCCGAGAGAGAGGAGAATCGGCCATGGCCGACCTGGAGACGTTCCGCGCCGAAACCCGCGCCTGGCTCGAGGCGAATTGCCCGCCGGAAATGCGCGAGCCGGTGCGCGACGAGGATGACATCTATTGGGGTGGGCGCCGCGCGCGCTTCAAGAACGCGGCGCAACAGGCCTGGCTCGAGGCGGCGATCGCCAAGGGCTACACCGTGCCCTCGTGGCCGAAGGAATATGGTGGCGCGGGGCTGTCGCCCGCCGAGGCCAAGGTGCTGCGCGAGGAAATGGCGCGCATCAACGCGCGCCCGCCGCTCAGTTCCTTCGGCATCTGGATGCTTGGCCCGGCGCTGCTGCATTTCGGCACCGAGGGGCAGAAGCGCCGCTTCCTCAACGAGATTGCCCGCGGCGAAATCCGCTGGTGCCAGGGCTATTCCGAGCCGGGCTCGGGCAGCGACCTCGTCAGCTTGCAGACCTTTGGCGAGGACAAGGGCGATCACTGGGTGGTCAATGGCCAGAAGATCTGGACCAGCTATGCCGATCAGGCCGATTGGATCTTCTGCCTGGTGCGCACCGACAAGACCAACAAGCATCAGGGCATCACCTTCATGCTCTTCGACATGGCGAGCGAGGGGGTGACGACCAAGCCGATCAAGCTGATCAGCGGCTCCTCGCCCTTCTGCGAGACCTTCTTCGACAATGTGAAGGTGCCCAAGTCCTATGGCGAGGACGTGCCGGCCTATGTGGGTGAGATCAACCGCGGCTGGGACGTGGCCAAGTATCTGCTCGGGCACGAGCGCGAGATGATCTCGGGCGCCGGCGGGAGCGAGCGGGCCGCGGCGATCGGCGCAGCGATGAAGCGGCTTGCGGCAAGGAACGGCGATGAAATCGATCCGGTCTTGCGCGCCGAGCTGGCGATGTTCGATGTCGATGCGCTGGCCTATGCGGCGATGGGCGAGAAGTTTTTGGACGAGATCAAGGTCGGCAAGGCCCATCCGGCCCAGCCCAACATGATGAAATATGCCGGCACCGAGCTCAACAAGCGCCGCCACGAGCTGATGATGGCGGTGGGCGGCAGCCGCGCGCTCGAGTGGGAGAGCGAGGCGACCGAGGGCGGCAAGCCCGCGCGCGCCTGGCTGCGCACCAAGGCCAACTCGATCGAGGGCGGCACCAGCGAGGTGATGCTCAACGTCATCGCCAAGCGCATCCTCGAGCTGCCGGGCGCGTGATCTAGCAACATTCATCGTCTCCCCGGCGCAAGACGGGGCCCAGATGCGGCGCACGCGGGACTGGGCCTTGGCCTGCGCCGGGGTGGCGAGCCAAGGGAGAGGGAAAACCAATGCCCCTGTATCACACCGAAGACCAGGCGATGCTGGCCGAGACCGCGAGCGGCTTCCTCGCCGAGGAAGGCAATATCGCCAAGCAGCTGCGCCACTGGCGCGACCGCAATTGCAAGGACGGCTTTGGCCACGCGCTGTGGAAGCAGATGGCCGAGATGGGCTTTACCGGCATCCTCGTGGACGCGGCCGATGGCGGGCTCGGCATGGGCCATGTCGAGGCCGGGATCGTGCTCGAGGAGATCGGCCGCAATCTCACGCCTTCGCCCTTCCTCACCTCGGCGGTGCTGGCGGCAACCGCATTGAAGCACGCCTCGCCCGAGCTCAAGGGGCGCTATCTGCCCGGCCTCGTCGCGGGCGAGAGCGTCTTTGCCGTGGCGATCGACGAGACCGCCAAGCACCGCCCGCAGCGGATCACCACCCGGGCCGAGCGCGCCGGCAACGGCTTTCGCCTCACCGGGGCCAAGAGCTTCGTCATCCACGGCGCCAGTGCAGACATGATCGTGGTGGCCGCGCGCACCGCAGGCGCGGACGAGGACCGCGACGGGATCACCCTGTTCGCCGTGCCGAAGGACGCGGCGGGCATGAGCCATGATGCGGTGCGGCTCGTCGATTCCGCGATGGCCACCCATACCCGCTTCGAGGGGGTCGAGCTTGATGGCGATGCCGTGATCGGCGAGGTCGATGGCGGGCGCGAAGTGCTCGATGCCATGCTCATCGCCGGGCGCGTGGGCGCGGCGGCCGAAGGCGTGGGCGTGGCGCGCGGGGCGATGGAAATGACCGTCGGCTATCTCAAGCAGCGCAAGCAGTTCGGGCGCTTCATCGGCGAGTTCCAGGCCCTGCAGCACCGCGCCAGCCACCTCTATTGCGAGGTCGAGATCGCCCGGGCGGCCACGATCAAGGCGCAGCAGCTGCTCGATGCCGGCGCGCCCAGCGCCGATCTGATGGCGAGCGTTGCCAAGGCCAAGGTGGCCAAGGCCGCACGCCTTGCGGTGCAGGAAGGGGTGCAGATGCACGGCGGGATCGGGATGACCGATGAATATGACATCGGCCTTTACATGAAGCGTGACCGCGCGCTCGCCGAGTTTCTGGGCGATGCCTATTTCCACGCCAGCCGTGTGGCTGAACTGAGCGGATATTGAGCCATGGATATTCAATCGCTTTTCAGCCTCGAAGGCCGCATCGCCCTCATCACCGGGGGCAGCCGCGGGATCGGCAAGATGTTCCTTGAAGGCCTGCTCGCCGCGGGCTGCGCGCGGGTCTATATCTCGGCGCGCAAGGTCGAACAGATGCAGGCGACGATCGACGAGTTCGGCGCCGACAAGGTGATCGGCATCCCGGCTGACCTCTCGCAGATGGACGGGATCACCGCGCTCGCCGATGCGATCAAGGTGCGCGAGAGCCGGCTTGATATCCTCATCAACAACGCCGGGGCGGCCTGGGGCCAGCCCTATCTCGAGTTCACCGAGGCGGGCTGGCACCGCACCATGGATCTCAACGTCAAGACGCCCTTCTTCCTTACGCAAAAGCTGCACGATCTGCTGGTGGCGGGCGGCAAGGCCGGGCATCCGGCCAAGGTGATCCATGTCTCCTCGATCGATGGGCAGCGGATCAACCCGTGGGAGACCTATGCCTATCAGGCCTCCAAGGCGGCGGTGATCCAGCTCACCCGGCGCATGGCCGCGCGGCTGATCCGCGACAACATCATCGTCACCTCGATTGCGCCGGGGGCCTTCCCGTCGGAGATGAACCGCGCCGCCAAGGATGCGCCCGAAACCAGCGCCGCCGGCATTCCGGCCGGGCGCATCGGCACCGCCGAAGACATGGCCGCCGCCGCGATCTATCTTTGCAGCCGCGCGGGCGACTATGTGGTGGGAGAGACGCTCACCGTCGATGGCGGGGTGGTCAATGCCCTGCTGCCCAACCACTTCGCCGATCCTTCGGGCAAGCGCTAGGCCGCTCCCGAGGGCGCCCTGCGACAGCCGCGCAGCGGCAGCGCCGTCCAAAAAAGAAGGCCCACACCCCGCCGCGCGGGATTGTGGGCCAAGTCGGCGGAAGAAGGACCCCTCTTCCGCCCGGGTCGCACCGAAAACGCTGGTGCCGGGCAATCCCTTCGCGCGATCGGCCCGGCTTTGCGGGCCTTATGATTCGCGCACGCGATTCTGTCTGTGATGGCCATCACGCCGTGCGGCCGCGCGATGCGATAGGCTGCGATCGTGCTCGGCTGCGGCAGGGTCTGGTTGCGAAGGGGCATCGCCATCCATAGGCTGGGGCGGGGGAAGGGGAATGACGCTGATGGACGTGCACGAGGACCTCATCGCCCGGCTGGCGCCCGATTCGCTGCTGCGCGCGCTTGCGCCCGAACAGCTGCGCAGCCTGCTCGCCAGCGCAAGCCGGCGCGAGCTCAAGGTCGGCGAGGCAATCATCACCCAGGGGGACGAGAATGGTGATTTTGCCGTGGTGGTGCTGTCAGGCGGGCTCAAGATCAGCATGGTGAGCGCCGGGGGGCGCGAGATCATCCTCAACTATGCCGGCCCGGGCGAGCTGGTGGGCGAGATCGCCATGCTCGACAGCGGCCCGCGCACCGCCACGGTGAGCGCGGCGGTGCCCACCAGTGTGCTGCTGCTGCCCTCGGCCACCTTTCTTGCCGCGGCCACCGCCAACCCCGCCTCGGCCGCCGGGGTGATGCGCGAGCTGGCCAAGCGCATCCGCCAGCTCAACCTGGTGATCGAGAGCGACCGCACCTTCTCGATGGCGCCGCGGCTGGCGCGCGCGCTGCTGCGCCTGATTGATCCTGAACGCAGCGATGGCCGCCTGCGCTATGACCCAAGCCAGAGCGATATCGGCGCCTTTGCGGGCCTCGCGCGCGAGAATGTCAGCCGGCTCATCTCTGACTGGGCCGAGCAGGGGGTGGTGGAGCGCAAGGGCCGGGCGCTGCTGGTGCGCGACCGCGACTATCTCGAGGCGCTGGCCGCCTCGGGCGATGAGGCCTGACGCCACCGCGCGCCGGGCGCTGCGGCTTTCACCCCATCAGGTGGCGGACAAAGGGAATGAGCCCGGTCTGGCGTTGGCGCTTCATGCGTTCGGCCTCGAGGATCGCGCGCACCTTGGCAAAGCACACCTCGACATCATCATTGATGATGACATAGTCATAGCCATCCCAGTGGCTGATCTCGGCCCGGGCGCGCTCCATGCGCGCGGCGATCACCTCCTCGCTGTCGGTTGCCCGGCTGCGCAGGCGGCGGTGCAATTCCTCGATCGAGGGCGGCAGGATGAACACCCGCACCACGTCCTGCTGGTCCTTCTGATAGAGCTGCTGGGTGCCCTGCCAGTCGATATCGAACAGGAAATCCTGACCTTCCTTGAGCGCGGCGCGGATCATTCCCTTGGGCGTGCCGTAGCGGTGGCCGAAGACCTCGGCCCATTCGTAGAAGTCATCCGCCTCGATCATCTGCTGAAAGCGTTCGGGGCTGACGAAGTGGTAATGCACGCCATCGATCTCGCCGGGGCGCGGCGGACGGGTGGTGGCCGAGACCGAAAGCTTGATCGCCGGATCGGCTTCGAGCAGCATGCGCGACAGCGTGGTCTTGCCCGCGCCCGAGGGCGAGGAGAGGATGAACATCAGGCCCCGGCGCTGGAGCGTGTCGGCAGATTGGTTAGTTCGTTCGCCCATAGGGCCCGTTGCCGCAATCGGGCCGGGCAAATCAAGAGGGACTCAAGCCTTGTCGTCCGGCGCGGGCGGCGCGGCAGGTTGCCGGCGCGAGGGCCGGCGCTTGGTCTCGAGCCGCTTGCCGCGGTCATAGAGCACCTTGAGCGCGAGGCTCCCGGCGACCAGCGCCAGCCCCAGGGGCGAGCGCCGGGCCAGGTGGCTTGCGCCCCACAGCGCAAGGCTGGCGCCGAGCGAGCGGCCTTCGATCAGGCGCGTGGCCTTGGCCCTGCCCTTTTCATCCAGGCCATAGGATTGCACCAGCAGGCCCTTCTCCAGCCGGTCGCGCAGCAGGCTGCCCGCGGCGCGCAGGACAATATCGGCGATCATCACATTGGTGCTGGCGCGCGGGCTGGGCAGCAGCAGGCCAGCGCCCGCGCGCGGCGGCGGCTCAGCGGCGAGGGGTGGCTGGTCGCCTTGCGGCTCGACCTGCGTTTGGGCCTTTGCCTTGCGGGTGCGCCGCGCCGCCCGGCCGGGGCGGGCCATGGCGGCTACTTCTTGCGCCCGAAATCGATCGAGACGACGTTCGAGCCGTCAGGATCGGGATCGGGCCCGTCATTTTCGGCATCCTCGTGCGCTTCAGGGGCAAGCTCCTCAACCGCGGCCTGGAATTGCAGCCCGAAATCGACCGCCGGATCGACGAAGGCGGTGATCGCGGCAAAGGGAATGGTGAGCTTGGCCGGCACCTGGTTGAAGGTGAGGCTGACCGAGAAGCTCGTGGGGCCGACCTCGAGATCCCAGAACTTGTTCTGGAGCACGATCGTCATCTCGTCGGGGAAGCGCTCGCGCAGGTGCGGCGGGATCACCACGCCGGGCGCGGCGGTCTTGAAGGTGATGTAGAAGTGGTGCGCCCCGGGCAGCGCGCCGCCGCTGCTGACGATCGAGCCGAGCACCCGGCCGACCACGGCGCGCAGGGCTTCCTGCACGATCTCGTCATAAGGGATCAGGCTGTCGGGCGTGTCGCTGCTCATCGCGAGCAAAGTGGTGACGGGACAGGGGCGCTTGGTCAAGGCCCTATTCAAGCCCGGTTGACATGTCAGGCCGGGTGGACAGGGCGCCGTGCGGCGCGTGCGGCGCTTGTCATGCGGGCCCAGCCGGGTATAGCGCCGAGGCCATGGCCAGCATTCCCGCCCGCACCGGCACGATCCTGCGCAACACCAGCGAGACCCGGATCGCCATCACCGTCGATCTCGACGGCACCGGCAGCTACCAGGTCTCCACCGGGATCGGCTTTCTCGATCACATGGTCGAACAGTTCAGCCGCCATTCGCTGATCGATGTGAGCATGAAGGTTGAGGGCGACCTCCACGTCGATCAGCACCACACCACCGAGGATTCGGCGATCGCGCTCGGCCAGGCGATTGCCCAGGCGCTGGGCGACAAGGCCGGGATCGGGCGTTATGGCGCCGCCTATTCGCCGATGGACGAGACGCTGAGCCGCGTTGCGCTCGACATCTCGGGGCGACCATATCTGGTGTGGAAGGCGCGCTTCACCCAGGAGAAGCTCGGCGAATGGGACACCGAGCTGATCGAGCACTGGTTCCATTCGATCGCCCAGGCCGCGGGCATTACGCTGCACATGGAAGTGCTCTACGGCACCAACAACCACCACATCTGCGAAAGCCTCTACAAGGGCTTCGCCCGGGCGATGCGCCAGGCGGTCGAACGCGATCCGCGCAAGGGCGGCGCCATCCCCTCGACCAAGGGGCAGCTCGGTGGCTGAAGTCGTCGCGCTTGTCGATTACGGCGCGGGCAACCTCCACTCGGTGCACAATGCGCTCAAGGCAGCCGGGGCGCGCGTCAGCGTGACGGCCGATCCCTATGTGGTGCGCGCGGCTGACCGCATCGTGCTGCCGGGGGTGGGCAGCTTCAAGGCCTGCGCGCAAGGTCTGGGGGCGATCCCCGGCATGATCGAGGCGATGCGTGAGCGGGTGATGGTGGGCGGCGCGCCGTTCCTTGGCATCTGCGTCGGCATGCAGCTGCTCGCCACCAGCGGGCTTGAACATGGTGAAACCCCCGGCCTTGGCTGGATTGGCGGCGAGGTGCGGCTCATCCGTCCCAGCGATCCGGCGATCAAGGTGCCGCACATGGGCTGGAACGAGGTCGCGCTTCTGCCCCATGCCCGCGCCCACCCGGTGATCGCCGCGGGCGAGGCCTATTTCCTCCACTCCTACCACTTCGTGGCCGAAGATCCGCAGTGGGTTGCGGCCCTCACCGATCACGGCGAAGGGCTGGTCGCCGCGGTGGCGCGCGACAATATTATCGGGGTGCAGTTCCATCCGGAAAAGAGCCAGGCCTATGGCCTTGCCACGCTCCGGCGCTTTCTGGAGTGGCGCCCTTGATCGTCTTTCCCGCTATCGATTTGAAATACGGCAAGGTGGTGCGCCTGGCCGAGGGGGACATGGCGCGCGCCACGGTCTATGGCGATGATCCGGCCGCCCAGGCGCGCATCTTTGCCGAGGCGGGGGCGGAGCACCTCCACGTCGTTGATCTCGATGGCAGCTTTGCCGGGGAAAGCCGCAACCGCGCGGCGGTGGAGGCAATCATCGCCGCCTTTCCCGGCCATGTGCAGCTCGGCGGCGGCATCCGCGATGCCACGGCGGTCGAAGGCTGGTTCAACCTCGGGGTGGCGCGGGTGGTGATGGGCTCGGCGGCGCTCAAGAACCCCGGTTTCGTGCGCGAAATGGCGCGCGCATGGGAAGGCGGCATCGTCGTTGCCGTCGATGCGCGCGACGGCATGGTGGCGACCGAAGGCTGGGCCGAGGTGTCCGACGTGCCGGTGGTTGATCTGGCCCGCCGCTTCGAGGATGCGGGGGTGGCCGCGCTGCTGTTCACCGATATCGGTCGCGACGGGCTGATGAAGGGGGTGAACATCGAGGCCACGGTCGATCTTGCCCGCCGCGTCGATATTCCGGTGATCGCCAGCGGCGGGGTCAAGGGGCTGGATGACATCCACATCCTCGCGCTCCATGCGGGCGATGGGATCGAGGGGGTGATCACTGGTCGTGCGCTCTATGAGGGGCGACTCGATCTGACCGCGGCGCTGGCGATCGGGCGCAAGGCGGCGGGCGGGGGGGACTAGGGCGATGCGGCTGATGGCCTTCGTGTTCCTGTGCCTCACCTTCCTTGCCGGGGTGACGGTGGGCACGGTGACGCTCGCGCTCGTCAACATCATCGTCTTCATGGGCCTTGCCCTGCTTGCCGAACGCACCCTCGCCCCGCGCTTTGGCCGCCAAGGTCTGGCCTTCGGCATGGCCGGGGCCTTTTTCGTGAGCTTCCTTTGGCCGATCCCCCTGCGCAGCCCCGATGCGCCCAGCCCCTGCCCGCGCGCCGGCTGCCCCGATCGCCAGCCGCAGGTCACCGTGACGTTGAGTCCTGCCGAATGACTGTCCGCATTCGCGTGATCCCCTGCCTTGATGTTGCCGATGGCCGCGTGGTCAAGGGCGTGAACTTCGTCGATCTCAGGGACGCGGGCGATCCTGTCGAACAGGCGCGCGCCTATGATGCGGCAGGCGCGGACGAGCTGTGCTTCCTCGACATCTCCGCCAGCCACGAAGGCCGTGGCACGCTGCTCGACATGGTGCGCCGCACCGCCGAGGTGTGCTTCATGCCCTTGACCGTCGGCGGCGGGGTGCGCAGCGTTGCGGATGCGCGCGCGCTGCTGCTCGCCGGGGCGGACAAGGTCGCGGTCAATTCCGCTGCGGTCGCCCGGCCCGAACTGGTGGGCGAGATCGCGCAGCGCTTTGGCAGCCAATGCGTGGTGGCGAGCGTCGATGCCCGCCGCACCCCGCGCGGCAATTGGGAAATCTTCACCCATGGCGGGCGGCGGCCCACCGGGATCGACGCGGTGGACCATGCCATCAAGGTCGCCAGGCTCGGCGCGGGCGAGCTGCTCGTCACCTCGATGGATGGCGATGGGACGCAAAGGGGCTATGACCTCGATCTCACCCGCACCATCGCCGATGCGGTCAGCGTGCCGGTGATCGCCAGCGGCGGGGTGGGGAGCCTCGAACACCTCGTCGAAGGCGTGACCAAGGGCCATGCCAGCGCGGTGCTTGCCGCCAGCATCTTCCATTTCGGCCATCACACCATCGCTGAGGCCCACGCCGCCCTGCGCGCGGCAGGCTTGCCCGCGCGCGGGGTTTGACCCACAACAAGCGCCATGGACACGCTCGCCCGCCTCGAAGCCACGATCACACAGCGCCTCGGCGCCTCGCCCGAGCACAGCTATGTCGCGCAGCTCCACGCCAAGGGCCTTGCCCGCATCGCCCAGAAACTGGGCGAGGAGGCAACCGAGGCGATCATCGCCGCGCTTGCTGGTGACGAGGCCGAACTGGTGGGCGAGGCGGCAGACGTGCTCTTCCACCTCATCGTCCTGCTTGCCGAGAAGGGCGTTCGCCTCGAGCAGGTGCTTGCCGAGATCGAACGGCGCGAGGGCACCTCGGGCCTCGCCGAGAAAGCTGCAAGGAGCCAGTAATGCCGATCGACCCGACCTTGCCTTACGACGACACCAATGTCTTTGCCCGCATCCTGCGCGGCGAGATCCCTTCGAAGAAGGTCTATGAGGATGATTGGGCCTATGCCTTCGAGGACATCAACCCCCAGGCCCCGGTGCACACCCTGGTGATCCCCAAGGGGCGCTATGTCAGCTGGGATGATTTTTCCGCTCGCGCCTCGGACAGCGAGATCGCCGGATTCGTGCGCGCGGTGGGCACGGTGGCGCGGATGAAGGGCCTGGTCGAGCCCGGCTATCGCTTGCTCGCCAATATCGGCCAGCACGGCGGGCAGGAAGTGCCGCACCTGCATGTCCACATCTTCGGCGGCCAGCCGCTGGGGCCGATGATCGCGCGGCGCGCGGCGTCCTAGCCGCGGTTCGGGCCGGGTTAATCGGCAAAACCCCACGGCGCGGCTTTGCAGCCAATCGCCGCTGGGCTAGGGGGCGGCCATGGTCTTGCCCACTCCGCCCGGCGGCATCATTGATGGCACGCGGCATCTTTATGCCGTGAGGGTCTATTACGAGGATACCGATCTGTCGGGCATTACCTATCACGCCAATTACCTGCGCTGGTTCGAGCGTGCGCGCTCTGACCTTTTGCGCCTGCTCGGGATCGACCAGCGCGCCGCGATCGAGGCGGGCGAGGGCGCCTATGCCCTGTCCGAGGTGCAGCTGCGCTATCTGCGCCCGGCCCGGCTCGATGACGAGGTGCTGATCGAGACCCGCTGCATCGAGCTTGGCGCGGCCTCGTGCCAGATGCACCAGATCGCCCGGCGCGGCGGTGAGGCGCTGTGCGAGGCGCAGCTGCGCGTCGGCTTCATCAGCCTCGATGGCCGCCCGCGCCGCCAGCCCGCTGCCTGGCGCGCTGCCTTTTCCACCTTCATGCACAAGGACGCCTGATTTCGTGACGCCGCTTGCCCTGCTCAGCGCCGCCGCTGCCCCCGCGCCTGCACCGGCCCGGCTCGATCCCATCGCCCTGTTTCTCGAGGCCGACATCATCGTCCAGGCGGTGATGCTGGGCCTCGTGCTGGCCAGCATCTGGGTGTGGATGATCATCGTCTCCTTCAGCCTGCGCCTTGCGGGCCTCGCCAGGAAATCGCGCGACTACGAGGCCGAGTTCTGGGAGCAACGCGACTACGAGGCAATGCTTGCGCGTCAGGTGCGCAAGGAAGTGCCCGCCGCCCGGGTTGCCGCTGCTGGGCTGGAAGAGTGGAAGCAGTCCACCGCCCGCCAGCCGATCGATCGAGAGGGCGCGCGCCAACGCATCGCCGCGGCGCTGGATGGCCAGGTTGCCGAGGAGGCTGACAGCCTCGCCGCGCGGCTCAACTTCCTTGCCACGGTCGGCTCGGTTGCCCCCTTCGTTGGGCTGTTCGGCACGGTGTGGGGGATCATGAATTCCTTCTTCCAGATCGGCGCGCAGCAGAGCGCAAGCCTCGCCGTGGTCGCCCCCGGTATTGCCGAGGCGCTGTTTGCCACCGCCATCGGCCTGTTCGCGGCGATCCCGGCGGTGATCGCCTACAACCGCTTCGGCGCGGCGGTGGATCGCTATGAGGCGGGGCTGCAACGCTTTGCCGACAAGCTCCACATGGGCCTCAGCCGCGAGCTGGACCGCGCATGATTTGTCTTGAGCATCCTCGCGCATGCAGCCTTGCGACCGCATTGCTGCGGGCGGCCGTTCAGCCTTGCGGCGGCTGTGCCGCCAAGGGGAGCTGACAAATGGGCATGGTTGTTTCATCTGCTCGCACCCGCCGCACCCGCCGCGCCCGCCGCGCCGCCATGGCCGAAATCAACGTCACCCCGCTCGTTGATGTGATGCTGGTGCTGCTGATCATCTTCATGGTCACGGTGACGCTGCCGGCGGTGGGCGTGCCGGTCGATCTGCCCGAAAGCCGCGCCGTGCCGGTCGAGGAACAGCCCGACCAGATCACCATCACCATCGATTCCAAGGGCGTGATCTATATCGAGGAGACCCCGGTGCCCGCCGGCGGCCTGCCGCAGGCGCTCGCCGCGCTCGATCGCGGCGGCAAGGTGCCGCTGGTGGTGCTGCGCGGCGACAGGAGCCTTGATTATGGCCGGGTGATGCAGGTGATGGGCGAGCTTGGACGGGCCGGCTTCACCTCGATCTCGCTGGTCACCGAGGGTTCAGTTAGCCCGCCATAGGCGAAGGGATGATGGGCGAGGCAGCATTCCGCAGCGAGGAGAGAATCGGCCTTCTGGCCGCGCTGCTGCTGCATGGCGCGCTCCTCGCGGTGCTGCTGGTGCAGACCGTGCGGCGCGAGGTCTCGGTCTTTCCCGAGCGCATGACGGTGAGCCTGGTGAGCGAGGTGGGCCTCGAGGCGGCATCGCCCGATCCCGTGGCCGAAAGCCGTGCCGCGCTGGCGCCCGAATTGGCTGAGCAGCCCGCTCCGCCCGCGCCGCAGCCGGCGGCGCGACCCGCGCCAGAGCCACCCCAAGCCCGCCCCCAGCCACGGCCTGAGCCGCCTCCGCAGCCACGGGCCTCACCAAAGCCTGAGCCAAAGCCCGAGCCAACCAGGGCCGCGCGCCCCAGCCCGGCGCCGAGCCCACCAGCGCCCACGCGTGAGCGCTCGCGCCCCGATCGCACCCCCGCGCCCGCGGCGCGCAGCACGCCGGCGCCCAGCAGCGCGCCCAGGGCCGGCGGCAGCCGCATCGGCGAGGATTTTCTCGAGGGCCGGGGTTCGTCCACCACCACCAGCGAGACCCGCGCCCCTGCCGCCACCTTCGGCAGCGCCGAGCGCGCCGCGCTTTCCGCCGCGATCACCCGCCAGTTGCGCCCGCACTGGAGCGCGCCCTCGGGCCTCGAGGCCGAACTGCTGGTCTCCACCGTCAGCTGGGAGCTCAACCGTGATGGCACCTTGAAGGGCGTGCCGCGCTGCCGCACCAGTCCTGCCAGCATCACCGAGAGCAACCGTCCGCAGGCCCCCCTGCATTGCGAGCGCGCCATCCGCGCGGTGCAGCGCGCGGCCCCTTTCAACCTGCCCGAACAATTCTATGATCGCTGGAAGGCGCTCGAGTGGCAATTCGATCGAAGGCTCTAGAATGATGAGAATGCTTACCCTGTTTGCCTGTATCGCGCTTGGCGCCGGGCCGCTTGCCGCGCAGGATCTGGGCGCGCCGATCGGCGAGGATCAGGCGGTCGAGCGCGTGCCGGTCGAGGGCGAGGAGGGCGATGGTCCCCTGCGCGGCACGGTGACCGACGAGAGCGCCTGGTCGGATATCGGCATCGCCATTCCCGCCTTTGCCACCGATCGCGAGCGGCCCACGCCGGCCAACGAGGCCGGCACCGGCGCGCTCGGGCGCGAGATCGCGCGGGTGATCACCGCCAACTTGCGCAACAACGGGCTGTTCAAGCCGGTCGGCCCGGACAGCCTGCCCCAGCCCGCCTTCGCCCAGATCCCTGCGCCCGCCTTTGCCACCTGGAGCGGGCGGGGCGCGGAGATGCTGGTGCATGGCTATGTTCGTGCGCGCGATGATGGGCGGCTGGTGGTTGGCTGCTATCTCTATGACGTTGCGCTTCAGCAGCAATTGGTGCGCGAGGGCTGGGTGGTGGCCCCGGCCGACTGGCGGCGCGCGGCGCACAAGTGCTCCGATCTCATCTTCTCGCGCCTCACCGGCGAAAGCCCGTTCTTCGACAGCCGCATCGCCTATATCGCCGAGACCGGCCCCAAGGACCGGCGCGTCAAGCGCCTTGCGATCATGGATTCGGACGGGGCCAACCACCGCTTCTTGACCCTGGGAAGCGCCACCGCGCTCACCCCGCGGTTTTCGCCCGACTATTCCAAGATCCTCTACCTTTCCTATGTCGATGGCAATCCGCGGATCTATGTCTATGACATCGGCACCGGGCGGCAAACGCTGGTGACCGAAAGCCGCAACCCCACCATCGCGCCGCGCTGGTCGCCCGATGGGCGCTATATCCTCTATTCGATGTCGGTGGGCGGCAACACCGATATCTACCGCGTGCCCGCCAGCGGCGGGGCGAGCGTGCGGCTGACCGACAGCCCGGGGATCGACATCGGCGGCTCCTATTCGCCCGATGGCACAAAAATCGTGTTCGAAAGCGATCGTTCGGGCAGCCAGCAATGCTATGTCATGGATGCCGATGGCTCCAACCAGCGCCGCATCAGCTTTTTCGGCGGACGCTGCGCCACGCCTGAATGGAGCCCGCGCGGTGACCAGATCGCCTTCACCCGCATCGCCGGCGATTTCAACATCGCGGTGATGAACACCAGCGGCGGCAATGTGCGCGTGCTCACCCGCGGCTGGCAGGACGAAGCCCCCACCTGGGCGCCCAATGGCCGTATCATCCAGTTCTTCCGCACCGAAAAGAACAGCGGGCGCACCAGCATCTGGCAGGTCGATCTCACCGGCCAGAACGAGCGCCGCCTGCCCACCCCGGTCGATGGCTCCGACCCGGCCTGGGGGCCGATCCGCCCTTGATCCCTTGCGCGACAGAGAAAGGAACCGAGCGATGAAGACCAAGCTTGCCACCGCGTTGATGCTGGCCCCGGCGCTGGCGCTGGGCGCCTGCAGCAAGAAGCCCCCGGCCGATATTCCCCCGCCCCCGCAGACTTCAGGCACCGGCGGGCAGACCGGCCCGCAGGTGCAGCCGATGGGTCCGCAGGTGGGCACCCAGGCGCATTTCGCCGCCGCCGTGGGTTCCTCGACCACGATCTACTTCGATACGGATCGCTACAACATCGATGCCCAGGATGCCGCCGCGCTCCAGGCCCAGGCGCAATATTTCGCGCGTTATCCGCAGATCACCTTCACCATCGAGGGCCATGCCGACGAACGCGGCACCCGCGAATACAACCTCGCGCTTGGCGAGAAGCGCGCCAATGCGGCGAAGAACTACCTCGTCAGCCTCGGGGTCGATCCGGGCCGGATTGCGGTGGTGAGCTATGGCAAGGAACGCCCGGTGGCGCTCGGCTCGAACGAGACCGCCTGGGCGCAGAATCGCCGCGCCGCCAGCGTCATCATCAACTGATCCTTTAGCCCGGAAGGCCGGGCGCGTGCGCGATCTGCGCGGTCACGTGCACGCCCGGTTCGTCCCCCGCAAGCGCGCGTGCGCTGGTGAGGACGCACAGGCCCGCCATGGCGAGCACGGCAAAGAGGCTGGAGAGGGTGAGTTGCGGGCTCATCGCAAGGGTCTTTCGCAAGGACAGGCGTCCGGTGATCTTCTTGCACTGCAACATTTCAGATTGCAACCGGTTCCTGCCTTCTCACCGCTAGGCAAGCGGCGCCAGAGCGCCTAGACTGGCATCATCATGGGTTCGACCAACGACATGCCGCGCCGCCCGGGCCTCGGGGCGATGCGATGAGCCGGGCGCGCCGCTCGCTCGACTGGGGCTTTCCGCGCTGGCGCGGCTATGGCGCCGCGCGCGAGGCGGCGCAGGTGCGCATCTGCGATCGGCATGGCTGCGATGAGCCGGGCGATTGCCCCGCGCCCAAGGCGCCCAACAGCCGCGAGCGCTGGTATTTCTGTCAGAAGCACGCCGCCGAATACAACGCCCAGTGGGACTATTTCGCCGGGCTCGAGGCGGCCGAGCGCGAGGCGCGCGCCCGGGCCGAGCGGCGCGAAAGCGCGGGCTACGCAGAAGCGGCGCATTATGGCTGGGCCGGATCTGGCGATGGCACGCGCTCGGCCGACGAGATGCGCGCGCTTGAAGCACTCGGCCTTGCCCTCGATGCCGATTTCGAGGCGATCAAGAAGGCCTACCGCGCCCGCGCCAAGGACGTGCACCCCGATGTCAAGCCCGGCGATGCCGAGGCCGCGCGCCAGTTCCAGCTGATCCAGACGGCTTACGAAGTGCTGCGCGCCGCCGAGCAGCGGCGCACGTGGCGGGGGTAGGGCGCGGCCAGAGCGCCTCCTTGAAGTTGCGCGCACCTTTCATGATCAGCCGCAGGTTGGTCGCCGGATCGCCGATCACATCGAGGCTCGCGGCAAGATTGCCGTCCCACACCAGCAAGTCGGCATGGGCGCCCGGTGCAATCACCCCAAGCGCCCCCGGATAGGGCGTGCGATCGCCTGACATCGCCAGCAGCTCGCCCGCTGCCCCTGTCGCCATGCGCAGCGCCTCGAGCGGGGCCATGAAGCGGGTGAGCTTGGCCAGTTGCCGGCCCTGCCTGGCCGAACCGCCGGGGTTCATCAGGATATCGGTGCCGAAGGCCATCTTCACCCCCTCCCCACGGCCCTTCTCGAAGGCCTGCACGGTGCCGCGGGCGACCTGTTCGCCCTTGGCCTGCTGGATCGGATCGGAGCGCGGGTTGGCATCCTCATCGGCGAGGAAGGGCTGGATCGACCACCAGGCGCCTTGGGCCTTCATCATGCGGATGCTGGCAAGATCAGCCAGCTCGCCGTGCGCGATCGAGCGCACCCCGGCGCGCAGCGCCCGCTGGATGCCTTCGGGGTGTAGAGATGGCTGCACACATAGGTGCTCCAGTCGGCCGCGCGCACCGCGGCCGTCCCGCCCAAGACCTCGCGCCGTGAGAGGTCGGCCTCGATCCGGGCAAGGGCGGCCTGCGTTTCGCGCGCACCGCACAGACAAGGGTTGATCGAGGCGGCATCGGGCATCCCGATCGCGCCGTCATGCCCGCAACAATGCATGCCGCCGCCGCACCATTCCGCACGAACACGGCGAGAATGTGCCGGACGGGTTTGAGGGGCCGCTATTCCGTAGGTCCAGCCAGGCCCTTGCCGCGCGCGTCGATTTCCGGTGCGGGATTATCGTTCCACCAGGGCACATCGCTCCACGGGCGCACGTCCACCTCGTGGCTCCAGCAATTGCGCGGCTGGTGGGTAAGGTGCCAATAGGTTTCGGCCAGCGCCTTGGGATCGATCAGGCCATCGGCCCCCTTGCCGGCCTTGAAGGCCTGGTAGCGATCGCCCATCAGCTTGCCGAGCGTGTCGGGGGCATCTACCGGCCCGTCAACCACCACATGGACGACATGCACGCCCTGGGGGGCAAATTCGGCATTGAGGGTCTGGCACAGCATCCGCCGCCCGCCCATCGCCGCGGCATGGCTGTGCTGGCCGGCATTGCCGCGCATCGCCGCGGTCGCCGAGGTGACCAGCAGGGCGCCATGCGCGCCGGTCTGCGCCCGCACGGCCATGCGCGGCAGCAGCGCGTGGGCGAGGCGGAACAGCCCGAAGGTTGCCAGGCGCCAGCCGAGTTCGAACAGGCGGTGCGGGGTTTCGGCAAGCGCGCGGTTGCCGATCTGCGCCCCGAGGTTGTAGAGCGCCGCCTGGATCGGGCCATGCTCGGCCTCGGTGCGCGCCACCAGCTCCTCGATCGCGCCGTCCTCGGCGGCGTTGAGGAGCGTGCCGCTGGCGCTGCCGCCTGCCTGCCTGATCTCCTCGACGATCCGCTCGAGGCCCGCGGCATCCGAACGCCGGGCGAGCACCGCGTGATAGCCGCCAGCGGCAAAGCGCCGCGCGGCATTGCCGCCAATCCCCGCGCCCGCGCCGATCACCAGAAAGACCGGCCTTGCCCCATTGCCCATCGCTGCTCTCCCCGGCTCGGGCGCGCTCACACCAGCGCCGCCACGCCCCATACCACGCCCACCAGCAGGAACACCCCTGCCACATCCATGAGCAGCCCGGCGGCGACCATGCGCTCAATGCGGATGCGCCCCGTGGCCCAGGCGATGGCGTTGGGGCCAGTGCCGGCAGGCAGGATGAAGCCCCAGCTTGCCGCCAGCGCAGCCGGAAGGGCCAGCAGCACCGGATCGGCCCCCAGCGCCACCACCAGTGCGGCAACCACGGGGATGATCCCCGAGGCGGTGGCAACATTGCTGGCAAATTCGGTGACGAGGATCACCATTGCCACCACCGCCAGGGCCACCAGCAGCAGCGGCCAGGCCGCGAGCGGCAGCAGCGCCTCCCCGATCCATTCGGCCAGGCCCGAAGCCTGCATCCCCGCAGCCAGCGCGAGCCCGCCGCCGAACATGAAGATCACGCTCCACGGCGCGCGTTCGGCCTCACGCCACACCAGGAGCGCTCGCCCGGTGCCGTCGGGCAGCAGGAACAGCGCCAGCGCCGCGATCACCGCGATGGTGCCATCACTCCAGGCGCCGGGGGGTAACAGCGGGGCGACGAGCGGCTGGGTCACCCAGGCGGCAAAGGTGAGCGCCACCAGCGGCACCAGCCGCCGCTCGGCCGGGCTCCAGGCGGCGTGGCTGGCGATCGCGCGGCGCGCGCCTTCAAGATCGAAGGGCTGGGCCGAGACCTGCTGCACCCGGGCGATGATCGCAGCCGCCAGCGGCACCGCGATCACCACCAGCGGCAGGCCGTAGAGCGACCATTCGAGAAAGCTGATCTTGACCCCGGCGATGCGATCGAGCAGCCCCACGGCAATCGCATTGGTGGGTGAGCCGACGATGGTGGCAAGCCCGCCGATATTGGCGGCAAAGGCAATCCCCATCGGCAGGGCGCCGTGGATCGCCTCGCGCGGGGGCGGGGCATCCTCCGCTGGCGCGGCGCTGGCGCTGGCGCTGGTGCCGCCTTCGAGGACCGCGAGGGCTATCGGCATCATGATGAGCGCGGTCGAGGTGTTGGAAATCATCATCGACAGGATCGCCGCGGCGATCATGAAGGCTCCGAGCAGCCGCCCCGGACCGCCGCCGCTGCCCACCAGCTGCAGGATCGCCAGGCTCAGCCGCCGGTGCAGTCCGGTGCGCTCGATCGCCAGCGCGAGGAAGGCCCCACCGAGCAGCAGGAACAGGATCGGCGAATAATAGGTGGCCGCGGTCTCCTCGGCGCTCGAGACCCCGGCAAGCGGCAGCACCACGAAGGGCAGGAGCGCGGTGACGGTGAGCGGCACCGCCTCGGTCATCCACCAGGCCGCCATCCACAACACCAGGCCCGCCACTGCCCAGGCGCCAGCGGGCATCCCGGCGGGCGGGGTGAGCACGAGGGTGAGCGCAAGGCCGAGCGGGCCGAGGACGAGGCCAAGCTTGCGCGCTGTCATGCCATCATGCCCTTCCTCGCTCCGCCGCTCCCCCCCCCCCATTCAAGGGGCGGGCCTATCAGCGCCGCAGGGGTGGGGGCAAGGGGGTGAGGCGGGGGGGTGTGGCGGGAGGGGGGTGTGGCGGGAGGGGGGCGTGGCGGGTGGCAGGCCCAGCCGAGGCCGGGAAGGGCGCGCGCCTGGCCCGGTGAGCCTGCCGCGCGCCCCGTGCGGTGGCATTCCCGCGCCGGCGCCTATTTGGGCGCCAGCACCATCAGCATCTGGCGGCCTTCGAGCCGGGGAAAGGCCTCGACCTTGGCGATCTCGGCAACGTCGTCCTGCACCCGCTTCAAGAGGTCCATGCCGAGGTGCTGGTGCGCCATCTCGCGCCCGCGGAAGCGCAGGGTGATCTTCACCTTGTCACCATGCTCGATGAACTTGGCGACGCTGCGCATCTTGACCTCATAATCATGGGTGTCGATGTTGGGGCGCATCTTCACTTCCTTGATGTCCTGCGTCTTCTGGGTCTTGCGCGCCAGATTGGCCTTCTTCTGGGCCTCGTAGCGATACTTGCCGACATCGAGGAACTTGCACACCGGCGGGTCCGCGTTGGGGGACACCTCGACGAGGTTCAGGCCCTTTTCCTGGGCCTGCTCGATCGCTTGCCGGGTGTACATGATACCGAGGTTCTCGCCTTCGTCGTCAATGACGCGGACCTTGGGAACCTGGATGAAATGGTCATAGCGCGGGCCGCTTTTGACGGGCGGGGCCAGCGAGCGCCGGGGTGGACGTGATATGGGGTGTTCTCCTGTTGTGGCTGGTGCCTAGCGCGCTCCTTAGTGCGAAAGCGGCCCGAGCGCCAGATGGCTTGTCACGCCGCCGCCTGCCACAGCGCAAAGCGGGCGATCCGGCCCCTGGCGGGCATCAGCGCCTCGATCCGCGCGGCCGGTTGCAGCGCGCCGAGGATTTCGGGGTGGCCGGCATCAAGCCCCCCGGCAAGGCTGCCAAAGGCGGGCAGGATCATGCGCTCGGCGCCGCCAGCACCGCGCCCAAGGACAGCACAGGGCCGGGCGATGCGGCGGTTGCGCACATTCACCCGCAGCTTGGGGTGATAATGGCCCGAAAGCTCGGGCGCGCTCTCCCCGCGCCGGGCCTCGTGGCGCAAGATGACGCCGCTCAGCTCCAGTTCCGGCAGGATCGCGCCCCCGAAGCCGCGCGGCAGGGCCTCGTCATGGTTGCCGGTGATCCACACCCAGTCGAGCGCGCGGGTGAGCGCTTCGAGCATCCCGGTGCAATGGGCATCGAGCCTGAGCGCGCCGGCATCATCGTGGAAATTGTCGCCAAGGCAGATCACCCGCCGCGCACCCGTGTGCCGCACTGCATCGGCGAGCCGCTCGAGCGTGTCGCGGCTGTCATAGGGCGGGAGCATCTGCCCGCGTGCCGCATACCAGCTGGCCTTCTCCAGATGCAGATCGGCCACCACCAGCGCGCGCTCTGCCGGCCAGTAGAGCGCGCGCCCCTGCCCAAGCGCAAGTTCGTGGCCGGCAAAGGGGAAGGGGGCGAACAGAGCGCGAACCATGCCCCGTCTGTGCCGCCAAAACCGGCGCTTGGCAACAGCCGGCCCATGGCCTTTCGTGCTTGTGCGCAAAGCCACGCTCTGCCTATGGTGGGCGCGGATGACGGACGGGGCTGTATGACCGATTGGACACCTTTTACCGAGCGGGCGCGCGCCTGGTTTGAATCGCTGCGCGACCAGATTTGTGCTGCCTTCGAGGCGATCGAGCGCGAGGCGGGCTCTGATGCCCGCTTCACCTACACCCCCTGGCAGCGCCACGAGGAAGGCAATCCCGATCCCGGCGGCGGGGTGCAGGGGCTGATGAAGGGCAAGGTGTTCGAGAAGGTCGGGGTCAATGTCTCGACCGTGCGCGGCAGCTTTGCCCGCGAATTTGCCGCCTCGATCAACGGCGCCAGCCCCGAACAGCCCGGCTTTGCCGCCACCGGGATCAGCCTCGTTGCGCACATGGCCAATCCGCATGTGCCCGCGGTGCACATGAACACGCGCTTCCTTACCACCACCAAGGCCTGGTTCGGCGGCGGGGCCGATCTCAACCCGCCGATCCCTTATGAGGAGGATACCCAGGAGTTCCACGCCGCCATGCGCGCCGCCTGCGCGCGCCACAACCCCACCTATTACGAGCGCTACAGCAAGTGGGCCGAGGAATATTTCTACATTCCCCACCGCCAGGTGCACCGCGGGGTGGGGGGCATTTTCTACGATCATCTCGAATGCGACGATGAGGCCGCCTTCGAGCGCCATTTCCTCTTCACCCAGGATGTCGGCAAGGCGTTCCTCGATGTCTTCCCAAGGCTGGTGAGGAAGCGCATGAACAGCCCCTTCACCCCCGAGGACGAGGCGCGCCAGCTCGAGTACCGGGGCCGCTATGCCGAGTTCAACCTCGTCTATGACCGCGGCACGATCTTCGGCCTCAAGACCGGCGGCAATATCGATGCGATCCTGATGAGCCTGCCGCCGCGGGCGACGTGGTCATAAGGTGTAGGTCAGGCCAGGCGGTGGGCCTGCGGCTTTCTTCGCACTTGCCGCAAGTTGTTCCCCCTCACATATTCGGCGGCGATGCTGCGCCAGTATGAACTCGTCGAGAAGGTCCTCGATTACGACCCCAACGCCGACGAGGCGATGCTCAACCGCGCCTATGTCTACACCGTGCAGAAGCACGGCAGCCAGAAGCGCGCCAGCGGCGATCCCTATTTCAGCCACCCGATCGAAGTCGCCGGGTTGATGACCGATCTCAAGCTCGATCAGGCCACCATCATCACCGCGCTGCTGCACGACACGGTCGAGGACACGCTTGCCACGATCGAGGATATCGAGGCCCATTTCGGCCCGGAGGTCGCCCGTCTGGTCGATGGCGTGACCAAGCTTTCCAAGATCGAGACCATGCCCGAGAACGAGCGCGCGGCGGAGAACCTGCGCAAGTTCCTGCTGGCCATGTCCGAGGACATCCGGGTGCTGCTGGTCAAGCTTGCCGATCGCCTCCACAACATGCGCACGCTGCACTTCATCAAGTCGCCCGAAAAGCGCCAGCGCATCGCCCGCGAGACGATGGATATCTACGCCCCGCTGGCCGAGCGGGTGGGGATGTATGAATACATGCGCGAGATGCAGGCGCTCGCCTTCCGCGAGCTTGAGCCCGAGGCCTATGCCACCATCACCGGCCGGCTCGAGCAATTGCGCTCGCAGGATGGCGGGCAGGTCGATGCGATTGCGCTCAAGATCAAGCAGCGCCTTGCCGAGGCCGGGCTCAAGGTCGAGGTCTCGGGCCGCGAGAAGCATCCCTATTCGATCTGGCGCAAGATGGCCGAGCGCCATGTCAGCTTCGAGCAGGTGACCGACATCATGGCCTTCCGGGTGATCACCGAGACCGAGGAGGATTGCTACCGCGCGCTCGGCATCCTGCACACCACCTGGCAGTTCCTGCCGGGCAAGTTCAAGGACTATATCTCGACGCCGAAATCGAACGGCTACCGCTCGTTGCACACCGCGCTGATGTATGAAAACTCGATGCGCGTCGAAGTGCAGATCCGCACACGCGAGATGCACCGCATCAACGAGTTCGGCCTGGCCGCGCACTGGGCCTACAAGCAGGGCGACAGGCCCGATGGCCAGGTCGGCTGGCTGCGCGACCTCATCGAGATCGTCGATGCGAGCCACGATGCCGAGGAACTGCTCGAGCACACACGCATGGCGATCTACCAGGATCGCATCTTCGCCTTCACCCCCAAGGGCGCGCTGTTCCAGCTGCCCAAGGGGGCGACCGCGGTGGACTTTGCCTTTGCGGTGCACACCAATCTCGGCCTGCAGACCGCAGGGGTGAAGATCAACGGGCGCCACGTGCCGCTGCGCACCCCGCTTGCCAATGGCGATGTGGTCGAGATCATCAAGAACCCCCACGCCAGCCCGCAATTGTCGTGGCTGGGCTTTGTCGTCACCGGCAAGGCGCGCGCCGCGATCCGCCGGGCGGTGCGGATGAAGGAGCGCGCCGAGGTCGCCGCGATCGGGGCCAAGCTGTTCGACGAGATCGCCGCGCGCGTGCCGGCGCGCATCGGCAAGAAGGCGATCCGCGCGGCGCTCGGGCGGCTCGGGATGGAGGAGCCCGATGATCTCATGTATGCGATCGGCGCGGCCAAGATCACCGACCGCGAGGTGATGGAGGCGCTGGTGCCGGGCTGCACCGCCGGGGCCGAGGCCGAAGCGGACTGGACGAGGCGCGAGCGCGCGATCTCGATCCGCGGGCTGACCCCCGGGGTGGCATTCGAGCTTGCCCCGTGCTGCCACCCGGTGCCGGGCGACCGCATCGTCGGCATCCGCCGCAAGGGCGAGCCGGTGCTGGTGCACGCGATCAATTGCCTTGAACTGGCAAGCGGGGTGGACAGCGACTGGATCGATCTTGCCTGGGGCAACCGCTCGGTGGGGGCGGTGGGGCAATTGTCGGTAACGATCTATGATCGCCTCGGCACCCTTGCCGAGATGGCGGGCATCTTCGCCCAGAACAAGGCCAACATCATCACCCTGACACAGGCCCAGATCGACCATCCTTTCGTCACCTACGACATCGAGGTCGAGGTCGAGGATGCAGCCCACCTCAACCGCATCATCTCGGCCCTGCGGGCGAGCGACGCGGTGGCGCAGGCCGAGCGGCAGTAGGCGCCCATTCGTCATCCCGGCGAATGTCGCGGGCCAGAGCAGCAATCGGCCCCGGCCTGCGCCGGGTTGGCGACCAACAACAGGGGCAACTCATGGATTGCCCCGTCGCCAGGTTCCCCGCAATGATGATCAATCCGCAACCCGCCGCACCGGCACGCGGATATTGCAGATATCGGCCCCGCCCGCAGGCACGATGAAGAACGGATCGCGGCGGTTGGCGATGGCCTCGGCGTAGCGGGCGAAAGTCTCGCTTTCGGTCGAAAGATATTCGAACTTCGGCTGCTCGCCAGCGGGAAGATCGCTCGCCACCCTGACGCTCAGGATCGGCGTGCGCTTATGGGCCTGCGCGGCGGTGTAGAACCCCAGCGCGCCGGAGCCGCGGGGGAGCGAGGAGAGGTGCTCCATCCCCTCGATCACCCGGCCGACGAGGGCGATATTGCGATCGAGATGTCGCGGCGCATGGCCGATCACGGTGTAAAGCTCCGCGCCCGATCCGGTGTCGGGCGAATAGTTCCGGCCCACACCGACCATCCCGTAGCAGTGGATGGGCCACAGGGCATCGCGCGCAAGACCGATCGGCCAGCCCTGCGCAAAGGTGGCTGCGCTGGCATAGGGATCCTTTTGCAGCAGGACGAGCGGTGGCTCCTGCAGCCTGACCTTGAGCACGGGCGCCGGTGCGGATCCCTGCGCATCGGCCTCATCCGCCTTCTGGTTGGCCGCCCGGACCCGTTCGCGCGCGCGGGCCGTTTCGATCAGGCGGTCGCGGATCGCGGCAAATCCGGGGCTGGCAGATGTGACTACGTAGTCTGCCTCTGTCACCATCTTCAGCCCCTCGGGCAAGGGCTTGGGCGCGCCGCGCGCTTCGGGATTGTCGTAATTGGGATCGCCCCACTGGGTGACGTAATTGTCCTGCACTCGGTTGACCGAAATGCCATCATACCACCTGGCGCGCGCGAGCAGGCGGATGTTGTGCACCCAGCCTTGGGCAAAGGGGGCGGGCATCAGCTGGATCACCACGGTGCGTGGGCGTCCCTCGGCATCGGGCGCGAGGGTCATCACCAGCAGGTCTTCCGCCGGGATCGCCACCCAGTTCGACGCAGGCGCGGCGGCGACGATTTCCGAGGGGGCAGGATAAGCCGGCCTGGCCGCCTCCTGAGCGTCGAGGGGCAGGGCGAGGGCAAGGGCCGCGACGGTGGCGAGTAGGGCTCTGGTCATCTGGGCGTTGTGCCAGTGACCGAAAGCCATAGCCAGATTGAAACTGCTTATCCGGCCCGCCGGGCCGCAAGGGCGCCAAAGAGACCTGCTGCCCGCCGCACCTTTTGGCGCGAAAGCCAAGGGCGCGGATGCGCCCGCCGGGGTTTGAGGCGAAACAAATCAATCCAATCAAAAACCCCTTTCCGCGTGCAAAGGATCGCGGAAAGGGGTTCTCGAGGCCGCGTTCGCAGGGAATGCCGGATCCGCGCAGCGCTGGCCACGCGACTCTCTTACCACGATTCCGATGCGCAGCCAAACCGAGCCGCCTTGCGGAAGCGCGCTTTCGTCGCTAGTGGCCCGCTCTTGCCTCGAACGGCGAACCTCCGCGCGCTCAAGCAGCGAAGCGGTAGCGCACAGGGGGCTGCGGAGCAGTGGCCGAGTGGTCGAAGGCGCACGCCTGGAAAGTGTGTATACGGCAAAACCGTATCGAGGGTTCGAATCCCTCCTGCTCCGCCACTTGCCATCGCGAATGCGTTCTCCCGATCCGGCTGCGGCTGGATTTTTCCGTTGTCTTCGGGGGTTATGCGGGATGGGCTGAGCACCGCCCTCTGCCTGGTAGGCTTGGTAGCGT
>JBKBHR010000007.1:0-109307 GCA_046297575.1 Erythrobacter cryptus
CCCCTCAATCCGCGCCCACTGCGCGTCCGTCAATGTCCGCCTGCTCAAGATCGCCTCCGTTTTCGATCTTGAATCAGAACTCACCTAACAGGGGAACCCCCTAAATGCAGACAGGACCTAGGGGGGCGCGTCAGAGCGCCCTCATAACTTTGCCCATGCCCTAGCGGGGCGCGCGGCGGCGCATCATCCCTTCCTGCGCCACGCTGGCGATGAGCTCGCCCGCCTGATTGAAGATACGCCCGCGGTTGAACCCGCGCCCGCCGCCCGACCAGGGCGAATCGGTGGCATAGAGCAGCCATTCGTCGGCCCGCGCCTCGCGGTGGAACCAGATCGCGTGATCGAGGCTGGCACCGACCAGCTCGCCGCGCATCCACGAAAGCCCATGGGGCAGGGCGCTGGTGCCGAGCAGGGTATAATCGCTGGCATAGGTGATGATCGCGCGGTGGAGTTCGGGCGTGTCGGCCGCGCCGGTGATCGGGGCGATCACCCGGAACCAGGTGTGGGCATAGGGCGGGCGCGGCGCGCGGCTCATCCAGTGCAGCGCATCGCAGGTGCGCATCTCGATCGGGCGCGGGCGCAGCATCATCGCGCGCTGGGCCTCGCTGATCCGATCCGCCCATTTCTCTGCGAGTTCACGGCGCTGCTCCATGTCGGGACGCAGTTCGTCCGGGCGAGGCACATCGGGCATGGCCGCGTCGCAATGTTCCAGCCCGGACTCGGGCTGCTGGAAGCTGGCGGTGAGGTTGAGGATCGGCACCGCCATCCCTTCCTCGTTCTCCTGCGCGGCCACCACCCGGCGGTTGGCAAAGCTGCGCCCGTCGAAATCGCGTTCGATGCGGTATTCGATCGGCGCGCCCTCGCGCCCGCCGCGCAGGAAATAGGCGTGGAGCGAATGGGCCTTCTTGCCATCGACAACCGTGGCTTGCGCGGCCTGCAGGGCCTGGGCAAGCACCTGGCCGCCGAACACCCGCCCAACCCCGCCGAGCTGCGGCGGGCCGGCATAGACATCGGCGGCGCGCTTCTCGACCGTGAGCAGGCGGATAAGGTCGGCGAGCAGGCTTTCGGGCGTTTCGGGCGTTTCGGGCTTTGGGCAGTCACTCATGGCGCTGCGCCATGCGCGCAGCCTAACGTCCCGTCAACCCGAGCCGGCGCAGCGCCCGGAAGGCATAGGCCTTGAGATAGTTCTGCTGCGGCCAGCGCCCCGGCGCCCTGGGGGAAAACCCGCGTTCGCGCAGCAGGGCGTTGAAGATGCGCGCATCGCTTTCGCGGTAGCTCCATTCGCTGCGCCAGGTGATCGAGAGCGAGACCGAGGAGGCCGGCCCGTTCTCGACGAAATGCGGCGCCATCACCGGCACGAACAGCGCCTCGCCGGGCGATAGCGCAAAGCGCGTGCCATGGGGCAGAAAGGCATCATCCCATGCCAGCTCGCGCGGGCCGCCGGCATGATAGGTCTCGTGCGCCTCGTCGGGAACGAAGCGGGTGTCGCCGGCGGGGAACTGGGTCATCACCTTGTGCCCGCGGATCTGGAGCAGGATGTTGTGCTCCGGGTCGAAGTGATAGGGCGTCACAGCGCCAGGGCTGGAGACGAAGATGAAGCCCTGCGGGGCCAGCATCCGCCCCGTGGCTGCCTCGATCTCGGGGCGGATCTCCTCGAGCAGGCCCATCAGCAATTCGCGATAGGCGGGCACCTGTTCGATATTCTTGAGCACCGCCCAGCTTTCGGCCTCCTCCACCCGGCGGATGGTTTCGGCGATCGAAAGCCCGTTGGCGCCGGGCTTGCCCGTAACCCCGATCGGAAGGTCGCCGCGGTTATATTCGACGCTTGCCGGAGGCAATTGCTCGGCCAGCGCGGCGAGCGACTCGATCTCGAGCAGCGGATGGCTGGTGAGGTTGTGGGTGAGCACATGCGGCGCTTCCGGATAGTGCGCGGCAAAGCGCGCGCGCGCGGCGGCATCGAACACCGGGCGGACGGCAAGTTCGGGAAAGCGGGCAGGGGCGTTCATCGCGTGCTCCTCGGGCGGTTTTCATAGGCCATCAACAGGCGAAAGCAGGCGCGCCTTGCGGCCCCGCCAATGGCGATGTTGCGGCCCACCATGTGGCGCCGCGCGCGCCACAGGCGTTCGATCATGGGGTGGCCCTCGGCCGCGCAGCTATCGGCCCAGGCAATGCCGGGTCGCTCGATCAGCGCGAGGTTTTCGAGCTGCAGCAGCATGCCCGGGGAGAAACGGGCAAAGGCCTCGTCATAGGCGGTCTTGAAGCTGTAGGCCCCGGGCGGGGTGAGGAAGTTGACCAGCATGGCGATCGCGCGGCCATCGAGCCGCAGCGCCAGCCGCTCGAGCCGGCCCGCCGCCGCTGCCCCGGCGAGCGCCTCGGCAAAGAGCGTGCGAGTCTCGCGCGACTGGGCGAGCGCCGATCCGGCTGCGCCCTTCCACCCGGCAGCCTCGAGCGCGAGGAACTCGGCGATCCAGCGATCGAGCCCTTCGTCCCCCTCGATCCGCTCGAAGGTGAGCGCGCCCTGTTCGGCAAGCCGGGCGTGCTGGCGGCGCAGCTCCTTGCGCTTCTTGGCGCTCAAGGCCGCTTGCAGATAGGCCGCGGCGCTGGCGGGGCCCTCAAGCAGGGCGCGGCTTTCCCTGGCAACGGTCGAATGGGGCCGTCCGCTTGCCGCCAGCACCCGCTCGAGCCCGGCATTGACGGGGCCTTCGGCAGGAAGCAGCGGCAGGTGGAAGAACAAAGCGCGGCGCGGCAAGCGGTCGAAATGGGCCAGCAGCGCGCGCCAGAAGGCTTCCTCGCACCCCCGCGCCACCAAGGGCACGCCGCAAAAGGCATTGGCATGGAGCCAGGTGGCAGCATGGGGCACGGGATAGTTGTAGTAGCGCGCGCGCCGGATGATCGGAACGAAGCCGGCAAGGCGCCCCTGATGAAACCAGGCCTTGACGCGCACGCCTTCGCCCGCGCCCCATTGGGCAAGCGCGGGCAGCAGGAACCACGGCTCGAAGAAGGGATTGGGCTCGGCCGCGCGCGCGGCAAGGCGCTCCCACTGGGCAACGAAGTGAGGTTCTGCCAGCGCATCAGGGGCAAGCAGGCGCAGCGCGGGCGCTTGCTCTCCCACCCCGCGCGCGGGCACCGGACCCGCCCGGGTGCGAAAGCTGCCCGCCGACCCCATCTCCATGCCTGTCACTCCGCCTGCTGCAGCGCTTCTGCAAATTCCCGCAGGCTTGTGCCACAGGCCGATTAAGAAAGCCTCAGCGCGCATCACCCGTGTTCGATTGCCGGACAGGCTGGCTGGCAAAGATGAACCCCGCCGGGATCGCTCCCGGCGGGGTCAGTCTCGGGCGGCCCTGCCGCTAAGCTACGTGAGGGCCGCAAGCTCGTTCACGCGGCAGCGTGGGCGAGAGCGGCGAGCAGCAGCAGCGCGACGATGTTGGTGATCTTGATCATCGGGTTCACCGCCGGGCCGGCGGTGTCCTTGTAGGGATCGCCCACCGTATCGCCCGTCACCGCGGCCTTGTGGGCTTCAGAGCCCTTGCCACCGTGGTTGCCGTCCTCGATGTACTTCTTGGCATTGTCCCAGGCGCCGCCGCCCGCGGTCATCGAGAGGGCGACAAACAGCCCGCCGACGATCACGCCGAGCAGCAACGCGCCCAGCGCGGCAAAGCCATTGGCCTGGCCCGCAATCGCGGTGATGACGAAATAGACCACCACGGGCGCGAGCACCGGCAGCAGCGAGGGGATGATCATCTCCCTGATCGCCGCCTTGGTGACGAGGTCCACGGTCTTGGCGTAATTGGGCTTCGAGGTGCCCGCCATGATCCCCGGATCATTGGCGAATTGTTCGCGCACATCGATCACCACGTCGCCCGCCGCGCGGCCCACCGCGGTCATGCCCATCGCCCCGAACAGGTAGGGCAGCAGCGCGCCGAGGAACAGGCCGACGATGACATAGGGGTTCTCAAGGCTGAAGGAGACCTCGCCGTTCACGAGGTCGCCGTCCCGAAGGCCGGGGAAGAACACCGAAAGGTCGGTGGTGAAGGCGGCAAACAGCACCAGCGCACCAAGCCCTGCTGAGCCGATCGCATAGCCCTTGGTCACCGCCTTGGTGGTGTTGCCCACCGCATCGAGCAGGTCGGTCTTGTCGCGCACACTTTCGTCAAGCCCCGACATTTCGGCGATCCCGCCGGCATTGTCGGTGACCGGCCCATAGGCATCGAGCGCGACCACCATGCCGGCGAGCGCCAGCATCGCGGTGGCGGCATAGGCAATGCCGATGAGCCCGGCGAGCTGGTAGGCGATGATGATCCCGGCGGCGATCACCACCGTCGGCAGCGCGGTTGCCTCGAGGCTGATGGCGAGGCCCTGGATCACGTTGGTGCCGTGGCCGGTTTCGGAGGCCTTGGCGATCGAGCGCACCGGGCGGAACTTGGTGCCGGTGTAATATTCGGTGATCCAGATGATGAGGCCGGTGATGGCAAGCCCCAGCAGCGCGCAATAGAACAGCGCCTGCCCGGTGAATTCGACCATGCCCTGTTCGGGGTTGATCACCGTGTTCATGTCAACGCCCGCTGTGCCGAGCGCGAACTGCGTGACGAACCAGATCAGCGGGATCGAGGTGACGGCGGTGACGATGAAGCCCTTGTACATCGCCCCCATCACGTTGCTGCCGCCACCCAGACGAACGAAGAAGGTGCCGAGGATCGAGGTGACGATGCACGCGCCCCCGATCAGCAGCGGCAGCGCCATCAGCGGCAGAAGCAGATCGCCGAGCTGGGTGAGCAGCAGCGCGGTGAGCACCATGGTGGCGCCGACCGTGACGACGTAGGTTTCGAACAGGTCAGCGGCCATGCCGGCGCAGTCACCGACATTGTCGCCCACATTGTCGGCGATCACCGCTGGGTTCCTCGGATCGTCCTCGGGAATGCCGGCCTCGACCTTGCCGACGAGGTCAGCGCCGACATCGGCCGCCTTGGTGAAGATGCCCCCGCCAAGGCGCGCGAAGATCGAGATCAGCGAGGCGCCGAAGGCCAGGCCCACCAACCCATCGACCACGCTGCGCTCGGACGGGCTCATGCCCATCGGGCCGACCAGCACATAGAAGAACACCGCAATCGCCAGCAGCGCCAGGCCCGCCACGAGCAGGCCGGTGATCGCCCCGGCGCGGAAAGCGAGGGTCAGGCCCGATTGCAGTCCCTTGCTCGCTGCCTCGGCGGTGCGGACATTGGCGCGCACCGAGATGTTCATGCCGATGTAGCCGGCCACGCCCGAGAGCACCGCCCCGGCGATGAAGCCCGCCGCGGGAATGGCACCGAGCGCAAAGGCCACCACCGCGGCCACCACCGCGCCGACCATGGCGATCGTGGTATATTGGCGGTTGAGATAGGCCTGGGCACCTTCCTGGATCGCCGCGGCGATCTCCTGCATCCGCGCATTGCCGGCGCTGGCGCCGAGCACCTGCGAACTGGTGATGATGCCGTAGATCACGGCCAGCACCCCCAGCCCAATCGAAATGAGCAATAGATTCACGAGTTATCCCCTCTCGTTTGTGATCTGTTTCCCGTGGGAGAAACGCGCGCCTCGTGTGATCCCCTAGGCGCGAAGCCGCAGTCATAGGGGCTGGCGCAAGGCTGGCAAGTCTCGGCATGGCTTGCAGGCGGCCCGAGCGCGGGTTTTGCGCGCTTTTGCGAGGGGGTGAGGGGGCGCTGGCCCGTTTCAGCCGTGCTGGTAGCCAAGCCCGGCAGGATCGGTGAGGATCGCTCCATCCAGCTGCAGCGGGCTGGCGCCGGGCTGGATCACCCGGCCGATCGCATGGGCTTCCACAGGCAGCGCGGCGGCGGGCGGGGCCGTGAAGAGCAGCTCGTAATCATCGCCCCAGCGGATGCAGGCATCGCGCCGGGCCGGATCGGCGACGGGGATGGCTTCGCCCTCGAGCGCAAAGGTGACGCGGCTGGCCTCGGCCATGCGCCAGCAATCGATCAGCAGCCCGTCTGAAACATCCATCATCGCGCTGATATGGGGGGCAAGCGCCAACCCCTCGGCAAGGCGCGGGGAAGGGCGGTTGAAGGCCTCGCGGTGTTCAGGCACGCCTTCAAAACCGAGCATCGCCCGGCCAAGCGGGCCGGTGACGAAAATCGCATCGCCCACCGCTGCACCCCGGCGCGCGGGCACCGGAAGGTGGGTGGCGCGGCCGATCGCGGTCATCGCGTAGGTGCTCGCCCCCGTCGCCGCCACCGTGTCGCCGCCGAGCAGGGGGACGGCAAAGGCCTCGAGCGCCTGGCCAAGGCCCAGAAGGAAGCGCGCATCATCGCGCCCCAGCGCATGGCCAAGCAGCACCCCCACCGGCTCTGCCCCCTTGGCGGCAAGGTCCGAAAGGTTGGTGGCAACCAGCTTCCAGGCAACATCGGCAGGATCGGCCTCGGGGCGGAAATGGGTGTCCTCGGCCATCATCTCGTGGTTGATTACCAGGGTTTGCGAACCAATGGTGATGAGCGCGCAATCATCCTCGAGCCGGCGTGCACCGGGGTGCAGCGGCAGGCGCCGCAGCGCCGCGATGAATTCGGCTTCGTTCATGGCCATCGGCCATGGCTTAGCCTGCCCGCGCCTGCCTTGCCACGGCATCGAGAATGCCGTTCACAAATTTCGCCTGGCCATCATCGAAGAAGGCCTTGGCGACATCGACATATTCGCTGATCGCCACCGCCACCGGCACGTCAGCGCGGGCGATGAGCTCATAGGTGCCCGCGCGCAGCACCTGGAGCATGGTCTTGTCGAGCCGGGCGAGGCTCCATCCCGCCGCGAGCCGGGGGGCGAGCAGCGCGTCGATCTCGGCGCGCCGGGCGGCCACCCCGCGCACGATATCGTCGAAAAAGGGCACCTCGGCCTCGGCATAGGCGGCATCGCCGAAGGCCTCGTCATCGATCGCCCGGCCAAGGCGATGCTGGTGAAACTCGTCGAGCAGGCGCGCGAGCGGCGTGCCTTCCATCTCGTGCTGATAGAGCGCCTGGACGGCGGCAAGCCGCGCCGCCGAGCGGGCCCTCGAACGTGCTGGCTGGCTCATCGGCGCCTGAGCTCCACCGAGCGCGCGTGGGCGGGCAGGCCCTCGGCATGGGCCAGGGTGGCAGCCGCTGGGCCGATCGCGGTGAAGGCCGCCTCATCAAGCCCGAGGAAGCTGGTGCGCTTCATGAAATCGAGCACCGAAAGCCCGCTCGAAAAGCGCGCGCGCCGCCCGGTGGGCAGCACATGGTTGGGCCCGGCGACATAATCGCCCACCGCCTCGGGCGTCATGCGTCCAAGGAACATGCTGCCCGCATGGCGGATCGCGTGAAGGTAAGGCTCGGGATCGTCGAGCGCGATCTCGACATGTTCGGCGGCGAGGCGGTTGGCGAGTTCGGGGGCCTCGCGCAGCAGGTCCTCGACGATAATGATCACCCCATGCGCATCCCAGCTGGCCCGGGCGGTGCGGGCGGTGGCGAGCTGGCCGATCTGCAGGTCGATACAGTCCTCGACCTGGCGGGCAAAGGTTTCATCATCGGTGATCAGGATCGACTGCGAAGTGGGATCGTGCTCGGCCTGGCTGAGGAGATCAGCGGCGATCCAGTCGGGATCGTTCCTGCCATCGGCGATCACCAGGATTTCCGATGGGCCAGCGACCATGTCGATCCCGACGACGCCGTAAAGCTGGCGCTTGGCCTCGGCCACCCAGGCATTGCCCGGGCCGGTGATGACATCGACCGCCCGGATGCGCTGCGTGCCGTAGGCGAGCGCTGCCACCGCCTGGGCGCCGCCGATGCGCCAGATCTCGTCCACCCCGGCGATATGCGCGGCGGCGAGCACCAGCGGATTGGTCGCGCCTCTGGGGGTGGGGGTGACGATCGCAAGCCGCTTGACCCCCGCCACCCGGGCGGGGATCGCGTTCATCAGCAGCGAGGAGGGATAGGCCGCCCGCCCACCCGGCACATAAAGCCCGGCGGCATCAACCGGGCGCCAGATCGCCCCCAGCCTCACCCCTGCGTCATCGACAAAATCGCGGTTCTGCGGCAGCTGTGCCTCGTGATAGGCGCGGATGCGCTGTGCCGCGAGTTCGAGCGCCGCGCGCAAATCGGGCGCGAGCGCGTGATAGGCCGCTTCGCAGGCCGCCTGCGGGATTTGCCAATCGGCCTCGTCAGCCAAGGCATAGCCATCAAAGCGCTGGGTATATTCGACCAGCGCCGCATCCCCGCGCAGGCGAACGGTGCGCAGGATATCGGCGACCTGGCCGGCAACTTCACTGTCAGCCTCGCGCCGCGCCTCGACGATGCGCTGGAAGCGCGCCTCGAAATCGCTCTGGGTGGTGGACAGCATGGCCATCATGCCGCCACCTCCAGCGCGCGCGCCTCGGCCTCACGGCGGAAGGCGGCGACCAGTTCGGCAATGCGCGGATCGGTCTTCAATGCCGTGCGGTTGACGATCAGCCGGGCCGAGACCTGCAGGATCACCTCGGTTTCGACGAGGCCGTTTTCGGCGAGGGTGCGCCCGGTCGAGACCAGATCGACGATCTGGCGCGCCAGCCCGAGCGAGGGGGCAAGTTCCATCGCCCCGTTGAGCTTGACACATTCGGCCTGCACTCCGGCGGCGGCGAAGTGGCGGCGGGTGAGATTGGGATATTTGGTCGCCACCCTGAGGTGGCTTACTCCTTGCGGCGCGGCCCCGTCGGCGGCAGGGCGCGCCACCGAGAGGCGGCACAGGCCAATGCCGAGATCGACCGGGGCATAAAGATCGGCATAGTCGAATTCCTCGATCACGTCCGAGCCGACGATGCCCGCCTGCGCCGCGCCATGGGCGACAAAGGTGGCGACATCAAAGGCGCGCACGCGGATCAGGCGCATGTCGGGGCGAAGGCAAGCAAAGGCAAGCGCGCGGCTGTGCGGATCGTGGAATGCGGCTTCCGGCTCCACTCCGGCGCGCGCCATTACGGGAAGCGCCTCATCGAGGATGCGCCCCTTGGGCACAGCGAAGGTGAGCTGTGCGGGATTGTCGGGAAGGCCGGTGCGGATCATGATCGGGGGCGCACTTAGGGGCGAGCGGGCCAAAGGGCAATGGCCATGGCGGTGAACGCGGCGGGAATCATGGGTCTCGAAAGCTTTACCGCCGCGCTTGAATGGCAGGTCCGCCATGCCGAGGAAAACGGGGCGCCCGCCACGGCGCGGGTCATCCGGGCACTGGCCGGTGTGCGGGCCAGCGACACGGCCACTGGAAGGCGGATGGCGAACTGGACGGGTCTGACGCTGAAGGACGCGCTGCCACTCCGCATCGCGGGTGGGTTTCACCACCTGCTGCTGACGGGGGCCGATAACCGGCTGGCGCAAGTCTATTCGGGCGAGATCACCGATCAGGCGGTTGTGGATGCGCTGGTGCTCGATCTGGTGCACAGGTTCGATGCGCGGCTGCGAAATTGGCTCGATGGCCCGCCGCAAACCAACGAGGCGGGCCGCGCGGCCAGTATCATGGCGGGGCTGTTGTGGCTGGCCCAGCGCGTGCGCTCGTCGCGCTTTGACCTGTTTGAGATCGGGGCGAGTGCCGGGGTCAATACCATGATCGACCGCTGCTTCTTCCGGCTTGGCGATACCAATGTCGGGGCGGAAGACTCGCCAATGCGGATCGTGCCCGAATGGCGCGGGGCAGCGCCGCCACCGCCGCCCGCCGGTTTCGCCATCGCCTCGGTGAAGGGGTGCGACATCGCTCCGATCAATCTGGCCGATCCTGACGCGGCGCTGCGATTGAAAGCCTATGTCTGGCCCGAAGCGGGGGAACGCATGGCACGGATTGACGCCGCGATTGCGCTGGCCGGAGAGTGTCCGCCCGATCTGGTCGCGGCCGATGCAGGTGATTTCGTCGATACGATGCTCGCACGGGTGGTGGAGCCGGGCACGGCGCGGGTGATGTTCCATTCGATCATGTGGCAATACATGCCCGCCGCCACACAGGCGCGGATCACTGCGGCCTTCGAGGCCGACGGCGCTTGCGCCACCCCCGACACCCCGCTCGGCTGGATCGCGCTCGAGACCGACCCGGCGACCTTCCGCCACGAACTGCGGGTGCGCCTGTGGGACGGCGCTGCGTATCATGGCGAAGATTACCTGCTTGCCCATGCGCACCCCCACGGCGCGTGGGTGGAGTGGCGGGCCGTTTAGCCTGCCAGAAACGCCTCCATCGCCGCATTGACCGCCTCTGGCGCTTCCCACGGCACGAAATGCCCGCAATCGGGCACGCGCACGATGGTGAGCGGCTCGATGATCTCCTCCAGCCCCTCGAGGTTCTCTGGCGGCAGGGCCAGATCGTCCAAGGCCCAGATCACCAGCGTCGGAATGGTGAGCTTGGGCAGGGCCGGGGGAGTCCAGCCTTCGGGAAGGGCAAAGGGCGCGTCCATCGGCGGCACGTCGATGGGGCTCGCGCGGTAATAGTTCAGCATCCCGAAGGCGGCGTCGCGGTTCTGCCAGTCGCGCAGCAGGGCGTCGCGCTCCTCGGGTTCCATTGCGCTCGGGCGATCCCACTTGACTTCCTTGAGCAACAGGCCGGTAAGGCCATGTTCCTTGACCAGCGCATCATTGGCCGGATCGCGGAAGCCGCGGATATATTGGCTCGCGGCGCGCTGGACGGGATTGAGATAGAGCAGCTTCTGGAAGATCGCCGGGTGCGGGGCATTGGCGATCACCGCGCGGGTGACGCGGGCGTGCTGTCCGGCCAGCGCCACGCCCCAGGCAATCGCCCCGCCCCAATCATGCCCGACGATAGTGAACTGCGCGATTCCCAGCACGTCGGCGAGCAGGAAGACATCGCCGATTAGCTTGTCGGGGGTGTAAGCGCTCACCTCCTGCGGCTTGGACGAGCCGCGATAGCCGCGCTGGTCGGGGGCGATGCAGCGGAAGCGATCGGAAAAATGGCGGATCTGGTGGCGCCAGGTGCGATGGCTTTCGGGAAAGCCGTGCAGGAAGATCAGCGCCGGGGCCTCTGCCGGGCCTTCATCGACGATATCGAGACTGATGCCATTGGGCAGTTGCACCCGCTTCAAGTCGAACCCGCTCATTCGGCTGCCTCCAGCTTGTCCATGTATCCTGCGGCGACCATGGCCGCGACCTGATCGAACAGCGCATCGGGCGTGCGGCGCGCTTCGCCCATGGCCTTCTCGGCGCCCTCGGCGATGATGATCTCGCGCTCGCCCCGCGCGATGGCATCGAGCATTGCGGCGGCCGCCACCTCGGCGGGAATGCCGTTGTCGATCGCCTTGTCGCTGCGCCCGCGCGCGCGGCCCTCGCCGGTGAGCGCATTGCGCGAGACATTGGTGGCGACCGAGCCGGGATAGATGGTGTGCACCGCCACGCCATTGATCGACAGCTCGGCGCGCAGCGCATCGGCATAGCCGGCAAGGCCGAACTTGGCGGCGCAATAGGCGGTGCGCATCGGTACCCCCACCTTGCCCGCGATCGAGGAGATGAAGGCAAGCGCGCCCGATCCGCGCGCGGCCATGTGCCCAATCAGCCCCTGGGCAAAGGCGATCTGGGCGATGAGATCGACCTCGATGATGGTGCGATAGACCTCCAGCGCCGTGCCAAGCGCGCGGCTGCGCTGGGAAATCCCGGCATTGGCGATGGCAAGATCAACGCCGCCCTGCCAGCCGATTGCGCAGGCCGTGGCCGCGGTAAGCGCCGCTTCATCGCGCACGTCGAAGGGCAGGACCAGCGCCTGCCCGCATGCGGCGGCCACCGCCTCGAGCCGCGCGGCATCGCGCCCCGAAAGCACCACCCTGGCCCCGCGCGCCGCCAGTTCGCGCGCCAAGGCGGCGCCGATCCCCGAGGACGCGCCGGTGACCCACGCCACCTTGCCCGTGAAGTCCATCCCTCTCTCCCTTCTCGGTGTCGAGGACTAGCCGCAGCGCGCGCGCCGCGCAATCAGGTTGCGATTTGCGACCGGATGATCGCGGCAAGTTCCTGCGGGAACACCGCCTCGGGCCAATCGGCCAATTCGGCGAGGGTGAACCAGCGGTGGCTGGTCATCACCTGTTGTTCGAGCGCGGTGTGGCGGCGGGTGTCGATCACCGGATGATCGATCCGCACGAGGAAATAGCGCTCGTCGGCCTGCACCGGCTCGCCTTCTACGGTGACGAATTGCGGGGTAAGACGGGCTATCTCGGGGCCGGGATCGGCGCGAATGCCGGTTTCCTCGAACAATTCGCGCCGTGCCGCGTCGGCAAAGCTCTCCTGCGGCTCGCATTCGCCCCCGGCGGTGACCCAGAAGGGCGCCCGGCCCGGCACGTCGAAGCGGAACATCAACGCGCGCGCCTCGCGGTCGAGCACGATGATTCGCGCCGCCCGGCGCAAGCGCAGCGCCTCGCCCGGCGCGCTCATGCGGGAGAGGCTCCGGGTGCGCTCGCCCTGATCGCCACGGCGTGCACCCGCTCACCCACGATATCGCCAAGCGCGGCGATCACCGCGCGCTGGCGGGCAAGGCGGTTCATCGTGGCAAAGGCCTCAGCCTCGATCAGGATGCTGAAATGCGTCTCGCCCGAACCATCATCCCCCGCATGGCCGCGGTGACGGGCGCTGTCATTGACGATCTCGAGCCGGGTGGGGGCGAAGGCGGCGGTGAGCAGCGCGTGCATTTCCTCGGCAATGGACATCGGGTCTGGTCCTTGGGGCTTGCGCAGATGCGCGCGATTGGGTCTTGGAACGGGCGCGGCAGATTGCCATGCTTGGCCATGCCTTCACCACGATTCCATGGCCGCGTCGAGGGGGCTCGGCGCCGCTGCGAGGCGCCGGGCTGTGATCAGCCGGGCGAATTTCGCGCCCCCGGCGCGCGCCCGCACGGCTTTGACGGGCCGGGCGAATGGCGCTGGTTCTGCCTTGAACATGTGCGAGCGTTCAACGCCGCCTATGACTGGTTTGCCGGGATGAGCGCCGAGGAAATCCTCGCCGCCCAATCGCCGATCGCCGGCTGGCAGAGCGAGACCCGTGCCTTTCGTCCCACCGCGGGCATCGCCGATGGCCCGCGGTGGGACGATTTTGCCGATCCGCTCGATGCCATCAGCGCCCGGGCGCGCGGCATCCGCTCGCGCGCCGCGCGCGAGGCGCGCGCGGCAATGTCGGCCCGCTTCACGCGCGAGGAGGCCGCCGCGCTCGACGTGATGGGGCTGGGCACCGATACAGATCGCACCCGGCTGCGCCGCCGCTATTCCGAACTGGTGCGCCGCTACCACCCCGATCGCAACGGCGGGGATCGCCGCCACGAGGCGCGGCTGAACGCCGTGGTCGAGGCCTATCAGCTGCTGCGCAAGAGTGCGGCGCTGACCTGAGCCGTCACAGCATCCGGCGGAAGAAAACCACCCGCTCGGTCTCCTCGAAGCCGATGGCCCGGTGGAAGGCGTGGCTGGCGATGTTGTCGAGAAGGGCGTTGGAGGCAAGTTCGGTACAGCCACGCGCGCGGCCCCATTGGGCCACGGCCTCGACCAGCGCGCGCCCCACCCCGGCGCCGCGCCATTCGGGCAGGATGAAGGCCCCTTCGCCAAAGGCCACCGGCGAGGTGTCGCAACCATCGACATAGTCGCGGCGGATGCTCGCCTCGACAAAGCCGATGAGGCGGCCATCCTCATGCTCGGCGACGAAGGCCATTTGGTCGGGGGCGTCGGCAAGGAAGGTCTCGGCGATCTCCGCGGCGTGGGCCGCGGCATCATCATCGGGCCACAGCGCCGCGCGCATCGTGGCCCAGGCCGGCACATCAGCGGCGCAGGCGGGGCGGATCTTCATGCGCCTTGCTGCGCCGCCTTGATCAGCGCCGCATCGATGGCGTTGGCCTGCGCATAGGCGGGGCGTTGGGTGACGCGATCGACATAGGCCCTGAAGGCGGGCGTCTCGGGGATCGAGCCGAAGCGCAGGCCCCAGACGAACTGGCTGCCGACATAGGTGTCGGCCATGGTAAAGCGGCTGCCGGCGATGAAATCGTGGGTCTTGAGCCAATCCTCGATCGCCGCGAGCGCAAGCTCGAGGCTGCCGAACCCGGCCATGCCCTGCTTGCCCTCGGGCACCTGCCAGCCCATCGCCTTGCCCACCACCGCCTGTTCGAGCGGCCCTGCGGCAAAGAACAGCCAGCGGAAATAGGCCGCGCGCTCGCGGGGTTCGGGCAGCAGGCCCTTTTCGGGGTGGGTTTCGGCAAGATAGTGATTGATCGCCGCACATTCGGTGATGACGTGATCGGCGCCATCAAGGTGGTGGACGAGCGCGGGCACCTTGTTCATCGGGTTGATCGCCTTGAAGCTTTCGGGCCGGGTGGCCCACTCCATCACCACCTGCTCATAATCCGCGCCGACCTCGTGCAGCGCCCAGCGGGCAATCTGCCCGCGGCTCATGGCGACGGTGTAGAAGGTGAAATCGGCCATTGTCCTCTCCCTTGACGGCGCTATTTGCGTGCGGGCGCCTGCTTGAACGCCCAGCGCAGGGTGCGGCCCATGCCCCAGGTCGCGGCACGCGCCGGAAGCGCGGTGAGCACAGGGCGTTGCAGGTGCAGCATTGCGCGCGCCCAATCGGGCAGCATCGCCACCGCTTCGGCGGCAATCATGGTCTGCACGCTGCGCGGCGTCCCGGGCGGGCGCTGCGAAAGCACCAGCTGCGCCACCTCGCGGGCCGCGGGCGAGGTGCGCAGATCGCGGCGCAGGCTGCGGAAGATGGCCTCGGCCTCGGCGCGGCTCTCGGGCACCGGATCGGCCCCCAGCATCCGCGCAATCAGCGCGAACTGGCGGTAATATTCGTCCTGCTCATGGCCCGGCATGTCGGGCCGGACATGGCGCAGATAGCCAGCAAGAAAGCTCTGCGCCTCGGTGACATGCACCCAGGCCAGGGTGCGCGGATTGGTTGCCTCATAGGGTGTGCCATCGGGCAGGGTGCCGCTCACGCGGGCATGGATGCGGTTGACCCGCGCGATCGCGGCCAGCGCCTCGTCGCGGTGGCCGAAGGTGGTGACCGCAATGAAGCGCGCGGTGCGCCGCAGGCGCCCGTGCATGTCCGAACGGAAATTGGAATGATCGAGCACGCCCTGGAGCGCGTGGGGATGGAGCATCTGCAGCAGCAGGGCGCGGATCCCGCCGGTCATCATTCCGATGAGATCGGCATGAACCAGGCGGATCGGGGTGTCGCGGGCGAACAGCGCCGCGTCCGAGGGCGGGGTGGGGGCCTGTCCGGCGCTGGCATCGTGGAACACCCCGCGCACCCGCTTGACGAGGCTGAGGCGCAGCGATTCGACCGGATCGGGCATGGGATTGGCTATAGGCCCGCAGCCTCGCCAAGACCATCCGCCTCGCCAATTTGCCAGCCTGCTGGGCAAAGCCAGCCCTTGCAGGCGGCGGGCCGGCGTTCTAACCCGGCGCGACGATGACTGCACCTCTCTCCCTGAGCGCCAGCGGCGCTGCCGCCATGCCCACCCAGCCCGACACCACGGTAAACGTCCGTGAGGTGTTCGGCATTGATGTCGATTGGCAGGTGCCTGCCTTCTCGGTGAAGGACGAGCACGTGCCCGAGATCGACAGCGCCTATGTGTTCGATCCCGATACCACGCTGGCCATCCTTGCGGGCTTTGCCCACAACCGCCGGGTGATGGTGCAGGGCTATCATGGCACCGGCAAGTCCACCCATATCGAACAGGTCGCCGCGCGGCTCAACTGGCCGAGCGTGCGTGTCAACCTCGATGCCCATATCAGCCGTATCGACCTTGTCGGGCGCGATGCGATCGTGCTCAAGGATGGCTTGCAGGTCACCGAGTTCAAGGAAGGCATCCTGCCCTGGGCGCTTCAGCACCCGGTGGCGCTGACCTTCGACGAATATGACGCTGGCCGCCCGGACGTGATGTTCGTGATCCAGCGCGTCCTCGAGTTCGATGGCCGCCTGACTCTGCTCGATCAGAACCGGGTGATCACCCCCAATCCGTGGTTCCGGCTGTTTGCCACCACCAACACCGTGGGCTTGGGCGACACCTCGGGCCTCTATCACGGCACCCAGGCGATCAACCAGGCGCAGATGGACCGCTGGAACATCGTCGTTGCCCTCAATTATTTGCAGCCCGAGGTCGAACAGCAGATCGTCAAGTCCAAAGCGCCCGAGGCCGACGACAAGCTGGTCGCCGACATGGTCAAGGTCGCAGAACTCACCCGCCAGGGCTTCATCAACGGCGATATCTCGACGGTGATGAGCCCGCGCACGGTGATCACCTGGGCGCAAAACGCGGCGATCTTCGGCTCGGTGGGTTTTGCCTTCCGCCTCTCGTTCCTCAACAAGTGCGACGAGGCCGAGCGCACGCTGGTGGCGGAATATTACCAGCGCGTGTTTGGTGAAGACCTGCCGGAAGGGGCAGCCAAGCGGCGCTGACCAAGGCGCTTGCGGCCAAGTGTGCTAGGCTGGTAATACAGTCGGCGCGATGGCTTTCCTCGACCGATTCCGCAAGGGCCCACAGGCTGGCGCGCGCGCTGGCGAGGATGCGCCCGGCGGCTTCTTCCCGCTCTACGAATCGACTCGCGCGCTCGATGATGACGAGCTCGAGCATCGCCCGGGCGCGCGCGCCGCTGGCGCCCCTGATTACGCCGCCTGGGACGCGCGGCTCGGCGCGGTCGATGAAGCGCTTGCCGCCGAGGAGCGGCGCCGGCTCAGATGGTGGCAGCGCGCCTATTGGCAGGGCCGCTCGCGCCTGTGGTGGGCCGGGCGCGGGCTCGCCGCCGCCCTCGGGCTCTTTGCCCTGCTCATCGCCTGGCTCGCGATCACCGCGCCGCTTTCCAAGAGCCTTGAACCCATCGCGCCTCCGCAGATCACCCTGCTTGCCAGCGATGGCACCCCGATCGCGCGGCAGGGGGCGATCGTTGCCGCCCCGGTCAGGGTTGCCGACCTGCCCCCCCATGTGGTCGAGGCTTTCCTTGCGATCGAAGACCGGCGCTTCTACAGCCATTGGGGCATCGATCCGCGCGGCATCGCCCGGGCGGCACTCACCGGCTATGGCGGCGGCTCGACCATCACCCAGCAGCTCGCCAAGTTCACCTTTCTGACGCCCGAACAATCGCTCAGCCGCAAGGCGCGCGAGGCGCTGATCGCCTTCTGGCTCGAGGCCTGGCTGACCAAGGAAGAGATCCTCGAGCGCTATCTTTCCAACGCCTATTTCGGCGACAACCAATATGGCCTGCGCGCCGCATCCCTGCACTATTTCTACCGCCAGCCAGAAAAGCTCAGGCCCGAACAGGCGGCGATGTTGGCCGGACTGCTGCAAGCGCCTTCGCGCTATGCCCCTACGCGCCATTACGACAAGGCCAGGGCGCGCATGAAGCAGGTGATCGCGGCAATGGTGGAGGAGGGCTACCTCACCCAGGCCGAAGCCGCGGCGCTGCCCGATCCCCGGCTCGACGTGCGCACGCGCGAGGACAAGCTGCCCACCGGCACCTATTTTGCCGATTGGGCCCTGCCGCTGGCGCGCGAGGGGATCGAGGCGAGCTATGCCACGCAAACCATCACCACCACGCTCGATGCCCGGCTTCAGGGGCTGGCAAGCCGGATCGTCGCCCGCGCGCCGCTGGGCAAGGCGCAGGTGGCGCTGGTGGCGATGCGCCGCAACGGCGAGGTGGTGGCGATGGTCGGTGGGCGCGACTATGCGCGCTCGCCCTTCAACCGCGCCACCCAGGCGCGCCGCCAGCCGGGATCGACCTTCAAGACCTTCGTTTATCTGACCGCGCTCGAGCAGGGCTGGCAGCCATCCGATACCATCGCCAACACCGAGATCGCTGAAGGCAGCTATCGCCCGCGCAATGCCGGGGGGCGTTATTCGGACACGATCACGCTTGAAGATGCCTTTGCCTCATCGAGCAATGTCGCCGCGGTGCGGCTGCTCCAGGCGGTGGGCAGCGACAAGGTGATCCGTATCGCCCGCCGCCTCGGCATCCGCGCGCCGATGGCCGAGGGCGACCCGAGCCTTGCGCTCGGCACCAGTTCAATGACCCTGCTCGAACTCACCGCCGCCTATGCCGGGATCGCGGCCAACCAGTTCCCGGTTGAACCCCATCCCTTTGCCCGGGGCGAGCCGGGCTGGTGGGCATGGCTGACGAGCGGCAAGCGCAGCTTCTCGCGCCGCACCCACGCAGACATTGAGGCGATGCTGCGCGCCGCGATCAACCGCGGCACCGGGCGCGCGGCGCGCCTGCCGGTCGCCAATTTCGGCAAGACCGGCACCACCCAGGATTACCGCGATGCGCTGTTCGTGGGCTATGCCGGCGATCTGGTTGTCGGCGTGTGGATCGGCAATGATGACAACACTCCGCTTGCCGGGATCACCGGGGGCAGCCTGCCGGCGCGGATCTGGCGCGATTTCATGCGCGGGGCGCTCAGGATCGAGGGCGAGGGGCGGCCCCGGCCCGATACCACCCCCGATCCCGAAGGCCCGGTGCAGCCGCTCGATGTCGAGGGCGGGGCGCTCCCGCTCGGGCAGGAGGGGGCCACGATCAGCATCGAGGGCAATGGCGTGACCCTGCGGCAGGAAGGCGTGCCGGTTGAACTCAGGATCGATGGGGGCGGGGTGGCAGTGCAGCCCGCACCGGCGCCGGCGCCCTCGGCTTCGGCATCGCCCACCGGCTCGCCATAAGGCCGGCACCACCCTCGCGCCGCCGCGGCGTTAGCCCATCAGGATGTTCATCACCGCGGTGGCGATCGGGCGGCTGCGATCATCCTGCCAGGCCTCGACCGCGATATTGGCGTTGCGCCGCCCGAGGCGGGTGATGCGGCCCACCGCATGGCTCGCCTGCGCCCGGCCCGCGGAGAGATATTGCACCGTGATGTTGATCGGCTTCATCACCGGATTGCGCCCCGCCGCCAGCAGCGCGGTGCGCAGCGCGGCATAGCCCGCGGTCTCGAGCAGCCCGGCGGTCGCCCCGCCGTGAAAGTGCCGGGGGCGGCCCTCGACCATTCCTCCAAAGCCAAGCCGCAGCACCGGCATTCCGCCTTCTTCCTCGCCGGTCCATTCGATCCCGAGCGAGCGGGCATAGGCGGGCAGTTCGATGATCGTTTCAGCCAAGGCCACCAGCTCCCTTGAGCGCAGGCACTTCCTGGCGCGGATCGGCAGCAATGGTCATGAAGCAGCCGGCCACATGGGCGACCGGATCGGTCGGATCGGCATCATAGGCAATGCCGCGCACGAAGGCGGCCGAGCGGGTGGTGCGATAGCATTCGACCCTTCCTCTGACGCTTGCCCGGGGGCGCGCCGGGCGCTGGTAATCGACCCTGAGATCGAGCGTTGCCACCGGGGCAAAGGTGCCGCGGGTCTGCCAGATCGCCATGCCGCTGGCCATGTCCATGAGGCTGATGATCGGGCCCGAGGCCAGCACCTCGCGGCCGGGATCGCCGATAAGATCAGCGCGCCAGGGCAGTTCCAGCTCGACCCAGTTGTCCCCCTGATCGGTGAACCTGAGGCCGAGCCAGCCGGTATGGCCATGGCGGAAGAACCATTGCGAGGCGGTGCGCGCATCGAAACGGGCAGCAGGCGTGGTCATGCGCCGGTCATTAGGGGCGGCAGGGGCACGGTTACAATCTTTTAATTTCGCATCCTCCATGCCGGCGCGCACCCTTGCCGACGGGCGCTTGCCGCACAGGCGCGCCGCCGCACAAGGGGAAGGGGAACGCCACATGTCCAGAATCGAACTCAACGAGATCCCGCTGCTCGATGATGCCGCCGCGCTGTTCGGCGCGGTGATCGAGGCCGGCGGCCAGGTTGACGACCGGGTCTTCGAGATCATGGTCTATCTCTACGAGATCCTGCCCAAGTGAGCGCGCGATGCGGGTCGATGCCGCGCTCGCCGGGTTGCGTGCGCAGGGGCCAGACCAGCCGCTGACCGAGGCGGCGCTTGCCCAATGGCGCGCGCGGCCCGACGTGGCCGAAATCACCGCGGACCTGGCGCGCCATGCCGGCGGTGCGGGGCTGGAGCAGTGCCCCGCGCTCGCCCGCCTTCTTGCCGACGCGCAGGCGGGCAAGGCCCTGCTTGAAAGCCTGTTGCAGCCCCTGCTCGCCGCCTTGAGGGCCGAGCCGCTGGCCCTGCCCGCGCTTGGCCACCGCAGCGCCGAGGGCCTCGTCAGGCTCGAGCTTGCCGTCCACGCCGGCGCGGTGCTAGGCCTTTCCGTCCACGCCCCGCGCCCCCGCGCCGTGCCTGAGGCCGTGCTGTTCGAGGATGGCGAGGTGCACGAAGTGGTGCTTGCCGGCGAGGGCGCCGCGCTCTGCTATCAGCGGGCGCCCGCAGGCTTGGTGGGTGTGGAACAGGCCCTTGCCCCCGGCGTGCGCCTGCAACGTTCGGGGGTGGCACAGGCGCGGCGGATTGTGGCCGTCACCCGCCCGCTGGTGCTCCTGCAGCTGATCCGCGTGCCCGATTCGCCTGCCGAAGGGGCGCTGGTCGCGTGCGCTGATGGCCGCGTGCTGCGCCGGGTGAGCGGGTGCAAGCGCTCCAGCCAGCAGCTCATGGCGCTCGGCGTGCTCGGCGCGCTCGGCCATCGCCCGGCGCTCTCGCAGATGGCGCGGCTGGCGCGCGACAGGGCAGCACCACGCGACCTGCGCTGGGAAGCGCTGCGCCAGGCGCTGGCGCTCGATGCGGCCGAAGGTCTCAAACTCCTCGGCGCGCTGGCGAGCGATCCTGCCGATCCGCTTGCGGCGCAAGCGAGCGGGCTTGCCGCGCGGCTGCGCGCGGTCCGGCCAGAGATGGCTGCCCTCATGGCTGAGGCAGCCTGATGCCGCTGGTGATCGACAATCCGCTCGAGGAGGCCTGCACGCTTGCCGAATGCGTCGCAGCGCTCGACGAACTTGCCTTTCTGGCCGACGATCCGGCCAGCACGCGCGAAGCGGCCAATTGGCTGCGGCGTCTGGCCAACAACCGCGACTTCCTAGGCGAATTGCTGGTCGATCAACTCGCCGGTCGCGCCGGGGCGGTGATTGACAGCGCCTATGGGGTGCAGGCGATCATGCTCGGCCGCCCGCGCTTGAGCCGCCCGGGAGCCGCCTTCCTCCGCGCGGCGATCTGGCCCGCGCCGCACGACCATGCCTTTCAGGCAAGCGGGCCGCAAAGCTTTGTCTATGGCATCGCGCATGACCACAATTTCGATTTTCTCACCGTGGGTTATTGCGGTCCGGGCTATGTCAGCGACTATTACGAGGAAGATTATGAGGCGCTTGCCGGCTACACGGGCGAGGCCGCGGGCCTGCGCTTCGTCGAGCGCAGCGCGCTCACCCCGGGCAAGCTCATGCTCTACCGCCGCCATGTCGATGTGCATTGCCAGCACCCGCCCGAAAGCCTCTCGGTCTCGCTCAACCTCATTGCTCTCGATCCGGCGCAGGCCTGGTTCGATCAATATGGCTTTGATCTGGAGCGCGGCACGCTGGCGCGGCTGCTCAACCCCAATGTGCAGGAGGTGCTGCTGAAGGTGGCGGTGGCGAGCGGGGCGGATGCGGCGTTGGACTATGCCGCATGGGTCGGCGCGCATCATCCCAGCGATCGGCTGCGCCTTGCAAGCTTTGCGGCGCGGGCGGAAATCGCCGCCGATGCCGAAGCTGCCGAGGCGATCTGGCGCACGGCCGAGCTTTCGGGCAGCCGCATGGTGGCCGGCGCCGCCCGGGCGCGGCGCCGGATGCTATCGGCACAAGAAGGTTAGAGAACGCCGCCGGCGAGACGGTCGATCGCCCCTTGCAGGATCACTGCGGCGGCATGGGCATCGATCGCGCGCGCGCGCTTGGCTCGGCTCATGTCCTGATCGATCATCGCCGCTTCGGCTGCCTGGGTTGACCAGCGCTCGTCCCAGAGCAGGATCGGCAGGCCGAAGGCCGCGGCAAGGTTGCGGGCATAGGCGCGGCTGGCCTGGGCGCGCGGGCCTTCCGAACCATCCATGTTGCGCGGCAGGCCGAGCACGATGCCCCTGACCGCGCGCGCCGCAATCAGCGCGGCAAGCGCCTCGCGGTCCTTGCCCCACTTGCTGCGGGGAAGGGTGGAGTGATTGGTGGCAAAGCGCCAGCCGGCATCGCACAGCGCGGTGCCGATGGTTCGCGTGCCAAGGTCAAGGCCGAGCAGCACCCCGCCATCCCCAAGCGCGGCGGCAAAGCGGCGCGCATCCTCGTGGATCAGCGCCTCCATGGGCTTTACGGGGCTTTCCAGGCCGCGACGCGGCGGATGACATCGGCCCGGGTGTTGGCCCAGAACAGCGGGATATCATAGACATGGTAATTGTTGCCCGGCAGGACATAGCTGCCCATTTCGGGCGGCGGGCCGATCAACAGGATCCCGCGGCTGTCGCAGCGCGCCGGGACGAGGCCGGGGACGAGTTCGCCCTTCTCCATCGTATCCTCGGGCACCAGCGTGCCGAGATTGGCGCTGGCGGGCGCGGCGCCGCCGGGCGTGCCGGTCAGCGGATTGGTGCACAGCATCGGCTCGGCGCCCGGCGGCGTGCCATCGAGCGCCAGGGTCTTGCCATAGGCCTCGAGCACTTGCGCGGGATCGGCCGGCTCGGCAAAGCTCGACCAGCTGATGACGCAGCCGGTCTGGTCTGGCGCACCGCAGGCGGGAAGGCCCATGACGGGCAGATCGCGGCGGGGCGAGACCGGCCAGCCGATGATATAGGCCGCCACCAGCCGGCGCGCTGCCGGGGTGCCCTGCACTTCCTCGGCGATCAGGCGCTTGAGATGGAGCGCGCCTTGCGAATGGCCGGCGAGCACGAAGGGCATTTTGGGGTCGATAGTCGCAAGGAAGAAGCGGAAGGCCTCGCGCACATCGCCATAGGCAGCATCGAGCGCCTGGCGCGCTTCGGGCGCATCGGTGAGGAAGGCGCCCATGGTCGCCTGGCGATAGCGCGGCGCCCAGATCTCGCGCGCCGGGTTGAAGGCGCTCGCCATGCCGCGCAGATAGATGCGGGCGATGCGCTCGGCCTCGGGATCGCCGCCATTTGCGAGCGGCGCGTTCCAGGCGGCCCGGTTGAGATAGCTCGTCGGGTGGACGAAGAACACGGCGAAGGGCGGCGCCTTGGCTTCCGGGAGTGGGGCGGCACCGGGGGCGAGCGGCGGCTGCCAGCGGGTGGGATCGCCAAGGCCGATGCCGGGGCGCGCATACCACATGCCTGCCGCCTCATAGGCGCTCGCTTCAAGCGGGCTGACCGGGGCAAAGGGCGCGGAAGGGACCAGCGCAATCGCTGCCAGTTCCTTCTGGAACAATTCGTAAGCGATCCGCGCCCCGATGAAGAGCACGATCACCGCCGCGACGATGTAGAGGAACCTGCGCGCCATGGGCTGCCTTGCCCCTTTGCTATTGCTTGGCCGCGCCTTCCACCAGCGGCGGGCGCAGGCTGGTCCAGGCGCGTCCGGGCCGCAGGCTCGAAAGCCAGGTCGCCGGGTTCCAGGTGGTCGAGCCATCGAGGCTGAAGGTGATGAACTCGGCCCGCCCCCCGATATTGGCCATCGGCACCCCGCCGCCCAGCCCGTTCTCCTCGGCCGGGGCGCGGCTGTCGGCGCTCTGGTCGCGGTTGTCGCCCATCACGAAGACGCTGTCCCTGGGCACGGTGTAGGGGCCGAAATCATCGAGCGGCTGATCGATGAAATCGATGGTGAGATAGGTTGCGCCATTGGGCAGGGTTTCGCGCCAGGTGGGCGGGGCGAAATAGTCGCGCCCGTCCGGCCCGGTTTCGCGATAGGCCTCGAAGCTCGCAAGGCACGGGCCATCGCGGCAGATGAGATCAGGCTCGAAGGGCAGGCGCACCGGGGGCACGACCTCGCGCTTGATCGGCTCGCCGTTGAGGATGATCTGCCCGCCGCGCACCTCGATGGTATCGCCCGGCAGCGCCACCACGCGCTTGATATAGTCCTCGTCGCGCAAGGGGTGCACGGGGATGACGATATCACCATACTCGGGCGTTTTGGGCCACACCCGCCAGCTGCCGCGCGGCAAGAGATGGAAGCTCGCCGAGGCCCATGACCAGCCATAGGGATATTTGCTCACCACCAGCCGGTCGCCCACCCACAAGGTCGGCATCATCGAGGTGGAGGGGATGTAGAAGGGCTTGGCCACCAGGCTGTGGAAGGCCAGAACGGCGAGCAGCATCAGCGCCAGGCCGCGGATTTCCGCGATCCAGTTGATCTTCTCGGGATGGGCCTGGGCGGAGGTGGTTTTTGTGCTTGCCATGAAGGGGCCGATCACAGGGGGATTGCCTCGATGATCACGAAGGCCTGGGCCCAAGGATGATCATCGGTAAGGGTGAGATGGATGCGCGCCTCATGGCCCTTTGGCGTCAATTCTTCAAGCCGCTTTGCCGCGCCGCCAGTGAGCGCGAGGGTCGGCGCGCCCGAGGGGGCGTTGATGACGCCGATGTCCTTCATGAAGACGCCGCGCCGGAAGCCCGTGCCCACCGCCTTGCTGAAGGCCTCCTTGGCAGCAAAGCGCTTGGCATAGGTGCCGGCGATGGTGAAGGGGCGGCGCCGCGCCTTGGCGATTTCGACGGGCGTGAAGACCCGCCTCTCGAAGCGCTCGCCATAGCGTTCGAGCGAGCGGGCGATGCGCTCGATATTGCACAGGTCGCTGCCGAGGCCGATGATCACCTGAACGCCCGGATGATCACCGCGACCAAGAGGCCGATGGCGACCAGGTGGAGCATCACCTGCGCCTTGAACAGCGGGTGGGCAAAGTCGCCCCTGGCCACGCGGATCGCGCCGACAAAGCCGAAGATCATGAGCATCACCCAGCCGACCGCGAAGACCTGCATCACCCCGTTGCTCAAGGCAAAGCCGAGAAAGCCGATGCCGAGCAGGAACAGGCCGGCAGCAGCAAGAGCCCAGCGCTTCTGTTCGCCAGAAAGGGGGGGAAGATCGGGCGGGTTCACCGTGCTTCGTCCATCAACTCGCGCATCCGGCGGATCGCATGGTCAAGGCCCACGAACACCGCTTCGCCAATGAGGAAATGGCCGATATTGAGTTCGGCGATCTGCGGAATGGCGGCGATCGGCTGGACATTGGCATAGGTAAGGCCGTGGCCGGCGTGCGGCTCGATCCCGTTTTTGGCGGCGAGGGCCGCTATGTCGGTGATACGCTTCAATTCGCGCGCCACCTTCTCGCGGTCGCCATCAAGGCAGGCGTGGGCATATTCGCCGGTGTGGAACTCGACCACCGGCGCGCCGAGGCGCAGCGCGGCATCGAGCTGGCGTTCGTCGGCCTCGATGAACAGCGAAACGCGGATTCCTGCGCCCTTCAGCTCATCAATGATCGGCGCAAGCGAATTGTGCAGGCCCGCCGCATCGAGCCCGCCTTCAGTGGTGCGCTCCTCGCGCCTTTCGGGCACGATGCAGGCGGCATGGGGCCGGTGCCGCAGCGCGATCTCCAGCATCTCGCGGGTCGCCGCCATCTCGAGGTTGAGCGGCAGATCGGTCGCCTCCTGGATGCGGGCAAGATCGGCATCGCGGATGTGGCGCCGATCCTCGCGCAGATGGGCGGTGATGCCGTCGCCGCCGGCTGCCGCGACGATCTCGGCCGCGCGCACCGGGTCGGGATGATCCCCGCCGCGCGCATTCCTGATGGTGGCGACGTGGTCGATATTGACGCCGAGGCGCAAGGGGCGAGGGTGGAGGGTGGTGGTCATGCTTTGCGGCTTCCGGGCTTGGTCACGGGCAGGCGCGCCAGGCTCTCGGGCAGAGAATCGGGATCATAGGTGGGAAAATCAATGGCGATGAGCGGATAGAAGGGCACGCCGAGATCGACGGTGCCGCAGGAACGATCGATGATCGCGCATTCGGCGATCACCTCGCCGCCCTCGCGCGCGACCGCGTCGATGGCCTCGCGGCTGGAAAGGCCGGTGGTCACCACGTCCTCGACCATCAGCACCTTGGCGCCGGGCTTCAGGGCAAAGCCGCGGCGCAGGTGGAACACCCCCTCGGGCCGCTCGAGGAACAGCGCATCCTTCGCCAGCACCCGGGCAACCTCGTGACCGATGATGATCCCCCCCATCGCCGGCGAGACCACCACTTCGGCTGCATCACGCACTTCGGCCGGGATGCCTGCCACCACCGCCGCGGCGATGCGCGCGGCGCGCGCGGGGTTCATCAGCACCCGCGCGCACTGCAGGTAATGGGCGCTGTGGCGCCCTGAGGAGAGCTTGAAATGCCCCTCGAGCAGCGCTCCGGAAGCGCGGAACTCGGCCAGGACCTCATCTTGTGTCACAGGCAAACCTCATGGAAAACATGGGAGAAATGGCCGACTTGCGCGGGCAACATGCCGGCTTGCATAATTTTCTCCCTAGAAGCGCTTGAGGCCCTCGGCAAGCATCGCTAAGGGCGAGGCTGAGGCAGGCTGCAAGGTCGGCTAGATGCTGTCTGGTGCGAATCCGCGTGGGGGGTCGGGCAGGCAGGCGGCATGGGATCAGTTTCGAAGCACTTGGACACATGCACATGGGTCAAAGGGACACCCGTATGAAGAAGGCTATCCTGGCGGCGCTGGCTGCCGGGCTCGCGGCGCTGGCGCCGCTGAGCGTTGCGGCGCAGGACGCCGCCCCCGCGGCACCGCTTGCCGCTGAAGCCCCCGCCGTGGCTGCGGCGCCTGCCGAGGTGGCGCCTGCCGAGGCGGCAGCGCCCGCCGCGCCCGCAGTTGATGCAAGCGCCTACACCCCGATGGCGCCGACCAAGGGCAAGGGGATGCCGAGCGATCCGCGCGGCGATGAGCCGGATGCGATGGCCAAGAGCCTGACTTTCCAGGATCAGTATTCGCCCAATGGCGATTACGCGCTGTGGATGCATGACACGATCCTGCTGCCGGTGATCACCGCGATCAGCCTGTTCGTGCTCGGCCTGCTGCTCTTCGTGGTGATCCGCTTCAACCGCCGTGCCAATCCGGTTGCGTCCAAGACCACCCACAACACCTTGATCGAGGTGGTTTGGACGATCGTGCCGGTGATCATCCTGGTGGTGATCGCAGTGCCCTCGATCACGCTGCTGGCCCGCCAGTACGAGACTCCGCCGGCCGATGCTGTCACCATCAAGGCGACCGGCTATCAGTGGTACTGGGGCTATACCTATCCCGATCACGGCGAGATCGAGGTGATCTCGAACATGCTGTCCGAGGCCGAGGCGCTGAAGCGCGGCGAGCCGGCGCAGCTGGCGGTGGACAACCGCATGGTGGTGCCCGCGGGTGTGCCGCTGAGGATCCAGACCACTGCGACCGACGTGATCCACGCCTTTGCCGTGCCCTCGCTGTGGTTCAAGATGGACGCGGTGCCGGGGCGGCTCAACGAGAAGCTGCTGACGATCAAGGAGCCGGGCGTTTACTACGGCCAGTGCTCCGAGCTGTGCGGCGCGCGCCATGCCTATATGCCGATCGTGGTCGAGGCTCTGCCGCCGGCCGAATTTGCCGCCTGGGTCAAGGCGCAGGGCGGCACCATGCCGGGTGAGGAAGCGGCGAGCGCCGCCGCCGCCCCCTCGGCCCCCGGCGCGGCCGGCTGAACCATCCGACGATTTGGAAGCATGAAGAGTAGCTGATCATGGCAACCACCGCAGAAGGCTTCGACATCCACCACGATCATGCCCATGGCGCGCATGATCATGCCGACCACAAGCCGGGCTTCTTTGCCCGCTGGTTCATGTCGACCAATCACAAGGACATCGGCACGATGTACCTGATCTTCGCGATCGTCGCGGGGATCGTCGGGGGTGCCATCTCGGGGATCATGCGTCTCGAGCTTGCTGAGCCGGGCATCCAGTACCTGCAGTGGTGGGCCCAGTTCATGGGCGGCGGCAATGATCTCAACACCGCGCTCCACATGTGGAACGTGTTCATCACCGCGCACGGCCTCATCATGGTGTTCTTCATGGTCATGCCGGCGATGATCGGGGGCTTTGGCAACTGGTTCGTGCCGCTGATGATCGGCGCGCCCGACATGGCCTTCCCGCGGATGAACAACATCAGCTTCTGGCTGACGGTGGCGGGCTTCTTCAGCCTGCTGTTCTCGCTGTTCGTGCCGGGCGGCTCGGGCCCGGGCGCGGGCGTGGGCTGGACGGTCTATGCCCCGCTTTCGACCAGCGGCTCGGTTGGCCCGGCGGTGGACTTCGCGATCTTCTCGCTGCACCTGGCTGGTGCCGGCTCGATCCTGGGCGCGACCAACTTCATCACCACCATCTTCAACATGCGCGCGCCGGGGATGACCCTGCACAAGATGCCGCTGTTCGTCTGGTCGGTGCTGGTCACTGCCTTCCTGCTGCTGCTCGCGCTTCCGGTGCTGGCGGCTGCAATCACCATGCTCCTGACCGATCGCAATTTCGGCACGACCTTCTTCGATCCCGCCGGTGGCGGTGATCCGGTGCTCTATCAGCACCTGTTCTGGTTCTTCGGCCATCCCGAAGTCTACATCATGATTCTCCCCGGCTTCGGGATGATCAGCCAGATCGTGGCGACCTTCAGTCGCAAGCCGGTCTTCGGCTATCTCGGGATGGCCTATGCCATGGTCGCGATCGGCGTCGTCGGCTTCATCGTCTGGGCCCACCACATGTACACCGTGGGCCTCGACGTGAACACCAAGATGTATTTCACCGCGGCGACCATGGTGATTGCGGTGCCCACGGGGGTGAAGATCTTCAGCTGGATCGCGACGATGTGGGGCGGGAGCCTGCAGTTCAAGTCGCCGATGGTCTGGTCGCTGGGCTTCATCTTCCTGTTCACCGTGGGCGGGGTGACCGGCGTGGTGCTCGCCAATGGCGGGATCGACGACAACCTGCACGACACCTATTACGTGGTGGCCCATTTCCACTACGTGCTCTCGATGGGCGCGGTGTTCTCGATGTTCGCGGGCTTCTACTACTGGTTCCCGAAGATGAGCGGGCGGATGCATTCCGAGCTGCTCAGCCACCTGCACTTTTGGACCTTCTTCGTCGGGGTCAACGTGATCTTCTTCCCCCAGCATTTCCTCGGGATGCAGGGGATGCCGCGCCGCTATCCCGACTACCCGCAGGCCTTCCAGTTCTGGCACGAGATCAGCACCTATGGCTATTACATCATGGCCGGCTCGATGGTGCTGTTCTTCCTCAACATCCTCTACGCCTTCGTGGCCGGGCGCAAGGCCGAGGCCAATCCCTGGGGTGAAGGGGCGACCACGCTCGAATGGACCCTGCCGAGCCCGCCGCCCTTCCACCAGTTCGAGACGCTGCCGGTGATCACCGACGCGCATGACTATCACGATCATCGTCCGGTGACGGCGTAGCCGGGCGTGATCGCCCCCCCCATGGGGGCAAGCAAGGACAAGGCAGGGGCGCGGGCAATATTGGCCGCGCTCCTCGCCCATGAAAGCATGGAGAGCATGGCCAGCACCGCCCCTTCGACGCGCGTGAGCCTACCGACCGAGTGGCGCGACTTCTTCGCGCTCACCAAGCCGCGGGTGATGACGCTGGTGATCTTCACTGCGATCTGCGGTGTGCTGGCTGCGCCGGGCAGCCTGCACCCGGTGCTGGCCTTCACCGCAATCCTCGCGATCGCGATGGGTGCGGGGGGATCGGCGGCGCTCAACCATTGGTGGGAGGCCGATCTCGACGCGGGCATGAAGCGCACCCGCAATCGCCCGCTACCCGGCGGGCGGATGCGGCGCGAGGATGCGCGCGATTTCGGCATCTTCCTCTCGGCGGTGTCGGTCTGTCTGATGGGGGTCGCGATCGGCTGGCTCGCCGCGGCGCTGCTGCTCGCGGCGATCATCTATTACGCGGTCATCTACACCATGTGGCTCAAGCCGCGCACGCCGCAGAACATCGTCATCGGCGGCGGAGCTGGGGCCTTTCCGCCGTTGATCGGCTGGGTGGCGGTGACCGGCGAGGTCACGGCCATGCCGCTGCTGCTGTTCGCGATCATCTTCTTCTGGACCCCGCCGCATTTCTGGGCCCTGGCGCTGTTCGTCGAGGCCGATTATGCCAAGGTTGGCATCCCGATGATGCCGGTGGTGGCGGGGGAGCGGGCGACCCGGCGGCAGATCATGGCCTACACCCTGATCCTGGCACCTGTTGCGATTGCCCCCTGGGCGATCGGTGGGGCGGGCTGGCTCTATGGCTCGGTCGCGGTGGTGCTGTCGGCGCTGTTCGTGGTGCTGGCCCTTCCCGTGGCGCGCCGCCGTCGCGACGGGCAGGCGGACAAGATGCTGCCCGAGAAGCGCCTGTTCAAATTTTCGATCGTCTATCTCTTCGTGCTGTTTGCCGCGCTGGTGGCTGATCGGCTCGCGGCCTATCAGGGGTGGCTGGCATGACCCCCGAAGAGGAGCGCGAATTCATTCGGCGGCGCAAGAGCCGCAACCTGGTGGTGGCGGGCACGCTGCTGTTCTTCGTGATCCTGTTCTACGCCATCACCATCGCGCGGATCGGAGGGCAGGGCTGATGGCGAGCCTGCCGCAGACGTCTGCCGAGACCGCCGAGCGCAACCGGCGCACCGGCCTTATCGCGCTCGCGGGGGCCTGCGCCATGCTGGGGCTGGGCTATGCCTCGGTGCCGCTCTATCGCCTGTTCTGCCAGGTCACCGGGTTCGGCGGCACCACCATGGTGGCGAGCGAGGCCAAGGCCGCCGCTGCCGCCGCGCAGGCGACGGGGGCGAAGATCTCGATCCGCTTCGATGCCTCGACCGCGAGCGACATGCCCTGGCGCTTCCGCCCCTCGCAGCCGACCGACACCGTCACCATCGGTGAGCGTGACATCGCCACCTATGTCGCGCGCAATCTTTCGTCCGAGCCTGTCACAGGCGTGGCGACCTTCAACGTCACGCCCGAGAAGGCCGGCAAGTATTTCAACAAGATCCAGTGCTTCTGCTTTACCGAGCAGACCTTGGCGCCGGGCGAGGAAGTGACCATGCCGGTGCTTTATTTCGTCGATCCGGCGATGCGCGATGACCCTGCGATGAAGGGGGTCGAACAGATCACGCTGAGCTATACTTTCCACCGCGCCAAGGCGCCGGCAGAACCGGCCGCGGCGGGCGGGCGATAAACCCAAGAGGCAACCCAGGACGGGACAGACCAATGGCTGGCAAGGCAAACCACGATTACCATATCCTTGAACCCGATATCTGGCCGCTGATCGGATCGATCGCGGCGCTCACCTTCACCAGCGGCATGGTGATGTCGTGGCACCCCGATGTCTTCGGGACGGCTTCCAGCGTGGTGCTGTGGGTCGGTCTTGCCGGGCTGCTGGCGACCTTCTTCTTCTGGTTCCGTAACATTGTGATCGAGGCCCAGCGCGGCGATCACACCCCGGTGGTGCAGCTGCACCTGCGCTATGGCATGATCCTGTTCATCGCCTCGGAGGTGATGTTCTTCGTCGGCTGGTTCTGGAGCTTCTTCAATTTCGCGCTGTTCCCGGCGCCGATCGAATATGATCCGGCCACCGGCGCCACCACCAGCCTGTTCGGCACCGAAGGGGCGATTGCCAAGTTCATCCCTGAAGGGATGGAGGTGCTCGATCCCTTCTCGCTGCCGCTGCTCAACACCCTGATCCTGCTGTGCTCGGGCACCACGGTCACCTGGGCGCACCACGCACTCATCCATGGTGACCGTGAGGGGCTCAAGCAGGGGTTGTGGGCGACGATCGCGCTTGGGCTGCTGTTCACCGCGATCCAGGCCTATGAATACAGCGCTGCGCCATTCGGCTTTGGCGGCAACACCTATTCGAGCGCCTTCTACATGGCGACCGGGTTCCACGGCTTCCACGTGATCGTCGGTACGATCTTCCTCGCCGTGTGCCTCTACCGCGCCTATCTCGGCCACTTCACCCCGCGCCAGCACTTCGGCTTCGAGGCGGCGGCGTGGTACTGGCACTTCGTCGACGTGGTGTGGCTGTTCCTCTTTGTCGCCGTCTATGTCTGGGGCGGCTGGGGCGCCGAATACCACTGATGAGGGCGGGCGAAAGTCTGACGCAACAGAAGGGGCAGCCGGGACTCGTCTCGGCTGCCCTTTCCGGTCTGTGCCCCCGCTGCGGCGCGAAAACCTTGTTCGCCGCGCCTGCGGGGCTGGCGGATGATTGCAGCGCGTGTGGGGTCGACTTTCTGGCGCTGGAGCGCGGCGGTCGGTTTGTCGGCGTGGTGACGATGTTGCTGGCGCTGGTGCTGATCCTCGCCGCGCTGGCCGTGGACGAATGGCTGCACCCTCCGCTGTGGGCGAGCCTCGCGTTCTGGGGGCCGGTGACGCTCGGCAGTGTTATCGGGGGTCTCAGGCTCTACAAGACCATGTGGGTCTATCACCACTACGAGGACAGCCAGCACCCATGAGCGCCCGCGTGCCGATCATCCCGACCATCATCGTGCTGGCGGCAGTCGCCATTATGATAGCTCTGGGCGTGTGGCAGCTTGGCCGCCGCGCCGAGAAGGAGGCGCTGATCGCCAGCTACGCCGCGGCTGCGCGCATGCGCGCGCCGGTGCCCTTTCCGCTCGGGCGAGCTGGTGAGGAGGTGCTGTTCCGCCGCAGCGAGGTGGCTTGCCCGCGGGTCGTTCGCATCGAGGCGGTCTCGGGCACCGCGGCGAGCGGCGCCAAGGGCTGGGTGCAGCGCGCCACCTGCGCCTCGGGTGCGCGCGTCGACCTCGGCTTCAGCCGCTTTTCCAGCCCACCTGCCTTTTCCGGCGGCACGCTGACCGGGGTGATCGCGCCCGGCCCGCGCCTCGTTGCCGATCCGCCGGTCGCGGGTCTCGAGCCGATGGCGCGGCCCGATCCGGGCGACCTTCCGAACAACCACCTTGCCTATGCGCTGCAGTGGTTCTTTTTCGCGCTGACAGCGCTTGTCATCTACGTGCTGGCATTGCGCCGCCGTCGGCGCTAACCCGCGCGCCCATGCACTATGTCTCGACACGCGGGGGCGCGCCGGCGCTCGATTTCGAAGGGGTGACGCTGGCAGGCCTTGCCAGCGACGGGGGCCTTTATGTTCCGGCCGAGTGGCCACGGTTCGGCAAGGACGAGATCCGGGCAATGCGCGGCCTTGCCTATCCCGATCTCGCCGCGCGGGTGATGGCGCCCTTTGTTGCAGGCAGCCTGTCCGAGGATGAACTCTCGGCCATCTGTCACAAGGTCTATGGCGATTTCGGTCATGGGGCGGTCACGCCGTTGGTGCAGCTCGACGCACAGCACTGGCTGCTCGAGCTGTTCCACGGCCCCACGCTCGCGTTCAAGGACGTGGCGCTGCAATTGCTCGGGCGGCTGTTCGAGACCTTCCTTGCCCGCCGGGGCGAGAGGCTCACCATCGTGGGCGCCACCAGCGGGGACACCGGCTCGGCAGCGATCCAGGCCGTGGCCGGTCTCGATCGGGTCGAAATTTTCATGCTCCACCCCAGGGGGCGGGTGAGCGACGTCCAGCGTCGGCAGATGACCACGGTCCTCAGCCCCAATGTGCACAACCTTGCGATCGAAGGCAGCTTCGACGATGCCCAGGCGCATGTGAAGCGCATGTTCACCGATCCCGAGGTGACGGGGCGGCTCAATCTCGGTGCGGTCAATTCGATCAATTGGGCCCGGCTGATGGCGCAGGTCGTCTATTACTTCGCATCCGCGCTGCAACTGGGAGCGCCTGATCGTCCGGTCGCCTATTCGGTGCCCACCGGCAATTTCGGCGATGTCTTTGCGGGCTACGTTGCGGCGAAGATGGGCCTGCCGGTTGAGCGGCTCATCGTTGCCACCAATATCAACGACATCCTCCACCGCGCGCTTTCAAGCGGGGATTATTCGGCCAGCGGGGTGACGCCGACGATCACGCCCTCGATGGACATTCAGGTCTCCTCCAATTTCGAGCGCCTGCTGTTCGATTGCGGCGGGCGCGATGGGGCGGCGCTGGCACAGCAGATGCGCGGCTTTGAACAGACCCGTGCGATGCAGCTTACCAACGCCCAGGCCGAAGGGGCGGCGGCGCTGTTCACCAGCGCCCGCGCCGATCAGGCCGAAACCGCCCGCGCCATGGCCTGGGCCTATCGCGTGGCCGGGCAGGTGATCGATCCGCACACCGGGGTTGGCCTGCACGCCGCGCGAGCCGTGGCCGCCGCTGGCGTTGTTCCTGCCGGAGTGCCGCTGGTGACGCTGGCGACCGCGCATCCGGCCAAGTTCCGCGATGCGGTGGAGCGGGCGGTGGGCGTGCGCCCGGCCCTGCCGGCGCGGGTGGGCGACCTGTTCGGGCGCGAGGAGAGCATGGTGGCGCTCCCCGGCGATTATGCCGCAACGCGCGACTATGTGCTTGGCCATGCCAGGGCAGGGTGATGGCGCGCCTGGTCCAGCAGCCGCTGGTGATGGAGTGCGGAGCCTGGCCCGGCCCTGATCCGGCCTATCGCCTGATCGACAGCGGCGGCGGGCGCAAGTGGGAGGCCTTCGGCTCCTACAGCTTCATCCGGCCCGAGCCGCAGGCGCTGTGGCAGCCGCGCCTTGCCGACTGGCAGGCCGCGGGCGAGTTCATCCCCGGGGCGGACGAGGATGGCGGCGGGCGCTGGCACCTCGCCGCGCCGCTGCCCGAGGGGGGCTGGCCGCTGGCTTGGCGCGAGGTGCGGTTCATCGCCCGGCCCACGCCCTTTCGCCACCTGCAATTCTTCCCCGACATGGCGCCGGTGTGGGAATGGATGCGCGCTCAGCTGGTGGGGATCGAGGCGGCGGAAATGCTCAACCTCTTTGCCTATACCGGGCTTGGCACCCTGGCGCTGTCCCGCCACGGGCGCGTGACCCATGTCGATGCCTCGAAGAAATCGGTCGCTCAGGCGCGCGCCAATGCCGCGCTTTCCGGGATGGAAGATCGCCCGATCCGCTGGCTTATCGATGATGCCGCGAGGTTCACCGCGCGCGAGGTGCGCCGGGGCAAGCGCTATGACGGGATCATCCTCGATCCGCCCAAGTTCGGGCGCGGGCCGGAGGGCGAGGTGTGGCGGCTCGAGGAGCACCTGCCCGGCCTCATCGCCGATTGCGCGCGGCTGCTTGACGGGCAAAGCCGCTTCCTGTTCCTCACCGTCTATGCGGTGCGGATGAGCAGCCTTGCGCTTGCCGGGTTGCTCAACGAGGCGCTTTCGCACCTGCCGGGCGAGATCGCGCATGGCGATCTTGCCGTGCGCGAGGAGGGCAAGGGCGCGCGGCTGCTGCCGAGCGCGATCTTCGCGCGCTGGTCGAACCGCTAGGGCGCGCCGCGGCCCGCCCAAGGCTGGACTTGTGCCCGCCATCCTGCCAACGGGCCTCGCCATGGCCGATACCCTCACCCTTGAAGTCAACGATCTCGTCGTCGATGTCCTCACCGGCATCTATTCCGAGGAGACCGGCCAGCCCCAGCCGCTGCGCATCTCGATCGCGGCGCGTTACCGGGTGGTGCAGCACTATCACCCCGACACCCCGCTCGAGGCGAGCAAGAACTACATGGATCTGAAGTTCGCCGCCACCGAGGGACTGCCCAAGGGCGTGCACTTCAAGCTGATCGAGGCGGTCGCCGATCACATCTGCCACACCCTGTTCGTGCAGGACGCGAAGGTCGAGGCGGTGACGGTGAAGATCGTCAAGCTCGCCATCGCCGAGGCAGGCGAGGCGATCGGCATCACCCTGCACCGCGAGCGGCCAGTCGATCTGGCGGGTTGAGCCGATGCAGCGCGTGCTCGAGGTTCCTGCCCTGCCGGCCGCTGCGCTCGATGCGGCGGGGGCCTTCATGGCCTTCTATCTCGAGGCGGCAAGGCGGCTGATCGCTGCGCCCGAAACCGGAGCGCTTGCCATCCTCATGCCCCCGGCGCCCCACGATCATGCCGATTGGCGCCGCGCGCTCGCCCGAGACCTCGCCCGCGAGGCGGCGCCCACCAGGGTCAATGTGGTGGCAGGCCGTCCCGGCGACGCGCGCGAGGCGGTGCTGCGCTTTTTGGCAGATGCGCCCGGGGTGACAGGCCAGTATCTCGTGTGCCATGACGATGCGGATGCCGGTTCAGCCCCCCCGCCAGCCTGATCTTCTGGTGCTGCGTGATGCTCCTGCGCCTTCCTCCGCGCCCCCTCTTTCGCTGATCGACCGCTTCCAGCGCCGCATCACCTATCTGCGCCTGTCGGTCACCGATCGCTGCGATCTGCGCTGCGCCTATTGCATGCCCGAACGCATGACCTTTCTGCCCAAGCGCGAGGTGCTGAGCCTCGAGGAACTTTATCAGCTCGCCTGCGGCTTCATCGCCCGCGGTGTCACCAAGCTGCGCCTGACCGGGGGGGAGCCGCTGGTGCGGCGCGGGATCATCGACCTCATCGCCGCGCTCGGGCGGCACCTTGGCCATGGGCTTGAGGAGCTCACCCTGACCACCAATGCCACCCGCCTTGCTGAACACGCCGAGGCGCTCGCCCGCGCCGGGGTGCGGCGGATCAATGTCTCGCTCGACACGCTTGACCGCGCGCGCTTTGCCCGGCTCACCCGGCGCGATGCCTTGCCCCGGGTGCTTGAAGGCATAGCCGCAGCCCGCCGCGCGAGGCTCAAGGTCAAGCTCAATGTCGTGGCGCTCAAGGGCGTGAACGAGGCCGAACTGCCCGAGATCATCGCCTGGGGCCATCGCGAGGGGCACGACGTCACGCTGATCGAGGTGATGCCGCTCGGCGATGTCGAGGAGGAGAGGCTCGACCAATATCTGCCGCTCGATCAGGTGCGCGCCCGGCTCGCCGAACGCTGGACCCTCACCGACAGCGATCACCGCACCGGCGGCCCGGCGCGCTATGTCACCATTGCCGAGACCGGCGGAAGGCTCGGCTTCATCACGCCGCATACCGGCAATTTCTGTTCCGGCTGCAACCGCTTGCGCGTGACGGCGACCGGCCAGCTCTTCCCCTGCCTTGGCGGGGGCGAGCGGGTCGATCTGCGCGCCGCGCTGCGCTCGGAAGACCCCGAGGCGCGGATCGCCGCAGCGCTCGATGAGGCCCTGGCGATCAAGCCCGAGCGCCATCACTTCCGCATGGATGCGCGCGGCGCTGCTCCGGCGCTGGCGCGGCACATGTCGCTGACGGGGGGGTGAGGTGGTCAGGGTGGTCTTCCTCGGCCGGCTCGCCGACCTTGCTGGCGGGCCCGCGCTTGAACTGGCAGCGCCGCTCGACTGGGCAGGGCTCAAGGCCCAGCTTGCCCCGGCCCTCGCCGCCGCGCTCGACGATCCGAGGAACCGGGTGGCGGTGAACGGCGCGCTGCTGGCCGACAAGGCCTCACTGCAGGCGGGTGCGGGCGACGAGATTGCGCTGCTCCCGCCCGTTTCGGGGGGGTGAGCCGTGGCGTGGCGCGCAATCCGTCTGATCGATGCGCCCTTCGATCCGGCGGCGCTGGCTGCGGATCTCGCCGCGGCCTGCCCCGGCCACGGCGGCCTGTGCAGTTTTGTTGGCAGCGTGCGCGGCGCGGACGGGGTCGAAGCGCTCGAGCTAAGCCATTATGCACCTTTGACCCTGCCGGGCATGGAAGCATTGGCTGACAGCGTGCTGGCGCGCTTCGATCTCTTCGGCATCCTCATGGTTCACCGCATCGGCCTCATGCTTCCGGGCGAAGCGATCGTCTGCGTTGCCGCCGCAGCAGTGCACCGGCGTGACTGTCTCGACGCGGTCGATTTCTGCATGGATCACCTCAAGAGCGCCGCCTGGTTCTGGAAGCGCGAGAAGCGCGCCGGGCAGTGGCACTGGATCGAGCCGCGCGAGGCCGATCACCGCGATCTGGCGCGCTGGCAGTGCTGAATTGATCCACCTCAAGGTTTCCCCGCTGCGCTCGGGCTAGGCGGTTCTCCAAGCCAAGGAGGATCGACCCATGAGCCATATCGTTACCGAACGCATCGCCCGCGGCGAGGCCCGTCGCCTCGATCAGCCCCCTGTCGTGCCGGCCGTGCGCCACCAGATCGAGGCCGATCGCAATTTCGGCCTGCCCAATTCGCTCTACGCTGCCACCATCGCCTGCTATCTCGGTTTTCTGGCGATCGTGGGCAGCGCCTTTGCCAATGCGGGCCTCGCAATCCCGATGGCGGTGATCGTGCTGCTGATTGCCGCCTTCTTCGGGGTGCCGGCGATCTGGACGCGGCTCAAGGAAAATGCCTCGCGTCCGGCAACACAGGGCGAGTTCGAGGCCCACGGGATCATGACCCTGACCGGCCACTTAAGCGCCGGGGAGGCGAGCGCACAGGTGCTCGTGCTGCCGGTGCTGCTGGTGTGCTGGGGCCTTGCCGTGGCGCTGATTGCGGCGCTGGTGGCCTGAAGTTCCCCGGGGCAGCGTCCATCACCCATGGCGCTGCCCCATCCCGATTTGGGTGAACCCTAGCCGCGGCCGGAAAGCTCCACCAGCAGGCCAGGATCGGTGAGCGCGATGCCGCGCTTGCCCTCGCGCCGGATCGCGCCCATCTCCTCGAGTTCGCCAAGCTTGCGGCTCACCGTCTCGATCGTCAGCCCCAGCATGTTGGCGATCTCGCCGCGGGTCAGCGGCAGTTCGAAGCGCCGGGCCAGGTGGCACGAGCTCTCGCTCGCCGCCGCGGCAAAATCGTGCAGCAGCGCGGCAAGGCGCGCCTCGGCGCTGGCATGGCCGGTAAGTTCGAGCAGGTTGCGGCTGGCCAGCAGGTCGGCCTGGCTGCGGCGCAGCAGCGCCCGGGCGAGCGCCGGATAATCCTCGATCGCCCGCTCGATATCCACCCTGGCGAAGGTGCACAGCCGACTTTCGGTGAGCGCCACCACGTCGTGATGGGCAAAGGGGCTGAACAATTCGCCGATGAAGCCCGAAGGGTGAACGAGCGCGAGGATCTGCTCGTTGCCCTCGACATCGACCGAGGAGACCTTGAGCGCGCCGCTCAGCAGCGTGGCGCAGGCGGCATCCTCATCGCCGGCAGCAAACAGCATTTCGCCGCGCTTCAAGACGCGGGTGCGCCCGGCCGCGGCCAGCGCCTCGCGCTCCTCGGGGGTGAGCACCGCGCAGGCAGCGGTTTCCTTCACCGGACAGGTGCCGCACGCAAGGTTCACGATCCCATCGCCTCCCACAGCTGCACGAGCGCCGCATCCTCGCGCGCCAGCAAGGCGGCAACTTGGGCCTGGGCTGCTTCCAGCGCCGGGTCCCGGGCGAGGCGGGTGGCAGAATCGGCGGCAAGCGCATCGATCTCGGCAAGGATGGCGGCGGTGTCGCTGCGGCGCGAGGAAACTTCGCCCAGCGCCACCAGCGCCCGGGCGCGTGACGGGCTTTCGATGGCAAGGCCGCGCGCGGCCTCGGCAAGCGGGGCGGCGGTGCCTTGCGCGGCAAGGAAGGCGGCATGGGCCGCCTCGGCCCGGCGGGCAAGCGCATCGATCATCGCCGGATCGATCCCGGAGCGAATCGGCGGCGGGGCAGGTGCCGCGGCTTCGGGCGGCGAGACCTCGAAGGGGCGCAGCGCCAAGGAGGGATAGCGTCCCTCGCTCGCCGAACAGGCCGAAAGCGCGGCGGCAAGGCCGATGAGGCCGGACAGGTGGCGCAGGTGGTGCATGACAATCCCGAAACATCGTTACCATGCCGCTCGCGCTTGGCAAAGGTGCCTCAGTGGCGCCCTTGCGGCGATTTTTGGCCGCTCCAGGTTGGCTCGCCGGTTGACTTGCACCAGCCTTTCACCTAGGGGCGCTCATCCTTCACGGGGTCACCGCGCGTGGCCCCCGATTGCCGTTCGGTTGGCGGAACGTTGGTTCCACGGGCCGGGCACCGCACCAGTTTGAGAGTATGAAGCCATGTTCGCGATAGTGCGCACTGGCGGCAAGCAGTATCGGGTTGCCGCCGGAGACAAGATTGCCGTTGAGAAGCTGGCGGGTGAAGCCGGTGACACGATCACGCTGGGCGATGTCCTGCTGGCAGGCGAGGGTGACACCCTGGCCGATCCCAAGGCGGTGACGGTCTCGGCAGAGATCATCGCCCAGGCCAAGGGCGAGAAGGTGATCGTGTTCAAGAAGCGGCGCCGCCACAATTATCGCCGCAAGAACGGCCACCGCCAGCAGCTGACCCTGCTGCGCATCACCGCCGTGGGCGCCGCCGCGGCGGACAAGCCGGCCAAGAAGGCCGCCGCCAAGAAGACCAAGAGCGCAGCGCCGGCCGAAGCCGCCGCCAGCGCCGAATAAGGAGGCTCGCGCACCATGGCACACAAGAAGGCAGGTGGTTCCTCGCGCAACGGGCGCGATTCGGCCGGTCGGCGCCTTGGCGTCAAGAAGTTCGGCGGCCAGGAAGTGATCGGCGGCAACATCATCATCCGCCAGCGCGGCACCAAGGTCTATCCGGGCGTCAATGTCGGGATGGGCAAGGATCACACCCTCTATGCGCTTGCCGCCGGGGTGGTGCGATTCCACGCGGGCAAGCTCGGCCGCAAATATGTGTCGGTCGATGCCGTGGCTGAGGCTGCCGAATAGAGCGGACGATCCGCTGAAGGGATCGTCCGTCAGGGACGGTCCCGGGAGGTGCAAGACCTCCCATTGAGGGAGACAGGGCTGTCCCTTGCTGCAAGGGGGGCCTGTCTCCCTTTTCACGTTCTCCCTCGAGCTTCAGGTCTGCCGAATCACAAAGTTTCGCGGCCTTAAAATTGTCATGCGCCGGCTCTATCGGCGGCGCGGGGCGAGGAGGAGGACGGCGTGTTTCACCGCACCAACAGATTGCTGCTCCGACCGATCTGGGGCGAGGATGCCCCGGCGCTTCATCGGGCAATTGCCGATGAGGACGTGGTGCGCAATCTTGCCCGCGCACCCTGGCCCTATGGCGAGGCCGATGCCCGCGCCTTTGCCGCGCGGCCCGTTGATCCGCTCTTTCCGCGCCTGCTCGTCACGCTTGCGCGCGATGCGCAGGTGATCGGCTGCATCGGCCTTGAACCGGCAGAGGTTGGCGCCGAACTCGGCTACTGGATCGCCCGGCCGCATTGGGGGCAGGGCTATGCCAGCGAGGCAGGGCAAGCCATGGTCGCGATCGCCGCGATGCTCGGCCATACCATGCTCGGTGCCTGGCACTTCCTCGACAATCCGGCCTCGGGCAAGGTCTTGAGGAAGCTCGGCTTCGAGCCGAGCGGGCGGATCGAGGAGCGTTTTTCCTGCGCCCGCAAGGGCAAGGCGCCCGCGGCGCAATATCGCCGCAGCCTCGCTGCGCAAGCGGGGGTGCACCAGCGCGCGGCCTGATTGGGCGGCTCTTGTCCGCCTTGGCAAAAGCCATTACCGGCGTTTGCCATGGCAAGCCGCAAGCGATTGAGCCCGGAGGAATCGCGCAGCCACGCGCTCGAGGCGGCGCGCGCGCTGCTGATCGAGGCCGGGCCGCAGGCGGTGACGCTCAAGGCGGTGGCGGCGCGGATCGGGCGCACCCATGCCAACCTGCTGCACCATTTCGGCTCGGCCTCGGGGCTGCAGAAGGCGCTGGCAGAGCATCTCGCCCGGGCGGTGTGCGAGACCATCCGCGAGGCGGTGCATGCCAGCCGCGCCGGGCTGGGTTCGGCGCGCGAGGTGGTCGATCTTGCCTTCGATGCCTTCGACCGCGAAGGGGCGGGGGCGCTGACCAGCTGGATGCTGCTCACCGGCAACGAGGATGCGCTCGATCCGATCATCGGCACGATCCACGATCTCGTCGATGAGCTGACCGCAAGCGAGGCCGAGGCGCCGGGCTGCGATCAGCGCATCCACCGCGACACTCTGATGCTGGTGCTGATGGCGCTCGGCGATGCGCTGATCGGCTCGGCGCTCGCCAAGTCGCTTGGCCTGCCGCGCGATGCCGCGCGCGACAGGGCCGCCGCGCTGCTCGAAGCAAGCCTTGCCGCGCGCGAGGTGGCCTAGGCAGGCGGCGAGTCTGCCTTCAGGAGAGCGGCGCGCTGCCAGACCGGCAGGCTGGCGGGATCGAGCGTTTCGACCTTGAGGTGATCGATGGCAAGGCCGAGGTCCGGCCAAGCGGCCTTGCGCCGTGCCGGATCGGAGGCGGCGAGCGGCACCACCACCAAGCGGCGGTTCACCTTCTGCCGCCAGTTCATCCGCGCGGTGTTCTCCTGCCCGACATAGCAGCCCTTGGTGAAGCTCACCCCGTTGAGTTCGGCGGCATTGGTTTCGAGCCACAGGATATCGCCCATTTCCGCCCGACCCTCGGGCACGCCGTGGGCGAGGCGGTGGGCGTGCCAGGCCGCATCGGCGCTTGCCCCGCCGGGTGGCCCCAGCCAGCGCCAGCCCAGCGCGGCGAGGCGCGGATCGGGTGCGGCGCCGGGATGCGGTTGGGGTGACCAATGCACCGCCAGGCGCTCGTCGCGGGTGATGGCCAAATGGCGGCGCAGACGATAGAGCGTCAGGCGCCTGATCAGCGCCTCGGCCTCGGCCGCCTCGCAATCGAGGAGAAGGTCGTTCCCGTCCGCCCAGACGAGAAAATCGAACAGGTGCTTGCCCTGGGGGGTGAGCAGGCCGGCATAGCAGGGCAGCGGGCCTTTCACGTCATTGGTGACGAGCCCCTGCAGGAAGCTGGCGGCATCCTCGTCCGGATCGAGCGGGGCAATGCGCACAAGCGCGCGCTGGGCAAGATGGCTGGCCATGGGTGACAGATAGGGCGCGGCGCGGCTAAGGGGAAGGGATGACCGATCGCCTCACCATCCGCCGCCCCGATGACTGGCACCTGCATTTTCGCGATGGCGAGATCATGCGCGACGTGGTGCCCTATACCGCGCGCCAGTTTGCCCGGGCAATCGTCATGCCCAATCTCACCCCGCCGGTGACCAGCACGGCGCTGGCCGAGGCCTACCGCGCGCGCATCCGCGCCGCCGTGCCGCAAGGCGTGCGCTTCGAGCCGCTGATGACCTGCTACCTCACCGATGACACCGACCCGGATGATCTGGCCCGCGGCGCGGCGGCAGGGGTGTTCACCGCGGCCAAGCTCTATCCCGCCCATGCCACCACCAATTCGGCGGCGGGCGTCACCAATGTCGAGAACATCCATCCGGTGCTCAAGCGGATGGAGGCCGAGGACATCGTGCTGTGCATTCACGGCGAGGTGACCGATCATGCGGTCGATGTGTTCGACCGGGAAAAGGTGTTCATTGAGAGGCACCTGCGCGCTATTACTGCGGCTTTTCCGAAGCTGCGGATCGTGTTCGAGCACATCACCACCGCCGATGCGGTCGATTTCGTGCTTGGCGCCGGGCCGCAGGTGGCTGCCACCATCACCCCGCAGCACCTCCACATCAACCGCAATGCCATGCTGGTGGGCGGGATCCAGCCGCATAATTACTGCCTGCCGGTGGCCAAGCGCGAGGAGCACCGCCTGGCGCTGCGGAAGGCGGCGACCAGCGGCAATCCCAAGTTCTTCCTCGGCACCGACAGCGCCCCGCATCTGCGCAAGGCCAAGGAAGCGGCATGCGGCTGTGCCGGCATTTTCGGCGCGCCCTTTGCGCTGGAAAGCTATGTCACCGTGTTCGACGAGGAGGGCGCGCTCGACCGGTTCGAGGGCTTTGCCTCGCTCCACGGCCCGGCCTTCTACCGCCTGCCGGTCAATGAGGAGACGATCACGCTCGCGCGTGGCGAGACCGAGGTGCCCGAGGTGCTGACCGTGGCGGGGGAGGAAATCGTCCCCTGGCACGCCGGGCAGCGGCTCGGCTGGCGCCTGATGGGCTAGGCTCGGCGGCGCCGCCACAGATCGGCCACGAAGATCGCTACCGCCAGCCAGATCAGCACGAAACTTGCCAGCTTGGCCGGGGCCAGCGGCTGGCGAAACACCGTAAGGCCGAGAATGAAGACGATGGTGGGGGCCAGATACTGGATGAAACCGAGCGTCGAATAATCCATTCGCCGCGCCGCGATCGCGAACAGCAGCAACGGCACCGCGGTGGCGACGCCGGAGAAGATGATGAGGCTGCTCATCCACCAGTCATGACCGAAGGCCGAACCGGTGGGGCTCAGCGCATACCAGCCCACCACCGCCGCCGCCGGAATGGCAAGCAGCGCGCTCTCGATCGTCAGGCCGGCAAGCGCGCCCACCGCCACCTGTTTACGCACCAGCCCATAAAGCGCGAAGGTGAGGCTCAAGCTCAGGCTGATCCACAGGCTCGTCGCCGCCCCGGCGGCAAGCAGCGCCACGGCAGCCGCGGCGATCGCCACCGCCAGCCATTGCCAGCGCGACAGGCGTTCGCCCAGCAGCAGGGTGCCAAGCAGCACGTTGAGAAGCGGATTGAGGTAATAGCCGATGCTGGTGGCATAGACCTCGCCCGCCATGATCGCCCAGATATAGACGAACCAGTTGATCCCGATCAGCGCCGCGCTGGCCATCAGCGCCAGCAGGCTGCGCGGGCGGGTGAGCGCGGCGCGAAGCTCGGGCAGCTGGCGCCGCAGGGCGAGGATCGCGAGGCACAGCGGCAGCGTCCAGATGATCCGCCAGCCGACGAACTCGACCGGGGGAACGCTGCGCACCAGCAGCAGGTAGAGCGGCAGGAAGCCCCACATGATGTAGGCGCCAAGCGCCGGGAGCAGGCCCGAGGAACGCTCGGGGCTGTGGGGAGCAGCGGCAGCGGCGGACGAGGGGGAAGCACTCATTCGCAGCGCCGTTAGGGGTGGGCGCGGCGCGGCGCAAGCGCCGCGGCGCGCACCCCTGCGGCTGAACCGGCGCTGTCAGCTCTCAGCGGCCCCCGTTCATCTTGCGGCGCCTATAAATGAATAGACAGAGCGAATCGCCCGCCGGGCCTGGGTGATGGCGAAAGGTTCAAAGGCTTGCGGCCATGCCCACCACATGGCTGCCGGCGCGCTGGCTGCGGTCGGCGTGAGGGGCGCCCCCGGGTCTATTGCGGCCCGGGGGCGTCTTGCCGTGGCCCAAGCCCCGAACAGGGGGCAATCTTAACCATATTGTGCCACGGCCTTGGCCATGGCCCGCATCCTTGCCCTTGCATCGCTGTGCCTGCTGCTGGCGGCCTGCGCTCCGCGCGAGCACGTCCGGGAGGGTGAGGAGGCGGCGCTGGCGCGCGATCCGGTGGTTGCCCGGGCGCTCCACGATCCGCTGATGAGCGATCCTGATCTTGCCAGCCGCAACGAGGCCAATGCCATCCTCGGCCAGGCTGACAGCAGCGCCTTACCGCTGTTCAAGGCCACGCGCGAGGCAGCGCGCGCGGCGCGCGAGGCGGCACGGATGGCATTGCTTGAAGGGGGCCCGATCCCGGCCCTGCCGCCGCCTGCCGAGGCCGCCTTTCCGCGCGCGCCGGGGCCGCAGGCGGATGCGGGCGCCTTGCTCGATGCGCTTGGGGCGCCGGCGGCCTGCGCTCAGCGCCTCGGCGAGGATTTCCTGCTTGCTGCCGATCTTCCCCCCGCCGCCGCCCTGCCGCCGCAGGCGATGGTGCTGCAGGCTGCGGGGGCCGATCAGCCCCCCTGCCGCATCCGCATCATCCGCTATGCCACGGCGGCGGCGAGCGAGGACGTGCTCCATTATCACTATGTCCGCGCCCGTCGCGCCGGGCTGACAGCCACCCATTATAGCGCCCCCGCCGCGCTCATCGCCGCGCAAGGCAAGGCAGGCGCGCGGCTGTTGGTGCTGGCCCGCCCGGCGGCCCATGGCATGACCGCGGTCGAGCTACTCTATCGGGCGCCCTGATACGGGCCTCAGGAGCGCACCCCGAGGCCGAGGCTCGCGCGCGGCTGATCAAGCTCGATGCTGGCGACCGGATAGGCGCAGGCATCGACGGCATAGCTGGCCGCGGGGCGATGATTGCCCGACAGGCCGATCCCCCCAAGCGGCGCCTTGGGCGAAACCGCGGTGGTGGGGCTGTTCCAGTTGATCACCCCGGCGCGGACATTGGCCCAGAAGCGCCCGTAATCCTCGGCCGAGCCGCCGATCAGCGCGGCGCAAAGGCCGAAGCGGGTGTTGTTGGCCTCGGTGATCGCGGCGTCGAGATCGGGCACCCGGATGACCTGAAGCACCGGGCCGAAAAGCTCGAGATCGGGCCGCTCAGGGATATCGGTGACATCGATGATGCCCGGGGTGATGAAGGGCAGATCGGGCATCGAGCGGCGCATGTGCAACAGCGGGCGCCCGCCCGCGGTCAGCAGCGTGAGGAAGCTTTCCGCCAGCCTGTCGGCGGTGTCGTTGTCGATCACCGGCCCCATGAAGGGCTGCGGCTCGCCCACCGGATCGCCGAGCATCAGCTTGCGGGTGAGCGGCACCAGGTGCTCCATCAGGCCCTCGTGAACTCGCTCCGTAACGATCAGCCGCCGCGCCGCGGTGCAGCGCTGTCCGGCGCAGGCAAAGGCGCTCTGCACCACCAGCGCGGCGGCATCGGCCAGCTTGGGGGTCTCCACCACCACCAGCGGGTTGTTGCCCCCCATCTCGAGCGCGACCAGCTTTCCGGGATTGGCGGCAAGCTTGCGGTTGATGGCAAGGCCCACCTGCACCGATCCGGTGAACAGCACCCCATCGACCCCGGGATGGGCAACCAGCGCCTTGCCTTCCTCCGGCCCGCCGATCACCGCCTGGATCACCCCTTCGGGAACCCCGGCACGGTGGAAGCAGGCGACCAGCGCCCCGCCCACAGCGGGGGCCTTTTCCGAGGGCTTGAACAGCACCGCATTGCCCGCGATGAGCGCGGGCACGATATGGCCGCAAGGCGCCTGCGCGGGAGCGGAGAAGGGGCCGATCACCGCCATCACCCCGTGCGGCTTGTGCCGCACTGCCGCGCTTGCGCCCACCCCGGCATCGAACTTCTTCTTGCCGGTGCGCTCGGCATAGGCCTGAACGGCAACATCGACCTGGCCCGCCACGGCATCGACTTCGCCCCGCGCCTCCCACAGGGGCTTGCCCACTTCGCGCCCGATCAGCTCGGCCAGCGCCTCGCCCTCGCGGCGCACCTCGTTGGCAAAGCTGCGCAGAGTCTCGATCCGGGTGCCGAGCGGCAGCGCCGCCCAGGCTGCCCAGGCGCTGCGGGCAGCCGAAATCGCCGCCTCGACATCGCTGTGGGTGCCCCGCCACAGCTCCTCGCCACTGGCTGGTTCAAAGGATATGAGAAGCTGCTCGCTCACCTTGCCCATGCCCTTTTGATCACGCGGCCCGCCCCCCGGCGGCACCGCAGTCCACCCCAGCGCTATCGCGGAAATCCCCCAAAAGATAGGGCAAACAGGCCAAAGAAGATCACGGGTGTGCCCGTGTGGCAGCATGGCCCGCCGGGGCTGGCGCGGGGCCATGGGCCTCGCCCATGCGGCGCAGCGCGGCAAGCTTGGCATGAAGCGGCCCCCAGTCATCCCCTTGGTCGATCGCGGCCCAGATTGCCTCGACCTCCTCGATCAGCAGGCTCTGCGGCGCTGGCTCGGCCCAATAGGGATGCGTGTCTGGCAGCGGCTCATAGGCTGCGAGCGCTTCGGCCAGCGCGCCGCTCGCCCCGCGCCCGCCGCGATGGGTGAAGAAGAAGGCATCGGGCTGCCACCCGCCCTCGCGCATCTCCCGCTCGCACAGGGAGACAAGCCGCGCATCCTCCTCGAGCCCGCGCGGCGCCACGCCCAGCCGCCAGCACCAGCGGCGCGCCACGTGCTCCATGTAGAGCGGCCCGAACCGCTCGAGCGCCGCGACCAGCGGGGCGCTGTCGGCCAGCAGCCGCAGCGCCACTGCCAATTGCCCGCAGTTCCAGTGGATCGCCTCGGGCTGGCGACCAAAGGCATAGAGCCCGGCATGATCGAAATAGGCCGCGGTAAAGCCCGGATCCCAGCGCGGCAGCCAGCGCCACGGCCCATAGTCGAAACTCTCGCCGGTGATGTTCATGTTGTCGGTGTTGAGCACCCCGTGGACGAAGCCGGCGACCATGTAGCTCGCGGCAAGATCGGCCAGGCGCTCGACCACCTGGTGCAGAAATTGCACCGCCGGTTCCTCGCGCCCCGGGGCATCCTCGGGCGGGGGCGGGCTGGGGAACTGCGCGAGACAATAGGCAACCAGCGCCGCCATGCACGCTTCATCGCCGATCGCCAAGAGGCGCTGGAAGGTGCCGATGCGGATATGCGAATGCGACAGGCGCACCAGCACCGCCGAGCGGGTGGGCGAAGGCTCGTCATTGCGCCAGAGTTCTTCGCCGGTCTCGATCACGCTCAGCGTCTTCGAGGTGTTGACGCCGAGCGCCTCGAGCATTTCGGTCGCCAGGATCTCGCGCACCGCGCCCTTGAGTGTGAGGCGCCCATCGCCCGAGCGGCTGTAGGGCGTGGTGCCCGATCCCTTGGTGCCCAGATCGAGCAATCGCCCATCAGCCCCGCGCAGCTGCGCGAACAGGAAGCCGCGCCCGTCGCCGATCTCGGGGTTGTAAACCCTGAACTGGTGCCCGTGATAGCGCAGCGCCAGCGGCTGCAGCAGATTGCCGGGCAGGGGCCTGAAGCGGGCGAAATGCGCGGCCCAGGCCTCATCGTCGAGGTGATCGAGTCCGACGCTCGCCGCTGCCCGATCGTTGCGCCAGCGCAGGCGCGCAGCGGGAAAATCGGCCGGGGCGACCGGATCGCCGATCCAGTCCGCCAGCGGCAGGATGGCCGGATCCGGGCGGTAGGCAGCGGGCCAATCAGGCAGTTGCACAGGCGCGTTCATCCCGCGATAGTGCGGCCAAGCGCCGGGGCGCGCAAGCCATGCGGCTGCGCCCACCTTCCGGCACGGATCGATCGAGGGGACAATTGCCGTTCATGGCTGCACTTTACGAAGATCGCTTCTGGACCAGCAGCGATGGCCTCAACCTGCACTATCGCAACTATCCGGGGCCTGAAGGCAGCAGCGCCCTGCCGGTTCTGTGCCTGCATGGCCTCACCCGCAATGCCCGCGATTTTGCCGCGCTGGCCGAGGACCTGAGCGCGAAGCGCCGGGTGATCGTGCCCGAAATGCGCGGGCGTGGCCAAAGCGACTATGCCCGGGATTCGGACAGCTACACCCCTTCCACCTATGTCGCCGATGTGGAAAAGCTGCTGGCCGAGCAAGCCATCACCCGGTTTGTTGCCATCGGCACCTCGATGGGCGGGTTGATGACCATGCTGATGGCCCAGGCCCAGCCCGGTCGCATGGCCGCGGTGGTGCTCAACGACATCGGCCCCGAAGTCGAAACCGCTGGCCTCGAGCGCATCGCGGGCTATGTCGGGCAGGGGCGCAGCTTTCCCACTTGGGTGCACGCCGCCAAGGCGCTCGCCGAAACCCACGGCGCAGCCTTTCCCGATTACACGCTCGACCAATGGCTTGACCTCGCCAAGCGCACCATGGTGGTCACCCAGAACGGGCGGATCAGCTTTGATTATGACATGGCGATTGCCGAGCCCTTTGCCCGGCCCGGCAATGCCGCGCCGCCCAATCTGTGGCTTGCCTTTGAAGCGCTGGCGGGGGTGCCGATGCTCTTGGTGCGCGGGGAACTGTCCGATCTGCTCAGCCCGGATACGGTCAAGCGCATGGCGGCGCGCAACCCGAAGATGCGCACCATCACCGTGCCGCGGGTGGGCCACGCCCCGACGCTCGACGAGCCCGAGGTGCGTGCCGCGATCCACGCCCTGCTGGACGAGGTCGCGTGAACCCACCCGCCCGCGGGCGCCTTCGCGTCCTTCACTGCCATTCGACCTTCGATGCCGGGGGCAAGGAGGTGCGCTGCGTGCGACTGATGAATGCGCTGGGTGAGGGCCTTGCGCACAGCGTGATTTCCGCCGAGCCGGGGGCGCTGGGGGCGCGCGCCCTGATCGACCCGGGGGTCATGGCAAGTTTCCCCGAGCATTTCCCCCCGCTCAAGGGCCGGCCCAGCCCGGCGCGGCTGTGGGCCTTGGCCCGGGCGATGCGCGGGCATGATCTCATCCTCACCTACAATTGGGGGGCGATGGACGTGGTGATGGCCCACCGCCTGTTTGCGCGCGTGCTTGGCCTGGCACCGCTCATCCACCACGAGGATGGCTTCAACGAGGACGAGGCAGCAGGCCTCAAGCCGCAGCGCAATCTCTACCGCCGCGTGGCGCTCGGCACGGCGGCGCGGCTGATCGTGCCCTCGCACGGGCTTGAGCGCATCGCGCTTGGCGCCTGGCGCCAGCCGCGCGGGCGGGTGCTGCGGATTGCCAATGGGATCGACACTGCTGCCTTTGCCGCTCCGCCCGATCCGGCCGCGCTGCCGCTTGCCAAGGCGCCGGGCACGCGCTGGGTGGGCACGCTGGCCGGCCTGCGCGCGGTGAAGAACCTGCCGCTCCTCGTCGAAGCCTGTGCCGCATTGCCTCCCGAATGGCACCTCGTCATCTGCGGCGAGGGGCCGGAGGAAGCGGCGATCCGGGCTGCGGCGGCAGCCCATGGGCTCGAACTCAGGGTGCATCTGCCGGGGCGGGTCGATCCGGCGCGGGTGGTAGGCCTGTTCGACATCTTCGCGCTGTCCTCGCGTTCGGAGCAGTTCCCGCTTGCGCTGGCCGAGGCGATGGCCGCGGGCCTGCCGGTGGCCGCGCCCGATGTCGGCGATGTGCGCGCCATGCTCTCCGAGCCCAACCGCGCGCTGGTGGTGCCACCAGGCGACGGCGCTGCGCTGGGGGCCGCGCTCGCGCGGCTGGCGGGCGATGCTTCGCTGCGCGCTGCGCTGGGCGCAGCCAACCGCGCCCATGCCCGGGCGCATTATGATTTTGCCGCGATGCTCGCGGCCTATCGCGCCGCATATGGTGCGGCAATCGGGCGCGCAATCTGAGCGGCGCGGCGCTTCATCCCCGGTTCAATCGCGCTGCGCGAAGCGGTGGGCCGCCGGGCACGGAGCTCAGCCTGCCATTGCGCGCAAGGCGGCACCTGCCTAAAGAGCGCGCTCGCGCGATTGCCCTTCAGGGCATCGCAACCCACGCAAGGATCACAGGCCCACCCATGGCACGCATTCCCACCTCTCGCCCTCCTGTCCCGACCGCCTCGGCCGAGGACGAGGTGCTGATCCGCGAGATCGACGAGGCGGTGCGTGAAGATGCGCTGCTCACCTTCCTGCGCGAACATGGATGGAAGCTGCTCGGCGGGATCCTTGCGCTGATCGCGGCGCTGGGGGCCTATATGCTGTGGCACAATTGGCGCGAGGGGCAGCTCGAGGCCCAGTCGGAGGCGCTGATCTCGGCGCTCGACTATGCGCAGCAGCGCGATTTTGCCACCTCGAACCAGAAGATCGCGCCCCTGCTGAATGGCGAGGCCTCACCCGGCGCGCGCGCCGCGGCGCGCTTCATCGAGGCGAGCAACGCCATCGAGGAGCGCGATCCGGCCCGCGCCCGGGTGCTCTACAAGGCGATTGCCAGCGATCCGGAAACGCCGCCGGCGCTGCGCGATCTGGCGCTGCTGCGCGAGGTCACGCTCGGGTTTGACAGCATGAAGCCTGCCGAGGTGATCGCCCGTCTCGCGCCCTTGGCCAAACCCGGCCAGGCGCTGTTTGGCAGCGCGGCGGAACTGGTGGCGATGGCCCACCTTGAAAATGGCAATCGCGCCGAGGCGGGCAAGCTGTTTGCCGCGATCGCCAAGGATGAGAGCCTCTCTGAAACCCTGCGCTCGCGCGCGCGGCAGATGGCCGGGCTGCTTGGCGTTGACGCGGTCGAGGATGTGGGCAAGCTGCTCAAGGAGGAAGGCGCCGAGACCAATGGGGGGGACGAGGCTGCGGCAGATGCGGCCGGATAGGTGACGGGATTGGACGGACGGGTATGATGACAAGCAAATTTGTGCGCGCCGGGCTGCTGGCGGGCCTGATGGCCGCCGGGCTGACGGGGTGCAAGGGCGGGCTGTTTGGCGGCGGGGATGACAAGACCACGCCCACGATCGGCAACCGCGTGCCGATCCTCTCGCGGATCGAGCGCGGCACCGAAGTCGATCCGGCGCTGGCCGCGGTCTCGGTGGTGCTGCCGCCGCCGCGCGGCAATCCCGAATGGGCCCAGGCGGGCGGCACGGCGAACAAGAGCTATGGCCACCTTGCCTTGGCCGAGAAACCCTCGAAGGTGTGGACGGGGCAAGTCGCCGGATCGACCAACCGGATGCGCCTTGCCGCAGCGCCGGTGGTGGGCGGCGGCAAGCTGTTTGCCATGGGCACCGACGGCACCATCGTCGCCTTCGACAAGAACACCGGGGCGCGGATCTGGAGCCGGGTCGAGGACGATCTTACCAAGGATCAGTCCCCTTCGGCCTTCGGCGGCGGGGTCAGCTATGATGCGGGCCGGGTCTATGCCACCAACGGCGTCGGCGAGGTCAAGGCATTGAATGCCGAGACCGGCGAGGTGATCTGGAAGGTCAAGCCCGCCGGCCCGCTGCGCGGATCGCCCACCATCGCCTTTGGCCAACTGTTCGTGATGACGCAGGACAACCAGCTGCTGGCGCTCAATCTTTCCAACGGTGCGCTGGTGTGGAACGAAAGCGGCTCGACCACCGCTTCGGGGGTGTTCGGGGTGGCCGCGCCCGCCGCCGGGCAAGGGACCATCGTTGCCGGCTATTCGAGCGGCGAGCTGACCGCCTATCGCTATGAGAATGGGCGCGTGCTGTGGTCGGACGCGCTGGCGCGCACCAATATCTCGACCACGGTGGGCTCCGTCACTGATATTGATGCCGATCCGATCATCGATTCGGGCCGGGTCTATGCGCTCGGCCAGGGCGGGCGCATGGCCGCCTATGAGCTGGTCACCGGCCAGCGCATCTGGGAGCTCAACCTGGCTGGTATCTCCACCCCGGCGATTGCGGGGGAATGGATCTTCACGCTCACCGATGATGCGCGCCTGCTCGCCATCGCCCGGTCCTCGGGCCGGGTGCGCTGGATCGCCCAGCTCCAGCGCTACAAGGATGAGGAGGACAAGAAGGGCCCGATCTTCTGGACCGGCCCGGTGCTTGCCGGGGGGCAGCTGTGGGTGGCCAGCTCGCGCGGCGAGGTGTGGCGGGTGAGCGCCGGGGAAGGCGCGGCGCAGTTCTTCGCCGATCTCGGCGCGCCGGTGAGCCTGGCCCCGATCGTGGCCGACGGGATGCTCTACATCCTCGACGACAGCGGCACCATCCACGCCTGGCGCTAGGCGCGCGCGAACCGGACGGTTGGGGTGCGCCACCGCGCTGCGGCGGTTATGGTCAAGGCGTTAACCCTTTTGCGCTATGGGCCTTGGCATCATGGCCCCGCTTGCCCCGTCCTCAGCCTCAGCGCGCCCCAAGCCGCCGGTCAGCGATGTCTCGACCGGTGTCGGTCTTGCCGGGCTCGCCGGGCTGATCGGCTGGATCGCCTTCTGCCGCAGCTATCCCGACATCGCCGCGGCCTTGGGGCTGCAAGGTGCGCTGGGGCCAGAGCGCGGGGTGCTCTCCGGGCCCTATGCCGCGCTTGCCGCGCTGCTCTTTGCCGCCCTGCCGATGGCGCTGTGGTCGGTGCTGGTGGACAAGGTGCACCTGCGGCCCTCGACCGGCATCGACTGGCGCCGCCCACGCCCCTTGGCCGAAGTGCTGCCGATCGCGGTGGTCAAGCTGTGCGGGCTGTGGGCGACCTGGGCGATCCTCGCTGCCTTTTATGGCCTTTCGCGCTGGTATTGGGAAGGCTCCTACCTGTTCGCCATGCAGGTGCTCACCTTTGCCGCGGTGCCGCTGGTGGCGCTTTCGGTGCCCTATGTCATCTGGCTTGACCGCTATCTCGTCGAGCCGCGCGATGGCACCTGGCATTTCGGCGCCGCGCTGCTCGGTGGCGGGGTGATCGGGCGCGGCACCTGGGATGGCGCAGCGATTGCCCGGCACTGGCGCGCCTGGGCGATCAAGGGCTTCTTCGGCGCCTTCATGATCTCGATCCTGCCCGCCGGCTTTGCCCAGGTGGTCGAGGCCGATCTTGCCCGCCTTGCGAGCGACCCGGTTGGCCTTGCCGGCTTGCTGGTGACGCTGCTGTTCGTGATCGATGTCGAGATCGGCACGGTGGGCTACCTGCTCACTTTGCGCCCGCTCGATTCGCACATCCGCTCGGGCAATCCCCTGCTTGCCGGATGGCTCGCGGCGCTGTTGTGTTATCCGCCCTTCGTCTGGGGCATCATCGGCCCTGACCGGCAAATCCTGAGCTACGAGATCGCCGCCCCGGGCTGGGCGCACTGGTTTGCCGCAAACCCCGCGCTGCTGTGGGCCTGGGGGGCGCTGCTCGTGTTTCTCACCGCGATCTATGCCTGGGCCACGGTGGTGTTCGGCATCCGCTTTTCCAACCTTACCTATCGCGGGGTGGTGACGAACGGGCCCTATCGCTTCACCCGCCACCCGGCCTATCTTGCCAAGAACCTGTTCTGGTGGGCCTCGGTGCTGCCCTTCCTCGTCACTTCAGGCTCGTTTGCCGATGCCTTGCGCAACAGCGTGTTCCTGCTGGTGGTGAACGCGATCTATTACTGGCGCGCGCGCACCGAGGAGGCCCACCTTTTGGCCGAGGACCCAAAATACCGCGCCTATCACGCCTGGATGGCCGAGCACGGCCTCATCACCGCGCCGCTGGTGCGGCTGGGGCGCTGGCTCAGCGGGCAGGGGCGCGCCGCCACGGCAGGGGCACCGGGCGCGCCGCCTTTCCCGGCGGAATAGGCCTCACATCACCGGCACGCCCTCATCGGCGTGATATTTGCGCGCCTCGATCACCTCGAAGCCGAGTCCGGCAATCGCCGCGCTGAAGGCGGCCATGTGCGGCGTGGCAAAATGGGCGGCGAGCGCCGCCTCGTCGCGCCACTTCTCGACGATGTGGAGCACATTCGGCTCGAGGAGGTCCTGCGTGAAGGCATAGGCGATACAGCCTTCCTCGGCGTTGGAGGCTGCCACCATCGCGGCAATCGCCTTGCGGGCCTCCTCAAGCGCGGCGGCGCTCACCTTTGCCTTGGCCAGCACGATCAGCATGCCCCTCTCCCCCTAGAATGATTGCTCGTAAACCCGCGTGATGTCGCCGTTCCATTCGCCATGATAGGCCTCGAGCAGGCGCTCGGCCGGCACCTTGCCGCTGGCGACGATCTCGTCGAGGGTTTCCAGATAGCCGGTCTCGTTGTCGCCCGCGGCGTTGAGGCGCGCGCGCGCCTTTAGTCCGGCGTGGGCGATCTTGAGCACCTCGCGCCCCAAGTCCTGCAAGGTGCCGCCATCGGGCGCGCGGGTGGCGAGCGCGAGGCGCGGCACTTCATTTCTGAGCCGTTCGCGCTCCTCCATCGACCAGTGCTTGACGAGGTCCCACGCCGCATCGAGCGCGCTTTGATCATAGAGAAGGCCGACCCAGAAGGCCGGCAGCGCGCAGATGCGGCTCCACGGCCCGCCATCGGCGCCGCGCATTTCGAGAAAGCTCTTGAGCCTTACCTCGGGAAAGGCGGTGGAAAGGTGGTCCCACCAGTCGCTCTGTCGCGGGCGTTCACCGGGCAGAACAGAGAGCCTGCCCTCGAGAAAATCGCGGAAGGAAAGCCCGGCGGCATCGATATATCTGCCATCGCGGAAGACGAAATACATCGGCACGTCGAGCATGTATTGGGCCCAGCGCTCGTAGCCGAAGCCGTCCTCGAAGACGAAGGGCAGCATCCCGGTGCGCGCCGGATCGGTGTCCGACCAGATGTGCGAGCGATAGGAAAGAAAGCCGTTGGGCTTCCCTTCCGTGAAGGGCGAATTGGCAAACAGCGCGGTCGCCAGCGGCTGGAGCGCAAGGCCCACCCGGAACTTCTTCACCATGTCAGCCTCGGACGAATAGTCGAGGTTGACCTGGATGGTGCAGGTGCGCAGCATCATGTCGAGCCCGAGCCTGCCCACCCGCGGCATGTGCCGCATCATGATGGCATAGCGGCCCTTGGGCATGATCGGCAGATCTTCGCGGCGCTTGTCGGGCCACATGCCAAGCCCGAGATAGCCGACCCCGCATTTTTCGCCCACCTGCTTCACCTGGGCAAGGTGGCGCCCGGTTTCGGCGCAGGTCTCGTGCAGGTTTTCGAGCGGCGCGCCGGACAGTTCAAGCTGACCGGCAGGTTCAAGGCTGATCGCCCCATCTGCGCCTTTGAGGGCGATGACATTGCCGCCTTCCTCAATCGGCGTCCAACCGAAGGCTTCGAGCCCCTTGAGCAGATCGCGGATGCCGCAAGGCTCGTCATAGGAAGGGGCGCGCAAATCGGCGCGCTTGTAGACCAGCTTCTCGTGCTCGGTGCCGATGCGCCAGCGCGCAGGCGGCTTTTCCCCGCGGATCATGGGCGCGAGCAGCTGCTCGAAGCTCTCGATCACCGGATCGTCGGCAGTGGTGGATTCGCGTGTGCTCATGCGCCTTGGCCCTTCCGTGGCCGGTTGCCTTAGGAAACCGATCTGCCGCTGGGAAGGCCAATTCGCATTGCGCCAGAACAAGCGGTCATATCTTGCCAGTATGCGCCAGGATGGGAGGGCAGCCTACCAATCCCCGGCGCTGCCCATCCACAGCGCCAGCGCGGCGATTGCGGCGGTCTCTGCGCGCAGGATGCGCGGGCCGAGGCTCACGGGCCGCGCCGCGGCAAGAGCGCGGATGCGCGCGCGCTCGGCCTCGTCAAACCCGCCTTCCGGCCCGGTGAGGATCGCCGCCGGCCCGCGCGCGGCGGCAAAGGCTTCGGCTGCGGGCGCGCCCCCGGCCTCGTCGGCAAAAAAGAGTGTGCGGCCCTCTGGCCAGCCGCCAAGGAACGACTCGAGCCGCGCCGGTTCGGCCAGCTCGGGAAGGGCGGTGCGGGCGCATTGCTCGGCCGCCTCGATGGTGATCGTCCGGGCGCGTTCGAGGTTGAGCTTGTCGGCAACGCAGCGCCGGGTGATCACCGGCTGGATTCGCGCTGCGCCCAGTTCGGTTGCCTTTTCCAGCACCAGATCGAAGCGGTCCTTGCGGATCAGCGCCGGGCACAGCCACAGATCGGGCACCGCCTCGCGTGCGCGCAGCTGCTCGGCCACCTCGAGCACCACCACGCGCTTGCCCACTTCGGCAACGCGCGCGGCCCATTCGCCGGTGGCATCATCGCACAGGATCACCGTATCGCCCGGCGCCACCCGCATCACCCGGGCGAGGTAATGGGCCTGATTGCCCTCGATCTGCCGCTGCGCGCCCGGGCCAAGCGCGGGGGGCACGAACAGGCGCGGAGCGCTTTTCGGGGGCCATGCTGGGGTTGCGGGCATGGCTTGGCCCTAGGCCCACGGCGGGCTAGGAGGCAAGCGATGAACACAGGGATCGTCCCCGACAGCGAGCACCGCGGCCTGGTGGCGCGCCTGCCGCAAGCTCTGCGCGACCTTGCCCTGCTTGCCAGGTTCGACCGGCCGATCGGCTGGTGGCTGTTGTTCTGGCCCTGCGGCTTTGCCGTGTGGCTGGCAGGCGCAGGGCCGCAATGGGGCCTTGTGGCCTGGCTGCTGCTTGGCGCCATCGCCATGCGCGGGGCGGGCTGCGTCTATAATGACATCATCGATGCCGATCTCGATGCCAGGGTGGCGCGCACCGCGGCGCGCCCGGTGGCCAGCGGCAGGGTGTCAAGGCGGCGCGCCTGGGGCTGGCTCGCGGCGCTATGCCTCATCGGCCTCGTGGTGCTCGTGCAGCTGCGCTGGCAGGCGCAGGTGGTGGCGCTGGCAAGCCTGGTGCTGGTGGCCGCCTATCCCTTCATGAAGCGCATCACCTGGTGGCCGCAGGCGTGGCTCGGCCTCGTGTTTTCCTGGGGGGCGCTGGTCGGCTGGGTCGAGCTGCGCGCCGACAATTGGGACGTGCTCGCCGCGCTCTATGCCGGGTGCGTGGCCTGGGTGATCGGGTATGACACGATCTATGCCCTGCAGGACCGCGAGGATGATGCGCTCGTGGGCATCCGTTCCTCGGCCCTGGCCTTGGGGCCGCGGGTGCGTGCCGGGATCGCCGCCTTCTATGCTGCGGCGGTGGGTCTGTGGGCGCTGGCCTTCTGGCTCTACCGTGCCGATGCCCTTGCGCTCGCCGCGCTGCTCCCCGTCGCCGGACACCTCGCCTGGCAGGTGGCAAGTCTCGATGCCGCAGATCCCGCAAGCCCCTTGGCGAGGTTCCGCGCCAACCGCTGGGCCGGGGCGCTGATGGCGGCGGCCTGCTTCGTCGTCGGCAATGCCGGGGCCTGAGCGGCGGTGTGCAACCTCTACCGCATGACCAAGAACGCGGGCGAGGTTGCCGCCTGGTTCGCTGCGCGCGTGGCGGCAGGCGGCGCCAATTTCGCGACCGAAGTCTATCCCGGCTATTCCGGCCTCGTGGTGGCCGAGGGGCGTGTGCGCGCGATGGTCTGGGGCTTTCCGCTGGCGCTCACCGGCAAGCAGTGCCAGAAGCTCAAGCCCAAGCCGGTCAACAATGCGCGCGCCGACAAGCTTTCCACCTTCTTCTGGCGCCAGGCCTTCGCGCAGCGGCGCTGCCTCATCCCGCTCACCGCCTGGGCCGAGGCCGAGGGATCCAGGGGACGGATGACGCGCACCTGGCTCACCCTTGCCGATGCGCCGCTTTTCGCCGCGGCCGGGGTGTGGCGGCCCTCGGCCGAATGGGGCGATTGCTATGCCATGGTGATGACCGACAGCGCCGGAAGCGATGCCGCGCAAGTCCACGAGCGCATGCCGGTGCTGCTTGCGCCCGGCGATCAGGCCATCTGGCTTGGCGGCAGCGCCGCGGAGGCCATGGCCCTGTGCCGCCCCTGGCGCGGGCCGATCACCATCAGCCGCAGCGATGAGCCCTGGGTGCGCCGCAGCCCGCCGCCCACCAACGGGCCATCCAGATCGACCAACCGCCCGCCCGCTCGATAAAGCCGCCAGGTTGCTCCACCAATGCGGCTTTCCCCTGCGCGCCCCGGCGCTAGGATGGCGCGCAAGGCCGGCTGTGGCCGCAACGGGGGATCATCATGCTCGAACTTCAAGGCGTCAGCCACACCTATCCCAACGGCACCCGCGCGCTCGACAACGTCACGCTGTCGATCCCCAAGGGCATGTTCGGGCTGCTCGGCCCCAACGGCGCGGGCAAATCGACGCTGATGCGCACCATCGCCACGCTGCAGGCGCCCACCCAGGGGAGCATCCGCTTTGGCGAGATCGACGTGCTCATGCAGCCCGATCTCCTGCGCCGCACGCTCGGCTACCTCCCGCAGGATTTTGGCGTCTATCCGCGCATCTCGGCCTATCGGATGCTCGATCACATGGCCCTGCTCAAGGGCATCACCGGCCGCGGCGAGCGGCGCGCGGTGGTCGAGACCCTGCTCGCCCAGACCAATCTGTGGGCGGTGCGCAACAAGGCGATCGCGGGCTTTTCGGGCGGGATGCGCCAGCGCTTCGGCATTGCCCAGGCGCTGATCGGCGATCCGCAGCTCATCATCGTCGACGAGCCGACCGCCGGGCTCGATCCGGAAGAGCGCAACCGCTTTCTCAACCTGCTTGCCGGGATCGGCGAAAACGTTGTGGTGATCCTTTCCACCCACATTGTCGAGGACGTGGCCGACCTGTGCCCGCGCATGGCGGTGCTTGCCGGCGGCAAGGTGCGGCTCGAGGGCGCCCCGCGCGAACTGATTTCGGCGACGGCGGGGAGGGTGTGGCAGCGCACCATCCCGCACCACCAGCTCTCCGACATTCAGGCTGCGCACGAGGTCATCTCGCACCGCTTCTTTGCCGGGCAGATCATCGTCCACGTGCTTGCCGATCAGCAGCCCCAAGGCTTCGAACCCGTCACCGGCACGCTCGAGGATGTCTATTTCGCAACGCTCGCCGAAACCCGCCGCGCTGCGGCGCTTGCCGCCTGAACGGGGGAGGCCGCGCCATGCTTGCCGCTCGTCTTGCTGCCTTTGAAGTGCGCTATCAGCTCGCCAATCCGGTGTTCTGGGTTGCGCTTGCGATCTTCTTCCTGCTCGGCTTCGGCCTTGCCGCCAGCGACAATGTCAGCGTCGGCACGCCCGGCGCGGTGCACGAGAATGCCCCTTTTGCCATCACCTTCGCGCTCGGGGTGATGGCGACCTTCTACCTTTTCGTCATCACCGCCTTTGTCGCCAATGCCGTGGTGCGCGACGATACCACCGGCTTTGGCCCGATGATCCGCGCCACCCCGGTGGGGCGCACCAGCTTTCTTGCCGGGCGCTTCCTCGGCGGTCTTGCCATCGCGCTGATCGGCTATCTTGCCGTGCCGCTGGGGATCGCGGTGGGGGCGGCGATGCCCTGGGTCGATCCGGAAACCGTGGGGCCGGCGGGCCTTGGCACCTATGCCTGGCCGTTCCTGGTGATCGCGGTGCCCAACATCATCCTCTCCTCGGCGCTGCTGTTCAGCCTGGCGACGATCACCCGCTCGATGCTGGCGAGTTATCTTGGCGTGCTGGTGCTGGTGATGGGCTATCTGGTGATCGGCGCGGTGCTGGGGGCCGATCCCTCCTATCAGGACGAGGTGGCGCGCTTCGAGCCGCTCGGCGTGGGCGCGCTCGGCGAGGCGACGCGCTACTGGACCGCGGCGGAAATGAACACCCGCGCCATCCCGCTTGAAGGCAACCTCCTGTTCAACCGGCTGTTTGCGCTCGGTCTTGCGGCGCTGTTCCTGGCGCTGGCGTGGTGGCGCTTCAGCATGACCGAGCGCGCGCCCTCGCGCTGGCGCCAGCGGCGGCTGGCGCGTCAGGCGGCCCGCAGCGAGGAGACGGCGGCCGCCGCGCCGCAGCGCCTTGCCGCCCCGGCTACCCGGCGCTTCGATGTTTCCCAGCGCCTCGGCGCCTTCCTCGCGCGGCTGCGCACCGAGGTGCTGCTGGTGCTGCGCAGCCCGGGTCTGGCGGTGCTGTTGCTGCTCGGCCTTGGCTTCATCGCGCTCAACCTTGCGCTCGCCGAAACGCTCTATGGCACGCCGTCCTATCCGCTCACCGCGCAGGTGATCGAGACCGTGCTGTCCAACATGTTCCTCATCAGCCTGATCGTTGCCGTGTTCTATGGCGGCGAACTGGTCTGGCGCGAGCGCGAGGTGAAGATCGGCGAGCTGATCGATGCCGCCCCAGTGCCGGCCTGGGTGATGTTCGTGCCCAAGATCCTGGCGATCCTGGTGGTGCTGCTTGGTCTCTCGCTCGCCGGGATGCTTGCGGGCATCGCCTATCAGCTGATCAAGGGGGCGCCGGCGATCGGGCTTGATCTTTACCTTGGCGCCTATGTCCTGCCGCAGACGATCGACCTCTTGCTGGTGGCGGTGCTGGCGGTGTTCTTCCAGGTGCTCAGCCCCAACAAATATGTCGGCTGGGGGCTGTTTCTCGCGTGGTTCCTGGCGCGCATCTTCATGGTGAACCTCGGCTACACCAACATCCTCTACAATTACGGCAGCACCCCGGCCGAGCCGCTCAGCGACATGAATGGCACGGGCGGCTTCTGGATGGGCGGGTTGGTCGCGCGCGCCTATTGGGCCTGCTTTGGGGTGGTGCTGCTGGTGCTGGCGCATTGGCTGTGGCCGCGCGGCACGCAGACCGCGGTGTTGCCGCGGATGCGCGCGATGGCGCGGCGCATCACCCTGCCATCGGCCAGCATTGGCGCGGCGGCGCTTGCAGGCATGGTGGGCACGGGCCTGGTGATCCACCACAACATCAAGGTGCTCAACACCTACGAGACCGCCGACGAGGCCGAGGCGCGGCTGGCGGAGATGGAGCGCAAATACCTGCGCTATGAAACCCTGCCGCGCCCGGTGGTCACCGATGTCGCCTTTGACGTGGCGATCTACCCCGAAGATCGGCGCATGACGACGTCGGGCCATTATGACCTCGTCAACAACAGCGGCGTGCCGATCCGCGAACTGGTGCTGCGCCAGGAGCAAGAGACCGCCTATCCCCGGCTCGCGATCGCCGGCGCCCGGATGGTGCACCACGATCCGCGCCACGGCATCCGCATCTACCGCTTTGCCGAGCCGCTCGCCCCCGGGGCGCGCACCAGGCTCGATTTCACCTCCGAGGTGTGGCGGCGCGGCTTTGCCAACCGCGAGGCGGCCACGGATGTCGTTGCCAACGGCACCTTCGTGAACAACGCCACCTTCGCGCCCGTTATCGGCATGAGCCGCTTCGGCCTGCTCACCGACCGCACCCAGCGCCGCCGCCAGGGCCTGCCCGACGAGCTGCGCATGGCCCGGCTCGAGGACAGCGCCGCGCAGCAGCGCAACTATATCGGGGCGGATTGGGTGAATGCGCGCATCACCATCTCCACCGCCGCCGATCAGGTGCCAGTGGCGCCGGGCGACAAGGTCTCGGACGTCATCAAGGACGGGCGGCGCATCGCCGTGTTCCAGAGCCCGGCGCCGATCCTCAATTTCTTTTCGGTGCAATCCGCGCGCTATGCCGAGGCCAAGGACCGGGCCGGCAAGGTTGCCCTCTCGGTCTATCACGATCCGCGTCACGCCTGGAACGTGCCGGGGATGCTCAAGGCGATGAAGGCGAGCCTTGCCTATTACGAGCGCCATTTCGGGCCCTACCAGTTCGGCTATGCCCGGATCATCGAGTTTCCCGGCTACGAGAGCTTTGCCCAGGCCTTTGCCGGCACCATGCCCTATTCGGAAAGCATCGGCTTTGCCGCCGACGTGCGCGATCCGGAGACGATCGACTATGTCTCCTATGTCACCGCGCATGAGCTGGCGCACCAATATTGGGCGCATCAGGTGATCGGCGCGGACATGCAGGGGGCAACGCTGCTGTCGGAAACGCTCGCGCAATATTCGGCGCTGATGGTGATGAAGCAGCTCTATGGCGAGGACAAGCTCCGCCGCTTCCTCAAGTTCGAGCTCGACCGCTACCTCGACGGGCGCAAGGGCGACGTGCTGGGCGAGCAGCCGCTTGCGCGGGTCGAGAACCAGCAGCACCTGCACTACCGCAAGGGCAGCCTGGTGATGTATCTGCTCCAGCACCGGCTTGGCGAGGAGAGGGTTAACCGCGCGCTCGCGCGGCTGGTCGAGCGCTTCCGCTTCAAGCGCGCGCCGTTCCCGAGGAGCCTCGATCTCATCGCCGAACTGCGCAAGGAGGCGAAGACGCCCGAGGATCAGGCGCTGATCACCGACCTGTTCGAGAAGATCACCGTCTATGATCTCAAGGCGCGCGAGGCGGTGAGCAGGCGGGGCGCCGATGGCCGGTGGCGCACCCGCATCACCATTGAGGCGGGCAAGTTCTACGCCGACAGCAAGGGGGTGGAGCGGCCCGCGCAGCTGATCGAGTCGATCGAGGTTGGGGTGTTTGTCGAGCGGCCCGGCGCGGGCGCCTTCGACAAGGCCGATGTGCTGGCGATGCAGCGCCGCACCTTGCGCAGCGGGCGGCAGGTGGTGGAGGTGGTGACGGCAAGGAAGCCCGCCTTTGCCGGGGTTGATCCCTACAACTTCATCATCGACCGCGATTCGGACGACAATCTGGTGCCGGTGACCTAGGCATCGGCGCGGGGAGCGCCTGCGTTAGCCTTCGGGCGCCAGCGTGGGATCGAGATCGCGCGGCCGGGTGAAGTGCACGAGCTTGCCGCAATAGCGCTTGAGCTCGGACCAATGGGCAATGTCGCATTCGAGCACGGCGAAGGCGGCAGTGGGAAACTTCGCCGCTGCCTCCCTGAACAGCGCGTTCTCCTTGGCCGGGGCGACAAGTTCGAGGATCACGTCCTGAAGCCCCGGATTGTGCCCGGAGATGAGGATGGCGTTGGCCTCCTCGGCGCCGCTGTCGGCATGGGCCTCGATCGTCTCGAAGATGGTATCGACGCTGGCAAGATAGAGCCGCTCGTCCCAGACCACCGGCATTTCGGGAAGGGCAGCTTCGAGCGTCAGCTTCACCCGCACCGCGGGCGAGGCGATGAGCTTGTCCCATGTGACCGGGTGCTGGCGGATATGCGCGCCGATCAGCGCTGCGCCCTTGCGCCCGCGCGCGTTGAGGCCGCGATCGAAATCGCGCTGGCTGGTATCGTCCCAGTCAGACTTGGCGTGGCGCAGGAGACCGAGGGTTTTCATCGCTGCAAGGCTCCTCCCACTTCCGCCCCCGCCAAGCCACCAACACCAGCCGCGAGGGCTTGTAAAGCCTCATCGAGCGTCACCCGCCGCACCGGCGTGCCTTCGGGAAAGGCGCTGAGGAGGCGCGAGGGAAAGGCGGGCGAGAGCACCACGAAATGCCCGGCATCCTGGCCGGAGCGGATGAGGCGCCCGAAGGCCTGGGCAAGCCGCGCGCGGATGATGCGATCATCATAGGCGCTGCCCCCGCCGCTGCTTGCCGCCGCTGCCGCGCGCCGGGCGCGGTGGAGAATGTCGGGCCGGGGCCAGGGCACCTGTTCCAGCACCACGCAGCGCAGCGAATCGCCAGGCACGTCCACCCCGTCGCGCAGCGCATCGGTGCCGATCAGGCTGGCGCGCGGATCCTCGCGAAAGATATCGACGAGCGTGCCGGTGTCGATCGGATCGACATGCTGGGCATAGACCGGCAGCCCCGCCCGCGCGAGGCGATCGGCGATCCGGCCATGCACCGCGCGCAGCCGTCGGATCGCGGTGAACAGGCCAAGCACGCCGCCGCCCGAAGCCTCGATGATCCGGGCATAGGCCCCGGCGAGCGCGGGCAGATCGCCCTTGCGGATATCGGTGACGATCAGCACCGCCGCGCGCGCGGCATAATCGAAGGGGCTGGCAACGGCGGAGAGCAGCGGGGTGCTGGCCACATGCGCGGCGCCCGAGCGGGCGATCGCGCTGGCCCAGCCATCCTCGCCGGCCGCGCGATCGGTAAGGGTGGCGCTGGTCAGCAGCACCCCGTGCGCCGGCTCGAGCACCACCTTGGCAAAGGGCTTGGTCGGATCGAGCCAGCGGCGGTGCAGCGCCACGTCATATTCGCGCGCCTCGGCCCTTTCAACCGCGAGCCAATCGACGAATTCAGGGTCTGCCGGCCCGCCGAGCCGGGCGAGCAGCGCTTCCCAGGCCGCCAGAAGATCGCAGCGCCAGGCAAGCGCAAAGCGCGCCCCTTCGATGCGCGCGCGGCCCTGCGCATCGAGCCAGTCGGGCGGATCGGCAAGGATCGCCTCGAGCCGGGCGGAAAGTCGCAGCAGCGGCAGGCGGATCGCGGCGAGCGCCTCGCCTGCTGCGCCGGCCGCCTCGATCACTGCGCCCGGCAGGCCCGCGACCTCGGTCTCGATGCCATAGCCTGCCTCGGCCCCGCCGCTCTCGTCCCGGGCATAGGTGAGCGCGCGCACCGCGGCGAGCAGCGCCTCGATCGGCCCGCTCGGGCTGTTTTCGATCAGGCGCTGGAGCCAGCCCTCGCCCGGCAGGGCTTGGCCTGCCTCGGCGGCAGCGGCGATGGCTTCGGCCCCGGCCTCGTCATAACTCGCAACATCCGCCAGCCTTGCGGCGAGCCCGCGCCGGCGCCCGCGTCCCTCGCGCTCGGGGCCGAGCAGCCAGCGCCGCAATTCGATCGCCTCCTGGCCCGAGAGGCTCACCGCAAAGGTCGAATCGGCAGCATCGAAGACATGGTGGCCTTCATCGAAGATCAGGCGGGTGGGGCGCTGGGCAGTCTCGCGCCCACGGGCTGCCGCCACCATCACCAGCGCGTGGTTGGCGATCACCAGATCGGCCTCACCGCTCTCGCGCACGGCGCGTTCGATGAAGCATTTGCGGTAATGCGGGCAGCCGGCATAGATGCACTCGCCGCGGCTGTCGGTGAGCGCGGCGATCCCGCGTCTGCGGAACAGCGTGGCGAGCCAGCCGGGCAGATCGCCGCCGATCATGTCGCCATCGCTGGTGTAGGCGGCCCAGCGCGCCACCAGCTGCGCCAGCACCGCCGCCCGCCCGCCAAAGCCGCCTTGCAAGGCATCCTCGAGATTGAGCAGGCACAGATAGTTCTCGCGGCCCTTGCGCACCACCACCGGGGGCGAGCCATCGGCGCGCCGGGCGGGCCAGGCGCGGCGGGCCTCGGCGCGCAATTGCCTCTGGAGGTTCTTGGTATAGGTCGAAACCCAGACCGTTCCGCCGCTCTCCTCGGCCCACAGCGCCGCCGGGGCGAGATAGCCCAGGGTCTTGCCGATCCCGGTGCCGGCCTGGGCAAGCGCGAGATGCGGGCGCGCCGCTGCGGCGCGCGGGGCGAAGATGCGCGCCGCCTCGAGCGCGTAGGCGCGCTGGCCCGCGCGCTCCTCGGCGCCGGTGCCGGTGAGCTGTGAAAGCCGCGCGAGCACCGCCTCGGGCGCAAGGTGCACCTGCCGCGGGGCCGGGCGTTCGGGCGCTTCCTCCCATTCGCTCAGGCGGGCAAAGAGCCAGCGCTCGGCGCGTTCGGGCCTTGCGACATGGGGTTTGAGCACCGCCGCCCAGGGCCAGCGCAGCCGCTCGAGCGCCTGCAGCGCGCTCCAGGCCCCGTCACGCTCGGGCCAGTCGTGGCTCTGGCAGGTGGCGATCAGCACCCCGGCAGCGCGCAGGAGCAGTTCGGGCACATCGTCCTCGCTGGCCGGAGGGGCAAGGCCCAACGCCTCGGCCAGCCCGCGCGGGGTGGGCACGCAGAAGCGCGCCGGATGGACGAAGGCGAAGGCCTCGAGCAGATCGAGGCCGGAAAGATCGGGGTAGCCCAGCCGGCTTGCCACCAGCGGCGCATTGAGCAGCAGCACCGGGGTGTCGGCGGCGGCCATGATCGCATCGCCCTTGGATGCCGCCCGGGTCGGCCCTTGCGCATCGGCGCGCAGCCAGGTTCCGGCATGGCTGGCGTGGAGCGCGGGAAGGCTGAGCACGGGCGGAATGGGCGGGGCAGGGGCACTCACGCAGGCGAGCATGGGCGAGGGCGCCGCGCTTGTAAATCCGGCGCCTTATCGCAGGAGGGCGACACGGCAAGCCGCATCCATGCCGCCGCGGCCTTTGCTCTTGCCAGAGCCCCGTGCTTGGCAGATAGCGCGCCTCGCCATGACCATCAGCCAAGACGAACTGATTGCTGCCGCGCAGGTCTCCAAGGCCTGGCCGTTCCAGGAGGCCCAGCGCCTCGCCCGCCGCCTGCCGCAAGGCAAACCCGGTGGGGTGTTGTTCGAAACCGGCTATGGGCCCTCGGGCCTGCCGCATATCGGCACCTTTCAGGAAGTGCTGCGCACCACGCTGGTGCGGCGCGCCTATGAAACCCTGACCGGCGGGGCGCCAACCCGGCTGGTGGCCTTCTCGGACGATCTTGATGGGCTGCGCAAGGTGCCCGACAACGTGCCCAACCAGGCGATGCTGGCCGAACACCTCGGCAAGCCGCTTTCGCGCATCCCCGATCCTTTCGGCAAGTATGAAAGCTTTGCCGCGCACAACAACGCGATGCTGCGCGACTTTCTCGATCGCTTTGGCTTTGAATACGAGTTCGTCAGCTCCTCGGAATGCTACAATTCGGGCCGCTTTGACGATGCGCTGCGCAACGTGCTTGCGCATTACGATGCGATCATGGCGATCATGCTGCCAACCCTGGGCGAGGAGCGGCGCCGCACCTATGCGCCGGTCATGCCGATCAGCCCGACCACCGGCGAGGTGTTGCAGGTGCCGATCGAGGTGGTCGATGCCGCGGCCGGGATCATTCGCTTCACTGATGCCGATGGCAGCCGGGTGGAGCAATCGGCGCTGGGCGGCCGGGCCAAGTGCCAATGGAAGGTTGACTGGGCGATGCGCTGGGTCGCGCTTGGCGTTGACTATGAGATGTATGGCAAGGATCTCACTGACAGCGGCATCCAGTCGGGCAAGATTGCCGAGGTGCTGGGCGGGCGCAAGCCGGAAGGGCTGATCTACGAGCTGTTCCTCGATGCCAAGGGCGAGAAGATCTCCAAGTCGAAAGGAAATGGCCTCTCGATCGAGGAGTGGCTGACCTATGGCAGCGAGGAATCGCTGGGCTTTTACATCTTCGCCAATCCCCGCAGCGCCAAGCAGTTGCACGCCGGGGTGATCCCCAAGGCGGTGGATGATTACTGGCAGTTCCGCAGCGCCATCCCTGACCAGGATATTCACAAGCGGCTGGGCAACCCCGTGTGGCACTTGCTGCGCGCCAATGGGCGCCACGAGGGCGCCGATGCGCCGGGGCAGGGGGACAGCCTGCCGGTGCCCTACAGCCTGCTGCTCAACCTTGTTGGCGTGCTCGGCGCCGGGGCCACGCGCGAGGCGGTGTGGTCTTACCTTGGCAATTACGTCGCCAACGCCGATCCTGCTGCCCATCCGGCGCTCGATGCGCTGGTGACCAAGGCGATCGCCTATAACCATGACGTCATCGCCCCGACACTGGTGCGCCGCGCGCCGGTGGGGGGCGAGATCGCGGCGCTACAGGCGCTCGATGCGGCGCTGGCCACGGCCGATCCGGCAACGGGCGCCGAGGATTTGCAGACCCTCGTCTATGAGATCGGCAAGCGACCCGAATTCGGCTTTGCCAATCTGCGTGACTGGTTCCGCGCGCTCTATGAAACCCTGCTCGGCAGCGAACAGGGGCCACGCATGGGCAGCTTCATCGCGCTTTACGGCATTGCCCCCACCCGCCAACTGATTGCCGAGGCGCTGGCGCGGGCCGAGTGACCGGCAAGCGGCACAAAGACCCCGCCGGCCTTGCGGCGCGGCGGGGGCTTCAGGGGGAAGGGCCTTACCAGAAGAAGTCGTAGATCACATCAACCACTTCGCCGGTGTAGATATCCACCAGCAGCACATCATCGTAATAGCGCACCCACTGATAGGGTCCATAGACCGGCGGCAGACGGTAGGCCCAGGGATCGTTGATGAAGAAGCGCGGCTGGAAGAACAGGCTGTCGAGGAACAGCCCGATGCTCAGGCGCGAATAGCGATGGCTGCGGTAGGGCGGGAAGTAGGGGCCGGGGCGGAACAGGAAATGGTTGCCCCGGCGATAATCGAACCAGTTGTAATTGCGATCATAGCGCCAGCCGCGGTCCCAGCGGCGGAAATCGCGCCGATCCCAGCCCGGGCGGCCCTGCCAGTTCCAGCGCCAGTCATCCCGGCGCCAGCGGCTGCGGCCCCAGTCGTCATCGCGCCTGCCATCGCGCCAGTCCCCACGACGCCCATCGTTCCAGTCGCCGCGGCGTCCGTCGCCCCAGGCGCCGCGCCCATCCCGGCGCCCGTCACCCCAAGAACCGCGCCCGTCGCGGCGCGCATCACCCCAGGTGCCGCGCCCGTCTCCGCGACGATCGTTCCAGTCGCCGCGGCCCCGGTCGCCCCAGCTGCCGCGCCGGTCATCGCCCTGCGCGATCTGTCCGGCGCGCCGGTCGCCGCGCTCCTCGATCCGGCCGGCGCGGTCATCGCTGCGGCGTTCGACGCGCGCGGCGGCGCGATCTCGCCCGCTTTGCTCAAGCCGGTCGGCGCGCCAATCGCCGCGCTCCCCCATCCGGTCGATCCGCTCGGCACGTGGCGGGGCGGCTTCGGCGGCGCCGAAGCGGGGCTGCGGGGCAACGCCTGCGGCAGGTGCGGCCGGGCGCATCGGCGCCTGGGGCTGCTGCCAAGCCGACTGGGCCGGACGCGGGCCATCGAAACGCGGCGCGCGCGCGGCCTCGCGCCGCTCGAAGCGCGGCGGCGGTGCCGCACGCATCGCCTCGCCGGGCGCCGGAGCGCGGCGCATCTCGCTCCGGCGCATCGGGCGATCGCTCTCGATCCGGGCCTCAGCACGCGCCTGGGCGCGCGCCTCCATCCGGGCTTCGCGCGAATCCTGCGCCATCACCGGGGCGGCGCCCAGCCCGGTGGCCAGCGCCAGGGCAAGTGCCATCAGCGATGCGCTGCGGGCGGGGAAGGGTATCATCATTGTGGCCTCCAACTGCGCCGGCCCACCACACGCGGCTGATTGAGAATCGGGCGATTATCCGCTGCAGACTGTCGCAGGGATGAACCGCCTCACCGATATTCAGAAAAAATGCCGGATAAATGAATATTGGCCCGCCGGCTTGACGCCGCGCCCCGACCGACCGATGGCGCTCGGCGATGTTCGCAAGCCTCGAGGATGTCCGCAAGGACTGCGCCCAGCGCCTGATTCGCGCCGCGCGCGATCGGCGCTCGGCGATGCATACCCCGGTGATCGTCACCGGCGATGTCGATGCCCGGGTGATGGTGCTGCGCGCCTTCGATCAGGCCGCCTGGAGCCTGCGCCTGCACACCGATGCCCGTGCCCCCAAGGCTGCGGTGATCGCGGGCGATCCGCGGGTCGCGGCGCTGTTCTATGATCAGGGGGCCAAGATCCAGATCCGCCTGCGCGGCACCGGCGAAATCCTCACCACCGGCGCCGAGGTCGATGCCGCCTGGGCGGGAAGCACCCGCTTTGCCCGGCGCTGCTATCTCGGCGAGGGGCCGGGGGTGGTGTCATCTGGCCCGACCTCGGGCCTGCCCAGCGAAGTTGAGGCGCGCGAACCGGAGGAGGCCGAGCTGGTCCCGGCGCGCGACCATTTTGCCCTGCTCAGGATCAGGATTGCCGTGATCGACTGGCTCTATCTTGCCCATACGGGCCACCTGCGGGCACGCTTCACCCGCAAGGACGAGGCGGCGGCCTGGGAAGGCTGCTGGCTGACGCCCTAGGCCACCTCGGGATCGCGCCGCGCCGAGGGGGTGGGAAGGCCGATGGGCTCGGCCAGGCTGCTCGCGGTGATGACCTCGGATGATCCCCGCACGCGCGCGGCTTCCAGCGCGCGCCGGGCGCGCCGGGCGATCAGCACGGCATCCTCGTCCGATGGTGCGGCGGCGACCCCGAAGCTGGCGGCAAGCTGACCGTGCCGACCGATCCGGGGCAGACGCAGCCGTGACAGCACCAACCCCAGCCGCTGCGCGATCCGCACCCCCGCCTGCTTGTCGGCACCGGGCACGAAGATGGTGAAGCCCTCGCCGAAAGTGCCATCACCAAGCGCAATGCGATCATCGCGGCGCAGACTGGCGCGCATCACCGCGGCGATCTGCGCGCGCACCGCCGCGTGGGTGGGCGCGTCCCATTGCGCCTCGAGCGCGGCAAGCCCGCCGATGTGGCCATGGAGCACCGCCCGGCCCCCGCGCGGCTGGCGGCGCTCGGCCCGGTTGATCAGGCGCGAAAGCGTGGTCGGCCGGAACAGCGGCCCGAGCGGATCGGCCTCGGCATCCGCTTTTGCGGGCGCCATCCTGCGATTGCGCCACTTGCCTGCCCAGACGGCGATCCCCGCGCCGAGGCCGAGCGAGCCCGCGCTCAGCGCCGCTGCCACCTCGAGCGGCACATTGATCCCTGTTGCCACGCCCCGCTTCCTTCTTGCGACCCCTTGTGTATGGGGCGCAAGGTGGAGGCGGGCTGATTAACAGCGGGTAAAGGGCACGCTTCCTGCGGCCTAGCGCGTCAGCTTCTTGTAGGCGAGCCTGGTTGGCCGGTCGGCGGCATCGCCGAGGCGCCGGCGCTTGTCCTCCTCATAGGCCTCGAAATTGCCTTCGAACCATTCGACATGGCTGTTGCCCTCGAAGGCGAGGATGTGGGTGGCGAGGCGATCGAGGAAGAAGCGGTCGTGGCTGATCACCACCGCGCAGCCGGCGAAGTTCTCGATCGCATCCTCGAGCGCGGCGAGGGTTTCGACGTCGAGATCGTTGGTCGGCTCGTCGAGCAGCAGCACATTGCCGCCGCGCTTGAGCATCTTGGCCATGTGCACCCGGTTGCGCTCGCCGCCCGAGAGCTTGCCGACATTCTTCTGCTGGTCAGGCCCCTTGAAGTTGAAGGCCCCGACATAGGCGCGGGTGGACATGTCGTGGCCATTGACCTTCATGTAATCGAGCCCGTCGGAGATTTCCTCCCACACGTTCTTCGTCGGGTCGAGATGATCGCGGCTCTGATCGACATAGGCAAGGCGAACCGTCTCGCCGATCTCGATCGTGCCGCTGTCGGGCTGCTCCTGCCCGGTGATGATCTTGAACAGGGTTGATTTGCCCGCGCCGTTGGGGCCGATCACGCCCACGATGCCGCCCGGGGGCAGGGTGAAGGACAGGTTTTCGAACAGCAGCTTGTCGCCGTAGGCCTTGGAGATGTTCCTGGCCTCGATCACCTTGCCGCCCAGCCGCTCGGGCACCTGGATGACGATCTGCGCCTTGCCCGGGCGGCGATCGTTCTGGGCTTCCTGGAGCTGCTCGAACTTGCGGATGCGCGCCTTGGACTTGGTCTGGCGCGCAGCCGGGGTCTGGCGGATCCATTCAAGCTCGCGCTGGAGCGCCTTCTGCCGCCCGGATTCCTCGCGCGCCTCCTGCTCCAGCCGCTTGGCCTTCTTTTCGAGGTAGGTCGAGTAATTGCCCTCGTAGGGATAGTAGGAGCCGCGATCGAGCTCGAGGATCCAGCCCACCACATTGTCGAGGAAATAGCGGTCGTGGGTGATCATCAGCACCGCGCCGGGATATTCCTTGAGGTGGTTTTCGAGCCACTGCACGCTTTCGGCATCAAGGTGGTTGGTCGGCTCGTCGAGCAGCAGGATCGAGGGCTTCTGGATCAGCAGCCGGGTGAGCGCCACGCGGCGCTTTTCCCCGCCCGAAAGATTGGCGACGCTGGCATCGGAGGGCGGGCAGCGCAGCGCTTCCATCGCCACTTCGAGCTGGTTGTCGAGTGTCCAGCCATCGACCGCGTCGATCTTGTCCTGCAGCTCGCCCATTTCGGCGGCCAGCGTGTCGAAATCGGCATCCGGCTCGCACATCAGCGCGCTGATCTCGTTGAAGCGATCGACCATGTCGGCGATGTGGCGCGCCCCGTCCTTGACATTCTCGAGCACGTTCTTGTTCGGATCAAGCTCGGGCTCCTGCGGGAGATAGCCCACGGTGATGTTCTCGCCCGGCCAGGCCTCGCCCGAAAAATCGGTGTCGATCCCGGCCATGATCTTCATCAGCGTGGATTTGCCCGCGCCGTTGGGGCCGACAATCCCGATCTTGGCGCCCTGGTAGAACTGCAGGTTGATGTTGTTCAGCACCGGCTTGCTGGCGCCGGGGAAGGTCTTGGTCATGCCCTTCATCACATAGGCATATTGCGCGGCCATCACTTGTCCTTCGGGTGGGAGAGAAACGTGCGCCGCAGATAGGGCGGGGCGCGGGCAAGAGCAAGGCGCGAGGCAGGCTCCCGTGCCGGGCGCCACCCGGGCACGGATTTAGGCGCCTGTTAACCCGATTGGCTTACCCGAAAGCAAGGGTGGTGGGCCAAGCTGGCGGGGGATGGCCGTGTTCGATCAGATCGTCGGATTGATCAATCCGGGCATGTCGCTGGTTTTCGCGGGCGGCGGCCTTGCGCTGTGGCTGCGCGAGCGCCAGCTGCGCTATATCCTCGGCTATGTGCTCGCCGCGCTGCTCTTGGGCACCAGCTTTGCCGTCAACCACTACAGCCCCGATCCCGGCCACCGCCTCGTGCAGATGGCGGTGGCGGCGCTCTCGATCTCCTCGGTGATCGCGCTGGTGGCGAGCATGTGCCGGCGGCTCGGACAGCCGGTGCCGCTCCGGCTGTGGGCGGGGGCAGGGCTGGTTGCCGTGGTGCTGGTGGGGCTTGCCGATCACCGGCGCGATGTCAGCGCCAGTCTGCTCGCGGTCAACCTGTGCTGCGGCCTCGTGATGGTGATGGGCACGCAGATCATGGCCCAGGCCCGCTCGCACCAGCTGGTTGACCGGCTGCTCGTATGGATCTTCGCCATCGTTGCCGCGCAATTTTTCCTGCGCCCGATCGGGGTGCTCATGCTCGGCGGGCCGATGTCAACCGCGGCCTATCGCGACAGCGCTGGCCATGCCGTGCTGGTGCTTACCGCAGCGATCCTCACCCTGGTGCTGACCGCGGCGATCCTGGCGGCCACCATCTCCGACCAGATCCGCGCGGTGCGCCAGGCGGTGCGCAAGGACGAGCTGAGCGGGCTTTTGCGGCGCGACAGCTTTGACGCGGAAGCCCGCGATCTCATCGCCCGGGCGCGGGCCAAGGGGCGGGCGGTGAGCATGGTGATTGCCGATATCGACCACTTCAAGCAGATCAATGATGCGCTTGGCCATCCAGCCGGCGATGCCGTGATCCGCGCCTTTGGCAGCATCATGGCGGCATCGATCCGGCCTTGCGATCTTGCCGGGCGGATCGGCGGGGAGGAGTTCGGCCTCATCGCCTGGGATTGCCCCGAGGCGCCGGCCGCCCATCTGGCCGAGCGGCTGCGCGCGGCGCTCGCCGCCCGCCCGGTCGAGGCGCTGGGCGCGCAGACCGCGCTCACCGCCAGCTTCGGGGTGGCCACGCTGCGGCCGGGCGAGGCTTATGGCGATCTTTATGCCCGCGCCGACAATGCGCTCTACCAGGCCAAGCGCGCTGGGCGCGATCGGGTGGTGGTCGCAGGGGCGCTGCCCGCGGCACGCCTGGCGACAAGCGCGCCCTTGCCAGCAGAGAAGGAGGCAGGGCGCAGCGCCGGCAGCGAGGCGGGTGGACTTGGCATCGGGGGAGCGATAGCACGGCGGGCATGACCCGCCTTCACACCCGCACCCCGACCGCGCTGGCTGCGCTCCTGCTCGCCTTTGCCGCCCCTTTGGCTGCCAATACCCCGCCGCCGCCAAGCCTTGCGCAGCGCGCTGACATGGCGCTTGCCCATGATGACCATGCCTATGCCTTTATCGAGGGACTGACCACCGAGGTCGGGCCGCGCCAGGCCGGGACCGAGGCCGAGGCCCGCGCGCGCGCCTGGGCCGCTGCCTGGCTGCGCCAGCACGGCTTTGCCAATGTCGCGATCGAACCCTTCATGATGGACACCTGGGTGCCCGGCGACATCGCCCGCGCCCGGGTGACTGCGCCCTTCGCGCAGGATCTGGTGTTGCTGCCGCTCGGCAATTCCGCCGCCACTCCGGCGGGCGGGATCGAGGCAGAGGTGGTCTTCTTTCCCAGCCTCGATGCGCTGCGCGCTGCGCCCGAGGGCAGCCTCAAGGGCAAGATCGCCTATATCAGCCACCAAATGCGCCCGAGCCAGGATGGCTCGCACTATGGTTTTGCCGGGCCGGTGCGCTGGGTTGGCCCCGGCATTGCCGCAAGCAAGGGCGCGATTGGCGCGGTGATCAAGTCGATCGGCACTGATCACCATCGCAATCCGCATACCGGCGGCACCAGCTTCCCGCCCGGGGTGGCCGCGATCCCGGCGGCGGCGCTGAGCCTTCCCGATGCGGAGAACCTCGAACGCATGTTTGCCCGCGCCGCTGGCCAGCCGATCCGGCTGAGGCTCGAACTCAACCCGCGCCAGCTCGGGCAGACCGAAAGCGGCAACGTGGTGGGCGAGATCCCCGGCACCAATCCGCTGCTGCCGCCGGTGCTGCTCGCCTGCCATCTCGACAGCTGGTGGAACGCGCCGGGCGCCTTTGACGATGCGGCCGGGTGCGGGATTATCATTGCCGCCGCAAGGCATGTGGCCGCCGCTGGCCAGCCGCTGCGCACCATTCGCGTGCTCCTCGCCGGGGCAGAGGAAACGGGCCTTTGGGGCAGCCGCGCCTACAGCGCCGCGCATCTTGCCGAGCCGATCGCCGTGGGCCTCGAAAGCGATTTCGGGGCTGACCGGATCTGGCGCATCGAGACCAATTTCCGCGAGAGCAACCCGGCGCTCCACCAGCGCCTTGCCGCTGCGGTGGCGCGCTTCGGCGTGGCGGCGGGGAGCGATCCTGCCACCGGCGGGGCCGACCTTAATATCGTGCGCGACCAGAAGGGCGCGCTGGTCGATCTCCAGCAGGACGGCACCCGCTATTTCGATCTGCACCACACCCCCGACGACACGCTCGACAAGATCGACCTTGTCCAGTTGCGCCAGAACGTTGCGGTGTGGACCGAAGTGGTCGGCATCCTTGCCAACGAGAGCACGGCGATCCTCACCGGGGCGCCCGTCCCCTCGGCGCCGCCGATCATGGAGCAGCGCTGAGGACATTTCCGCCATAATCGTGTCAGATTGAGGCCACACGCGCGCCATTGATCTGACCACGAAATGTCGCGCGGGCGACACGCACAGCGGGCAAAGGCGCGTGTCAGCGCGCCCGTCCGGGCTTGTGGCGCGCATCCCCTTGAGGCCGGGAGCGCGGCGATGTCGAGCAATCTGTTGATCTGTGATCTCACCCAGAGCTGGTCGCCCACCGGGGGTGGGGGGATTTCCACCTACCTCAAGGAGAAGCGCGGGTTCATTCAGGATCACACCGAGCATCGCCTGCTCCAGATCGTCCCCGGCCCCGAGGACCGCATCACGGTGGAGGGGCGCGTCATCGTCGCCGAGGTCGGGGCGCCGCAGGTCTGGGGCAGTCCGCATTACCGCTGGATCAACCGCGATGCGGCGGTTTTCGCGCTCCTCGAGCAATACCGGCCCGACATCATCGAAAGCCTGTGCCCCTGGGTGCTGCCGTGGATCGCGATCCGCCACCGCTGGCGCTTTCCCGAAACCGCGCTGGTGGCGGGCTATCGCACCGATTTTCCCAATGCCCATGTCTATCGGGTGATGAGGGACCTGGCCGGCCACTATCCGGCCGCCTTTTTCCGTGGGATCGCCTATTTCTATGCCTGGATGACCTATCACCGCTTCGACAGGGTCTATACCCTTAACCACGAGGCCAAGCGGATGCTTGCCGGCCTTGGCTGCCATCATACCGGCGTGCTGGGGCTGGGGGTGGACACGGCCTGCTTTTCGCCGGCGCACCGCGATCCCGGCTTTCGCGCTTCGCTCGGCCTGCCCGAGACGGATGGCCCGCTGCTGATCTATGCCGGGCGGCTCGACAACGAGAAGCGCGCCTATGTGCTGGTCGAGATGTTCAAGCAATTGCCGCGCGATCTGGGCGCGGTGATGGTGCTGATGGGCGAGGGCAAGCTGCGCCATGTGCTGATGGAGGAAGCCCGGGGCCTGCCGATCGCCTTTCCCGGCTATGAGAGCAACCGTGCCGCGCTCGCCCGCGCGCTCGCCTCGAGCGACATCTATGTCACCGCCATGGCGGACGAGACCTTCGGCATCTCGGTGCTCGAGGCGCAGGCCTCGGGCCTGCCGGTGGTGGGCGTGGCGAGCGGCGCCATGCCCGAAAGGGTGCCCGAGGGCACGGGGGTGCTCGGCCCGGCTGACGATCCCGTGGCGATGGCGCGCGGGGTCATGGAGGTGTGGCGCTGCGACTATGCTGGCAGGCGCGCGCGCAGCCTGGCGCTGGCGGCGGCGCACAACCGCTGGGAAGACACCTTCCACCAGCTCCTCAATGTCGAATATGCCGCGGCGCTCGAGGCTCGCGATGCGCGGCTGCGCGGATCGCTGCTGGGCGCGATGAAGCGGGCGCTGGGGGCCTCCTGAAGGTGGCCGATCCCGGCCTGCCCTTACCCGGCCCGTTGCAGCGCCTGCCGCGGCGCAGCTTCGCGCTGGCGCTCTCACTGTTGCCGCTGGTGGCGCTCGCCAATGTCGCTGTGCTGGCCTGGTCGCTTGGCTGGGCCGGGCTGGCTGATGCTCTTGCCGCACCGGGCCTGATGCTGCTGGCAGGGGCGCTTGCCTTCGTGCCGCTATTTGCCAATGCGCTGCGCCTCGCGCTGTGGGGCCGGTTTCTCGGGCTGGGGCTTGGCTTTCGCGGCGCGCTCAAGGTGTTGACGGGCACGATGATTGCCAATTCGCTGAGCCCCTCGGCAGCGGGCGGGGTGCCAATCAAGGTGCTGTTCCTGATCGGCGAGGGGTTGGCCCCGCGCCGCGCGGCGACCCTGATCTCGCTCCAGACCGCCGAGGACGCGGCGTTGCTGGGCACCTTGGCGCTGGTATGCGCCGGGGTGAGCGGCTTCCAGCTTGCCGATTTCCTTGGCGATCAGCCGGGTCTGCTGGCGCGGGCCGAAGACACCGCAATGCTGGTGCTTGCCGGCGCGCTCGGGGGTGTTGCGGGATTGGCAGGGCTGGGCGGCGCGCTGGCGGCGGGGCTGTTCGGGGCGCGGCTGCGCGCCCGGGCGGCGAAGCTGTGGGGGCGCGTCCATGCGTTTGTGGTCCAGCTTAGCGGCGACTGGCTGGTGGTGGTGCGGAGTGGCAAGGGCGTGGCGCTGCTCAGCCTGGCGCTCGGCCTCGTGCAGTGGCTGGCGCGGTTCTCGCTCGCTGGCCTCGTGCTCGCCGCCTTTGGTGAGCCGTGGCATCCGGCACTCTACTGGCTGCTCCAATATCTGGTGCAGGCGATCAGCTCGTTGGTGCCTACCCCCGGCGGCGCGGGCGGGGCCGAGGCGGCCTTTCTGCTGCTCTTTGCCCCTTTCGTCTCTCCTGACGTGCTGGCACCAGCGATGAGCACCTGGCGGCTAATCTTTTTCTACCTGCCGCTCGCCGGGGCAGCGGTGATCTTCGTCGTGCTGGAGCGGGCGGCGCACCGATTTGCGCTAGGACCAAACAGATGATCGCTCGTGGAGGAAAACCAGGGGGTCACGTCACCTTGGTGGGCACAGTCTGGCACAATTTGGGGCACAATTTGTGGCACAATCGCGCAGAATGATTTCCAACCAATTTCCTCAGGTTGGAGAAAATCCTGTAAAACCAGCGATTTGAAGGGATAAAGTGCCGAAAGTGGTCGGGGAGACAGGATTCGAACCTGCGACATCCTGCTCCCAAAGCAGGCGCGCTACCGGGCTGCGCTACTCCCCGACACTTCCGCCCGGCCCTGTGGGGCCGGCCTTGCATCACCAACCGCCCGCCGCCCGGTGGGCCCGGCAGGATTCGAACCCGCGACCTAGCCGTTATGAGCGGCCAGCTCTAACCGCTGAGCTACAGGCCCGTGGCAGGATCGGGCAAGGCAGGACGGTGCCTTGCCCTAATGCGGAGCGTGCCCGCACACAAGCGCGGACACGCGCCTTAGCTGCCGATTGCCTCGATCACCTCGGCGACGGTGCAGCTTTTTACCCCGCGTTCGGCGAGCACGGCATAGACCTCGGCGAACCACGCATAGAGCTGCTCGACCGCCTCTGGCGTCGGGGCATAGGGCGTGTGCCCTGGGGCAAGCGTCGGGCTGTGGAACGAGAGCACCAGCACCGGCAGGCCGGCGGCAAGCGCGATGTCGATCCCGCGCCGGGCTTCCTCGGTCGAGACACCCTCGGGCGTGAGCGCAATCCGCTCGATGAGGTTGAAACGGGAAAGGCCCGAGTAGAAGGTCGGCAGGTGCCGTTCGACCCGGTGCAGCAACGGCCCGAATTGCCTGAGGCGGCCGGAATAGACGCTGGTCACCGGCAGCTCGAGCAGGCGGCGCTCGTCATCCACCCAATAGGGCAGCAGCGGATGGTGGCTGTAGTCCGGCCCGCCCTGGTGGCTGTAATCGAACAGGCTGCGCACCGAGGTGTCGATGCGCACGCCCGCTGCGAGCAGCAGCTCGGCAGTGTGCGGGCCCAGCCCATAGCGCCCCGCACGGTAGATCTGCGGGGCGGTGCCGAAGGCGGCCTCGATCGCATCGCGCAGGCGGGTGAACTTGGCCGCCTCGAGCGCCGGGGAAAGATTGCCGGCAAAGGAATTGCGCTCGCTCACTTCCTCCTCGAAGGGCGGATTGACCCACGGATGAAGCTGGATGCCCACTTCCGCCGTGCCGCGCCGCACCGCATCGCCGATCACTTCGACGGCGGCGCAATCATGCACCACCGGCCAATCAACGAGATAGACCGGATGGGCGCCGATGCGCTCGCAGAAGGCCTGGAAGCGCGGGAGTGCGGCGATGTGGCTGAGCCCGAAGCCTTCCCGGCGAAAGGGCGCCTTCCAGTCGAATTCCTCCTCGGTATCGACGGTCAGCAGCACCCGCCGCCCGAAGCCGGGCGGAAAGACGGCGGTGCGCTCGGCACCCGGCGCTGCCAGCATCGATGCGATTGCCATTGCCCAGACCCCATTAGCGCGGGGGGATCACGCCCCCGACCCTTCCGCGCCCTTCGCTTGGGGGCTAGGCACGAGGCCGCTTTCGGTCAAGAGCGGCAGGCGCAGCACCAACATTTCGCCCTCGCGCTGCAGCGCGCCGCCGGCCGCGCGCGCCTCGGCCCGGGCAAGGCGCAGGGCAAAGCCGGCGCCGAACAGGCCCGGGCTCACCGCGCTCTCGCCGCTGCGCGCGGTGGCGGCAAAGAGGTTCTCCTCGCCCGCCAGCGCTGCCGGCAGCGTGCAGGCCAGCCGGGCCATCGCCGTCCCCGGACCGATCAGCGGCGCGAGTCTGAGCGACAGCCGCTCGCCCGCGCCCGCCGCGGCGGCGAGACTGGCCAGCAGCCGCCACACCAGCGCTTCGGCATCGTCCTGATCGATCGCGACAAAGAGCGCGGTCTCGCAAGGGAAGGCCGGCACCAGCGCCGCTGCGCGCCCGGCGAGCACCGCATCAAGCTGCGCGGCGGTGGCGCGCACCAGCGCGGCCAGATCGGCCTCCCCGGGCGCGAGCGCGAGCGCCCCGGTCTCGAGCCGGGCGAGCCGGTCGAGCTCGTCGAACCCGGCAAGGATGCGCGCGGCATCGGCGGCGATCGCTGCCGCGAGCGCGCGGTATTCGTGCGGGGCCGGACCGAACAGCTGCTGCTGGATCACCTCGGCATAGCCCTGCACCGCGGTCACGGGGGTGCGCAGCTCGTGCAGCAGCTGGCGGATGCGGTCGGCCTCGCGCGCTTCGGGACGGGGCGGGGCGGCGGCCGGGCCGGGATCGCGGCGCAGGCGCCCGAAATAGCCGGAAAAGTGCCCCTCCTCGCTGAATTGCGGCGCGGCATCGACCAGCCAGTCCCCGGCGATCGCCGGCGCGCCCACAAGCGTGAGCGGTGCCTGCACGATCGGCTGGCGGCGGGCAAAGGCGCGGGCAAGGCCTGCCTCGGGGGTGGCGCCCTCGCCCAGACGCGGTGGTTGAAACAGGCGCGTGCCGATCACCATCGGCGCGGCCTCGCCGCTCGCCCATTCGATCCGCCCGGTGGTGTCCGCAGCAAAACCGAAGCTGCGCAGCGCGCGCCGGCTGCGCTCGGGCACTTCGCCGAGCGGCAGGCGCGGGGCGATCTCGAGTTCGGCGCGGCTTTCCCCGCGGGCGCGCTGGTATTGGGCGATGCGCTCGACCAGCGCGGAGATTTCGCTGCGGCCGCTTTCCTCGCGGCTGCGGCTGCGCGCCTCGCTGCCGGACGCCGCCGTTGGCGCGGACCCGGGCGCGGGCGGCGGTGAAGGGGGCGGGGCGGGGCTGACCACCCTGAGCGGCGCCGGATCTGGACGCACCCCGGGCGCGGTGGGGGCAGGGCTGGGCGGTACGGCTTGCGGGCTTGCCTCGGGCGTCGGATCGGGGGCGGGCAGGCCGCGATCATGCACCCCGAGCCGCGCCAGCAGCGCCTCGACATCGACCGGCAGATCGCGGCGCAACCTGAGGAAGCCGCGCGCGCGCACCGGCAGATCGGGGATCAGCGCGGTCCATTCCTCGGCCGACAGGCTTGCGCGCGAGAGCGCGGCCGCGGCAACCTCGCTTTCCTGTTCGGCAAGGTGCGCCACCAGATCGGGATTGCTGAGGCGCCAGCCCGGCTCGCGGATCATCCGCGCGCGCTCGGATGCAGGGATCGCCTCGGCCAGCGCCTCGAGCCGCAGCCAGGCCGCCGCCAGCAGGCTCTGATCGCCCTGTGCCCCGGCGCGGGCGCGGCCGAGCAGATCCAGCAATTGTCGCATCTGCGTGCGCACGCCCGCCTCGCCAGTGGCGCGCTGGCGCAGCACGGTGGCAAGGCGATCATCGAACAGCACATTCACTCCCTGTCGGCAGCGGCGCGAGCCGACTCGCGCGTGCTGCGGCCCGGCGAGGCGGCCAGCATAGCCCCGGCCAGCCTTCGCGTCTTATCAGGATGGGGAAATTGTCACAGTCCAGCCCGAAAGCCGCGTTGCAAAGCGGGACAATTGCTGGCAGACCTAATAATATTAGCGAAGCGTGCCACTCGGCGCGCCTCTTGTTTCATGGGGATCACCGAGCCCGCGGCGGCCATCGAGGCGCCCGCCCGCGGTGCAGCAGGAGCTTGTGCCACGTGGCCAATCTGGACGAGATCGACCGCCGTCTGCTGGCGGAACTGCAGGCGGAAGGCCGGGTAACCAATGTCGAACTGGCGCAGCGCGTCGGGCTCACCGCGCCGCCCTGCCTCAGGCGGGTGCGCAGCCTCGAGGAGGACGGCGTGATCCGCGGCTATCACGCCGATCTCGATCCGGCCAAGCTCGGCTTTACCATCACCGTCTTTGCCATGGTCAGCCTCAAGAGCCAGGCCGAGGCGTCGCTGCGCGAGTTCGAGGAGCACATGAAGGCGCTGCCCGAGGTGCGCGAGTGCCACATGCTCAATGGCGAGATCGACTTCATCCTGAAGATCGTCAGCAAGGATCTGCAGAGCTTCCAGGAGTTCCTCACCGGCAAGCTCACGCCTGCGCCCAACGTGGAAAGCGTCAAGACCTCGCTGACGATCCGCACCGCCAAGCAGGAACCGGGCGTGCCGCTCTAGCCGCGGCTTGCCCCGGTTCAATGCAGCTTGAGCTTGGGGCGCACGATGCGGTTGACGCGGCCCACGGCCATCAGGAAGGTCGCCTTCACCCAGCCGTGGATGCCGATGAGGTGGAGGCGATAGAGCGAGGTGTAGATGAAGCGCGCAAGGCGCCCCTCGATCGCCATGCTCCCGCCGATGAGGTTGCCCATCAGGCTGCCAACGGTGGAAAAGCGGCTCAAGGAGACGAGCGAGCCCTTGTCGCGATAGACGAAGTGCGTGAGCGGCCTGCCCTGCTGCAGCCGCACGATATTGGCAAAGACCACCGCGGCCATCTGGTGCGCGGCCTGGGCGCGCGGGGGCACCGGCCTTTCCTCACCCGGCGGGGTGTAGCTGGCACAATCGCCCAGCGCAAAGATATTGGGATCGCGCGTGGTCTGGAGCGTGTCGGTGACGATGATCTGGTTGCGGGCATTGGTTTCGAGCCCCAGCCCAGCGAGGAAATCGGCGCCCTTGACCCCGGCGGCCCAGACCATGAGGTCTGCCTCAATCACCGCGCCGTCGCGGGTGACGAGCTGGCGCGCTCTGGCCTCAATTACCTGGGTGGCCGGGCGCACTTCGACCCCGAGCCGTTCAAGCTCGAAGCGCGCGGCATCGGCAAGCTTTTCCGGCAGGGCGGGCAGGATGCGCGGGCCAGCCTCGAGCAGGGTGACATGGAGGCGGCTCTCGTCGAACACCTCGAGCCCATAGTGCCTGAGGCCCGCAGCGGCGTTGTAAAGCTCGGCCGCCAGTTCCACCCCCGTTGCCCCGCCACCAACGATCGCCACGCGCACCTGCTCATCGGCGCTCGGATCGCGCAGCATCGCCCGGCTCACGCGCAGGCAGTGGTTGAGCAGGCGGGTGCGGAAGCGATCGGCCTGTTCGCGGCTGTCGAGATAGAGGCAATGCTCCTTCACCCCCGGCACCCCGAAATCATTGGAGACCGAGCCAAGCGCCAGCACCAGGATGTCATAGCGGATGGTGTGCCCGGCGATCAGCTCGCTGCCATCCTCGTCCTTGACCGGCGCAAGGCTGATGGTCTTGGCCTCGCGGTCGATGCTCTCGAGGCTGCCCTGAAAGAAGCGGTAGCCCCAGCGCGAGCAATGGCCGCGATAGCCCACCTCGTCGAGATTGGCGTCGAGCGAGCCAGCCGCCACCTCGTGCAGCAAGGGTTTCCAGATGTGCGAGAGGTTCTTGTCGACAAGGATGATGTCGTGGCGCTTGCGGCCATATTTGGCGCCCAGCCTGCGCACCAGCTCCAGCCCGCCCGCGCCCCCGCCGACGACAACGATCTGGGTCTTGCGGTTCATTCGACCTCCACAGCCTTGCCGGGCTCCCCCGCCCGCCCGATGGGACGAGCGGGCAATCGGGCGCGGGCCAGCGCCGCGCCGAAGGCCCAAGCCGCGAATCCCCTTGCCGGTTCCCCCATCATGGGCCGGCCCCTACCATTTTTGCGAGGTTGTGTCGCCCGCCGGCAACATGGGGCGGCGCGCTTGCCGGCTCAGCCCTCGCGCTCGGCGAGCCACCTCTCCAGCCACTTGATCGAATAGTCGCCGTTGAGCACGTCGGGCTGGCGCAGCAGTTCCTGGTGCAGCGGGATGTTGGTCTTGATCCCCTCGATCACCATTTCCTCAAGCGCCCGGCGCAGGCGCATGATGCAGCCTTCGCGGTTGCGGCCATAGACGATCACCTTGGCGATCATCGAATCGTAATAGGGCGGGATGCGGTATCCGGCGTAAAGCCCGCTATCGACGCGCACATGCATCCCCCCGGCCGGGTGATAATAGGTGACGAGCCCGGGTGAGGGGGCGAAGGTGAAGGGGTCTTCGGCATTGATCCGGCACTCGATCGCATGGCCGGTGAATTCGAGATCCTCCTGCGCCACCGACAGCGGCTTGCCCTCGGCGATGCGGATCTGCTCGCGCACCAGATCAACCCCCGTGATCGCCTCGGTCACCGGGTGTTCGACCTGCAAGCGCGTGTTCATCTCGATGAAGTAGAACTCGCCGTTCTCCCACAGGAATTCGATCGTACCGGCGCCGCGATAGCCCATGTCGCGCATTGCCTGGGCGCAGATCTCGCCCATGCGCTGGCGTTCCTCGGGCGAGATCACCGGCGAGGGAGCTTCCTCGAGCACCTTCTGGTGGCGGCGCTGGAGCGAGCAATCGCGCTCGCCAAGGTGGATGGCATTGCCCTTGCCATCGCCGAACACCTGGAACTCGATATGGCGCGGATTGGCGAGGTATTTCTCGATATAGACCGTGCCATCGCCAAAAGCTGCCTTGGCCTCGCTGCCGGCCTGCTGCATCAGGCTTTCGAGTTTGTCCTCGCTTTCGCACACCTTCATGCCGCGTCCGCCGCCCCCGGCCGCGGCCTTGATGATCACCGGATAGCCGATGTCGGCGGCAATCCTGCGCGCCTCGTCGAAGTCGGAAACCGCGCCGTCGCTGCCCGGCACCAGCGGCAGGCCCAGCGCCCCAGCGGTGCGCTTGGCCTCGACCTTGTCGCCCATGGTGCGGATATGCTCGGGCTTGGGGCCGATCCAGATGATCTCGTGCGCCTCGACGATCTCGGCGAACTTGGCGTTTTCCGAAAGGAAGCCATAGCCGGGATGGATCGCATCGCACTGGGCGATCTCGGCGGCCGAGATGATGTTGGCGATGTTGAGATAGCTCTCGGCCGCAGGCGGCGGGCCGATGCACACGGCATGATCGGCGAGCCGCACATGCATGGCATCGGCATCGGCGGTAGAATGCACCGCCACGGTCTCGATCCCCATCTCGTGCGCGGCGCGGTGGATGCGCAGCGCGATCTCGCCGCGGTTGGCGATCAGGATACGCTTGATGCCCATGGGATTACGCGATCACCACCAGCGGCTGGTCGAACTCGACCGGCTGGGCGTTCTCCACCAGGATGGCGCTGACCGTGCCCGATCGGGGCGCGGTGATCGGGTTCATCACCTTCATCGCCTCGACAATCAGCAGGGTATCGCCTTCCTTCACCGCCTGGCCGACCGTGACGAAAGGCGCGGCTCCCGGCTCGGGGGCAAGATAGCAGGTGCCGACCATCGGCGATTTGACCGCATTGCCAAGCTCCGCGCCAGAGGGCGCGGCGGTCTCGACCGGGGCCGGGGCTGTGGCCGCGGGAGCGGGCGCGGCGGCAAGCGGCGCGGGCGCGGGAGCGTAGGCCGGCGCGGGAGCGGCAGCAACGCCCCCGCGCGAGACCCGGATCTTGCGGTCGTCATCCTCGACCTCGATCTCGGTGAGGCCGGTCTCGTTGAGCAGTTCGGCAAGCTCGCGCACCAGCGCGGTGTCGATGTTCATGCCCCCCTTGCGCCCGCCTGCCTTGCTGCCTTCGCCAGCCTCGTTTGCCATGTGTGCCCCTTGCTTTTTCATGCGACCGTGAAGCGGCGGGGACTATTGCCGGCAATTGCGGCTGGCAAGTGGCAAGGGTGCAATTTGTGAAAGGCTCGCGCGATTTTTACACCTTGCCTGCCGCTACGGCTTCGAGCGCGATCAGGTAGGAACGCGCGCCGTGACCTTCGACCGTGAGGCTTGCGGCCATGCCGACATAGGAATGATGGCGGAAGGGCTCGCGGGTCTTGGGGTCGGAAAGGTGCACCTCGATCACCGGCGTCCTGATCGCCTTGATCGCATCGAGCAAGGCAATCGAGGTATGCGTGTAGGCCGCAGCGTTCAGCAGCACCGCGCGCGCGCCTTGACCTTGCGCTTCGTGCAGCCAGTCCACCAGCATCCCTTCATGATTGGTCTGGCGCATGTCGATTTCGAGCCCCAACTCGCGGGCGCGGTCTTCCAGCTGGCCTGCGATCTCGTCGAGCGTGGTGGTGCCGTAGATCTCCGGCTCGCGCAGGCCCAGAAGATTGAGGTTGGGGCCGTTGAGGACATAGACGAGGTTGCTCATGCCTGCCCGCTTAGTCCCGAGGCCATGCACCGGGCAAGCGCGGGGTGCTGCGCGGCAGATCTTGCACACGGTAAGCGACGCGAAAAATGCCCCCGCCCGAGGGCGAGGGCATGAGGTGTGGAACCGCATGGCTCCCTGGGTCGCAGGCGCACTCTTAGGCAAAAAGCAGCCCGAAGGCCCGTGACAAATGCTGTTAGGTGCGCCTGCGTTTCAGCCTCAGCGATCCACGCCCTTGACCTTGCCCCATTGGCGCGCGGCGGTGTAGCCGAGGTAGCCCGTACCAAAGAGCGCGTAGAGCGGCTCGGGCAAGCCGGAAAGATAGGCGTTCATCCCGGCAGCAATGTCCCGCGCGGTTGCCGGGCTAAAGGCGGCCAGCACCCCCATCGGCAGAGCGGTGAGCAGCAGCACATACATGACGTAAAGAAAGCTCGGCCGGGCGCGGCTGGTCCAGGGATCGGCAGAATTGGCCTCGGCCACGATCGCCTGGAGCCGGGCCTCGATCAGCTTCAGCTCCTGCGTGCCCTCGAGCGCAATGAGCTCGAGCTTGGCCCGCTCGCGGGCTTCCTTGTCGGGGATGATCTTGTCGATGATCGCCGCGATCGGGCCGATCAGGGTTTCGATAAGGGCCATGGGCGCGCTCCGCTCTCGATGAGTCGCGCTTATTTTCACCATTTTGGTTCGTGTAGGAAAATACTTTATCCTATTCCTCTCCTGCCTCGGCCAGCAGCCGCCGGGCCAGCACGAGGTGCGGGCGATCGAGCATCGCGCCATCGAGCGCCACCACCCCGGCCCCGGGCTGGGCGGCAAAGGCCTCCACCACCGCCCGGGCATGGGCCAGTTCCTCGGGGCTGGGGGTGAAGGCGGCATTGATCGGCTCGACCTGCGCCGGGTGGATCGCCAGCATCCCGGCAAAGCCCGCGGCCCGCACCGCCCGCGCGCGGCGTTCGAGCGCTTGCGTGTCGCGGAACTCGGGCTGCACCGTCTCGATCGCCGGCAGTCCCGCAGCCGCAGCACCGATGAGGCACAGGCTGCGCGCCATCTCATAGGTGTGGGCATATTCGCCGTTCTCCCCGCGCTGCGACTGCGCGCCGAGCGCGGCGGAAAGATCCTCCGCCCCCCAGGTCAGCGCCACCAGGCGCTCGCGCCCCGGATAATTGCCCGCATATTCCCCGGTGCGGAACATCGCCGCGGCAGTCTCGGTGACGAGCGCGGCGATCGCGGTGCTGCCCTCGGCAAGGCCGCTCGCCGCCTCGAGCGCCGAGAGGTAATGGTGCAGGCGGGTGATGTCGGCGGCGCCTTCGGCCTTGGGCAGCAACACGCCGCCGGGCCGCTGAGGCATCACCACCACCAGATCGGCAAGACAATCCGGGGTGGCGAGCGGGTTGATCCGCACCCATAGCCGCGCTCGCGCCTCCACCGCGCGCGCCCCAAGCTCGGCCGCCACCAGCTGACGCGCGGTCGCCTTGCGCTCGGGCGCGACCGAATCCTCAAGGTCAAGCAGCACGATGTCCGCCGGGCCGGCAATCGCCTTGGCGATCTTCCTTTCGCTGTCGCCCGGGGCGAACAGCCAGGAGCGCCTTCTGTCGGGCAGCGGGCGGGGCGGGGTGGATGCGTTGGCCATGCTGGGTTCCTCTCTTGTCCCCGCGCTTAGAAAGCCTGCCGCCCGGGGGCAAGGCCATGCGCGACAGCGCGCAAGGGGGGTGCCGCCTTGCGCCATCTTTCCCATGGCGGGCCGGGCTTCCGGTTGCTATGCGAGACCGGTTTCAACCAGCCCGGGAGAGCCTCACGTGGCAATCGCGTTTACGGTCAACGGCCAGCCGGTCAGCGTCACGGCGGAGGAGGACACCCCGCTGCTGTGGGTGCTGCGCGAGGAGCTGGGGTTGACCGGCACCAAGTTCGGCTGCGGCGTGGCGGCCTGCGGGGCCTGCTCGGTGCAGGTTGATGGCGCGCTGGTGCGTTCGTGCAGCCTGCCGGTGGGCGAGGCAGCCGGCAAGGCGGTGCGCACGATCGAGGGGCTCAAGGCTGCCGACGGCACGCTGCACAAGGTGCAACAGGCCTGGATCGCCGCGCAGGTGCCGCAATGCGGCTATTGCCAATCGGGCCAGATCATGGCCGCCGTTACCCTGATCGAGCAGGTGGGCACGCCAAGCGATGCCGAGATCGATGCCGCCATGACCAATATCTGCCGCTGCGGCACCTATCCGCGCATCCGCGCCGCGATCCGCGCCGCGACCGGGGCTGCTGCCGCGGCCGCCGCCGCTTCCGTCCCCGCCGAGCAGGGAGATGCCTGATGGCCGACAACCCCCGGCCCGAGCTTGATTATCCGCAAAGCCCGACCGCGCCCGAGAGCCAGGAAGCTCCGCCTGCGCGCAAGGGCATCAAGCGGCGCCTGTTCCTTGCCGGCGCCGCGCTCGTCGCCGGCGGCGGTGTCTTTGCCCTGTGGTGGGCCGACAGCAGCGCCCGCAGCAAGGCCAGGGCGCTGGTCGAGGGCAAGGGCGAGCATGCCTTTGCCGCCTGGGTCAAGATTGCCGAGGATGACAGCGTCACCATCTATTCGCCGCACATCGATTTCGGCCAGGGTTCGCACACCGCGCTGGGCCAGATGCTCGCCGATGAACTCGATGCGGCGTGGGACAAGGTCACGGTGGAGCAGGCCCCGGCCGATCTTGCCTTTGCCAATGCGGCGCTTGCCAAGGGTTTCCTGCCCTCGATGGTGGGCGAGACCGTCGCCGGTCTCATCCCCGATGCGGTGATCGGGATGATGGCGCGCGCGATGCCGCTGCAGATCACCGGCGGCTCCTCGGCGATCCGCTTCACCGGCGAAGTGGCGATGCGCAAGACCGGCGCGGCGGTGCGCGCGGCGCTGGTGGCCGAAGCGGCCGCGCGGCTGGGCGTGCCGGAGCGCGAACTTGCCACCGGCAATTCCCGCGTGACCCACGCCCCATCCGGCAGGTCGCTGCGCTATGGCGAGCTCGCGGCAAGCGCGGCGCAGCGCCCGCTTGCAAGCGATCCGGTGCTCAAGACCCGCGCGCAGTGGAAGCTGATCGGCAAGCCCATCCCCCGGCGCGACATTCCCGCCAAGGTCGATGGCAGCGCGGTCTATGGCATCGACTTCACCCTCCCCGGGATGCGCGTGGCCACCATCGCCATGGCCCCGGTGCGCGGCGGCAGGCTGGAAAGCCTCGATGAGGCCCCGGCGCTGGCGGTCAAGGGTGTCGAGAAGGTGGTCAGGCTCGACGATGCGGTGATCGTTGTCGGCAAGGGTTATTGGCAGGCGAGGAAGGGGCTCGAGGCGCTTGCGCCCAGATGGAGCGATGGCGGCCACGGGGCGATCTCGACCGCGGCGATCTACGCCGCCCAGGCGCGCCTGCGCCAGAGCGCGCAGAAGCCCGACAACGAGGGCGGCAGCGGCGATGTCGAAGCGGCGCTGAGCGCGGCGGGAGCGCGGCGCATCGAGGCCGAATACCGCGTGCCCTTCCTCCACCATGCGATGATGGAGCCCTTTGCACTCACCGGCCATTTCAAGGACGGCAAGCTCTACTTGTGGGGCGGCTTGCAGGATCCGCTGAGCACCCGCACGCGCGCGGCCAAGGCTGCGGGCCTTGCGGTCGAGGACGTGGTCTTCACCCCGATGATCATGGGCGGCGGATTCGGCCGGCGCTTTCCCGATCTGGTCGAGATCATCGATCAGGTGGCGGTGCTGGCACGGCAGGTGCCCTATCCGGTCAAGCTGATCTGGAGTCGCGAGGAGGAGCTGCGCCACGGCACCTATCGCCCGCAATCCTCGGCGCTGCTGACCGGTGCGGTCAAGGACGGGCGCATCACCGCGATGCGGATCGACTATGTCCAGAGCGGCAGCGCCGAGGGCGAGGTGCCCTTCATCTATGATCTTCCCGCGGTCTCGCGGCGGCACTTTGCCTATCGGTCGAACCAGATCGACGGGCCGTGGCGCTCGGTCAACGCGACCCAGATGGGCTTTTATACCGAGAGCTTCATCGACGAACTCGCCGCGGCGGCGGGCGAAGACCCCTACCGCTTCCGCCGCAAGCACCTGCCCCAGGGCTCGCGCCATGTGAAGGTGCTCGATGAAGTCGCCCGCCGCGCAGGGTGGGGCACGCCGCTGCCTGCGGGCGTGGGGCGGGGCATTGCGATTGTCGAGAGCTTCGGCACCATCGTTGCCGAGGTGGTCGAGGCGGCGCTCAAGGAGGATGGCACCCCCAAGGTGCTGCGCGCCTGGGCCGTGGTCGATTGCGGGACCACGATCAACCCCTTGAATGCCGAAGCGCAGATCATGGGCGGGCTGATCATGGGCCTGTCCTCGGCGATCGGCGAGCAGGTGACGCTCGAGCAGGGCGCGGTGGTGGAGAGCAATTTCACCGATTACCCGATCCTCAAGCTCGCCGATGCGCCGCCGGTGGTCGATGTGCATTTCATCGACAGCGGCGCCAAGACCGGCGGGATCGGCGAGCCGGGCCTGCCGCCTGCCAGCCCGGCGCTGGCAAACGCGCTGGCAGCACTCACGGGCAAGCGCATCCGCACGCTGCCGGTGCTGGCGCAGGCGAAGGCTTGAGCCTCGCCGGCTGGTCGGCGCTGATCCTTGCCGGCGGGGCAGGGAGGCGCTTCGCCGGGGCTGCGCCGGGCGACAAGCTGCTCGCCGACCTTGCGGGCGCGCCGGTGATCCGGCGCCTCGCCGAGCGCGTTGCCGATGCCGGATTCGGCGAGGTGGTGTGCATCACCGGCGCCGCGCATGACCGGATCAAGGCGGCGCTCGCGGGCGTCGATCTTCGCATCATCGCCGCGCCCGACTGGGCCGAAGGCATGGCCGCGAGCCTGCGCGCCGGGGTGGCGGCGCTGTCACCAAGCACGCGCGGGGTGTGCCTGTTTCTGGGGGACATGCCGCTGGTGCCGGTGGCGCTGTGCCAGGACCTCGTCGCCGCGGCCGAGGCTTCGGGCCATGCCGCGCGGGCGCGCTGCATGGGCCGCCCCGGCCACCCGGTGGCCTTCACCCGCGCTGCCTTTGCCGACCTGCTGGCGCTCGAGGGCGATCAGGGGGCGAGCGCGCTGCTCGCGGCGCGGGGCGCGACCGTGGCCTACCTCGACACCGAAGAAAGGGGCGCGCTGCTCGACATCGACACCCCGGCCGATCTTGCGGCGCTCGCGGTGGCGTGGAATGCCTGCGCCACCTCGGCCACCAGCGAGAGCGCCACCGCGCGTGGGCCCTTGCCGAAGCCGTGAAGCCCGATCGGGGCGTGGAGCCGCGCCAGCGCCGCCGCGCTCACCCCATGGCCGCGCAGCCGTTCCAGCCTTGCTGCGAGCCGGGCCCGCGCGCCGATCGCGCCGACATAGAAGGCCTCGCTTGCGAGCGCAGCCGCAAGGCTGCGTTCGTCATCCTCGCGGTCATGCGTGAGCACCGCAATCGCGCTCCAGCGGTCGATCCCGACCGCGTCCAGCGCCGCTGCCGGCGCGCCGGTGTGATAGGCAATCCCGGGGCAGGGCGGCTGGGCCGGCCCGCCGGGGGCGATCAGCGCCACCTCCCAGCCCAGCTCACGCGCCAGCGCGAGGGCTGCGAGCGCCACGCCGTCATCCCCCACCAGCACCAGCCGCAGCGGCGGCAGGAAGGCCCTGGTGTAACGCGCGCCGTCCCAGCCATCGGGCGGGGGCGCGGCGCAGGGGGTGGCCGTGCGGGTGCGGCCATCGCTGCGCCACACCAGCGTCTGGCGCGCGGCGCGTGCCGCGATGAGGGTGGCAAGCGCCGCCTCATCCCCCACCACCGGCTCGACCAGCACGCTGATCCCCGATCCGCAGGCAAGACGAATGTCGATCCACGGGCTGCCCTTGCCATAGCGCAGCAGCCGCGGCTTACCTAACGCCATCGCGGCGCGGGCGTGGCGGGCAACATCCTCCTCGATGCAGCCGCCCGACAGGAAGCCCCAATGCGCCTCCTCGGTGATCAGCATCTGCGCGCCCACCTCGCGCGGGGCCGAGCCATCGACCTCGACCAGCGTGGCGATGGCAAGGCGCGGCGGCAGCGCGGGCAGCGCCAGCAGCGCTTCGCGGATATCCTCGATCGGGGCGGCAAGGCGCCAGCGGGTCATACCTGGGGGCGGGCCTTCATGGGAGCTTGCTGGCATGAACCTAGTCAGCCCCGCGTGCCGGCGCAATCGCCGCCCGCTGCGCGCGGCGCCGCAGAATATAGATCGAGGGAAAACCACTGGTCGGGACGACTGGATTCGAACCAGCGACCCCCACACCCCCAGTGTGATGCGCTACCAGGCTGCGCTACGTCCCGCGCCAGTGGAGCGGCGCCTATAGGGCGCTCGCCACGGGCTGGCAAGGTGGTTTGGCGGCTCGCTGGCACGGCGCGGCTGGCCGCGGGCGGGCGGGGCGCCGGCTCGGTGCGATTGCGGCGCCGCGCCAATGCTGCTAGGCGCGCCCACTTGAACGGCTGCGGGCACCATGCCCGGCCACTTCACACGGGATCTGACGGGCCTTTCGCTTATGACTTTCGATCTACTTGCCGCCGCCCCGGCCGGAGCCGCCGCCGCGCCGCCCGCATGGATCAGCTTCCTGCCGATCATCGGCATGATCGCGATCTTCTGGTTCCTCATCATCCGGCCGCAGATGAAGCGGCAGAAGGAGCACCAGGCCAAGATCGCGGCGATGAAGAAGGGCGATCAGGTGATCACCGCCGGGGGGCTCGTGGGCAAGGTGGTCAAGGTCGATGACACCTATGTCGAGCTTGATCTGGGCCCCAATGTCCGGGTGCGGGCGGTCAAGGCGACGATCGGCGACATCATCCCGCCGGGCGGCACGCCGGCCAACGATTGATGCGGCCCCGCGCTGCTCCCCGCGCCGCTCCAAGCCCCGCTTCCCGCACGAGACCCTGAACGGCCATGCTCGAATTTCCGCTCTGGAAGAAGATTTCGCTCTGGGCGCTGACGCTTGCCGCCGCGGCGCTGGCGTTGCCGTCGCTCGCCAAGGTTGCCGGCCTGCCCTGGCCCTCGGGCTTGCCCGATCCCGAAGTCAATCTCGGGCTTGACCTTGCCGGCGGCTCGCACCTCCTGCTCGAGGCCAAGGCCGATGACGTGCGCGCCCAGCGCCTCACCAACATGGAAGAGACGGTGCGCCAGCTGATGCGCGGGGCCAAGCCGCGCATCCGCATCGGCGATGTCTCCACCGCCGATGGTAAGCTCTCCTTCATGCTCGAGAACGCCGCCGATATTGATCGGGCGCGCGGCCTGATCGAGCCGGTGATGCAGGGGCAGACCACCACGCGCGAATGGGATCTGAGCGTGGTCGATGGCCAGCGCATCGTGCTCACCCCGACCGAAGCCGGCCTTGCCCAGGCGATCGATGATGCCATGGCCAGCGCCACCGAAGTGGTGCGCCGCCGCATTGACGAGTTGGGCACGCGCGAGCCGACCATCATCCGCCAGGGCAGCACCCGGATCGTGGTGCAGGTGCCGGGCCTGCAGGATCCCGAGGCGCTCAAGAACCTGCTTGGGCAGACCGCGCAGCTCGAGTTCAAGCTCGTCGATCTCAACGCCCTGCCCGAGAACGTCCAGGCCGGGATCGCCCCGCCAGGCAGCGAGATCTACCCCTATGCCCCCGGCACCCCGCAGGAAGGCCGGTTCGAGGCGGTCCGGCGGCTCGGCGGGATCCGCGGCGACAGCCTGACCGGCGCGCAGGCCGGGGTCGATCCGCAGACCAACCAGAACGTCGTCAACATCACCTTCGATGCCCAGGGCGGGGCCAAGTTTGCCAAGCTCACCACCGAGAATGTCGGCAAGCCCTTTGCCATCATCCTCGATGGCAAGGTGCTCTCGGCCCCCAACATCAACGAGCCGATCATCGGTGGGCGGGCGCAGATCTCGGGCAACTTCACTCCGGAAAGTGCCAACCAGCTGGCGATTGCGCTGCGCTCGGGTGCGCTGCCGGTGCCGCTCCAGGTGGTCGAGGAACGCACCGTGGGGCCTGATCTCGGCGCCGATTCGATCCGCAAGGGGCTGATTGCCATGGCGATCGGCAGCCTCGCGGTGATCGCGCTGATGATCGCCAGCTATGGCCGCTTCGGGGTCTATGCCACGATTGCCCTCGTCTTCAACGTGCTGATGCTGCTGGGGCTGATGGCGCTCGGCAATTTCACCCTGACCTTGCCGGGGATTGCCGGCTTCGTCATCACCATCGGCGCGGCGGTGGATGCCAATGTGCTCATCAACGAGCGCATCCGCGAGGAGCGCGCGCGCGGCCGCAAGGTCGTCTCCGCGGTCGAGACCGGCTACAAGGAAGCGAGCCGCGCGATCTGGGACGCCAACCTCACCAACTTCATCGCCGGCGTGGCGCTGTTCGCCTTCGGCTCGGGGCCGGTCAAGGGCTTTGCCGTGGTGCTGGTGCTGGGCCTGTTCACCTCGGTCTTCACCGGCGTGACGCTGACCCGGATGTGGGTGGCCGGCTGGCTGCGCCGCGCCCGGCCAAACGATCTGGTGATCTGAAAGGAGCGCGACGATGAAGCTGCTGAAGCTCGTCCCCGACAACACCAACATCAAGTTTCTGAAGGCGCGCATTCCCTTCTTCGTGGTCAGCATTGCGCTGATCCTCGGCAGCTGGGCGGCGGTGGCGGTGAAGGGGCTCAATTTCGGGGTCGATTTTGCCGGCGGACAGGAGGTGCGCCTGACGTTCGAAGGGCGTGAGGCCGCACCGATCCCCGCGCTGCGCGAGCTGGTCAGCGGCCTTGGCTACGGCGAGCCGGTGGTGCAGGAATTCGGCGCTCCCAATCAGGTTTCGATCCGCGTGCGCCTGCCCGAAAAGGCCGAGGACACGCCCGGCGCCGCCACCGCCATCGGCGACCGGGTGATCGCCGCGATCACTGCCAAATATCCCGATGCCCGCAAGGACGGGAACGATACGGTTTCTGGCAAGGTGGCAGGCGAGTTCCGCACCTCGGCGCTGCTGGCCCTGCTGGCGGCGATGGCGGCGGTCTCGCTCTATATCTGGGTGCGGTTCGAATGGCAGTTCGGCGTGGGCGCGATGTTCGCGCTGGTGCATGACGTTTCGCTCACGCTCGGCCTGTTTGCGGTCACGCAGATGGAGTTCAGCCTCCAGATCGTCGCGGCGGTTCTGGCGATCATCGGCTATTCGCTCAACGACACCATCGTCGTTTACGACCGCATCCGCGAGAACCTGAAGAAATATCGCAAGATGCCGCTCGCCGAACTGCTCGACCTGTCGGTCAACGAGACGCTGGCGCGCACGGTGATGACCTCGCTCACGCTGTTCGTGGCGCTGATCCCGCTGCTCATCTTCGGCCCGCCCAGCCTGTTCGGCATGGTCGCGGCGATCACCTTTGGCCTGTTCGTCGGCACCTATTCCTCGATCTACATGGCCGGGCCGCTGCTGATCTGGATGGGGGTGACCTCAGACAGCTTCGTGCCGCGCGAAACCGCGCTTGATCGGCAGGAGAAGATCGCCCGCGGCGAGGCTTGAGGCCGCACTTCAGGCGCGGGCAACGAGGGCCTCGTAATGGGCGGCGAGCGCGGCGGCGTTGGCCTGCCAGCTGAACCGCTCGGCGAGCGCGGCGACCGCCTCGCGCGGAGGCGGGCTGGCCAGCACCGCGCGCACGCCTTCTGCCACCGCCTCGGGCGTGCGGGCAACCAGCCGCCCGGCAACCTCGCCGGTGATCAGCTCGCGCGCGCCGCCGACATCGCAGGTTACCACCGGCGTGCCGCAAGCCAGCGCCTCGACCCAGGCATTGGCGAGGCCCTCGTTCGCGCTTGGCAGCACCATCACGTCCGCCGCCGAGAGCAGCAGCGGCATCACGTCATGATCGATGACGCCGGCAAACAGCACCCGCTCGGCCAGCCCCAGGCGCGCCGCCTGCGCGCGCAGACGCGCCTCGTCCTCGCCCTTGCCGACCAGCACCAGCCGCGCCTCGGGCAAATCGGTCAGCGCAGCGATGGCAATGGCCTGGCCCTTGCGTTCGATGAGCGCGCCGACGCTCACCAGCAGCGGTGCAGCATCGGGCAGGGGCAGGCCGAGTTCGCGCGTGAGCTGGCGGCGCAGTTGCGGATGGGCGAGCGGACGGAAGCGGTCCCGATCCAGCCCGGTGTAGTGGAGCGTGATCTTGTCCGCCACCATGCCCATCGCCGCCATGCGCTGCGCCAGATCGCGGCTCACGGCGAGGAGACCATCGGCCGCCTCGGCCGCCTCGAGCATCTGGGAGCGGGCGAAATCCTGCTTTCCCCAATAGGTGATGTCGCTGCCGCGCGCCTTGATCGACAGCGGCAGCCCCATGGCCTTGGCGATGATGGCCGCCGCCGGGCCATCGGGAAAGAAGAATTGCGCGTCGATGATGTCGATGGGGGTTGCTGCATGGATCTGCCGGACCAGCGGCAGCGCGGCGCGCGCGATCGCGGCGGCATTGCGGCGCGCCCCGATCCGCGGGATCAGGGTGAAGCGCGGGCGGTGGACGGTGAGGCCCCCTTCCTCTGCCCTTTGCGGCAGATCTGCCAGCGGACGATAGCGCCCCAGCGCCAGCGGCGGCAGGCCGATCGGGTTGATCACGCTCACCCGCCAATCCCCCCGCCGCGCCAGCGCCTCGAGCGAGCGCGCGACAAAGGTGCCAAAGCGCGGGCTTGCCGGATTGGGATAGAGCGTGGCGAGGCTGAGGACGTGTTTCACGGGCGGCCTGTATCACGCCTGCGTGGTTAAAGCGGCCTCACCAGCATGATCGCGCAGGCGATCCAGGCCGGATTTTCGATCACCACCTGTTTCTGCCCCGCGCCCGGTGGCAGCAGGCCGATGCGCGTGCCCTGCTGGTCGATCAGCCGCCCGAAGGCAAGCCGACCGCCCGCTCGCGGCGCCAGGCAATCGCGGTTGATCGCGCGGGTGAGCGCCGCGGTATCGGATTCTGGATCAAGGGGTTGCAGCCAGATCTGATCGCCTGGGCGATATTCCCCGATGCTGGCCGCGACCGCGAGCACCAGGGGCGCCCGCCCGCCTGCGCTGGCAGCAAGATCGGCAGGGGCCACGGCCTCGCGCGGGAGGCTCAGCGGATCGGGGCCGGTGGGGCCGAGTTCGGCAATGATCCGCGCCGGTTCGGCTTCCTCGGCGCGCATCAGGCTTGCTGGATCAACCCCGAGCGCGGCGGCGATGCGCTGCATCCAGGCGAGCGAGAGCTGGCGCGTGCCGGTCTCCAGCCGACCGATGGTCTGCGCTGTGGTGGGGGGCACGCAGGCAGCGGCCAGATCAGCCAAGGTCATGCCCCGGGCCTTTCTCAAGTCGCGGATGCGGTTGCTCATGCGCGCTCGCCCTTGTTAACCGTATCGGTTTTTCCTTTCCTACAAATACGCCGAATTGGCAAGCATTCTCCTGCCGCAAGCCAAGGAGAGATGATGAAACGCCACCTTGTTGAACGCGAACTCACCCCTGAAGGCCCACGCCGCACCACGCCGGCAAGAGGCGCCCGGCGCCCGGTGCGCACGGTGACGGTCAACCTTGCCGAAAGCCCGATCACCTGGCTCCACGCGCGCGGCTTTCTCGACGACCGGCTGCGCGATGCGGGCGAGGCGCTGCGTGCGGATTACGAACGCGCCCAGCTTGGCCCCAACATCACCATGCGCTGGGATCCGGTGCGGGTGAAAACCACTGGCGATCACGGCCTCACCCCGTCCGAGCGCCAGATCGCCGCGCGCCAGCGCTTCGACGGGGCGATCCGCGCCGCTGGCCGCGGGCTCGAGGATATCCTGTGGCGGGTGGTGTGCGCGGGCGAGGCCCTGCCCGAGGCGGAAAAGTCGCTCGGCTGGCCAGCGCGCAGCGGCAAGCTGGTGCTGCGCATCGCGCTCGAACGGGTGGCAGAGTTCTACCGGATCACGTGACAGCCACAGGCGCGCAAGGCCGCTGGGGCCGCGATCTCGGATCATGCCGCTTCATGGGCCGCGGTGCTGCCGCCTAGCCTTCGACCAGTTCTGCCAGCATCAGCCAGCGTTCCTCGGCCGCGTCCTTTTCGGCCCGGGCCTTGGCGAGGCTTTCGGTGATGGCGTGGAAGCGCTGGGGATCGCGGGTGTAAAGATCGGGATCGGCCAGCAGTGCCTCGCCCCGGGCAATCGCCGCCTCAAGCTCGGCGATGCGCGCGGGCAAAAGTTCGTAATCGCGCTGGTCCTTGTAGGTCAGCTTGGCCGCAGCGCGCGTCCGGGGCTGAGGTGCAGGCGCAGGTGCGGACGCGGTGCGCGTTTCAGCCCGGCGCGCGGCGGGGCGCGGCGCGGACTCGGCGCGGCGGCGCGCTTCCCAATCGGCATAGCCACCCGCGACGATATCGACCTTGCCCGAGCCGTCCAGCCCGAGCGTCACCGTCACCGTGCGGTCGAGAAAATCGCGGTCATGGCTGACGATCAGAACGGTGCCGTCGAAATCGGCGATGACTTCCTGCAAGAGATCGAGCGTTTCCAGATCGAGATCGTTGGTCGGCTCGTCGAGCACCAAAAGGTTGGCGGTGCGGGCAAATTCGCGCGCGAGCAGCAGGCGGCTGCGCTCCCCGCCCGAAAGGATGCCGAGCTTGGTATCGACCAGTCTGGGATCGAACAGGAAGTCCTTGAGATAGGCCTGGACGTGCTTTCGCACCCCGCGCACATCGATCCAGTCGCCCCCCTGGGCGAGGAACTGCCGCACGCTTGCCTGCGGATCGAGCAGCCTTCGCTGCTGGTCGATCATCACCCCGCAGAGCGTCTTGGCATGGGTGACGGTGCCGCTATCGGGCTCCAGCTCGCCGGTGAGCAGCTTGAGCAGCGTGGTCTTGCCCGCGCCATTGGCCCCGACAATGCCGATGCGGTCGCCGTTCTGGATGCGCAGCGAGAAGGGCTTGATCACCACCCGCGCGCCAAAGGCCTTGGAGATGTTCTCGGCGACAATCACCGATTTTGACTTGAACGCCTCGTCCTCGGCCAGGGCGAGCTTGGCCGTGCCCGCCGAGGCCCCGGCGATCATCGCCGCGCGGGCGGCGCGCATCTGCTGGAGCTTGGCCAGCCGCCCCTGGTTGCGCCGCCGCCGCGCGGTCACCCCGCGTTCGAGCCAATGGGCCTCGATCTTGAGTTTGGCATCGAGCTTCTCGGCGGCGCGGGCTTCCTCGGCATAGACCTGTTCCTCCCAGGCCTCATAGCCGCCAAAGCCGATCTCCTTGCGCCGCAGGGTGCCGCGGTCGAGCCACAAGGTCGCCCGCGTCAGGCGGGTGAGGAAGGTGCGATCATGGCTGATGGTGATGAAGGCGCCGCGATAGCGGCTGAGCCAGTCCTCGAGCCAGTCGATCGCGCCTAGATCGAGGTGGTTGGTCGGCTCGTCGAGGAGCAGGAGATCAGGCTCCTGCGCCAGTGCCCGGGCGATCGCGGCGCGGCGCCTCTCGCCCCCGCTGGCGGTGGCAGCCGCGCGGCTCATGTCGATCCCGAGCTGGCCGGCGATCGCCTCCACCGCGTGCGCGGCAGGGGCATCGGGCCCGGCCAGGGCAAAGTCCATCAGCGTGGCAAAGGGGGTAAAATCAGGCTCCTGCTCGAGGAACACGATGCGCGTGCCCGGCTTGACCCGGCGCTGCCCGCGATCGGCTTCGATCCGCCCGGTGATGAGGCGCAGCAGGGTGGTCTTGCCCGCGCCGTTGCGCCCGATCAGCGCCAGCCTGTCACCGGGCAGCACATGCAGATCGAGCGGGGGCGGGCCATCGGCCCCGGGAGGGCCGCCGAACAGCCAGCGGCCGCCCTGTTGCAGGGCCATGCCTTCGAGCGAGAGGATCGGGGGCTGGGCCATGGGCCGAGGCACCTAGGAGTTTGAACCGCGCCCGACAAGCCGGTTCAGCCCTGCGAAAGTCGCCGGGGTGCAAGCGCGCCGCCACAACCACAAGGAACCTGCCGATGCTGCGCTTTGCCCTCCTGCCCCTTGCCGCCACCGCCCTTGCGCTGCAGCCCGGCGCGCTTTGCGCCGCTGAGGTCACGCTTGCCCCTTCCGGCCCGGTGGTCGAACTCAGCGTCTTCGAGAGCGTTGCGGTCGCGCCCGACATCGCCACCATCGGCGCCGGGGTCACCACCGAGGCAGACAGTGCCAGCGCGGCGATGCAGCAGAACGCCGCGCAGATGAGCGCGGTGATCGCCCGGATCAAGGCGCTGGGGATTGCCGAGCGCGACATCTAGACCACCGGCATCAGCCTCAACGCCCGCTATGACTATGATCCTGCCGCGCAGCGCCCGGTGTTCCGCGGCTACCAGGCCGCCAACCGGGTGAGCGTGAAGTTGCGCCAGATCGCCGAAGTGGGCCGGGTGCTCGATGCGCTGGTGGCCGCCGGGGTCAACGACCTCAACGGCCCGAGCTTTGCCATCGAGAACGACGAGGCAGCCAAGGATGCCGCCCGCAAGCGCGCGCTCGATCGAGCCACGGCCCGTGCCGAGGCCTATGCCCGCAGCCTTGGCTATGGCGGGGCGAAGGTGCTGGCGATTGCCGAAACGCTCACCGGACACGGCCCCATGCCCGAGGCGGTGATGATGCGCGCCGATGCCGGCAAGGTTTCGGCCGTGCCCCCGGTCGAGCCGGGACTGGTCGAGGCCGGGGTGAGCCTTGCGATCACCTACGAGCTGGTGAAGGGCGCCGGTCAGTGAGCGCCCGGCAGCCCATTCACGGCTTGTTCAATGCCGTCGCCCTAGGCAATGTGGCGCCATGAAACAGGTTCGCTCGCTCATCGCCGCAATGCTCGCCGCGCTGGCGCTTGCCGGGCTCCTTGCCCCGGCGGCAGCGCAGGATCAGCCGCGCGGGGAGCAGAGCGAGGCGCGCCGCGCGACCGAGGCGGGCAACCAGCTCAGCCTGCGCGAGATCGAGCGGCGCATCCTGCCGCAGATGCTGGGCGCCGAATATCTCGGCCCGGCCTATGATTCGGCGGCGCGCGCCTATCGGCTCAAGTTCATCAGGGATGGCCGCGTGACCTATGTCGATGTCGATGCCCGCACCGGGCGGATCATCGGCCGGTCGCGCTGAGCGTGGGGGACAGCCCGGCCGCGGCCATGCGCCTTGCTTGACGCAATCCTGCCAAAGGCGCACGAGCCTAGCGCAGGGATAAGCAGGACTTAGGGTGAATCATGCGGATTCTGATCGTCGAAGACGAACCGACCCTCGGCACGCAGCTCAAGGCGACGCTCGAGGGGCAGGGCTATGCGGTCGATCTGTCCACCGACGGGGAGGACGGGCACTTCATGGGTTCGACCGAGGATTATGACGCGGTGATCCTCGATCTTGGCCTTCCCGAGATCGACGGTCTGACGGTGCTGGGCATGTGGCGGCGCGAGGGGCGCAGCTTCCCGGTGCTGGTGCTGACCGCGCGCGATTCCTGGTCGGACAAGGTTGCCGGACTCGATGCCGGGGCCGATGATTACCTCGCCAAGCCGTTCCAGACCGAGGAGCTGATTGCCCGCCTGCGCGCGCTCATCCGCCGGGCTTCGGGCAATACCTCATCCGAACTGGTTGCCGGTGATGTCCGCCTCGACACCCGCTCGGGCCGGGTCACGCTGGCGGGCGAGCCGGTCAAGCTGACCGCGCAGGAATACAAGCTGCTCTCCTACCTCATGCACCACAAGGGCAAGGTGGTGAGCCGCACCGAACTGATCGAGCACATCTATGACCAGGATTTCGACCGGGATTCGAACACCATCGAGGTGTTCGTCACCCGCATCCGCAAGAAGCTCGGCGCAGACGTGATCACCACCATCCGTGGCCTCGGTTACAGCCTCGACGACCCCGCCGACGCCCCCCGCGCCTGAGCAAGGCGCGCGCGGCGGCGAGGGGAACGCGGCCTTCCCCGCGGGTAAGGCCGCGCCCGGCGCGCCCGCGGCATCACCCGAAGCTGCCGCCGCACCCGCATCTGCAGCCCCGCCCGCGCCGCGCGCCAGCCTTGCCCGGCGCATGGGGCTGATCGCGGCGGGGTGGATCTTCGTGCTGCTGCTGGGCGGCGGCGTCGCGCTCGAGCGCACCCTGACCCGCCAGGTCGAGGCCAATTTCGACGAGCAGCTCGATTACATCCTCACCGCGATGATCGCCTCGGCCGAGATCGACCCCAATGGCGAGGTCTATTTCTACCGCACGCTCGGCGACCAGCGCTTTCTCGAGCCGGGCAGCGGGCTTTATTGGCAGATCAGCGGCGGCGATTTCGATCCCTGGCCCTCGCGCAGCCTGTGGGACCGCACCCTCAAGCTCAAGGGCACCGGCCAGAAGGGCAAGCAGTTCGACAGCACGACCCATTTCTACGATTCCGACCAGTTCCCGGGCGAGCCCTTGCGGATTGCCGAGCGCACCGTGATCCTGCCTGGCTCGGAAACCCGCTGGACCTTCGCGGTGGCCAGCGCCACCGAGCAGATGGACCGCCAGATCGGGCGCGTGCGGCTGATCCTGATCTGGAGCTTTGCCGTGCTCGGCCTTGGCCTGCTGGTGATGGCGCTGCTGCAGATCCGCTATGGCCTTTCGCCGCTGCGGCGGGTGCGCGCGGCGATCCAGAAGCTGCGCAGCACCGGGGCCAATCGCATCACCGATCCCCTGCCGCTGGAGGTGCAGCCGCTGGTCGAGGAACTCAATGCCCTGCTCGAGCACTCCGAGCGTCAGGCCGAGGAGGCGCGCCGCCATGCCGGCAACCTTGCCCATGCGCTCAAGACCCCGCTCACCGTGCTCACCAATGCCGCCACCGCGCGCGCGGCCGATCTGCCCGAAACGGTGATGCGCGAGGTGCGCACGATGCAGCGCCATGTCGATCACCATCTCGCCCGGGCGCGGGCGGTGGGGCGCCGCGCGATCGGCCATGCCCGCACCAATGTCTTTGCCAGTGCCGAGGCGGTGCGCCGCGCGGTCGAGCGGCTCTATCCCCATGGCCGGCTCGACATCGCCGGGAGCAAGACCGCGATGGTCGCGCTCGAGCGGCAGGATCTCGACGAGCTGCTCGGCAACCTGATCGAGAACGCCGCCAAATATGGCGGCGGCAGCGTGTTCGTGACCATCGATCCCGAGGAGGCCGAGGCCTCGCGCGATCCGGGGCAGTGCCTGATCTGGATCGAGGATGACGGCCCCGGCATCCCCGAGGCACAGCGCAGCCGCATCTTCGATCGCGGGGTCAGGCTCGATACCGACAAGCCCGGCACCGGCCTTGGCCTGGCGATCGTGCGCGATGTCGCCGAGATCTATGGCGGCAGCGTGCGCCTTGCCGAGAGCGAGGATCTGGGTGGTTTGCTCGTCGAACTGCGCCTGCCGCGCGCCGATTGAGGCGGCGGCGAAGGATCGGCCATGCTGCGCCGTTGGGCACATGGAGATGGCCCCGCAAGCGCTGATCGAGGACAAGGACCTGCCGGCATGAGTGCCCGCCGCCAGCCCATGCCCGGTGATACGGCCGCAGCGCCCCATGCCGATGCGGACGGCGGCGATGCGGCGCTGCTGGCGCGCCTTGCTGCGCGCGAGGCGGGCGCGCTCGGCGCGATCATCGCGCGCGAGGCGGCTGGGCTCCACCGCATCGCCTATCGCATGATCGGCGATGCCGGCGAGGCCGAGGACATCGTGCAGGAGGCCCTGCTCAGGCTGTGGGATCACGCCCCGACGCTCGCGGCGCGCCACCCCATGGGCAGCGCCGCGGCGGCGCGGCTGCGGCTTGGCGGCTGGCTCACCCGGGTGGTGACCAACCTTGCCATCGACCGCATCCGCCGCGCGCGGCGCGTGACGCTGGGCACGGTGCCCGACAGGCCGGACGCAGCGCCGCGCGCCGATGCCCGGATCGAGGCGGACGAGGCGCAAGGCACCGCCCGCGCGCTGATCGCCGCCCTGCCCGAGCGGCAGCGCGCCGCGATCGTGCTGACCTATTACGAGGAATTGCCCAATGCCGCCGCCGCGGCGGCGCTGGAGATGAACCTCAAGGCCTTTGAATCGCTGCTGCTGCGCGCCCGCGCGGCGCTGCGCCGGGCCTATGAGGCGCGGATGCAAGGAGGCGAGCCGTGACCCAACCTGCAGAAGATCGCGGCGCTGCCATCTCTCCCGGCTCGCCGCTCGCCCGGCTGCTCGATGCTGATCGCGTGCCGGCCCTGTCCGAAGGTTTTGCCGAGCGGGTGCTGGCGGCCGCAGCGGCGCGCCCCGCCGCCCTGCCGCCGCTGCGCCGCACCCCTTCCTGGCGGCGCTGGCGGCTGGGGCCGCGGGTGCTGGCTGGCGCTGCCGGGGTGCTGGCGCTGGCGAGCGCGGCGGCAGCCACCGGCGTGCTGGAGCGGGCGGGCCTGCCGGTGCCTTCGGCAAGCACCGTCTGGGCGCGCCTTGCCGAGCCATCCCCGCCGCCCACCGAGCGCACATCCGCGGGGAGGCTGGCTGGGGCCCGGGATGCAGCAGTGCCCGCCGCGCCCGCCGCGCCAGGCCCGGCTGTCCTTGACGGCCCGGTTGATACCAAGGCCGAGCTCGAGGAAGTGCTGCGCCGCATCGAGGCCGTGCGCCAGGGCCGCGCCGCCGCGCGCGCGGCGCTGGCGGCGCAGCGGCTCGATGCCGCGCTCGCAAGCCGGCGCGCGGCGGGATTGCCGCTGCCTTCACCCGAGGAGGAAGCGGCCCTGCGCGCGCGGATCGCCGAGCGGGTGGCACAGCGCCAGCAGCAGGCCGAGGCGCGCCTCGCCACGCGCCGCGCCCAGCTCGAGGACAAGGTGGCGCGCGGCGAGGCGGTCACGCCAGAGGATTTCCGCCGTCCGCTTCCCGGCGATCCCCCCGTGCCGGCCTGGCGCCAGCGGCTGCGCGAATTGCCGCCCGCCGAGCGCCGCGCCCTCATTGAAAGCTGGCGCGCGCGCCGCGAGGCGCGGCTTGCGCCCACGGCGCCGCCGCCCGCCGATCAAGGCGCGCCTGGCGCGTCCCCGCCGCAGACGGAAGATCCGCAAGCACGGCCGGCCGAGCCACAGGCCACGCCACCCGAGCGAGGTTCAGGTGCGGCGCGCCTTTTCGTGGTGGCGGATCACCTCATCGATGATGAAGCGCAGGAACTTCTCGGAAAATTCCGGGTCGAGATCGGCTTCCTCGGAAAGTTTCCTGAGGCGCGCGATCTGCCGTGCCTCGCGCGCGGGATCGGCCGGGGGCAGGGCGGCCCTGGCCTTGTATTCGCCCACGGCCTGGGTGATGCGGAAGCGCTCGGCCAGCATGTGGATGAGCGCTGCATCAATATTGTCGATGCTCTTGCGATAGGCCGCAAGCACCGGGTCGGGCGCTTGCACGGGTTGGTTGGCGGAGGCTTGCGCGGGATCGTTCATCGCCTGCAAACCTAGCACCAATTCCCCGCTTGCCAAGCGCGCGGGCAAGCCCCTAAGGCTTGCGCCATGAGCGCCGATGTCGTTCCCCTGCCGCGCAAGGCGCCCACGCTTGATCCCATGCTGGCCCTGACCGCGGCCGGGATGAACGCGGTCAACGCCGTGATTCTCGAGCGGATGCAGAGCGAGATCCCGCTTATCCCACGCCTTGCCGGGCACCTCATCAGCGGCGGGGGCAAGCGCTTGCGCCCGATGCTCACCCTCGCCGGGGCGGAACTGGTCGGCTACAAGGGCACGCGCCATCACAAGCTTGCCGCTGCGGTCGAGTTCATCCACACCGCCACGCTGCTACACGATGACGTGGTCGATGGCAGCGAACTGCGGCGCGGCAAGGCTGCGGCCAATATCATCTTCGGCAATCCGGCCACCGTGCTGGTGGGCGATTTCCTGTTCTCCCGCGCCTTCGAGCTGATGACCGAGGATGGCTCGCTGCGCGTGCTCTCGATCCTCAGCCGTGCGAGCGCGGTGATCGCCGAGGGCGAGGTCTCGCAGCTTTCCGCCCAACGCCAGATCACCACCAGCGAGGAGCAATATCTCGAGATCATCGGCGCCAAGACCGCCGCGCTCTTTGCCGCGGCGAGCCAGATCAGCGCGGTGGTGGCTGAATGTTCCGAAGAGCAGGAACGCGCGCTCGAAGCCTATGGCCGCAATCTCGGGATCGCCTTCCAGCTGGTCGATGATGCGATCGACTATTCATCGGACGCTGCCGAAATGGGCAAGCAGCAGGGCGATGATTTCCGCGAGGGCAAGATGACGCTGCCGGTGATCCTCGCCTATGCCCGCGGCGGCGAGGCCGAAAGACGCTTCTGGCGCGATGCGATCCTCGGCCACCGCGCCAGCGATGCCGATCTTGAAGAGGCGATCGCGCTGATCGAGCGGCACAATGCCATTGCCGACACGCGCGAGCGGGCACGCCATTTCGCCGCGCGGGCGATCGATGCGATCTCGATCTTCCCCGATGGCAAGGCGCGCCAGGCGATGGCCGAAGCAGCGCAATTCGCGGTCGCGCGCGGACACTAGGCGGGCTATCGCACGGGGGGCGATGACCTCCGATCTGCCGATCCATGCCGTGCTGCCCGATCTGCGCGCCGCGCTGGCGGGCGCCGGCGCCGCGGTGCTGATCGCCCCGCCGGGCGCGGGCAAGACCACCATGGTCGCGCCCGACATGCTCGCCCAGCCCTGGTGCACCGGCCAGATCATCCTCACCGCGCCGCGGCGGCTCGCGGCCCGCGCCGCGGCCGAGCGCATCGCCGAGCTGCTGGGCGAGGGCGTGGGCGGGAAAGTGGGCTATATCACCCGGCTCGAGCGGAAGGTCTCGGCGGACAGCCGCATCCTGGTGGTGACCGAGGCGATCCTCGTCAACCGCCTGATCGCCGATCCCGAGCTTTCGGGCGTTGCCGCGCTGCTGCTCGATGAAGTGCACGAGCGCAGCCTCGATACCGATCTGGCCTTGGCGCTCGCGCTCGAGACCCGCGCCGTGCTGCGCCCCGATCTGCGCCTCGTCGTGATGTCGGCAACGCTCGATGGCGCGCGCTTTGCCCAGCTTCTGGGCGAGGGCGCGCCGGTGATCGAAAGCGCCGGACGCAGCCATCCGCTGGCGATCCGCTGGCTCGGCGAGGATGCCGCCACGCCGCTGCCGGAGCGCATGAGCGCGGCGATCCTCGAGGCCTGGCGCGCGGAGCGCGGCGATATCCTCGCCTTCCTGCCCGGGGTGCGTGATATTGCCGCGGTGCACGAGCGGCTGGCTGCGCGCCTGCCCGGCACGCCGATCCACCCGCTCCACGGCCAGATCGAGCCGGCCGCCCAGCGCGCGGCGATGCGCCGCGATCCCGCCGGGCGCCGCCGGATCGTGCTCGCCACCGCGATTGCCGAGACCTCGCTCACGCTCGATGGCGTGCGGGTGGTGGTCGATAGCGGCCTTGCCCGCCTTGCCGAATTCGATCGGCTCGCCGGCACCACGCGGCTCGTCACCCGCCGCGCCAGCCAGGCCGCGGCCGCCCAGCGCGCCGGGCGCGCGGCGCGCCAGGGGCCAGGGGTGGCCTATCGCCTCTGGGCGGAGGCCGGCCATGCCGCGCGCCCCGCCTTCGCTCCGCCCGAAATCCTCACCGCCGATCTTGCCCCCCTGCTGCTCAGGCTTGCCCATTGGGGCGCGCGCGATCCCGGCGCGCTCGCCTGGCTCGATCCGCCGCCCGAGGCCGCGCTGGCAGCGGCGCGCGCGGCGCTCACAAGGCTGGGCGCGCTCGATGCGTCCGGGCGCATCACCCCGCTGGGCGAGGCGCTCGCCAGCCTGCCGATGGCGCCCGATCAGGCCGCGGCGCTGCTGCACGGGGCGGCGGCTGGGGTGGGGGAGGAGACCGCCCGGCTGGTGATGCTGCTGCAGGAACGCGGGTTGGGCGGGCCGGGAGAGGATCTCGTCCAGCGCCACGCCCGCTGGCGGGCCGATCGTGGAGGACGCGCGGCGGCAGCAGCGCAAAGTGCGGCGGGCTGGGCCCGGCAGGCCGCGCAGCGCTCCAAGGTGATCGGACACAGTCCGGTGCAATCTCCGGCCGAGGCCCTGGCGCTCGCCCGGCCCGATTTCGTCGCCTGCCGCCGCGATCCCTCGGGCTCCCAATGGCTGAGCGCGGGCGGGCGGGGCTATGTGCTCGATCCGTCCTCGCCCCTCGCGCGGGCCGAATGGCTGGTGATTGGCGATGCCCAGGGCGAAGCGCGCGGCGCGCGCATCACCGCGGCGGCCGAACTTGCGCCCGAGAGGATCGCCGCGCTGTTTGCCACCGAGCTTGAGGAACGGGTGATAACCCGCTGGAATGCGGAGAAAGCGCGGGTCGAGGCGCGGCGCGAACGGCGGCTCGGCGCGATCGTGCTGGCGCGCGTGCCCGAGGCGGCCCCCGATCCGGCGCTGTGTGTGGATATCCTTGTGGAGAAGGCTCTGGAGCGGCTGGGGGAACTCCTGCCGCAGGGCTTCCTCGCCCGGGCCCGCTTTGCCGGGATCGCGGCGCTCGCGCCCGAGGCACTCACCGCGCGCGCGGGCGAATGGCTGTCGCCGCTGCTCGCCGGGCGGCGCGACCTTGATCTGCCACCCGAACGCTTTGCCGAGGCGGCGCTCGGCCTGGTCGACTGGAACACGCGCCAGGCGCTCGATCGGGCCGCGCCCACGCATTTCACCTCGCCCGCCGGCACCCGCCACGCGATCGACTATGCCGGAGACGACGCGCCCAGCGTCGAGGTGCGGGTGCAGGCGCTGTTCGGGTGTGATGCCCAGCCAATGATCGGTGCCACGCCGCTGCTGCTCAAGCTCACCAGTCCGGCGGGCCGGGCGATCCAGGCAACGCGCGATCTGCCGGGCTTCTGGCGCGGCAGCTGGCGCGAGGTGGTGCGCGAGATGAAGGGGCGCTATCCCAAGCACCGCTGGCCCGATCAGCCCTGGCGCGAAGTGCCCAGTCTCAAGACCAAAAACGCCTTCAACCGCAGCGATTCGTGATCTAAGGCGCGCGGCCATGAGCGCGCGAATCTATCAGAAGCCCAAGCACGCGATGCAATCGGGCAAGGCCCATACGGATGAATGGGTGCTTGAGTTTGCGCCATCCTCGGCGCGCTTTGCCGATCCGCTGATGGGCTGGACGGGCACCTCCGACACCCAGACCCAGGTGCGCCTGACCTTCCCCTCGCAGGAAGCGGCCAAGGCCTATGCCGAGAAATACGGCATTCCCGCCAGGGTTCACGCCACCCCGCCGCGGCGGCTCAAGCTCCAGGCCTACGCCGACAATTTCCGCTGAGTTGATTTCCCGCCCTGCCTGCGCCATATGCACGAGCGGGAGTCGGGTGGACGTTGGCGTCCGCCCACCGGGTCAGGGCCGGAAGGCAGCAGCCCAGGTGGATTGCGACGGGTCGCCCGGCTCCTTCTTCCCTTAAGCGACGGGTTCCTGTGCCGCGGGAAGAAGGATGAGCGCCTAGCTGTGTGCGCAGGTGGCGGGAAAGGAGCCAGAAAAACGCGCGAGACCAAAAAA
>JBKBHR010000008.1:0-84492 GCA_046297575.1 Erythrobacter cryptus
CCGCCGATGGGTTCAAACCCGTTTTTGGAAGGAAGGTGGACCATGGGGTTCCCACGCCGCACCCGGAGAAAGGGGCGGCCGACCGCGCGGCCCACCGCGGCGGCGAGCAGGTGCCCGATCAGCGCCGTGCCCACCCCGCGCCGCCGCGCCCCGGGCGCCACCGCGATGAGCAGCAGCTCCTCCTCGTCGAGCACGTGGCGCGAGAGCACGAAGCCCGCAGGCGTCGGGGCCGGGCCGGGGCCTTCGCCGATCGGCGCGCCCCCGGCATCGACCACCAGCGCATGGGTGCTGGGCAGCACCAGCGCCTCGGCCACCTGGCGCCGCGTCCAGGCCTCGCCATAGGCCGGATCGAAGGCCGCCTCCATCACCGCCATGATGCGGTCGAGCTGATGGGGGCAGGGGCTGGTCATCGCGGCGCCCGCGCGGCCATTGGGGTGGCATCGGCGCCGCGGCCATAGATCGGCGCAAGGTGATCGCTGAGCAGCGCCGGGGGGATCAGGGGGGCGCAGGAGGCATCGGGCAGGAGCGTGAGCGCCTCGTGCCCGGCGCCGATGAGGCCGGCAAGTTCGGCGGCGCGGTTGCCCGCGATCAGCCGCTCCGCCCCGCGCGCGGCCGCGGCCGCGGGGGTGAGCGAGCGCGGGGCGCCCATGGGCAGGCCGCTGCAATCGAAATCGGCGACGAACCATTCGCCGTGCCCGCCGTGGACGCACACCGTCACCCGCGCGGCGGGGCGGGCGGCACGCGCCTGCGCGGCGATGAGCGCGAGCGTGGGATAGCCCAGCACCTCGGCGCCCCAGGCCAGCCCGAGCGCGCGCGCGCTGGCGAGCGCGATCCGCACCCCGGTGAAGCTGCCCGGCCCGAGGCCGACAAGGATGCGCTCGGCATGGCCTTTGTCCGGCAGGGCGGCGATCATCGGCACCAGCGCCTCGGCATGGCCGCGGCCGATCACCCGGTGATCGCGCGCCAGCAGCGCCTCGCCCGCGAACAGGGCGATGCTGCAGGCTTCCGAAGCGGTCTCGATCACGAGGGTGCGCATCGCCGCCGCCCTGCCTCAGCGCCGCGCCGCCCGCAAGCGGGCAATGCGCTTTCAAGCGATACGGGTGAAGCGCTCGAACTCGGGCCGCGGCGAGCGGGCAAAGATGCTGCCCGGATCGCCATAGCCGAGCGCGCAGATGAAATTGACCCGGTGGCGCGGCTCATCGGCAAAGAAGGCGGCGTTGACCGCAGCCGGATCGAAGCCCGACATCGGCCCGCAATCGAGCCCCAGCGCGCGCGCGGCGAGCATCAGATAGGCGCCCTGGAGCGAGGAATTGCGCAGCGCCGCCTCCTCGCGCTGGGCCTCATCGCCCTCGAACCAGCTTTTCGCATCGGTGTGGGGGAAGAGCCAGGGCAGCTCCTCGTGAAAATCGATGTCATAGCCGATCACCGCGATCACGGGGGCGGAGAGCACCTTGGCCTTGTTGCCCTCCATCACGCATTCGGCCAGCCGCGCCTTGGCCTGTGGTGATTTGACCCACACGATCCGCGCCGGCTGCATGTTGGCCGAGGTCGGCCCCATCTTCATCAGCTCCCAGATCGCGCGCAGCTGCGCGTCGCTCACGGGACGATCGATCCAGCCATTGTAGCTGCGCGCCTCGCGGAACAGCTGGTCGAGCGCCTCGGCGGTGAGCACCTGATCGTGGAACTGGCGGGTCATGCGGCACGCACCTCGGTCACCTGCGGCACATAGTGTTTGAGCAGGCCTTCGATCCCGTGCTTCAGGGTCGCGGTGCTCGAGGGGCAGCCCGAGCACGAGCCCTGCAAGGTGAGATAGACCACCCCGTCGCGATAGCCGCGATAGGCGACATCGCCGCCATCGCCCGCCACTGCCGGGCGCACCCGGGTTTCGAGCAGTTCGTGGATCGCCGCGATCACCTCGGCATCCTCGGGCCGCTCCTCCACCGCCATGTCGGTCTCGGGGGGCACGGCGATGTCGCTGGCGCTCGCCGGGGCAAAGAGCGGGGCTTCGGAGACGAAGTGATCGAGCAGAATCGCGATCACCTGCGGCTTGAGCGCGCCCCAATCGGCCCCCGGCGCGGCGGTGACGGCGATGAAATCGGTGCCGAACAGGACGTTTACCACCTCGCCGGTGTCGAAGATCGCCTGCGCGAGCGGGCTGGCGGCGGCGGCCTCGGGGCTGGCGAATTCGCGGCTGCCCGCCGGCATCACCGCCCGGCCGGGCAGGAACTTGAGGGCGGCAGGGTTGGGGGTGGTCTCGGTCTCGATGAACATGGGGACGATTTAAGAGTGATTTTGTCCGATTTCAAGCGCGCTGCGCGGCGCGCCTCGGTGGCCCTTTTGCATTCACTATCGCTTCACCTTTTGCAGCCCTATAAGCCCGCCATGGCCTTGCTTTCTCGCGCCGCGCGCGCTCTCGCCCTCGTTCTTGTCCCGCTCGCGCTGGCCCAGCCGCTGCTCGCCCAGAACAGCCGCCCGAATGCGCCGGCGGCGGTGGCTGATGCGCTTGCCGAGGTGCCGCCGCCGCGCGGGCTCCAGCAAGCGGGCACGGTGCCGTGGCTCTACCGCGGCAGCGATGTGCCGGTGGATGACCAGTGGCTGTTCGGCGAGCTTCCCAATGGCCTGCGCTATGCCGTGCGGCGCAACGCCGTGCCGCCGCAGCAGGTCTCGATCCGGGTGCGGATCGATGCCGGCTCGCTCCACGAGGAGGAGGGCGAGCAGGGCTTTGCCCACCTGCTCGAGCACCTCTTGTTCCGCGAGAGCAAATATCTGCGCCCCGGCGAGGCGATCCCGGCCTGGCAGCGGCTCGGCGCCACCTTCGGCAGCGATACCAATGCCGAGACCACCCCGACCCACACGGTCTACAAGCTCGACATTCCCAATATCGATGCGGCCAAGCTGATCGAGAGCTTCCGCCTGCTTTCGGGGATGGTGCGCGCGCCGGTGCTGAATGATGCCAATGTCGCGGCCGAGCGCCCGATCGTCCTGGCCGAGAAGCGCGAGCGCGGCGGGGCCGGGCAGCGCGCCGCCGACCTTGCGCGCACCACCTTCTTTGCCGGGCAGCGCCTCGCCATCCGCAACCCGATCGGCACCGACCAGACGCTCAAGGCCGCCACGGGCAGGAGCGTCAGGGCCTTCTACGAGCGCTGGTATCGCCCGGAGAACGCGGTGATCGTGGTGGCGGGCGATTATGATCCCATGGTGCTCGCCGGGCTGGTCGAGCAGTGGTTCGGCGATTGGCAGGGCGCGGGCACGCCTGCGGCTGCGCCCGATTTCGGCGATCCGCTGCCGCCCGCCGATGCCGCCCCGGCCGCGGGGCATGCCGCGCCGATCGGCGAAGTGGCGATCGGGGTCGAGCCCGATCTGCCGCGCAGCCTCACCTATGCGGTGCTGCGCCCCTGGCGCCAGGTCGATGACACCATCGTCTATAACGAGGGGCTGCTGATCGACGGCATCGCCCAGGCGATCATCAATCGCCGGCTCGAGGCGCGCGCGCGCGGCGGGGGCAGCTTCCTCTATGCCCAGGTGCGCCAGGAGGACGTTTCGCGTTCGGTCGATGGCACCTTCGTCACGCTCGCCCCGCTCAGCGAGGATTGGCAGGCCGCGCTGGCCGATGTGCGCAGCGTCATCGCCGATGCCCTCGCCAATCCGCCGACCCAGGAGGAGATCGACCGCGAGGCCGCCGAGTTCGAGGTCGCCTATGTCAACGCGGTCGAGCAGGCCAGCGTCGAGGCCGGTTCGCAAGTGGCCGACAATCTCGTCAACGCGGTCGATATCCGCGAGACCGTCGCCGCTCCGCAGGTGGTGCTCGATGTCTTCCGCGGCATGAAGCGGCGGCTCACCCCGGAGGAGGTGCGCGCGCGCACCCGTGCGCTGTTCGAAGGCGCGGTGACGCGGGCGGTCTATATCACCCCGGCACAGGGCGAGGCCGATGCGGCGGTCCTGCGCCTTGCCCTCGCGCGCGAGGCCGCCGCCGATGGCACCGCGCGGCTTGCTGCCCAGACCATCCGCTTTGCGGATCTCCCGGCGATCGGCGCGCCCGGCACCATCACCCAGGAGGGCCCGCTCGGGGTGCTCGAGATCGAGCAGGTCGCGTTTGCCAATGGGGTCAAGGCGCTGCTGTGGTCCAACAATGCCGAACCGGGCCGGGTGACGGTGCGGGTGCGCTTTGGCGCGGGCTGGCGCGCCTTTGATGCCAAGAGCGCCGTCTATGCCGCGCTGGGCGAGGCCGCGCTGGTCGGCTCGGGGGTGGGCGAGCTGGGCCAGAACGAGCTTGATCGCCTCGCCACCGGGCGCAAGCTCGGCTTTGATTTCGCCATCGACGAAGGCGTGTTCACCTTCACCGCCCAGACCCGTTCGGAGGATGTGAACGACCAGCTCTACCTCTTTGCCGCCAAGCTCGGGATGCCGCGCTGGGACAAGGAGCCGGTGCTGCGCGCCCGCGCCGCGGCCGAGCTGGCCTACAACACCTATGCCACCAGTCCCGGCGGGGTGCTCAATCGCGATCTCGACTATCTCGTCACCGGCGGCGACCAGCGCTTTGCCACACCCGATCCGGCCGCGCTCAAGGCCGCCACGCCCGAGGGGTTCCGCAAGGTGTGGGAGCCGCTGCTTGCGCAGGGGCCGATCGAGGTGCTGGTGTTCGGCGAATTCGATGCGGCCAAGGTCAAGGAGCAATTGCGCCTGACCTTCGGCGCGCTGCCCGAGCGCGCACCCATCCCGGCCGAGATCGCCGCGCGCGCCGTGCCCTTTGCCGCGCCGACGCCAAGGCCGGCGGTGATTACCCACCGTGGCGATGCCAACCAGGCCGCCGCGGTGGTCGCCTGGCCGAGCGGCGGGGGCGTTGCCAGCCTGCGCGAGAGCCGCCAGCTCGAGATTCTCACCCAGCTGTTCAACAACCGCCTGCTCGATGCCCTGCGCGAGCGCGCCGGGGCGAGCTATTCGCCGCAGGTCTTCTCCAACTGGCCGGTCGATATCGACAGCGGCGGGCGGATCACCGCGCTCGCCCAGCTCGAGCCCGGGTTCGTCCCCGCCTTCTTTGCCGAGGCGGATCGCATCGCCCGCGATCTTGCCGCCAATCCGCCCACGGATGACGAGCTGGCGCGGGTCACCGGCCCGCTCGGCCAATTGATCCGCCGCGCTTCGACCGGCAACCAGTTCTGGCTCTACAACCTCGAGGGGGCCACCAGCGATCCGCTGCGGGTGGCGTTGTTGCGCACCCTGCTCGCCGATTATTCGCAGACCACGCCCGCGGCGATGCAGGCGCTTGCAGCGCGCTATCTTGCGCCCGAGAAGGCCTATCGCCTCGCGGTGCTGCCCGAGGGAGCGAGCCTTGCCTTCGAGGCGAAGGGGGCAAAGGCGGGGCGCGCGGGCAAGGGGCGCTGATCGGCCCGCTCGCTTGGGCCAAGCGGGAAATATCATTGTCGCAAGGCCCATTGCCGCTTTACAATTGCTGCCCGCCTCCTGTAGCGCGCGCGCCCGGACCTGCGCGCCCCACGAGGCGCTGGCTGATAGAAAGTGATTGCACCGTGCCCGAGACCTGGACCCCGGAGAGCTGGAAGGCCTTTGAAGCGCGCCACCTGCCGCATTACGAGGATGCCGCGGCGCTCGCCGAGGTGGAGCGCACGCTTTCGACCTATCCGCCGCTGGTCTTTGCCGGCGAGGCGCGTGCGCTCAAGGCCGAGCTTGCCGAGGTCGCGCGCGGGCGCGGCTTCCTGCTCCAGGGCGGGGATTGCGCCGAGAGCTTTGCCGAGTTCCACCCCAACAATATCCGCGACACCTTCCGCGTCATCCTGCAGATGGCGGTGGTGATGACCTTTGCCAGCAAGCGCCCGGTGGTGAAGGTCGGGCGCATGGCCGGGCAGTTCGCCAAGCCGCGCTCCTCGCCCACCGAGACCATCGGCGATGTCACCCTGCCGAGCTATCTGGGCGACAATATCAACGGCATCGAGTTCGATCCCGAGGCGCGGCGCAATGATCCGCAGCGCATGGTGCGCGCCTATTCGCAGGCCGCGGCCACGCTCAACCTGCTGCGCGCCTTTGCCGGCGGGGGCTATGCCAACTTGAGGCAGGTGCACCAGTGGACGCTCGATTTCATGGGCCGCACGCCCTGGACCGAGAAGTTCAGCGAGATGGCCGACCGCATCGGCGAGGCGCTCGATTTCATGGAGGCCTGCGGGGTCGATCCCGAAACCGTGCCGCAGCTCAAGGGCACCAGCTTCTACACCAGCCACGAGGCGCTGCTCTTGCCTTACGAACAGGCGATGACGAGGCGCGATTCGCTCACCGGCGCCTGGTATGCCACCAGCGCCCATATGCTGTGGATCGGCGATCGCACCCGCTTTCCGGGCAGCGCCCATGTCGAGTTTGCTCGCGGGATCGGCAATCCGCTGGGCATGAAGTGCGGCCCCAGCCTCGAGCCCGATGTGCTGCTGCGGCTGCTCGACACGCTCAACCCCGCGCGCGAGCCGGGGCGCATCACTCTCATCAGCCGCTTCGGCCATGACAAGGTCGAGGATGGGCTTTCGCGGCTGGTGCGCGCGGTGCAGCGCGAAGGCCACCCGGTGGTGTGGAGCTGCGATCCGATGCACGGCAATGTCGTCAAGTCCGAAAGCGGCTTCAAGACCCGGCCCTTTGATCGCATCCTCAAGGAGGTGAAGGGCTTCTTCGCCGTCCACCGGGCCGAAGGCTCGCACCCCGGCGGGATCCATGTCGAGATGACCGGGCAGGATGTGACCGAATGCGTCGGCGGGGCAGTGGCGATCACCGAGGAGCGCCTGGGCGATCGCTATCACACCCATTGCGATCCCCGGCTCAATGCCGAACAGTCGCTGGAACTCGCCTTCCTTGTCGCCGAGATGCTCAACGCCGCGGCCGCCGGGCGCGCAAGCGAGCTGAGCGCCGACGCCGCCTGATCAGCGCCGGGCCGCGCGCCGCGGCCCCTCGGCGGGCAAAAAGGGTTGATTTTGCCAATGCCTGCGGCTTCGTCTTGGCGTCTTTCCTGTGTCATCACCTCAGGGCATGACATCGGCGGCGCGCGCGGCGCGCGGCAGAAGGGAGCACGGCGGCGCGATGCAGGGCCAGCACCACGCGATCACCCGGCAGGGGGATGAGGGCGCCCGCCTCACGGCGCGTTTTGCTGCCGTGCGCGCGCTCAGCGAGGCGCTGGCCGCGCCACTGAGCGAAGCCGATGCCTGCCTCCAGTCCATGCCCGATGCCTCGCCCGCCAAGTGGCATCTCGCGCACACCACCTGGTTCTGGGAAACCTTCCTCCTGCGCGATCACCTGCCGGACTATCGCCTGTGGCAGGATGATTGGCCCTATCTGTTCAATTCCTATTACGAGGCCGAAGGGCCGCGCCTTGCACGCCACCAGCGCGGGATGCTCTCGCGTCCGAGCATGGCCGAGGTGCTCGCCTGGCGCGCCCATGTGACCGAGGCGATGGCGCTGCTGCTCGCCGATCCGGCCTGCGCCGATCTGATCGCGCTCGGCATTGCACACGAGGAGCAGCATATCGAGCTGCTGCTCACCGACATCAAGCACGCCCTGTTCCTCAACCCGCTCGGCCCGGCGATGTGGGAGGGCCTGCCGCCCCCGCCGCCGGCCGCGCCCGCGCCGCCGCTCGGCTGGACTTTCCACCCCGGCGGAATCGTCGGCATCGGGCATGAGGGACAGGGCTTTGCCTTCGACAACGAAGGCCCGCGCCACCGCGTGCTGATCGCGCCCTTTGCGCTGGCTGACCGGCTGGTGACCAACCGCGAGTGGGAGGCCTTCATTGCCGCCGGCGGCTATGCCGATCCGCGCCTGTGGCTTGCCGATGGCTGGGCCTGGGTGCAGCGCGAGGGCATCACTGCGCCGCTCTATTGGCGGGGGGAGGAGCATTTCACCCATCAGGGCTGGCAGCCGCGCGATCCGCACGCGCCTGTCACCCACATCTCCCATTACGAGGCCGATGCCTTTGCCACCTGGGCGGGGGCGCGCCTGCCGAGCGAGTTCGAGTGGGAAGCGATCGCCGCCGATCACGATCCGGCCGCAGGCAACCAGCTCGATGGGGCAGGGCCGGTGCTGCCGCGGGGGAGCGCAGGGCTGTTCGGCGATTGCTGGCAGTTCACCGCCTCGGCCTATCTGCCCTATCCGCGCTTCCGCCCGGCAGCCGGGGCGATCGGTGAATACAACGGCAAGTTCATGAGCGGGCAGGTGGTGCTGCGCGGCGCCTCCTGCGCCACGGTGCGGGGCCACGCCCGCAGGACCTATCGCAACTTCTTCTATCCCCACCAGCGCTGGCAGTTCACCGGGCTGCGGCTTGCACGGGACGCCTGAGATGACGATGCCCCAGGGCCTCAAGCTGGTGGAGCGCGATGCGGGCGGCGTTGATCCGGCGTTCCGTGCCGATGTGCTCGCCGGCCTTTCGCAGCCGCAAAAGGCGGTGCCGGCGCGCTGGTTCTATGACGATGCCGGCTCTGCCCTGTTCGAGGCGATCACGCGCCTGCCCGAATATTACCTCACCCGCGCTGAGACCGCGATTCTTGAACGCAGCGCGGGCAAGATGGCGGCGCTGATCGGGCCGGGGCGGGCGGTGGTCGAGTTCGGCTCGGGCTCCTCGCTCAAGACCCCGCTGCTGCTCTCGGCGATTGCCCCCGCAGCCTACGTCCCGATCGACATTTCCGGGGATTTCCTGCGCGCGTCGGCCGCGGCGCTGGCGGCCAAGTTCCCGGGCCTGCCGGTGCACCCGGTCGAGGCCGATTTCATGCGCCGGGTGGAATTGCCGGGCGAGGTCGCGGGCCTGCCCAAGCTCGGCTTCTTCCCCGGATCGACCATCGGCAATTTCGTGCCCGCCACCGCCACCGATCTGCTGCGCGCCATGCGCGCCGCGCTGGGCGAGGGGGCGCTCTTGCTCATCGGCGTTGATCTGGTGAAGGACAGGCGTGCGCTCCTGTCTGCCTATGATGATGCCGAAGGGGTGACCGCGGCCTTCAACCGCAATCTCCTTCACCGCATCAACCGCGAGCTTGATGGCGATATCCCGGTTGATCGCTTTGCCCATCAGGCGCGCTGGAACGATGCCTATGCCCGGATCGAGATGCATCTTGCCGCGCAGGAAGACCTTGCCTTCAGCGTCAGCGGGGCGCGCTTTGCCATGCGCCGCGGCGAGACCATCCACACCGAGAACAGCCACAAGTTCACCCGCCGCTCGGCAGGCTTGCTGCTGGCCGCGGGCGGGTGGGAGCCGCGCGCCTGCTGGCGCGATCCCGCGCGGCGCTTTGCCGTGCTGCTTGCCGAGGCCTGCCCGCCGCGTTCGGCGCCCTGAAACCGGGCGCGCTCCCCAAGCGTATTAGGGCCATGGAGAGGAATGCAGACATTCTGGTGATCGGCGGCGGCATGGCCGGGCTCGCCGCGGCCCGCGCGCTTCAAGCAGGCGGGGCGCGGGTGATCGTCATCGACAAGGGCCGCGGGCCCGGCGGGCGGATGGCAACGCGGCGGGTGGAAGTTGCAGGCAAGCAGCTGCGCTTCGATCACGGGGCGCAATATTTCACCGCGCGCGATCCGGCCTTCCGCGCCTTGGTGGGGGCTTGGGAAGCGGCCGGCGTCGCGGCGCGCTGGCCCGCGGCGGGGGATGAGGCCTGGGTCGGCACTCCGGGGATGAACGCGTGCCTGCGCGCCATGGCCGCAGGGCTGGAGGTGCGCTGGGGCCTCAGGGCCGAGGCGGTGGCGCGGGTGGACGCGCGCTGGCAGGTCGTGGCGGGCGGGGAGAGCTTCGCGGCCCCAACCCTGCTCGTGGCGATCCCGGCAGAGCAGGCGGCGGTGCTGCTGGCCGGGGCCGCCCCCGCGCTTGCCGCACGCGCGGCCAGCGTCACCTCGGCCCCGTGCTGGGCGGTGATGGCGCTGTTTGCCGCGCCGCTGCCGCTCCCCGACATCTTCCGCGCCGAACAAGGCCCGATCGCCTGGGCGGCGCGCAACGGGGCCAAGCCCGGGCGCGAGGGGGCCGAGACCTGGGTGATCCACGCCAGCCCGGCGCGCACCCGCGCATTGCTCCACCTGCCCAAGGATGAGGTTGCCGCAGCACTGCTTGCCGATTTCTTCGCCGTCACCGGCATCGCGCCGATCCAGCCCGTGCATTGTGACGCCCACCGCTGGCTCTATGCCCTGCCCGAGGCGAGCGCGGGCGAGGGCGCGATCTTCGATGCGGCGCTGAGGATCGGGATCGCGGGCGACTGGCTCCACAGCCCGCGGGTTGAAGGGGCGTGGCTTTCGGGCCACCGCCTTGCCGCGCTGGCGGGGGCTGAGGCGCGCGCGCTTCCCGCCTGAGCCTGCCGCCCCCCGTCAGCCGGCGGCGCGGCACTCCCGGATCGCGGCGATGATGCGCGCCATGTCGCTCTCGAGCCGCGCGGCGAGCGCGGCATCGCCGAGCCGGTCGAAGGCGCTGACCTGCGGCATCGCGATCCCCACCCGCAAGGTCGCCCCCCAGCGCCCGTCGGGGAGCTTCACGCATTTGACCGGCTGGCCGAGCCGCACCCCGCGCCCGACGAGTGCGCGGTGCAGCGCCACTGCGGCATCGAGATCGGGGGTGCCGGGCAGCGGCGTCAAATCAATGGTTGAGAGCGTACGCATCTCCACCGGGTGGGCATCGCCCTCGGCCCGCGCCCCCGGCTCGTAGGGCGCCAGCCGCCGCCCGCCCAGCGCCTCGACAAAGGCGGCGCGCACCGCGGCGTGAAAGGCCAGCACCACCCGCTCGACCCGCGGCAGGGCCATCGCCTGGAAGCGCTCGAGCTCGAAGATGCTCGCCTCGAGCCGCAGCAGCAGGCCGAGATTGGCCTCCTCGGGTAATTGCGCGGTGCCCGGCCATCGCGCGGGCCATTCGGCGCGGCGGAAGATCGCGGCAAAGCCGCTCGGCAGTTCGGCGGCTTCGGCGATCACCGCCTCGGGCACCAGGGCAAAGCCGCTGAAGGGCGGGCCGCCCATGAATTTCGATCCGGTCAGCATGACGATGCAGCCGCGCGCGAGATAGGCGCGGATCGCCGCGCTGGTGATGCGCGCCTGGCAGGCATCGACGATGAAGCTGATCGCGGCGCCGTGCCGCGCCTGGAGCGCGTCGATATGGTCAAGGTGCGGCACCACCAGCCCGGTCTTGCTGCCGTGGAGCACGTGGACGAGGCTGTGCAGCCCCTGCGCCCGCGCCTCGCGCACCGCTGCCTCGATCCCCGCGGCGATCTCGGCGGCGCTGTAGGCGCGCCCGGCATCGTCACGCACCGGCAGGTTGTGGAGCGCCACGCGGCCCGGCAGCGCGCCGCCGATCGGCGCGCCCTTGGTCACCGGCACCCCGCGCGCGGTCTCGCTCGCAAAGAACTGCCCGCGCGCCGAATAGATGCAGCCCGAGCCGACCTCGTCGGCCCCGATCAGGATGTTGCGGATGCCCCCCGCCGCGCGCCCCTTGGCTTGGGCAAGGCCGATATATTCCAGATCGGTGCCCGAGGCGGCAAACGCCACCCCGACCGTGCGATCGAGGCCATAGGCCGCGCGGATGCGCGCGCGCAGCGCCTCGAGCGCCGCGGCATAGGCTTCCGGCGTGAGCGCATCGCCGGGGGCGAGCGCCTCGAGCCGGCCGAGGCAATGGGCAAAGGCATCGGCGGAAATGTCGTTGGCGGTGGAGGAGGCATAGGCGAGCGTTTCGACCGGCCAGGGCGAGCTCATGTACTGGTTGCGCCGGGTGGCCGGATCGATGGCGATGCGCGCATCGCCGCCGCTGCTGAGCAGGCGGCCGAGCCGCTCATGCGGGGTTTCGCCGCCCGCGGCAGCGCGTGGGTGGGGCAGGGTCATGCAAGCGCCCTTAGCCAAGCGCGCGCGCCAAGGGTAGCGGTTGATTGTCGCGCGCCCATCCTTTAGAGCGCGCCGCCTTCCTTGCCGCAAGAGAGCCGGAAACAACATGGCGAGCCCGACCATCCGCCCCACCTTGATCCCTCAAGAGGCCAAGGCGCGCCTCACCGTGCTGTTCATCGCCAAGCACGCGCTGGGCGATGGCTCGCTCCACCCCGAGGATGGCAACCACGCGATCTATCACCATGAGGTGCGCACCATCCTTGAAGGGATCGGCATCGGCTTGAAGGTTGCCAACAGCTACAACGCCCTGTTCGAGCGGCCCGAGGGGGTGGATTTCGTCTTCCCGCTGCTCAACCGCGGCGGCTTTCTCAATTCGGAGATGCTGCTGCCGCTGCTGTGCACCCGGCTGGGCCTGCCCTATCTCGGCGCCACCCCGATCCTGCGCGGGCTTTCGGACGACAAGCACCTCTCCAAGCTCGAGGCGCGCGCGCGCGAGGTGCCGACCGCGCCCTGGGCGATCTTCCGCCGCGGCGCCCCGGTCGATGTCAGCCGCTGCCCACCGGCCGAGCGCTGGGTGATCAAGCCCAATGCTTCCTCGGCGAGCTGGGGGGTGCAGGATGCCTTCGACGCCGAAGGGCTGGAGCGCGCGATCGCTTCGGTCCATGCCGATGGGCACGATGCGATCGTCGAGCCGTTCCTCGTTGGCAGCGATGTCGAAGTGCCGGTGATCACCGTCGATGGCCGGCCCACCATCATGCCGATGATGCAGTTCCTCCAGGCCGATCCGGCGCATCTGCGCACCTATTACGAGAAGCGTGATCTGGTTGACCGTTCGAGCAAATACAGCCTCGTGCCCTATGAGCGGCCAGAGATGGTGGCGCGCATCACCGCGATGACCGAGGCGCTGATCGGGATCTTCGAGCCGTTCGATTATGGCCGCTTCGAGTTCCGGGTCGATGATGTCAGCGGGCGGATCGATTTTCTCGAGGTCAATCTCAACTGCAACCTGTGGTCGCAGAAGGTGTTCGGTCGCTCGGCGCTGCTGGCGGGGATGAGCCAGGAGCAGCTGATCGAGACCATCCTTGCCGAAAGCATGGCGCGCCAGGGCCTGTTTGTCCGATGAGCCGGGCCTCGGCGATCGTGCTGGCCGGGCGGCGCGACGGCGCGCTCGATCCGCTCGCCGCCGCGCATGGCGTGGCCGACAAGTGCCTGGTGCCGGTGCTGGGCACGCCCTGCATCGAGCATGTGCTGGGCGCGCTCGCCGCGGCGCCCGAGATCGGGCAGATCGTGGTCTCGATCAACGATCCGGCGATCCTTTCCGGCCTGCCCATGGCCGAGCGGCTGATGGGCGAGGGGCGCCTGACCGCGATCAGGGCCGCGGCCAATCTTGCCGACAGCGTGATCGAGGCCGCCGGGCAGGCGCCATTCCCGCTGCTGGTGACCACGGCCGACAACGTGCTGATCACGCCCGAATCGATCGCCGCGGTGATCGCCGGGGCGGGCGCTGCCGATGCCGCGGCGGCCTTTGCCCGCAAGGCCGATATCCTTACCGCGCACCCCGAAGGCCAGCGGCGCTTCTATGAATTTGCCGATGACGGCTATTCCAACTGCAACACCTACTGGATCGCGCGCAGCGACGTGCTCAGGGTGGCCGAGATCTTCCGCGAGGGCGGGCAGTTTGCCAAGCAGCCGCGCCGGGTGATCGCCGCCTTCGGCCTCGTCAACACGCTGATGTTCCGCTGGGGCTGGCTCAGCCTCGCGGCGGCGATGCGGCGGGTGTCGCGACGCATGGGTCTGACCCTCGTGCCGGTGGTGCTCGCGGATGGCAGCTATGCCATCGATGTCGACAATGCGCGCACCCATGCCTGCGCCAGCGAGATCATGGCCCGCCGCCGTCAGGCCGCAAGCGCCGCGGGGCAATAGCGCGCCAGATATTCGCCGTGCCCCGGCATGGCGCCCACGAGATAGCGGATCGAGCGCTCCATCTCGTTGACCTCGTGCGCGGTCCTGGCCGGATCGAGCGCATCGGCCATGGCGTTGTGGCTGCCCATCTCGATCCCCTGGCCCATCATCACCGCCGCCCAGCTGGTTTCGGTGAACAGCTCGTCCTCCTCGCGGAAGATCTGCCCATTGGCCTTGAACAGCTCGACCTTCTCGGTGAGCGTCTCGGGCACCGCCATGGTGCGGACATGATTCCAGAAGTCCGAATCATCGCGGCTCGTGGCGTTGTAGTGGAGGATGAGGAAATCGCGGATGCGGGCATATTCGCGCCCCGTCAGGCGGTTGAAGGTGTCCTCCTGCACCCTGGTGATGCCATCGAGCGAGAGGAGCGAGATCAGCTTGTCGATCCCGGTATTGATGAGGTGGATCGAGGTGGATTCGAGCGGCTCCATGAAGCCCGCGGCAAGGCCGAGGGCGACGACGTTCCTGTTCCAGAACTTCTTGCGCCGCCCGGTGACAAAGCGCAGCCAGTTGGGCTCGGCCTGGGGCTTGCCGGCGATGTTGCCAACAAGGATGTCGAGCGCTTCGTCATCTTCCATGAAGGCGCTGCAATAGACATGGCCATTGCCGTTGCGGTGCTGGAGCGGCACCTGCCATTGCCACCCGGCGCGGTGCGCGGTCGCGCGGGTGAAGGGCGGGGGCGGGCTGCCGTCCTCGCGCCGACAGGGGAGAGCCACCGCGCGGTTGCAGGGCAGCCAATGGCTCCAGTCCTCGTAGCCGGTCTTTAGCGCCTGCTCGATCAAGAGGCCGCGAAAGCCCGAGCAATCGATGAACAGATCGCCCGCAAGGCTGCGCCCGTCCTCGAGCCTCACGCTGGTGACAAAGCCGCTCTGGCCATCGAGCGCGACATCGACGACCTTGCCTTCCTCGCGCACCACCCCGCGCGCCTCGGCAAAGCGGCGCAGATAGGCGGCATAGCGGCCCGCATCGAGGTGATAGGCATAGTTGACCGGGGGCAGATCGTCGCGGCGATAATCCTGTGTGCGGGCGAACTTGCCGAAACAGGCGGCCATGGTCTCGAGGTTGAACACCTGGATCGGGCGCGGATCGCCGGCCTTGGCCATGCGGTGCCAGACATGGTGGAAGCTGATCCCGCCCATCGCATAGCCATAGGCGCCGAAGGGGTGGATATAGCTGTCACCGATCCGGCCCCAGTTTTCAAACTGGATGCCGAGCTTGAAGGTCCCGCCGACCGCGCTCAGCATGTCCGCCTCGTTGATGCCGAGCAATTCGTTGAAGCCGACAAAGGGTGGAATCGTCGCCTCGCCCACGCCCACGGTGCCGATCGCCTCGGATTCGATCAGCACGATTTCGAGCGGGCGACCGGCCTTGATGCGCGACAGCGCGGCGGCCGCCATCCACCCGGCGGTGCCGCCTCCGACGATGACAATCCGTTCAATCGCCATGCCTTTTTCCTCTCCCGCGCGGGTGCGCACCGGCTCTGGTGTGGGCCTTGGGCGGCCTTCCCGACTGTTGCCAAGATGCAATATGAACGGCGGATTACAAGTCTTGAGAACGCTCTCAATATGCGCTAAGCCGGGCCCGCAACTGCGGTGCCGGCACAGAACCGGCACGCGGCAAGGGGAGGCTTGAAGCATCATGCACTTTGCAACCGTGGCGCCGCGTCGCCGCCTTTTCGCTCTTGGCACTGTCTCGGCGCTGGCGATTGCCGCGGCCTGCCCCGCGCCCGTCTTGGCGCAAGACAGCGAGGCCGAGCCTGCCGCCGAGGATCAAGGCCCGGATGAGGTTTCGGCGCGCGAGATCATCGTCTCGGGCTTCCGCAAGTCGCTGCAGAACGCCCAGTCGATCAAGCGCAACGCCGATACCTTCGTCGATGTCATCACCGCCGAGGATATCGGCGCGCTGCCCGACCGCTCGGTTGCCGAGGCGCTCCAGCGCGTGCCTGGCGTCAATATCGGCCGCTTTGAAAAGCCCTCCGATCCCGATCGCTTCTCGGTCGAGGGCACGGGCGTGATCGTGCGCGGCCTGCCCTTCGTGCGCTCCGAACTCAATGGTCGCGACATCTTCTCGGCCACCGGCGGGGTGGTGCTGAGCTTCAACGATGTCTCGCCCGAGCTGCTCGGCCGGGTCGAGGTGTTCAAGAACCTCACCGCCGACATGATCGAGGGCGGGATCGCCGGCACGGTCAACCTTGTCACCAGAAAGCCGCTCGATCGGCGCGGCACCCATATCGCCGGCACGATCGAGGCCAATTACGGCGATTTTGCCAAGGAATGGTCGCCCGGCTTCTCGGTCACCGGCTCGACCACCTGGGAGAGCGATGCCGGCACGCTCGGCTTCCAGCTCGGCTATGCCCGTTCGGAGCTGGTCAGCCGCACCGATGCCTCGCAGATCACCGATCCGTGCTACCGCGCCGCCAGCCTCGATGCGGGGTGCATCCGCGTGCGCCCGGTGGGCAGCGGTGGCTTCCTGCCCGGGCCGGTGCTCGGGCCCGACAATTTCCCGCCCGCCGGCGCGCTGGTGGTGCCCAAGGGCGCGGGCGTGCGCACCACCGATCTCGAGCGCGACCGCGAGGCCATCTCCGCGGCGGTGCAGTATGAAAGCCCGGGCCGCGATGTGCTGATCACCTTCGAGTGGCTGCGTTCGGAAACCAGCTTCTTTACCAAGGAATTCGCCGCGCTGGCGCAGGTCAATGACGATGCCTTGTTCCCGGTGCCGGCGGCGGGCAGCACCTGGGAGTTTGACAGCAACGGCATCTTCCGCCGCGGGGTGCTCAGCCAGCGCATCGGCGATGCCTATGCCAACCCCTTCGGGCGCGGGGGCATTCCCTTCGAGACCCTGCGCTTCGAGCGCGACACCCGGGCGACCACCGAGGACTTCTCGCTCGATATCGACTGGAGCGTGACCGATCGCTTACGCGTCAACTTCGAGGCGCAGCGGATCGCCTCCGACCTGCGTCAGGACGCGATCATCGGCACGATGAACTCCTGGGCCAACATCGCCATCGATGCCTCGGGCAAGGTGCCCAAGGTCGAGTTCCTTGCCCCTCCGGGCGCGCCGAGCGACTATTTCTCGAGCGGGCGCAACACCTATTACTGGTTCCTGCTCGACAGCATCGCCCGCAACGAGGGTGAGCTCGATAGCCTGCGCTTCGATGCCGAATATGACATCAGCGACGAGGGCTTCTTCAAGCGGGCGCGCTTCGGGGCGCGCTGGTCGGATCGTGACCGGGTGACGCGCGACACCAACTTTACCGCTTGGGGCAACCTTTCGGCGCCCTGGGCCGGGCGGGCGGGCTGCGCGCCGTGGAACGCCGGGCCGGGCTGCGCGGCGACCGGCGGGTTCCAGCCGGGCCGCTTCTTCACCGGCCTTCCGGGACAGGAATTCGCGATCGGCGGCGGGGCCTATGTCGATGACTTCCCCACCTATGCCACCTCCTTTGCCCCCTTTGCCCGCAACTTCCAGCGCGGCAAGGTGCCCGCGCCGCTGCCGAGCAGCTCGTTCTTCTTCGGCGGCGACAACCTGCTCAAGGAATACCTTTCGGGGCTTTCGGCGCGGCAGGCGCGCGAGATCAACGTCTTCTCGCAGACCCCCAATCCCTTCTTCGGGGTGCGCGGGCGCGAGTTCTTCAACACCGTCAATGGCGCGGTGACGCAGTGCGATCCGTTCTGCCCGCCCGAGATCAACGATGTCGCCGAGGAGACCAGGGCGGCCTATGTGCGGGTCGATTACGGCACCGAATTTGCCAATGGCTGGAAGCTGTCGGGCAATATCGGCCTGCGCTATGTCGAGACCGAGGTGGTCGCGGCCGGGCTCATCGGCTTTCCCAATCCGCAGCAATTCGACAGCCCGCTTGCCGGGGGCAATGGCGATGGGGTGGTGCAGGTGGCCGAGATCAACGCCGCCTGCGCCCAGGCGGCCAATCTTCCGGCCGATCAGCGCCCGGCCTATTGCAGCCTTTCGGCCGGGCGCCTGGCTGAATTTGCAGCGGCCCATACCGGCGAGATCCTGATCGATGACCGCGCCGTGGTGTTCGACAACTGGTTGCCGAGCTTCAACGCGCTGCTCGATACGGGCAATGGCCTGTTGTTCCGCTTTGCCTTGTCCAAGGGCATCACCCGGCCTGACCTTGGCGATTTCGGCTCGGGCGGGACGATCGGCGACAACACGGGCGTGCTCAGGAACGAGGGCACGCTCGAGACCGGGCCGCTCTTTGCGCTGGCCACCGGCAACCGCAACCTGCGCCCGATCAGCTCGTGGAACTATGACCTTTCGGTCGAATGGTATTTCGACCGGGTCGGCTCGCTCACCCTCAACGGCTTCATCAAGGACCTGAAGGGGATCGTCGGGCCGGGGATCGACGTGGTCAATTTCGAAAGCCCCAAGGTGCCCGCGCTCGATGTGCAGGTGTTCGGGCCGGTCAACTTCCAGGACGGCACGCTCAAGGGCGTCGAACTTGCCTATCAGCAGACCTATGACTTCCTGCCGGGGGTGCTGAGCGGGCTGGGCACACAGCTGACCTATACCTATGTCGATGGGGGTGATTTCACCAATATCGACCGCGGGGGCACGCAGGGGCCCTTTGCCGCCGGGCAGCCGCTGGCCGGGATCTCCAAGCACACCGTCAACGCGACGCTGTTCTACGAGAAGGACTGGCTGTCGATGCGCGCCGCCTACAACTGGCGTTCGGCCTTCCTCATCACCCCGCGCGATGACATCTTCCCCTTCTCCCCGATCTGGGGCGAGGAGACCGGCCAGCTCGATGCCTCGCTGTTCGTCACGCTCAGGAACGGCATCAAGCTTGGGGTGCAGGGGGTGAACCTGCTCGACGAGGTGTTCCGCACCAGCCAGGTGATCGACTTCGACGGCACCCGCATCGCGCGCTCGGCCTTCCGCAATGACCGGCGCTACACCTTCCTTGCGCGCTTCGACTTCTAGCCGGGGCGGGGCGTGAGGCGGACCGGGCTGGCACGCATCGCGGCCGGGCTTGGCGGCCTGCTGCTGGGCGGGGGCACGGCTGCGCCCCCGCCTTCGGGCGCCCCGGCCGATCCGCTCGCCGCAGCCGGCTGGGAGCTGGTGTGGGCCGACGAGTTCGAGGGCAATGCGCTCGATCGCAGCAAGTGGACGCCCGAGGTCTCGTGCTGGGGCGGGGGCAATGGCGAGCGGCAGTGCTATACCGACCGGCCCGAGAACATTTCGGTCGAGGGCGGCCTCCTGCTCCTGAAGGCGCGCAAGGAGCGCTTTGCCGGCCCGGCGCGCCCGCCCGAGATCGCGGGCCGTGACAATCCCACGCTGGTGCAGTCGCACACCTCGGGCAAGGTGCGCACCATCGGCCTTCACGCCTGGCGCTATGGCCGGATCGAGGCGCGCGCCAGGGTGCCCGCCGGGCAGGGCACCTGGCCGGCGATCTGGATGATGCCCGACAACCCCGCCTATGGCCCCTGGCCGCGATCGGGCGAGATCGACATTCTCGAGGCGGTCAATATCGGCGCCAGGTGCAAGGTCTGCCCCGGCGGGCGCGAGAACCGCACCATCAGCGCGCTGCATTTCGGCGATTTTCCGCCCGCAAACCGATTCATCGACAGCCGCACCGCGCTTCCCGACGGCGCCCTGCCTTCGGCGGATTTCCACGTCTATGCGGTCGAATGGGGCGCCGGGCTGATCCGCTTCCTCGTCGATGGGCGGGTGCACCTTACGGTCACCGCCGATCAATGGAGCACCGCCTCGCCGCGCGCGCGCGGCCGGCCCCATGCCCCCTTCGATCAGCCCTTCTATCTCATGGCCAACCTTGCCGTGGGCGGGCGGCTGGCCGAGGAGAACAATGCAAAGGGGGTTGCACCGGCCAGTTTTCCCGCGCAATTCGCGATCGACTGGATCAGGGTCTATCGCTGCGCCCGCGACCCCGAGACGGGCCGGGCCTGCATGGGTTAGCCGGGATAAAGGCAGCACAGGGGCAGACACCGGGATGGCGCGCAGGCGCAAGAATGTCACCATCAGGGACGTGGCCGAGGATGCCGGGGTCTCGTTGCAGACGGTGAGCCGGGTCATCAACGACGGGCCCAATGTCCGCCCGCATCTGCGCGAGCGGGTGCGCGCCTCGATCAGGAAACTGGGCTATGTGCCCAGCCTTGCCGCCCAGCGGATGAGCGGCTCGCGCTCCTACATCCTCCTGGCGATCAACGACCGCGAGCGCACGCTCGCCGACTGGCGCGAACGGCGCGGCACCGACTGGGTCGATCAGATGCTGCTCGGCGGGGTGCTCACCGGCGCGCCGCATGGCTACAGGATGATGGTGGAGCTGATCGACACCCGTTCCGAGCACGTCGAGCGCGAGCTGGGCGCGGCGATCTCGGCGCTCCAGCCCGATGGGGTGATCCTCACTCCGCCGCACTCGGAAAATCCGCTGATCACCGCGCTGCTCGAGGATCGCGGTATCCGCTTTGCCCGGATCGGCTCGAACGCCCCGGGGCCGGGAATCGCGCTGACCATGGGGGACGAGGGCGCCGCCGCGCTGGCGACGCGCCATCTCATCGGGCTTGGCCATCGCCGCATCGCCATGATCGCCGGGCCCGAGCAATACAGCCTGAGCGGCTGGCGCATCACCGGCTGGCGCGCTGCGCTGGCCGAGGCGGGGCTGAGCGATGAGGGCCTGCTCATGCGCGGCGATTTCGGCTTCGACAGCGGGCTTGCCGCCGCCCGCGCGCTCCTTGCCCGCGCGCCGCGCCCCAGCGCGATCATCGCCTCCTCCGACCAGATGGCGCTCGCCACGCTCAAGGCGGCGCGCGAGGCTGGCCTCGTGGTGCCCGATGATCTCTCGCTCATCTCTTTCGACAACACCCCGATCGTGCGCTTCACCCAGCCGCCGCTCACCGCGATCGACCAGCCGATCGCCGAGACGGTGAGCCGCGCGGTCGAGCTGCTGATCGCGCGCGACGATGAGGCGGGGGCGCAAGGTGTGATCGAGGTGCCTGCCGGGCTCGTCACCCGCGCCTCGTGTGCGCCGCCACGCGATCCGGAGAGGGCTTGAGCGCGCCTCGGCCCGATGCGCCCGCGCCGCAGCCGCGCTGGTTCCTGGCGCTGTTCGCGCTCGCCTTTGCCGGGGGGGCGGTCGCCTATGTCCCGCTGCTCACCGTGCTGTTGCCGCAGCGCCTTGCCGAATTGCAGGGCGGCGAAGATGTGACCGCGCTCGCCCAGGTGACCTTTCTTGGCGCGCTGGCGGCAAGCCTTGCCAATATCGCCGCCGGGGCGCTGAGCGACGTGAGCGGCACGCGGCGCCCATGGATCCTGGCCGGCCTCGTCATCTCGGGCCTCTTGCTGGTGGCGCTCGAGCACGCGCACAGCCTCGATGAGGTCGTGCTCCTGATCATGGCCTGGCAGATGGGCCTCAACCTGATGCTCGGCCCGCTTTTGGCCTGGGCCGGGGATTGCTTTGCCGACAGCCAGAAGGGCGAGCTTGGCGGGGCGCTGGCGCTGGCTCCGGCGCTGGGGGCGCTGGCGGGATCGCTGGTGACCCATGGCGGGCTGGTCGCGCCCGCGGCGCGGCTCGAGCTGGTGGCGCTGCTGGTGGCGGCGCTGGTGCTCCCGGCGGTGCTGCTGGGCGGTGGGCGCGCGCGGGCCGAGCTGATGGCGCCGCGCCCGGCCATGGCTGCGCCCGAAGAGGCGCGCGCGCGCCTGCCTTGGCGCGGCATGGTCGCAAGGATGTGGGCGGCACGGCTGCTGGTGCAGGTTGCCGAAGGGGGGATGTTTGCCTTCCTGCTCTATTGGCTGCGTTCGCTCGCCCCCGGCTATCCCGAGCACGGCGCGGCCAATATCTTCAGCCTGGTGCTGGTCTCGGCGGTGCCGCTGTCGCTGCTGGTGGGGCGCTGGTCGGATCGCCATGGCCGCCCGGTGCTGCCGCTGGTGCTCGCCGCGCTCGCCTGTGCCGCCGGCCTTGCGGTGATGGCGGCGGCCTCGGCCCTCGCCATGGCAATCGCGGGCTATGTGCTCTTTGCGCTGGCCGCGGCGGTGTTCCTTGCGCTGCATGCGGGGCACACCCTGCGGGTGCTGCCCGCCCCGCAGCACCGCGGGCGCGATCTGGGCCTGTTCAACCTCACCAACACCGTGCCGGGCATGGTGATGCCAGGGCTGACGGTGCTGCTGGTGCCGCATTTCGGCTATTCCGGGCTGTTCGTGCTGTTCGCGGCGCTGGCGCTGGCAAGCGCCGTGCTGCTCGCCGGGACGCGCCGGCCCGCCTGAGCGCGCGGTGCAGCCGCGTGCAAGCCCGCGCCGCGGCGATCCGGGCCTTGCCAAAGGCGGCGCGCCCCGGCATATCCTGATAACGTTCTCAATAACACGCGACACGGTCTTGGGAGGGACTGGCCCGATGCAGCGCAAATGGCTCGGCATGCTTGCCGCGACGGTGGCTCTTGCACCCTTGCTCGCAGGCTGCGCCGCAGCGCCCGGAGGCACGCCGGCGGTGGCATCGGCGGGCCGCGCCGCGCCGCTCGCCCCGGCGATGCACACCAGCCCCGAGGCCCTGCTCGCGCGCATGAGCCTCGAGCGCAAGGTGGCCCAGCTGATCATGCCTGATATCGGCGCGATCACGCCCGAGGACGTGCGCACCTATCGCTTCGGCGCGATCCTCAACGGCGGCAATTCCGGCCCCTATGGCAATGACAAGGCCCCGGCGCGTGACTGGCTCACCCTGGCCGACGCCTTCTGGGAGGCCTCGAACGCGCCCCTGCCCGGGGGCGAGCCGGCGATCCCGACGCTGTGGGCGACCGACGCGGTGCACGGCCATGCCAACGTGCCGGGGGCGACGGTGTTTCCGCACAACATCGCGCTCGGCGCTACCCATGATGCCGATCTGGTGCGCCGCATCGGCGCGGCCACCGCGCGCGAGATCGCGGTGACCGGGCTCGACTGGACCTTTGCCCCCACGGTGGCGGTGGCGCAGGATCTGCGCTGGGGCCGCACCTATGAGAGCTTCTCCTCCGATCCGGCGCTCGTCACCCGGCTGGGCGTGGCGATGATCGAGGGGCTGCAGGGCCGCCCGGGCGATCCCGATTTCCTCGGCCCGGGCAAGGTTGCCGCGACGGCCAAGCACTTCTTCGGCGATGGCGGCACCGAGCAGGGGGTCGATCAGGGCGATGTCAACGGCGATCTTGCCGAGCTGATGGCACTGCACGCCGCGCCTTACCCCGCCGCGATCAAGGCCGGGGTGCTGAGCGTGATGGCGAGCTTCAATTCGATCAACGGCACCAAGATGCACGGCAACAGGCCGCTGCTCACCGACATGCTGCGCGGTGAGCTGGGCTTTGCCGGGGTGGTGGTGGGCGACTGGAACGGCCATGGCCAGATCCCCGGGTGCAGCAATGCCGATTGCCCCGCCGCGCTCATCGCCGGGCTTGATGTCTATATGGTGCCCGAGGACTGGAAGGGGCTGCACGCTGCGCTGGTGCGGCAGGTGCGGGAGGGCACCATCCCGCTGGCCCGGCTCGACGAGGCGGTGCTGCGGGTGCTGCGGCTGAAGCAGGCGCTCGGCCTGCTCGATAGCGGCACCAAGCCCTCGGCGCGGCCCTTTGCCGGGCGCTGGGAGCTGCTCGGCGCGCCCGAGCACCGCGCCCTCGCGCGCGAGGCGGTGGCCAAGTCGCTGGTGATCCTCAAGAACGCGGGCGTGCTGCCGATCCGGCCGGGCGCGCGCATCGCGGTGGCCGGGCGCGCCGCGGACAACATCCCGCAGCAGGCCGGGGGCTGGTCGGTCACCTGGCAGGGCGGCGGCGACTTGACGGCGGCCGATTTTCCCGGCGCGACCTCGATCTGGCAGGGGATCGCCGCGGCGGCGCGGGCGGCAGGGGGCGAGGCGGTGCTGGTGCCATCGGCGGACGCCGCGGAGGCCGAACCCGCACCTGATGTCGCCATCGTGGTGTTCGGTGAGGAGCCCTATGCCGAGTTCGTCGGTGATCGCAAGGATCTCGCCCTGCGCGACGAGGAGGGGCTCTCGCTGCTGCGCGCCTTCCGCGCCCGTGGGGTGCCGACCGTGGCGGTGTTCCTTTCGGGCAGGCCGCTGTGGGTCAACCGCGAGCTTAATGCCGCCGATGCCTTCGTCGCCGCCTGGCTGCCGGGGAGCGAGGGGGCAGGGGTGGCCGACGTGCTGTTCGGCACCACCGCGCCCAGCGGGCGGCTGCCCTTCGCCTGGCCGGCAAGCTGCGATGCAGCAGAGGTGCGGGCCGGGCGGGCGACGCTCTATGCGCGCGGCTTCGGGCAGGGCTATGCCGCCGGGGTGCCCGCAGCGATGCTCGACGAGACCTGCGCGCAGCTTCAGGCCGAGGGCGGGGCCGTGTGGTTCGGCGCCGGGCGGCTGGGGCCGCGGGTGCAGGCGCTGGCGGGCAACGCCGTGCTTGCTGACCTGCGCGGGCGCGGCAATGGCATCGTGGCGAGCGGGATCGACCGACGCGCCCAGGAAGACGCGCGGCGCATCGCCTTTGGCCCCGGCGCGCAGCTCAGCCTCGTCGGCCCGGCGAGCGGCGGGGCCTTCCGCATCACCTACCAGGTCAGCACCCGTCCGGCCGGGCCGGTCACCATCACTTCCGGCACGCAGGCGCTCGACATTGCGCGGCAACTGGCGCTCGCCGAAGGCAAGGGCTGGCGCGAGATGGTGCTCACCCGCGCCTGCCTCGGCGAGACCGGGGAGCGGCTGACGATCACTTCCGAGGCGCCCTTTGCCCTCGAGATCAGCAGCATCACCCGCGACGAGGCCGCCGCGCCGGGCGAGTGCTCGTTCTAGGCCCTGATGAGCCCGCCGAGCGGAGGGGTGCTGCGGCCGGGGAAGAGCCGTGCCATCACCAGCGCGGGATCGAGGCGGAAGTGCCCGGCCACCGCGCCCGCCAGCACGCTTTCGAGCGCGGTCGTGGGGGCAAGGTCGCGGTTCTGATAGAGCTGGCCCGGCCCCAGGCCCGGCCAGTCGGCGATCACCCGCCCGCCGCGCACGCCGCCGCCGAGGAGCAACGCCGCCGTGGCTGTGCCATGATCGGTGCCGCGCGTGCCGTTGAGCCGGGCGGTGCGGCCGAACTCGGTCGCCACCACCACCAGCGTCTCGGCCCAGGCCGGGCTCATGCCCGCGCGATAGGCCGCCAGCAGCGCATCGAGCCGCTGGGCTGAACGGGCAAAGCCGATGCGCTGGTTGGCGTGGGTGTCCCAGCCGCCCAGCTCGATCATGGCGATCCGCGCGCCATCGGCCCCGCGCATCAGCCGTGCCGCGAGTTCGCCGGTGGCAGAGGCATCGCGCAGGCTGGTGGCGTCGGTGTTGCCCGCCATCGCCCGCGTCTCGAGCGCGCGCGCCCATTGCGGGCCAAGCTCGCTGTCGGCGGCATAGAGCTGGCTGACCCGCTCGAGCAGCGTCTCGCTCGCCTCGGGCAGGGCCGAGGGCGCATAGCTGGACACCGGCGCCTCGCCGCGCAAGGCCAGCGGCACGCTTGGGGCGATCGCCAGCGCCCGCGTGGCCTGCGGCGCTTGCTGGTTGAGCAATGCCGCCAGCCGGTTGAGCCAGCCATCCTTGGCGGCAAAGGGCGCCGTCCCGCCGCTTTCGAGCAGGTTCTGCCCGTCAAAATGCGAGCGCTCGCGATAGGCGGTGGCCGCGGCATGGACGAACAGCGCCTCGCCCTTGGCCGCCAGCGCCGCGACCTCGCCGAGTGCGGGGTGGAGCGCGAAGAAGCCATCGATCCGCGGCGCCGACGCATAATCGGCGAGCAACGCGCCGCGCAGGCCCTCAAGCCCCGGATCGCCCACCGGCGCGAGCATCGCCATCCCGTCCGCCGCACCGCGCAGCAGCACGAACAGCAGGTTGCGCTCGCCCGGTGCCTGGGCAAGGGCGATGCGCGGCAGGGCAAGGCTGCCGGCGCCGAGTGCGAGCGATCCGGCCAGCAGCGAGCGGCGATCAAGGGCATGGCGCATGGGGCTTACCTCCGCAGCATTTCGGGCGAGACCAGCAGCAGCGCGAGCGCCTCGCTGGTGCTTTCGGCGCCGGCGATCTGGGCGCGCGTCGCTGCGCCGAGAACAGCGCCAAGGGTTGCCTCGGCGCGCGCGACGAGCTCGTCCGTGGCAACCGCCTGGGCGAGGCGCGCGGCAAATTCGACCCGACGCATCAGCATGTCGGGCCCGCTCCAGCTTGCGGCGATATCGTCATAGCCCGCCGGCGAGGGCGCGCGCCAGGGCAGGTGGCCGAGTTGGTTGAGCGCGCCGACAAGGCGCTGGGCGGGCCAATCGTTGCTGCCGGTGAGGCGCAGCGCGGCGACCAGCCATTCGAACGGGGTGCGCAGCTTGAGGGGCCCTGTCGCCCAGGTCTCGGGCGCAGCGATCAGCGTTTCGGCAAGGCTGGCCAGATCGCCTCCGGTGCGCAGGAAATCGGCTTCGAGCCGCGCCACCAGCGTGGCGGGCGGCACGTCGCCGGCAAAATGGCGGGCGAGCTTGGTGGCGATGTGGCGCGCGGTTGACGGATGGACCGCAAGGTCATCGAGGATCGCGAGCGCCTGGCGCGCCCCGGCCTCGCCATAGGTGCGGCCCAGCACCCGGCGCGCACCCGGCTCGTGCACCAGCGCCACGAAGGCCGCGCCGCTGGTCTGGGCTTCGGCAAGGCGGCCCACCCGGCCGATGCCCGGCACGGTCCAGCCGGTGAGCGCCCGGGCAAGCTCGGTCACATCCTCCTGGCTGTAGCCGCCATTGACCCCGAGCGTGTGCAGCTCGAGGATCTCGCGCGCGAGATTTTCGTTGAGCCCGCGCCGGCCCTCGAGCTGCTGCTGGCGCTGCGCCCCTTGCGCCCCGGCGCGGCGGGGCGCGGCGAAGGGCGCGTTGGGGCCGATCGACTGGAACTGGTCGAGATAGATCAGCATTGCCGGGTGCAGCACCGCGGCCTTGAGCAGATCGGCAAAGCGTCCGAGGACATGCGGGCGGATCGCCGCAAATTCGTGCGCGCCGACTTCGAACTGGGTGCCCGGCTTGCCGACCGAGACGCTGAAATGGTTCGACCAGAAGTGCACCAGCCGCTCGACCAGCGGCGTCTCGCTGGTCACTGCGCAGGCGACACGGGCGGCGATGTCGGTGGCAAGCTGCCGCTGGCCCTCGGCAATCCGCGCGCGCAGATCGGGTGGCAGCGCGGCAAGCGCGGCGGCGCGCGCGTCCTTACCGGCCATGGGGCGGTCGCTGGCCGCGCTCATCCCGGGCAATTCCCCGGCCGCTGCCCCCCCGGCCTCGCCGCCGCGCCTGCGGGTCTCCTGGCGCAGCCGCCGCAGCGCGCCCAAGAGCTCTGCCGCACCCGGGCGCCCTTCGAGCCGCGCGGCGATCACCGGCGGGGCGGGATCGAAGCGGGTAAGCTGGCGCCGCAGCGCGCCGCGCGGATCATCTGGCGGGGCGGCGCCGAGGGCGGGGCCATAGCCAAAGCGGCTGGCAGCGATCATGGCCGCGGTCATGGGCGGGCCTCGGGAGGATCGATCACGCGCATGGCACAGCTGTCCTGACCTTGGTGCGCCGCCTATCGCAGCGCGCCGCACCTGACCAACGCCTGAACGGGCATGATCCTTCGGCCAGGTGGCGCATGGATCAGGGCAGCACGATGTCAAAGCCCTGGGGCATGGGGTCGAGCGCATCGACGAGGTGCTGGAGCGCGGCGGCATCGCCCTCGACCACAAGCCCGGCGCCCGCCAGCGCGCTGACCGGCTGCTTGAGGAACAGCAGCGCGAGCAGCAGCGCGCGCGGGCCGCGGATGGTGACATCGGGGGCTGGTGGCAGGCTGCCCACCCGCCCGATCAGCACCCGGTCATTGGCCTCGATGAGGGCTTCCTCCTTGCGGTCGGTGAGCACGATGGCGACCGACAGGCGCCGCCCGGCGCCGAAGCGTTCGGGGGCAAAGCGGGTGGCGGCAGCATCGAGCAATTCGCCCGTGCCCAGCGCGGCGATGAGATCGCTGCTCTGCGCTGCCGCGCCGCCCGCGCGACCGCGGCGCAGATCGCCCGCGGCGGCGAGGAACTGGTTGCGCCAGATTGCACTTTCGGCCTGATAGCCCTGCTGGGCATAGCTTTCGGCCAGCAGCGCGCGCGCCGCGGCATCATCGGGCGCGGCAAAGACAAGGTTCTGCAACAGCTCGCTGGCCCAGCGATAGTCGCCCTCGGCCATCGCCACGCGGGCGAGCGCGCGGGTGCGCTCTGCCCCGCCAAGCGCGTCGATGAGCCGCCGGGCGCGTGCCAGCGGCGGGTGGGCGTGGAGATTGGCGGGCACGCTGTCATACCAGCCGAGATAGAACTGGTAGATCGCCTTGGCGTTGTGGCTGATGGTGCCATAATAGCCGCGCGTTGCCCATTGCCCGGCAAGGCCCGCCGGCGGCGCGGCGGCGAGCGCTTCGGCGATCTCGGCCATGGTCTCGCCGCGGTTCATGCGCCGCACCGTCTGATCGTGCAGCCAGCGGTAATTGTCGCGCTGGGCGGAAAGCCAGGCCATGCCTGCTGCGCGCCCGAAGATCGGCCAGCAATGGCTCGAGATCACGACGTCGCTTTGCGGGGCATAGCGGGTGGCGGCCTCGTCGAGGAAATGCGCCCAGGCGCGCGCATCGCGCACCTTGGCCCCGCGCGGGGTGAGGATGTTGTGCAGCGTGCAGGTGGCGATCTCGGCGGCGAGGAAGGTCTTCTCGGGCAGGATCATGACATTGAATTCCGCCGGGGCTTCGCTGCCCGAGACGATCTGGAAGCCAAGCTCCACCCCGTCCACCACCCGGGTCTCGCCGGTTGCGGCGATGGTGTCGGTGGGCGCGATCAGCGAGAGCGTGCCGCCCGCCACCGCCATGCCGATGCCGCTGCCCATCTGCCCTTGGGGCCCGGGCGCAATCCCGGCGCCGAACTGATAGGCGGCGCGGCGCGCCATGGCCCCGCCGGCCATGACATTTTCCGAAACCGCTTCTTCCAGAAAGCCCTTGGGCGCGATCACCGGCACCCGGCCCGCGGCGACCTCGGCCGGATCGATCACCCCGCGCACTCCGCCAAAGTGGTCGGCGTGGGAATGGGTGTAAATCACTGCGCTCACCGGGCGCGGGCCGAGCGTCGCGTTGACGAGGTCGAGCGCGGCGCGCGCGGTCTCGATGCTGGTGAGCGGGTCGATCACGATCCAGCCGGTCTGGCCGCGGATGATCGTCATGTTGGCAAGATCAAAGCCGCGCACCTGCCAGAGATTGTCGGTGACGCGGAACAGGCCGTGGTGCTTCAGATGGCGCATGTGCCGCCACAGGCTGGGGTGGACGCTGTCGGGTGCCGGCCCCTCGACAAAGGCATAGGCGGCAAGGTTCCAGACCGGCTGGCCATTGGCGGCGCGGATCAGCGGATCGGCGCGGGTGGCCAGAAAGCCGCGCCGCACGAATTCATCGTCGCGCCCGTCCTCGCTCGGCAGCGCCGCTGCGGCGGCGGCCTGCGCGGCGCGGGTGGCGGGGCTTGCCGGGCTTCGCGGAGCGGTATCTTCGCCTGCGGCGGGTGCGGCGTTTGCCAGCGCCGCACACAGCGCCGCCGCCGCGAGGCAGATACGGATGGTCATGGCTCTTTCCCCTCTCTCGGGGCGGTGATGCCCTCCCGGAGCGCGGCTGGCAAGGCACGGCCAACAAAGGGATTTTCACTTATTCAGATAATGGAACATTTCGGAAGAAAGATTGAATTTTCTCTATTCTTTCCCCGCGGCTAGAGCAGCGCGGCTGGTGCGCAACAGGATCGAGGAGCCGCAGGGTGGAGAGGGGCAGTCATCTGATCGATCGCGCGGCCACGAACCGCAGCGCGCCGTCGCGCCGCAGCCACCTGCGCCCCGGCCGGCCGCAGCTCGCGCTGGTCAGCCCGCGGCTGCAACTCGGCCTGCCGCAGGAGGCTGCGCCTGCCGATTGGCATGAGGGCCTTGCGCGGCTGGTCGCCTGGCTCGGCATCGCGGTCGAATTTGTTCCGTCCGCACCCGAGGGGCGGCTGGCGCGCATGGCCGAGCGGGTGTGTCCTGGCGCCGCAGTCGTGGAGTTTGCGCCCTGGCTCGGCTGGGCGCCGAACGCCTTCCAGCATGGGGGCCTGGCGATCCTGCCGCAGGCACACTGGGTGGCAAGCTATCTGCACGAACAGGGTCGCGGGGTCATGGCGGCTCCGGGCGCCGTTGATCTGGCACTGCTTTCGCCCCATCCTGCCGGTTGCAGTGCCGATGAGGCTGGCATGCCGCCGCTGCCTCGCCCCGCGGTGCTGAGGGCGATGATCGAATCGGTGCGCGCCGAGGGTCGGCAGAACCTCGCGATCATTGTTCACGCCCGCCAGCGCAACGCGATGACGCTCCAGCTGCACGCGCAGCGATCAGGCCTTGCCGGCGCAGGGCTGGCGGTCAGCGTGCTTGCCATTGAGGAAGCGCTCGCGTCGCTCAGCGAGGGCGGAACCTGCTGGGACGCGATCATCGCCATGCCTGATCTGCGCAGCATCGTCTTTACCCTGCTTGCCCGCGCGCATGGGGTTGCCGGGCCCTGGCCGATGCTCTGGCATGGCGGGCCGCGCGGTTGCGGCCTGCTGCGCATCACCACCGAGGCGGCGGGCGAGGGCATGCTGCGCCCCGCGCTCGATGCGCCAGCCTTGATCCAGGCGCTTGCCCTCGCGCTCGATCGCAGCGGTGCCCCCGGCGCCGCGCGGCGTCTGCACGAGGCCTGGGCCCGGGCCCGCGCCCATGGCCTTGCCACGCCGACGCGGGCGGTCGAGGCGCCCTGTGTCAACACCATCGAGGATGCCCGCCTTGTCGCCATGCTGACCGAAAACTTGCCGACCAGCCAGCGCCCAGTGCAGCCCTGGCGCGCGCTCGGCGCGCACAGCTCTGCCGCGCCTCGGACACAACCTGCCGGGTTGTGCATTGTTATATCGTCACCAGGAGCCAAGGCCCGCTAGAACAGGATTGTCCCATGCCCAGCCGCAAGATTGTCGCCACCGAACTCGCGCATGTGCTGCGCCAGATTTCCCACCCCGATCGCATCCGCCTGCTGCTCAAGCTCCAGGGGGGTGACCAGACCGTGAACGAACTCGCCGACCAACTCGAGATCACCCCCACCCGGGTGTCGCAGCATCTGGGCGTGCTGCGCGCGATCGCGCTGGTCGAGACCGAGGCGCTGGGGCAGCGGCGCGTTTATCGTCTTGCCCAGCCCGAACTGGCGCTGTGGCTGATCGAGGGGATCGATTTCGTCGCCCATCGCCTCAGCCGCGCCAGCGCCAGCGACATCGAGCAGGCCAAGCGGCTGTGGCGCCAGGAGGCGGCCGCAACCGTCGTCTGACGGCTGCAAACGCGGTCCGAGTGCGGCTGGGGGCCGCTCATGCCGCGGACCTGTGCGTGAGGCTGGGGATGGCGACCTTGCTCGGATCCCCGGCGCGGCGTCCACAGCGTTCGACCAGCTCGCTCCATGCGACGATCAGTGTGCCACCGGTCGACTGGTGCAGCTTCTCCCAGGAGGAGAGCATTTCACGGCAGGCATGGTCGATATGGTCGAGCTTCCGACGAAGGCGAACACCAGGCCCAGCGTGAGGTTCGCCGGATCGGCGATGCCGGCCAGTGCCTCGGGCGTGGGGATGTTCAGCCCGCTCGCCAGGGTCTCCGGCAGCGCGACCTGCGCGATCGGCAGGGCACAGGCGAGCGTGAAAAGCGTGCCCGCGATCACCCCGATCAGTGGCCCCCCGAATGAGCGCCATCCGCTTGGGCCGGAAGCGGTTCCACAGCACGATGCTGGCGATCGTCACCAGCCCTGCCATGGCGGCAAGGAGATGCACCGAACCGTCCATCGGGAACAGCTTGATCACCGCCTCCGGGATCGCCGCGAGGTTGCGCAGGCCGCTGGCGCGCGGGGCATCATCCAGCATGACATGATTTGCGAGGCGAGGATCAGCACCCCGATGCCGGCCGGCATCCCGTGGATCACCGAGGGCGAGATCGCCCGGAACCATTGGCCGAGGCGCAGCACCCCGGCGAGCACCCCCACCACGCCAAGCATGACGAGGCCATGTTCCTGCACCAGCTGATAGGCCAGCACCGCCATGCCCGCAGCCGGGCCGCTCACCTGCAGCGGCGATCCGGCAAGCGAACCGACCACCAGCCCGCCGACGATTCCCGTCACCAGGCCGAGCGCGGGCGGGGCGCCGGAGGCAATGGCGATGCCCACGCACAGCGGCAGGGCAACCAGAAACACCACGATCGAAGCCAGCACATCGCGCCCCAGCGCGGCGGGGATCGGGGAGGCAGGGGCCTGCTGGGTCATGATCGCGGCGCCGGGGACGGAAGGGCAGGGCAGTGGGGAAAATCAGCCGGCGTGGCGGTGCAGCACTCTGGCAGCGAAATCTGATGCGCAGCGCTCCTCAACCGGCAGCCAGCGACCGGCGGTCTCGTCATAGGCAGAGACCGCGCCGGTCTTGATGTCATAGACCCAGCCGTGAAGCTGCAACGCCTTCTTCGCCAGCGCCACCGCCACGGTGGGGTGGGTCGTGAGGTGCTGGAGCTGCAGGATCACGTTCTGCTCCAGCAGCATGCGCATCTTGGTCCCGGGATCGAGCCCGGCGCCGGACGATATGGGGGATCTGCAAGGCGCCGATGGCAAATGCGATCGAGGCGGTCATCGCTCCGGTCTGGTTGGTGTGCGGGGGCACGATGTTGCCGGCAGTGCGGCAGATGAACAGCTCGCCCGGATCGGTTTGCATGCGCATCGCGGTCTCGATCCGGCTGTCGGAGCAGGTGATGAACAGCGCCTCGGGGCTCTGGCCGATCGCGAGGCGCTCGAACAATTCGGCCTTCTCGGGGAAGACCTCACGCTGGAACTTGGCCACGCCTAGGGCAAGATTGGGCATCGCAGATCCTTTCACTCGGCATTCTGGTGGGGAGGCTGGGCGCTCCACAGGGCGCGGACGCGCTCGATGTGGTCGGCTTCGCCCAGGCGGTTGCGGATATCGACGAAGGGAAGGGCGTCGAGGATCCGGGCGGCAAGCTGGGGATGGGTGAGGCGGTCGAAATGGCTGCGCCCGTCGCGTCGCTGCGCAACCAGTCAGTGCGCCCGCAGCAGCGCCAGATGCTGCGAGAGCCGGGTGGATGGCAGGGCCAGCGCAGCGGCAAGCTCTCTGCCAGTCCTCTCTCCCGGGCCCAGTTCCTCGATCAGGCGCAGGCGATCTGCATGGGCGAGCAGCCGCATCAAGTCGGCAAGGTCGGGCGAGACGATCACCCGGCTGGGCATGACCCTTCCTCAGAGATACATATTTGTGAAGATATGCATCTACGGGGCTTTGTGATGATGATGGGCGGGGTAACCCGCCATGGGCGAGGCGAGCCCTTGCCTCGCGCCCCGGCCCGTCCCGGGACGTAGCGCACCTGCCCATTGCGCCTGCGCCCGCACCCGGCCAAAGCAGCGGGCATGGTGCTTCGCCCCGATCTCGTCCTGTTCGTGCGCTATCCCGTGCCCGGGCACTGCAAGACCCGGCTGATCCCGGCGCTGGGGGCCGAAGGTGCCGCGGCGCTCCACCGGCGCCTTGCCGAGCGCAGCGCCGCCGTGCTGCGCGCTGCCGGGGGGCCGGTGGTGATCGCCTATACGGGGGCGCAGGAGGCCGCCTTTCGCGCCTGGCTGGGGCCGGATCACACCTATGTCGCCCAGGCCGAGGGAGATCTTTCGGCGCGCCTCATCCCCTTCGCCGCGCGCGCCCCGGTGATCTTCTTCGGCGCCGATACCCCTGATCTTTCCCCCGCCCATGTCAGTGCGGCGGTGGCGGCGCTCGCCACGCACCCGGTGGCGATCGGCCCGGCCGAGGATGGCGGCTACTATTGCCTTGCCCTGCGCGAGCCCCGGACAGACCTGCTCACCGACATGCCCTGGAGCACCAGCGCGGTGCTGGGCGAAACACTGCGCCGACTCGCGGCGACTGGCACCCCGGTAAGGCTGCTCGAGACCCTTGCCGATTGCGACCGGCCCGAGGATCTTGCCCGCTGGCCCGGCCTTGCGCCATGCTGAGCCTCACCATTCTCATCCCCACCTATAACGAGGAAGCCGCGCTCCCCGCCACGCTGGCGGCGCTCGCCGCGCTCGATCCGGCTCCCGATGAGGTGCTTGTGGTCGATGGCGGCAGCAGCGATGCCACCTGCGCCATCGCCCTTGCCGAGGGCATCACCTGCCTTGCCGCGCCGCGGAAGGGCCGCGGGGCGCAGATCAACCACGGGGTTGGCGCAGCGATGGGCGCGATCGTCTGCGTGCTCCACGCCGATACCATCCTGCCGCGCGATGCGGTGGCGCTGATGCGCGCGGCGATGGCCGATCCTGCCACCGCGCTTGCCGGCTTCATGCCGCGCTTCGTCGGCGCGCGGGGCACGCGCTGGGGCTCGACCTTCCACAACATCATCAAGACCTGGTACATCCCGGCGTTGTTCTGCCCGCGGCTGTTCCTGCGCGGGGTGCGGCTGCTGTTCGGCGATCACGCGATGTTCTTCCGCCGCGATGATTTTCTGCGGCTCGGCGGGTGTGACGAACGCGCCCCGGTGCTCGAGGAGGCGGGGCTGTGCCTGGCCTTTGCCCGGATCGGGCGCATCCGCCTGCTGCCCCGCTGGGTGCGAACCTCGGACCGCCGCATCGCCGCCTGGGGCCGCTGGCGCGCCAACTGGATCTATTTCAAGGTCAGCGCCCTGTGGGCGCTGGGCGCGCGCGAGGAACTGGCCGAGCACTATCCCGACATCCGCTGAGGTGCGCGCCCGGGCGGGCTCAGCAGCAGCCGGTCGCGACCGGCGCGGCGCCCAGATCGAAGGGTATGGCCTGGCCGCAGCCGGAAAAGACGCCGAAATGGCGGCTGAAATCGCCGATGAAGTCGAAATGGCGGGCAAAGCGGGTCTCGGCCAGCATCCGCCAGGTATTGCCGCAAACCGGAAACACCCGGCCCGCCTCGATCACGTGGCCGCGGTCGAGCCGGAATGCCTGTTCCTCGCCCGGCACGTCGCCGCGATAGATCACTGCCTGGCCATAATCCTCGCAAGCCGGTTCGAGCCCCTCGAGCTTGAACAGCCGCCAGGTGGCCGAGAAGAAGCGGATGCCCGCCAGCCTTGCGGCGATATGGGGATCGCCGATACCCAGCGGACGATCGCTCACCAGCCGCGGATCGGCAAACCCGGCGGCCTTGGCCTGGGCGAGAAAATCGCCCCAATAGAGCGCGCCCGCCAGACATTCGCCGTGCAGCACCGGATCGCTGCGCAGCGCCTCGGGCACCCGGCGATCGGCATAGACATCGGCGAAGTAAAGCTCGCCCCCCGGCTTCAACAGCCGGTGGGCAGCGGCAAACACCGCCTGCTTGTCCGCCACCAGATTGATGACGCAATTGGACACGATCACATCGAAACTGGCCGGCTCGAGCGCGAGTGCCTCGAGCCGCGCGATATCGCCTTCAAGAAAGCGGACATTGCTGCGCGCATAGCCAAAGTTTTCGCGGTGCCATTCCAGATGGGCGCACGCCACGGCCAGCTGTTCGGGCGTTGCGTCCACGCCCACCACTTCGCCTTGCGGCCCCACCAATTGCGCCAGCACATAGGCATCCTGTCCCGAACCCGCGCCGAGATCGAGGATCCGCGCACCCGCGATCGCGCTGGGCGCCACCAGACCGCAGCCATAATAGCGCGCCTTGACCTCGGGATGCACCTTGGCCAGCGCCGCGCGCACATGCGGCGGGGGTGGTTCGGCCATGGTGCACGCATCGGTGAGAAGATCGCCCGAGCCTTGCAGCACCTTGCCATAGTAGTGCTGGCTGTTTTTCAGGTTCATGCCCATTTCCGTGATGATGAAGTGCCTTGGCGGCTCTCGCCTTGATTCGCCCGTCGCGGGCCGCAGGTTACGACATGGCGCAGCGGCGCTGATGTGGTGTAATCTTCTGGCGGGGCCCGACGAATGGCAGCAACGATGAAGGCAATCTCCCCTTTCGCCCTTGCCGAGGCAGCTCGGCTCGTGCCGGGCAAGTTCACCGATCCCGACCGCACCGCCAGCGGCGCCCCGCGCGCCCGGGTGGCGCTTGAGCGGCTGGAAACCTTGTGGTTCAACACCGGCACGCTGTGCAACCTTGCCTGCGCCACCTGCTATATCGAAAGCTCGCCGCGCAATGATGCGCTCGCCTATCTCAGCGCCGGAGAGGTCGAGACCTATCTCGACGAGATCGCGCGCGCGGGCCTGCCCACCCGCGAAATCGGGCTGACGGGCGGCGAGCCCTTCATGAACCCGCAGATCATCGAGATCCTGCGGCTGTGCCTTCGCGCGGCTTTGCCGTGCTGGTGCTGACCAATGCGATGCAGCCGATGCGGCGCTTCGAGGCCGCGCTGCTGGCACTCGAAGGGCGCGAGCGCCTGACCATCCGGGTGAGCCTCGATCATCACACCCGCGCGGTGCACGAGGCCGAGCGCGGGGTGAGCTGGGAAAAGGCGCTTGCCGGGATTGCCTGGCTCACCCGGCACGGCTTTCGCCTTGCCATCGCCGGACGCCGTCTGGCGCACGAAAGCGAGGCCGAGGCCCGGGCGGGCTATCGCGAACTATTTGCGCGCAAGGCCATTCCGGTCGATGCCGCCGATCCTTCAGCGCTGGTGCTGTTCCCGTCGATGGATGCCGGGGCCGACGTGCCCGAGATCAGCGAGGCCTGCTGGGACCTCCTCGACGTCTCCCCATCACAGGTGATGTGCGCCTCGAGCCGCATGGTGGTCAGGCGCCGGGGCGAGGCGGGCCCGCGCGTGGTCGCCTGCACGCTCCTGCCCTACGCGGCCGGCTTCGACCTTGGTGCTTCGCTCGCCGAGGCATCGAGGCCGGTGGCGCTCAACCATCCCCATTGCGCGCGCTTCTGCGTGCTTGGCGGGGCCTCCTGCGCGGCCTGAGCGCTCAGGCGCTGAGCACGTGGAGCTGGTAATAGCCGAGCGGGCCGCGCCGGCTTGCGATCATCAATCCGCGCGCCTGGGCGATGCGCCGCGCCGCGGCGGGCAGGCCCTCGCGCGGGCTGACGTGGAATCTCGCCAGCCAGGCGCGCAGCAGCGGCGCGGCGGGGCGGGGCAGGCCGGCAAGATCGCCGAAATCGACCACGTGCAGCGATCCGCCCGGGGCGATGAGGCTCGCGGCATGATCGAGCGCGCGCTCCCACTCGGGGATCATCGAGAGCGAATAGGACAGCACGATGCGCTCGAAGGCAGCTTCGCCGAACAGCGCCTTGGCATCGAAGCTGCAGGCATCGCCTTGGCCAAGCCGCGCTCTCGGGCCGAGCGCGGCGCGCGCGCTCTTGAGCATCTCGGCCGAAATATCGAGGCCAAAAAGTCGCGCGCCCGGCCAGGCCTTGCCCACCTTGGCAAGGTTGCGCCCGGTGCCGCAGGCCAGCTCGAGCACCCGCATGTCCGGGCGGGCAGCGAGCCCGGCAATCAGCGTGTCGCGCCCGAACAGGTAATATTTGCGTGTGAGATCATAGATATGGCGCTGACCACGATAGATCTCGTCCATCAGCGCGGCGTGCGAGGAAGAGCGGCTTGCCATCATGCCAGCTCATAGACATGGACGCCGCCATAGATCGAGGAGCGATCGCGGCGGGTGAGATCAGCGGAAAGCGCCTCGAGATAGCACCATTTCGACAGGATCGCATCGTCGAGCCGGCCGGGCAGCAGGCTCGGCTCGGCCGCGGTGCGGAACAGCACCCGCGCGCCGGGGCGGCTGGCGCGGGTGATCCGGCTCCAGAGCTGATCGAGCTGGGCATTGTTCATCCAGTCCTGCGCATCGAGCAGCACGAAGCGGTCGATGCTCGCTTCCTCGCGGGCGCCGATCCAATCGACCATGTTGGCGCGGGTCACGGCGATGCGGTCGATCCGCGCGCGCATCGCCTCCCAGTTGGCGCGCTGGAGATAGGGCGGCAGCGGCGCGCCCTCGGCCCGGCTGTAGCCGCGGCCAAAGGCCTGCCAGGCAAAGTAATTGTCCTTCACCGCAAAGTCGCAGGCGAGCTTTTCCAGCCGCCGCCGCAGCACCTCGGCCATGCGTTCATCACCCGCAAGGTGCTCGAACTGCGCCGGGGGGATGCCGAGGCCGAAGAGCGAGGCCGGCTGATCGGTGAGCCAGCGGATGAAGCGCTTGTCGAACACCGGGGCAAGCTCGCGCTCGAACACCGCGCGCTGCTCCTCGAGCGTCTCGGCGGCGAGCAGCTTGCCGAGATCGATCCGGTAGAGCCGGGCAAAGACATGGGCAAGGCCGATGAAATTGCCGAGCAGCCCCTGCTTGTAGAGCCCCTTGGTGAAATAGGAGATGCGCCGCCGCCCGCGGATGTCGCGCGCTTCCCAATAGGCGCGGCTTTCCGCATCGAGATGCGGGGCGATCATGGTGCGATAGACCTCGGCATTCTCCTTGTGATCGGCATGGGCGAAGAAGCGGTGGAAGCGCTCGTAATTGGGCAGGTGGCGGATCGCCGCGATCTTGAGCCGCCCGAGCGCCACATGCGCGCGGTTGAGATCGACCGCGGTGACGCTGGCCGGCCCGGCGGTGAGATAGGACAGCGCGTTGCAGCTGCCGCTGGCGATGCACATCACCCGGCTTTCGGGCGTGAGCGCCAGGCCCTCCATGTCGACCACCGGGTCTTCCCAGATCTGGGCATAGACAAGCCCGCGGAAGGCCAGGGCAAAGGCCTTGTCGAGCAGCTTGTCGCCAAGCCCTGCCTCCTTGCGCACCACCGCATCCTCGATGATCCGCTTTGCTGCTTGTGCCATGGCCTTTCGGGGTTCCTTGTGCCTGAGGTCAGGCGGTGGTCATATTTGCCGCTCATGTCGGCAATGTGACGCTTTCCACAGCACCGTGGGCTTCACGCTGTGAGGCCGCGGCGATGGTGGCGGCAAAGGCGGCCGGATCGGCATTGCCGCCGGTGAGCATGATCACGCTGTCTTCGTCGAGCGGCACCTTGCCCGCCAATGCCGCGGCAAGCGCTGCCGCCCCGCCCGGCTCGAGCACCAGCCGCAGCCGGGCAAAGGCAAAGGCCTGGGCGGCGCGCACCTCGTCATCGCTCACCGTCACGCCCGGCGCGGCCCGGCCCGCCAGCACCGCAAGATTGATCGGATAGGTCGCGGGCGGCTGGAGCGCATCGCAAATGGTCTTGGGCGCATCGGGGCCGGCGTGGACGATCCGCCCGGCGCGGAGCGCTTGGCCCACCATGTCCCAGCCTTGCGGCTCGACGATGTGGATCGCAGCTTGCGGCGCGCCGAGGGCAAGCCCTGCGGCCAGCCCCCCGCCGCCGCAGCAGGCGATGATGCGCGAAGGCGCGCGCCCCAGTTGCGCGGCGATCTCGATCGCGGCCGAGCCCTGGCCCTCGATCACCCAGGGGTCGGCAAAGGCATGGACCAGCGTGCCGCCTTTCTCGCCGATGAGGCGCGCGGCCACTTGGTCGCGGTCTTCCGCGCCGCGGCGGTAGAGCACCACCTCGGCCCCGAGCGCGCGGGTGCCCGCGAGCTTCACCGCCGGGGCATCATGGGGCATGACGATGGTGGCGGCGATCCCCAGCCGCCGGGCCGCCCAGGCCACGCCCTGCGCGTGATTGCCCGAGGAGACCGCCACCACCCCCGCGGCGCGCTCCGCGGGGCTGAGGGTGGACAGCCGCCACCACGCGCCCCTGATCTTGAAGGCGCCGATCGGCTGGAGGCTCTCGGCCTTGGCCCAGGCGCGCACCCCGCCGATCTCGAGCGGCAAGAGCGGGGTGGGCGGCAGGATTTGCGCGATGGCCCGGGCGGCGGCGCGCACGCCCTCGGCGTCTGGCATTCGGCCCTGGCTCATGCGCATCGCTCCTTAAGGCCCTGCCTTGCGATCACCGCGGCCACCCGGCTGCGACCCCGAAAAGCGGTTCCCACAGCTCGGGCCAATGCTCTAAGGCGCGAGGCCGGATTCGTTTCACGAAAGGTTTTCGTCATGTCGCCAGCCAAGTCCAGCACGGTTCTCGTCATCGGCGCGGGCGGGGTCAGCTCGGTGTGCGTGCACAAGATGGCGTTCAACCCCGAGATCTTCCCCGAGATCCACCTAGCCAGCCGCACCAAGGCCAAGTGCGATGCGATCGCCGCCTCGGTCAAGGCGCGCTGCGGCCGCGACATCGCCACCTACGAGATCGATGCCGAGGAAGTGCCGGCGATGGTCAACCTCATCCGCAAGGTTCAGCCCGGCCTCGTCGTCAACCTCGCGCTGCCCTATCAGGACCTGCCGATCATGGAGGCCTGCCTTGCTGCCGGGGTCGATTATCTCGACACCGCCAATTACGAGCCCAAGGACGAGGCCAAGTTCGAATACAAGTGGCAATGGGCCTATCATGATCGCTTCCGCGAGGCCCACCTGATGGCGCTGCTCGGCTCGGGCTTCGATCCCGGGGTCACCTCGGTCTTCACCATGTGGCTGAAGAAGCACAAGCTCAAGACCATCCGCCAGCTCGACATCCTCGATTGCAACGGCGGCGATCACGGCCAGCACTTCGCCACCAATTTCAATCCGGAAATCAACATCCGCGAAGTCACCGCCCCGGCGCGCCACTGGGAGAAGGGCCAGTGGGTCGAGACCCCGGCCATGTCCACCAAGGTCGCCTTCGAGTTCGAAGGCGTGGGGCAGAAGAACATGTATCTCATGTATCATGAGGAGCTGGAAAGCCTCGTCCGGTTCGTCCCCGAGCTCGAGCGGGCGCGCTTCTGGATGACCTTTGGCGATCAATACATCAACTATCTCACCGTGCTGCAGAATGTCGGCATGACGGCAATCGAGCCGGTGAAGTTCCAGGGCCGCGAGATCATCCCTCTGCAATTCCTCGCCGCGGTGCTGCCCAAGCCCGAAACCCTGGGCGAGACCACCAAGGGCAACACCAATATCGGTGTCATCGCCACCGGCGAGGCGATCGATGGCTCGGGCGAGAAGACGTTCTACATCAAGAACATCTGCAGCCATGAGGCGGCCTATGAGGAAACCGGCAACCAGGCGGTGAGCTACACCACCGGGGTGCCGGCGATGATCGGTGCGGCGCTGATGGTGCAGAACGTCTGGCGCGGGGAAGGGGTGTTCAACATGGAGCAGATGGATCCCGATCCCTTCATGGAGATGCTGAACCGGCACGGCCTGCCCTGGAAGGTGGAGGAGCTGCCCGGGCCGGTGGGGTTCTGATGGGCGCGCCCGCGGCCATCCTGCCCGTCATCCTGCTCGCCATCGCCGCTCTGGTGATGAATGTCGCCTGGTATTATCACTTGAAGCAGCCTTCACTCGGGCTGCTCGCGGCGATCGGGCTCGCCTGGGGCATGGCCCTTGTCGAATATTGCCTGGCGGTGCCGGCCAACCGCATCGGCATTGCCCATTTCTCGCTCGCCGAGCTCAAGACCATCCAGGAGGTGCTCTCGCTCGCCGGCTTCGTCGTGGTTGCCTGGGTGCTGTTCGGCCAGGCCCCCGGCCCCAGCCAGCTCGCCGGCTTTGCCCTCATTGCAGGAGGTGCGTTCATGATCTTCAAGAGCCCGCTCGGCTGATGCAGACCAAGGCCGGCGATCCGGGCGCCTTTGCCCATTTCGATCTGGCGCGGGTGGATAGCCCCGCCTTCGTGGTCGATGCCGCGCGGCTGCGCGCCAATTGCCGCGTGCTTGCCGCAGTGCGCGATGCCGCGGCGGCAGAGGGCGGTGATATCCGCATCTTCGCCGCGCTCAAGGCCTTCAGCATGTGGGCCACCGCGCCGATCATCGGCGAATATCTCGATGGCGTGGCGACCTCGGGCCTGTGGGAAGCGCGCCTTGCATCCGAGTTCTATGATGGCGAGATCGCCACCTATTCGGCCGCCTTCAAGCCCGAGGATCTGCCCGAGATCTGCCGCCTTTCGGATCATCTGATCTTCAATTCGCCCTATCAGCTCGCCCGCGCCCGCCCGATCCTCGATCAGGCCGCGGCGAGCGGGGCGCGGGTGAGCCTCGGCCTGCGCGTCAATCCCCAGGTCGCCACCGGCGAGGTCGCCAAGTATGATCCTTCCGCCCCCGGCTCGCGCCTCGGCTTTCCGCTCGACCAGCTCTTGCCCGAGCACATGGAGGGGATCGAGGGCATCCACTTCCACAACCTGTGCGAGCAGGATTTCCTCCCGCTGCAGGCGACCTGGGATCGGGTGTTCGATGCGATCGAGCCCTATTTCGACCAGCTCAAGTGGATCAACATGGGCGGCGGGCACCACATCACCCGCGCCGATTACCAGCGCGCCGAGCTCGTCCAGTTCCTCAAGGATGCCGCGGCCGACACCGGCTGCCAGATCATCCTCGAGCCGGGCGAGGCGGTGGCGCTCGATGCCGGGATCCTGGTGGGCACGCTGCTCGACACCCATGAGAACGGGGTGATGGTGGGGATCACCGACATCTCGGCCACCTGCCACATGCCCGATGTGCTCGAGGCGCCCTATCGCCCGGCGATGCTGGGCGAGCGCGACGATCCGGCGATCGCCCCGATCAGGCTCGGCGGGCCCTCGTGCCTCGCGGGCGATGTGATCGGCGATTATCGCCTGCCCGTGCCGGCCGAGCCGGGGGCGCGCTTTGCCTTCCTCGACCAGGCCCATTACTCGATGGTCAAAACCAACACCTTCAACGGCGTGCCCTTGCCCTCGATCTGGCTGTGGGACAGCGAGACCGACGCGCTCGAATGCATCAAGCGCTTCGCTTACGAGGATTTCCGCGACCGGCTGAGCTAAGCGGCCGGCACGGCCTTCACCGGGCTGCCGCGCGCGTTCTGGTTGATTGCCAGCGCCAGGCCGGTGCGCGCGGTGAACTGCGCCAGCTTGCGTTCCACGCGCTGCGCGTCGCTGTTGGGATCAAGACCGCCGCTTTCGCAGCGGTTGCCGCCTTCGCCCACGACCACCACATCGCCCTCGACAACCAGGGCGCGCACCTGCTCGCTGGCAAAGGCACTTTCGAGCTTCAGCAGATGTTCGACATGGGCGGGGTGAACCAGCACCCGCGCTTCGACCTGATCGTCGCTGAACAGGGCAAAGGTCTCGGCAAAATCGGGATGCACCTGATCGATCCGGTCGAGCTGGCGCCCGTTGAAGGTGCGTTTCTCGGGGATCGCGCCAAGGCCCATCAGGCCCCGCTTGCGGCCGGTGCGTTCGAGCAGCGTGGTCGATCGGAACGGGCGGCCAAAGGCCATGCGGATGATCGCGCCGCGAAACACCTCGCGCCAATCGTCATGCCTGTCCCGGTCGCGGCGCCGCTCGTGGAGGACGGCCTCGTAGAGGCGGACATCATGGCCATCGAGGCTGCCTTCCCGGCAATCCTCGATCTGCGCACGGTCATGCGGCGGCACCAGGCCGAAGACATGCGCGCGTTGCAGCTCGGCGCCGGGGCTGGCCCGGAGCTGATAGGAGACGCCGAAATGCTTGGCGATGGCGGAATTGATGGCGTGCTTGACCTCGTGCCTCACCTTGGCCGATGCGAGAAGAACCCAAACAAGCCCCACAACCAGCGCCAGGGCTGTTACCAGCGCTTTCACTTCCCAGGGCAGCATCGGCGCCCACCACGGGAGCCCGAGCCGTGGCACCAGGATCAGTGCGGCGATCACGGCGCGCCTGCGTGACCTTTGCCTTGCGGCGGCCGGCGCGGCACCCTCATCCGGCACCGAGCGCCAGCTCGAGGCCGCGCTCGGCAATCTGCTGGCGCTGGCAGAGGCCTATCCCGATCTCAAGGCCTCGGCCAATTTCCAGGCACTTCAGCGCGAGCTTGCCGATGTCGAGGACAAACTCGCCGCGGCGCGGCGGGCGCTCAATGCCGCCGCGGCGCGGTTCAATGCGGCGCGCGAATCATTTCCGGCGATCCTTTTCGCCGGCGTCCTCGGCTTTGCCCCGGCCGATTTCCACCGGCTCGACGACAGCGAGCAAGGCAACCTCGATCAGACGCCGCGCGTGGCCTTCTGAGGCGCGCCAGCAAGACCGCCCAAGCCTCTGAAAAGCGGCTTGTTCCTGTCACATTCCGGTCGTGTTCGGGCGGCGCGGCGGCGGCTGTCTTCAAAAAGTAACATTTCGCCGGGCCGCGCGCGATTTTTCGTTTGCATTTCCCCCCCCAGACCCTAAATGCGCGCTTCCGCTGCCCCATGGGGACTTCCAAACCGCAAGGCAGCTTGTCGTTTTATGGTTTCAACAAACCGTTTTGGGGGTCCCTTGAGTTGCACATCTATCCTGACGCACGCGCTGTAGTCCGCGACCTCCGTCCGGACGAACCCGTCATCCTCAACCGCCCGCACGCGGCGCGGCGCGCTGCCCGGTTCTTTGTCGAGAAGTTTCCGGGCAAGGTGCTCTATGCCGTCAAGGCCAACCCGGCGCCCGATCTCATCAAGGTGCTGTGGGAGGCGGGCATCACCCATTTCGATGTCGCCTCGATCGCCGAGGTGCGGCTGGTGCGCGGCCTCCTGCCCGAGGCGGTGCTGTGCTTCATGCACCCGGTCAAGACCGCGGCGGCGATTGCCGAGGCCTATTTCCGGCACGGCGTGCGCACCTTCAGCCTCGACACCTTCGAGGAGCTGGAGAAGATCATTGCCGCCTGCCGCAACCCCGAAACCGGCGAGCCCGCGCGTGACCTCAGGCTCTGCGTGCGGCTGCGCGTGTCGAGCGAGTATTCGGAGCTCAGCCTCGCCTCGAAGTTCGGTTGCGACCTGATCGAGGCGCCGCGGCTGCTCCAGCAGGCGCGCCAGCACTGCGACTGGCTGGGGGTGTGCTTCCACGTCGGCAGCCAGGCGATGACGCCTTTCGCCTATGTCCAGGCGCTCGACCGCACCCGCGCGGCGATCGCCGAGGCCTCGGTGGTGATCGACATGATCGATGTCGGCGGGGGCTTCCCGAGCGCCTATCCCGGGCTCGAGCCGCCGCCGATGGAGGATTATTTCGCCATCATCGCGCGCCACTTCGAGGCCCTGCCGATCGCCTACAACGCCGAGCTGTGGTGCGAGCCGGGGCGTGCGCTTTCGGCCGAATACAGCTCGATGATCGTGCAGGTGAACAAGCGCCGCGGCGAGGAGCTTTACATCAATGACGGCGCCTATGGCGCGCTCTACGATGCCGCCCATGTCGCCTGGCGTTTCCCGGTGCGCGCGCTCGCCGAGGATCTCATCGAGGAGAATCTCGATTTCGCCTTCTACGGGCCGACCTGCGATGATGCCGATTACATGAAGGGGCCGTTCCCGCTTCCGGCAGACATCCAGGCGGGCGACTATATCGAGATCGGCATGCTCGGCGCCTATGGTGCGGCGATGAAGACCGGGTTCAACGGCTTCGGCGCGGCCGCGCAGGTGATCGTGGCGGACGAGCCGATGATGAGCCTGTTCAACGGCACGCGCAAGCGCGAGGCGGCCGACAACGTGGTGTCCTTGCGCTGATGTGATCGCGGGTGGAGGCTTGCGGCGCGCGCCGCTTGTCTCCACCATCGCTGCCATGTCGCTTGTGCTCTATAGCCTTGCCGCGCTCGCCGAGATCGCCGGATGCTTTGCCTTCTGGGCCTGGGCGCGCGGCAATGCCTCGCCATTGTGGCTGGCGCCGGGCCTTGCCTCACTGGCGATCTTTGCGCTGCTGCTCACCCGCATCGAGGTCGATTTCGCCGGGCGCGCCTTTGCCGCCTATGGCGGGGTCTATATCGCCGCGAGCCTTGCCTGGCTGTGGGCGGTGGAAGGGGCGCGGCCCGATCGCTGGGACGTGATCGGCGCCGGGGCGTGCCTCATTGGCACCGCGATCATCCTGTGGGGCCCGCGCGGCGGCTGATTGCGAGGCGCCAGCGGGCCGCGCGCAGGGCGCGCAGGCGGCCGCGCCCGATATGCCAAGGCCAAGGCCATAACGCGAGGCGGGCCGCCCCCCCCTGCGCCGCGCGCAGTTCGATGCCGCCGGCCATCATCGCCTCGAGCGTTTCGGGCCTGACCAGCCGGCCAGCGGCAAGCGCGCGGCCAAAGCGCCACAGATCGCCCGCCGAGAGCACCAGGCCGCCTGCGGGCCATGCCGGCAGAAGCCAGACGTTGCGGGCGAAATCGGGCGACTTCATATCGACCCCCTCGGCATCACCACGGTTGCGGCCGCGGGCTTCCTTGCCGAGCCGCGCGGGCATTTCCTGGTGATGGCCCTTGCGCACCAACCCCGCACCGTGGGCGCGGTTGCCGAGGAGCTGGGATGGCCCCTGCTCAGCGCCTGGCGGCTGGTGCGCCGGGCGGTGGCGCTCGGCCTCGTCGAGGAGCGCGGGCAGGTGCCGCGGCGCGCGTTTTCGAGATCCCCGATGAACTGATGCCGCGCCTTCCGGGCGAGATCCTCGCGGCCGAACTGCGCGAGAGGCTGCGCGCTGGCATCGCCCGGCACGGCACATGCCACAGGATCATTGCCGGTGCCGACGGGGAGGCGCAGATGATCCCGGTGGCGGCCGGGGCGGGTGCCCCCGTGCCCTTCGAGGCCTGGCGCATCCTCAGGCTCGATCCGGCAGGCGCCCGCACGCTTCAGGCGGAGCTTGCCGCGCTGCGCGATCGCCACGAGGCGCGCCAGCAGCCCACCGGGCGGCCCTTCCTCGTGCATGCCGCGATGGTGCTGCGCGGCGGGCAGGACGGCGCGCGCTCGCCCCGCGCGCTCACTCGAACCCCACGAAGCGCGCCGCCTCGGCGACGCTGCGGCGTTCGCTGACCACGGCGTTGGCGGGAAAGTCGGGATCGGGCCAGCCCATCGCCACCGCCTTCATGATCACCTGATCGTCCGGAATGCCGGCGTGCGCGCGCACCACGGGGCTTTGCATGATTCCTTGCGAATTGATCACGCAGCCCAGACCCTTGCTCCACGCGGCGTTGACGAGCTGGGTGGTCACCGCGCCGCAATCAAAGGCGGTGTCGTCCGAGCCCGAAAGCGCGCGGTCATAGGTGATGATGATGCACACCGGCGCATCGAACTGGCGAAACCCACGCAGCACCCAGTCCTGCCGGGCTTCCTGGTCATCGCGGGCGATGCCCATGGCGCCGAACAATTGCTTGGCCACCGCGATCTGGCGCTCGCGGTGCACGCCGGCAAAGGGCTCGCCGCGGCGGAACTCGCGCGAATCCGGGTATCCGGCAAGGATGCGCGTCGTGTTGCCCTGGCGGATCCGCGCGAGCGGCGCGCCGGTGATGACGTGGAAGTGCCAGGGCTGGGTGTTCATCGAGCTTGGCGCGCGCATGGCGAGCGCAAGCACCTCCTCGATCAGCGCGCGCGGCACCGGCTTGTCGAGATAGCCCCTGATGCTGCGCCGCCCCAGCACCACCTCGGCATAGGTTTGCTCAGGGTTTCCCCCCATCCGCGCTCTCCCGAATCTGCTTTGGCAGCAAGGCTTAGCCGAGAGGCGGGCGCCGACAAAGGACGCTACGGCAGGGCGGGGGGCATAGGCGCAAGACCGTTTCGCAGCGCGCGATCACGCCGCCTTGCGCAATTCCAGTTCGAGCCGGTCCCAGATTTCGACGAGGGCGGCGGTGAGTTCGTCCATCATCGGCTCGGTGTGGTTGGGGCCGGGGGTGAAGCGCAGCCGCTCGGTGCCGCGCGGCACCGTGGGAAAGTTGATCGGCTGCACGTAGATGCCATATTCGGCCAGCAGGATGTCGCTGATCTTCTTGGCGCGCACCGGATCGCCCACCATCAGCGGCACGATGTGGGTGACGCTGTCCATCACCGGCAGGCCCGCTTCGGCAAACTTGAGCTTGAGCAGGGCCGCGGCGCGCTGCTGGGCATGGCGCTCGACGCTCGATTCCTTGAGGTGCCTGACGCTCGCCAGCACGCCCGCCACCAGCACCGGCGACAATGAGGTGGTGAAGATGAAGCCCGGCGCATAGGAGCGGACGCAATCGACGATCCGCGCCGAGGCGGCGATATAGCCGCCCATCACCCCGAAGGCCTTGCCGAGCGTGCCTTCGATGATGTCGATGCGGTGCGCGGCGCCATCGCGTTCCGAGATGCCGCCGCCGCGCGCGCCATACATGCCCACCGCGTGCACCTCGTCGATATAGGTGAGCGCGTTGTATTTCTCGGCCAAGTCGCAGATCGCGTGGATCGGGGCGACATCGCCTTCCATCGAATAGACGCTTTCAAAGGCGATCAGCTTGGGGGCCTTGGGATCCTCGGCGGCGAGCAATTGCTCGAGGTGGGCCACATCATTGTGGCGGAACACCCGCTTGGCGCAGCCCGAATTGCGGATCCCGGCGATCATGCTGGCGTGATTGAGCTGATCGGAAAAGATGATGCAGCCCGGCAGCAGCTTGGCGAGCGTCGAGAGCGTCGCATCGTTCGAGACATAGCCGCTGGTGAACAGCAGCGCCGCCTCCTTGCCATGGAGGTCGGCCAGCTCGGCCTCGAGCTCGACATGGAGGTGGGTGTTGCCGCCGATATTGCGCGTGCCGCCCGAGCCGGCGCCGACATCGTGGAGCGCGGCTTCCATCGCGCCGATCACCTTTTCGTGCTGGCCCATGCACAGATAGTCGTTGGAACACCACACGGTGATCGGCTTGGGGCCGTTGTGGCCGTGAAAGCAGCGGGCGTTGGGATAGGCGCCCTTGTTGCGCAGGATGTCGATGAAGACGCGGTAGCGGCCTTCCTCGTGCAGCCGTTCGATCGCCTGGTCGAAGATCTGATCGTAATTCACGTCGCGCGTCTCTTTGCCCTGGCGCGCGGTCGGCCCGGCGCTCATCCTGCCTCGTCTTGCCGTGTCCGCCCCCAACGCGCGGGCGCCCGGATTGTTTCGGCGCTATTTAGGGGCGCGCGCGCGCTTTTGCCACAGCCATCTTTGCGAGCCGCTCGCAAGCGCTGCCGCCGCCTGGAAGGCCTCTGCCGGGGCAAAGCCGCGCGCGGCGAGCGCCGCCTCGAGCCCGGCGGCACCGGCCAGCGGCCCGGTGACGATGAAGCGATCCGGCCCGGACCGAGCGAAGGCCTGGCCTTGTGTCAGCGCGGCGATGCGCCGGGCGATCCCGGCCGCGCCATCGATCTGCGCCACGTTCGGGCCGAAAGCCGCAGCGAGTTCCTCCCCAAGCAGGGGGAAATGGGTGCACGCCAGCACCAGCACATCCAGCCCCTCGGCCCCCGGCATGGCGAGGAGCCGGGCCTTGACCGCGGCGATCAGCGCCGGATCGACCGCGCGCCCGCGCAGCTTGGCCTCGGCCGCGCCCACCAGTTCGGGTGCGGCGACGCGCAGCAGGCGCTTGTCGGCGGCAAAGCGCGCTGCGAGATCATCGACATAGGCCTGGCGGATGGTCGCCTCGGTGCCGACAAGCCCGATCGTGCCGCTGCGGGTGAGCGCGGCGGCGGGCTTGATCGCGGGCACGGTGCCGACGATCGGGATCTCGAGCACCTCGCGCACCATGCCGAGCGCGATCGTGCTCGCGGTGTTGCAGGCGATGCAGGCCAGCCGCGGCTGCCAGCGCTCGGCCATGCGCCCAAGCAGCCCGGCCACCCGCGCGGCGATCTGCGCCTCGGTCTTGGAGCCATAGGGAAGGCCGGCAAGGTCAGCAGCATAGATCACCGGAGCATCGGGCAGCACCTGGCGCAGGGCATCAAAGACGGTGAGCCCGCCGACCCCGGAATCGAACAGCAGGATGGGCGAGGCAGGATCGGGCGGCACGCGGGGCTCCATGGCGGCACGCGGGGCGCTCGCGCCTTCGCGTGCTTTTCTTTTCGCGCCCGGGCATTAGAAGATGCCGCAGGGTTTCAGCAAGCACAGAGCAGGGAGGATGTCTTGGATTGGCTCATCGCCGCGGTGATCGGCTTTCTCCTGGGCTCGGTGCCCTTCGGCCTCATCCTCACCCGCGCGGCGGGGCTGGGCGATGTGCGCAAGATCGGCAGCGGCTCGATCGGCGCCACCAATGTCCTGCGCACCGGCAACAAGGGCCTTGCCGCGGCCACCGTGCTGCTCGATGCCGGCAAGGCTCTTGCCGCGGTGCTCCTGGCCCGGCACTTCCTGCCCGGCAGCGAGGGCGTGGCCGCGGTCGCGGCCGTGGCCGGGCATTGCTTCACCCCGTGGCTCGGCTTCAAGGGCGGCAAGGGCTTTGCCAGCGCCGCTGGCGTGCTCGCGGTGCTGGCCTTCCCGGCCTTTTTCGTCTGCGCAATGATCTGGACGGCGAGCATTGCCTTGAGCCGCATTTCCAGCCTCTCCTCGCTCGTCAGCGTCACCGCCGCGCCGCTGGTGGCCTGGGGCATGGGCTTTGGCGCGGCGCTCGTGCCGCTCATCGCCATTGCCGCGATCGTGATCGTCCAGCACCGCGCCAACATCGGCCGGCTGCTGCGCGGTGAGGAGCCGCGCATCGGCGCCGCGCCCGGGGCCTGAAGGCAGCGCCCCGCGGGCCATGGAGGAGAGCCGAGCGCCGCCGCCTTTGAGCCAGGCCGAGGCCTTTGCCCGCATCCGCCTGCTGCGCTCGCCCAATATCGGCCCGATCAGCTACCGCCAGCTGCTCGCCCGCTTCGGCAGGGCCGAGGCCGCGCTCGCGGCCCTGCCCGATCTCGCCGGGCGGCGCGGGGTGGCCTATCGCCCGGCCAGCACGGCGGCGATCGAGGCCGAGGTGGCCGCGGTGCGCCGCGCCGGGGCGCGCTATCTGTTCCACGATCAGCCCGGCTATCCGGCGCTGCTTGGCGAACTCGTGAGCGCCCCGCCGATCCTCATTTGCCGCGGCGATGGGGCGCTGGCACAGGCCCCTTGCGTGGCGGTGGTGGGGGCGCGCAATGCCAGCGCCGCCGCGGTGCGGCTCGCCCGCGATTTCGCCGCGGCGCTGGGGCAGGCGGGGTTGGTGGTGGTCTCGGGGCTTGCCCGCGGGATCGACGGGGCGGCGCATGAGGGCGCCTTTCCGCGCACGATCGGGGTGATCGCGAGCGGCATCGACATCGCCTATCCGCCCCAGCACGCCGCCCTGCAGGAGCGGATCGCGCGTGAGGGCCTGCTGATCGCCGAGCAGCCCCCCGGCACCGAGCCGCGCGGACGGCATTTTCCCAGCCGCAACCGTATCATCGCCGGCCTCGCGCTGGGAACGCTGGTGGTCGAGGCCGCGCCGCAATCGGGCAGCCTCATCACCGCGCGGCTGGCCGCCGAGGCCGGGCGCGAGGTGATGGCGATTCCCGGCTCACCGCTCGAGCCGCGGGCGATGGGCTGCAACCAGCTCATCCGCGAGGGCGCGGTGCTGGTGCAGCGGCCCGAGGAGGTGATCGAACTGATCGAGGGCTTCACCGGCGCGCCGCGCGCGCGCTTGCGGGTGGGCGAGGATGCAGCCGCCTTCGATCATGCCGCGCTGGCGCAGCGCGACTGGGGCGAGGCGCGCCACGATACCAGCGCCGAGATCGCCGCGCTCCTCACCCACGCGCCGCTTTCGATCGACGAGCTGATCCGCCAGAGCGGCATGAGCGCTGCCGAGGTGCACATGGCGCTGCTGGCGCTGGAACTTGCCGGCGAGCTTGAGCGCGAGGCCGATGGGGCGGTGCGAAGGGCGGGCTAGGCGCGCGCCACAAGCCCCTTGACGCCGCGCCGCGCCGCGCCCCACCCTCGCGCGTGCACACGTAAAGCCACTTCTCGATAAGGCCCATGCAGCTCGTCATCGTCGAATCCCCCGCCAAGGCCCGCACCATCGAGAAATATCTCGGGCCCGATTACAAGGTGCTCGCCTCCTACGGCCATGTCCGCGACCTGCCGCCCAAGGACGGCAGCGTGAAGCCGGAGGAGGATTTCGCGATGGAATGGGAGGTCCATCGCGACAAGCAGGCCCGCCTCAAGGACATTGCCGAGGCGGCCAAGGCGGCCGAGCGGCTGGTGCTGGCGACCGACCCCGATCGCGAGGGCGAGGCGATCAGCTGGCACGTGCAGGAGCTGCTGAAAAAGCGCAAGGCCCTGCCGGCAAAGGTCGATCGGGTCACCTTCAACGCCATCACCCGGCAGGCCGTGACCGCGGCCATGGCCCATCCGCGCCCGCTCGATCAGCCGCTGATCGATGCCTATCTGGCCCGCCGCGCGCTCGATTACCTGTTCGGCTTCACCCTCTCGCCGGTGCTGTGGAGGAAGCTGCCCGGCGCCAAGAGCGCAGGCCGGGTGCAATCGGTGGCGCTGCGCCTCATCGTCGAGCGCGAGCGCGAGATCGAGGCCTTCCGTCCGCAGGAATATTGGAGCGTGATCGCCCGGCTCCAGCACGATGGCATCGCCTTCGAGGCGCGGCTGGTGATGTGCGATGGCAAGAAGCTCGAACGCCTCAGCCTTGGCGATGAGGCGAGCGCCATGGCCGCCAAGGCCGCGGTCGAGGCGGCGCGTTTCACCGTCGAGGCGGTCGAGACCAGGCCGGTCAGGCGCAATCCCGCGCCGCCCTTCACCACCTCGACCTTGCAGCAGGAGGCCGCGCGCAAGCTCGGCTTTTCCGCGCAGCACACCATGCGCCTTGCCCAGGCGCTCTATGAGGCGGGCGCGATCACCTATATGCGCACCGACGGGGTGCAAATGGATGCCGGCGCCATAAATGCCCTGCGCGGCGCCATCGCGGCGCGCTTCGAGCCGGCCTATCTGCCCGAAAAACCCCGCCATTACAGCACCAAGGCCAAGAATGCGCAGGAAGCGCATGAAGCCATCCGTCCGACCGATTTTGCCCGCCAGCGCGCCGGCACGGGGGACGAGGCCAAGCTCTATGACCTCATCTTCAAGCGCGCCATGGCGAGCCAGATGGCGAGCGCCCAGCTCGAGCGCACCACCATCACCCTTGCCGATCCCACCGGCCGCCACCAGCTGCGCGCCACCGGGCAGGTGGTGCTGTTTCCCGGCTTTCTCGCGGTCTATCAGGAGGGGCGCGACGAGGCCGAGGACGAGGAGAGCGCGCTTCTGCCGGTGCTGCGCAGGGGCGATCAGCCGGCCCGGCTCGGGGTCGAGGCGAGCCAGCACTTCACCCAGCCCCCGCCGCGCTTTTCCGAGGCGAGCCTGGTCAAGCGGCTCGAGGAGCTGGGGATCGGCCGGCCATCGACCTATGCCGCGATCATCCAGACCCTGCGCGAACGCGCCTATGTGCGGATGGAGAAAAACCGTTTCGTCCCAGAGGAATCCGGGCGGCTCCTCACGGCCTTTCTGGAACGCTTCTTCCCCACCTATGTCGCCTATGACTTCACCGCCGGGATGGAGGAGGAGCTCGACATCGTCTCGGATGGGCGCGAGGATTACAAGGCGCTGCTCAAGCGCTTCTGGCAGGACTTCAAACCCCGCGCCGATGGGGTGATGGACAAGCTGCCCTCGGAAGTGACCGAGGCGCTCGATGCCTATCTGTCGGACTATCTCTTTCCGCCGCGCGCGGACGGGAGCGATCCGCGCGCCTGCCCGCTGTGCGCGGCCGAGGGGCGCAGCGGCGGGCGGTTGGCGCTGCGCGGCGGGCGCTTTGGCGCCTTTGTCGCCTGCGCCAACTATCCGGCGTGCACATATACCCGCCGCTTTGCCCAGGGCGACAGCGCGGGCGCGAGCGAGGGCGCGGGCGAGGACGGGGTGCTGGGCGTGCATCCCGAAACCGGCGAGACGATCTATCGCAAGTCCGGGCGCTTTGGCCCCTATGTGCAATTGGGCGAGGGCAAGGAGGCGAAGCGCGCCTCGATCCCCAAGGATCTCGAGGACTTCGATCTTGACTGGGCGGTCAAGCTGCTCGGCCTGCCGCGGATCATTGGGCTGCATCCCGATACGGGCTTGGAGATCGAAGCCAATATAGGGCGTTATGGCCCCTATTTGCGGCATGATGGCAAGTATGGCAGGCTTGGCTCGACCCGCGAGGTGTTCGAAATCGGGATGAACCGCGCGGTGGCAATCCTGGCCGAGGCGGGCGCGCGCACCGGGGCAGGGGCCGGAAGGGCCAAGGCCGAACCGATCGCCGATCTCGGCCCCCACCCGCAAAGCGGGGCCGCGATCCGGGTGATGCCGGGGCGCTATGGCCCCTATGTCACCGACGGCACCACCAATGCCACGCTGCCGCGCGCGATGAAGCCCGAGGAGGTAACGCTCGAGACCGCGCTGGCGCTGATCGAGGCGCGCGCCGCCAAGGCCCCGGCGAAGGCCGCCAGCAAAGGGGCGGGCAAGGCCAGGGCCGCAGCGGCCAAGGCATTGGGCACGAAGGCGGGCGGCAAGAAGGCCGCTGCGGGCAAGACGAAGCGCAGCAAGGCTGCGGCGCCGGGCTGAACGGGGCGCCTCGCTGCCGGGTGCTGCGGCGGGCGCGTTGGTAAATCATAAAGCATTGCCCCCTATCACTGGTGCGCGATTCAAGGACGCCGCCGTGATCGAGATCGAAGTCCAGAACGAGACCCACCAATCGCAGACCCGCCTGCGCTTTGCCGCGGTGCCACGCATCGGCGAGGGCATTCGCCTGCGCGAGCCGGACGGGATGTGGGCAAGCTACGACGTGCTCGACGTGTGGTATCAGAAGGCCGAGTTCGGCGATGTGTGGATGCCCTACCTGCACGTGCGCATGACCCCGGGCGAAGGGGCGGCGGCGCCAGCGGTCGATCCCTATTCGGATGCCTATGCCGCGGCTTCCTTTGAGGCCGGCTTCGGCGGGTTTGGCGGGGAGCAGCAGCCGTGCAGAATCTGATCAAGCGCCAGACCGGCCCGCACCGCCGCGGCCCGGGCGAGGGCAAGACCCTGATGGAAAAGCTGGCCGAGAGCGAGAAGGGCGCAGCAGCGCCTGCCGCCGGCCCCGCCGCTGCAAAGGCAGCACCGGCCCCGGCTGCGGGCGATCCCGATGCCACCGCGGCGATCGTGGCAGCGGCCAAGGCAATGCGCGAACGCTATCCGGCGCAAGGCGCGCGCCCGGCAGCGCAGCGCACCTGCCTGATCGTCGATGACAGCCGGGTGATCCGCAAGGTTGCGGCCAAGATCGCGCTCAGCCTCGGCTATGTCCCGATCGAGGCGCAGGATGGCACCGAGGCGCTGGCGCGCTGCAAGCAGGCCATGCCCGATCTGGTGCTCACCGACTGGAACATGCCCGAGATGGACGGCATCGCCTTCGTCCAGAAGCTGCGCGCCATCCCCACGCCAAAGGAACCGATCGTGGTGTTCTGCACCTCGAACGGCGAGGCGCGGGACATCCACGATGGCATCGCCGCCGGGGCGGATGACTACATCGTCAAGCCCTTCGACGAGGCCGCGCTGCGCGCCAAGCTGGAGAAGCTGGGGCGGGGGTGAGGGCCATCGCCGTCGCTCGCGTGACGCGCGGCTTGGCGTGCGTTCGGCTCGTGCGAAGGCGATGCGCTAGCGCACCCAATCGAGCCCGATCTCCTCGAACACTTCCCTGTCCTCGGCCCAGTTCTCCAGCACTTTCACGTGCAGGAACAGGTGCACCTTGGCCCCCAGCACCTCGGCAAGTTCCTTGCGCGCCGCCGCGCCGATGGCCTTGATGCGCGCGCCGCCCTTGCCCAGCACGATGGCGCGCTGGTTCTCGCGCGCAACCACGATCTGCTGGTGGATCTCGATGCTGCCATCGGGCCTCGTCAGGTATCGCTCGGGCCGGACCGCGCTGTCATAGGGCAGCTCCTCGTGAAGCTGCTTGTAGAGCTGCTCGCGCGTGATCTCGGCGGCGAGCAGGCGCTCGGAGACATCCGAGACCTGGTCTTCGGGATACATCCACGGGCCTTGCGGCATCATCCGGGCGAGCACGTCCTTCATCTCGGCCACGCCCTCGCCGGTGAGCGCCGAGATGAAGAACACCTCGGCAAAATCGGCCTTGGTCGAAAGCTCCTGCGCGAGCGCGAGGAGCGGCTCCTTCTTCGCCCGATCGACCTTGTTGAGCACGAGGATCTTGCGCTCGGGCCGCGCGCTCAGCGTCTCCATCAGCGGCTCCAGCTCATGGCGGCGCTGCTTGATCGCATCGACCAGGAGCAGCACCGCATCGGCGGCCTCGGCGCCCTCCCAGGCGGCGCTCACCATCGCCCGGTCGAGCCGGCGGCGCGGCGCAAAGATGCCGGGCGTGTCAACCAGGATCATCTGCACCGCGGCCCCGTCCACCGTGTGCAGCGCGAGGCCCAGCATCCGCGCCCGGGTGGTCTGCGCCTTGGGGCTGGTGATCGCCACCTTCTGACCGACGAGGGTGTTGACCAGCGTCGACTTTCCGGCATTGGGCGCGCCGAGCACCGCCACCACGCCGCAGCGGGTGGGGGCGGGGCGTGCCGGGGCGTGAGGGTTTGCGGGGGTATCGCTCATGGCGCGCTCATACCGCCAAGACCCGGGCTTGTCGAAGGGCGCGATGCGCGGCCGGGCGCGTCAATGTTTCACGTGAAACATTTCGTGAACGCAGGCTCAGCCGAAGCGTTCGAGAAAGGCCTTGGCGGCGAGCCTTTCGGCCTCGGCCTTGCTGGTGGCGCTGGCCTCGGCTTCGCCGACATTGCGGATGCGCACCCGCACGGTGAAGCGGGCGGCGTGATCGGGGCCGGAGCGGTCGATCACCTCATAGACCGGGGGGGCGCGGCGGTTGCCCGCGGCCCATTCCTGCAGCGCGCTCTTGGGATGCTTGGCCTTGCCGACATCGCCCTCGAGCTCGTGCGCCCAGAGGCGATAGACCAGCGCCTGCGCGGTCTCGAAGCCGTGTTCGAGAAAGCAGGCGCCGATCAGCGCCTCCATCACATCGCCGAGGATCTTGTCGCTGTCGGCCCCGCCATCCTCGCGCGCCTGCTTGCCGAGGCGCACGTGGGCAGGAAGGCCGATGGCGCGGGCGATACGGGCGCAGGTGGCGCCGCTGACGAGCGCGTTGAGCCGCTGCGAGAGGCGCCCTTCGGGGGCATCGCCGGCGCGGAACAGCCAGGCCGCCACCGCGAGGCCCAGCACCCTGTCGCCGAGAAACTCGAGCCGCTGGTAATCGGCCGCCTCGCCGCCGGTGGAATTGAAGCTGCCATGGGTGAGCGCCTCGAGCCAGGGGGCCTCGTTCACCACCGCAAAGCCGGTGGCAGCAAGCCAGGCGCGGGTTTCTGCCGGAAGGCCGCTCACAGCACCGCTCCGATCCGCTCCCACCGCACCGCGGCAAACCAGCTTGCCGGATTGCTCCAGGTGGCGCTGCCATTGCTCGACCACACGATCACCCAGGCCCGCCCGACGAGGAGATCCTGCGGCACCAGCCCCACCGCATCGCCCGCCGCGGCGGGAAAGCGGCTGTCGCGCGAATTGTCGCGGTTGTCGCCGAGCACGAAGAGCGCGCCGGGCGGGACGGTGAGGGGAGCAAGATTGTCGGCAAAGGTCGGCCCGAAATCGAGCACGCTGTAGGCGCGGCCCGAGGGCAGGGTCTCGCGCGCGGCGGCATAGCGGCACAGGCTGCGGCCATCGCGCGCCGCGATCACCCTGCCGCCCCAGGCACACGGGCTGTTCGGCGAGACCGGGATGGTGACGTTCCCCAGCGGCTGCTGGGCAAGGCGCTGGCCATTGAGCACCACCACGCCCCCCACCAGCGCCACCCGATCACCCGGAAGGCCGATCACGCGCTTCACATAGTCGCGCCCGTCGATCGGGTGGCGGAAGATCACGATATCCCCGCGCGCCGGGCTGCGCGCGATGAGGCGCCCATCGCCCAGCGGCAGATCGAAGGGCAGCGAATGGCGCGAATAGCCATAGGGCCACTTGGCCGCGAGCAGATAATCGCCGTTCAAGAGCTGCGGCACCATGCTTTCGGACGGGATCACGAAGGGCGCCACCACCAGCGCGCGCAGCGCCAGCACCAGCGCGATGAGCTTGGCGAGGAACCAGAAGAACCCCGTCCACCCTCCAGCGCCCGCCTCGGCCGAGCCTGCCGCGGCGCGCGCGCCCGCGCCCGGGGCTGGCGGCGGCGCGGGGCCGAGCGATTGGGGCTTTCCATCCATCCGCGAAGCCCTTAGTCGCAGCCGCCGCAAGGCGCAAAGGGGATTGGCGATGACGGGATCGGACAGCACCGAGCGGATGGCGGCACTCTGGGCGCAGCTGCGCGCTGTCCCTTCGGCGCGGCTCGATCAGCTCTTTGCCGCCGATCCCGCGCGGGTGGCGGCGATGACCAGGCGGATCGCCTGGACCTCCGGCCTGCCCGAGGGGGCCGGGCAGGGCATGAGCATCGACTTTTCCAAGACCCATCTTGACGCGCGCCTGCTCGGCCTGTTCGAGGAACTGGCCGAGGCGGCAGGCTTTGGTGCGGCGCGCGCGGCCCTCCACGATGGCGGCATCGTCAACGTCACCGAAGGGCGCCCCGCCACCCACATGGCGCTGCGCGGCGTGGGCGCGCCCGCCGCACGCGAGGAGGCCGAGGCGCTCCGGCGGCGCATGGCGATGCTGGTCGAGGCGATCCACCAGGGCGCGCTTGGCCCCATGCGCCATTGCATCGCCATCGGCATCGGCGGCTCGGCGCTGGGGCCGGCGCTGGCGATCGACGCGCTCACGCGCGATCTCAAGCTGGTTGATACCCACGTGGTCTCGAACGTCGATGGCCTCGCGCTCGAGGCGGCCTTTGCCGCCTGCGATCCGCACACCACGCTGGTCGCCGTCGCCTCCAAGACCTTCACCACCATCGAGACCATGACCAATGCGGCCAGCGCGATGAAGTGGCTGGCCGACAGCGGCGTGGCCGATCCCTATGGCCGGGTGGTGGCGCTCACCGCCGCGCCGGAAAAGGCGGTGGCCTGGGGGGTGGACGAAACCCGGGTGCTGCCTTTCCCCGAAAGCGTCGGCGGGCGCTATTCGCTGATGTCTTCGATCGGCTTTCCGGTGGCGCTGGCGGTGGGGATGGAGGAGTTTTCGGCCATGCTCGCCGGGGCGCGTGCGGTGGACGAACATTTCCTCGCCACCGAAGGCCGCGCCAATGCCCCGTTGCTCGCCGCCTTTTGCGACCAATATTACGCCCGGCTGCGCGGCTGCCAGACCCGCGCGGTCTTTGCCTATGACGAGCGGCTGCGGCTGCTGCCCGCCTATCTCCAGCAGCTCGAGATGGAATCGAACGGCAAAAGGGTGAAGGCCGATGGCAGCCCGGTCGATGGGCCGACCGCGGCCGTGACCTGGGGCGGGGTGGGCACCGATGCCCAGCACGCGGTGTTCCAGCTGCTCCACCAGGGCACCCACCTGGTGCCGGTCGATTTCATCGCTTCCGTGGCGCCGGGCGATGATCTCGATCCTGCCCATCACCGCATCCTGTTGATGAACTGCCTCGCCCAGGGCGCGGCGCTGATGGCCGGCAAGCCGGCCGAGGACCCGGCGCGCGCCTATCCGGGGGATCGGCCCTCGACCACCTTCCTGCTCGATGATGCCGATGCCGCGGCCCTGGGGGCGCTCATCGCCTTTCACGAACACCGCACCTTTGCCAATGCCGTGCTGATGGGGATCAACCCCTTCGATCAGTTCGGGGTGGAGCTGGGCAAGGCGATCGCCAGGCAGATCGAGAAGGGCGAGGGCGATTTCGACCCATCGACGCGGGCGCTGATGCAGGCAGCCGGGCTGAGCTGAGGCGCGCTCGCTTGACTTCTTCGCCCAAGGCGCCCACATGGCGGCCCGAGCGAAGCGCGCCAGCCAGCGTGAAGCGGCAGGCCCCACCCAAGCGCCTGTCCCGGCCGCGCCTCGGTTTTCCCACGGACTTCCCTTTCACGCGGGCGGTTTCATTCCCCCCGCGCCGTGCGCCCCGCTGTGGCGCGCGCCGCATGTCTTCAAGCGAGTTTTCATGACCACATTTGCTGATCTCGGGCTGTCGCAGCCCGTTCTCCAGGCCCTTGATCTCAAAGGCTATTCGTCCCCCACCCCGATCCAGCGCCAGGCGATCCCGCCGGTGCTCGAAGGCCGCGACCTCCTCGGCATTGCCCAGACCGGCACCGGCAAGACCGCCGCCTTCATGCTCCCCGGCATCGACCGGCTGCGCGCCGCGGGCCGGCAAGCGCCGCAGCGCTCGTGCCGGATGCTGGTGCTGGCCCCCACCCGCGAGCTTGCCGTGCAGATCGGCGAGAGCGCGAAGGATTATGGCGCGCTTGCCGGGCTCAAGGTCGCGGTGGTGGTTGGCGGCACCAGCGTCGGCAAGGATCGCCACAAGCTTGCCCGCGGCACCGATATTCTCATCGCTACCCCCGGCCGCCTGCTCGATCTGGTCGATCAGAAGGCGCTGCAGCTCGGTGGGATCGAGATCCTCGTGCTCGACGAGGCCGACCAGATGCTCGATCTCGGCTTCATCCACGCGCTCAGGCGCATCCGCACGCTCGCCCCGGAAGAGCGCCAGACGCTGTTCTTCTCGGCCACCATGCCGGGGGCGATCAGGGAGCTGGTGGGCGGCTTCTGCCACGATCCGGTGCAGGTGGCGGTGACCCCGGCCAGCACCACCGCCGAGCGCATCGAGCAATATCTCTTCATGGTGCAGCAGGAGGAAAAGACCGCGCTGCTCGCGCTCATCCTCAAGCGCCGCCATCCGGTGCCCGGCGCGCTCGAGCGGGTGCTGATCTTCACCCGCACCAAGCACGGGGCCGATCGGGTGGCGCGAAAGCTCGCCCAGGCCGGGATCGCCGCCAACGCGATCCACGGCAACAAGTCGCAGCCCCAGCGCCAGCGCGCGCTCGAGGCGTTCCGCGCCGGCGCGGTGCCGGTGCTGATCGCCACCGATGTCGCCGCACGCGGGATCGACATTCCCGGGGTCAGCCACGTGATCAATTACGAACTGCCCAACGTGCCCGAACAATATGTCCACCGCATCGGCCGCACCGCGCGGGCCGGGCGCGACGGGGTGGCGATTGCCTTCTGCGCCGAGGACGAGCGCGCCTATCTCAAGGACATCCGCAAGACCACCGGGGCAGAGCTTGAACGGCTCGAACTGCCGGAGAATTTCCGCGCCGTGGTCGAGGGCGTGGGGCCCGAGCGGCCCGCGCCCCGCACGCCGCCCAAGCGGGTGCAGCCGCGCCCGCTGCGCAGCCCCGGCGCGCGCCCGTCCAAGGCCGAGCGGCCCGCCCATGCGGGCGCGGCGCAAGCGGCAAAGGCACGGCCCGATGCGGCAAGGCCCGCCCGCAACCGGCGCCGGGGCGGCGGCGGCGCTGCGGCGGGGCGTGGCGGCGCGCGGCGCGCCTGAACCGCGCGGCGCGCCGCGGGCCTGATCTTGCTGAAAATCACCACTGCAAAGGGGCGCGCCCCGGTTGCCGCCCCCGCCGCGCGCCGCCATATGCCTGCGCGCAAGTGACGGGAGCGTTCCATGGCCGATGCCTATGACTTTGACCTCTTCACCATCGGTGCAGGATCGGGCGGGGTGCGCGCCAGCCGCGTTGCCGCCGGGCACGGCGCGCGGGTGGCGGTGGCCGAGGAATACCGGGTCGGCGGCACCTGCGTGATCCGCGGCTGTGTGCCCAAGAAGATGCTGGTCTATGGCGCCCATTTCGCCGAGGACCTCGTCGATGCCGAGGCCTTCGGCTGGACGATCGAGAACAAGCGCTTCGACTGGCGCGCGCTGCGCGATGCGGTGCAGACCGATGTCAAGCGGCTCGAGGGGCTTTATGGCGAGACGCTCGCCAGCCACAATGTCACCGTCTTTCCCGAACGCGCCACCATCACCGGCCCGCACGAGGTGACCCTCGCCAGCGGTCGCACTCTGACCGCGCGGATCATCCTGGTGGCCACCGGCGCGCGCCCGCACGTGCCCGATTTTCCCGGCAGCGAGCATGTCATCACCTCGAACGAGGCCTTCCACCTCGAAGCCGTGCCGCGCCGCATCCTGATTGCCGGCGGGGGCTATATCGCCAACGAGTTTGCCGGCATCTTCAACGCCTTCGGCAGCAAGGTGACGATCGCCAACCGTTCCGATGCGATCCTGCGCGGCTATGACGAGAGCGTGCGCGACCGGTTGCTGCAGATCTCGATGGTCAAGGGCATCACCTTCCTGTTCATGGCCGCCTTCGAATGGGTGAAAAAGCAGGACGACGGCACCCTGCTGGTCAAGCTGACCGGGCAGGAGCCGGCCGAATATGATGCGGTGATGGTGGCGACCGGGCGCGTGCCCAACACGCAAGGGCTTGGGCTGGAGCGCGTCGGCGTGGAACTCGGGCCGCGCGGCGGGATCGTGGTCGATGCCTTCAGCAGGACCAGTGTCGAGCACATCTATGCCGTGGGCGATGTCACCGATCGGGTGCAGCTCACCCCCGTGGCGATCCGCGAGGGCCAGGCCTTTGCCGATTCGGTGTTCGGCCCGGGCGCGCCCTATGCGGTCGATCACACCTTGGTGCCGAGCGCGGTGTTCAGCCACCCGCCGATTGCCGCGGTGGGCCTGACCGAGGGCGAAGCACGCAACAAGCTCGGCAGCATCCGCGTCTATCAGGCCGATTTCCGCCCGATGAAGAACGTGCTGGCCGGCCGCAACGAGCGCAGCCTCTACAAGATGATCGTCGATGCCGCGACCGATCGCATCGTCGGGCTGCACATGATCGGCCCCGAGGCCCCGGAGATCCTCCAGGCCGCCGCGATCGCGGTGAAGGCGGGGCTGACCAAGGCCGATTTCGACGCCACCATCGCGATCCACCCGACCATGGCCGAGGAACTGGTGCTGTTCAAATAGGCGCCTTGCGCTTAACCCGCGCACCGGGCGCTGCCCCGTTTCGGCACAGGCGCAGGCCCGGCGCAAGACTTGGGCGAAGGTCGTGGTTTACAGCGGCTGCATGACGCGCCTCGCCCTCACCGCCCGCCAGCAGCGCGAGCTGGATTATCACCGCGAATTTGCCGCCGCGAACGCCGGTGAGGCGCTGCGCCCGGTGGAGGAGGACGTGATCGCCAGCCCCGTGCGGCGCCCGTGGAATGCCTATTGGTCGATGTATGACCGGCTGCTCGCCGCCGATCTTGCCGGCAAGGCGGTGCTGGTGCTGGGCTGCGGCTTTGGCGATGATGCGATCCGCCTCGCCCGGCTGGGGGCGCGGGTGTTTGCCTGCGACCTTTCGCCCGATTCGCTCGCGATTGCCGAAGCGCGCGCGCGCCGCGCCGGGGTGGAGATCGCCTTTGCCGCCATGCCCGCCGAGGCCATGACCTATCCGGCGGACAGCTTCGATGCGGTGGTGTTCGTCGATATCCTCCACCATGTCGATATTCCCAGGGCCATGGGCGAGGTGGCGCGGGTGCTGAAGGCCGGCGCGCTGGTGATCGGCGATGAGCTTTACACCCACTCGCGCCTGCAACGCCTGCGCGAGAGCGCGCTGGTCGATGGCTGGCTCTATCCGGTGATGCGGCGCTGGATCTATGGCGAAGAGACCCCCTACATCACCGCCGATGAGCACAAGATCGACGAGCGCGAATTCGCCCTCGTCACCGCGCACCTCAATGGCCTCGAGACCGACTGGTTCAACATCCTCGAGGGCCGGCTTTACCCCTCGCGGCTCAGGTGGGCGGCGCGGGCCGAGCGGGTGGCGCTGCGCCCCTTGCGGCGCCTTGCCCCGGTGCTCGCCGGGCGGGTGGTGTTCAGCGGGCGGCTGGTGAAATAGGCGCTACGCCCCGAGCCGGGCGGGCGCGAACTGCGCAAAGCCAAGCCCGGCGGCAGCGCAATCTTCCGGCATGGCCTCGCCCAGCACCGCCGCGGCGGCGATGCGCGAGAGGGCAGGGGCGGTCTGGAAGCCCGCACCGCCCTGGCCTGCACACCAGAAAAACCCCGGCGCGCCTGCCGCCTCGCCCACCACCGGCAGTTCATCCGGGGCAAAGCTTCTGAGGCCCGCCCAGCTGTGGGCGATGCGGCGGATGGCAAGCGTGGTGGCGCGCTCCACCCGGTCTGCGGCGATGGCGATGTCGAGTTCCTCTGCCGCGGCATCGCAAGGGGGCGAGGGCGTCTGGTCCATGCTCGAGGCAAGCAGCGCCCCGCGCCCCTCGGGCAGCAGGTAGAAGCCTTCGCCCACGGTCTTGGTGAAGGGCCAGGGGCGCACATCGACGCCTTCGGGCGCGGCAAAGCTGATGACGGTGCGCCGCCGCGGCTCCAGGCCGATCGGCGCGGCGCCGGCAAGGCGGGCGACCTCGTCCGCCCAGGCGCCCGCGGCATTGACGATCACCGGCGCGGCAAAATCCCCCGCGGCGCTGGCGATGCGCCAGAAGCGGCCATCATGCGTGAGGCTGTTGACCGCCGCGTGCGTTACCAGAGTGCCGCCATGGCTGCGCAGGGTGCGCGCTTGGGCCTCGAGCATGGCGTTGGTATCGAGCTTCAAGGCGCCGTGATCGATCAGCGCCGCGGCGCAGGCCTCTTCGCGCAGCACCGGCAGCAGCGCGCGCGCCTGTGCGGCGCCAAGGCGGCGATAGGTGCAGCCATGGAGGCGGTGCACCTCCTCGAGCGCATCGAGCGCGTCAAGCTCCTCGGCCCGGGCGGTATGGAGCGCGGGATGCACGCTGGCATGGGCGGCAAGTTCGCCCATGCTCAAGGCCGTGAGCATGCGCACCGGAGCATTGCCGAGGCCAAAATGGGCCACGGCGACCGAACGGCCCGAGGCGTGGACTGCGGGCGCATGTTCGCCTTCGAGCACCACCACCTTCAGCCGCGGCGCCAGCCTGGCGGCAAGGCTGAGCCCGGCGATCCCGCCGCCGATCACCACCACATCGGCGCTGTCCATCTGCCTTCTCCCGCCACTTTTGCCACATTGACGCTTGGGGCAGGCTAAGGCAACGCGTTGCACGACGAAACCGGCTCAGGAGAGGAAGCCCGCCTTGTCTGCCAACATCGCCGAAATGGAACGCCGCCGCGCCGCTGCCCGCCTTGGCGGCGGGGAAAAGCGGATCGCCGCCCAGCACGCCAAGGGCAAGCTCACCGCGCGCGAGCGGCTCGAGGTGCTGCTCGATGAAGGCAGCTTCGAGGAGATCGACACCTATGTCGAGCACGACTGCATCGATTTCGGCATGGAAGCGCAGAAGATCCCCGGCGATGGCGTGGTGACGGGGAGCGGCACCATCAACGGGCGGCTGGTCTTCGTCTTCAGCCAGGATTTCACCGTCTTCGGCGGCTCGTTGTCGAAGCGCCATGCCGAGAAGATCTGCAAGATCATGGACATGGCGATGAAGGTTGGCGCGCCCGTCATCGGCCTCAACGATTCGGGCGGGGCGCGCATCCAGGAGGGGGTGGCGAGCCTCGGCGGCTATGCCGAAGTGTTCCAGCGCAACGTGCTGGCGAGCGGCGTGGTGCCGCAGATCAGCCTCATCATGGGGCCGTGCGCGGGCGGGGCGGTCTATTCGCCGGCGATGACCGACTTCATCTTCATGGTGAAGGATTCGAGTTACATGTTCGTCACCGGCCCCGATGTGGTCAAGACCGTCACCAACGAGGTGGTGACGCAGGAGGAGCTGGGCGGGGCGATCACCCACACCACCAAGACGAGCGTTGCCGACCTGGCTTACGAGAACGATGTCGAGGCGCTGCTCGCCACCCGGCGCTTTTTCGATTTTCTGCCGCTGTCGAACCGCGACGAGGTGCCGGTGCTGCCCACCAGCGATCCGTGGGACCGGCTGGAGATGAGCCTCGACACGCTCATCCCCGACAATGCCAACCAGCCCTATGACATGCACGAGGTCATCACCAAGGTGCTCGACGAGGGCGATTTCTTCGAGATTCAGCCGGCGCATGCGGCCAACATCATCTGCGGCTTCGGCCGCGTGGAAGGCCGCACCGTGGGCGTGGTGGCGAACCAGCCGATGGTGCTCGCGGGCGTGCTCGACATCAATTCCTCGAAAAAGGCCGCGCGCTTCGTGCGCTTCTGCGATGCCTTCGAGATCCCGATCATCACCTTCGTCGACGTCCCCGGCTTCCTCCCCGGCACCGCGCAGGAACTGGGCGGGATCATCAAGCACGGCGCCAAGCTATTGTTCGCCTATGCCGAGGCGACCGTGCCCAAGATCACCGTCATCACCCGCAAGGCCTATGGCGGGGCCTATGACGTGATGGCATCGAAGCACCTGCGCGGCGATCTGAACTACGCCTGGCCCACGGCGGAAATCGCGGTGATGGGCGCGAAGGGCGCGGTGGAGATCATCTTCCGCTCCGAGAAGGACGATCCCGCCAGGATCGCCGAGCGCACCAAGGAATACGAAGACCGCTTCGCCAACCCCTTCGTCGCGGCGAGCCGCGGCTATATCGACGAGGTGATCCACCCGCACTCGACCCGGCGGCGGATTGCTTTGGGGCTACGCAAGCTGCGGACGAAGCAGTTGGAGAACCCATGGAAGAAGCATGACAATATTCCGCTGTAAGCATGACTGAAACTTTGAAATTCGAAGCCTTTTCGGTGGTAAGAATTGTGCTCGTATGCGTGCCGTTTCTGCCGGGCATTTTTGCGGGAGTGAAGGCGGCTGATCGGTGAAACAATTGGGCCGGCTGGGTGGTCGGCATTTTAGTGTGCCTCGCCGTTTACGCTTTCTTTTTTCCGGTTATCGAACTGCTTCAGGAGAAATGTGCCGGATCGATCCGCTGATGGAGGACTGATACTGATGCGATATTTTAGAATAATAATCGCTCTTTTCGCGATTTGGAGCTTGGCTGCATGTGATGCGCTTGCGCCGAAAGGTGATGAAAAGGTCGAGATTTCCGTCGATGTTCCAGCGCTTGTCGGCAAATCTAAATCTGAGGTCGATGCGGCTTTGGGCACCCCAGAGTGCCCACCCAAAAACTCGTGTGTTTATGGTGATCGTCTTGAAGTGTATTTTGTCGACAACAAGGCTGCAAACTTCACTCTTCCCGTAGTTGATGATCTACGGGTTTATGGGCTGAAAGTAGGCGAGCCGAGCTTTGTCAATACTGGCGTGAAACGCTGGGATATGGAACTGGCCGGAATGCCCGCCGAAGTAAGCATTTTTGAGGGCAATTACGTTTACGTGAAGACGGTAGAACCATGAAACTCGGCCGTCTCAACCACATCGGCATCGCCACGCCTTCAATCGCGGACTCGATCGCCTTCTACCGCGACGTCATGGGCGCGACCAAGATTCACACGCCCTTCGACCTGCCCGAGCAGGGCGTGAAGGTCTGCTTCGTCGATACCCCCGGTGCGGACGGGGCGATGAACGGGACGCAGATCGAGCTGATCGAGCCGCTGGGAGAAAACTCCACGCTCGCGGGCTTCCTCGCCAAGAACCCCCAGGGCGGTCAGCATCATGTCTGCTTCGAGGTGCCCGACATTGCCGAGGCGCGCTCGGAGTTCGAGAGCCTCGGCAAGCGCATCCTCGGCCCGACGCGCATCGGTGCCCACGGCACGCCTATCTTTTTCGTCCATCCCAAGGACATGGGCGGCGTGCTTACCGAGATCATGGAGACGCCGCGCGAGGGCGCGCATTGGTCGAACTGAACCCCGGGGAGAAAGAGATGTCCTACGAAACCATCCGCGTCGAACGGGAAGGCCCGCTCGTCACCATCACCCTCGATCGCCCCGAGCGATTGAACGCGATGCCGCCGCAGATGGCCGATGAGCTGGGCCAGGCCTTCTACGACCTTGGCGATGCGCGCGCGGTGCTGATCACCGGCGAGGGCAAGGGCTTCTGCTCGGGCGCGGACCTGGCCGCGCGCGGGGGCGGCTCGGCGCTCGGCGGCAAGGGCGGCAGCCACGAGGCGCTCATCAATCACTACAACCCGGCGATCAGCCAGCTGATCCGCGCGAGCGTGCCGGTGATCTGCGCGGTCAATGGCCCGGCGGCAGGCGTGGGGTGCAGCCTCGCGCTGGCGGCGGACTTCACCATCGCCGCCAGAAGCGCCTATTTCCTGCAGGCCTTCGTCAATATCGGCCTCGTGCCCGATGGCGGTTCGACCTGGCTCTTGGCGCGCGCCATCGGCCGGGCGCGCGCCACCCGCATGATGATGCTGGGCGAGCGGATTTCCGCTCAGCAGGCCGAGGAATGGGGCCTCATCTACAAGTGCGTCGAGGATGCCGACCTGATGGCCGAGGCCCGCGCGCTCGCGGAGAAGCTCGCCAACGGTCCGACGCTTGCCTATGCCCAGATGAAGCGCAACATCGCCATCGCGCTCGATCAGAACCTCCAGATGGTGTTGCTCGCCGAGGCCGAAGGCCAGCGCATCTGCGGCGCCAGCGCCGATGCGCGCGAGGGCGGCATGGCCTTCCTCGAAAAGCGCAAGCCCGTGTTCAAGGGAGCCTGACGGCGCGCCGCATCCCTGCGCAGGCGGGGATCACGCGCCCTCTCCCACGCAATAACCGAAAAAGCTGGACCTCCGCGTGCACGGGGGTGACAATTCAGGCAAGGACATGACCGACAAACCCACCCTCTCCGACTGGAAGGCCCTCGCCGACAAGGAAGTCAAGGGCCGGGATCTCACCTGGGCGACGCCAGAGGGCTTTGCCATCAAGCCGCTCTACACCGCGGAGGATCACGCCGGCTTCGATCCGGGCCTGCCCGGCTTTGCCCCCTTCACCCGCGGGGTGAAGGCCTCGATGTATGCGGGCCGGCCCTGGACCATCCGGCAATATGCGGGCTTTTCCACCGCCGAGGAATCGAACGCCTTCTATCGCCGCAACCTTGCCGCCGGGCAGAAGGGCCTTTCGGTCGCCTTCGATCTTGCCACCCATCGCGGCTATGACAGCGATCACCCGCGCGTGGTGGGCGATGTCGGCAAGGCGGGGGTGGCGATCGACACGGTTGCCGACATGGAAATCCTGTTCGACCAGATCCCCTTGGATTCCATGTCGGTCTCGATGACGATGAACGGCGCGGTGATCCCGGTGCTCGCCTTCTTCATCGTCGCGGCCGAGCGTCAGGGGGTGAGCCAGGAGAAGCTCGACGGCACCATCCAGAACGACATTTTGAAGGAGTTCATGGTCCGTAACACCTATATCTATCCGCCCGAGCCTTCGATGCGGATCGTTTCGGACATCATCGCCTATACCTCGGCCCACATGCCCAAGTTCAATTCGATCTCGATCTCGGGCTATCACATGCACGAGGCCGGGGCGACCGCGGTGCAGGAGCTGGCCTATACCATCGCCGACGGGAAGGAATATGTGCAGCGGGCGATGGCCGCGGGCCTCGATATCGACAAGTTCGCCGGACGCCTGAGCTTCTTCTTCGGCATCGGCATGAACTTCTTCATGGAAGTGGCCAAGCTGCGCGCCGCGCGCACGCTGTGGTGGCGGGTGATGGACGGGCTGGGGGCGAAGGACGAACGCTCCAAGATGCTGCGCACCCATTGCCAGACGAGCGGCGTGAGCTTGCAGGAGCAAGACCCCTACAACAACGTCATCCGCACCACCATCGAGGCGCTCGCCGCGGTGCTGGGCGGCACCCAGTCGCTCCACACCAATGCGCTCGATGAGGCGATCGCGCTGCCCACTGATTTTTCCGCCCGCATCGCCCGCAACACCCAGCTGGTGCTGCAGGAGGAAACCGGCATCTGCAACGTGGTCGATCCGCTCGGCGGCTCGCACTATGTCGAAGCGCTCACCCAAACGCTGGTGGATGAGGCCTGGAAGCTGATCGAGGAGGTCGACGCTGCAGGCGGCATGACCGCCTTCGTCGCCTCGGGCGCGCCCAAGGCCGCGATCGAGCGCGCCGCGGCGGAAAAGCAGACCAAGGTGGACAAGGGCGAGACGGTGATCGTCGGGGTCAACAAGTATCGCAAGGAGGCCGAAGACCCGATCGAGACGCTCGAGGTTGACAACCAGAAGGTGCGCGCCGGGCAGATCGCCCGCATTGAGCAGGTGCGCGCGGGCCGCAACGAGGCCGCCTGCCGCGCCGCGCTGGCCGCGCTGACCGAAGGCTGCAAGAGCGGCGCCAACCTGCTGGCGCTGGCGGTGGAATGCGCGCGGGCCGATGCCACGCTGGGCGAAATCTCGGCGGCGATGGAGGCGGTCTTCGGTCGCCACGAGACCGCGCCCGCGCCGGTGCGGGGCGTCTATGCCAGCGCCTATCAATTCGACCGGCGCTGGGCGCAGGTGGTGGAGGGGGTGGAGGCCGTGGGCCGCCGCCTGGGCCGCAAGCCCCGCATCATGATCGCCAAGATGGGCCAGGACGGCCACGATCGCGGCGCCAATGTCATCGCCAGCGCTTTTGGCGACATGGGCTTCGAGGTGATCTCCGGCCCGCTGTTCCAGACCCCGGCAGAAACCTGTGCCATGGCGCTCGAACATGATGTCGATGTGGTCGGCGCCTCCAGCCTTGCCGCGGGCCACAAGACCCTGATCCCCGAACTCATCCGCCTGCTGCGCGAGGCGGGCCGGGGCGATATCAAGGTCACCGCCGGCGGCGTCATCCCCCCGCAGGACTATGATTTCCTGCGCGAAGCCGGGGTGCAGGGAATCTACGGCCCCGGCTCCAATGTGGTGGAATGTGCGGCGGATATCCTCGTGCTGCTCGGCCACAACATGCCGCCGCTGGGTGAGGGGCTGGACGGGGCGGCGCAGTAGGAACGCCGCGCGCACGTGCCACTTGCGCTTGCCGCGGCTCTGAACTTGTTTCAGGGATCGCCGGGCCGCATGGGTCGCCACAGGAAAGGACAATGGGATGCTGGGACAGGTTCAGCATGATGGTGTGCGCACCGACTGGACCCGCGACGAGATCGCCGCGCTTTTCGACCTTCCTTTTACGGAACTGGTGTTCGAGGCCGCCAGCGTCCACCGCCGCTTCCACCCCCCCACCGAGGTGCAGCTGTGCACCCTGCTCTCGATCAAGACCGGCGGGTGCCCCGAGGATTGCGGCTATTGTTCGCAGTCCGTCCATGCCGACAGCGGCGTCGAGGCCACCAAGCTGATGGATGTGCAATCCGTGCTGCAAAAGGCGGCCGAGGCCAAGGATGCCGGCAGCCAGCGCTTCTGCATGGGCGCGGCCTGGCGCAATCCGAAGGACCGCGACATGCCCGCGATCGTTGCAATCGTGAAGGGTGTGCGCGCCATGGGGCTCGAAACCTGCATGACGCTGGGGATGCTCACCCCGCGGCAGGCCGAGATGCTCGCCGAAGCCGGGCTCGACTATTACAACCACAATATCGACACCTCGCCCGAATATTACGCGCGGGTGATCTCCACCCGCGATTTCCAGTGCCGCCTGGATACGCTGGATCACGTGCGCAAGGCGGGGATCAATGTCTGCTCGGGCGGGATTGTCGGCATGGGCGAGACGCGCGCGGATCGGGTCGGCTTCATCCACACGCTCGCCACCCTGCCGCAGCACCCGGAAAGCGTGCCGATCAACGCGCTGGTGCCGATCAAGGGCACGGTGCTGGGTGACATGCTTGCCGATACGCCGCTTGCCAGGATCGACGATATCGAGTTCGTCCGCACGGTCGCGGTCGCGCGCATCACCATGCCGCGCGCGATGGTGCGCCTCTCGGCGGGGCGCGAATCGATGTCGGAGTCGACGCAGGCGCTGTGCTTCCTTGCCGGCGCCAACAGCATCTTCACCGGCGACAAGCTGCTCACCGCTCCCAATGCGGGCGAGGACAGCGACGGCGCGCTGTTCGCCAAGCTTGGCCTTACCGCATTGAAGGGCGAGGAGCCGGCCCGCGCCGCCAAGGCCGCGACCCCGGCGTGAGGCGCGCTTGAGCCTCGGCTTCAGCGTCGATGCGCTGCTGCCGCGCGCGCGCGCCGGCGGCCCCTTGCGGATGGGGCTGGTGCGGCTGGAGGAGCGCGAATGGCTCGACCCCGCGCCCGATCTCGCGGCGCGCGCCGCCGGCTTTGCCGAGTGGCCGCAAGGCGTGCAATTGACCGGAGAGGTTGAAGCACCGGGGCGCGAGCTGGCAGCGATGCTCGGGGTCACAGGGGGCCTGCCCGAAGCCGCGCGGGCCGTCCACGAAGACCTGTGCCTGCTCACGCAGCGCGAGGGCGAAGAAGTTTACCGATTGATCGGCGCGGCGGTGGCCTGGCCATCGGACTGGCGCCCGGCGGACAAGCTCGGCCTGCCGCTGCGCGCGCTCCACGCGCCGATCGCGGGCTACGAGGAACAACTCGCCAGCGGGGTCGATCGCTTCATGGCCACCTTGCGCCCCGGCACCATCTATGGGCGCTGCAACTGGTTCATCGCCCCCACCGGCGCGCGCCGCTGGCTCGCCGAGCGCCCGGCGGCGCAAGCCTTTGCACATGTCACGCCTGACAACGCGGGCGAGACCCTGTTCGTGCGCTCCGAACGCCAGACCCTGCGCCGCCTGCCCGAGACCGGCGCGATCCTCTTTACCATCGGCATTTACGTGGAGCCGCTGGGGCGCCTCTCCCCCGCCAATGTCGCAAGGCTGGCCGGGGCGGTCGAAACCCTCCTCGGCGGCGAGGACGCGCGCCGCGGCGCGCCCGCCTATGCGCAAAGCCTCATCGCCTATGCCGAAAGGATCGCCGCATGATTGCCTCGCTTGTCTTCCCGCTGTTGCTGCAGGCCGCCGAACCCCTGCCCGAGTGCGACGAGAAGGCCGCCGAAATGGGCGTGCAGCAGCCGATGAACCAATGCGCGCACCGCGACTTCGTGATCGCCGAGAGCAAGCTCAACGCGCAGTGGCAGATCACCGTCGCGGTGATGAAGGCGCGCGATGAGGCCTATGCCCCCTATCGTGATGCAGGCGACACCCGCCCCGGATGGTTCGAAAGCCTGCGCGAGGCCCAGCGCGCCTGGCTTGTCTTTCGCGATGCCCATTGCCGGGTGGATGGCTATACCGCCCGCGGCGGCAGCATGGAGCCGATGCTCGTCTCCTTCTGCAAGCGTGCGCTGACCGAGCAGCGCACCCAGCAGCTCAAGGAGCTTGCCGAAAGCCCCGAATGACGCCGCAAATCCGCTAGCTTGCCTCTGTGCCAATCCCCCGGCATAGCCGCGGCGACAACACGCCCACCTGTGAGAGAGAGGTCACGCGCTTGTTCTCCAAGATCCTCATCGCCAACCGCGGCGAGATCGCCTGCCGGGTCATCACCACCGCAAGGGCCATGGGCATCAAGACCGTGGCGGTCTATTCCGATGCCGATGCGCGCGCGCCCTTCGTCAAGATGGCGGATGAAGCGGTGCATATCGGCCCTTCGCCCGCGGCGGAGAGCTATCTGGTGATCGAAAAGATCATTGCGGCGTGCAAGCAGACCGGGGCCGAGGCGGTGCACCCGGGCTATGGCTTCCTGTCCGAACGCACCGCCTTTGCCGAGGCGCTGGCGGCCGAGAACATCGCCTTCATCGGCCCGCCGGTGGGCGCGATTGCGGCGATGGGCGACAAGATCGAATCCAAGAAGCTCGCCAAGGAGGCGGGCGTCAATGTCGTCCCCGGCTTTGTCGGCGAGATCGCCGATACCGAGCACGCCGTGCGCATCGCCAGCGAGATCGGCTATCCGGTGATGATGAAGGCGAGCGCCGGGGGCGGGGGCAAGGGGATGCGCCTGGCCTTCAGCGAGGCCGAGGTGCGCGAGGGCTTTGACAGCGTCCGGCGCGAAGGCCTCAACTCCTTCGGCGATGACCGGGTGTTCATCGAGAAGTTCATCGAGAACCCGCGCCACATCGAGATCCAGATCCTCGGCGACCAGCACGGCAACATCGTTTACCTGAACGAGCGCGAATGCTCGATCCAGCGCCGTCACCAGAAGGTGGTGGAGGAAGCCCCGTCGCCCTTCGTCACCCCGAAGATGCGCAAGGCCATGGGCGAGCAATGCGTCGCCCTGGCGCGCGCGGTGGGTTATTACAGCGCCGGCACGGTCGAACTCATCGTCTCGGGCGCCGATCCCACGGGCGAGAGCTTCTACTTCCTCGAGATGAACACCCGGCTTCAGGTCGAGCACCCCGTCACCGAGGCGATCACCGGCATCGACCTTGTGGAACAGATGATCCGCGTGGCGGCGGGCGAGAAGCTCGCCTTCACCCAGGAGGACATCACCATCGATGGCTGGGCGATCGAGAACCGCGTCTATGCCGAGGATCCCTATCGTGGCTTCCTGCCGAGCACGGGCCGGCTGGTGCATTATGTCCCGCCGGTGCCGGGCTGGAGCGCGGATGCACAGGTTGCCGGAAAGCCGCGGCGCGGGGTGGCGCGCGGGCCGGGCGGGGTGCGCGTCGATGATGGCGTCTATGAAGGCGGCGAGGTCTCGCGCTTTTACGATCCGATGATCGCCAAGCTGATCACCTGGGCCCCGACCCGTGACGCGGCGGCCGATCTTCAGATCGAGGCGCTCGACCACTTCCGCATCGAGGGCCTCGGGCACAATGTCGATTTCCTCTCTGCGATCATGCAGCACCCGCGCTTCCGCTCGGGCGAGCTGACCACCGGCTTCATCGCCGAGGAATATCCCGAGGGCTTCCACGGCGCGGCCACCAGCGATGAGATGAAGCGCATCCTTGCCGCGATCTGCGCCGGCCACGAGTTCACCCTGCAAGCGCGCAACCGCCAGATCAGCGGCCAGCTTGATGGCCCCTTGCCGGTGACGCGCGCATGGCTGGTGAAGCTGGGCGGCGATCGCTTCGAGGTGGTGCTGGGCGAGGGCCATGCCCTGGTCGATGGCGTGCGGGTGGACATCACCTCGAACTGGCAGCCCGGCATGGCCATGGCCGAGGCGAGCGGGAAGGTCGAGGGCGGGGCGGAGCACCGCCTCGGCCTCATCGTCGCGCGCCTCGGCAACCATTGGCGGCTCACCACCCGCGGCGCTTCGCACAGGGCGCTGGTGCTGCCGCTCAGCCTTGCCCGGCACGAATCGCTGATGCTGGAAAAGGCCCCGCCCGATCTGTCGCGCCTGCTCATCTGCCCGATGCCGGGGATGCTGGTAAAGCTGCACGTGGCCGAGGGCGATAAGGTGCAGCCCGGCCAGCCGCTCGCCACGGTCGAGGCGATGAAGATGGAGAACATCCTGCGCGCCGAAAAGGAAGGCGTGATCGCAAAGATCAACGCTGCCGAGGGCGAGAGCCTGGCGGTCGATGCGGTGATCCTTGAGCTGGAATAGGGCTGCGCGCGCGGCTCGCCGTGCTGCCCGCGCCGCTTGACAGGGCGCGGGCGGCGCGCGCCCGCCATGTCAGGCGCTTGCCGCAAGTGGCAAGATCGCGCCCTTTTTCCGAAACAATCTTGCCGCGGCCTTGTAGAATTGCGCCAATCGGTTGATATTCTTCGCGCTGGGCGTGGGTAGCATTTGGCTAAAGCGCGCCTGTCATGAGACATTTACAGTGCCGAGTCGCGGTATGGTCTGCGCTCGCTGATTGAATCTGTGTGGGAGGATTTGATCATGGCACACACCGGAACCGGGTTTTTCGACCGCAAGGGGCATTTCTTCAAGACCGCGCGCGAGGCGACGGTGAGCGATCTTGCTGGCCTGTTGGGGCAGATCGGCGAGGGCGAGAGCCTCGCGCCGGGGATTGCCTACATGCTGCTCGAAAAGCGCGCCGAGATCGAACGCCTGTTCGCCGAGCATGACAAGATGCTCGCGGAAGAGGCGGCGATGAAGGCGGCGCGCGCGGCAGAGCAGCCGATGGGCAAGATTGCCAAGCTGCCCACCCGTCCGGCGGGCTGAGGCGGCTAGTCCTCGATCAGCGCCACCGCGCGGATCCACCCCGCGCTGGCGCGTTCGATCTTGATCGGAAAGCAGCTCACCATGAAGCCGTGGGGCGGCAGGGCGGCAAGATTGGTGAGCTTCTCGATCTGGTAATAGGGGCGGATGCGCCCGGCCTTGTGGCCTTCCCAGATGATCGCAGGATCGCGGCTTTGCGCCCAGCGCCTGGCGGTGTGGCTGAAGGGCGCGTCCCAGCTCCAGGCATCGGTGCCCACCACCTCGATCCCGCGCTCGGTCAGCCACAAGGTCGCCTCGGCGCCAAGGCCGACCCCCTGATCGGTAAAGTTCTCGGTGCCATAAAGAGCGCCCGATTGCACCAGCACGATATCGAGCGGCTGCAAGCGATAGCCGATCCGCGCCAGTTCCGCCTCGACCTCGGTGGCGCTCACCACATGGCCGTGGGGCAGGTGCGAGAAATCGAGCTTCACCCCCGGGCGAAAGAAGCGGTCGAGCGGGGCCTCGTCGATGCTGGGGGCAGGGCGCTCGCCGCCATCGGTGGTCGAATGGTAATGCCACGGCGCATCCATATGGGTGCCGTTGTGGGTGGACAGTTCGACCATCTCCACCGCCCAGCCTTCGCCATCGGGCAGGTCTTCGCGCGCAAGACCGGGGAAGAACATGGCGATCTGCTGCCAGGTGCTCTCATGAGTCATGTAGGTGATGCGCGGACGCATCACCTCGGGATCGGAGATCACATCATTGGTGATCGGGATCGACAGGTCGATGAAACGGGTCATGCGCGGGCGCCCTCCAGCTCGGCATCGAGAAAGTCGGCAAGATCATCCAGATCGACATCACGCGCCACTTGGGCCTCGCCCAGGCGGCGCAGCAGCACGAAGGGCAGGGTGGCGCCTTCGGCCTTCTTGTCGTGGCGCATATGGGCGATGAGCGCCGCGGCCCTGCACGACAGCCCGAGCGCGGCCAGCCCGGCCGGAAGGCCCGCACCGGCAACCGCGCGCGCCACCCGCGCGGCCTCGGCAGCGCTGAGCGTGCCGCGCCTCGCCGAATAGCGCGCCGCCAGCACCATGCCGAGCGCCACCGCCTCGCCATGGAGCAGGCGATCGGAAAAGCCGGTCTCGGCCTCGAGCGCATGGCCGAAGGTGTGGCCGAGATTGAGCAGCGCGCGCAGATCGGCGGTCTCGCGCTCGTCCGCCGCCACGATCCGCGCCTTCATCGCCACGCTGGTGGCAATGGCGTGCTCGAGCGCCGCCGGTTCGCGCGCGAGCACCTCGCCGCCATGGGCCTCGAGCCAGGCGAAGAAACCCGCATCGCCCAACAGGCCGTATTTCAACACCTCGGCATAGCCCGCGCGCAGCTCGCGATCCGGCAGGCTGGCGAGCACGGCGGGATCGATCAGCACCAGCGCAGGCTGGTGGAAGGCGCCGATCAGGTTCTTGCCCGCGGCAGTGTTGATCGCGGTCTTGCCCCCGACCGAGGAATCGACCTGGGCGAGCAGGGTGGTGGGCAGCTGGACGAAGCCCACCCCGCGCTTGAGGATCGCGGCGGCAAAGCCGACGAGATCGCCCACCACCCCGCCGCCGAGCGCGAGCACGTGATCCTTGCGGGTGATGCCAAGCCCGAGCAGCCAGTCGCACAATTCTTCGAGCACGGCCCAGCTCTTGGCCGCCTCGCCGGGTTCGACCACGAACCAGGCCGCTTCAAGCCCCGCCGCGGCAAGGCTCGCCGCGAGCGCATCGCCGTAGAGGGCATGGACGGTGCGATCGGCCACCACCGGCACGGCGCGGCCCGGCCGATAGCTGTGCAGAAAAGGCGCGGCCGCTTCGGCCAGACGCGCCAGCACCCCTTGTTCGATCACCACGTCATAAGCGCGCCCGGCCAGCGCCACGCGAATCACAGCCATTGACCAATCGCCTCGATGATCGCGCGGGCGGTTTCGGCATGGGGGCCGGTCTTGCTCTCCACGCGGATGGGGGCCTGCTGATAGAAGGGGGTGCGCTCATGCGCCAGCCGGGTGAGGATCTCGCGCGGGTTCCCGGTCTTGAGCAGCGGGCGGTTGCCGCGCCTCGCGGTGCGCTCGACCAGGGTGTCGATGTCGCAATCGATCCACACCGCGATGCCCTTCTCCAGCACCAGCGCGCGGGTGGCTGGATCGACGAAGGCACCCCCGCCGGTGGCGATCACCCCGTGGCCTTCCTCGATCAGCCGGGCGATCACGCGCCGCTCGCCATCGCGGAAATAGGCCTCGCCAAACTGCGCGAAGATCTCAGGGATCGAAAGCTGCGCGGCCTCGACAATCGCCTCGTCGGAATCGACGAAATCGCGCCCGAGCATCGCGGCAAGCTTGCGCCCGACGGTGGATTTGCCCACGCCCATCAGCCCCACCAGCACCACCGGACGGGTGATGCGCGCGGCGATCGCGGCAATGGCGGCACGGTCGGCAAGGTCGGGCGCGGCGGTCATTGCCGCATGGCCTATAGATGGGCTAGGGCACGCGCAATATGGCAAAGCTGAGACCTCGGCCCGGCCCGCTGGCGGCCCCGTCCCCCGTTGCGCGCGCCCGCCCGGCGCGGCGGTGGCTGGCGGCGCTGCTGGCGGCAGTGGCGATCATGCTGGTGCTGGGGCTGGCATGGCTCGACGGGGGTGAACGGGCGCTGCGTCCGATCGCCGAGCCGGTGGCCCTGCCCGGGGCGCGGCCATGAGGCGCGCGGGCGCGCAGCTGGCGCTGGCGGCAAGCCTGCTGGCGCTGGGGTTGGCGGGGCTGGCCTCGGCCCAGCAGAAGCCCGAATCGCTGCTGCCCCCGGGGTTTGACGATCCCGCCCCCGCGCCCTCGCCGGCGCCGCGTCCGGCACCCAGCCCGAACGCCGGGCAGCCTGCCCGCCCCGCGCCCATCAGCCCCGCGCCTGCCCTGCCGACCGGCCCCGGTCTTGCCCCGAGCCCGGCCGCGCCCGATCCGGCCAGCCTGCCGCCGCTGCCCAGCCTCACCCGCGACGAACTTGCCCGCCTGCCGAGCCTCGAGGAGCTTGAGAGCATGTCGAGCGAGGAGCTTGACCGGCTGCTCGGGCTCAAGCCCAAGAGCGACATTCCCCCCGGCGCCCAGCGCGCGCTCACCCGCGTGGGCGTGCTGGCGGTGGAGGAGGGCGGCCTGCCCCCGGTGGCGCTGCTCAATCAGCCGCAGGCGCTGGTGCGCGCCGCCTTGGCGGGCACCCGCGGCCCGCTGGTCTCGCGCTGGGGCCATATCCTTTTGCGCCGCGCGCTCGCGAGCCGGCTCGCCGCGCCGATCGGGATGGACCCGGTCGAGTTTGCCGCGCTGCGCCTCGGCCTGCTCAACCGCCTCGGCGAGTTCGCGCTCGCCCGGGCGGTGGCGCAGGATATCGACACCGCCAATTGGTCGGGCGCGCTCACCGCAGAGGCGCTGACCGCCTACCTCGCCAGCGGCGACATCACCGGGGCCTGCCCCGCGGTGCGGCTCCAGGGTTCGGCGCGCGAGGATGCCACCTGGCAGCTGTGGCAGGCGATCTGCAACGCCTATGCCGGGGAGAGCGCGCTTGCCGCAACCCAGCTTGATCGGGCGCTGGGGCGCGGGCTGGCGCCGCGGATCGACGTGCTCCTGGCGCGGCGCTTCGCCGGGGCCGCCGGGCGTGGCCAGCGCGCCGTCCAGATCGAGTGGCAGGGGGTGGACGAGCTCAATCCCTGGCGCTTCGGGCTGGCAAGCGCGCTGGGCGAGGCGGTGCCCGAGCCGCTGATCGCGCGCGCGCTCACCTCGCGCGGCGGGGCCTATTATGCCCGCGCCGGGGCGGTGCTGCCGATGCTCACCGCACAGCAGCGCGCCGCCTATGCCGGGCGCGCGGCGCGCGAGGGGATCCTCTCGGCCGATGCCATGGTCGATCTCTATGCCGAGATCCACGCCGATCCGGCGGCGAGCGGCGATCCGCAGGCGCATGCCGCGGCGCTGCGCGAGGCCTATCTTGCCACCGATCCGGCCGCGCGCATCGCCGCGATGGAGCGGTTGTGGGCCGCAGGCGAGGCGCTGGGCGGGGGCGATGGCTACGGCGCGAAGGTGCTCACCGCCTATGCCGCCGCGCGTATCCCTGCCGATACCGCGCACCGGGCGGCTGCCGGCGATCTCATCGCCGCGATGCTGGCCGCCGGGCTTGACCGTGACGCGCTGGCCTGGCGCGGGGTGGTGGAGGAAGGCTCGCTCGGCTGGGCGCTGATCGCGCTCGCCGCGCCTGATGGCGGCGCGGTGAGCGAGGGCGCGGTTGCCAGCTTCATTGGCAATGACGAGAGCACCGATGCGCGCAAATCGGCCTTCCTCGTGGCGGGCCTTGCCGGGCTGGGGCGGCTGAGCGCGGGCGATGCCGCGGCGCTGGCCGATCGGCTGGGCTTTGATCTTGCCCGCCAGACCCGTTGGAGCCGCACCATCGCGCGCGCGGCCGAGGTCGGCAATCCGGCGCTGGTGGCGCTGCTTGCCGGGCTGGGGATGCAGGGGGCGAGCTGGGAGGCGATGACCCCGCTCCATCTCTACCACATCACCGCCGCGCTCAAGGCCACGGGGCTCGAGGCCGAGGCGCGGATGATCGCCGCCGAGGCGGTGGCGCGCGGCTGATGTCTGCCGCCACCGAGGCGTTTCTCGCCATGCTCGCCGCCGAGCGCGGCGCTGCCCCCAACACCCTTTCCGCCTATGCGCGCGATCTTGCCCAGGCCGAGGCGGCGATCGGCGATCTTGCCGCGGCGGATCGGGCGGCGGTCGCACGCCTCGCCGAAGTCTGGGCCGGCCTTGCCCCGGCGAGCGCGGCGCGCAAGGCCTCGGCGCTCAGGCAATTCTTCGCCTTTGCGTGTGAAGAGGGCTGGCGGCGCGACGATCCTTCGGGCGCGCTGCCACGGCCGCGCCTGCGCCGCCCGCTGCCGCGCGTGCTCGGCCACGAGGCGATCGCTGCGCTGTTCGCGCAGGCCGAGGCCGAGGCCGCTGGCGACGATCCGGCCGCGGTGCGGCTGCTGGCGCTCATCGAGCTGCTCTATGGCTCGGGCCTCAGGGCGAGCGAGGTGGTGAGCCTGCCGCTCGCCGCCGCGCCGCGCGATGCGCCCTTCCTCACCGTCACCGGCAAGGGCGGCACGAGCCGCATGGTGCCGCTCGGCAACCGCGCGCGCGTGGCGCTTGCCCGCTGGCGCGCGCTGCGGCCGGCTGGCAGCCTCTCGCGCCATCTCTTTCCCGCGCCTCGCGGCGCCGGGCATCTCAGCCGGGTGCGGCTGTTCCAGCTGCTGCGCGCGCTCGCCGGGCGGGCCGGGCTCGATCCGGCCAGCATCAGCCCGCACGTGCTGCGCCACGCCTTTGCCACCCACCTGCTCGAGGGCGGGGCCGATCTGCGCGCGGTGCAGATGCTGCTCGGCCATGCCGATATTGCCACCACGCAGATCTACACCCATGTCGATGCGGCGCGGCTGGTGGCGCTGGTCAACACCTGCCACCCGCTTGCAAGCCGCGCGGCATCGGACTAGCGCGGCGCCATGGTTGCCACGCTCGACTTTGAAAAGCCCATCGCCCAGCTCGAGGAGCGCATCGCGCAGCTGCGCAGCGTCAATGCGCTGCACGATGTCGATGTGGCGAGCGAGATCGCCCGGCTCGAGGCCAAGGCGGCTGACCTTCTGGCGAGCACCTATGCCTCGCTCACCCCCTGGCAGAAGACCCAGGTGGCGCGCCATCCGCAGCGCCCGCATTTCCGTGATTTTCTCGAACATGCCTTTGCCGGCTTCATGCCGCTGGGGGGCGATCGGTGCTATGGCGATGACCAGGCGATCCTCGGCGGCCTGGCGCGGCTGGGCGGGCGGCGGGTGATGCTGATCGGCCACGAGAAGGGCCACGACACCCACAGCCGCATCCGCCACAATTTCGGCATGGGCAAGCCCGAAGGCTATCGCAAGGCGGTGCGGCTGATGGAGCTGGCCAGCCGATTCGGCCTTCCGGTGGTGACGCTGGTGGATACCTCGGGCGCCTTTCCGGGGATCGAGGCCGAGGAACGCGGCCAGGCCGAGGCCATCGCCCGCTCGACCGAGGCCTGCCTTGCGCTCGGCGTGCCGATGGTGGCGGTGATCGTGGGCGAGGGCGGCTCGGGCGGGGCGGTGGCGCTGGCCAGCGCCAACCGGGTGCTGATGCTCGAACATGCGGTCTATTCGGTGATCAGCCCCGAGGGCTGCGCCTCGATCCTGTGGCGCACTGCGGAGAAGGCAGCCGAGGCAGCCCAGGCGATGAAGGTGACGGCGCAGGATCTGAAACGCCTTGGCGTGATCGACCGGATCGTCAGGGAGCCGGTGGGCGGGGCGCACCGCGATCCTGCGGCCTGCGCGCGCGCGCTCGGCATGGCGATCGCCGAGGAGCTTGATGGCCTTGCCGGCCTCGCCCCGTCCGATTTGATCGCACAGCGCGAGGCGCGGTTTCTGGCCATCGGCGGTTAAGCCAGCCCCTGCCAAGCCTTTGCCCGCGCGCGCTTTGCCGGTAAGCGGTAAGGCGAGAAGGCAGCAAGGCGCTTGGGAGGCTCTGGCATGGCACGCATCGCACGCATCGCACTGGCGGCAGGGGCCGCCCCGCTCGTCCTTATCGCCTGCACCGGGGCGAGCGGCGGGCAGATCCCTTCTGCCTCGAGCCCGATCACCCCGGCCGAAGCCCAGCAGGGGGCGCAATATCACCCCCAGCTTCTCGCCGAATTCGGCGGGGCGATGAGCGGGCCGCAGGCGGCCTATGTCGAACAGGTGGGCAAGGGCATCGCGGTGCAATCGGGCCTCGGCAATGCGCGCGAGAGCTTCACCGTCAGCCTGCTCAATTCCTCGGTGCACAATGCCTTCGCCGTGCCGGGCGGCTATATCTACACCACCCGCCAGCTGGTGACGCTGATGAACAACGAGGCCGAGCTTGCCGCGGTGCTGGGGCACGAGGTCGGCCACGTCGCCGCGCGCCACAGCCAGCGCCGCCAGCAGGCCGCGCAGCGCAATTCGATTCTCGGCCTGCTTGGGGCGATCGGCTCCTCGCTGCTGCTCGGCAATTCGGGGGTGGGCGACACGCTGGCGCGCACCTTCCTCCAGGGCTCGCAGCTTTTGACGCTGAGGTTCTCGCGCAAGCAGGAGCTGGAGGCGGACAATCTCGGCATCCAGTATCTCGGCAAGGCCGGCTATGACCGGCGGGCGATGGCAACGGTGCTCGCCAGCCTCGCGGCGCAGAACGCGCTCGATGCGCGGCTCGCCGGGCGCAATGCCAGCGTGCCCGAATGGGCCTCGACCCACCCCGATCCGGCGAGCCGGGTGCAGGGGGCGCTGGCCAAGGCCAATGCGGCGGGAAGCGGCGGGGTGACCAACCGCGACACCTTCCTTTCCCGCATCGACGGGCTGCTCTATGGCGACGATCCCGCCCAGGGGCTGATCGAGGGCAGCGCCTTCATCCACCCCGAGCTGCGCTTTGCCTTCACCGCACCCCAGGGCTTCTACATGGTCAACGGCACCCGCGCGGTGAGCATCCAGGGCCAGGGCGGGCAGGGGCAGCTGACGCTTGCGCCCTATAACGGCGATCTCGATGCCTATGTGCGCGCGGCCTTTGCCGCGCTCGGCGGGCAGAACAGCCGCCTTGCGCCGAGCGAGGTGGTGCGCACCACGGTGAACGGCCTGCCCGCGGCCTATGGCAGCGCGCGGGTGATGAGCGGGCGCAGCCCGGTGGACGTGACGGTGTTCGCCTATGAATTCGCGCGCGACAGGGCCTATCACTTCGCCACCATCGCCCCGGCGGGGCGCGCGGGGGTGTTTGCGGGCATGTATCGATCGATGCGCCGCATCGGCGAGCGCGAGGCGGCAGGCGTGGTGCCGCGGCAGATCCGGGTGGTGACGGTGGCGCGCGGGGACAGCGTGGCCAGCCTGGCGCGGCAGATGGCCTATGCGGACGCGCAGGAGGAACGCTTCCGGGTGCTCAACGGGCTTTCGGCCCGCGAGGAAGTGGTGCCGGGGCAGAAGGTCAAGCTGGTGGTGCGCGCCCGCTGAGCTTGCGGCGCGTGCGGGCACTTGCGGGCGCTGCGCACAAACGAAAACGGCGGGGATTGCTCCCCGCCGTTCGCGTTGGCTTGCGCTGAGATCACGCCTTGGTGTTGGCGGTCTTCAGCTGGCTGTCCACCTTGTTGAAGGTGTTCGAGATTTCGCCACCCACGGCGGTCATGGCGGTGATCGCGGCGACCGCGATCAGCGCGGCGATCAGGCCGTATTCGATGGCGGTGGCGCCCTGTTCGTCGCGGAGCAGATTCTTGAAGAAGGTCATGTGCAGTCTCCTGGTTTGGTCTTCGTACCCGTGCCGATCACCCCCTGGCGATCCGACAGTTTTCGTCTAACCAGCAACTCTTGAGAAATCCCTAATCCGATCTTCGACCGCTCAAGAACCGCTGATTGCGCTCACGACCCGGCTTGCGACTTCGGTCCACATGGCAATGGTCGTCCCCGCAACGCTCTGGATCGCCAGAAGCGCAGCCATCGCGATAAGCGCAATGATCAGGCTGTATTCGATCGCGGTCGCGCCCGAAGTGTCGTCGCTCAGATCTCTGATGAAACGCGGCACCATCGGGAGTTCCCCCTGTCTCCTGCATCCTGACGGCCTGAGAATCGGGCTGGCGGGTTAAGAAAAGGTTGAGAAAGCGCTTGGGCATGGAAAAAAATCCGACAAGCCCGCCGGGCTTCATCACCGTGGTGGCCGGGGCCTTGCAGCGCGCCGATGGGCGCTGGCTGATGCACCAAAGACCGCCCGGCAAGGCTCATGCGGGGCTGTGGGAATTTCCCGGCGGCAAGGTTGAAGCCCATGAAATGCCTGCCGAATCGCTAGTGCGCGAGCTGGCCGAGGAACTCGGCATCCTGGTTGATGCAGGCGATTGTGTGCCGGCGGCCTTTGCCGAAGGCACTGCCGCGGATGGGCAGGCGGGCATCGTCATCCTGCTTTACAGTGTCAGCGCCTGGCAGGGCGAGCCTGCGGCGCGCGAGGGCGGGGCGATCGGCTGGTTCACGCCCGATGAGGCGCGCGGCCTGCCAAAGCCGCCGCTTGATGTCGTGCTGGCGGCGAGCCTGCTGGCAAAAAGCGCATGTGCGGGCGACATGGGTCTTGCCAAGCCAGGGCGAGGTGCCTAAAGGGCGCCGCTCAGCGCGCACCCGTAGCTCAGCTGGATAGAGCACCAGACTACGAATCTGGGGGTCAGAGGTTCGAATCCTTTCGGGTGCGCCAACAAAAAACCGGCTCCTGCGGGGCCGGTTTTTTGTTGGGGGATCATGACAGGTTCGGACCCGTTCGGAATCGCAGGCGGCAAGGCCGCCGGAGATGACGCAGCCGCGCAGCGGCGGCGTAATCCTTTCGGGTGCGCCAACAAAAAACCGGTCCTTCGGGGCCGGTTTTTTGTTGGGGGATCATGAC
>JBKBHR010000008.1:84592-108818 GCA_046297575.1 Erythrobacter cryptus
GGAATCGCAGGCGGCAAGGCCGCCGGAGATGACGCAGCCGCGCAGCGGCGGCGTAATCCTTTCGGGTGCGCCAACAAAAAACCGGTCCTTCGGGGCCGGTTTTTTGTTGGGGGATCATGACAGGTTCGGACCCGTTCGGAATCGCAGGCGGCAAGGCCGCCGGAGATGACGCAGCCGCGCAGCGGCGGCGTAATCCTTTCGGGTGCGCCAACAAAAAACCGGTCCTTCGGGGCCGGTTTTTTGTTGGGGGATCATGACGCGCGCGGGCGGATGGGCCGCGTTCCTCAATCCCCGGCCGTGTCCTCGAGCGCCGCCATGTCATCGTCGGAAAAGCCGAAATGGTGCCCCGCCTCGTGGATCACCACGTGGCGCACCAGCGCGGCAAAGCTCACGCCCGTCTCGCGCATTTCGGCGAGCAGCGGCTGGCGGAACAGGGTGATCACCGGCGGCAGGCGCTCGGCATCCCATTGCGAGCGCTCGGTCAGCGCCACGCCTTCATAAAGCCCGGTCAGCTCCCAGCGATCCTCCAGCCCCACCGCGGCGAGCTGTTCGGGGGTGGCAAATTCCTCGACCCGGATCACCACCTCGGCGAGCGGGGCGCGCAGCGCGCGCGGCAGGCCGGCCAGCACCGCGCGCGCCGCGGCGGCAAATTCGGCACTGTCAGGCTCGCGCACGCGGCGTCATCCCCTTTGCTTGAGCGTCAGGGGGTGACATGCGCCCATGCGCCCCCATATGCAAGCAGGTGGGGGCGCGCATGGCGCCCGGCGGCAGGCCAACCCGCGCAGGCGGAACGGCTTGGCCGCTCGGCGGTTTCAACCGCTGCGGGATCGACTTGAGAGAGGGGCTCAGCACGCGCCGATGAGTGAAGAAAGACCCAAGGCCATGAACTATGTTTGCGCCCATGATCACGATGATGCCTTCGATCCCGAAAACCCTCTGGGCAAGCCCGAGGTGCCCGAGCATGTCCAGGCGGCGATCCGCACCCTGATCGAATGGGCGGGCGATGATCCCAGCCGCGAGGGCCTGCGCGACACCCCCAAGCGGGTCGGGCGCGCCTGGCTCGAATATTGCGAGGGCTATCGCGAGGATCCGGCCATCCACCTCACCCGCCAGTTTACCGAGGTGGGCGGCTATGACGAGATCGTGCTCTTGAAGGACATTCCCTTCCAGTCGCATTGCGAGCACCACATGGCCCCGATCATCGGCAAGGCGGCGATCGCCTATCTGCCGAAGAACAAGGTGGTGGGCATTTCCAAGCTCGCCCGGGTGCTCCACGGCTATGCCCGGCGCCTGCAGATCCAGGAGCGCCTCACCGCCGAGGTGGCGCAGTGCATCTGGGACAATCTCGAGCCCCACGGCGTGGCGGTGGTGATCGAGGCGCAGCACGGCTGCATGACCGGGCGCGGGGTCAAGACCCCGGGGGTGGGGATGATCACCAGCCGCATCCTCGGCTGCTTTCTCGAGGATGATCGCAGCCGCAAGGAGGTGATGAGCCTGATGGGCTATTGACCTCGCAATCTGCATGATCCTGCAGGATGCTAGATTTTGCTTGCATGTGATTATTTTGCATCACTTGTGGCTTGGAATCCTCGAATCTCCTTGCTAGACTCGGTCCGGTTATCGGCCAGTCAAGGCCGGAACATGCAGGAGAAACAGCAATGACCAAGCTCAGCTTGCCCGCCCTGGCGCTGGCCCTGTGCCTCGCCGCCCCCGCCGCTGCGCTCGAACACGAAGTGGTGATCGCCCACCCCGAAGGACCGATCGCCGCCGATTATGCGGGCAGCGTCAAGGTGGAAACGCGCCAGCTCGGCACCGCCGCCGCCCCGGGGCGGCAGAGCACCCTGCGCTGCCAGTGGAGCGCTTCGCTCGATCTCGAACGCACCGCCAAGGTGGGCGAGACGCTCCAGACCCGCCGCGCGATGCGGGCCGATGACGTGGTGAGCGGCTCGACCCCCGGCTGGTGCCGCAATTCGGCCAAGGCGATCGACCAGCTGGTGGCCGCGCAGCGTGACCGCTTCCACGCGGCGATGCTCGCGCTGGTCGAGCAGGATCGCAGCGCCCTTCTGGCCGAGGCCAGCCGCAGCCCCGCCGGCCGCGAGAGCTGATCGCCGGCGCGCGCATCCGCGCTTTCAGCGGCGCAAGCAAGGGGGCGCCACGCCGGGGCGCCCCTTCTTGCGCCCGTTTTTGCTTGGCGAATCGGTGGGGCAATGGTCATGTGATGGCTTGATGTGTGCCTTGCGGGCAGCCCTGTCGTCCCGCGGCCCAGACCAAGGAGAGCCACGATGACGCGCATCCCTGCCCCCCGCCTCGTTGCTGCTGCGGCTCTCGCCGCCGCGCTTGCCGCCTGCTCGAGCGAGACCCCGTCAGAAGCGCCGGAGGCAGCGGAAACCCCTGCGGCCGCTGCCGCGGGTGAACCCGGCGCGGCGGTTGACCTTGCCGCCGTGGTCAAGGAGCGCGAGGAGAATTTCGAGGCGATCGGCAAGGCCTTCAAGGCGGTGCGCGGCGAGCTGGAGAAGGACGCGCCCGATTTTGCCCTGATCGCCGCCAGCGCCAGTGACATCAACGCCCGGGCGATGAAGATCGAGGGCCATTTCCCCGCCGGCACCAGCACCGCCGATGGCTTCAAGACCGAGGCCCTGCCGGCGATCTGGGAAAAGCCCGAGGCCTTCAAGGCCGCCGCGACCAAGCTGGTCGATGAGAGCGCCAAGCTCGCCAGCCTTGCCCCCGGCGGTGACAAGGCCGCGGTCGGCGCCCAGGCGATGGCCATGGGCGGGGCGTGCAAGGGCTGCCACGACCAGTTCCGCAAGGACGACAAGAAATAGGCCCGCCGATGGCAGAGGCGCACGGCGCTGCGCCGGGACGGCCCCGCGATGTGCGGGTGTGGGATCCTTTCCTGCGCCTTGTCCACTGGAGCTTTCCGATTCTCATCCCAGCGCTGTGGTGGACGGCCGAGAACGAGAAATGGGCCCTCCACAAGCGCCTCGGGCTGGTGCTGCTGGGGCTGCTGACGTTCCGGCTGCTGTGGGGCTTTCTTGGCCCGGCAACCGCGCGCTTTGCCCAGTTCGTCAAGGGGCCGCGCGCGGTGTTCGCTTATCTGCGCGGTGACAAGGCGGCTGGGCCTGCCATCGGCCATTCGCCGCTCGGCGGGTGGAGCACCATGGCGCTGCTCGGCGCGATGCTGTTGCAGGTCAGCCTCGGCCTCTTTGCCGGCGATCCCTTTGACGGGACGACCGGGCCATTGAACCCGCTCGTGGGGGTGCGGACCGCCGATGCCATCACCCAAATCCACGAGAGCTTCTTCTGGGTGATCGCCGCTCTGGCCGCGCTGCACCTCGCGGCGATCACCTTCTATGCGGTGAAGGGCGAGGATTTGCTCAGCCCGATGCTGAGCGGGGATCGCCCGCCCTTGGTCGGCGTTGCCGGGATCGGCCCCACGCCCTGGTCACGCGGCCTTGGCGCAGCGGCGATTGCGGCAGCGCTGGCGCTGTGGGTGGCGGCGGGCGCCCCACCGCTCACCTGAGGCGCGGCGCCGCGTGATGAAGGGGCGGGCGGCGCGCCGCACCGCCCCGTCCCGATCGCGGCCTCAGAGCTGGCCGAGCATGTATTCGGCGCTCGAGACCTTGAAATCGCCCGGCGCCTCGACATTGAGCTGCTCGACCACGCCGTCGTTCACCACCATCGAGAAGCGCTGCCCGCGCTTGCCCATGCCGAAGCCCGAGGCATCCATGGTCAGGCCCAGCGCCTCGGCGAATTCGCCATTGCCATCGGCGAGCATGGTGATGTCCTCGCTGCCGGCGGCCTTGTTCCAGGCGTTCATCACGAAGGCATCATTGACCGCGGTGCCGACGATCTCGTCCACCCCCTTGGCCTTGAGCTCTGCGGCCTTCTCGACAAAGCCGGGCAGGTGCTTGGCCGAGCAGGTGGGGGTGAAGGCCCCCGGCACCGAGAACAGCGCCACGCGCTTGCCGGCGAAATATTCACTGGTCTTGACCGGCTGCGGCCCTTCGGGCGTGGCCTTGATCAGGGTGACATCGGGAAGCTTGTCGCCAACGGCAATGGTCATCGTCGCATCCTTGCATGAGGGGTGGTGGATTGCGCGCTTCCTATCGTGCGCGCGGGCACCGGGCAACAAATAGACATATAAAGATAAGTTTATATTTGCCTCGGCCCCGCCCTGCCGCTAGGGGCCTTGCCAAGAGCACCCCAACACGCCTGTGCGTGTGCCCACATGTGCCCAGGAGAAGCAGACAATGGCCACCCTCGCCGCCACCCCGACCCATGAATATGTGATCAAGGACATCGCGCTTGCCCCCTTCGGCCGCGACGAGATCATGATCGCCGAGACCGAGATGCCCGGCCTCATGGCGCTGCGCGAGGAATATGGCCCCTCGCAGCCCTTGAAGGGCGCGCGCATCACCGGCTCCTTGCACATGACCATCCAGACCGCGGTGCTGATCGAGACCCTGGTGGCGCTGGGGGCCGAGGTGCGCTGGGCCACCTGCAACATCTTTTCCACCCAGGATCACGCCGCCGCCGCGATCGCCGCGCGGGGCATCCCGGTGTTCGCGGTGAAGGGCGAAACCCTGGGCGAATATTGGGATTATGTCGGGCGCATCTTCGACTGGTCGAGCGAGGCCGATCCTGATCTTACCGCCAACCTGATCCTCGATGATGGCGGCGATGCCACCATGTTTGCCCTGTGGGGCGCGCGGATCGAGGCGGGCGAGGAGCTGCCCGCGCCCGGCAATGCCGAGGAGATCGAGTTCCAGCGTGCGCTCAAGGCCTTTGTCGCGGCCAAGCCGGGCTATCTCACCCGCACCGTCAGGAACATCAAGGGCGTCTCGGAGGAGACCACCACCGGGGTGATGCGGCTCTACCAGATCGCCAAGCAGGGCAAGCTGCCCTTCCCGGCGATCAATGTGAACGACTCGGTCACCAAGTCCAAGTTCGACAACCTCTATGGCTGCAAGGAATCGCTGGTTGACGCGATCCGCCGTGCCACGGACGTGATGCTGGCCGGCAAGGTTGCCTGCGTTGCCGGCTATGGCGATGTCGGCAAGGGCTCGGCCGCCAGCTTGCGCGATGGCGGGGCGCGGGTGATGGTGACCGAGATCGACCCGATCTGCGCGCTCCAGGCGGCGATGGACGGTTTCGAGGTCGTCACCATGGAAGACGCGGTCAAGCGCGCCGACATCTTCGTCACCGCCACCGGCAACGAGGATGTGATCACCGCCGAGCACATGATGGCGATGAAGCCGATGGCGATCGTGTGCAACATCGGCCACTTCGACAGCGAGATCCAGATCTCGGCGCTGTCGAACTACGAGTGGAAGGAGATCAAGCCCGGCACCGATCTCGTCACCTTCCCCGATGGCAAGTCGATCATCGTGCTGGCCAAGGGGCGGCTGGTGAACCTTGGCTGTGCCACCGGGCACCCCAGCTTCGTGATGAGCGCGAGCTTCACCAACCAGACGCTGGCCCAGATCGAGCTGTTCACCAAGTCGCACGAATACGACAACGACGTCTATGTGCTGCCCAAGCACCTCGACGAGAAGGTCGCCGCGCTGCACCTCGAAAAGCTCGGGGTGAAGCTGACCAAGCTCACCCCCAAGCAGGCCGCCTATATCGGGGTGCAGCCGGAAGGGCCGTTCAAGCCCGATCACTATCGCTATTGATCGCCGCGCCGGTGCGCGCGCGGGCTTGGTGGGCTTGGGCCGCACACCGCACCCGCTCGGGCGTTGCACTGGCGCGCGGCTCGGCATAGCGGTGACGGGATGATCCTTTCGCCGCTTTCGCTCGTGCTGATCGCGCTGGTGCTCGCCGCCTGGGCGGCGGGGGCGGGCGTGGTGGTGCTGCGCGCCAGCGCCTCGCTGCGGCGTGCCCGCACGCTCAAGGCGAGCCTCAGGCGGATGCAGGCGCTGCTCGATGTCACCCCGGCGGTGCCGCTCTTGGTGCGGGTCGATGGCCGGATCGAGGGGCCGGAGCGGCTGGCCCGGATGCTCGGCCTCGATGCCATGCCCGCCTATCTGAGCGAGCTTGCCGCGCCCGAGGGCGAGGCCGCGGGCGGCGGGCTTGCCAAGGCCGAGCTCGATCGGCTCTGGGCGAAGATTCAGACCACCCAGAAAAGCGCCGCGCCCTTCCGCATGGTGGCAAGCCCGGTGGGCGGGGCGCGCAGCCTGATGTTCCACGGCACGCTGGCCGATCCGCAGGTCTCGCCCGGCGGGGCGGCGCTGGTGTGGGTTTTCGACTTTACCGAAAGCCACGCCGAACTCACCCGCCTGCGCACGGCTGCGGCGCGCGCCACCAGCGATTTTGCCGCGCTCGTCGGCCTGATCGAGGCTGCGCCCACGCCGATGTGGTTCCGCGGGCCCGACCTTTCGCTCCAGCTCGTCAATCAGGCCTATGTCGATGCCGTGGGTGCAGCCAGCGCCGCCGAGGTGGTCGAGCAGCAGATCGAGTTGCTCGAGCCCGAGGACGGGCGCGCGCCCGCCGAGATCGCCCGCGCCGCGCTCGCGCGGCAGGACAAGTCCGAGCGCATCGTTGCCGCCACGCTCCACGGCGCCCGCCGCACCTTGCGGGTGAGCGAAATGCCGCTCGGCAAGGAGGGCGTGGCTGGCTATGCCATCGACATCGAGGAACAGCAGCAGGTGGCGCGCGCCTTCCGCGCCTTCCGCGAGGCGCAGCGGGCGATGCTCGATCAGCTCTCGGTCGGGGTGGCGCTGTTCGACCCCGAGGAGCGCCTCGCCTTTGCCAACCTGCCGTTCCGCCGCCTGTTCGCGCTCAGCGAGGAGGCGCTCGAGGCGCGCACGCCGTTCGACCGCTTCCTCGCCGAAGCGCGCGAGGGCGGGCACACCCCAGAGGTGCGCGATTTTCCCGAGTGGCGGCGTGAGCGGCTGGGCTGGTTCGAGCTGCGCGAGAGCATCGAGGAGCAATGGCCGCTGCCCGGCGGCACCCATCTGCGCGTGGTCGCCCAGCCCATGCCCGATGGCGGGCTGGTGCTGATCACCGAGGACCGCACCGAGAGCCTCAAGCTCTCGGCGGTGCGCGATACCCTGCTTCGCACCCGCACCGCCACGCTCGACAGCCTGTTCGAGGCGCTGGCGATCTTCGCGCCTGATGGCTCGGTGCAGCTGTGGAACCGCAGCTTTGCCGGCACCTGGGGCCTGCCGCCCGAACTGCTCGATGCCCATCCCAGCGCCGAGGAACTGCTGGGCGCGATCAGCGCCAATCTTGCCCGGCCCGCAGAAGCTGCCGAAATCGGGGCGGCGGTGCGCGCCGCCACGCTCGACCGGCGCGAGAAGGGCGGTCAGGTGGCGCTCGCCGATGGGCGCACCCTGCGCTTTGCCGGGATCCCGCTGCCCGATGGCAATGGCCTTTTGACCGTGCTCGACATCACCGATTCGCAGAAGGCCGAGCAGGCGCTGCGCGAACGCGCTGCCGCGCTCGAGGAGGCCGATGCGGTCAAGGCGCGCTTCCTTGCCAACATGTCCTACGAGTTCCGCACCCCGCTCACCACCATCGCCGGCTATGCCGAGCTGCTCAAGGCGGGCGCGGCCAGCGGCCCCGAGCAGGCCGGGGAGTTTCTCGATGCCATCCTGGCCGCGGTGGCGCGGCTCACCGAGCAGGTGGAAAACGTGCTCGACCTTTCGCAAAGCGAGGCCGGCCTCCTGCCGATCCGCAAGGAGCGGCTCGATCTGCTTGCTCTGCTCACCACGCTGGTGCGCGCGCGCGAGCAGGCGATCATTGCCGCCGGCCTCAGCCTCGATCTCAAGGGGCGCCGCGGGCGGGTGATCGAGGCCGATCCGCGCCAGCTTGGCCGCGCGATCGGCAATCTCATCGACAATGCCATCGCCGGCACGCCCGCGGGGGGGAGGATCGTGATCGAGCTGCGCAAGGCGCCCGAGGGCAGCGCCATGGGGGTGGAGATCGTGATCACCGACAATGGCCGGGGCATGAGCGCGGCCGAGCTTGCCCGCGCGCAAGGGGGTGAGGGGGCGCCCGAGCGCCGCAGCGGGCTCGGCATCCCGCTCGCGCGCCAGCTCATCGCCGCGCACGAGGGCACGCTCGAGATCGTCAGCCGCGAGGGCGCGGGCACCACCGCGACCATCCGCCTGCCCTAGGAGCTGCCGGCCTTGCGCGAGACCCGCACGCCTTTGCCCGACCTTGCCGCCGTGGCCGCTTATGGCGCCACGATCGCGGCGCGGCTGCGGCCGGGCGACGTGGTTGCGCTCGAAGGGGGCCTCGGCGCGGGCAAGACCACGCTTGCCCGGGCGATCATCGCCGCGCTCGGCCACGTCGGCGAAGTGCCTTCACCAAGCTTCACCATCATCGAGACCTATCCTGCCCCGCCGCTGCGCCTGCCGGTGGTCCATGCCGATTTCTACCGACTTGAAGGGCCCGAGGAATGTGCCGAACTGGGGCTTGAGGAATATCGCGAGGGCGCGGTGCTGATCGCCGAATGGCCCGATCATGCCGGCGGCTTTGCGCACGAACCTGCCTGCCTTGCGATCCGGCTGGAAATGATGGGGGAAAGCGGCGCGGGCGGGCGGATTGCGATTGCCCGCGGCGGGGCCGATTGGCTAGGGCGCATGCCATGAACACGCTCCCTGATGGCCTTGCCGCGTTTCTGGCCGAAGCCGGCTGGGAAGGGGCCGCCATCAGCCCGCTGCCCGGCGATGCCTCGTTCCGGCGCTATTTCCGCATCAGCCGCAGCGATGGCGCGCGCGCGATGCTGATGCACGCCCCGGCGCCGCACGAGGACCCGGCGCCCTTCCTCGCGGTGGCGCGCTGGCTTTCGGCGCACGGGATGCGCGCGCCCGCGATCCTTGCCGCCGCGCCCGAGGCCGGCTTCGTGCTGACCGAGGACTTCGGCAATGACCGGATGCGCGACTGGCTCGAGACCCATCCCGGGCACGAGCGTGCCGCCTATGAGGCCGCGGTTGCGGCGCTGGCGGCGCTCCATCGCCTGCCGCCCGGGCCGTTCCCGCCCTATGACATGGCGACCTATCAGCGCGAGGCGGCGCTGTTTGTCGAATGGTATTGCCCGGCGCAGGGGCTGGAGGTGGATACGGCGGGCTTTGCCGCGGCCTGGGAGGAGGTGCTCACGCCGCTTGTCGCCCGCCAGCAGCCCGGGGTCACCGTGCTGCGCGACTATCACGCCGAGAACATCATGCTGCTGGGTGGCCAGCCCGGCGCGCCGCAGGGGCTGATCGACTTCCAGGACGCACTGGTGGGCCACCCGGCCTATGATCTCGTCTCGCTGCTGCAGGACGCGCGGCGCGATGTGCCCGCGCCGCTCGAAGCAGCGATGCTTGCCCATTATGCCGCGCATACGGGGGCGGACAGCGCGGATTTCCACGCCGATTATGCCCGGCTCGGGGCGCAGCGCAACGCCAAGATCGTCGGCATCTTCACCCGGCTCAAGGTGCGCGATGGCAAGCCGCGCTATCTCGCGCTGATCCCGCGGGTGTGGGCAGCGCTCGAGCGCGATCTCGCCCACCCGGCGCTCGCGCCCGTGGCGCGCTGGTTTGATGCCAATATCCCGCCTGCCCTGCGCGCCGCCAATGGGGCGATGCAGGCATGAGCCGTGCCGCGCTCGCCTCTGACACGGCGATGGTGCTCGCCGCCGGCCTCGGCAAGCGGATGCGCCCGCTCACCGCCGCCCAGCCCAAGCCGCTGGTGCGGGTGGCGGGCAAGGCGCTGATCGACCATGCCTTGGATCGCCTCGCCGAGGCCGGGGTGGCGCGGGCGGTGGTCAATGTCCACTATCTTGCCGATGCGCTCGAGGCCCATGTGCTGGCGCGCGCAACGCCCAGGGTGACGATCTCGGACGAGCGGGCTTGCCTGCTCGAGACCGGGGGCGGGATGGCCAAGGCCCTGCCACTGCTGCCCGATCCCTTCTTCGCGCTCAATGCCGACAATATCTGGCTCGATGGGCCGCGAAACGCCTTTCTCGATCTGTCGCAGCGCTGGGACCCGGCAATCATGGACGCGCTGCTGCTGGTGGTGCCGCACACCCGCGCGGCCAATTTTGTCGGCCCGGGCGATTTTCACATGGACCCGCTCGGGCGCCTGTCCCGCCGGCGTGACGGGCGCATCGCCCCCTTCATCTTCACCGGCATCCAGCTGGTGAGCCACCGCCTGCTGCGCGAGGTGCCGCAGGGGCCGTTCTCGACCAATATCCTGTGGGACCGCGCGATCGCCGAGGGGCGGCTCTATGGCCTGTCCTTTACCGGCCTGTGGTTCGAGGTCGGCACCCCCGCGGCGATCCGCCCGACCGAGGAGGCGCTCCAACGTGGCTGAACCGCGCCCGGGGGCCCTGCGCGTCTATACCATCGCCGCGCACCGCGGCTTTGCCGATGCGCTGGTGGCAGGGTTGGTGCCGCGCTACCGCGAGGAGGGCTTCGGCCTTGCCCGCCTGACCTTGCTGGTGCCCTCGCAGCGCGCCGCGCGCACGCTCTCCGAGGCCTTCATCCGCCATGCCGGGGAGGCGGGCGAAGCGGGCCTGCTCATGCCGCGCATGGTGACGGTGGGCGATCTTGATCTCGACGAGAAGCTCGGCGCGCTGCTCGATCCGCTCGGCGCGGCCGACATTCCCCCGGCCTGCGATCCGCTCCACCGCCTGCTCGCGCTCGCCCGGCTGATCGCGGCCGAGCGCGCCGACGAGGGCCTTGCGCCCCTGCCCGGACGCGCCCGGCTCAACCTCGCGCGCGAGATGGCGCGCACCGTCGATCGCCTGCTGGTCGAGGACAAGCAGCCTGAAGACCTGCTCGCGCCCGCGGTGCTCGACCAGATGGGCGATCTTGCCGCTCATTGGCAGCGTTCGATCCGCCTCTTTGCCCGGGTGCAGGCGCGCTGGCAGGCCGAGCTGGCAGAGCGCGGCGAGGTTGATGCCGCCACGCGGCGCAATCTCCTCTTTGCCCGCGCGGCGGAGCGCTGGCGCACAGCGCCCCCGCCGCACCCGGTGATCGCCGCCGGGGTGACCAGCGCCGCCCCGGCGCTGGCGCGGCTGCTCAAGGTGGTGGCGCAATTGCCGGATGGCGCGGTGGTGCTGCCCGATCTTGACGTGCAGATGGACGATGCCGCCTGGGAGGAGCTCGGCCTTGCCGGGGCGAGCGCCGAGCCGGGCGGGCCGGTGTTCGCTCCCGGTGATGCGCTCACCCACCCGCAATATCACCTGAAGCTGCTGCTCAACCGCATGGGCATCAACCGCGCCGAGGTGCGGCCCTGGCACCGCCGCGGGATCGCCGCGGCGCCCCCGGCGCGCGCGCGGGCAATCTCGGCGCTGTTCCTGCCGCCCGAGGCCAGCCGCAGCTGGGCCAGCCTTCCGGCCGAGGCGCGGCGGCTCTCGGGCGTGCGGCTGCTGACCAGCCCGACGATCGAGATCGAGGCCCAGGCGATCGCCATGCTGGTGCGCGAGGCGCTCGCGCAGCCGGCAAAGCGCATCGCCGTGGTCACTGCCGATCGGGGTCTGGCGCGGCGGGTGGTGCAGCACCTTTCGCGTTGGAACATCGCGGCTGACGACAGCGCCGGCCAGCCGCTGTCGCTCACCCCCGCCGGGCGCCTCTTCGGCCTACTCGCCAGACTCGCCGCCGAAGGCCCGGCGGCCGAAGTGCTGGTCGCCGCGCTCGCCCATCCGCTGGTGCGTGCCGAGGGCGAGGCGCGGCGCGATTGGCTGGTGGGCCTGCGCGCGCTCGATGCGGCCTTGCGCGGCCGCGCGCTCGCGCCGGGGCTGGCGCCGCTGCGGGCGCTGTCGGCAAGGGCTGGGGCGGCACGCTGGTGGGCCGAGGCCGAGGCGCAGATCGCGCCGCTCATCGATTGGCCCCAAACGATCCCGCTCGCCGAGGCGCTCACCCGCCTTGCCGGCGTGGCGGAGAGCCTTGCGGGCGCGGCGCTGTGGGCCAAGGAGGATGGCCGCGCGCTCGGCAGCCTGATCGAGGATTGGCGCGCCCCGGCCAGCGCGCTTGGCACCATCATCGAGACCGCCGATCTCGCCGGCATCCTGCGCGATGCGATGGACGAGGTGGCGGTGCGCCCCGGCTATGGTGGCCATCCGCGCGTCGCCATCTACGGCCTTCTCGAAGCGCGCATGGCCCGGGCCGATCTCGTCATCTGCGCCGGGCTCAACGAAGGGTCATGGCCGCAGCCCCCGGCGGCCGATGCGCTGCTTGCCCCGCCGGTGCTGCGCGCGCTCGGGGTTCCGGGAGCGGAGTTTCGCATCGGGCTTGCCGCGCATGATCTGGCCGGCTGCATGGGCGCGCCCGAGGTGGTGCTGAGCCGCGCCCTGCGCGATGCCGAGGGGCCGACGCGGCCCTCGCGCTTCCTGCTGCGGGTCGAGGCGCTGCTGGGCGAGAAGCTCGCCAAGGACGCCTGCGAAACCGCGATCCCCGCGCTGCTCCCCCGGCTTGATCGGGTGCAGGAGCCCGCGCCGCCCTATCCCCGCCCGGCGCCCGATCCGGCCCCGGCGCTGCGCGACGTGCCGCTCAAGGTCACCGCGCTCGACCGGCTGCTGGGCGATCCCTACCAGTTCTATGCCCAGGCGATCCTGCGCCTCAGCCGCATGGAGCCGCTTGGCGCCGATCCCTTTGCCGATCCGGCGCTGCGCGGCACGCTGGTGCACCGCATCCTCGACAAGTGGCACCAGGCCCGCGCCGCTGCCGGCGCCAACCTTGAGGCGCTGGCGATCGGCCCCTTTGCCGAGGCCGAATTTGCCGCGGCCGAGGTGCACCCGCTGTTCCGGGCGCTGTGGCAGCCGCGCCTGATCGATGCGCTCGAACGCTTTGCCGGGTGGATCGCAGCGGCCGAGGCCGAGGGCCGCGAGGTGCTGGCGAGCGAGATCGAGGGCGAGATGACGTTCCTGGGGGTCAAGGTCAAAGGCCGGGCCGACCGTATCGACCGCCTGCCCGATGGCAGCCTTGCCATCGTCGATTACAAGACCGGCCAGCCGCCGTCCAAGCCGCAGGTGCTGGCCGGCTATGCGCTCCAGCTCGGCCTCCTCGGCCTCATCGCCGGGCAGGGTCGCTTCATCCGCGACGGCCTGGTGGTGACGGGCACGGCGCGCCGGTTTGAATATTGGTCGCTCGGCCGGGCGCGCAAGGACGATGGCTTTGGCTATGTCGAGACCCCGATGAAGGAGGGCCAGGCGCGCACGGGGCTTGCGCCCGAGGACTATCTCCCGTTCCACGCCGCGCGGCTCGAGGAGGCGATCACCCGCTTCATCCGTGGCCGCGCGCCCTTCACCGCGCGCGAGAACCCCGATTACAAGGGCTATAACGAATATGATCACCTGATGCGGCTCGAGGAATGGCTGCCGCGGCTGATGGGCAGCGGGGGCGGGGCATGAGCGGCGCGGTCTATCCGCTTGCTGGCAACCAGCGGCCCGCCGCCGATCCCAAGGCCAATGTCTGGCTTTCGGCCTCGGCCGGGACGGGCAAGACCCAGGTGCTCTCGGCCCGGGTCTTGCGGCTGCTGCTCGAGGAGGATGTGGCGCCCGCGCAGATCCTGTGCCTCACCTTCACCAAGGCCGGGGCGGCGGAGATGGCAAACCGCATCAACGCCGTGCTCGCCCGCTGGGTGCGCCTGCCCGAGACCGTGCTGGCCAAGGAGCTCGGCTATCTCGGTGCGGGCGAAGACCCTGCCACCATCGCCCGCGCGCGCAGCCTGTTTGCGAGCGTGCTCGATTGCCCCGGCGGGGGCCTCAGGATCGACACCATCCACGCCTTTTCCCAGTTCCTCCTTGGCCATTTCCCCGAGGAGGCCGGGCTCGCCCCCGGCACCCGCGTGATGGATGATCGCCAGCGCGACCTGCTGGCGCGCGCGGTGCTGACCGAGCTGGTCGAAGGCGCCGAGCAGAGGGGCGATGAAGCGCTGCTTGGCGCGCTCAGGCGCTTCACCCTGCGCAGCGATCCGGGCGCCTTGCAGCGCTGGCTGATGCGCATGGCCGATGCGCATGAGCTGTGGCACGGGCCTGCGGCCTGGCAGGGGCCGATCGGCGCGCGGGTGAACCAGTTGCTCGGGATCCCCGCCGATGCCGACGCGCACTGGGCCAATGCGCCGCTTCACCCCGATGTCTTTCCCGATCACGCCCTCACCGCCCTCTTGCCCGCGCTCGCGGCGTGGAAGACCAAGACCGGGCAGGAGACCGCGGCCTTCATCCGCGACTGGCTGGCCTGCGATCACGCCAGGCGCCCCGCCGTGGCGGCGGGCTTTCGCAAGACCCTGCTCAAGGCCGATGGCACGCCGCGCAAGATGGAGGGGGCGGCGAAGCACGATCCCCGGTTCATCGAGCGCCAGGAGGAAGTGGCCGCCGCGCTCGCCGAGGTTGAAACCCGCCATGCCCTGCTCACCTGCGCCGGGGTGCTCGGCGATGCGCTCACCATCGGGCGCGCCTTTGCGCTTGGCTGGGAGGCGCGCAAGGCGCATGAGGGGCTGGTTGATTTTGCCGATCTGATCCGCAAGGCCGCCATGCTGCTCGGCCAGTCCGAGGCGGCCGACTGGATCCGCTACAAGCTCGATCGCCGTTTCGATCACATCCTCATCGACGAGGCCCAGGACACCAACCGCAGCCAATGGGATATCGTCGAGGCGCTGATCGACGATTTCTTCAGCGGCGAAGGCGCGCGCGGGGATCGGCTGCGTACCATCTTCACCGTGGGCGATTACAAGCAGGCGATCTTCGGCTTTCAGGGCACCAGCCCGGAAAACTTCGCCCGCGCGCGTGAGCGTATCAAGGCGCGGGTGCTCTCCGCGCGCGCGGGCATCGAGCAGAGCCGCACCAACCGCCGCCTGCCCGAGTGGCGCGAGCTTGATCTTGGCCGATCCTTCCGCAGTTCCCACGGGGTGCTCGATTTCGTCAACCGCATGATCGCAGCGCTCGGCCATGCCGCCTTCGGGCTGGAGCGTGCGCCCGATCCGCACGAGGGGGCCGCGCGCCCGGGGCTGGTGACGCTGTGGCCGCCGGTGGTGCCCGAGAACGGCGAGGGCGAGGGTGAGGGCGAGGATGAGGCGGAAAGCCCCCCGCAGGGTGCCGCGCGCGACTGGCTGCCGCGCCACGATACCCTGCTCGCCGAACATATCGCCGAACAGGTGCGCCGCTGGGTCAGCCTCGAGGAGCCCTTCGTGCTCGAAAAGGGCTACCGGCGCCATGCCGGGCCGGGCGATATCATGGTGCTGGTGCGCAGCCGCAAGGAACTCGCCGCGCAGATCGTGGCCCAGCTCCACGCCCGCGGCGTGCCGGTGGCCGGGGTGGATCGGCTGCGGCTTGGCGCCCCGCTGGCGGTGCGCGACGTGCTCGCCGCGCTGCGCTTTGCTGCCCAGCCGCGCGATGATCTGAGCCTTGCTGCGCTGCTGGCCTCACCGCTCATTGGTTGGAGCCAGGACGATCTGCTTGCCCATGTCCCGCGGCCCGAAAATGTCGGCCTGTGGGATCATCTGCGCCGGCCCGAGGCGCCCCCGGCGGTGGCCGCGGTGGCAGAAAAGCTGCGCGCGCTCTTGCGCCTTGCCGATTTTCAGACCCCGCAGGCGCTCATCGCCTGGCTGCTCAACGGCCCGTGGCAGGGGCGGGCAAGGCTGGTCGCGCGGCTTGGGGGCGAGGCCAATGACCCGCTCGATGAGCTCATCAACGCCGCCTTTGCCTATGAGGCCGCGCATTGGCCGAGCCTAGCGGGCTTCCTTGCCTGGTTCGATGCCGGCAGCGGCGATGTGAAGCGCGATGCCGATGCCGCGCGCGGGCTGGTGCGGGTGATGACGGTGCACGGCGCCAAGGGGCTGGAGGCGCCGATCGTGATCCTAGCCGATGCCGCCGCACCGCCCGGCGATCCCGACGCGCTCGAACTGGCTGACGATCCGCTGGGGCTCGAGGCCGATCGGACGCGGATGGTGCCCATCCCGCCGCTCCCCAAGGAGGCGCGCGCAGGAAAGCTGGCCGAGGCCGCCGCGGCAGCCGAGCGCGCCGCGCTCGCCGAGCATTGGCGGCTGCTCTATGTCGCGCTCACCCGGGCGGAGGAAGCGCTGTTCATCGGCGGCTCGCTCGGCAAGGCGGCGGCACGGCAGGGCGGGGCGCATCCGGACAGTTGGCACGCCCGGCTCGCTCCGCTGTTTGTGGGCGAGGTGCTGGATGATCCTGTCTGGGGCTGGCGCAAGGAGCTGGGCACGCGCGCTGCGCCGCTCACCGCAGCCGAGGCTGGCGGCGGCGTCGCCACACCGGCGCCGCTCCCCGATCTGCCGGCCTGGCTCACCCGCCCGATCGGCCCCGAGCCGCGCCCGCCGCGTCCGCTTGCCCCGTCAGCGGCGGGCGAGGAGAGCGGGGCGGCACCGCCCCTGCCCGAAGGCGCGCTGGCGCACGCCGCGCGGCGCGGCAGCCTGATCCACCGCCTGCTCGAGCGCCTGCCCGAGGTGCCCGTGCCCGAGCGGGCTGCTGCGGCGGCGGCCTGGCTCAAGCGCCAGGCGGGCGATCTTGACGAAGCCCTGCGCGCCGAGATCGCCGCGGCGGCGCTGGAGGTGATCGCCGATCCGCGCTTTGCCGCGATCTTCGGCCCCGAGGCGCTCGCCGAGGTGCCGCTTGCCGCCACGGTTGGCGGCGTGGTGATCGCCGGCACTGCCGACCGGCTGCTGATCGCGCCCGAGCGCATCACCGTGGTCGATTTCAAAACCACCCGCCGCCCGCCCGAGAGCCTCGAGGCGATCCCGCCGCCCACCTTGCGCCAGATGGCCGCCTATGTCGCCGCGCTCGAGGCGATCTATCCGGGGCGCGAGGTCGAGGCCGGGGTGCTCTACACCCATACCCCAGTGCTCTTTGCCCTGCCGCCGGGGCTGCTCGCGGCGCACAAGCAGGGCTTTGAGGCAGCGCAGCAATCCTTGCCAGCGGGGGATCTTGTGTGAAAAGCGCGCAGGCCCAGATTGCAATGGCTTTGCCTCGCCCCCTATTCTGGCCGCAACAAGGAGAACGAATATGGCCACCGTCAACGTCACCGATGCCAGCTTTGCCGCCGATGTGCTGCAGAGCGAAACCCCCGTGCTGGTCGATTTCTGGGCCGATTGGTGCGGCCCGTGCAAGATGATCGCCCCCGCGCTCGAGGAAATCAGCGAGGAGCTGGCCGGCAAGGTCAAGATCGCCAAGATCGACATCATGGAAAACACCGACATCGCCGCGCAGATGGGGGTGCAGTCGATCCCGCTGATGGTGCTGTTCAAGAACGGCGAGCCGGTGGCGCGCAAGGTGGGCGCGGCGCCCAAGAGCCAGCTCAAGGCCTGGCTCGAAAGCGCGCTGTGAGCGCCTAGGCGCCAAGCCGCGCGATGAACGCGTCCCACAGCGCCGGGCTGGCGGCCGCAACCAGCCCGGGCCTCATCGCCTCGTCGACCCGGTAGGGGCTGCCGTCGAGGCGTGCGGCCTTGCCGCCGGCCTCGTTGAGCCACAGGACCCCCGCGGCGTGATCCCAGGCGAGCGTGCGCTTGAAGCTCGAAATGTCGTTTTCGCCCAGTGCAAGGCGCGGATATTGCTCGGCCGCGCAGCGCGGAATGTCGGTGAGGGTGTAATGTGGGGCGAGCTTCGCATCGACCAGCGCCGATTGCTCAGGGGTCAGGAAGATGCGGCTCACCGCCACCACCGGGCGGGGATTGCCGGTGCTGCGCGCCGCGATCCGCGCGCCATTGACGAAGGCGCCCTCACCGCGGCGGGCATGGCACAGGCGGTCCTTCACCGGGTCATAGAGCCACCCCGCCACCGCCTCGCCCCCATCGGCAAGGGCGATGATGATGCCGAAGGGCGCCTTGCCCTCGGCAAAGTTCGCGGTGCCATCGAGCGGGTCGATGATCCAGCACTGGCCGGAGAGGTGATCGAGCACGGCCTTGTCGGCGTGGGCAGCCTCCTCGCCAACGACGGGCACGCCAGGGGCGAGCCTGGTGAGCGCCTCGGTGAGGAAGGCCTCGACCTCGCGGTCGACCACGGTGACCGGATCGCCTTCGCCTTTCAGTTCAACCTCACCCGCCGCAAGATTGCGAAAGCGCGGCAGCATCGAACGCGCGGCGGCAAAGCGCAGGAGCGCGCGGATCTCCTGATCGAGCGCGCTCACGAACGATAATCCGCGTTGATGCTGATGTAGCCGTGGGTGAGATCGCAGGTCCACACCGTGGCGCGCCCCTCGCCAAGGCCAAGATCGACCGCGATGTCGATTTCCTCGCCCTTGAGATGCGCGGCCACGGGCGCCTCGTCATAGGCTTCGACCGGCAGGCCATTGCGCGCCGTCCACACGCCTCCGAAAGCGATCGAGAGCCGGTCGCGGTCGGCTGGCTCGCCCGCCTTGCCCACCGCCATGACCACCCGGCCCCAATTGGCATCCTCGCCCGCGATCGCAGTCTTGACCAGCGGCGAATTGGCGATCGCAAGGCCTATGCGCCGCGCGCTGGCATCGCTCACCGCGCCGGTCACGCGGATGGTGATGAACTTGCTCGCGCCCTCGCCGTCGCGCACCACCAGCTGTGCAAGGTCGCGGCACAGCGCGGTGAGCGCCGCGGCAAAGGCATCGGCGCCGGGGCTGTCCCAGCCCTCGATCACGGCATTGCCGGCCTTGCCGGTGGCAAAGACCATCACCGTGTCGCTGGTCGAGGTGTCGCCATCAACCGTGATGCAGGAGAAGGTCTCGGCATTGGCGCGCGTCAACAGCTCCTGCAGGAAGGCAGGGGCGATGGCGGCATCGGTGAAGATGTAGCCGAGCATGGTTGCCATGTCGGGGGCGATCATGCCCGATCCCTTGATGATCCCGGCAAGTTCCACACGGGTAGGCCCGATCATCGCGCTGGCGCGGGCGCCCTTGGGGAAGGTGTCGGTGGTGCCGATCGCCATGGCGGCCTCCTCCCAGCCGCAAGGCGGGGCAGCCAGCGCGGCGGCGATTCCGGCGCGGGCCTTGTCCTCTGGCAGCGGCACGCCGATCACCCCGGTCGAGGAGACGAACACCTCCGCGCGCGGGCAGCCGAGCGCCGCACTCACCTGATCCATGATCGCCTCCACCGCCGCGCGCCCGCGCCAGCCGGTGAAGGCATTGGAATTGCCGGCATTGACGACCAGCGCCCGGGCGCGGCCTTGCGCGACATGGGCGCGGCCGAGTTCGACCTCAGACGAGGCGCAGGCGCTTTTGGTGAAGACGCCCGCCACCGCCGTGCCCTCGGCCAGTTCGGCCAGCGTCAGGTCGCAGCGATCCCAGGCCTTGTATCCGGCCCGGGCAACGCGCAGGGTCACGCCAGCGACCGCGGGCAGATCGGGGAAGGGACGGGCGAGGGGCGAGCGGGCAATATCCATGGCGCCACCGCCTCTAGGCGGGCGGGGCGGCGCAGTAAATCGGCGAATGGCGGTGGACGAAAGCGGCGCCTGCGCCTATGTGACAGGGCAATGACCCGGCACTTGTTTGCGCTTCTGGCCCTCATCACCGGCCTTGCCGCCTTTGGCAGCCCGGCTGCGGTGGCGGCTGCCCCGGCGCTGGCCGAGGCGCTCGCCTGCGATGCCGGCATGGCCGAGCCTGCCGGGCAGGAGGCGGCCGGCGGCGAGATCGCCCGGGCCGCAAGTGCGCCGGCCACCATTCGCGAAGCGCGCCAGCACGCGGCGCTGCCCGCGCGCAGCGGCACGCCTGCGGCGCTGCGCCTGCCGGTGCTGATCGGGATCGAGCGCGCCCACGAATAGGCGCATCGCGCCATCCCACCTCGCCGCGCGCAAGGCCCTGCCTCGTGTGACCGGCGCGCACACCTGCCAGAATGTCCCATCCGTTCACGCCCCCCAAGACCGGGGGCCATGCCATCAAGGGTTCAGCCCATGCTCAATACCATCATCAAGTCGGTCTTCGGCTCGGCCAATGACCGCTACATCAAGGCGGCGCGCAAGATCGTCGCCAGGATCAATGCGCTCGAGCCACAGATGCAGGCCATGAGCGATGAGGAGCTCAAGGCCCAGACCGCCAAGCTGCGCGGCCTCATCGACGAGGGCGCGAGCCTCGATGACATCCTGCCCGAGGCCTTCGCCACGGTGCGCGAGGCCTCGGTGCGGGTGTTCGGGATGCGCCATTTCGACGTGCAGCTGATCGGCGGGCTGGTGCTCCACCGCGGCGAGATCGCCGAGATGCGCACCGGCGAGGGCAAGACCCTCACCGCCACGCTCGCGGTCTATCTCAACGCGCTCGAGGGCAAGGGCGTGCATGTCGTGACCGTGAACGACTACCTCGCCCGGCGCGACGCGGCGGACATGGGCCGGCTCTACAACTGGCTTGGCCTGAGCGTCGGGGTGATCGTGCCCGGCATGGCCGAGGAGGAAAAGCGCGAAGCCTACAACGCCGACATCACCTACGGCACCAACAACGAGTTCGGCTTCGATTACCTGCGCGACAACATGAAACACGAGCGCAGCCAGATGGTGCAGCGCCCGTTCAACTTCGCCATCGTCGACGAGGTCGATTCGATCCTGATCGACGAGGCGCGCACGCCGCTGATCATTTCCGGCCCGACCGACGACAAGTCCGATCTCTACATCGCGCTCGACGAAGTGGCCAAGGCCGTGCCGCGCGAGTGGCTCGACATCGACGAGAAGGTCAAGCGCGTCCAGCTCACCGAGGAGGGGATCGAGGAGGTCGAGAAGATCCTGATTGCCAAGGGCCTGCTTGCCACCAGCAACCTCTATGATGTCGAGAACACCCAGGTCGTCCACCACCTCGATCAGGCGCTGATCGCCAACTTCGCCCGGCGGCGCGATACCGACTACATCGTCAAGGACGGCAAGGTCATCATCATCGACGAGTTCACCGGGCGGATGATGGACGGGCGCCGCTGGTCGAACGGGCTGCACCAGGCGGTCGAGGCCAAGGAAGGGGTGCGGATCGAGCCCGAGAACCAGACGCTCGCCTCGATCACCTTCCAGAACTATTTCCGCATGTATCCCAAGCTTGCCGGCATGACCGGCACCGCCGCCACCGAGGCGGCCGAGTTCTGGGATATCTACAAGATGGGCGTGGTCGAGATCCCCACCAATCTGCCGGTGGCGCGGATCGACGAGGACGACCAGTTCTACAAGAACACCGCCGACAAGTTCGCCGCCATCGCCAAGGTCATCAAGGAAAAGCAGCAGCTCGGCCAGCCGGTGCTGGTGGGCACGGTCTCGATCGAGAAATCCGAGCTGCTCAGCGAGTATCTGACGCGCGAAGGTGTGAAGCACGCGGTGCTCAACGCCCGCTTCCACGAGCAGGAAGCCCATATCGTTGCCCAGGCCGGGCGGCTGGGGGCGGTGACCATCGCCACCAACATGGCCGGGCGCGGCACCGATATCCAGCTTGGCGGCAACGCCGAGTTCCGCATCGCCGATGAACTCAGGGACATGCCCGAGGGGCCCGAGCGCGAGGCGGCGATCGCCCGCATCCGCGCCGAGGTGGCCGAGGAGAAGCAGAAGGTGATCGCTGCCGGCGGGCTGTTCGTGCTCGGCACCGAGCGGCACGAATCGCGCCGGATCGACAACCAGCTGCGCGGCCGTTCGGGCCGGCAGGGCGATCCGGGCCTGTCGCGCTTCTACCTGTGCCTCGAGGATGACCTGCTGCGCATCTTCGGGCCCGACACGCTGTTTGCCAAGATGATGAACGCCAACCTTGCCGATGGCGAGGCGATCGCCTCGAAATGGCTGTCGAAGGCGATCGAGACCGCGCAGAAGAAGGTCGAGGCGCGCAACTACGACATCCGCAAGCAGGTGGTGCAGTATGACGACGTGATGAACGACCAGCGCAAGGTGGTCTATGAACAGCGCGCCGAGATCATGGACGCCGAGGCGGTCGATGATGTCGTCACCGACATGCGCCATGATACCATCAACGCGCTGGTCGGCGCTGCCTGCCCGCCCGGATCCTATCCCGAACAGTGGGATATCGAGGGGCTGAAGGCGCGGGTTGCCGATATCTTCGGGATCGAGCCGCCCTTCGAGGAGTGGCTCGCCGAGGACCAGGTCGAGCCCGAGCTGATCGAGGAGCGGCTGCGCACGCTCACCGATGCGCAGATGGCCGAGAAGATCGCTTCGTCCGATCCGGCGATCTGGCGCATGGTGGAAAAGGACGTGCTGCTGCGCCAGCTCGATCATCACTGGAAGGAGCACCTCGCCACGCTCGATGCCCTGCGCCAGGTGATCTGGCTGCGCGGCATCGCCCAGAAGCAGCCGATCAACGAATACAAGCAGGAAGCCTTCAGCCTGTTCGAGACCATGCTCGATACCTTGCGCGAGGATGTCACCCGCATCCTCTATCGCGCGGAACTGCGGATCGCCCCGCCGCCGCAGCCGCAGGCCCTGCCCGAGCTGCCCGCCTTCCTCACCGGCCATATTGACCCGCTCACCGGGCTCGACGATTCGGCCGATGGCGATGGTTCGGAGCGGCGGTCCGAGCTGTTCGGCGCGCTCGCCGGCAGCCCGCGCGCGGCCGCTGGGCCGGGCGGGGCGGAAAGCGCCAACCCCTATGCCGGGCTTGCGATCAGCCGCAACGCGCCGTGCCCCTGCGGCTCGGGGAGCAAGTACAAGCATTGCCACGGCGCGATCGGCGCGCGGCAGACCGCCTGAGCGCTCCGGGGCCTGAAGCCGAGCCATTTCAACGATGATCGGCGCGGTTCCGGCGCTGCTCGCGGCCGCCTTTGCGCTGGTGGCGCTCGCCTATGCCAGCGTCGGCTTTGGCGGGGGATCGACCTATGCCGCGCTGCTGGCGCTTTCCGGGCTGGATTACCGGCTGCTGCCGATGCTGGCGCTGGCCTGCAACATCGTGGTGGTGGCGGGGGGCAGCATCCGCTTTGCCCGAGCGCGCCTCACCCCGTGGCGGCGCGCCGGGGTGCTGGTGGGCCTGGGCGCGCCGGCGAGTTTCCTCGGCGGGCTGACCCCGATCGCGGAGAGCGCCTTCCTTTTGCTTCTGGGAGCGAGCCTCATCGTCACCAGCCTGGCGATGCTGATCCCGCTGCGCGAGCAGGCAGGTGGTTCGCCCACCCGCGCCGCGCGGCTGATGCCGCTGGTGGCAGCGCCGCTCGGCTATCTCGCCGGGCTGGTGGGGATCGGCGGAGGGGTGTTCCTCGCCCCGCTCTTGCACCTTGCCCGCTGGGACAGCGCCCGCGCGATCGCGGCGAGCGCGAGCCTGTTCATCCTGGTCAATTCGCTCTTCGGGCTTGCCGGGCAGATGCTCAAGCACGGCCCCGGCCTGATGGGCGCGGCGGTGGGCGCCGGCCTGCCGCTGCTTGTCGCTGTGGCGATTGGCGGGCAGGTGGGCAGCCTTCTGGCGGTGCGCGTCATGCCGCTGCACTGGCTGCGCTGGCTCACCGCAGCGCTGGTTGTGCTGGTGGGGCTGCGGCTACTCGCCGGGGCCTGACCGCGCGCGGCGGCGGCGCAGCAGCAGCGCGGCAAAGAGCGTGGCGCAGAAGGCGGCATAGCCGGCGAGGCGATTGGGCAGCAGCAGCGGCACGCCGGTAAACGACATCGCATCATTGCCCCCGGGCACCAGCGTCGCCCCCTCGCCCATCACCAGACCGCCGCCTGCGGCCCTTGCCCAATCGTGCCTTGTGCCCGCCCGGGGCTGCAAGGTGCCGCCCACAAGGGTCGCGGCGGTCATCCCCGCGAGCAGCGCCGCGCGGCCGCTTCCAGCCGAGGCGGCGGTGGATATGGAAGGCAGCCGGGCCGCCGAGCGCAAGGGCAAGCGCGAGCACCAGCCATGGCCGGCCCGCGAGCGGTGAGGGCAGGGCCAGGCGCTCGGGCAGCATCAGCGCCGCGCGCGAGATGTGCGGGCCGCGCAGCAGCGCTGGCAAGAACATCGCCGCGATCGCCCCGCCACGCCACGACTCGCCCCGCGTCAGCCCGGCGAGCAGCCCCATCGCGCAATGGCCGGCGAGCAGCGCGCCGAGGCCGAACAGCACCCCGCCCGCAAGGCTCAGCGGATCGGGCGGGGTGCCGGCAATGGTGGCAAAGGGGTGCGCGCCCAGCCGCTCGGCGAGCGCCATCACCGCCATCGCGCAGGCCGCTGCAAAGGCAAGGCCGGCACAGCGGTGCGCGCGCCGCCGCTCGATCACCTCGCGCATCGCGCGCACCATGCACACGCCTGCGCGCTGGCTGGCATGGCCAATCAGGAACAGAAGGATAAGCACCGCCGCGAGCATCTTTGCCCGAGGCTTGGCCGGGCCTGCGCCAAAGGCAGAGCCGCCCGCCATGGGCCTGCCGCACGGGCTGAGAAAATGGCTCCCCGAGTAG
>JBKBHR010000009.1:0-107203 GCA_046297575.1 Erythrobacter cryptus
CCCCTCAATCCGCGCCCACTGCGCGTCCGTCAATGTCCGCCTGCTCAAGATCGCCTCCGTTTTCGATCTTGAATCAGAACTCACCTAACAGGGGAACCCCCTAAATACAGACAGGACCTAGAGCGCGGCGAGCGCGCCACGCCGTCAAAGCCACAGAGCCTTCCACAGCCGGCGCTTGCAAGTGCCGCCCAGCGCGCGCAACCTTCGCCCATGGCCATCACCCCGCAATGGAAGGACGAGCTGCGCGCGCGCCTCACGCTCTCGGCGCTCGTCCAGCGCAGCGTCAAGCTGACCCGCGCGGGACGCGAGTGGAAGGGCTGCTGCCCCTTCCACGAGGAAAAGACCCCGAGCTTTTATGTCAATGACGCCAAGCAGTTCTACCACTGCTTCGGCTGCGGCGCGCATGGCGATGCGATCAGCTGGATGGTCGATCACGTGGGCCTGTCCTTCCTCGATGCGATCAAGGAACTCGCGGCCATGGCGGGGATGGAGGTGCCCGCCCCCGATCCCGTTGCCGCGAAGAAGGCCGAGGCGCGCGCCAGCCTGATCGATGTGACCGAGGCTGCCCAGCGCTTCTTTGCCGAGAGCCTGGCCGCGCCCGGCGGGGCGGCGGCACGCGCCTATCTCGCCCGGCGCGGCTTTGCGCCCGAGCTTTGCCGCGCCTTCGGTTTTGGCTGGGCGCCCGAGGAGCGCCACGCGCTCGGCCGCGCGCTCGGCCATTTCGGTGAGCCCATGCTCGAGGCCGCCGGGCTGCGCGCCGTGAGCGAGGCGGGCGAGCGCTATGACCGCTTCCGCGGACGGGTGATGCTGCCGATCCACGATCCGCGCGGGCGGGTGATCGCCTTTGGCGGGCGCATCCTCGCGCCGCGCGAGGGCCTCGCCAAGTATCTCAATTCGCCCGACACCGAGCTCTTCGACAAGGGCCGCACGCTCTACAACCTCCACCGCGCCGCCCCGGCGGTGCGCCAGAGCGGCCGGGTGGTGGTGGTGGAAGGCTATATGGACGTGATCGCCCTCGCCAGCGCCGGGATCGCCGAGGCGGTCGCCCCGCTCGGCACCGCGCTCACCGAGATGCAGCTCGAACTGCTCTGGCGCCTGGCCGAGGTGCCGCTCTTGTGCTTCGATGGCGACAGCGCCGGAGAGCGCGCCGCGATGCGGGCGATCACCCGGGCGCTGCCGCTGCTCGCGCCGGGCCGCTCGCTCGCCATCGTGCGCCTGCCCCGGGGACAGGATCCCGACGATCTGGTGCGCCAGCAGGGCCGCGCCGGGATCGAGCGGCTGCTCGAAGCGCCGCTCAGCCTGATCGAGGCGCTCTGGCAATTCGAGCGCGATGCGGCGCCCCTTGCCACGCCCGAGGCCAAGGCCGGGCTCAAGGCGCGGCTGATGGCGCATGTCGAGACCATTGCCGACCCCGAGATCAGGGCGCTTTATCGCCGCGAGCTTTCCGATCGCTTCTCCGCCTTTGCCTTTCCCCCGCGCCCGCCGCGCGCGGCGCGCACCGCCGCTGAGGCCGGGCGCCGGGCCGGAGCCAGCGGCGCCTGGCGCGGCGCGCCGGTGTCGGCGCCGGGCCTCACCCCCGAAGCGCGCAGCCGGCTTGGTGCGCTCAGCGCGCGCGCGCAGCGCGAGGGCCTCCTCGCCGCGGTGCTCGCCGGCCTTGCGCGCCATCCGCAGGAGATTGCGCGCCACGCCGAGGCGCTCGCCCGCCTCGCCCGCAGCGAGCCGGAGGCGGCCTCCTGCATAGAAAAGCTCTTCGAGCTTGCAGAAACGCTTGATTCGCACGGCGCACACGCCATATGCAGCCCGTCAGGCCAACCCGCCCCGTCGGCAGATATCCGCTACGCCTTTCTCGATGAAGGCACCGATCCCGACGAAGCGCGCGCGCAACTGGCCGAGGCTGTGTCGCTGCTGGTCGAAAGGCCAGCGCTCGAGGCTGCGCTTGCGGCCACGATCGCGCGTTTCGACAGCGATCCGGAAGGATCGTTTGCCGAGCAGGCGCGTTTGCGCACACGGCTCATGGCAATCGAGGAACGCCTCAAGGCTTTCGGACGCCGCAAGGCAGCGGCCCTGGATGCGTCCGGGGCATCGGGTGACGAGGCCGCCTGACGGGCGGGCATGGGATCAATCGGCGGCCAGGCCCAGCAGGCCGCCCGGCAATGGACAGACACGGAAGATTATGGCCGAAAAGGAAGACGCCCCGCTGATCGATCTCAACGAGGCTTCGATCAAGAAGCTCATCAGCAAGGCCAAGAAGCGCGGCTATGTCACCTATGACGAATTGAACGAGGCGCTGCCCTCGGGCGAGATGAGCCCCGACCAGATCGAGGACATCCAGACCGCGCTGGCCGACATGGGGGTGCAGATCGTCGAGAGTGACGAGGACGCCGAGGCCGAGGCCGAGGAGGGCGAGGCCGACGAGGCGATCGTCGATGAGGACGAGGAGGAGGACGAGGACGGCGAGAAGAAGGGCCCGGCGCGCGATGCCCGCGCCGGCAACAAGAAGATCGCCGCCAGCGAGCGCACCGACGATCCGGTGCGCATGTATCTGCGCGAGATGGGCGCGGTCGAGCTCTTGAGCCGCGAGGGCGAAATCGCCATTGCCAAGCGCATCGAGGCGGGCCGCGACATGATGATCATGGGCCTGTGCGAAAGCCCGATCACCTTCCACGCCATCATCCAGTGGTCCGAGGCGCTCAACAACGGCGACATGCAGCTGCGCGAGATCCTCGATCTTGATGCCATGCTCTCCAAGGAACCCCCGGCCGACAAGATGGCCGAGGGCGCCGAGGATGATGATGATGACGGCGAGATCTCCGAGGCCACCGCCGGGCCGACCATCCGCGAGGATGACGAGCCGGAGGATGAGAGCGCCGAGGAGGACGAGGACGAGAACGGCACCCCGCGCGCCCGGCGCGAGGATGATGACGATGACGACAACACCTTGAGCCTCGCGCAGATGGAAGCCGCATTGAAGCCCGAGGCGCTCGAACGCTTTGCGCGCATCACCCGGCTGTTCAAGGATTTCGAGAAGCTCCAGGCCGAACGGGTGGCAACCCTTGCCGCGGGCAACACCTTCCCCGCGGACAAGGAGGCGCGCTACGAGCAGCTGCGCGAGGAGCTGACCGCCGAGGTCGAAAGCGTGCAGTTCCACGCCACCAAGATCGAGTTCCTGGTTGACAATCTCTATGCCTTCAACCGCCGGCTGACCACGCTGGGCGGGCAGATGCTGCGCCTGGCCGAGCGCCACAAGATCAAGCGTGCTGAATTTCTCGAGGCCTATGTCGGCAACGAGCTTGACGATGGCTGGATCAAGGAGCGGGCGAAGAAGGACAAGAAATGGGCCGCCTTCCTCGAGCGCGAGGGCGAGGCGATCGAGCGCATCCGCACCGAGATCGCCGATATTGCCGCGCAGACGGGGATGAGCCTTCCCGAGTTCCGCCGCATCGTCAACATGGTGCAGAAGGGCGAGCGCGAGGCACGCATCGCCAAGAAGGAAATGGTCGAGGCAAACCTGCGCCTGGTCATCTCCATCGCCAAGAAATACACCAACAGGGGGTTGCAATTCCTTGATCTCATTCAGGAAGGCAATATCGGCCTGATGAAGGCGGTGGACAAGTTCGAATATCGCCGCGGCTACAAGTTCTCCACTTATGCCACCTGGTGGATCCGCCAGGCGATCACCCGCTCGATCGCCGATCAGGCCCGCACCATCCGCATCCCGGTGCACATGATCGAGACGATCAACAAGCTGGTGCGCACCTCGCGCCAGTTCCTCCACGAGGAAGGCCGCGAGCCGACGCCCGAGGAAATGGCCGCGCGCCTGTCGATGCCGCTCGAAAAGGTGCGCAAGGTGATGAAGATCGCCAAGGAGCCGATTTCCCTGGAGACCCCGATCGGCGACGAGGAGGATTCGCACCTCGGCGATTTCATCGAGGACAAGAACGCGGTGATCCCGGTGGATGCGGCGATCCAGGCCAACCTCAAGGAAACCGTCACCCGCGTGCTCGCCAGCCTCACCCCGCGCGAGGAACGCGTGCTCAGGATGCGCTTCGGCATCGGCATGAACACCGATCACACGCTGGAGGAAGTGGGCCAGCAATTCTCGGTGACGCGCGAGCGTATCCGCCAGATCGAGGCCAAGGCGCTCAGGAAGCTCAAGCACCCGAGCCGCAGCCGCAAGATGCGGAGCTTCCTCGATCAGTGAAGAGCGAAGGCCTCGCTTGGGCGGGGCCAGTCACGCGCGGCGGCGCAAGGGCCAGACCAGCTGGGAAAACCAGCCTTCGGGTGCGCGTTCATCGGCAAGGCCATAGCCTTCCGGCCAACGCCCGTCGGGCATGTGATAGGTCCCGAACCAGCGGTCGATTATCGGCAGGTGCACGGCGAAGTTCACGTCGCGCGCTTCTGCCTCGCGGGCGTGGTGCCAGTGGTGGAAGCGCGGCATGGCCACCCAGCGTTCGAGCCCTCCCCATCTCGGCGCAAAGTTCGCGTGGATGAACACCGCGTGGAAGCTGACGAACGCGAGATAGGCATAGACGACGCTCTCGGCAAAGCCCGCCACCAGCAGCGCCAGCAGCACAAGGCCGCGCGTGACGATCACGTCAACGAGGTGCAGCCGCGATCCGGCGAGCCAGTCCATGGCCTCGACCGAGTGGTGCACCTTGTGAAAGCGCCACAACACCGGCACCGCATGGAAGGCGCGGTGCACGCCATATTGCGCCAGATCGGCGACCAGCACCGCAAGGCCAAATTGCACGAGCCACGGCAGGCCCTGCACCGCCGCCTGGGCCTGCGGCACCGCCAGCACTTCGCCCAGCGCCACCGCCGGCGCGAGCACGGCCACGCTCATCACCTGCGCCAGCACGTGGCTGGCGAAGAAATATTGCGTGTCGGTGAGCCAGCCCCTGCGGAAGGCCCCCTGCCCGCGCCGCAGAGGAAAAGCCCCCTCCAGCGGCACGAAGATCGCGGCGGTGGTCAGCACCCCGAGCACGAACCAGTCGAGCCCAAGATAGACCGCGCTCGCCCCGCTCCGCGGAATCTCCACCCCGCCTGCCCCCAAGGCCAGCGCCGCGCCCGCCAGCGCGAGGCCCGTCGCCCCGAGCGCCTTCTTGCGCCGCAGCAGCAGCGAGAGGCCCGAAAGCGCCAGCGCCGCGAGCAGCCCCAGATCGATTGCAAGCCGCACCAGCTCCAAGGGATAGCGGCTGCGCAGCTCGGGCAGCGTCAGATATTGCGGGAAGTGGAGGCACAGCACCGCGAACAGCGCGAGCAGCCCCAGCACGATCCCGAGGATGCCGCTGATCCAGCCCGTGCCCACGTGGCGCGGCGCCGCATCGGCAAAGACGCGGGCGAGACATTGCTCGGCAGACAGGCGGGGTGCGGGCGGCGGCATGGCGCGCGATCATAGCCCTGCCCCCCTTTCGCGCGGGTAAAGCGCTTGCCATGGCGCTGGTCGAAAAACCCGCCGGCAAGGGGTGGAGAATCCGCGCCCATGCGACTATGGCACCCCCATGCGCATTGCCATCGCCTCCGATCATGCCGCCGTGGAGCTCAAGGCCGAGCTGGCCGAATGGCTCATCGAGGAAGGCCACGAGGTCGCCGATCTCGGGCCGGAGCCGGGGGTGAGCGTCGATTATCCCGATTATGGCTATCGCCTTGCCGAAAGCATCGCCGAAGGCCGCGCGGAATATGGCATTGCCCTGTGCGGCAGCGGCATCGGCATCTCGATCAGCGTCAACCGCCACCCGCAGGTGCGCTGCGCGCTGGTGAGCGAGCCGCTCTCGGCCGCGCTCGCGCGCGAGCACAATGATGCCAATTGCATCGCTCTGGGCGCGCGGCTCGTAGGTCTGGAGATGGCCAAGGCCTGCATCGCCACCTTCCTCGATACCGAATTTGCCGATGCCGGCGATCCGGCCGGGCGCCACCAGCGCCGGGTCGGCAAGCTGTCACAGCCGCCCTTCCTGCCCGACCATATCGAGACCCACCAATGAGCACCGCCCCTCTCGACTTTGCCGCCCGCTCCGCCGCTGCCGATCCGATGCACGGCTTTTGGCACCACGATCTTGCCGCCGCCGATCCCGAGATCGCCGCGGCGATCGCCAAGGAACTTGCCCGCCAGCGCGACAAGATCGAGCTGATCGCGAGCGAGAACATCGCCAGCCGCGCGGTGCTCGAGGCGGCGGGCAGCGTGTTTACCAACAAATATGCCGAAGGCTATCCGGGCAAGCGCTATTACGGCGGCTGCGAATATGCCGACGTGGTCGAAACCCTGGCGATCGAACGCGCCAAGCAATTGTTCGGCTGCAATTTTGCCAATGTCCAGCCCAATTCCGGCTCGCAGATGAACCAGGCGGTGTTCCTCGCCCTGCTTGAGCCTGGCGACACCTTCATGGGGCTTGATCTCAACTCGGGCGGGCACCTCACCCACGGCTCGCCGGTCAATGTCAGTGGCAAGTGGTTCAACGTGGTCTCCTATGGCGTGAGCCGCGAGAGCGAGACGATCGACATGGACGAGGTTGCCGCCAAGGCGCGCGAACACCGGCCGAAGCTGATCATCTGCGGCGGCACCGCCTATTCGCGGCAATGGGACTTTGCCGCTTTTCGCGCCATTGCCGACGAGGTGGGCGCGGTGCTGCTATGCGACATGAGCCATATCTCCGGCCTGGTTGCAGGCGGCGCGCACCCCTCGCCCTTCCCCCATTGCGACATCGTCACCTCCACCACCCACAAGAGCTTGCGCGGCCCGCGCTCGGGCATCATCCTGTGGAATGACGAGAAGTTCACCAAGCCTTTGAACATGGCAGTGTTCCCCGGGCTTCAGGGCGGGCCCTTGATGCACATCATCGCCGCCAAGGCGGTGGCCTTCAAGGAAGCGCTCGATCCCTCCTTCCGCGACTATGCCCGGCGCATCGTCGAGAACGCCCGGGCGCTGGCGGCAAGCCTCGAGGCAAATGGCCTCAGGATCGTCAGCGGCGGCACCGACAACCACTCGATGCTGGTCGATCTCACCGCCAAGGGGGTGACGGGCAAGGACGCCGAAAAGGCGCTCGATCGCGCCTTCATCACCTGCAACAAGAATTCCATTCCCTTCGACACCCGCTCGCCCTTCGTCACCAGCGGCATTCGCCTCGGCACCCCGGCGGGCACCACCCGCGGCTTTGGCCCCGAGGAGTTTGGCGCCATCGGCCGGCTGATTGCCGAAGTGGTCGAAGGGGTGGCCAAGAACGGCCCGGAAGGCGATGCGCAGGTGGAAGAAAGCGTGCGCGCGCGGGTCGCGGCCCTGTGCGCGGCCTTCCCCGTCTATCCGGGCATGTGAGGCCGCGCCGTGGATCGAAAACCGCAATCGCCGCAGGACCTCATCGAGGAGGCCAAGGCCGAGATCATCGGCATGGGCAAGGAAGGCCTCAATCACCCCTCAACCGCCCCGGTGCTCACCGGCGCGGCGATCGGTGCGCTTGCCGGGGCGCTGCTCCCGGTGGTGTCCTGGCCGGTCGGCCTCATCGCCGGGGCGGGCCTTGCGCTCTATCACCGCATCCGCAAATAAGCTCCTGAATGCGCTGTCCCTTCTGCGCCCACGATGACACCCAGGTAAAGGACAGCCGCCCGACCGAGGATGGCACGGCGATCCGGCGGCGGCGGCAATGCTCCTCCTGCGGCGCGCGCTTTACCACCTTCGAGCGGGTGCAGCTGCGCGAGGTGGTGGTGATCAAGTCGGGCGACCGGCGCGAGCCGTTCGACCGCGCCAAGCTCGAACAATCGATCGCGCTGGCCTGCCGCAAGCGCGGGATCGAGCAGGAACGGCTCGATCAGCTGGTGAGCGGGATCCAGCGTCAGGTCGAAGCCTCGGGCGAGGCCGAGGTGCCATCGAGCCATATCGGCGAGTTGGTGATGGAAGGGCTGCGGCAGATCGATTCGGTCGCCTATATCCGCTTCGCCAGCGTCTATCGCGATTTTTCCGAGGCGCGCGACTTCGAAGAATTTGCCAGCACCGTGCAGCAAGCCGCGAAAGATTAAGGCGAAGATGGCAGAGGAACCCAACCGGCCGGTGATCGTGCTGGTGCGCCCGCAACTGGGCGAGAACATCGGCAAGGCGGCGCGCGCCATGCTCAATTTCGGGCTCACGGAACTGCGCCTCGTCGCCCCGCGCGATGGCTGGCCCAATCCCGCCGCCGGCCCGGCGGCCTCGGGCGCGGACGTGGTGCTCGCTGGCGCCAAGGTGTTTGACAGCACCGCCGCGGCGGTGGCCGATTGCCAGCACGTCTATGCCACCACGGTGAGGAAGCGCGGCGTCACCCGCCCGGTGATCGGCCCCGACGAGGCCGGGCGGCGGGTGGTGACCCAGCCCGGCCGCCACGCGGTGCTGTTCGGGCCGGAGCGCTCGGGGCTCGAGACCGAGGACGTCGCCCTTGCCCGCGCGATCCTGACCATCCCGATCAACCCCGAGTTCGGCTCGCTCAATCTTGCCCAGGCGGTGGTGCTGGTGGCCTATGAATGGTCGCGCATGGCGCGCGAACTCGGCGCGGCGGGCGCCGCCACCCTCGCCCAGCCCACCCTCGAGGAAGCCCTGCCCCCTGCCCCGCAAGCAGAGCTCGAGGCGCTGATCGCCCATTTCGAGGCGCTGCTCGCCCCGCGCGGCTATTTCCTCCCCGAAACCCGCGCCGAGGCGACCCGGCGCACGCTGCGCGGCATCCTCACCAAGCCCGGCTGGAACCACCTCGAGGTGCGCACCCTGCGCGGCGTTCTGAGCGCGCTCGAGCGCCCGCCGCGCGGCGGCGAATAGGCCTCCTGCGCCTAAGGTCGCTGATCTGTCGCATTGCCCCGCTAGCGGCGGCGGGGTGGCAATGACCGAGTCGAAAAGGTGATACTGCGGATCGCAACGCCGCGCCAGGAACCGGTTGCCTGGCCGCAGCCCTGCCCGCGGCGGATGCGGCGCGACTTTCTCGCCTGGCGCCATCTGCGGGTGCTGCGCGCCCGGGCGATGCGTCACGTGCATCAGGCCGCAGATGCGCTGGTGCACCGGATAATGCCTTCACGCACGCCGCGGCCGGTGCGCACCGCCTATGGGGTGTGGATGTGGCCCAACTGGGCCGATCGCACCTTCGCCTATTGCCGCTATGGCACCTATGGGTCCTATCTTGCCGATCTTCTCGCCGTGATCGAGAGGCCCTTCTGCTTTCTCGACGTCGGCGCCAACCAGGGCCTGTTCTCGCTGATCGCCGCGCGCAATCCCCATTGCCGCCGGATCGTCGCGCTCGAACCCGTGCCGCAGACCTATCACCTGCTCACCGCCAACCTCGCGCTTGCGGGCCTCAACGGGCGCGCAACGGCGCTTGCCTGCGGCCTTTCCCACCGGGCCGGAACCCAGACGATCCGCATCAATCCGGTGCACAGTGGCCAGGCCACGCTTGAGGATCATCTCGGGGAGCGCTCCGGCTGCCGCGATATCGCCATCACCACCATCACGCTGGCCGAGCTTGGCCCCCATCTGCCCGAGGACCTGCCGCTTTTCGTCAAGCTCGATGTCGAGGGCCACGAGCCGGTGATCATCGAGGCGCTGATGGAATCGCCCCATGCCGGCCGGGTGATCGGTCTGTTCTACGAATATGATGCCCGCTGGACCGACACCGCCAGCATCGCCCGCGCGCTCTACCGCGCCGGGTTTGCAACCCTCGCGCGCTATGGCGGAGCGCGGCACTGCGACCTGCTGGCTGGCCCATCGCCGGTGCCGCTCGCGCCGATCCCGGCTTTCGATGACCCCGTGAAACCACCCCAGCCTGCAGCCGGGCGGCCCGCGCCAGCCCCGGGGCTTGACCGCGGCGGCGTTCCTGCTATGCGCGCGCCTTCGCAAATGGGCCCTGCACCCCGGTGAAGCAGTGGCCGCATCCGCCTCCTTGCGGGCGGGTGGTGCGAAGCCGGGTGGAATGGTTGCCGCAGGGGCAATCCAGCACATTGAAGGATGGAACATGTCGAAGCGCAAGAGCGCCAAGTACAAGCTTGACCGCCGGATGGGCGAGAACATCTGGGGTCGCCCCAATTCGCCCGTCAACAAGCGGTCCTATGGCCCCGGCCAGCACGGCCAGCGCCGCAAGGGCAAGATGAGCGATTATGGCCTGCAACTGCGCGCCAAGCAGAAGCTCAAGGGCTATTATGGCGATGTCACCGAAAAGCAGTTCAAGCGCACCTATGCCGAGGCGGCGCGGATGAAGGGTGACACCAGCCAGAACCTCATCGGCCTGCTCGAGCAGCGGCTCGACATGGTGGTCTATCGCGCCAAGTTCGCGCCCACCATCTTCGCCGCGCGTCAGCTGGTGAGCCACGGGCACATCCTTGTGAACGGGCAGAAGTGCAACATCGCCTCGCGCCGCGTGGCGGTGGGCGATGTCATCAGCCTTGGGGCCAAGGCCAAGGAAATGGCCCTCGTGATCGAGGCGCAGAGCCTGGCCGAGCGCGACATTCCCGATTATGTCATGCCCGACGGCACCGACAAGGTGGTGTTCACCCGCGTGCCCAAGCTCGACGAGGTGCCCTACCCGGTGACGATGGAACCCAATCTGGTGGTGGAGTTCTATTCGCGCTGATCGCTCGGCGCAGCGCCAGGACAAGCAAGGGCGGCCCTGTGGGGTCGCCCTTTTGCTTTGGCTGGCCTGTTGGCTTATTCAGCCCCTGATCCGGTCCCACTCGGCAAATTCGTAGGCGATCGAGCCTTCGACGAGGCGCTCCCAGATCTCGGCGATGACATCGCCGGGCAGGCCGCGGGCCTCGGCTGCAGCCACCGCGGCGGCGATCACCCGCGCCTTGCGCGCCTCGTCGCGCACCGCCTCGCGGCTCTCTTTGATCCGGGCGGCGGCGCGCATGTAGGCGAAGCGCGTGGCGAGCAGCGCCACCAGTTCGGCATCGAGCGCATCCACCCCGGCGCGCACTTCGGCCATGGTGGTGCAATCTTCGGGGGCTTTGGCAGCGCGATCGGTCATCAATCAGGATCGTCCCAGGTAATCGCGCCGGAAGCGGGCGGCAAAATCGGGGAAGGTGCCAGCGGCAATGGCACCGCGCATCCCCTCCATCAAGGCCTGATAGAAGCTGAGGTTATGCTCGGTGAGCAGCATGGCGCCGAGCATCTCGCCCGATTTGACGAGGTGGTGGAGATAGGCGCGGCTGTAATCGCGGCACACCGGGCAGGTGCAGCGCGGATCGAGCGGGCCGCCATCCTCGGCAAAGCGCGCGTTCCTCAGGTTCAGCGGCCCGTTCCACGTAAACGCCTGCCCGTTGCGGCCCGAGCGCGTCGGCAGCACGCAATCGAACATGTCGATGCCGCGCTCGACCGCACCGACGAGGTCATCGGGCTTGCCCACCCCCATGAGATAGCGGGGCCTATCGGCCGGGAGCATGTCGGGGGCATAGTCGAGCACGCCGAACATCGCCTCCTGCCCCTCGCCCACGGCCAGCCCGCCCACGGCATAGCCGTCAAAGCCGATGTCGATCAGGCGCTCGGCGCTGATGCGGCGCAGGTCCTCGTGGAGCGCGCCCTGCTGGATGCCGAACAGGGCGGCGCGCGCGGCGTGCTCTGCCCCGGCATCAAAGCCATCGCGGCTGCGCCGTGCCCAGCGCATCGACAGCTCCATCGAGGCGGCGATCTCGTCGCGCGGACGATCGGCCCGCGGGCATTCGTCGAAGGCCATGACGATGTCCGAGCCGAGCAGGCGCTGGATCTCCATCGAACGCTCGGGGGTGAGAAGGTGGCGTGAACCATCGAGGTGGCTCTTGAACTCCACCCCTTCCTCGCTGAGCTTTCGCAAGGCGGCAAGGCTCATCACCTGATAGCCGCCGCTGTCGGTGAGGATCGGGCGCGGCCAGTTCATGAAGCGATGCAGGCCGCCGAGCCGCGCCACCCTCTCGGCCCCGGGGCGCAGCATCAGGTGATAGGTGTTGCCAAGGATGATGTCGGCCCCGGTGGCGCGCACGGCCTCGGGCTTCATCGCCTTGACCGTGGCCGCGGTGCCCACCGGCATGAAGGCGGGCGTGCGGATCTCGCCGCGCCGCATGCGGATGGTGCCGGTGCGCGCCTTGCCGCAGGTGGCCTGAAGGGTGAAGGAGAAGCGCTCGCTCATCAGGCGTGCGGCCCTAGCGCCGCCGCGCCGCGCTGTCACCCACGCAGCAAAAGGGGGCAGGCGCCGCGCGGCCCCTGCCCCCCCGGATGTGTGCCGCAAGGCGCCTTAGAACTTGTAAAGCACCCCGATGCTGGCACGGGTGGTGTCGAAGGAGATCGTGTCGATCCCGGCGCGGAAGCTCACCGGGCTGTCACCCAGGCCAAACTCGACCCCGGCGCCGACGAGGTAATCGCCATCGCTGTTGTCCACACCCGGCGGGGGGTTGCCACCGAGGATGTTGACAAGGTCAAGCTCGACTTCCTGGTAGCCACCGCGCACGAAGACCTTGCCGGTCTTGCCCACGCGCACCCCGGCGCGGGCGGCGATGCCATATTCCTGATCGATCGGGCCGTCACCGAAGTGGAAATTGCCCTCGGCGCCGACGAAGAAGGTCTTGCCGACCGGGACATCGACCCCGGCGACCACGCCGTAGATGCCGCCATCGTCATTGGGCGCGCCGATGCCGAGATCGTGGATCCCGATCGAGGCGCCGACATAGGGTTCGACCGTGGGTGTGTCGTTGGTCTGGGCCTGGGCCATGCTCGGCAGGGCCAGCGCGCCAATCGCGGCGCCGATCATGGCAGGCTTGGTGAATGCGAGGTTTCTCATGGGTAATGGTCCTTGTTCTTGACCGGTTGCAGGGGGCGCAACCGGTGCGCAAGGGCCTAGAAATGGCGCACTTTCGCGGCCATGAACGGGCAGACAAGCTGCGGTTAAGCTCGGCCCGACGGCCAACCTGCCTCGACCAGGGCCGCTCGCCGAACGGCCCCGCGCCTCATTCGCGCAGCCGCCAGCCGGTGCGGAAGATCACCGCGATCACGATCACGCAGGCAAGGAGGAAGCCGAGCGTCAGGCCCAGCGACAAGGCAAAGGGCACGTCCGAGGTGCCGTAGAAGGCATGGCGCAGCCCGCTCACCAGAAAGGCGATGGGGTTGGCCAGCGCGATTGAATCCCACGGCGCGGGCAGATCGCGGATCGAATAGAAGGTGCCGCCGAGGAAGGTGAGCGGGGTGAGCACCAGCACCGGGATGATCCCGAGCTTTTCAAAACTGTCGGCCCAGATGCCGAGGATGAAGCCGAACAGGGCAAAGGCGGCGGCCACCAGCATGACGTAGATCACGGCAAGGAGCGGATCGGCGATGGTGTAATCGACGAACAGCCGCGCGGTCAGCAGGATGATCGCGGCAAGTATCAGCCCCTTGGTCATCGCCGCCCCGACAAAGCCGGCGAGCGTCTCGGCCACGCCCACGGGGGCGGAGAGCAGTTCGTAGATCGTGCCGGTGAAGCGCGGCATGTAGATGCCGAAGCTGGCATTGCTGGTGGTCTCGCCCAGCATCGTCAGCATGACGAGGCCGGGGATGATGAAGGCGCCATAGGGCACGCCCCCCACCGGCTCCATGCGGGTGCCGATCACCGAGCCGAACACCACGAAATAGAGTGCGGTGGTGAGCACCGGGGCGATCAGCGACTGGAAGGCGGTGCGAAAGGCGCGCGCCATCTCGCGCCGGTAGATCGCCAGCGCGCTCGTCAGGTTGAAGGGGATCATGCCGCCGCCTCGCGCCCGAGCAGATCGACGAAGATGTCCTCGAGCGAGGAATCGCGGATGTCGAGGCTGACATAGGCGATGCCCGCCTGCACCAGCGCCTGGGTGAGCGCGGCGACCTCGGCCCTGCCCCCGCCCGCGCCGCTGCCGCCGCGATAGACAAGCCGGGTGCGATCGGGCGAAAGCTCGAGATGGAAGCGGCCGAGCGCCGCCGGGATCGCCGCCAGCGGCGCGGCAAGGTCGATCACCGCCTCGGTGGTGCCGAGCCGCTCCATCATCGCCTCCTTGTCATCGACCATGAGGATGCGCCCGCCGCGGATGATGCCGACCCGGTCGGCCATCAGCTCGGCCTCCTCGATGTAATGGGTCGTGAGGATGATCGTTACCCCGCGCTGCTTGAGCGCGGCGATCTGTTCCCACATGCCCTTGCGCAGCTCGACATCCACTCCGGCGGTCGGCTCGTCGAGGAACAAGAGGTCAGGCTCGTGCGCGAGCGCCTTGGCGATCAGCACCCGGCGCTTCATCCCGCCCGAGAGCGCGCGGATCTGCGCGTCCTTCTTGTCCCACAGCGCAAGCGCCTTGAGGATCGCCTCGAGCCGCGCCGGATCGCGGCGCTTGCCGAACAGGCCTTGCGAATAGGCAACCGCGCGCCACACGGTCTCGAACATGTCGGTGGCCAGTTCCTGGGGCACAAGCCCGATGCGCGCCCGCGCCGCGCGCCAATCGCGCGCAAGATCAAGCCCGAAGGCGTGGATGCTGCCCGCGCTCGGGCGCACCAGCCCGCACACCGCGCCGATCAGCGTGGTCTTGCCCGCGCCATTGGGCCCGAGCAGCGCGAAGATCTCCCCCCGGCGGATGTCGAGATCGACCCCATCGAGCGCGCGGGTGCCGCCGCGATAGGTCTTGGCAAGGCCGCGGATGGACAGGATCGGATCACGCACCGCCACCACCTAGGGCAGCAGCAGCGAGGAGTCACCATAGGAATAGAAGCGGTAGCGCTCGGCAATCGCATGGGCATAGGCCGCCAGCATCCGCTCGCGCCCCATCAGCGCGCTCACCAGCATCATCAGGGTCGAACGCGGCAGGTGGAAATTGGTCATCAGCCCATCGATGGCGCGGAAGCGGTAGCCGGGAGTGATGAAGATATCGGTGTCCCCGGCGAAGGGATGGATCACCCCGGCCTCATCCACCGCGCTTTCGAGCAGGCGCAGCACCGTGGTGCCCACCGCGATGATCCGCCCGCCGGCGGCGCGCGCGGCGTTGAGCCGGGCGGCCGTGGCCTGTGAGATGCGGCCGAACTCGGCGTGCATCCGGTGGTCATCGGTATCCTCGGCCTTCACGGGAAGGAAGGTGCCCGCCCCGACATGGAGCGTGAGCACCGCCCGGCCGATCCCGGCGGCATCGATCGCGTCGAGCAATCTCGGGGTGAAGTGGAGCGAGGCGGTGGGGGCGGCAACGGCGCCATCCTCGCGCGCGAAGATGGTCTGGTAATCCTCGCGGTCCTGGGCATCGACCCCGCGTTTGCTGGCGATATAGGGCGGCAGCGGCATGGTGCCGGCGCGATCGAGCAGCACCTCGACCGGCTCGTCGCCCTCGAAGAACAGGGTGAGCGCGCCATCGGCATGGCGTTCCTCCACGCGCACGCTCACCCCGCCGCCGAAGATCAGCTTGTCGCCGATCTTCACCCGCCTGGCGTTGCGCAGGAAGGCCTGCCAGCGGCGCAGATCGACCCGCTTGTGCAGCGTCGCCCCGATCCGCGCCGCGCCATCGGCCCGGCGGCCTTCGAGCTGGGCCGGGATCACCCTGGTGTCGTTGAACACCAGCACATCGCCGGGGGCCAGCAGGCGCGGCAGATCGCGCACGGAGCAATCCTCGAAAGGCGCATCATCCCCGCGCACCACCAGCATCCGCGCCGCATCGCGCGGGCGCACCGGGCGCAGCGCGATCAGCTCCTGCGGGAGATCGAAATCGAACAGGTCCACCTTCATCGCCCCCGTGCCCTAGCGGGCCTGCGGGGCGGCGCAAGCCCCCTTAGCGGATCGGGGCGCTGAGCATTTCGGCGGTGATCGGCCCATCCTGCGCTGCCGCCGGGGGCGGCGGGGGCGGCAGGTTGTCGCTCCCCAGCGAAGCCTGGACGATATAGGTGGGGTTGGCCGGCGGCTCGCCCCGGGCGATCGCGTCCACCCCTTCCATGTTCTCGATCACCCGGCCGAAATTGGTGTAGCGCTTGTCGAGGCTGAAGCGCGGGTAGAAGACGATGAAGAACTGGCTGTTGGCGCTGTCCTCGTCAGCCGCGCGGGCCATCGAGAGCGTGCCGCGCACATGCGGCATGGGGTTGAACTCGGCCTTGAGATCGGGAAGCTGGCTGCCGCCCTGGCCGGTGCCGCTGGGGTCACCGCCCTGGGCCATGAAGCCATCGATCACGCGGTGGAAGGGAACCCCGTTGTAAAAGCCGGCGCGGGTCAGGGTCTTGATCCGCTCGACATGATTGGGCGCCCAATCAGGCATGAGGCGGATCTTGACCCGCTGGCCGTTCGACAGATCGAGCACCCAGACGTTTTCCGGATCGACCGCCGGATCGAAATTGACCGGCGCATAGGTGCGCATCGGGGCCGGGGCCGCGTCATCATCGGGTTTGGGGGCGTTCTCGCCAAAGGCCACGGGCGGGGTGTCATCGCGCTGCTTTTGCGCCGCGGCCGGGCCAGCGGCACAGATCAGCGCCGCAGCGCCGAGAGCAGAAAGGGCAGAGGCAAGCTTGGCTTTGATCATGGTTTCATCCGGTTTGGCGGCGAGGCTTACCCGCGGCGGGCTGACACTGCAATGAATGATCGCCGCTGCGCGCCCGGCCCCTAGTAATCGCCCTTGAGGCCCTTCTCGCGCACCCGGGCATTGACCTCGGCGCACACCTGCGGGCTGACGAAAGGCGCGATATCGCCGCCATAGAGCGCGATCTCCTTGACCAGCTTGGAAGCGATCGGCTGGAGCGAGACATCGGCCATCAGGAACACCGTCTCGATGCTCTCGTCGAGCTGCTGGTTCATGCCCGCCATCTGGTATTCATATTCAAAGTCGGCCACCGCGCGCAGCCCGCGGATGATCACGCTTGCCCCCTGCTTCTGCGCGAACTTGACGAGCAGGGCGTTGAAGCCGACCACCTCGACATTGCCAAGGCCCAGCGCTGCCACCTCGCGCGCGACCATGCGGAAGCGCTCCTCGGTGGAGAACATCGGGTCCTTCGATGGATTGGTGGTCACCCCGATGATGAGGTGATCGACCAGCTTGGCGCCGCGCCGGATGATATCGGCATGGCCCAGCGTGATCGGATCGAAGGTTCCGGGATAGATCCCGACGCGGCGTGTCATGATCCTGTCCTCTCCTCGGCGGCCTGTGCCAGCCCCTAGTGATCGCGTTCGACGATGTAGCGGGCGAGCGCGCGCAGCACATCGGCCTCGCTGCCATAGGAGGCGAGGCGCAGCACCGCCTGATCGACCAGCGCCCGGGCCTGTTCGCGCGCCCGCTCGGCCCCGAGCAGGGTGACGAAGGTCTGCTTGCCCTGCCCGGCATCCTTGCGCAGCGCCTTGCCCGCCTTTTCGGCATCGCCCTCGACATCGAGCAAGTCGTCGGCAATCTGGAAGGCAAGGCCGATGTCGCGGGCATAGGCCCTGAGGTGCGCGCGCCCCGGTGGGGGCACCTTGCCGAGGATCGCCCCCATCTCCACCGCCGCGGCGAGCAGCGCCCCGGTCTTCAATTGTTGCAACCGGGTGATCGCGGGCAGATCATAGGTGATGCCCTCCTCATCGGCGACCATGTCCATCATCTGCCCCCCGGCCATGCCGTTCATCCCGCTTGCCTGGCCGAGCGTGAGGATCAGCTCGGAACGGGTGAAGGGGTCTTCGCTGGTGGCATCCTCGGCGAGGATCTCGAAGGCGAGCGCGTGCAGCGCATCGCCCGCGAGCACCGCGGTCGCCTCGTCGAAGGCGCGGTGCACGGTGGGCTTGCCGTGGCGCAGATCGTCATTGTCCATGCACGGCAGATCATCGTGGATCAGCGAATAGACATGGATCGCCTCGATCGCCGCGCCCGCGCGCAGCGCCGCGTTGCGGGCCACGCCGAAGAGGCTGGCGGTGCTCACCACCAACAGCGGGCGCACCCGCTTGCCCCCGCCGATCGCGGCATAGCGCATCGCCTCGACCAGCCGCGCGCTGGTGTCCTGCGGAACGGGCAAGAGGGCATCGAAGAGCGAATCGATCTCGGCCTGCACCCGGCCGATCGCCTCGGCGAGCACGTCGCTCCCGGCCTGGACCAGCTCCATCGCCTAGCTTTCCGCGTCGAAGGGCCGGGTGGCAGCGGCGCGGCCATCGGCACCGGTGACGATCCGCTCGATCCGCGCCTGGGCGGCATCGAGCCGCTGCTGGCAGGCCGCGCGCAGCGCCTCGCCGCGTTCATAGAGGCTGATCGACTGGTCGAGCGGCACGTCCCCGCGTTCAAGCTGCTGCACGATCTTCTCGAGCGCGGCGAGCGCTTCTTCAAAGCTCATCTGCGCGATCTCCGGCGCATCGGCCGGTGCTGGGGTGCCCTCGTCCATGGCGCGGAGCATTGACGGGGCGCAGCGGTGCGGTCAAGGCTGGCGGTGACAAAGCCAGCCACCGATTTGGGGAACCAGCACCCGCCATGCTCAAATGGATCATCGCCTATGGCGTTGCCGCCGCCTCCTTCCTGGCGCTCGATGCGCTGTGGCTGCGCTGGGCCTCGGTCAATCTCTACAAGCCGGTGATCGGAGAGATCATGGCAAGCCAGTTCAACCTCGGCGCCGCGGTGGCCTTCTATTTCATCTACATTGCCGGGATCTGCTGGTTTGCGGTGCGCCCCGGGATCGAGGCAGGCACGCTCCAGGCGGCGATGCTCAACGGCATCCTCTTGGGCGCCCTGTGCTATGCCACCTTCGATCTCACCGCGCAGGCGGTGATGAAGGTGTGGGCCACCCATGTGAGCGTGCTCGATATCCTCTGGGGCGCCTTCGTCACCGGCGCGGCGAGCACCGCGGCGACCTGGGCGGTGCTGCGCCTTGCCCCGGCAGCGCCCGCGGCGTGAGATGTTCATCGGCCACTTCGCCCCGGCCTTCCTCGCCGCTGCCGCGATCCCCGAGCGGCCGCGCCTCGGCACCATGTTCGTGGCGGCACAGCTTGTCGATTGGGGCTTCTTCACGCTCGCGCTGATCGGTGTCGAAAGGATGCGGATCGACCCGGGGGCAAGCGTGATGGTGCCCTTCGATCTCTCTCACATGCCCTATACCCACAGCCTTGCCGGCACCGCGCTGTGGGCGGCGGCGTTCCTGCTGGTGGTGGCGCTGCACCAGCGCAGCTGGCTGGCCGGGCTGCTCGCCGGGCTGGTGGTGGCCTCGCACTGGCTGCTCGACTTCATCGTCCATGTGCCCGATCTGACGCTCGCCGGCGCGCCGCCAAAGCTCGGCCTTGGCCTGTGGAACCATCCATGGGCGGCGATTCCGCTCGAACTGGCCCTCACCGCGCTCGCGCTTGGCTTCTACCTCAAGCGCACCCGCGGCCCGGTCGGGCCGCCGCTGGTGCTGGCGGGCGTGATGCTGCTGTTTCAGCTGGTCAACTGGTTCGCGCCCCACCCGGCCGAGGCCGGGGCATTTCTCTACCTCCAGGCGCTCCTTGCCTTTGCTCTGCTGAGCGCGCTTGCTGCCTGGGTGGGCAGGAATCGCTGGCCGCGCCAACGCGGCGGCTTGGCCTTGGCGGCGCGGTGATCTAGGGGGCGCGCGCAAGGAGCACGCCTTTCATGACCACCATCACCCCCGAGATCGTCGAACAGCACGGCCTGACCCAAGAGGAATATGCCCGCGTCCTCAAGGCGCTGGGGCGCGCGCCCAACCTGGTGGAACTGGGGATCTTCTCGGTGATGTGGTCGGAGCATTGCTCCTACAAGTCCTCGCGCATCCATCTGAAGAAGCTGCCGACTGAGGCCCCCCATGTGATCTGCGGCCCGGGCGAGAATGCGGGCGTGATCGATATCGGCGATGGCCAGGCGGCGATCTTCAAGATGGAGAGCCACAACCACCCCTCCTATATCGAGCCCTATCAGGGCGCGGCGACGGGCGTGGGCGGCATCCTGCGCGATGTCTTCACCATGGGCGCGCGCCCCATCGCCAATGCCAATGCGCTGCGCTTTGGCCGGCCCGAGCACCCCAGAATGAAGCACCTGGTTCAAGGCGTGGTCGCCGGGATCGGCGGCTATGGCAATTGCGTTGGCGTGCCCACGATCGCGGGCGAGACCAATTTCCACCCGGCCTATGATGGCAATATCCTGGTGAACGCCATGACCGTGGGCATCGCCGATGCCGACAAGATCTTCTATTCGGCGGCCACCGGGGTGGGCAATCCGATCGTCTATGTCGGCTCCAAGACCGGGCGCGACGGCATCCATGGCGCGACCATGGCGAGCGCCGATTTCGGTGAGGATGCCGAGGCCAAGCGCCCGACCGTGCAGGTGGGCGATCCCTTCACCGAAAAGCTGCTGATCGAGGCCTGCCTCGAATTGATGGCGACCGATGCGATCGTGGCGATCCAGGACATGGGCGCGGCGGGCCTCACCTCCTCGAGCGTCGAGATGGCCTCCAAGGGCGGTGCCGGCATCAGGCTCGACATGAACAAGGTGCCCTGCCGCGAAGAGGGCATGACTCCTTACGAGATGATGCTCTCCGAAAGCCAGGAGCGCATGCTGATGGTCTTGAAGCCCGGCAAGGAGGCCATGGCCGAGGCGATCTTCAGGAAGTGGGAACTCGACTTCGCGGTGATCGGCGAGGTCACCGATACCGGGCGCATGGTGCTCGAATGGAACGGCGAGGTGGTGTGCGACATCCCGCTTGCCCCGCTCGCCGATGAAGCCCCGCTCTATGACCGGCCCTATCTCTCCAAGGAGGAATATGCCGCCTGGGCGGGCATCAAGCCGCTGGGCGAAGTGCCGCAGAGCGATGACGTGGCCGCTGACCTCATCACCTTGATGGCCTCGCCCGATCTTGCCTCGCGCCGCTGGATTGCCGAGCAATATGATTCGCAGGTCGGCGGCGATACGCTCCAGACCGGGGGCGATGCCGGGGTGGTGCGCGTCCACGGCACCACCAAGGCGCTGGCGATCACCACCGATTGCACCCCGCGCTATGTCTTTGCCGATCCCTACGAGGGCGGCAAGCAGGCGATTGCCGAGGCCTATCGCAACCTCATCGCGGTGGGCGCCAAGCCGCTGGCGGTGACCAATTGTCTCAATTTCGCCAATCCCCAGCGGCCCGAGATCATGGCCCAGCTCGTCCATGCGCTCGAAGGCATGGCCGATGCCTGCCGCGCGCTCGATTTCCCGATCGTCTCGGGCAATGTCAGCCTCTACAACGAGAGCAAGGCCACCGGCGGCGGCAGCGCCATCCTGCCCACCCCGGCGATCGGCGGGGTCGGCCTCATCGCCGACAGCGCCCGGATGATGACCATGCATTTCAAGGCTGAGGGCGATGCCATCTATCTTGTCGGGCCGGAATATTGGGCGAGGCCCGATCCCACCCGCTCGCACCTGGGCCGGTCGCTGTGGCTGCGGGTGGTCAAGGGCATGGAAGCCGGGCGCACCCCGCCCACCGATCTGGTGATCGAGCGCGCCGCCGGGCAGATCATCCTCGAGCTGATCGCCGATGGCCTCGTCAACGCGGTGCACGACCTTTCCGACGGCGGCCTCGCCGTGGCGCTGGCGGAAATGGCGCTGGCGGGCAATCTCGGGGCCGAGGTCGATGTGCGCGGCAACCCCGCCTACACCCCGGCGCAATGGTGGTTCGGCGAGGATCAGGGGCGCTATCTCGTCACCGTGCCCGATCCCGCAGCGCTCAACCGCGCGCTCGCCAAGGGCACCCGCAATGACGAGACCGCGCAGATCGGCTTCCAGCGCATCGGCACCGTGGGGGGCAAGAGCGTGCTCGGCGTGCCGCTGGAGCGTTTGCGCGCCGCGCATGAGCGCTTCTTTGCCGAGTGGATGGAGCGCTGAGCGCGCCTCAGGCCGCCTGCGCCCCCGCCCCGCCCAAGGTCAGCTGCTCGCGCGCCTTGCCCTCGCCCTCGAGGATGGCAAGGCACTGGTGGTAGACCTCCGGCTTGCCGATCCCGAGCCGGGCGCGGGCAGCTTCGATATCCTCGCGCATCAGGGCGGCAATGTCCTGGTGCGCAATGCGCCCGGCGGCGCGGCCGAGGCGCCGGCCTTCCTTGATCGCAGCATAGAGCGGGGCCCTGGTGCCGGTCACCTTCTTGATCTGCCGCGCGCCCGCATAGGCGATGAACAACAGGCCCATGTTGCGATTCTGCTCATAGGTGAAGCCGAGCAGGCAGGCCTCGCCCAGCGCGTCACGGCCATAGCCGGTGAGCACGTGGAACAGATCGTGGGTGTCGCGCAGGCGGTCGAAATACCACTGGGTCTGGTCTTTCGGCAGGCGTTCGGGCGGCGCCCACTTGTGGCTTTCGGCCACCAGGCCCGCTGCCGAAAGGCCCTCGCGCTTCATGAAGGCGATGTAATGCGCTGCGACGGTATTGGGCCCGCAATCGGCCCAGCGCGCGTGATCATCGAGCATCGCCGGCAGATCGGCGTCCTCGGCCATCATCCGCCGGCCCTCGGGCGAACGCAGGAAATCCCAGGCGAGGCGGTGGCTGGCCTTGCCCTTGGTCGCCTCGATGATGTGGAAGACCTGCTCGGTGTCCTCCTTGTTCTCGACCAGCTTGCCGAAGTGATGGAGCGCCTTGAGCGGGCGAATGCGCGAGATCCGGCGTTCGGGGGCAACCAGCGGCAGATCGGTCACGGCCATGGCGCGTGCTCCCTCAGGCGGCCAGCGGTTCCGGCGCAGCCGGCTGGCGCGGGGCGAGCAGGTCATAAGGATCTATGCCCTCGGCCCGCCAGATGCGGTGGCATTCGCGGTAGAGCCGCGGCTCGGGGATGCGCAGCGCGGCGCGCACCTCCTCGATCGGGCGCGGCAGCAGATCGCGGATCGATTGCTCGATCAGCGGCGGGGCGCCCTTGCCGGTGCGATGGGCCTCGCGCACCGCGCCGAACACCGGCGCCTTGCTGCCCTGCACCCTCTTGCGGATGTTGGCCGCCCCGGCATAGCCGATCAAGAGGTGCCCCTGGCTCGGCGCCTGGCCATGAGTGAACAGCAGCACGCATTGCTCGCCCAGCGCATCGCGGCCATAGCCGGTGAGCACGTGGAACAGATCGTGGGTGTCGCGCGAGCGGTTGATGAACCATTCGACGAGATCGGGATAGCGCGGACGCCCGGCGCGCTCATACTCGGCCACAAGGCCCGCCGCCGAAAGCCCCTCGGCCTCCATGAAATCGCAATAGGCATGGGCAAGGCTGCCCTTGGGGGTGCGGCGCAGCGCGGCGTGATCATCGAGGATTTCGGGCAGGAAAGGCTCGTGCCGGCGCAGCTCCTCGCCCTTATCTGACAGGGCAAGGCGCGCAACCCGCGGGAGGAAATCGCGCGAGGGGAGCGATTCGAAGATCTTGAACACCAGCGCGGTGTTCTCCTTGTCCCGGATGAGCTTGCGGAAATTGTTGATTGCGCGAAGCGGGCGATAGCGCGCCGGAGGCCGCTCGGGATGGAGCAGCACCGTGCCGTCAGCGGCAAATTTCTGCGTATATTCACCTCTGCTTGCGCTCATGTCCACTCTCGCCAGCGAATCTCATGCGCCGAGATTATCGGCAGGGATATTAACAAGAGTGTAAATAGATGATCGGCGCGCCCGGCGCAATCCCCGCCAGCGCGTGTCTGCCGCCACCAGACGTCACTTCATCACGCCCGCGGCGCGGATCGCCTCGGCGACGATCCGGCTGCCCTCGGCGGTGAGATGGGCATCATCGATGATGAGCGGATAGCCGCTCTTCCCGAGATAGCGGCAGCGCGGATCGCACAGGGCCGCAAATGGCGAGAAATAGGCCGCGCCCCGGCGCCGGGCGATGGCTGCCATCGCTTCATCGAGCGCGCGCCGATCGGGCTTCAGGAAGCCATCGGGCAGGCGCGGATCGCCGCGCGCCGCACCAATCGCGAGCAGGCGCGGCACGAATTTCTCGAAGGCGGGGAAAGGCCCCACCACCAGCACCTTCTGGCCGCGCCTTGCGAGAAGCGCGAGACTGGCATCGAGCGCGCCCAGATCGCCCGCTTCCCAATAGCCTGCCAGCACCACCAGATCATAGCGCCGAGGCACGATGCGGCTGGCATAGGCCTCCTCCATCAGGCGGTGGCAGAAGAAATAGCGCTCGGCCCTGGCGCCCGTCACCGGGCGGCAGCCGCCGGCGGTGATCTGGCTTATCGCGCTCTCCGGAAAGGCGGCCTTGAGCCCCGGCACCAGCATCGCCGCGTGGCTGTCACCCAGCACCAGCACCTGGCGGCGGCCATCGCTGGGGAGCAGGCAGGCGGCCTCGTCGAGCCTTTGGCTGCGGTGGTGAATGAAGCACTGGCCCGAGCGGAAGACGGGATCGATCGGATAGTCGAGCGCGCCCGCCAGCGCGCGCACCCGCGCATCGAAGCGCCCGGGCCAGCCGCCGCTGGCGATCATGCCCCCGCCCGCCAGCCCCAGCGCCAGCGCCGCCCCGCCGCAGGCAAGCGCAAGGCGGCGGAAAGGAAGGCCAGCCCGCCGCGCCGGCTCCTCGACAAGGTGGGTGGTGAGCGCCGCCAGCACCAGCGCGATCAGGCTCGCTGCCACCTGCAGCGGCGCGTCGAGCCGCGGCGCCGGCAGGCCCAGCACCAGGAACACGATCACCGGCCAGTGCCACAGGTAAAGCGCATAGGAGATGCGCCCGAGATAGGTGGCAGGGGGCAGGGACAGCGCCCGGCCCACCAGCGTCGGCCCGGCCCGGCCCGCCAGAATGATCGCCGCCGCGCCCGCACAAGGGACCAGCGCGCGCCAGCCGGGAAAGGGATCGGCGGTGTCAAAGAGGCCCACCGCCGCCGCGATCAGCCCCAGCCCGGCCAGCGCCAGGGCCTCGCGCAAGGCCCGCCAGCCCAGGCCCGGCAGCGGGGTGATGACACACAGCACCCCGGCGACAAACTCCCAGACCCGCGCCGGAAGCAGGTAGAAGCTCGCCTGCGGGAAGGCGAGCGAGGCCGCCGCCGACAGCAGGGCCACACCCACGAGGCCAAGCCACAGCCCCGCCCTGCCCCAGCGCATGAGGCCCACCAGCAGCAGCGGCAGCAGCAGGTAGAACTGCCATTCGACCCCCAGGGTCCACAAATGCAGCAGCGGCACTTCGCCGCTCTCGCCATATTCGAACTGCCCGCGGTAAAAATGGATATTGGCCGCAAACACCAGCGCGGCGATCAGGCTCTCACCATAGGCGGCAAGCTCGGCCGGCAGCAGCAGCAGCGCCGCGGCGAGTGTGCTCGCCGCGAGCACCACCAGCAGCGCCGGGACCAGCCGACGCACCCGGCGGGCGAGGAAGGTGGCATAGGTGAAGCGCCCGGCCTCGGCATCGCGCAGCACGATACCGCCGATGAGATAGCCTGAGATCACATAGAACACGTCCACCCCGACAAAGCCGCCGCCAAAGCCGGCAAGCTCGAGATGGAACAGCAGCACCGCCACCACCGCGATCGCGCGCAGGCCCTGGATGTCGGGCCGGTAGGCTTCGCGGGCGACCGGCGCGGAGAGGCGCATCAGCCCGCGCGCCAGTCCGCCCGCGCAATGCCAAGCAGGCTGAGCACCGCCGTCAGATCGCCGGACTCGATCCGGCCATTGGCCGCAGCGCGGGCGCGGGGCTTGGCGCGATAGGCAAAGCCATAGGTCGCCGCCTCGATCATCGGAATGTCATTGGCGCCATCACCCGTGGCAAGGCTGAGCGCACCCGGGCCGGCAGCGGCCATCTCCTCGAGCAGCGCTGCGGCCTTGACCCGGCTGTCGGTGATCGGGCCGACCAGCCCGCCGGTGAGCCGCCCGCCTGCCACCTCGAGGCGGTTGGCCACCACCCGGTCAAACCCGAGGCGCTCGGCCAGGGGATCGGCGAAGTGATGAAAGCCCCCGGTCACCAGCACGCTGCGCGTGCCCAGCGCCCCCAGCGTTGCCACCAGCGTGCGCGCGCCGGGGGTAAGGGTGATGCGCTCGGCAAGGCAGGTGGCGATCACCGCCTCATCGAGGCCGGCCAGCAGCGCCACGCGCGCGCGCAGCGCCGCGGCAAAATCAAGCTCGCCGAGCATCGCGCGCTCGGTGATGGCGGCAATCTGCTGCTTGAGGCCGGCATAATCGGCCAGCTCGTCGATGCATTCCTGCCCGATCATGGTCGAATCCATGTCCGAGACGAAGACCTGCGGCAGGCGGATCGGCCCCGCGCTCACCAGCACATCGGCCGGGCCGAACACCGCATCGATCACCGCCAGCACCTGCCCCGGATCGCCCGCCTCGAGCGCAAGCTCGATCACCTCGGGCAGCGCGGCGAGGCGGCGCTTTCCGGCAAGCGCCATCCCCGCCCCGGCGAGCGCCGCGGCGAGCGCATCGAGACGTGTTTCACTTGCCTGCGTCTCTGCTATCAGCCGGGCGATGAGCATCCTGTCTTCTCCATTGCAGCCGGTCGCGCTCATTGCAGGGCCGACCGCCAGCGGCAAGAGCGCGCTTGCGGTGGCCCTCGCGCTGCGGCTGGCCGAGCACGGCCGCCACGCGGTGGTGATCAATGCCGACAGCGCGCAGGTCTATGCCGATCTGGCCGTGCTTTCGGCCCGGCCAAGCGTGGCCGAGATGCAGGGCGTGCCGCACCGCCTGTTCGGCGCCTGGGACGGGGCCGAGGCGTGCTCGGCCGCGGCCTGGGCGGCGCGGGCGCGCGCGGAGATCACCGCGGCCCATGCCGGCGGGGCGGTGCCGATCCTGGTGGGTGGCACCGGGCTCTATCTCAAGGTGCTGCTCGAGGGCATCGCCCCGATCCCGGCGATCGATCCCGAGGTGCGCGCCATGGTGCGCAGCCTGCCCCAGGAAGAGGCCTGGCGCCTGCTCCAGCTCGAGGATCCCGAGCGGGCTGCCCTGCTCGATCCGACCGATCGCCAGCGCATCGCCCGCGCGCTCGAGGTCAAGCGGTCAACCGGGGTGACCCTTGCCGATTGGCAGCAGGCCAGATCGGGCGGGATCGCCGAGGACGTGGCGCTCCACCCGCTCATCATCGAACCCGAGCGCACCTGGCTCTACCGCCGCTGTGATGCACGCTTTGCCGCGATGCTCGCAGCCGGCGCCATTGCCGAGGTCGAGGCGCTGCTCGCCCGCGGGCTCGATCCGGCGCTGCCGGTGATGCGCGCGATCGGCGTGCCCGAGATCGCCGCGCATCTTGCCGGCGAGGTCACCCGCGAGGCGATGGTCGCCGCCGCCAGCCAGGCAACGCGCAACTATGCCAAGCGCCAGCTGACCTGGTTCCGGCGCCAGCCGCCTGCCGATTGGCCGCGCGCGGCGATCGGCGAGGGATATGAAAATATCGACATAGCGGCTTATTTTGCATCTTTATTGCGCTATTAGTTCTTGACTTGTCAGATTGTAACCTCTAGCGCGCCCCTCACGCGGCCCGGTGCACCATTGCCTGCATCGGGCCGGTTTGCTTGTTATGGGCCTCGCGCCTTGGGGCGATGCCCGCCTGCCCTTCCCCCGTGCCTTCAGGGTGCGGGCCAGTGATGGAGTGATCTCGTGCCCGGCCAGCCGGACCATGCCTCGCCCGCCGCGCCCGCCAACGGCGCCCCCGCGCTCAGCGGGGCGGCGATCCTGGTGCAATGCCTGATCGAACAGGGGGTCGAATATGTCTTCGGCTATCCCGGGGGCGCGGTGCTGCCGATCTATGACGAACTCTTCGGCGATGAGCGCATCCGCCACATCCTGGTGCGCCACGAGGCCGGCGCGGCCCACGCCGCCGAGGGCTATGCCCGCGCCACCGGCAAGCCGGGGGTGGTGCTGGTCACCTCGGGCCCGGGGGCGACCAATGCCATCACCGGGATCGCCGATGCCTGGATGGATTCGATTCCGCTGGTGGTGATCACCGGGCAGGTGCCGACCACGCTGATCGGCACCGATGCCTTTCAGGAAGCCGACACCATCGGCATCACCCGCCACTGCACCAAGCACAATTATCTGGTGAAGGATCCGGCCGATCTTGCCGCCACGATCAGGGAGGCCTTCCGCATCGCCACCACCGGCCGGCCCGGCCCGGTGGTGATCGACATTCCGAAGAACGTCCAGATCGCCGTGCCTTCAGAGCGCCGCGCGGTGGTGCGCGCCGGCACCCACCGCTATGCCCCGCAGATGGTCGCGCCGCCCGAGCAGATCCTCGAGGCGGTGGAGATGATCGCCGCGGCAGAGCGCCCGATCCTCTACACCGGCGGCGGGGTGATCAATTCCGGCCCCGCGGCAAGCGCGCTCCTGCGCCGTTTCCAGGATCTGACCAGCGCGCCGGTGACCTCGACGTTGATGGGGCTTGGCGCCTTTCCCGCGAGCCACCCGGACTGGCTCGGGATGCTGGGGATGCACGGCACCTATGAAGCCAACATGGCGATGAACCAGTGCGACGTGATGGTGTGCATCGGCGCGCGCTTCGATGACCGGGTGACGGGCAGGCTCGATGCCTTCTCGCCCAACTCGAAGAAGATCCACATCGATATCGACCGCTCCTCGATCAACAAGACCGTGGCGGTCGATCTCGGGATCGTGGGCGATTGCGCCACCGTGCTCGAACAGCTCATCGCCGCCTGGGGCACGCGCACGGCGCGCAATCTTGGCGAATGGAAGGCGCGGATCGCCGGCTGGCGCGCGCGCGAGTGCCTCGCCTATCCCGAACGCAGCGCCAGGAACCCGGGCATGATCATGCCGCAACGCGCGGTCGAGCGGCTCTATGCCCTCACCGCCAAGCGCAACCCGATCATCACCACCGAGGTGGGCCAGCACCAGATGTGGGCGGCGCAATATTTCGGCTTCGAGGAACCCAACCGGTGGCTCACCAGCGGCGGGCTCGGCACCATGGGCTATGGCCTGCCCGCCGCGATCGGCGCGCAATTGGGGCACCCGCAAGCGCTGGTGATCGACATTGCCGGCGAAGCCAGCATCCAGATGAACATCCAGGAACTGGGCACCGCCAGCCAATATCGCCTGCCAGTCAAGGTCTTCATCCTCAACAACGAATATATGGGGATGGTGCGCCAATGGCAGGAGCTGACCTACGAGAGCCGCTATTCCAATTCCTATTCCGATAGCCTCCCAGATTTCGTCAAGCTCGCCGAGGCCTATGGCTGGAAGGGCATCCGCATCCACGAGGAGCGCGAGCTCGACGATGGCATCATGCGGATGCTCGATCATCCCGGCCCGGTGATGGTCGATTGTCTGGTTGCGCCCGATGCCAATTGCCTGCCGATGATCCCCTCGGGTGCGGCGCATACCGACATGCTGCTCTATGGCGATGCGATGGGCGGCACCATGGACGATGAAGCCAAGGCGCTGGTCTAGGAACGCCCCATGCCGATGAAGATTGCCGAAAGCCCCTCCGAGCGGCACGTGCTCACCGTGATGGTCGACAACGAGCCGGGGATCCTGGCCAAGATCACCGGGCTGTTCACCGCGCGCGGCTACAATATCGACAGCCTCACGGTGGCCGACATCACCGAGGACCACGCGGTCAGCCGCATCACCATCGTCACCAACGGCCCGCCGCAGGTGATCGACCAGATCGAGGCGCAGCTCGAACGGCTGGTGCCGGTGCACAAGGTGATCGATCTCACCACCGCAGGCCCCCATGTCGAGCGCGAACTGGCGCTCATCAAGGTGGCCGGGGTGGGCGAGAAGCGGGTCGAGGCGCTGCGCCTTGCCGATATCTTCCGCGCCCGGCCGGTGGACACCACCACCGAGAGCTTCATCTTCGAGATCACCGGCCCGCCCGACAAGGTGGACAGCTTCATCGCCCTGATGCGCGAGCTGGGCCTCGTCGAAGTCGGGCGCACCGGCATCGTCGGGATGCTGCGCGGCGCCCAAGGTATCTGAAAGATCCCCCGATAATTCAAACCACAAGAGAGACAAGTGATGAAAGTCTATTACGACGCCGACGCCGATCTCAACCTCATCAGGCCCAAGAAGATCGCGATCCTCGGCTATGGCAGCCAGGGCCATGCCCATGCCCAGAACCTGCGCGATTCGGGCGTGGCCGAAGTCGCCATCGCCCTGCGCGAAGGCTCGGCCACGGCCAGGAAGGCTGAAGGCGCCGGGTTCAAGGTGCTCTCCAACACCGCCGCGGCGCAGTGGGCCGATATCCTCATGATCCTTGCGCCCGACGAGCACCAGGCGGCGATCTGGGAGAATGATCTGAAGGGCCACATGAAGCCGGGCAGCGCGCTCGCCTTCGCCCACGGGCTCAACATCCATTTCGGCCTGATCGAGCCGCCCGCCGATATCGACGTCATCATGATCGCCCCCAAGGGCCCGGGCCACACCGTGCGCAGCGAATATGTGAAGGGCGGCGGCGTGCCTTGCCTCATCGCCGTGCACCAGGATGCGAGCGGCACGGCGCATGATATCGCGCTTGCCTATGCCAGCGCCGTGGGCGGCGGGCGCAGCGGCATCATCGAGACCAATTTCCGCGAGGAGTGCGAGACCGACCTGTTCGGCGAGCAGGCGGTGCTGTGCGGCGGGATCACCCACCTCATCCAGGCGGGTTTCGAGACGCTGGTCGAGGCCGGCTATGCTCCCGAAATGGCCTATTTCGAGTGCCTCCACGAAACCAAGCTGATCGTCGATCTGCTCTATGAGGGCGGGATTGCCAACATGCGCTATTCGATCAGCAACACCGCCGAATATGGCGACATCACCACCGGCCCGCGCATCATCACCGCCGAGACCAAGGCCGAGATGAAGCGCGTGCTCGCCGACATCCAGTCGGGCCGCTTCGTCAAGAATTTCGTGCTCGACAACCGCGCCGGCCAGCCCGAACTCAAGGCCGCGCGCAAGGCCGCCGCGGCGCACCCGATCGAGCAGACCGGCGCCCGGCTGCGCGCGATGATGCCGTGGATCGCCGCCAACAAGCTGGTGGACAAGGAGAAGAACTAGAGCCAGCAGCGCCGCGCGGGGGGCAAAGCCGGGGAACGCCGGCGCAGGTTCAAGGATTGGGGCGGTGCACCAAAAAGGAGGGCCTTTGCCGATGCACCGCTCTTACGCCTTTGCCGCCGCCGCGATCGCGCTTGCCGCTGGCTCCGGCGCCTTGGCCTAGGCGCTCACCGCAAAAGGGGCGCCCGCGCTTCCGGGCGCGCGCAATCCTGATGTGGTTAGGGCCGGAACATACACCGCTGACCCTTCCATTCGCTTGTCGTCGTCAAGGTCAACCACTTCGGCTTCAACGATTATTACGGGATCTGCGGCGATGTTGCCGGCACGCTCACGATCGATCCGGCCAATCCCGATGCCGCCAAGGTCGATGTCACCATCCCGATCGCCAGCGTCATGACTGCCAGCAGGGCGTTGACCGAGCACCTGCTGCGCCCCGGCAAGGAGGGCGCGGCGCCCGATTTCTTCGGCCCGGCACCGGCACCGGCGCGCTTCGTTTCCCCTTCGGTGAAGGCTGAAGGCAACTGGGCAATAATCAACGGCGAGCTTAGCCTCAATGGTGTGACGATGCCGGTCGCCCTCGCCGCCGAGTTCACCGGCGCGGGCACCAATCCCTTCAACAAGAAGGCAACCATTGGCTTTGCGCCCGAGACCAGCATCAAGCGCTCGGACTTCGGGATCGATTACGGTATCCCCTTTGTGAGCGACGAGGTCGAACTCGACATCAGCATGGCTTTCGAAAAGCCCTGAGCCCTCTCGACAGCGCGCCGGCAATCAGGCAGGCGAGGCGCCGCCATGCGCCTTGCCGATTGCCACAATATCGAGGATTTCCGCGCCCTCGCCCGCGCCCGCCTGCCCTTCCCGGTGTTCGACTATATCGACGGGGCCGCCGATGACGAGATCACCAGGGCGCGCAACACCGCCGCCTTTGCCGAGGTCGATCTGGTGCCCGACGTGCTTGCCGGGGTCGAGCACATCGACACCTCCTGCACCATTCTTGGGCGCCCCTCGCCGCTGCCGCTGATGCTCTCGCCCACCGCGGTGCAGCGCGCCTTCCACTGGCAGGGCGAGATCGCGGTGGCACGCGCCGCGGCGAAGTTCGGCCTGTGGTTCGGCATTTCCAGCCTCGCCACCCGCTCGATCGAGGAGATCGCCGCGCTCACCAACGGCCCCAAGCTGTTCCAGCTCTATGTCCACAAGGACAAGGGCCTCAACGATCACATGATCGCGCGCTGCAAGGCGGCGGGCTTTGATGCCCTGGCGCTGACGGTGGACACCATCGTCTCGGGCAAGCGCGAGCGCTGCCTGCGCTCGGGCTTCACCACCCCGCCGCGCTTCACCGCGCGGGCGCTGTGGAGCTATGCCACCCGCCCGCGCTGGACGCTCGACTATCTCCTGCGCGAGCCATTCCGCCTGCCCAATCTGGAAACCCACGTCGCCGAGGGCACCCGCAAGGCGGTGAGCATCGCCGAATATTTCAACACCATGCTCGATGTCTCGATGGACTGGGACACCGCCGCGCGCATCCGCGAAGCCTGGGGCGGCACCTTCGTGCTCAAGGGGGTGATGAGCGCAGGCGATGCGCGCCGCGCGTTCGAGATCGGGGCCGATGCGATCATGATCTCCAACCACGGCGGGCGCCAGCTCGATGGCAGCCGCGCGCCGTTTGACCAGCTGCCCGAGATCGTCGATGCGGTGGGCGGCCGGATCGAGATCATCTGCGATGGCGGCATCCGCCGCGGCACCCATGTCTTGAAGGCGCTGTGCAGCGGCGCCAGCGCGGCCTCGGGCGGGCGGCTCTATCTCTATGCCCTCGCCGCCGCGGGAGAGGCCGGGGTCGCGCGCGCGCTGGCCATCCTCAAGGACGAGATCGAGCGGGGGATGCGGCTGATGGGGGTGAAGCGCATCGGTGAGCTCACCCCCGATCGGCTGCGGCGCCGCTGAGCCCTCGCGCCCCGAGCGGGGCGGGCCTGTCATAAACCGGTAACGCAAGGGGCGCTTGGAGGCGGCGCGATTCTGCGAGGGAGCCTTCCGCCATGACCAGCCTTGCCCTGTCCTTGCGCCTTCTGCCGCTCACCGCTGCGGTGCTGGTGCTGGCAGCCTGCGGCAGCGAGGCCGAACAGCCGGGCAATGATGCCGAGAGCTTTGCCGCGCGCATCGGCCAGGCCGGCGCCACCCCCGCTGCCGGGGCAAGCGCGGCCCCCGCCCCGCTCGCCACCGCCACGCCGCAAGTCGCCAAGCCCCTGCCCGGCGCCGCGCCCGGGCCCTTTGCCCGCGGCACGCTTACCGATCCTGCCGCGCGCACCTGCGGGGCGCCGCTGATGGGCCCCTTCATCGGCAAGCCGGCGGACGCGGCCACCCGGGCCGAGATCGTCAAGGTGCTGGGGCGCAGCGACAATCTGCGCTTCGTGGCCTATGGCACCCCGGGCTTCGTCAACCCCGATCCCACCAATCCGCGCCTCTCGATCATGCTCGATGCGCAGAACATCATCCGCGACGCGCGTTGCGGCTAGCCGCCCTCGCATGACCTCGGGACGATTCCGCGCTTGCGCGCACCGGCAAGACACGGCAAAGAGCCTGCCCATGATCCGCACCGGCCTTGCGCTGCTTCGACTTATGCGCCCTTGGGCGTAGGCCGCCGCGTGCGTGAAATGGCGCGGCGCCCCGCCCAAGGGTCACCGCCGCAGCCTTTCCCGCCACGATAACGCGACGAGCCTTTCTCCCATGCCGATGCTCACCGATCCTTCCGCCAAATATCGCCCCTTCGGCCAGATCGACCTTCCCGATCGCCAATGGCCCGGCCGGGTGATCACCAAGGCCCCGCGCTGGCTTTCCACCGATCTGCGCGACGGCAACCAGTCGATCATCGATCCCATGGACGCGGTGAAGAAGCGCCGCTTCTTCGATCTGCTGGTCGAGATCGGCTTCAAGGAGATCGAGATCGGCTTTCCCAGCGCCGGGGCGACCGAGTTCGATTTCATTTCCGGCCTGGTGCGCTCGGGCGCGATTCCCGATGACGTGATCGTCCAGGTGCTCACGCAGAGCCGCGAGGATCTGATCCGCACCAGCTTTGCCAGCCTCGAAGGCGCGCGCGCGGCGATTGTCCACCTCTACAACGCGGTCAGCCCGGCCTGGCGCGAGATCGTGTTCCGCATGAGCAAGGACGAGGTCAAGAACATCGCCGTTGCGGGCGCCAAGGTGCTGCGCGACGAGGCGGCGCGCTATCCCGGCACCGAGTGGCACTTCCAGTATTCGCCCGAGACCTTCTCCACCGCCGAACTCGATTTTTCCATCGAGGTCTGCGCCGCGGTGATGGAGGTGCTCGCGCCCACGCCGGAACGCCCGATCATCCTCAACCTGCCGGCCACGGTCGAGGCGGCAACGCCCAATATCTATGCTGACCAGATCGAATATTTCTGCCGTCACCTGCCCAATCGGCAAAGTGCGGTGATCAGCTTGCACACCCACAATGACCGCGGCACCGGCGTGGCGGCGGCGGAACTCGGCCTGATGGCCGGCGCGGACCGGGTCGAGGGCTGCCTGTTCGGCAATGGCGAGCGCACCGGCAATTGCTGCCTCGTCACCATGGCGCTCAACCTCTACACGCAAGGGATCGCCCCGGGGCTGGATTTCTCCGATATCGACCGGGTGATCGAGACGGTGGAATATTGCAACGCCATCCCCGTCCACCAACGCCACCCCTATGGCGGCGAGCTGGTCTACACCGCCTTTTCCGGCAGCCATCAGGACGCGATCAAGAAGGGCTTCGAGGCGCGCGAGCGGCAGAATGATGGCACCTGGCGCGTGCCCTATCTGCCGATCGATCCCGCCGATCTGGGGCGCACCTATGAGGCGGTGATCCGGGTCAATTCGCAATCGGGCAAGGGCGGCTTTGCCTGGGTGCTGGAGAAGGATCAGGGCCTCAAGCTGCCCAAGAAGATGCAGGCCGATTTCTCGCGCCATGTCCAGCGGCTGGCCGACGAGCTGGGGCGCGAGCTGGCCGCGGCCGACATCTGGGATGCCTTTCGCCGCGCCTATCACGTCAAGACCCATCCCAAGCACTTCCAGCTGGTGCGCTATGAAGAAAGCCGCGCGGCTGACGGCACCCGCATCTTTGCCGGCACGATCGCGGTCGATGGCCGCGAGCAATCGGTCTCGGGCCGCGGCAACGGGCTGATCTCGAGCGTGATCACCACGCTGCGCGAGGCCTTCGGCGTCACGCTCGAAGTGGTGGACTATACCGAACACGCGCTGGGGGCTGGCACCGATGCGCGCGCCGCTGCCTATCTCGAATGCCGCGATGCTGCCGGGCGCACGATCTGGGGCTGCGGGATCGACGAGGATGTCGCCACCGCGAGCGTGCGCGCGGTGCTGAGCGCGGCCAACAGCGCGGTGGCTCTGGCGCAGACCTGAGGCGGCCGCGCCCGCTTGCACCAACGCCCATTTGCGCGCAGATTTGCGCACGCATGGAAGGCGGGGAGGTGCGCATGGCAGTGGCAGGATCGGACGAGGCGGCAGGGCTGGCGCCCGGCGCGGGGCTTGTCCCTGTGCCACAGGTGGCAGGCAGGCTCGGTCTTGGCGATCTTGGCGCGGCGCTCAAGGCGGGCGCGCGCGATTTTGCGGCGATGCCGCGCTTCGGCCTCTTCTTCGGCGGGGCCTATGTGCTCGCCGGGCTCATCATCGGCTGGGCCAGTCTTGCCGGCGGCGAGCCGAGCTGGCTGATCCCGGCGATCGCGGGCTTCCCGCTGGTGGCGCCCTTCGTCGCCGTCGGTCTTTATGAAGCCAGCCGCCGACGCGAGTGCGGCGAGCCGCTGGTCTGGCGCGCGGTGCTCGGCGCGCTCAAGGGCCACGGGGATGACCAGATCCTCTCGATGGGGGTGATCGTCTTTGTCGCCTTTGCCTTCTGGATGATCATCGCCCATGCGATCTTCGCGATCTTCATGGGCACCAGCGGCATGGGCGCAAGCCCGGCCGAGGCTTTTGGCGCGCTGCTGGCGCCGTCCGGCCTCGCCATGCTGGCGGTGGGCGGCGCGGTCGGCGGGGTGCTGGCGCTCGCCTTCTATGCCATGACGGTGGTGAGCCTGCCGCTGCTGGTTGACCGCAAGGTCGATTTCCTCACCGCGATCATCACCAGCCTCAAGGTGGTGCGCACCCATCCCGCGGTGATGCTCGCCTGGGCGGTGCTGATCGCAGCGGTGCTGCTCGCCGCGCTGCTCCCGGCCTTTCTCGGCCTCATCATCGCCCTGCCGGTGCTGGGACACGCCACCTGGCACCTCTACCGCCGGGCGGTTGTCTGAAGCGCCCGTGTGTCTCAACAGGCGGTGCCGGGGTGCCCGGCATCGGCCCGAGAGCACCACGCGCCAAAACCGAAGACCAAGGGAGAGAGTAACAGACATGACCGCAACCCCCGCGCCCGAGCCGATTCTCGAACCCGATCTGCCGATCATCGATCCGCACCATCATCTGTGGGATCTGCGCCCGCTGATGCCGATGTTCCCCGAGCCGCGGCACCACTTCATCGCCGCGCTGGTGGACAATGCCTATTACACCTTCGACCAGCTCCACGCGCACCTTTCGGGCAGCGGCCACAGGATCATCGGCACGGTGTTCATGGAATGCGGCGCCTTCTACAACGGCGCCTATGGCGAGGCGCTCAAGCCCGTGGGCGAGGTCGAATATGTGAACGGGCTCGCCGCTCAGAGCGCGAGCGGGCTCTACGGCCCGCAGCGTTACTGCGCCGGGATCGTGGGCCATGCCAATCTCCTGCTCGGCAGCGGCGCGGGCGCGGTGCTCGATGCGCTGCAGGAGGCCGCCCCGCGCCGGTTCCGCGGCATTCGCCACCAGGGCGCCTGGGATGCCGATCCCGAGGTGCTCGGCCCGCCCTTCCACGCGCCCGAAGGCCTCTACCGCGACAGCGCCTTTCGCGCGGGCTTTGCCGAACTGGCAAGGCGCGGCCTCACCTTCGATGCCTGGGTGCTCGAGCCGCAATTGCCCGATGTGATCGACCTCGCGCGCGCCTTTCCCGATCAGCCGATCTGCCTTGACCATTGCGGCACCCCGCTGGGCATTGCCAGCTACAAGGGCAGGCTGCATGAGCGTTTCGACATCTGGCGCCGTAACATCCACGAGCTTGCGCGCTGCGAGAACGTGGTGGTCAAGCTCGGCGGCCTCGCCATGGCCTTTTGCGCCCTGCCCGAGGATGGCCCTGCCGCGGGCCACGGCTCGGAACATCTCGCCGCGCTCTGGCGCCCCTATATCGAGACCTGCATCGAGGCCTTCGGGCCAGACCGGGCGATGTTCGAGAGCAACTATCCGGTCGACTATTGGGGGGCGGATTACGCGGTGCTGTGGAACGCCTTCAAGCGCCTCACCCGCGCGGCGAGCGCCGAGGAGAAGGCCGCGCTCTATGCCGGCACCGCGGCGCGCTTCTATGGCCTGGAGGCGCTGCTCGGCTGAGCCTTGGCTCCCCATCAAAAACGCGCTTGGCAGGGGCGGAACCGGCGATTTAGAGGCGGGTTGAAGCCGAAACACGTCTTGAGGAGAAACCCATGCCGCTTCCCGCTCCGTTTGATCGCCTGCGCCTGCCGCTGATCGGCTCGCCGCTGTTCATCGTCTCGGGGCCGGGATTGGTGATCGCCCAGTGCAAGGCCGGGATTATCGGCAGCTTCCCCGCCTTGAACGCGCGGCCGCAATCGCTGCTCGACGAATGGCTCCACCAGATCACCGAGGAGCTGGCCAAGCACAACCGGATGCACCCCGATCGCCCGGCGGCGCCCTTTGCCGTCAACCAGATCATCCACAAGACCAATGACCGGGTCGAGGCCGACATGGCGACCTGCGAGAAGTGGCAGGTGCCGATGATCATCACCTCGCTCGGCGCGCGCGAGGAGGTCTATCAGGCGGTCAGGAACTGGGGCGGGATCACCATGCATGACGTGATCAACAACCGCTTTGCCGAAAAGGCGATCGCCAAGGGCGCCGACGGCCTCATTCCCGTGGCGGCCGGGGCGGGCGGCCATGCCGGCGCGCTCTCACCCTTCGCCTTGATGCAGGAAATCCGCGAATGGTTCGATGGGCCGGTGGCGCTCTCGGGTTCGATCGCGCACGGCGCCTCGATCCTTGCCGCCCAGGCGCTGCGCGCCGACTTTGCCTATGCGGGGAGCGCCTTCATCGCCACCCGCGAGGCCAATGCCGCCGAGGCCTACAAGCAGGCGATCGTGGAAGGGACGGCCGAGGGCATCGTTTACACCAACCTCTTCACCGGGGTGCATGGCAATTACCTGCGCTCCTCGATCGTGGCCGCCGGGCTCGATCCCGACAACCTGCCCGAGAGCGATCCGAGCAAGATGAACTTCGGCAGCGGCGGCAACACCAAGGCCAAGGCGTGGAAGGACATCTGGGGATCGGGCCAGGGGATCGGCACGATCAAGCAGGTCGGCACGGTCGAGGATCTGGTCGCCCGGCTCGAGCGCGAATATCACGCCGCCAAGGCCGCGCTGCTGGCCAAGTCCGACTTCACCCCCTGGACGGCGCTGGCCGAGGCGGCGGAATAGGCGTCCTTCCCGGCGCCTATTCGGCGGCCCACAGCGCCTCGGCCATGGCGTCAAGCTCGGCAAAGTCGAAGCCGGCGCCAAGCGGATCCTTGCGGCTGAGCACCAGGCGCCGCTGCTGGTCGAGCAGCTGGCGCCTGAGCGCGGCCTGGAGCAAGCGCAGCCGCTCCAGCGCCTCGACCAGCGCGGCGTCCTCGTCGCGGCGGCGGGCCTGCTGCCAGCGCGCCTCGATCCGCCCGACCCGGGCGATCACCACCTCGTTGTAGCGCCGGTGCGGACCGCGGTGGAGCGGCATGCCGGTGCGCAGGCTCGCCGCCTCGGTGGCAGGCAGCAGCAGGCCGTTGGCGCGAAAATCGTCAAACCCCACCCGCTCGCACCCGATCGCGGCGAAGAGACCGGCAAAGCAGCGCTGCGAGAGCAATTGCCGAGGCAGGAGATGATGGCGTTGCAGCCCGGGATCATAGCCCGCCGCGCCCGGGCAGTTGACGGCCCGGAAGGCGATCACCGGGCGGCGTGGACGCCCCTTTTTGCGCATCTATTCGCGCCACACGCTGATGCGCCCGCGCTGGCGCGCCGGGCGCAGCAGCAGGCGGGTGCCGTCAGGCGCGGTGATGCGCTCTTCCTCGGCGAGGCCGCCGATCAGCACCAGATGATTGACCAGCCTGACCCCGAGCCGGGTTGCCGCCACCCGATCGGTCGCCAGCGGCGGCTCGATTCGCAGCTCCTGCCCGATCCAGAAATCGAGCCCGATGGTCTCGAGCGCGCCATCGATACTGGCGACGAAGGAGGTGAGCCCCAGCGCCGGGAACGGCCCGCCATCGAGCCAGGCGGCGGTGACCGATTCGAAGAAGCGCCGCCCGATGGCGCTGCGCGCCGGGCCCCATGCGAGCGCTTCGAGAGCCTCGAACTGGCGCACCATGTGGCAGCCAAGCGCGAGCAGCGCGCGCATCACCGGCATGCTCGCGCCCCCCGGGGCGAGATGCGGCCCGGGGCGCAAGGTCAAGACCTCGTGGCTGGCCGGGCCGGGCAGGCCGGAAAGATCGAAGCGGTGCTCGATCACCGGAAAGGGGCAGGAGGGGCCCGGGGCAAGCCCGGCAAGATCGAAACTCAGCCCATCGCTGAGCAGTTCGATCCACAGCGGCTGCCCAGGCCAGGCGGGTTCCTCGGCGATCCCCCGATCGCTCGCCGGCGCGTGGCTGATGCTCAGACCCGCAAGCGTAGCGGCGAAGCGCCGGAGGGCAGGCAAATCCGGCCGTTTGCCCGCGACAAACAGCAGGTGCAGATCGGCATCATCAGCGCGCCGCGACAGTGAAATTGGCAAAGACCCCCTGCTATTGCCCGCAGGCACCGAACCTCGTGCAAACATTGGCGCTTTTGCCGGTGAGCGTCGAGTCCCCAAAGGGGTGGATTGTCCCGTTTCGGGGCAATCTCTAGAAGATGCCGAGCCGCAGCCCCTCGGCCAGCGCCGCGCCGAGATCGCGGCATTCGGCCAGCACCCCTTGGGGCACCTGCTTGGGCGCGGCGATCTCCTCGGGGGTTTGCGCGGCAAGATTGGCAATCAGCCCCGGGGCCACGCGCCGCAGCCGCCAGCCGGTGACGATCCGGTCGATCTGGCGCTCGGCCCCGGTGCCGTCCGATCCGGCGGCGATGAGCGTGGCATAGGGGCGCCCCGCGATCCGCCCGAGCAGCGGATAGTAGCAGCGGTCGAACATCTCCTTCATCGCCCCGCTGGCGGTGCCGAGGTTCTCCGGGCAGCAGAAGATGTAGCCTTGCCCTTCAAGCAGCAGCGGCGGATCGGCCGCCTCGGCCGGCACCAGCCGCGCTGCTGGCCCCGCCCCATCGGCCGCGGCGCGGGCCATGGCCGCGGCGGCGCCGGTGCGGCTGTGCCAGAGGATCAGAAGGGGGGGCGCATCATCCATCCATCGCTGGCTGGCCGCTTTGCCTGTCGATTGTCAACGCCGCGCCCTGTCAGCCGCGGCGCGCTTGGGCTAGAGCAGCGCCATGGCCACCCACCCCCTGCCCCCGCGCGGGCCTGTCCCGGCGCTTGGCGTTGCCGCCTCGCTTTCGGGCAAGGCCTGGCGCTGGCGCGGCGGCAACATGGAAATCGAGGGCGATCCGCGCGGGCTGGCGCGCTCGATCACCGAGCAGCTGCTGCTCACCCGCGGCGTTGCCCCGGCCGATCTGGCCCGCCACATGCGGCCCACCTTGCGCGCCTTCCTGCCCGATCCCTCGATCTTCCGCGACATGGACGCGGCGGCAGAGCGGCTTGCCGATTGCGTCATGGCGGGCGAGAGGGTGACGATCTATGGCGATTATGATGTCGATGGCGCCACCAGCGCGGCGCTGCTGATCGATCTGCTGCGCCAGCTTGGGCACGAGGCCGATCATTACATCCCCGATCGCCTGCTCGAAGGCTATGGCCCTTCCGGAGAGGCGCTGGTGCGCCTTGCCGAGCGCGGCACGCGGTTGATCGTCACCGTCGATTGCGGCGCCATGGCGCACGAGGCGCTGGCGATGGCGCGCGAGGCCGGGGTCGAGGTGATCGTGGTCGATCACCACAAGTGCCCGCCCGAGCTGCCCCCGGCGCTGGCGCTGGTCAATCCCAACCGGCTCGACGAGAGCGACGCCGCCGCCGCCCATGGCCACCTTGCCGCGGTGGGCGTGGCCTTCCTGCTTGCGGTGGCGCTGGTGCGCACCCTGCGCGCGAGGGGCTGGTTTGCGCAGCGGCCCGAGCCCGATCTCATTGGCCTGCTCGATCTCGTCGCGCTCGGCACGGTGGCCGATGTCGCCGCGCTCCACGGGCTCAACCGCGCCTTCGTGGCCCAGGGCCTCAAGGTGCTCGCCCGGCGCGCGCGGATCGGCATGGCAGCGCTGATGGATGCAAGCCGCCTCACCCGCGCGCCGCGCTGCAGCGATCTTGGCTTTGCCCTCGGCCCGCGCATCAACGCCGGGGGGCGGATCGGCGAGGCCACGCTCGGGGTGCGGCTGCTCACCACCACCGATCCCGAGGAAGCCCGCGCCATCGCCGCGCAGCTCTCGCAGCTCAACGAGGAGCGCCGCGCGATCGAGGCGGCGGTGCAGGAGGCCGCCGAGGCGCAGCTTGCCGGGCAGCACAACATGGCAGTGCAGGTGCTGGCCGGGCACGGCTGGCATCCCGGGGTGATCGGGATCGTCGCCGGCCGCATCAAGGAGAAGATCGGCAAGCCCGCGATCGTGATCGCGCTCGACGAGGCTGAGGGCCAGGGCAAGGGCTCGGGCCGCTCGATCAGCGGGGTCGATCTCGGCGCCGCGGTGATCGCCGCGCGCGAATCGGGCCTGCTGGTGGCGGGCGGCGGGCATGCCATGGCCGCGGGGCTGACGATCGAGGCGGCGCGCCTTGCCGATTTTGCCGGCTTTCTGGACGAGCGCCTCGCCCGCGAGGTCGATCGCGCCCGCGCCGATCAGGCGCTGCTGCTCGATCTCGCGCTTGCCCCCGGCGGGTTGACCGCCGAGCTGGTCGAAACGCTCGAGGCCGCCGGGCCCTATGGGGTCGGCTGGCCCGCGCCGCGCGTCGCCATCGGTCCGGTGCGGATCGTCAAGGCCGATGTGGTTGGCAAGGATCACCTGCGCCTGATCGCCAGCGGGCCGGATGGCCGCAGCCTCAAGGCAATCGCCTTTCGCGCGGCCGAAAGCGAACTCGGCCAGACCCTGCTCCACCGCCATCAGGGCCGCCGCTTCTACCTTGCCGGGCGGGCGCGGCTCGATGACTGGGGCGCGCGGCCGGCGGCCGAATTGCAGCTGGAAGATGCGGCCTTTGCCGATTGATGGGGCCGCGGGCTGATGATTTTTGCCATGGGCGCCGCCGGCAGGGCTTGACCATACCAGCGCGCCCCCCTAAAGGCGCGCTCTCGCAACCGCGGCGGCCCCTTCGTCTAGCGGTCAGGACGCGGCCCTTTCACGGCTGAAACACGGGTTCGATTCCCGTAGGGGTCACCATCCCCGGTTGAGACATGATGAGGGCGGCAGGCTTGGCCTCGCCGCCCTTTTTCGTGTCGGCCCGCGTGCGGCTGCGCAGCTCGCGCCGCCCTTCCCACGCCTGCCGCTTGCCTGTAAGGCAGGCGCGCCATGCCGAGCGGCCAGAACATCCCGATCGCGGGCATCCTGCTCGCCACGGTGACCTTTGCCGTGATGCTGTCGGCAGGGGTCGATGTGGTGATTGCCCTTGCGGTGCTGACGGTGTGGGTCGGCTCGCTGCTCGTCGCCGCGGGCCGCCCGCCCGAGCCGCCCAAGGTCAAGGAGCAGCAGCGCTTCACCCTCGCTGCGATTCGCGATCTCATCGAGAACTCCTCCACCCCGCTGATGATCACCGAGCGCGGCACCATCGCCATCGCCAACCGCGCCGCGCGCCGGATGCTGGGGCCGCATGTCGTGGGCCAGGATGCGCGGGTGGCGCTGCGCCAGCCCGAGGCGATCTCGCTGCTCAACGAGAACCGCCAGGGCGAGGCGATCGTGCGCGGCCTGGTGCGGCGCGGCGACGTGTGGCAGATCAACCGCCAGGCGATCGACGAGCGGCTGGCAATGCTCGAGTTCATCAACCAGACCGCCGAGGCCGATATCAGCCGCGCCCATACCGATTTTGTCGCCAATGCCAGCCACGAGCTGCGCACGCCGCTCGCGGCGATCCTCGGCTATGTCGAGACCCTGCAGGAAGGCGATGGCAAGCTCGACACGCCCACCGCGCGCAAGTTCCTCGGGATCATCGAGCGCGAGGCCAAGCGCCTGCAGGCACTGGTGAGCGACCTCATGAGCCTGTCGCGGGTCGAGGCGGAAAAGCACGATCCGCCGACCGAGCGGATCGATCTGGCCTCGCTGGTCGAACGGGCGGCGCGCGATGCCGCCGGGCCGGGCCGGGCCGAGCGCCTGATCTTCACCATCGCGGCCGAGCCGGTGGTGCTGGGCGACCTGCAACAGCTCGAACAGGTGGTGCGCAATCTCGTTGACAATGCGCTCAAATATGGCGCGCCCGATCGTCCGGTGACGGTGGCGCTCGATCTGGCGCAGGGCGATCTGGCGCGGATCGCGGTGATCGACGAGGGCGAAGGCATCGCGCCCGAGCAGATCCCGCACCTCACCCGGCGTTTCTACCGCACCGATCCGGGGCGCAGCCGCGCCTCGGGCGGCACCGGGCTTGGGCTGGCGATCGTCAAGCACATTGTTGATCGCCACCGCGGGCGGCTCGACATCACCAGCGAATTGGGCAAGGGCACCCGGGTGGTGGTGCGCATCCCGCTCGCCGAAGCCGAGGAGGCGCAAGCCGATGCGTCCGGCGCCGGCGCGGCGGCTTCGGATGCCGGCCCTGATGCGGCGCACCCGGCGCAAACCGAGCAATTGTCATAGCTGTGTCTTATTTCTTCAACATCCGCACGCCATGGCATGATCGGGCAAGGGCATGGGCCTTGCCTTGCCATCCAGCCGTGCCGCGCTCCTGCGGGATGAACAGGTCTCTTTGATGTCGCCGATCACGCTGATCCTGATTGCGATGGGCCTTGCGCTCGCGGGCTGGCTCGCGGGCCGGGCCAAGGCCTGGAGCTTCCAGTCCGCCGATCCGGCGCGCCGACCGGTGTCGCGGCCGATCTACCATGCCTGGTATGTGGCGCTGTGGGTGATCCTGCCGGTGCTCGGCTTTGTCGCCCTGTGGGCGGTGCTCGCCCCGCAGCTGGTGCTGCAATCGGTGCTGGCCTCGAGCGCGGCGAGCGCCCTTCCCGCCAGCGGGTTCGAGCGCGACGCCTTCCTCGGCGAAGCCCGCGCCGTGGCGCTGGGGCTGGCGCCGGGGGTGTTCAACGACGAGGCCGAGCCGCTGGTCGCCCCGTTCCGCGCCGCGATCGCGCATTACAACACCATCGGCATCATCGTCACCGTGCTGATCGCGATTGCCGGGGGCGCGCTCGCCTTCCTGAGGCTGCGCCCCGATTTCAGCGCCCGCACACGGGTGGAACGCACGGTGATGATGATCCTGCTCGTCGCGTCGCTGGTGGCGATTCTCACCACGCTCGGCATCTTCGTCAGCCTGGTGTTCGAGACTGTGCGCTTCTTCCGCATCGTCTCGCCGGCCGATTTCCTGTTTGGCACGGTCTGGGGGCCGGACACCATGGCCAGCCCCGATCGGGTCGATCCCTCGCGTTACGGGGCGGTGCCGCTGTTCTGGGGGACGATCTTCATCGGCGCGATCATCGCCATGATCGTTGCCATTCCGCTGGGGCTGATGAGCGCGATCTACCTTACCCAATATGCCGATCCGCGTGTGCGCGCCTGGGTCAAGCCGCTGCTCGAGATCCTCGCCGGGGTGCCCACCGTGGTCTATGGCTATTTCGCCGCGCTCACGCTGGCACCGCTCATCCGCGATGCAGCCGTGGCGGTGGGGATCGCCAATGCCTCGACCGAGAGCGCGCTTGCCGCGGGCATCGTGATGGGGGTGATGATCATCCCCTTCGTCTCCTCGATGGCCGATGATTCGATGGCCGCGGTGCCCAGCGCGATGCGCGATGGCAGCCTGGCCATGGGGGCCACCAAGTCCGAGACCATCCGCAAGGTGCTGTTTCCGGCGGCGCTGCCCGGGATCATCGCCGGGATCATGCTGGCGGTGAGCCGTGCCATCGGCGAGACCATGATCGTGGTGATGGCCGCATCGCCCGCGGCCAATCTCACGCTCAACCCGCTCGAGCCGATGTCCACGGTGACGGTGCAGATCGTCAAGCTCCTGACCGGCGAGCAGAGCACCGATCATCCCGCCACGCTCAGCGCCTTTGCGCTCGGCTTTGTCCTGTTCATGGTCACGCTCGCGCTCAATTTCATCGCGCTGCGCGTGGTCAAGCGCTTCCGGGAGGCTTACGAATGAACAGCGCCGCCCTGCCCGCGGCCGCGGTCGCCGCCGCGCAATCGGCGCCCGCCGGCCCCACCCGCACCGCCGCCTTCCAGAAGCGCCTCGCCCGGCGTTATCGCGCCGAGCGCAATTTCCGCCTGCTCGGGCTTGGCGCGGTGGGCTTTTCGGTTGCGGTGCTGATCTTCCTGCTCGGCAACATGCTGATCAACGGCCTTGCCGGGTTCCAGCGCACCGAGCTGGCCGTCACCATCGATTTTCCCGCGAGCGGGATCACCGGCGATGAAGTCTCCCTGCGTGCGCCGAGCGCGATGCAGACGCTCGAGTTGCAAGGCCTTCCTGATGTCATCACCTTCCTTGCCGAGGAGCAGCTCGGGGCCGAGGCCGCGCGGCAGATCACCCCTGATGCCTGGCGCGATGTCGCCGCGGCGCTGGCTGATGATCCCTCGCTCATCACCCGCAGCGCAACGCTGAACCTGCCGGTCTCCTCGGCGCTCGCCGCCGGGCTCGAGGGCGAAGGCAGCCCCGCGATGCAGGCGCTCGCCAAACGCCTTGCCGCTGAGGGCAAGCTCGCGCGCAACTGGGACTGGGGCTTCCTGGCCCGCTCGGATGCCACGACCCCGCAGTCAGTGGGGATCTGGGGGGCGCTCAAGGGCACCATGCTGACCATGCTGGTGACGCTGGTGCTGGCCTTCCCGGTGGGGGTGCTGGCGGCGCTCTATCTTGAGGAATATGCGCCCCGCAACCGCTGGACCGATCTCATCGAGGTCTCGATCAACAACCTTGCCGCCGTGCCCTCGATCATTTTCGGCCTGCTCGGGCTTGCGGTGTTCCTGGCGCTGTTCCCGAGCCTGCGCTCGACCCCGCTCATCGGGGGCATGACCCTGGCGCTGATGACCATGCCGGTGATCGTGATCTCGGGCCGCAACGCGATCAAGGCGGTGCCGCCCTCGATCCGCGACGGGGCACTGGCGATCGGCGCCTCGCCGGTGCAGGTGGTGTTCCACCACGTCTTGCCGCTGGCGCTGCCGGGGATGCTCACCGGCACCATCATCGGCATGGCCCGCGCGCTGGGCGAGACCGCGCCGCTGCTGCTGATCGGGATGCGCGCCTTCATCGCCACTCCGCCCGATGGCTTCGTCTCGCGCGCCACGGTGCTGCCGATGCAAATCTTTCTGTGGTCTGACGAGATCGATCGCGGCTTTGTCGAGCGCACCAGCGCGGCTATCATCGTGCTGCTCGCCTTCCTGCTCGCGATGAACGGGCTCGCCATCTATCTGCGCAACAGATTCGAGAAACGCTGGTGACTGTGATCCATCCCAACATGACCGACGCGAACGCCAAGATCCGTGCGCGCGACGTGTGTGTCTATTATGGCGACAAGCTGGCGATCGATCATGTCTCGATCGACATCTCGCCCGATTATGTCACTGCCTTCATCGGCCCTTCGGGCTGCGGCAAGTCCACCTTCCTGCGCTGCTTCAACCGCATGAACGACACCATCGGCGCGGCCCGGGTGACGGGCAGCATCGAGCTGGAAGGGGTGGACATCCATTCGGGCGCGATGGACGTGGTGCAGCTGCGCGCACGCGTGGGCATGGTGTTCCAGAAGCCCAACCCCTTCCCCAAGTCGATCTACGAGAACATCGCCTATGGGCCGAAGATCCACGGGATTGCCGAGAAGAAGGCCGATCTGGACGTGATCGTCGAGCGCTCGCTCACCCGCGCGGGGCTGTGGGACGAGGTCAAGGATCGGCTCGGCGATCCGGGCACCGCGCTTTCGGGCGGGCAGCAGCAGCGCCTGTGCATCGCCCGGGCGATCGCGGTCGATCCCGAGGTGATCCTGATGGACGAGCCGGCCTCCGCGCTCGATCCGATCGCCACCGCCAAGATCGAGGAGCTGATCGACGAGCTTTCGGGGCGCTATGCGATCGTCATCGTCACCCATTCGATGCAGCAGGCCGCGCGCGTCAGCCAGCGCACCGCCTTCTTCCACCTCGGCAAGATGGTGGAATATGGGCCGACCTCGGAGATCTTCACCAATCCGATCGAGGAGCGCACCAAGGACTATATCACCGGGAGGTACGGGTGATGGCCGAGCATACCGTCAAGGCCTTCGACGAGGACATCACCCGCCTGCGCGGGCTCATTGCCGAGATGGGCGGACTTGCCGAGGTCGCCATCGCCGAATCGCTCGATGCGCTGGTGCGCGGCGATGAGGCCCTGGCCGAGCAGGTGGTGGCGCGCGACAAGCGCCTCGATGCGCTCGAGACCGAGGTTGACAAGCTCGCGGTGCGGATCATCGCCCTGCGTGCGCCGATGGCCGACGATCTGCGCGAGGTGATCGCCGCGCTCAAGATCGGCGGGGTGCTCGAGCGCATCGGCGACTATGCCAAGAACATCGCCAAGCGCACCGGCATGATCGAGGGCCGGGCCCGGTTCGAGCCGCTCACCCTGCTGCCCACCATGGGCGAACTGGCCGGTGAGATGGTGCACGACGTGCTCACCGCCTATGCCGCGCGCGATCCAGATCTTGCCCGCGAGGTGATCGCCACCGATGCCAAGGTCGATGGCTTCTACAATTCAATCTTCCGCAATCTGGTGAGCTACATGGTCGAAAATCCTTCGACCATTTCGAGCGCGGCGCAGCTGTTGTTCGTGGCCCGCAACATCGAGCGCATCGGCGATCATGCCACCAATGTCGCCGAGATGGTGCATTTCGCCGCCACCGGCACCTATCCGCCCGAAACCGACCGCTAAAGGCCCGCATCTTGCGGCATCGCGTTTCATCAAATTGTCGCGTAAATGAAACATAGGCCCGAAAAAGCGCGCTCCAGGGGGACGCGCGAGGAGGCATAGAGCGCATGTCCGCTGCCAAGTTGCTGCTGGTCGAGGATGACCCGGCCCTGTCCGAACTGCTCGAATACCGGTTCCAGAACGAAGGCTATTCGGTGCGCTGCACCGGTGATGGTGATGAGGCGCTGGTGCTGGCGAGCGAGGAGGTCCCCGATCTCATCATCCTCGACTGGATGATCGAGGGCACCAGCGGCATCGAGGTGTGCCGCCGCCTGCGCCGCGACAAGGAAACCGCCCACGTCCCGATCATCATGCTGACCGCGCGCGAGGCCGAGGATGACCGGGTGCGCGGGCTGGAGACGGGCGCGGATGACTATCTCACCAAGCCCTTCTCCCCGCGCGAGCTGCTCGCCCGGGTGGCGGCGGTGATGCGGCGCATCCGCCCGGCGCTTGCCGGCGAGGTGATCGAGGTGGGCGATCTGCGGCTCGATCCGGTGGCGCACAAGGTGCAGCGCCGCGGCCGCGCGCTCCAGCTCGGGCCGACCGAATACCGCCTGCTCAAGTTCTTCATGGAAAGCCCGGGCCGGGTGTTCAGCCGCGGCCAGCTGCTCGATGGGGTGTGGGGCACGGGTTCGGATATCGAGCTGCGCACCGTGGACGTGCATATCCGCCGCCTGCGCAAGGCGATCGGGATCGAGGGCGCGAAGGACCCGATCCGCACCGTGCGCTCGGCCGGCTACGCGCTCGAGGCCAGCTGAACGCGCCGTCCGCGGCGCGTTGCCACGGCTCAATGAAAATCGCGTGAGCGCGGCAGGATGCGCTGATCGCGCGGATGGCCCCTCGTTCCCGGGCCAGGCCGTGCCAGATCGTGCAGCGCTGGTGGCCGCGCCCCGGTGAGCGGGGTGTTGACGTGATCGGCACGGGCGAGCGGGGTCTCGAGCAGATCCTCCGAAAGCGCGTGGAGCGCATGGGTGGCATCGACAAGGTGCGCAGCGATCACGTGGATCACCGCATCATCATGTTCCACCCGCCCGCGCACTTCCATCAGCCGCGCGCCCATCACCACCTTGCGCAGCCGTTCCTTGAGATCGGGCCAGACCACGAGGTTGATGATGCCGGTCTCGTCCTCAAGCGTGATGAAGGTCACGCCCTTGGCCGATCCGGGGCGCTGACGGATCAGCACCACGCCTGCGACCTTGACCATGCTGCGGAATGTCCGCTGCTTGAGGTCGCAGGCGCGCACGAAGCCGCGCGCGGCAAGATCGGCGCGCAGGAAGGCCATGGGGTGCGCCTTGAGGCTGAGGCGCGTGGTCTGGTAATCGGCCACCACCTCCTCGGACAGCGGCATGGCCGGCAGGTGGATGGCGGCGCGCTCGGGCCCGTCGGAGCGCACCCCGGCGGCGCGGAACAGCGGCAGATCGGGCGCGGCGATCAGGCTCCTTGCCTGCCACAGCGCCGCGCGGCGGCTGAGGCCGAGCGAGCCGAAGGCATCGGCGCTCGCCAGCCGCTCGATCTGCGCCGGTGACAGGCCCGCACGCTGCTGCAGTTCGGCAAGATCGCCAAAGGGCCCGCCTGCTGCCCGCTCGCTCACCAGCGCGGCGGCGACATGTTCGGGCAGGCCATCGATCTGGCGCAGGCCGAGGCGCAGGGCAAAGGGCTCGCCTTCGCCCTCGAGCGTGCAGTCCCAGGCCGAGTGGTTGACATCGACCGGCAGCACCCGCACCCCGTGTGCCACCGCATCGCGCACGATCTGGGCCGGGGCGTAAAAGCCCATCGGCTGCGAATTGAGCAGCGCGCAGGCAAAGGCCGCCGGATAGTGGCACTTGAGCCAGCTCGAGACATAGACCAGCTGGGCAAAGCTCGCCGCGTGGCTTTCGGGAAAGCCATATTCGCCAAAACCCCTGATCTGGTTGAAGCAGCGCTGGGCAAAGTCGCGGTCATAGCCGCGCGCGACCATGCGCTCGACCATCATGTCCTGCAATTCATCGACCATGCCGCGGCTGCGGAAGGTGGCCATGGCCTTGCGCAGGCGGTTGGCCTCGCGGCTGGAGAACTTCGCTGCATCCAATGCGATCTTCATCGCCTGTTCCTGGAAGATCGGCACCCCCAGGGTGCGGCCAAGGATGCTGGTCAGTTCATCAGGCGGGCCGTGCTGCGGGGCGGGCGCGGGGATGGTGACAGGCTCCTCGCCGCGGCGGCGCTTGAGATAGGGATGCACCATGTCGCCCTGGATCGGCCCCGGGCGCACGATCGCCACCTGGATGACAAGATCGTAGAACTCGCGCGGGCGCAGGCGCGGCAGCATGTTCATCTGCGCCCGGCTTTCGACCTGGAACACGCCGAGCGAATCGCCGCGGCGCAGCATGGCATAGGTTGCGGGATCCTCGCGCGGCACCGTGGCCAGCGTCAGCGCCCGGCCGTGATGCCTTTCAAGCAGATCGAGGCATTTCCTGATGCAGGTCAGCATCCCCAGCGCCAGCACATCGACCTTGAGGATGCCCAGCGCCTCGATGTCGTCCTTGTCCCATTCGATGAAGGAGCGCTCGGGCATGGCGCCATTGCCGATCGGCACGGTCTCGCTGAGCGGGCCTTGAGTGAGCACGAAGCCGCCGACATGCTGGCCAAGGTGGCGCGGCATCCCGATCAGCTGCCGGGTGAGCTTGAGCACGCGCCTGAGGTGCGGATCGCTCAGATCAAGCCCGGCCTCGGCCACGTGCTTCGCGCTGATTTCGCGCCCCCACCCGCCCCACACGGTGCGCGCCAGCGCACTGGTGACATCTTCGGACAGGCCCATGGCCTTGCCCACCTCGCGGATCGCCATGCGCGGGCGATAGTGGATCACCGTGGCGGCGAGGCCGGCGCGGTGGCGACCATATTTGCGATAGATGTACTGGATCACCTCCTCGCGCCGCTCGTGCTCGAAATCGACGTCGATATCGGGCGGCTCCTTGCGCTCCTCGGAGATGAAGCGATCAAACAGGAGCTGGTGCTTGGCCGGATCGACCGCGGTGATGCCCAGCACATAGCACACCGCCGAATTGGCCGCGCTCCCCCGCCCCTGGCACAGGATCGGCGGATCCTGGCTGCGGGCGAAATCGACGATGTCCTTGATGGTGAGGAAATAGCGCGCCAGATCGAGCTTGGCGATCAGCGCCAGCTCGCGCAGCAAGGTCTCGCGCACGCTCTCGGGCACCCCCTCGGGGTAACGCCGCGCCGCCCCGGCCCAGACCTCGGCTTCCAGATATTGCTGCGGGCTCTGGCCTTCGGGGACGATCTCCTCGGGATATTCGTAGCGCAATTCCTCGAGGCTGAAGCGGCAGCGATCGGCCACCTGCCGGGCAGCGGCAAGCGCATGGGGCCAGCGCGCAAACAAGCGCTGCATCTCGGCCGGAGACTTGAGATGGCGCTCGGCATTGGGGTGGAGCAGGTGCCCCGCCGCTGCCAGCGTGGTCTTGTGGCGGATCGCGGTCATCACGTCGTGCAGCGGGCGACGGCAGGGGGCGTGGTAGTGGACATCATTGGTGGCCAGCAGGCCAAGGCCATGGGCGCGGGCGAGATGGTCGAGCCGTTCGATCCGGGCGATGTCATCACCGCGATAGAGGTAGCTTGCGGCAATGTGCCCGAGCCCGGGCAGCTGGCGGACAAGCTGCCGGAGCAGCTCCTCGAGGCCCGCGCACAGCCGGCTTGCGGCGCTCTCCGGCACCGCCGCCCCGCCATGCAGCGGCACCACATTGCTCGGCACCGGGATCGCGCAAGGCGCATCGAGATCCGCGGGCGGCAGCAGGATCAGCTGCACCCCTTCGGCATGGGCGGCGAGCATGGGAAGCGTGATCTGGCACACGCCCTTTTCCTGCCATTGCCCTTCCGGCGTGTGCATCCGCCCGGCGCTGATCAGCCGGGTGAGACGGCCATAGGCAGCACGATCCTCGGGATAGGCGAGGAAGGCGAGGCCCTCGACCGTCTCGATCCGGCAGCCGATCACGGGCCTGAGCTTCATCGCCCTTGCCTCGGTGTGGAGCCGCACCACCCCGGCCATCGAATTGACATCGGCAATCCCGATCGCGTCATAGCCCTGGGCATGCGCGGTCAGCACCAGATCGACCGCGTCCGAGGCTCCGCGCAGGAAGCTGAAGGGGCTCGTCACCCCCAGTTCGACAAAGGGCGCGCGCGGCGGGGCGACACACGCCTCGGGATCGCGCGCCAGGGTGCGCCGATCGGGGGTGAGCGGCGGCTCGGGCACCTAGGCCGCCTCCAGCCGCGCCCGCACCAGCGCCAGATCCTGCGCGAACAGCGCCGCCTGGCGCGCGCGCGCCTCTCCCTCGAGCCGCAGCAGATAGGAAGGGTGGAGCGTCACCCACAGCTCGGCCCCATCCTCGAGCCGGATCGCCTGCCCGCGCGCGCGGGTGACGCTGACTGTCTTGCCCAGCAGGGCGCGCGCCGCGCTGGCCCCCAGCGCCAGCACGATCCGCGGGCGCACCAGCGCGCGCTCGGCCTCGAGCCACCAGCGGCAGGTGTCGATCTCCTTGGCGGTAGGTGACTGGTGCAGGCGCTGCCGGCCCTTGGCCACGAACTTGAAGTGCTTGACCGCATTGGTGATATAGGCCGCGCCCCGCGCGATCCCGGCAGCTTCGAGATGCTGGTCGAGCAATTGCCCCGCCGGGCCAACAAAGGGGCGCCCGGCGATGTCCTCCTGATCGCCCGGCTGTTCGCCAAGGATCATCAACCGGGCCCGGGGCGGCCCCTCGCCTGCCACCGCCCGGGTGCCGCAAGCAGCGATCGGGCAATCGCGGCAGGCGGCGATGCCCTGCGCCAGCTCGGCCAGCGATGACGGTCGTGGCCGCTCGCTGCGCCCGCCCGCCGCCACCATCGCCGCCGCGCGCGCCTGGGCGGTGGCGACAAGCCCGGGGATGAGCGCGGCCTCGGGCAGGTTCTTCCAGTATTTCCTGGGCATTTCCGAGAGCATCGCGCCGAGCTTGAGCCGCGCCGGGTTGAAGATCGAGGCATAGTAGGAGCGCCACAAGGCTTCGACCGGATCGCCCCCGGGCGCATCCTCTCTCCGCGCAGGCGGGCCTTCGCGCATGGTCGTGCCGTCCCAGTGGATGCTCCCGCGCGGGGTGAGGATCGACCAGCGCATATTGGCAAAGCGGCGCATGAAGAAGCCCGCCTCGGCGCGCAGGATGTGGTGATCGGGCTCGAACCAGGCGACGAAATGGGCGGTGCCATCGGCCTCCTGCACCTCGCGGAAGCGGACGAAGGCGTGCATCTTGTGCGCATCGCGGCGCACCGCCTTGGCGAGCTGTTCGAGCCGGCGCACCTGTGGATCGGCGCTGTCCTCCATCAGCCGGGGCTGGCGCTGCAGGCGCCAGAGCACCTGATAGAGCAGCGCGAAGCGGGCCGGATCGCGGTTGAGCGCGGCGCTGCGGGCGATGGCAAGGAAGCGCTGGCTGGCGCGCACCGGCGGCGCATCGGCCGGGGGCTGCGGCAGGCGCGCGCTGCCGCGCGCCGCACCCCCGGCAAACAGGTCGCCGGTTGCGCCCGGCTCCACCCAGCTCACCCGGTCGGGCGGCACTTCGGCCTGCACCAGGGCGCGGGCGCGGGCGCGCCAGAATTCGAAATCATCCGACGCGGGCAGGTGAACGGCGTAATGCGCCCCGAAACCGGCCTTGCCCATCGCCGTCATCCGAACAGCTCGAGCTGCTGCGCGCGTGGGGCCAGCAGCTGGCGCAGATCGGCACGGTCGGTGAGCATGGTGGGACGCCAGTCGCTCGCGGCGATGAAGGGGCGCACCTTGGCAAGCGAGGTGGTGAGGCGCGCGACATCCTCGAGCCGCAGCCGCCGGTGGCGCCGGACGCTGAGGATGCGTGCCACCGCCCTGGTGCCCAGCCCCGGCACCCTGAGCAGCATCTCGCGCGGGGCGCGGTTGATATCGACCGGGAAATGCGCGCGGAACTGCAAGGCCCAGGCCAGCTTGGGATCAATATCGAGCGGCAGGTTGCCATCGGCCCCGGCGGCGGCGGCCACCTCCTCCGGGGCAAAGCCATAAAAGCGCATCAGCCAGTCGGATTGATAGAGCCGGTGCTCGCGCTGCAGCGGCGGGCGCTGGAGCGGCAGCACCGCGGAAGCATCGGGGATCGGCGAGAAGGCGCTGTAATAGACGCGCCTGAGGCCGAAATTGTCATAGAGCCGGCGCGCCTTGCCGATGATCGCGGCATCGCTGGCCCCATCGGCGCCGATGATCATCTGAGTGGATTGGCCCGCCGGGGCAAAGCGCGGGGCGTGGCGGAAGCGCCGGCGCGCCGCGCGCGCCTCGGTGATGCGTGTGCGGGTATGCGCCATCGCCTGCTCGATGCGCGCCTCGTTCTTGTCAGGAGCGAGCCGGGCCAGTCCGGCGCGGGTGGGCAGCTCGACATTGATCGAGAGGCGATCGGCATAAAGCCCGGCCTGGTGGATAAGCTCGGGATCGGCCTCGGGAATGGTCTTCAAGTGGATGTAGCCGCGAAAATCATGCTCCTCGCGCAAGGCTCGGGCGACCTCCACCAATTGCTCCATGGTGTGATCGGCGCTCTTCACGATGCCCGAGGAAAGGAACAGCCCCTCGATATAGTTGCGGCGGTAGAAATCGAGCGTGAGCGCGACCACTTCGGGCGGGGTGAAACGCGCCCGGGGGGTGTTGGCGCTCTTGCGGTTGATGCAGTAGTGGCAATCGAAGATGCAGTGATTGGTCAGCAGGATCTTGAGCAGCGAGATGCAGCGGCCATCGGGCGCATAGGCATGGCAGATGCCCATGCCCTCGGTCGAACCCATGCCCCTGCCGCCGAGCGAATGCTTGCGTGCGGTGCCCGAGGAGGCGCAGGAGGCATCATACTTGGCGGCATCGGCAAGGATCTCGAGACGCTGGCGAAGGGTCTGCTGGGCCATGGGTTTGCAGGAAGCCTGAGGAACATGCGGATATGTTCCTTATATGTTCCTACAGCGTCGCTGCCAAATGCAAAGCTTGCAAGCCCAAAGGTCAGATGATGCGGCGCAGCCGCGCGTCGGGCTCGCGCGGCTGCTGCTGGCTGCACAGATAATCGATCACCGCCGGGTGCATCGTGCCTTCGAAAGCCACCCCGGCAAGCCCGCCATCGACCCAGGCGATGCTGCCCAGCGGGGCATTGATGCCGGCCACTTTCATCGTCACCCGGTCGCCCACCTGGGCAAAGCCGGGCTTTGCGCGGATCTTGCAACCGCCTTCGGACAGATCGACAAGCTCGACATAGACCACGCGCGAACGCACCCGGCTCTTGACCGTGAGGCTCATCGGTCGCCGCTGGGAGGCGCGGGTGATGGTGTGGATGCTCATGCGCGAAAGGATCGCACAGAGCCGTAAAGAAACCCTGAGCACGGGGGCCCGCAGCAATCAGGCGAACAGCCCGTGCAGGAACCAGTCGGGCGGCCCGCCGCGCCCGTCGCCAGCGATCCCGCGGCGATAGATCCAGTAGCGCCGCCCGGCCTCGTCCTCGATCCGGTAATAGTCGCGCAGCCGCGCGCGGCCCCCTTCGCGCCACCATTCAGGGGCGATGCGCTCGGGCCCTTCCGCCCGCACCACCGCGCGCACCTCGCCGCGCCAGCCGAAGCGCTGCGGCACCCCGTCGGGTGCGGCGTGGAGCACCGCGATCGGCTCGGGCCGGTCGAGCAATTTGAGCGGCCGGGCATGGAAGGCCAGCGCCGCCTGGCTGGGGGCCAGCGGGACGAGCGGCGGCTGCCAGGCCTGGGCGCGTTCGGGGATGTGGCTGGCGCGTGGCACCGGGCGGGTGACAGCGCCCCTGCCCAGCCGCATCACCAGCCGATCGATGCAGGCAGCAAGCGCGGTGCCATGCTGCTGGGCAGCGGTCTCGAGATCGGCCTGGGACAGCGCCAAAGGCTCGCTCCAGCTGGCGCGCAGCTGCACCAGCTCGATCCCGAAGCCAGCCTCGACATCCTCGAGCCGGCTTGCCAGCAGGCGGGTGATGTGCCCGGCATCGCGGGTGGCGGCCGCAAGTTCGACGCGGCGCGCGAGCACCGCGCCATCGAGCCGCCAGAGCATCAGTTCGAGCCGCCTTGCCCCCTCGCTGCGCGCCTCAAGCGCGCGCACCATGGCCTCGGCCAGCTCTGCGACCACCCGATCGAGCGGGCTGCGGTGGCGCAGCGGTTCGCGCAGGCAGCGCTGCACCAGCGGCACCGGCCGGGCGCGCACCGGCAGCAGCGGCTCGGGCACCTTGCCAAGCAGCTGGTCCAGACGCAGCAGCGGGTTGGCCGCGCTCGTGCGATGGTGGCGGAAACGGCGGGCGAGTGCATCGCGCATGGCCGCCTCTGCGCCCGCCCCTGCGCCCGCGCCGCCAAGCCCGGCAAGCTGGCCAATCCGCTTGATCCCGAGCCGCCGGAGCACCGCCAGCACATCCGCATCGAGCCGGAGCGCTGCCACCGGCAGATCGCCGAGCAGCCGCAAGGGATCATCCCCGGGGGCAAGGATCGCCTGGGCCGGCCCATGGTGCGCAAGCGCCCAGGCAGCCCCCGCGGTGGGGGCGAGCGCGGGGCGCGCGACCAGTCCGCGCCCGGCAAAGGCGCGCACAACCTCGCCAAGCAGCCGCTCCTCGCCCCCGAACAGATGGGCCGCGCCGGTGACATCGACAAGGAGGCCATCGGGCGGATCGATCGCGCTCCACGGCCCCCAGCGCTGGGCCCACAGCGCCAGCCGCTCGAGCAACGCCAGATCGCCCGCCGGATCGGCTGGCACCGCCGCCAGATCGGGGCACAGCGCGCGGGCATCGGCCAGCCGCATCCCCGGCCGCGCCCCGGCGGCAAGGCCAGCATCATTGGCGGCGGTGATGCGCGGCCCCTGCGCGGTCTCGGCGATCAGCGCGGTGGGCCGGGCCGCAGCCTCAGGCGGGCAGGCGCGCTGCCAGCGATCGACCGACAGTCGCGCGAGCCACACCGACAGGATCCGGCGCTGTGGCGGCGGGGGCGTCTGAAGCGGTGCGATCGGGCTGGAGGCGCAAGGTTCCATCGTCATCGCAAAGCATCCATTCACCCGGCGGATGGGCGCGGGCGCGGAACAGCCGGGCGTGCCAGGTGGCAGGACCGGGAGCCGCCGGGTTCCAGCGCGGGGCGGCCGAGGGCGCGGCGCGCACCTGCCAGCGCATCCGGGCCGAGGAAAGGTCAGCCGCCGCATCGAGGCGCACCAGCCACAGCCGCACACCATGGCGCTCGGCCGTGAGGCTCAAGCGGCGCGAGGCAGTGAAATCGAGCACGCGCGGATTGCCGGCGATCTCGCCGATCACCCCGGCAAGATCGCGGCATCGCACCCCTTCCTCGAGGGCGAAGAGCGCATCGGCGGGGGTGCGGGCGGCGACATGGATCAGGCGGTGGCGCAGATCGAGGGGAAGGCCGTGGAGGAAGGGCCGTCCCCCCAGCCGGATCGCGGCGCGATCCTGCACCCAGAGCACCTCGCCCGTGCCATCATCCCCGCCCGCCGCGGCCAAGGCATCGCGCGCCAGCGCCAGGGCCAGCCCCGCCCCGCTCGCCTCATGCGCGGGTGCGAAGATTTCCGAATGGAACGGCTGCGCGGCCAGGCCCGGGCGCCAGCGCGCATCGGCGAGGCGGGCGGGCGCGGCACAGGCCACACAGGGACGAGAGGACATGCGGGAACGACTCATTTGTTCTTATTATGTTCCAACATCGCCACGCTTGCAACGAAAAGGGCGCGGGAGAAGCACCCGGCTCCCCCGCGCCCCTTGTCGCATCCGGACGGGCGGCTCAGTCGCCCACCACCGGCCCCGGAAATTCCCCCATGTCAGGGGCCTCGTCCTGCCCCTCGCCGTGCTGGAGGTTGGAATTGCGCATCCCGTAGAGGAAGTAGAGCAGCACCGCCCCCACCAGATACCACAGGAAGAACTGCAGCACCGACCACGGCACGGTGGAGATCAGATAGACGCAGGAGAGAATCCCCAGCACCGGCAGCACCGGATAGAACGGCACCGAAAAGCCGCGCGGCAGCTCGGGCGCGGCGCGCCGCAGGTAGATCACCGAGAGGCACACGATCGCAAAGGCCGCAAGCGTGCCGACCGAGGTGACATCGCCGAGCACGTTGATGTCGAAGAACCCGGCCGCCACCGCCGTCACCAGCCCCACCAGCACGGTGTTGATCGCCGGGGTCTGGAAGCGCGGATGCACCCGGCTGAACACCTTGGGCAGCAGCCCATCGCGCGCCATGGTGTAGAAGATGCGGGTCTGGGCATACATCAGCACCAGCACCACCGAGGTGAGGCCGATGATCGCGCCGACCTTGATGATCTTGGCAAGCCAGCCCCATTGCGGGCCGAAATTGTCCACCACCACCGCCACCGGATCGGGCACGTTGAGGGTCTGGTAGGGCACCAGCAGGGTCATCACCGCGGCGACCAGCATGTAGATCACCGTGCACACCACCAGGCTGCCGATGATGCCGAAAGGCATGTCGCGCGCCGGGTCCTTGGCCTCCTGCCCCGCGGTCGAGACCGCCTCGAAGCCGATATAGGCAAAGAACACGATCGAGGCGGCGCGCATGATCCCGTCAAACCCGAACTTGCCGTCGCCCTGGTTCTCGGGAATGAAGGGCACCCAGTTGGTTGCCGCAAGCTCGGTGAAATTGCCGAGCACGATCGCCCCGCCCACGAGGATGAAGGCGGCAAGCACGCTCACCTTGATGGCCACGATGATGTTGTTGACCTTGGCCGATTCCGACACCCCCACCACCAGCAGCGCCGCCAGCAGCGCGCAGACGAGGAAGGCGGGCAGGTTGAAGAGCGTCGTCACCGGCGCGCCGTCGGCCAGCACCGGCACCCCGTCGCGCACCAACGGATAGCCGGTCGGCCCGGTCAATTGCGGCGGGATCACCACCCCGAAATCAGCCAGCAAGCTGACCACATAGCCCGACCAGCCCACCGCCACCACCGAGGCGGCAAGGCCGTATTCGAGCAGCAGCAGCGCCCCCATCACCCAGGCGACGAATTCGCCCAGCGTGGTGTAGCCATAGGTATAGGCCGAACCCGAGACCGGCAGGGTCGAGGACAGCTCGGCATAGCACAGGCCGGCAAAGGCGCAGACGATGCCGGCGACGACGAAGCTCAGCAGCACCGCCGGCCCGGCATGGAGCGCCGCGGCGCTGCCGGTGCGCACGAAGATGCCCGCCCCGATGATGCAGCCGACCCCGAGCAGCAGGAGGTTCCACTTGCCGAGCGAACGCTTGAGCTCGCTGGTCTGGGTCTCGCGTTGCACCTGGGCGATCGATTTGCGCGCGAACATGCGCTGGGCGATGGTTCGGTTGGGTGCGCTTGCCATCAGAGCGCTCCTGCGCCGATCGGGCGCTGCCGCCGCGCCGCAGCCGCGATGCGGCAGCGGGCTTGCCGTGTCATCCTGTCACAAAGCATGTGGATTTGGTCTCCTCCCGATCGCGCATGGAACCCCCGCACGATCATCCGGAGGCCGACGCTAGCGCAACGCCAGCGCAACACAAGCGCCAATGCATGGGCTTTCCCCCGGCGCGCCCAGGCGCTAGAGCCTCGCGCCATGTCCACCACCTTCCAGCTCGACACCAGCACCAGCCGCGCCAACCCCACGCCGGCACCGATGCGGCGGCTGACCGTGCCGGCGATCCGCGCGCGCAAGCAGGATGGCCGCACCGCCGAGCCGCTGGTGATGCTCACCGCTTACACCGCCCGCCAGGCCCAGCTGCTCGATGCCCATTGCGATCTCTTGCTGGTGGGCGATTCGCTCGGGCAGGTGATCTATGGCCTGCCTTCGACCGTGCCGGTGACGCTCGAGATGATGGCCAATCACGGCGCGGCGGTGGTGCGCGGCTCCTATCACGCCGTGGTGGTGATCGACATGCCTTTCGGCTCCTACGAGGCCTCGCCCGAAAAGGCCTTCGAAAGCGCCGCCTTCCTGCTCAAGGCCACCGGCGCGGCGGCGGTGAAGCTCGAGGGCGGCGAGGCAATGGCCCCCACGGTCGCCTTCCTCAGCCAGCGCGGCATTCCGGTGATGGGCCATGTCGGCCTCACCCCGCAGGCGGTCAACGTGCTCGGCGGCTATGGCGCGCGGGGGCGCAACGAGGCAGAGGCGGCCAAGATCCTCGCCGATGCACGGGCGCTCGATGCAGCCGGGGCCTTTGCCATGGTGATCGAGGGCGTGCTCGAGCCGATCGCGGTGGCGGTGACCGAGGCGGTCTCCTGCCCCACCATCGGCATCGGCGCTTCGGCCCGGTGCGACGGGCAGGTGCTCGTCACCGAGGACATGCTCGGCATGTTCGAGCGCGTGCCGCGCTTCGTCAAACGCTATGAAGACATCGCCGGGCTGATCGATCGCACCGTGGCGCGCTATGCCACCGAGGTGCGCGCGCGCGCCTTCCCCGGCCCCGAACAGACCTATCAGCCCAAGGGCTGAGCGCGCCACCTGCGCCGCCCCGATCCGCCGCCCACGATCCAAGGCTTGCCCCGCACCATGCAGACGCTGCTTCGCTACTACACCTTCTCGCTCATCTTCACCCTCATCTGCCTTGCCCTTGCCGCCTGGTATGGCCTGTCGAGCAGCGGCACGATCATGGGCATGGCCGAGGTGCTGTGGATCGTCGTCATCCTCTCGGTGCTCGAGGTCTCGCTCAGCTTCGACAATGCCGTGGTCAATGCCTCGGTGCTCAAGGAGATGGATCCGGTGTGGCAGCGCCGCTTTCTCACCTGGGGGATCGCCTTTGCGGTGTTCGGGATGCGGATCGTCTTCCCGCTCGCGATCGTGGCGATCGCGGCCAATATCGGCCCGATCGAGGCGCTCCACCTCTCGCTCAACCGGCCGGATCAGTACGAGGCGCTGGTCAGTTCGGCACATGTCGGCATTGCCGGCTTCGGCGGGGCCTTCCTTGCCATGGTGGGGATGAAGTTCTTCTTCGATGCCGACAAGGAGGTGCACTGGATCGCCAGCATCGAACAGGCACTGGCGCGGGTCTCGAACCTGCCGGCGATCGAGATCGCCATCCTGCTGCTTGGCATGTGGGGCATCTCGAGCCTGATGCCGGTGGAGGAGGCGCATACCTTCCTCGTTGCCGGGATGCTCGGGCTCGTCACCTTCATCGCGGTCGAGGCGGTCAGCCACTGGCTCGAGATGCGCGAGGCCGCCGCGCGCGCCGCGGGCGCCGTGGTGCGCAGCGGGCTTGGCGGGTTTCTCTATCTCAACATCCTCGATGCGAGCTTCAGCTTCGACGGGGTGATCGGGGCCTTTGCGCTGTCCAACAACATGATCGTGATCGCGCTTGGCCTGTCGATCGGGGCAATGTTCGTGCGCTCGATGACGGTGCACCTCGTGCGGCAGGGCACGCTTGCCGAATATCGCTTTCTCGAGCACGGGGCCTTCTGGGCGATCGTGGTGCTCGGCGCGATCATGCTGGTCTCGGCGGTGTTCCACATCCCCGAGACCATCACCGGGCTGATCGGGGCGATCCTCATAGGCCTGTCCTTCTGGTGGTCGGTGCGCCACGCCCGGGCCGAGCGCGGCGCGGCCTAGCCCCGCGCCAGCCGCGCCGCCAGGGGCGCGGCGATCACCAGCTGGGCAAGGTGATAGAGCAGCAGCGGGGCGATGATGAACCCGGCGCTCGCCGCGGGGAACAGGATCGCCGCCAGCGGCGCGCCCACCGCGACGCTCTTTTGCGAGGCGGCAAAGACAAAGGCGATGCGGTCGGGCCGAGCAAGGCCGATTAGGCCGCCGAGGCCCCAGGCCGCCGCCAGCGCCAGCGCCAGCAGCGCCAGCACCAGCCCCACCAGCACCACCCAATCGCGCGGGGCGAACATCTGTGCGAGCCCCTGCTCGACCGCGCCCGAAAAGGCGACATAGACCGCAAGGCCGATCACAGCGCGATCAAGCCAGGCGATCCGCGCGCGGTGCTGCGCCAGCTGTCCGATCACCCGGGGCTGCACGATCTGCCCGAGCACGAAGGGAAGCACGAGGATGAGGCCGATGCGCAAGATCGCCTCGCTGCCGATCGTGCCCGCCCCGCTGCCGCCGATGAGGGCAAAGAGCGGCGCGCTCACGAACACCCCAACAATGTTGATCAGCGCCGCTCCGACCACCGCGAGCGCCACATTGCCCCCGGCAAGGCTGGTGTAGGAGGTTGCCGATTGCACGGTGGAAGGCAGGCAGCCGAGATAGACGAAGCCGAGCGCCACCAGCGGCGGCAGCAGCGCCCCGCCGATCGCGGCCAGCCCCAGCCCCGCGAGCGCCATGGCCCCGAAGACGAAGGCGAGCAGCGGGCCGAAATAGCGCGCATTGGCAAGCGCCCGGGCGATCTCGCCGCGCGGCACCCGCATCCCGTTGACGAGAAAGAGCACGAAGATCCCGCCATTGCTGATGAGGCTCACCAGCGCGCGCGCCTCGCCGCTGGCTGGCAGCAGCAGGGCGAGCAGCGTGGCGATCACCAGCACGGCGATCATCGGATCGGAGAGGAACGGCAGTCTCGGCATGATCGCGGCGCCCTGCCCCGAACGCGCGCGCTTGTCGAGCCGCGGCGCGAAGCCTACCGCGCAGCAAGCGGCGCCGGGCGCACCTCGGCGATGAGGGCGGCAAAGCGCGCCGCGGCCTGCCTGTCCCCCATCGCGCGGGCGGCATCGCGGCGCAGCGCCAGCAGGGCCGGATCGTGCCCGGCGCCAAGCGCAATCGCATGATCGAGCAGCAGCGCCGCGCGGCGCCAGCCACCGCGCCGCGCTTCGGCCTCGGCGAGCGCGACCAGCCCGCTCGCCCCATCGGGTTCGCCCGCGACATGGCGGGCGAGCAAGCTTAGCGCCGCGGCCTCATCACCCTGTGCGCGCGCGGCGAGCACCGCCTTGCGGGTGAGCGGCCAGGGGCGCTTCACCTGTGCCGCCCGGGCATAGGCGGCGAGCGCGCCTGCCGCATCCTTGCCCGCCAGCGCGGCATCGCCGGCAAGGCTGGCGACATCGGCCGAGGCGGGAAAGCGCGCCGCGAGCCGCGCGGTCTCGGCCGCCAGCGTGCCTTGCGCCCCCCTGCCTGCCGCGGCGCGCAGCGCCATGGTCGGCTGCGGCAGGCCCTCGCGCGGGGCCAGCACCGCCAGCCGCGGCCTTGCCCCGGCGTAGGCGCGCGCCAGCAGCGGCGCTGCGGCGGCGCGATTGCCGAGCTGTTCCTGCGCCCGCGCCACCACCATCACCAGATAGGGCGAAGCCTCGGCCAGCGCGGCCTCGGGCCCGAATCGCGCCACCACCTCCCCCGCCCGCCCGCTCTCCAGCAGCGCACGGGCGAGAAGCTCGCGCAGCCGCGCATTGGCCGGCTGGCGGGCGGCCAGCGGGGCGAGCGCCTCGGCGGCGCTGTCGGGATTGCCTTCCTCGAGGCTGATGAGCGCATCGAGCAGCACCGCCGCGGGCACGGCGCGCGCGGCAAAGCCGCTCCTGTCCAGCAGGCTGCGCGCCAGCCCCAGTTCTCCGGCGCGCGCGGCGAGCACCGCCTGGAGATAGAACACCCGCGGATCGCGGGGCGCGAGTTCGGCGAGCCGCCGCACCGCTGCGAGCATGGCGCCGGCCTCGCCCCCATCGCCAAGGCTCGCGGCATATTCGGCCCAGACATCGGGGCTGTCGGGATCGGCGGCCAGCGCCGCCACGAACCAGGGGCGCGCGGCGGCAAAGCCATGGGCATCGCGCACCATCAGCGCGCGCAGCAGCAGCGCCGGGGCATGATCCGGGCGCAGCGCGAGCGCGTGATCGGCCGCCTCGAGCGCGGTGAGGTGTTCGCCCCCGCGAAAGCGCAGCCGCGCGATCGCCACCCACAGGTCGGGATCCTCGGGCGCGCGCGCCAGCGCCGCATCGAGCGCTTGGGCTGCCTCACCGAGCGCGCCGCTGGCCATCGCCGCCTCGGCCTTGCCCAGCAGCGGCGCGATCGCGGCGGACGGGTCAGGGGGCGGCGGCGCGCGCTCCGCGCCGGCGCAGGCAGCCAGCAGCAGCGCAAGGCCCAGCGTCGCGGGAAGCGCGCGGCCCTCAGGCCTGCAGGTCATACTGCTTGAGCAGGTCATAAAGCGTCGGGCGGCTGATCCCGAGCAGCTTGGCGGTGCTCGAGATATTGCCCTGGCTGCGGGCGAGCGCGTGGCGGATCACCCGGCGATCGGCGGCCTCGCGTGCGGCCTTGAGGTTGAGGACATGGGCATCGGCCTCGTCCTGCCGAGCAAGATCAAGATCCTCGGGCTGCACCAGCTTGCCATCGGCCATGATCACCGCGCGCTTCACCCGGTTTTCCAGCTCGCGGACATTGCCCGGCCAGTCATGCGCATCGATCGCGGCGAGCGCATCGGCGGAAAAGCCGCTCACCGCCGGGTTCATCTCGGCGGCAAAGCGCTTGAGGAAGGCCTTGGCCAGCAGCACCGGATCGCCGGGGCGTTCGGCCAGCGCCGGGATGCGCACGACGATCTCGGCAAGGCGGTAGAACAGGTCCTCGCGGAAGCGGCCTTCGCGGATCATGGCTTCAAGATCCTGGTGGGTGGCGCACACGATCCGGGTGTCAACCGCGATCGCGCGCCGCCCTCCGACCCGCTCGATGGTGCGCTCCTGCAGGAAGCGCAGCAGCTTGACCTGCAGCGGCAGCGGGATATCGCCCACCTCGTCGAGGAACAGCGTGCCCCCGTGGGCGCTCTCGATCTTGCCCTCGGTGGTCTTGACCGCCCCGGTAAAGGCGCCCTTCTCGTGGCCGAACAGCTCGCTTTCGAGCAGGGTTTCGGGGATCGCGGCGCAATTGATCGCGACAAAGGGGCCGGCGGCGCGCTCGCTCGCCTCGTGCAGGCCCTGGGCGAGCAGTTCCTTGCCGGTGCCGCTCGCGCCGAGCAGCATCACCGAGACATTGGTGCGCGCGACGCGCTCGATCGTGCGGGCGACCTTGACCATCTCGGGCGCGGCGGTGATGAGGCGGCCGAGCACGGTCTTGTCGGCGCTGCTCGCGCTCTGGAGACGGCGGTTCTCCTGCTCGAGCGCGCGCACGTGGAAGGCGCGGCGCACGATCAGGCCGAGCGTGTCGATGTCGATCGGCTTCTGGTAGAAGTCCCAGGCCCCGCGCGCGATCGCGGCAAGCGCGCTCTCGCGCGCGCCGTGGCCCGAGGCGACGATCACCTTGGTATCGGGCTTGAGGGCCATGATCGCATCGAGCACGGCAAAGCCCTCGCTCACCCCATCGGGATCGGGCGGCAGGCCAAGATCGAGCGTCACCACCTCTGGCGCCTCGGCGCGCAGGGCAGCGATGGCGCTGTCTCGGTCGCCCGCGATCACCACGGCAAAATCGTCATAGGCCCATTTGAGCTGGGCCTGCAGGCCCGGATCGTCCTCGATCACGAGCAGCACCGGCTTCTTCTCGGCCATCAGGCGACCTCCTCTCGGGGATCATCGGGAACATCCTGCACGGCGCGCAGCCGTGCCGTTTCTGCGAGGGGCAGGGTCACGACGAAGCGGGTGCCCAGCCCCTCGCGGCTTTCCACCGCGATCCGCCCACCCATCGCGCGCACCAGCTCGCGCGCCTCGAAGGCGCCGATGCCAAAGCCGCCCGGCTTGGACGAGACGAAGGGCTTGAACAGCCCGCTGCGCACGAATTCGCTGCTCATGCCGCAGCCCTGATCGACCACCGCGATGCTGGCGTGCAGGCATTCGGCCACGACATCGAGCAGCACCGGGGTTTGGGCAGGACTTGCATCGATGGCGTTCTGGACAAGATGGATGAGCGCCTGTTCCAGCGCCTCGCGGTTGCCGATCACGCTGACCGGCGCCTCGCGGGTGAGCAGCACCGGGTGGAGTGGGCCAAAGCGCGCGGCCACGTCGCGCGCCAGGGCGGTAAGATCAAGGGGCGCAAGGCCCGCAACCTGCCCGGTGCCATAGCGCCCGAGCCGTGCCAGCAGCGCCGAGAGCTTATCGGCCGAATTGCGCAAGGTCACCAGCATGTCGGCACGGAAGGCGGGATTGTCGGCGTGCCTTTCGGCATTGGCGGCGAGCAGGGAAAGCTGGCTTGCGAGGTTCTTGATGTCGTGCATCACGAAGGCGATGCGGCGGTTGAACTCGTCAAAGCGGCTCGCTTCCATCAGCGCCTGCTGCCCGGCCTGTTCGGCAAGGTAGCTGGCCAGCTGCTGGCCGGCGACGCGCAGCAGATCGAAGTCCTCCCAGTCGAGCTGGCGCGGGCTGCGCGGGCGGGCGAGCACGATCGCCGCCACCAGCCGATCGAAGTGGAGCAGCGGCACCAGCGCCCAGGCGTCCTCGGCCTCGCGCAGCCAGGCGGGCACTTCGGCGGCCTCGCCGTGGTGATCGATCCCGCGCCGCACCTCGTCGAGCGCGAGGATGAGGCCGTGCTGCTCGAGCAGGGCGGATAGCCGGACATCGCCCGCCACCGCCGGCACCTCGAGCGTCGGCCAGTTCCAGCGGGCCACCAGTTCGAGCCGCGCATCCTCGCCCGGCATCAGCAGCAGTCCGCCCGGGCTCTCGGTGATATCCGCCAGCGCCTGGATCGCGCGTTCCGCGAGGCTCGCGCTGCCGCTGCCGGCGCGCCCGATGGTGCGGGTGAAGCGCAGCCATTCCTCGCGGTAGTCATAGCGGTGCTGGAACAGGTGCTTGCTCGCCACCACCTTAAGCCAGCCGCGCAGCCGCGGCGAGACGAGCAGCAGCGCCGCGGCCAGCGCCGCCGCCAGCGCGAAGAGCAGCTCGCCCGCACGGGCAAGATCGCCGCCGATCAGCGCCAGCAAGCGGGTGACGAGCGCCATCGCAGCAAGATAACCGCCGATCAGCACCAGCGAGAGGGTGCGGAACGTCACCGTGCGCGAAGGGCTGAACTGCAGGCGCGGGCCGGGCGCATTCATGCCGAGGGCAAAAAGCGCCGCCATCGCCCCGGCAAACAGCCCGCGCAGATCGGCGAGCAGCGCCGGCTCCTCGCCGCCCAGATAGGCGAGCGCGGCGAGGTTGAGATCATAGGCGAAGATCGAAGCGAGCGCGATGCCGCTCCAGCGCAGCACCGGGCGCAGGCCGCTCGCCGCGCCGGCGTAGAGATTGTGCAGCAGCAGCAGCGCCCCGATCGCCACCAGCATGTCGATCAGCGCCCGCACCTCGAACGCGGCGGCGCCCGCGCCGCGCTGAGCGATCAGCATCATCAGAGGCTGGAGCAACTGCACCAGCACCAGGGCGATGATCACCGGACGCACCGGCCTCAGGCTGGCGCTGCGGCCGTCGGCGCCAAACAGGCAGAAGATCGCCGCGATCAGCGCGAGATTGCGGCCCGTCACCGCCAGTGCTGCGCCGGGGTGCTCCGCCCCGAGCGCGGCAACGAGCGCGCACCACAGCGCGCTCGCCCCGGCGGCGATCATCAGCGCGAGGCGATCGGGCCGGGCGCGCTCGCCATGGCGCAAGATCCACACCAACGCTCCAGCGCCGAGGGCCGCCCCTGCGATCCAGGCAAGCTGCGCCGCCAGCGGCCACAAGCCTCCCCCACCCATCAGCGTGCTCCCTCCGGCCAGAGGATCACCCGCAGCGTCTGCAACAGGATCACGAGATCGAGGAAGGGGGTGTAATTCTTGGCGTAATAGAGATCATATTCGAGTTTGGCGCGGCTGTCCTCGACCGAGGCGCCATAGGGATAGTTGATCTGCGCCCAGCCGGTGATACCGGGTTTCACCATGTGCCGCTCGGCATAGAAGGGGATCTGCTCCTCGAGGCTCTCGACAAAGCTCGGCACCTCGGGCCGCGGGCCGACAAAGCTCATGTCACCCTTGAGCACGCTCCAGGTCTGGGGCAGCTCGTCGATCCTGACCTTGCGGATGAAGCGCCCGATGCGGGTGATGCGCGGATCGTCCTGTTCGGCCCACTTGGCCCCGTCCTTTTCCGCATCGACGCGCATCGAGCGCAGCTTGATGAGCGTGAAGGGCTCGCCATAAAGCCCCACGCGAGTCTGGCGGAAGAAGGCCGGGCCCTTGCTGTCGAGCTTCACCAGCGCGGCAAACAGCACGATCACCGGCAGCGTCAGGGTGAGCAGGATGAGGCTCGCGGCAATGTCGAAGATACGCTTGACCGCGCTTGAGAACATCCGCCCGCTGGAAAAGCCGTCGGAGAAGATCAGCCAGCTGGGATTGACCGTGTCGAGATCGACGCGTCCGGTCTCGCGCTCGAGAAAGCTCGAGAAATCATTGACATGCACGCCCTTGGTCTTGATCCGCAGGAGATCCTTCAGGGGCAGGGCGTTGCGCCGCTCCTGCAATGCCAGCACCACCTCGGAAACCCCGAGGTTCTCGACGAAGCGGCCCAGATCATGGATTGCGCTGCGCGGGATTGCCTCCTCGACCACGCGCGCATCCTCGCTCATGGCGATATAGGCGACGATGGCAAAGCCGGTCTCGGGCCGCTCGGCAAGCGCGCGCAGGCGCTGCGCCCGATCGCCCGCGCCCAGCACCATCACCCGCCGGCGAAAGGCCGAGGAGCCGAGAAAGGAATTGAGCAGCAGGCGATCGGCCATCAGCACCAGGATCGCAAGGCCCATGGTGTAAAGCAGGGTCGAGCGCCAGAACAGGTCGGTGGGGAAGATGAAATCCACCACCGCCAGCGCAATGATCCCGAGGCTGATCGCCACCAGCACCCGCGCCCCGGCAAAGCGCAGCGAGCGCAAGGCGTGGGGGCCATAGACCCCGACCGCAATCATCGCCAGCCAGATCACCAGCGCGGTGCCGACCAGCGCAATCCCGCGATGCGCCACCGCGCCGATCTCCATGCCGATCTGCGCAGCGCGCAGCTGCCAGGCGAGTTCACTCGCCATCACCAGAAGCGCAAGATCGAGCAGCCCGAGCAGCAGCACGGCATGGGGAATATAGTGCTTGAACAGGCGGATCATCGCGCGGGCGGGCCTTTGCTGGACTTGGCCAGCCTTCTAGGCGCGAGAGTTTAAGTGTCGGTAAACTTTACACCGCCTGTCGGCGCCCGGCGTTTTTGCGGGGGTTGCACGGTTAATGCCGCATCAGGATCGCGGGCGCGGCAGGGTGCTTGCCAGCCGCGCTGGAGCCGGGGTCAGGCATTCGCGCCGGCCGCAGCGCCCGCAGGGGGTGCCGAGCGGCACCGCATCGAGCCGATCGAGCGAGACCCCGCGGGCATGGGCAAGCTCGCCGGCAAAGCGCGCCTCGATCCCCAGCACCACCGCCCGGCGGGCCGCGCAGGTGACCCCGTCGCCATCGACGGTGCGGGTGATGATGAACCAATGCCGCGCCGCCGCCTCGCCCTCGCCGAAAGTGACCGCCTGGGTCAGTAACGTGCCCGGTCGCTCGAAGGCGGAATAGGAGATGAAGGCGGGGGCACGCGCGGCCTCGAGCACGCCGAGCGCGCCGCTGCCCCCGGCGGTGTAGCTCACCACCTGGCCGGCGCGGTCGATCACCGCCATGAAGAAGGGCAGGCCGCGCTCACCCACCCGGCCAAGCGTGGTGAGGCGCTGCGCCACCTGATCGAAGCTTACGGCAAAGCGGCGCTGGAGCACGAACAGATCATAGCCGGTGGCCTCGCATGCGCGCAGGAAGCGGCGATAGGGCAGCAGCAACGCCCCGGCGAGATAATCGGTGACATGCTCGCGAAAGGCGTTGCGCGCCTCTGCCGCGGCAAGGCCCGATCCGGCCACGAGGGTGTCGATCTCCTCGCGCATTTCGAGCGCGCCGACCTGGCGGGCGATCTGGAAGCGCCGCGCCGCGCCGGGCAGCATCTCGGACAGTTGCAATTGGCGGGCGTGGAGATCGAGGCGGCGGGCCTGGCCCGGCATGACCTCGGCGGGCAGGATGCGCACCTGCAACTGGTGGCGCTCGCGCAGCCGCTCGGACAGGGCGGCGCTGATCTCCCCGCGCGAGAGGCGCAGCTCATCGGCCAGCGCCTCGGCGGCATGATCGAGATCGGCAAAGTGGTTCTGCCAGCGCTCGACCGCGCGGCGCACCGCCACGGCGCTGTCCTCCTGCGCTTGCGGCTGCGCGCCGTTGCTGTCGTAGAGCCGCACGAAGGCGGCCGCGATCTGCGGCGCGGCGGCGAGGAACTCCTGCATTTCCTCGCGGTCGATGCCAAGGTCGGCAAAGCGCCGGTCGGCCAACCTCCGGGCCAGCCCGTCGATCCCCCCGATCGCCTCGTCCTCGCGCAGCGAGCGCGGGTCGAAATCGAAGCGCTCGATCACCTGTACCAGCACCCGCGCCGAAAGCGGGCGCTGATTGCGCTCGATGAGGTTGAGATAGGACGGCGAGATGCCGAGCATCGCCGCCATTGCCGCCTGGGTGAGGCCCTCGCGCTTGCGCAGGCGGCGCAGCGCGGGGCCGGCAAGGATATTTGTTTCGGCCATGGCGCTTTGTAAACTTATTTACTGATTGACACAATATCCTTGGGAAATGTGGGCATAGCGACACGATTTTCTGTAAGTTTTTCTGTTTTTGCGCCCCGCCTTGCGTCACAGCCCTCCCAACGCCCGCGGCGAGTCCTGCCCCATCAGGCCCGCCCAGACGCACAGGAGATGCACATGACCTATCAGAACACCATCGCCCGGCTGCAAGGCGTGATCGGCGCCAATGGGCCGAGCTGGGCCGCGATCGACCCCGAGAACGCCGCGCGCATGGTGATCCAGAACCGTTTCCGCACCGGGCTCGACATCGCCCGTTACACCGCCGACATCATGCGCGCCGACATGGCCGCCTATGATGCCGACCCGGCGCAATACACCCAGTCGCTCGGCTGCTGGCACGGCTTCATCGCCCAGCAGAAGCTGATCGCGATCAAGAAGCATTTCGGTTCGACCAAGCGCCGCTATCTCTATCTCTCGGGCTGGATGGTCGCCGCGCTGCGCAGCGAGTTCGGCCCGCTGCCCGACCAGTCGATGCACGAAAAGACCAGCGTGCCCGCGCTGATCGGCGAGATCTACACCTTCCTCAAGCAGGCCGATGCGCGCGAGCTGGGGCTGATGTTCCGCGCGCTCGACAAGGCGCGCGCGGCGGGCGATGCGGTCGAGGCCAAGCGGATCGAGAACGCCATCGACAATTACGAGACCCACGTGGTGCCGATCATCGCCGATATCGATGCCGGTTTCGGCAATGCCGAGGCGACCTACCTGCTCGCCAAGAAGATGATCGAGGCCGGGGCCTGCGCGCTGCAGATCGAAAACCAGGTCTCCGACGAGAAGCAGTGCGGCCACCAGGACGGCAAGGTCACCGTGCCGCACGAGGATTTCCTGCAGAAGATCCGCGCCATCCGCCACGCCTTTCTCGAGCTTGGGGTGGACAATGGCATCATCGTTGCCCGCACCGATTCGCTCGGCGCCGGGCTCACCAAGCAGATCGCCTATTCCAAGGAGCCGGGCGACCTTGGCGACCAGTACAACAGCTTCCTCGATTGCGACGAGGTCGATCCGGCCAACATCACCAATGGCCAAGTCTTCATCAGCCGCAACGGCAAGCTGCTGGCGCCCAAGCGCCTGCCCTCCAACCTCTACCAGTTCCGCCCCGGCACGGGCGAGGACCGCGTGGTGCTCGACTGCATCACGTCCTTGCAGAACGGGGCCGATCTTTTGTGGATCGAGACCGAGAAGCCCCATGTCGAACAGATCGCTGGCATGGTCGATCGCATCCGCGCGGTGATCCCCAACGCCAAGCTCGTTTACAACAATTCGCCGAGCTTCAACTGGACCTTGAACTTCCGCCAGCAGGTCTATGACAAGTGGGTGGCCGAGGGCCGCGATGTCTCGGCCTATGACCGCGCGCGCCTGATGAGCGTCGATTATGACGGCACCGAGCTTGCCGCCGAGGCCGACGAGAAGATCCGCACCTTCCAGCGCGATGCCTCGGCCCGCGCCGGGATCTTCCACCACCTCATCACCCTGCCGACCTATCACACCGCGGCGCTCAGCACCGACAACCTTGCCCGCGAATATTTCGGCGATGCGGCGATGCTGGGCTATGTCAAGAACGTCCAGCGCGAGGAGATCCGCCAGGGCATTGCCTGCGTCAAGCACCAGAACATGGCCGGCAGCGACATCGGCGATGACCACAAGGAATATTTCGCCGGCGAAGCCGCGCTCAAGGCCGGCGGGGTGCACAACACCATGAACCAGTTCGAGGCAGCCTGATCCCGGGGATGTAAACGGAAGGCCGGCACAAGCAGCCTTCCGGTTGCCGCCAAAGCCGATTAAGGCTGGCGGCACGCACCCGAGGAGAGTGAGCGATGAGCGATACCGAGACCCCCAGCAATCCCGAACCTGCCCGCGCCCGCGCGCTGCTGTCCACCGCCGACATGAAGCTGCTGCGCCGCGCGCTGGAAAGCTATGCCCGCGCCACCGAAGACCGCGAGGAGCTGGCCCGGATCAACGCCCTGCACCACCGGCTCGGCACCTACGTGCCCTCCTGAAGCGCGCGTCACACAGTTCTCCTGGGGAGGAGAAACGGCCGCCGGAATGTGCCCCGATGGGGTGCGCTCCGGCGGCCGGATTTTTTCTGTCCCGGCCGCTGCGCTGCTTCAGGGCTTAGCCCTTCTTCAGCAGTTCCAGCACCGCTGCGGTCAGCGCCTCGGTGGCGGTGGCGATCACCACCGGGGCATCGGGCGCCCAGAAGGGCGAATGGAGCGAGGGCAGTTCGATCTCGCCCCTCTGCGCCTTTTCCCATTGCTCGGCCCTTACCCCGCCGACCCAGAAGATCAGCGATTGCACCTTCTCGCGATCGGCCCGGTAATATTGGCTGAAATCCTCGCCCCCCATCACGCTCGGCGTTTCGGCCACCCGATCGGGAAAGCGCGCCTTGAGCAGCGCCATCACCTGATCGGTGAAGGCGGGGGTGTTGTAGGTCGCCGGGGTATAGGGCTCCTGCACCGTCACCCGCGGCAGACGGTCCTCGGGCATCCCGGCGGCGAGCGCCTCGGCCCGGGCGATGCGGGCGATCCCGTCGAGCAGGTGCTGGCGGGTGGCATCGGCATAGCTGCGCACGGTGATCTGCAGGCGCGCCTCATCGGGGATGATGTTGTGCTTCGAGCCGGCCTGGAAGCTGCCGACCGTGACCACCGCGGGCTCCTGCGGATCGAGTTCGCGGCTCACCAGGGTTTGCAGTCGGGTGACGATATGCGCCGCGATCACGATCGGATCCTTGGCGGTGTGGGGATAGGCCCCGTGCCCGCCCACCCCCGGCACCACCACATCGACCGAATCCACATTGGCCAGCGCAAAGCCCTTGGTGTAGCCGATCATCCCGGCCGGGGCCTGGGCGGCATCGTGGAAGGCAAGCACGTAATCGGGCTTGGGAAAGCGGACGAACAGCCCATCATCGAGCATCGCCTTGGCGCCCTCGCCGATCTCCTCGGCGGGCTGGAGGATCATCACCAGCGTGCCCGACCATTGATCGCGCCGCTCCGCCAGCAGCTTGGCCGTGCCGAGCCAGGCGGCCATGTGGGTATCGTGCCCGCAGGCATGCATCACCCCGGTCTCGATCCCGGTGGCGGGCACGGCGCGGCGCTTGGAGGCATAGGGCAGCCCGGTCTGCTCGATCACCGGCAGGCCGTCCATGTCGGCCCGCAGCATCACCGTGGGGCCGGGGCCGTTCCTGAGCACCGCGACCACGCCGGTGCGCCCCACCCCCTCGGTCACCTCGAAGCCGAGCGCACGGGCACGGGCCGCGAGCTTGGCCGCGGTCTCGAACTCCTGGAAGCTCAGTTCGGGATTGGCGTGGAGATCCTGGTAAAGTTCGACGAGCGTCGGCAGCTCCGCCGCCACCGCCTCGCGCAGGCCATCCGCCCGCGCCGGCCCCGCCGCCACCAGCGCCAGCAACCCCACCGCACCAAGAAGCCTCACCTTCCGCATCGCCCGTTTCCTTTTCATTTTTCTTGTCCTTGTGCCGCCGCAAGGCCCATGAGGGCGCCCGCCGCGAGCGCTGCTAAAGCCCGTACCGCACCACCAGCAGCACCGAGAGCAGCATCACCATCAGCGCCACCAGCGGCCCCCCGGCGCGCAGGTAATCGCCGAATTCATAGCCGCCTTCAGACATGATCAACAGGTTGGTCTGATAGGCGATCGGTGTGGCATAGCACAGGTTGCAGCCGAACAGCACCGCCAGCACCAGGGGTTCGGGCGGCAGGCCAAGCTCACCGGCGATGCTGTAGGCAATCGGGGTGCCGATGGTGGCCGCGGTGGCGTTGGAGGCGAAGTTGGTGAGCAGGGTGACGAACAGCATGATTGCCGAAAGCACCAGCGCCGGGGGGAGATAGGCAAGCCCCAGCGCCAGCGCCTCGCCAAGCCAGGCCGCCGCCCCGCTGGCATCGATCACCCGCCCGATTGCAAGGCTCGCGGCGATCAGCACGATCACCTTGGCCGAAAGCGCCCGGCCCACCCGGTCGAACTTCACGCAGCCGGTCACGAACATCAGGATCGCGCCCGCCAGCGCCGCGATCGCGATCGGCAGCTTGATCGGGGCATAGGTCATCCCGTCAAACCACGGCAGCCCGAGCGAGGCGGTGGCGATGGCGCCGAGCATGATCGCACCCGCCAGCGCCGCCTTGGAGCGGCGCGGCAACTCGCGCGCGCCCTCGAGCCGCAAAAGGCCATCATTGCGCGCGAAGTTCTGCAGATCCTCCTCGATCCCCATCACCAGCAGCACATCGCCCTCAAGGATCCTGAGATCGCCGGCCTCGGTGTAGGTGTCGCGTTCGCCGAGGATGCGGTTGGGCCGATGAATGCCGAGCACCGCGACCCCGTAGAGATCGGCGATCCCCGAACTGGCGAGCGTGCGGGTGACGAGGCGCGAATCCGAGGTGACGGTCATCTCCACCGCGACGATATCCTCACCCCGGGCCTTGGAGATGCGGCGGATGCGGTCGAGCACCCAGGAAGGAGCTAGCTCGCCCTTGAGCACCCGGGCTGCTTCCTCGAGCGCCTCGTGGGTGCCCGAGATGTGCAGGCGCTGCTCGGGCTGGAGCGGGCCGGAGGGCACATCGTGGAAGGTGATCCCCTCGGGCAGCTTGCTGCGCACCGCGGCGATGTCCGCACCGGCAAGCAGGCTGCTGCTGCCCACGCGCAGGCGGGTGTGGAAGGTGCGGCGCAGATTGTCGGGCAGCACCGAATTGTCGCGCAGCATCCGCGGCATCACCAGCCACAGATAGGGCAAGGCGATAAGCCCGGCGATCAGCACGATCGGGGTGAACTGGAACACCCCGATGGCAGGCATCCCGAGATCGGCCGCGATCGAGACCACGAGAATATTGGTCGAGGTGCCGATGGTGGTGGCCATCCCGCCGATCAGCACCGCGGTGTTGACCGGCATGAGGATCTTGGAAGAAGCCATCAACCCCTTGGTCGCAATCGCCACGATGATCGGGATCAGCAACACCATCACCGGGGTGTCGTTGACGAACATCGAAAGCGTGAAGGCCACGATCAGGGCGGTCAGCAAGCCGATCTGCGGGCTGGCGCGGAACACGCCTTCGAGCATCCGCGCGAAGGGCTCGAGCGCGCCGGTCACCACCAGGCCGCGGCCCATGATCATCAGCGCGCAGATGGTGATCAGCGCCTGGTGGCCAAAGCCGCCAAAGGCAATCGCCAGGCCATCGGTGGGCTTGGTGCCCTCGAGCGGGGCGAAATAGAGCCCCACGCCGATCACCGCGATGGTGACGAGCGAGATGATCTCCTCGGGATAGCGCCCGCGGGCAAAGGCGATGAACATGGCGATGGTGACCGCCATGGCCGCTATCGCGTGATAGGAAGGAGCTTCGAGCATGGCGTTGCCCCAAGGGCTAACCAATCATCGCCGCCCAAGACAAGCGCTTTATCGCCGCGCAGCGCGACTGGTGCCCCTGGCCAGACTCGAACTGGCACGGATTTCTCCAACCGATTTTGAGTCGGTCGCGTCTACCAATTCCACCACAGGGGCATGCCGCAAGGGCCGGCTTGCGCCTTAGCCCGCGACGCGCGCCGCATCAAGCGCCCTGGCGCAGCGCTCCGGCGAGCAGCTTGTGCAGCCTGGAATGGAGCGCGTCATTGGCGGCGAGCACCTCGGCCGCCGGGATCGTCTCGCTGCGACCGCGATAATCGGTGACAAAGCCCCCCGCCTCGCGCACCAGCAGGCAGCCGGCCGCCGTATCCCACGGCGAAAGCCCGCTTTCCCAGAAGCCATCGAAGCGCCCCTGCGCGACATAGGCAAGATCAAGGCTGGCCGCGCCAAAGCGGCGGATGCCAGCCACCTCCGGCCCCACCGCGGCGAAGATGCGGTGCCATTCGTCGAAATCGCCGTGGCCGAAATAGGGCGCGCCCGTTGCCACCAGCGCATCGGCAAGGCGCCGGCGCGCCGAGACCCTGAGGCGCGCATCATGCAGCCAGGCCCCACGCGACTTTTCCGCCCAGAAGGTCTGGTCGGTGATCGGCTGATAGACCACGCCGGCCACCACCTCGCCCCAGCCCTTGCCATCGGTGCGCGGCTCCTGCACCGCGATCGAAATGGCAAAATGCGGGATGCCGTGCAGGAAATTGCTGGTGCCATCGAGCGGATCGATGATGAAGCGCGGCGCCCCGGGCTCGCCCGCGATCTCGCCCGCTTCTTCCAGCAGGAAGCCCCAGCCCGGGCGCGCGGCGGCAAGCTCGTCATAAAGCGTGCGCTCGGCGCGCATGTCGGCCTTGGAGACAAAATCGGCCGGGCCCTTGCGCGAGACCTGCAAGTGCTCGACCTCGCCGAAATCGCGCCTCAGGCGCGCGCCCGCCTTGCGCGCGGCGCGCTCCATCACCCGGATGAGGCCGGAAATCGCTGCCATGTGCCGCTCAGCCTTCAGCCGGCCTTGCCGACATAGGTCTGTTCATAGACATCAACGATGATGCGCGTGCCGGCCTCGATATGCGGCGGCACCATGATGCGCACGCCATTGTCGAGCACCGCGGGCTTGTAGCTCGAGGAGGCTGTCTGGCCCTTCACCACCGCATCGGCCTCGACGATCGTCGCTTCGACCTGCTGCGGCAGTTCGACCGAGATCGGCTTTTCGTCCCACAGCTCGAGCATCACCTCCATCCCGTCCTGGAGGAAGGGCCGGGCATCGCCGAGCAGGTCGGAGGGCAGGGTGATCTGCTCGTAGGTGTCCTTGTCCATGAACACCAGGCTGTCGCCATCCTCGTAGAGGAACTGGAAATCCTTGGTGTCGAGCCGCACCCGCTCGACCGTGTCGGCGCTGCGGAAGCGCACGTTGGTCTTGCGCCCGTCCTGCAGGTTCTTCATCTCGACCTGCATATATGCCCCGCCCTTGCCGGGCTGGGTGTGCTGGATCTTGGCGACCTTCCAGATGCCGCCTTCATATTCGAGGATATTGCCGGGGCGGATATCAACGCCGCTGATCTTCATGGGGCTGTGGGCCTTTGTGTGGAGGTGGAAAGAGCAAGGCCGCGCGGCCGGCCCGATCAAGGCCCGCCACCGCGCAGCGCCCGGCGCCCATAGCCGAGCCCTGCGCGCCCGGCAAGCGCGCAAGGCCATGGCCTTGCAGCGGCAAGGCTGCTAGGGGCACGGGCGATGAAGACCCGCACCATCCTGCTGATCCTGCTGTGCGCCGCGGCGCTGGCGGCCTATCTGCCCCCGGGCGCGGCCGGGCAGATGCGCGATCGCGCCGCCCCCTCGCCCGGCGGGATGCTCGGCATCCTCCAGCACGGCGAATGGCAATGCGCCCTGCCCGGCGATGCCGCGGGTGCGGCCTATGTGCCGGTGCCGGAAGAAAGCTTCCGCATCGCCGCCGCCTCGAGCTATGTCAGCCCCGCCGGGCGTGGCATCTATCTGATGCGCGGCGCGGAGGTGGTGTTCACCCGCGGACCCAAGAAGGACCAGCGCTTCCGGGTGCTGGGGCAAAACACGCTGCAAAAGCTCAACCCCGATGGCAGCCTCAGCAAGCTGATCTGCACCCGCCTGGGCAGCGCGGGCTGACCGCAACCGGCGAGGAAGGCGCCGGATGCGGCCAGCCGCCAGGCCTTCCGCTCAGAACTGCGCCGTCACCCGCACCCAGGCGCCGCGGCCCGGCCCGGGCAGACGCGCGCCCAGCGGCACGTCGGAGGCGCCCACGCGGCTGCGCCCGGCAAGGTGCGGCGCATAGGCCGCGTTGGTGAGGTTCTCGACCCCGCCCTCGAGCGCCAGCCCCCGCGGCAACGCCAGCCGGGCAAACAGGCCGAGCGTGGCAAAGCCCTCGCTCGGCGCCTCATCATTGCTGCGCGCCACGCGCCGCTGCGCCGCGGCGGCAAAGAGCTCCGCTCCCAGCGCCAGCGCTCCGAGCGTGTAGGTTGCCGAAAGGCGCAGATTGGCTGGCGGGATGCGGTAGAGATCATCGGCAAGGTCGCGGCGCTCCCCGCGCACCAGGCTCGCCGTGCCGGCAAGCTCAAGGCTGGCGAGCGGGCGCAGAACGAAGTCGAGATCGACCCCGTAGAGCGCCGCATCGGTGTTGCGGAACATGAGCGGGGTGGGATCGCCGTTCATGCTCGCCACCATCTCCACGGTCGTATCGATCACCCCGGGGGTGGCATCGAAGGGCGTGCCCTGGATGAAGCCATCGATGCGGCGGAGCCATGCGGTGGGGCGCAGCCGCACCCCATCGCGTTCGAGATCGAACCCGACCTCGGCAATCCATGCGACTTCGGGCGCAAGCGCTTGATTGCCAACATAGATATTGCCATCGGCAAGACCATAGCTCGCCTCGGTCGGCAGCCAGGCAAAGCGCTCGAGCACGCTCGGCACCCGGGTCTTGCGCGCGAGCGACAGGCGCGGGACCAGGGCGCCGCCCGGGAGCCACAGCCGCACCGCCGCATCGAGCGTGGTGTCAGAAGCCGCGCGGGCCGAAGCGCTGAAGGCCGCTGCCAGCGCGCGCGGCCCCATCGGCACCGCGCTTCCCAGCTGCGGCACCCCGGCTGATTGCACGGTGCGATCAACCCTGAAACCGGCCTCGATCGCAAGGCGCCCGAGGCTCGCCCGCCCCTCGACAAAGGCGCCCAGGCGCTCGGCGCTCACGTTGGGCTGGCTGTCGATGAAGAAGGCGGGATTGACAGGGTTGGTGATGGTGACGAAGCGATCGACCAGCTCGACATCGCCGCCAAGCGCAAGATGGCGCCCTGCGCTGCCCCAACGCAGCGCTGCCTCGGCGGTGAAGGTGTCGGCCTTGGCATAGCTGGCGCGCGCCTGGGCCGGCGCCGCGGCGGGCCGGCGCAGGGTCTGGTTGTCCATCAGATGGCGCACTGCGACATGGCCGAGCCGCAGCGTGAGGCCAAGGTCCTCGGCGATCTCGCCGCGAAACCCGCCCTGCAGGAAATCGGTGTCGAAATAGACGATATCGAGCGCGAAGGGCGGATTGCCCGAAGGATCGGTCTCGCTGCGGCGATATTCGACGAACAGCTCGCCCGCACCGCGGCGATAGCCGGCGTGAACGCCATAAAGGTTGCGCTCGAAAGAGGTGCCCACGGCGCGCCCGCCGGGAAAGCGGTAATCGCCGCCCTCCTCGCGGCTGGCGATGAGGCCAAGCCGCCAGCGATCATTCGCCAGCGCGGCCAGCGCGCCGAGGGCGTGGCTGTCATCGACGCTGCGATATTGCGCCGCGGCGCGCAGCTGGGCGGCAAGCCGGTCGCTGCCGGTGAACTGCGCCGCCACCAGTTCGGCATTGGCAGCCCCGCCAAGCGCCGGGCCTTGCGAAACCGGGGCCACCCCGCGGGCCACCTCGATGCGGTCGACGAGGATTGCGGGGGCATAGTGGAGCGGCGGGTCCATGGCATTGGGCCCGCCGGTGGCAAAGCGCTGGCCATTGACCCGGCCGAGCACGCGCTCGCCGGCAAGGCCGCGATAGCTGAGCTGGCCCGAAAGCGCGCCATTGCCATAGAGCTCGCCCCCGGCAACGCGCGCGGCGACGGCGGCGGCATCGGCGGGCAGCGCCGCCTGATGCGGGGCGGTGAGCGTGTCGCTGGCGATGGCCTCGCGCTGCGTGGCGCTGGCGGTGACGATGATGGTGTCGGTAAGGGCGGCCTCGCGGGGATTTGCAGGAGCAGCCGTTTCGGCGCGCGCGGGCGGCGCGGGCAGAAGTGCGCATCCGGCCAGCAGGCCGGCGCGGATCATGGAAGCAAGGTGCATTGTCTTGGTCCGGTGTTGTTAGGGAAAGGCGCGGTCGGCCTCGGCCTGCCGCGGCGCAGGCGCGCGCACAGCCCGCCGCCAGCCGGCGGCAGGGCGCAAGGGGCGCCAAGGATCAGGCGAGCAGGAGCGGCGGGCCGCGCAGCGGCGGGCGCAGGAAGGCCGGCGTGCGCGGCAGCGGCGCGCGGGCCGGCGCGAGGCCTAGCAGCAGCGCGAAGGCGATGGCCGCAGCCAGCAGCAGCGGATCGGCCCCGCCGAGCGCCGCCTTGCCCAGAGCGGCAAAGGCGCAGGGCTGCTGCTTGTCTGCTGGGGCGCCGTGCTCCTTGGAACCGGCGTCCTTGCTGAGCGGAACCGCGATCGTCATCTGCCGCGGCGCGCCGCTGGCATCGGCGCAGATGGTAACGGTGAGCAGCCGCTCACCCGCCGGCGCCAGCATGGTGCCCGCCGGCAGCAGCGCCTTCATCGCCAGCGCCAGCGCGAGCAGCGCCAGCACGGTGCGGGCATGGCGGCAGAGGAAGGCGCGCAGGCGATTCATGCTGGCGCGCGCCTAACCGGGATCGGCAGCGCTGTCACCCGTGCCGTGGGACTCGGGCCGCAGCACCCGGGCGAAAGCCTCGATCGCCGCGACTTCATCGCCGCCCCACACGGCGTGGCTCACTGCGAGGAAATCAGCCCCTGCCTCAACCAGCGGCTGGCAATTGTCAGGGGTGATCCCGCCGATGGCAACGCAGGGGATCTCGAACAGGCGCACCCACCAGGCAATGAGCTCGGGCGTGGGCCGCGCGGCCTCGCCCTTGTCCTTGGTGTGCGACGGGAAGAAGGCCCCGAAGGCGACATAATCCGCCCCCGCCTCGCCCGCTTCCATGGCAAGGTGCTTCGAGGCATGGCAGGTGACGCCGATCTGCGCCTGGTGGCCGAGCGCGGCGCGGGCATCGCGGGGCGAGCCGTCCTCCTGGCCCAGATGCACCCCATCGGCCTTCAAACGCTTGGCCAGCGCGATCGAATCATTGACGATGAAGGCGACATCATGCGCGGCGCAGATTTCCTGCAAGGGCGCGGCAAGCCGCGCGGCCTCGTGGCTGTCCACCCCCTTCACGCGAAACTGGAAGGCGGTGACGAGATCTCCATGGCGCCGCGCGCCCGCGGCCAGCGCACGCTCAAGCCGGGCGGGAAAATCCCCGCCGACATCGAGCGGGGAGATGAGATAGAGCTGCGTCGGGATCATGGCGCGCCTCGCTAGTCGCTCGCGCCGCTTCTGTCACCTGCCCGGGCGCTTCAAGCGGATGCCGCCGCGATCTGGTCGATCGCCTTGGCGAGCACCGCGTTGAAGGCCTCGTCCGACTGGTCGCGGCGCAGATCCTGTAACAGGCCGCGGCTGAAGCTGGCGATCATCCCCGGGTTCTGCGCCAGGCGCGCGCAGGCCTCATCGGTCGAAAAGCCGCCCGAAAGCGCGACCACGCGCAGCACCTTGGGATGGCTGATGAGCGGCGCATAAAGCCCGGCACGCGCCGGGATCGAGAGCTTGAGCATCACCTGCCGGCCCTCGGGCAGCGCCTCGAGATGCTTGAGGATCTCGGCAAGCAGCAGCTCCTCGCCCGCCTCGCGGTCGGCGGCGGTGATGTCATATTCAGGCTCGATGATCGGCATCAGCCCGGCGGCGAGAATCTCGTCAGCGACGGCAAATTGCTGCGCCACCACCGCGGCGATGCCCGCAGGGTTGGCAGCCTTGATCACCGAGCGCATCTTGGTGCCGAACATGCCCGCGGCCACCGCCTTGTCGAGCAGCGCTGCGAGCTTGGCCATCGGCTTCATCAGCTGGACGCCATCGGCCTCCTCGGCGAGGCCCTCGTCCACCTTGATGAAGGGCACGATCCCGCGGGCCTTGAGCGCCTCGGCGGTGGGGCGCCCATCGACCTCGCCGTCCATGGTGCGCTCGAACAGGATCGCCCCGATCACCTTGCCGCTGGCAAAGGCCGGCGCGGTGATCACCCGGGCGCGCATCGCGTGGATGAGGGCGAACATCTCCTCCTCGCTCGCCCATTCGCTGTCCGCCACGCCATAGCCCCTGAGCGCCTTGGGGGTGGAACCACCTGATTGATCGAGCGCGGCGATGAACCCCTGTCCGGTGGCAATGCGCTTAGTCATTTCCTCAGTGTTCATCGCAGACGCTCTCCAAGTGGCTCGAAATGGCTGAATTGCGGCCCCTTGCCGCCTTTGCATACCTATGCATTGCGCGGCTGGCCTGCCCTTAGCGAGGCGCCCGCGATGCTGCAACCGCGCAGGCTCAGCGCCTGGAAATGCGGCGGATGATCCCTGAAAAGCTCAGCGCCGGCTGGCCATCGCCGGTGACAAGGCCGCGCACGAAGATGGTCTTGCCGCCCCCACGGGTGACTTCGCCGCGCGCCTCGACCAACGCCCCGGCGCTGATCGGGCCGAGAAAATCGCCCGAAAGGTTGAGCGTCACCGCATGGTCGCCGGCAAGCGCATCGGTGGCGATGGCGAAGAGCGCGAAGTCGGCAAAGGTCATCAGGCAGCCGCCATGCATGAAGCCGCCCCCGTTCATGTGGCGCGGCTCGGCGCGAAAGGCGCTGACATAGGCGCCATCGGCCTCGCGGCGGAAAAAGAACGGGCCGGAGCGGGTCTCGAAGGGATCGCCCTGCCAGAAGCGCCACCCGGCAAATTCGCCCTCCTGCATCACCGTGAGGGCGCCGTAGCTGGTTTCGAGAGCCTCGCTCATGCGCCCCCACCCGCCGCAGTCAGAGCCGCAACGCCCGGCAGCTCGCGCCCTTCCATCCATTCGAGGAAAGCCCCGCCGGCGGTTGAGACATAGGAGAAATCCTGCGTCACCCCGGCAGCGGCAAGCGCCGCCACCGTATCGCCCCCGCCGGCAACGCTGGTGAGCGAGCCTTCGAGCGTGAGCGCTGCGGCGGTGCGCGCGAGGGCCACGGTGGCCGCTTCGAAAGGCGGGGTCTCGAAGGCGCCCAATGGCCCGTTCCACACCAGCGTGCGGCAGGTCTTGAGCACATCGGCGAGCGCCTCGACCGCCTGGGGGCCAAGATCGAGGATCATCTCGTCATCGGCCACCTCGTGGACATTGCACACCCGCACGGAGGGCGGGTTGGCGGCAAATTCCTGGGCCACCACCACGTCATAGGGCAGGTGGATGGTGCAACCGGCGTGATCGGCCTCGTCCATGATCCGCGCCGCGCTCGCAGCAAGCTCGTGCTCGCACAAGCTCTTGCCCACCTTCACCCCGCGCGCGGCAAGGAAGGTGTTGGCCATGCCCCCGCCGATGATGAGGTGCTGCACCTTGCCGACGAGGTTCTCGAGCACGGCCAGCTTGGTCGAGACCTTGGCTCCGCCCACCACCGCCGCGAGTGGCTGCTGTGGCTTGCCGAGCGCCGCGTCGAGGGCCTTGAGTTCGGCCTCCATCGCCCGCCCGGCATAGGCCGGGAGCAGGCGCGCGAGGCCCTCGGTGCTGGCATGGGCGCGGTGCGCGGCGGAAAAGGCATCGTTGACATAGAAATCCCCGTGCGCGGCGATGGCCTTCGCGAGCTCGGGATCGTTCTGCTCCTCGCCTGGCCAGAAGCGGGTGTTTTCAAGCAGGCCGATGTCGCCTGCCCGCAGGATGCCGATCGCCTGGGCCACCACCGGCCCGGCGATCTCGGGAATGAACATCACCTCGCGCCCCAGCACACGCTCGACATCGCCCACCACCATACTGGTCGAGAGCGTGGAAGAACGCTGCCCCTTGGGCCGCCCGAAATGGGCAAGCAGCAGCACCTTGGCGCCGCGGCCAGCGAGCTCGAGAATGGTGGGCTTGACCGCCTCGACCCGCGTCACATCGCTCGCTGCGCCATCCTTCATCGGCAGGTTGAGATCGACCCGCACCAGCGCCACCTGGCCGGCAAGATCGGCGGGCAGATCGTCGAGCGTCCTGAACTTGGCCATGAGTTTCCCGTCCTTGTGACGAAGATGCAGGCCCGCCGGGGCCCGCCACCGCCCTTCACGCCCCGGCCCCGCGCCGGAGCGCCGCACCGCGCTTAGAGGAACCTTGCCATCACCCCGGCGGTGTCGATCATGCGGTTGGAAAAGCCCCATTCGTTGTCATACCAGCTCACCACGCGGGCAAGCTTGCCTTCCATCACGCTGGTCTCCAGCGCATCGACGGTGGAGGAGGCCGGGTAGTGGTTGAAGTCGCTCGAGACCAGCGGCTCCTCGGTGTAGTCGAGCACGCCCTTCATCGGGCCTTGGGCCGCGGCCTTCAATGCGGCGTTGATCTCCTCGGCGGTGGTATCGCGCGAGGGCACGAAGACGAGATCGACCATCGAGACATTGGGCGTGGGCACCCGCACCGAAGAGCCATCGAGCTTGCCCTTGAGTTCAGGCAGCACCAGGCCAACAGCCCGCGCGGCGCCGGTGGTGGTGGGGATCATGTTGGCCGCCCCGGCCCGGGCACGGCGCAGATCCTTGTGGATCTGGTCGAGCATCCGCTGGTCATTGGTGTAGGAATGGATCGTGGTCATGAAGCCGCGCTCGATCCCGATCACGTCGTGGAGCACCTTGGCCACCGGCGCGAGGCAATTGGTGGTGCAGCTGGCGTTGGAGACGATCACGTCATCGGCGGTGAGCGTCTCGTGGTTGACGCCATAGACGATGGTCTTGGAAACGCCCGTGGCCGGTGCCGAGATCAGCACCCGGCGCGCGCCCGCGGCAAGGTGCGGACGGCTCGCCTCGTCCGACTGGAAGAAGCCGGTGCATTCGAGCACGATGTCAATGCCCATGGTGCCGTGGGGAAGCTTGCCCGGATCCTTCTCGGCCGTCACCGCGATACGCTTGCCGTTGACGATGATGGCATCGCCCGCCGCCTCGACCGTGCCGGCAAAGCGGCCATGGATCGAATCATAGGCAAAAAGCAGGGCGTTGGACCGCGCATCGGCCAGATCGTTGATCGCAACGAGTTCAAGATCATGGTCATCGCGCTCGAGGATCGCACGCGCAACCAGCCGACCGATCCGGCCGAAGCCGTTGATGGCAACCTTGGTGGCCATGAATAATTCTCCTGCCTATGCCTTGAGTTTGTTCAGGATTTGCGGGACGATCGCCGCCGCGGTGAAGCCGAAATGGGCAAACAGATCGCCCGCCGGGGCCGAGGCGCCGAAGCGGTCGATGCCGATATTGAGCCCGTCCCTGCCAGTATAGCGCTCCCAGCCGAAGGTGCTGCCCGCCTCGATCGAGACGATCAGCGCATCGCGCGGAAGGATGTCGGCACGATAGGCCGCATCCTGCCGGTCAAACAGCTCGGTGCAGACCATCGAGACCACATCGGCGCCGATGCCCTGCTCCTCGAGCCGTTCGGCGCATTGACAGGCGAGCGCCAGTTCCGAACCGCTCGCCACCAGCACCACCTGCCGCGGCGCGCTGGCGCCGCGCAGGCGATAGCCGCCGCGTTGCACGCCGCCCAGATGCTCCGGCCCGAGCAGTTGCGGCACATTCTGGCGAGTGAGCACCAGCACGCTCGGCGTCTCCTCGGCGCGCAGCGCCAGCTCCCAGCACAGCGCGGTCTCGATCGCATCGGCCGGGCGCATCACCAAGAGATTGGGCATGGCGCGCAAGGAGGCCAGATGCTCGATCGGCTGGTGGGTCGGCCCGTCCTCGCCCAGCCCGATCGAATCATGGGTCATCACATAGATCACGCGGCAATGCTGGAGCGCCGAGAGGCGGATCGCCGCGCGGGCATAGTCGGTGAACACCAGAAAGGTGCCGCCATAGGGGATCACCCCGCCATGCAGCGCCATCCCGTTCATCGCCGCGGCCATACCGAATTCGCGGATGCCGTAATAGAGATAGCGCCCGGCATAATCCGCGCGCGTCAGGGCGGTGATGCCGCCCGCCAGCGTGTTGTTCGAGCCGGTGAGATCGGCGCTGCCGCCGATGGTGTCGGGAAGCTGCGGGTTGATCGCGGCGAGCGCGAGCTCGCTGGCCTTGCGGGTCGCCACCTGCTGCGGCTTGGCGAGCAGCGCCTCGACATGGGCCTTGAGGCTGAAGGTGGCCGGAAGATCGCCCGCCATGCGCCGCGCGAACTCGGCCTTGTGCGGGCTTGCCGCAAGCCGCCCGGCCCAGGCCCCGTGCGCCGCGCGCCCCGGCTCGCCGGCCATGCGCCAGTCAGCCAGGATCGCCTCGGGGATCTCGAAGGGCGGGTGCGCCCAGCCCAGCGCTTCGCGCACCGCCGCGGCCTCGGCCGCACCCAGCGGGGAACCATGCACGCCGCTGGTGCCCTGCTTGCTCGGCGCGCCCTTGCCGATCAGCGTGCGGCAGGCGATGAGCGAGGGGCGCGGGTCAGCCTTGGCCTCGCCCAGCGCGCGGTCGATATCGGCAAAATCATGGCCATCGCAGCTGGCAACGTGCCAGCCGGTGGCGGCATAGCGGGCGAGGATGTCCTCGCTGGTCGAAAGATCGGTGGCCCCGTCGATGGTGATGCGGTTGTCATCCCACAGCACGATCAGCCGCCCGAGCCCGAGGTGCCCGGCAAGGCCGATCGCCTCGTGGTTGATGCCTTCCATCAGGCAGCCATCGCCGGCGATCACCCAGGTGCGGTGATCAACCAGCTCATCGCCAAAGACGGCGTTGAGGTGCCGCTCGGCGATCGCCATGCCCACCGCCATGGCCAGGCCCTGCCCCAACGGCCCGGTGGTGCATTCCACCCCTTCGAGCAGGAAGTTTTCCGGGTGCCCGGCGCAAGGGCTCGACAGCTGGCGAAAGGCGCGAATGTCCGCGATCGTCGGGCGCGCATAGCCGGTGAGGTGGAGCAGGCTGTAGATCAGCATCGAACCGTGCCCGGCCGAGAGCACGAAGCGATCGCGATCGGGCCAGCGCGGTGCGGAAGGATCGAACTTGAGATGCCGGGCAAAAAGCACGGTGGCGACATCGGCCATGCCCATCGGCATGCCCGGATGGCCCGAATTGGCCGCCTCGACCGCGTCCATCGCAAGCACACGGATGGCGTTGGCCATGGGCTGAAGCCGGGTGGAATCGAGGCTGATCGGCACGAAAATCTCCTGCGGCGCACCGGGCGAGGTGGGGTGCCCGCGCTGGCACATGCGCGATTCGACCCCCGCCACGGTGCGCCGTGCCATTGCCGAGCGGCCCCGACAGGTCAACCTTGCGCAGCGCTGCTGCGGGGTGAGCGGCCCGTGCCACGCCCAGCTGCACCCGCCCGCTTGCCCTCGTCCACTTATCAACAGCCCCGCCCAAGCCTTTGCGTGCAGCCCCTTCTCTTGGTATCGCTCGCGCCCATGGACGCCGCGAGGATCGACAGCGCGCTCAAACGGATCGAGGCCGCCATGGCGCGGATCGCCGCGGCGCGCGCGGGGCTGGCTGCGGCGGGCCCGCGTGCCGGGGCAGGCGGCGGCGCAAGCCCGGGTGGCGGATCGGCGCGGGTGGTCGAACTCGTCAATGCCCATGAAAAGCTGCGCGAGCAGGTGGCCGAAAGCCTGCGCGAGCTTGATGCCGTGCTTGCCAGCCTCGAGGAGCAGGCATGAGCACGGTGACGCTCACCATCGGCCCCAAGAGCTATGCGGTCGCCTGCGCCGACGGGCAGGAGCCGCAGCTCGAAGCGCTGGGCGCCATGGTGGCCGAGAAATATGCCCAGATCGGCGCGGCGCGCGCCCCGCTCGAGGCGCAGAACCTGCTGTTTGCGGCGCTGTTCCTGGCCGATGAACTCAATGAATTGCGCTGGCGCGCAGCCGCGCTCGAGGCCGTGCCGCGGCTCGAGGCCGAGATCGCCCGGCTCGAGGCCGAACTGGCCGAGGCGCAAAGGGCCGCCGCGGCGGCTGCACCAGTGCCCGCGCCCGAGCCGACAGCCGCTCCGCCCCCCACTTCTGCCGCGGCCATCCGGCCCCAGGGCGATCTCTTCGCGCCGAGCGCGCCGCTTGGTGAGCTTGCCGAGCGGCTCGAAGCGCTCGCCGCCGAGGCCGAGGCCAGCGCGGCCGCGCTTGAAGCGCTCATCGCCAGCGCCTAAATAGGCCCGCGGCGGGACTGCCCGGCACGAGCCGATAGAATATCCCTGAGGCTATAAGCAATCCATGGGAGCTGTCCCTGCCCCTGTCTGCCGGTTCGCCCGGAAGGCTCGGGTACATGGCGCCCACCTGACGTTACTGGCGTCAGAGGATTTCGAGCGCAACCGACCCATGGTGGTTCCGCCACGTCTTTGTTGCCCTACCGCTTCGCTGCTTGAGGGCGGGTTTGTTGCCCTACCGCTGCGCTGCTTGAGGGCGGGTTTGTTGCCCACCGCTGCGCTGCTTGAGGGCGGGTTTGTTGCCCTACCGCTGCGCTGCTCGAGGGCGGGATTGGCAGCAGCCTGCTCGTCCTCGCCCCTGGGCGCATGGCTGCGGGCGTGCAGCGGGCAGCCTTGCAGGCCACCGGCGCGCCGTTTACCGCCGAGCGACATGACTATGCCATCCAAACCGGAGCTGCGCCGCGCCTTGCGCGCTGCGCGCCGCACCCATGTTGCCGCCCTGCCCGAGACGGTGCGAGCGCTGGTGTTCCACCGCCCACCCGCCGCGCTCCTCGCCCGCATCGGCGACGAGGCGGTGATCGGGCTCTACCATGCCGCCCCGGACGAGGCGCCCGCGGCCGCCTATGCGCGCTTTTTCCTCGAGGCCGGGCACACCATCGCCCTGCCTCATTTCAGCGCCCGCAGCGCGGCGATGCGCTTTCGCCGCCACACCGATCCCTTTGGCGAGAGCGATCTTGTCCCCGGCCCCTTCGGCGTGCTCCAGCCTGCAGCGGATGCCGAGGCGCTGGTGCCCGACGTGCTGATCGTGCCGCTGCTCGGCTTCACCCCCGCGCTGATGCGGCTTGGCCAGGGCGGCGGGCATTATGATCGCTGGATCGCGGAACATCCGCCGCGCCTTGCGGTTGGCCTCGCGTGGGATGTGCAGCTGTGCGAGGCCCTGCCCGCCGAGCGGCATGACCGCCCGCTCGATGCTGTTGTCACCCCCACCCGTGTCTATGGACTGGATTGATGCGCGAGACCCCGACCTGGCGAATCCCCTTCGGCATCCTTGCCCTGCTGATCGCGCTTGGCGCCTATGGCCTGGTGATCGCGCGCTATGCCCCGGGGCTGATCGGCGCCTGGCCGGGCCTGGCGCAAAGTGCGGTCTATCTGGTGCTGGGCCTCGTCTGGCTATTGCCCTTGCGGCGCTTCCTGATCTGGATGGAAACCGGGCGCTGGAACCCGCCCCGGAAGGGCGATAACGACAGCGGGGCTGGCTGAAACCATCGGGAAACAGGCCCTTCCCGTTTCTTGGGGAAGTGGCGCGAGTGACGGGGCTCGAACCCGCGACCTCCGGCGTGACAGGCCGGCGCTCTAACCGACTGAGCTACACCCGCGCTTGGGCTTTCCGGGCTGGGCAGCGGCGCCGCCCGTGTCCCGTGGAGCAGCGCCCTTAGGCTTGGGCGGGCGGGCTGTCAACGCCCTCATCGCCCCCGGCGCTGCAATATTTCTCCCTAATCGGCGATGATGAGCGCCGGGCTTTCGATCAGGCGCTTGATCGCCTGAATGAAGCTCGCCGCATCATGGCCATCGACCACCCGGTGATCGCAGGAAATCGAGATGTTCATGAGCTTGCGCTTGGCCACGCGCTCGCCGCCCAGCCCGTCGGGGACGAACATCGGCCGCTCGACGATGCGGTTGGGGCCGATGATCGCCACTTCGGGCCGGTTGATCACCGGGGTGGTGGCAATCCCGCCCAAGGGCCCGAGGGAGGTGATCGTGAGTGTCGAGCCGGACAGCTCCTGCGATGTCGCCTTGCCGGTGCGCGCGGCCTCGGCCAGCCGGGCGATCTCGCGCGCCAATTGCCACAGGTTGAGGCTCTGCGCGTTGCGAATCACCGGCACCATCAGCCCGGCCTCGGTCTGGGTGGCCATGCCCATGTGCACCGCCCCGTGGCGGGTGACGATCCCCGCCTCGTCGTCATAGCGGGCGTTGATCATCGGATAATCGGGCAGCGCCTTGCAGATCGCACGAATCAGCAGCGGCAGCAGGGTGAGCCTGGTCCGTTCGCCGCGCCCGGCATTGAGCTGCGCGCGCAGGGCTTCAAGCTCGGTGACGTCGCATTCCTCGACATAGGTGAAATGCGGGATGTGGCGCTTGGCCGCGGCCATGTTCTGGGCGATGCGCTTCCTGAGGCCGATCACCCGCACCGCCTCGTCGGGCCGTGCCGCGCCCGCCGGGGCAAAGCCCGCTCCCGCGTTATAGAGCAGGAAGGCATCAAGATCGGCATGGCGCACGCGGCCATCCGCGGCGGGCTTCACCTGCGCAAGATCAATCCCGAGCGCGCGCGCGCGCTGGCGCACCGCGGGGCTGGCAAGCACCTTGGCTGCTGCCGCCACCGGCGCGGGCGGCGGGGCCGCCGCTTCGGCGGGCGCCTCCCGAGCAGGTTCGGGCGCGGGCGTTGGCGCGCGCGTTGGCGCGGGCGCGGGTGCCGGCTCCTGCGCCGCGCCGGCATCTGCAACCGCCTCTGCGATCTCGTCTGCCGCCGGCTCAGCGCGTTCGGATTCGGCCTGCGGGGCTTTCTCGGCGGTCTCGATCACCAGCAGCATCGCCCCGATGGCGATACTCTCCCCCACCTCTCCAGCAAGTTCGGTGACCACGCCTGCCACCGGGCTTTCGATGTCGATCGTCGCCTTGTCGGTCATCACGTCGACAAGGTGCTGGTCTTCCTCGACCCTGTCGCCGACCTTGACATGCCAGGCGACGATCTCCGCCTCGGCAACCCCCTCGCCCACATCGGGCATGTTGAATGTGAACCTGGCCATGGCGGATCAGTCCTTGAGCAGCGTGTCGATCGCCTCGCCGATGCGCACGGGCCCGGGGAAATAGGCCCACTCGAGGCTGTGGGGATAGGGCGTGTCGAAGCCGGTGACGCGCACGATCGGGGCTTCGAGGTGATAGAAGCAGCGTTCGGCAACCAGCGCGGCAAGCTCGGCGCCAAAGCCGCTGGTGCGGGTCGCCTCGTGCACGATGAGGCAGCGCCCGGTCTTGGCGATCGAGGCCTCGATCGTCTTGATGTCGAGCGGCACCAGCGTGCGCAGATCGATGATCTCGGCATCCACGCCCTTGGCGCGGCACACCGCCTCGGCCACGTGCACCATGGTGCCATAGGCAAGCACGGTGAAGGCCTCGCCCTCGCGCACCACCCGCGCGCTGCCGAGCGGGATGCGGTAATAGCCCTCGGGCACGAGGCTGTCGGGATGGGTCTTCCAGGCTGCGACCGGCTGGTCATAATAGCCCGAGAATGGCCCGTTGTAGATGCGCTTGGGCTCGAAGAAGATCACCGGGTCATTGTCCTCGATCGCGGCGATCAGCAGCCCCTTGGCATCGTAAGGGGTCGAGGGGATCACGGTCTTGAGGCCCGCCACATGGGTGAACAGCGCCTCTGGCGACTGGCTGTGGGTCTGGCCGCCGAAGATCCCCCCGCCGAAGGGCGAACGCACGGTGAGCGGGGCGGTGTAATCCCCGGCCGAGCGGTAACGCAGCCGTGCGGCTTCGGAGATCAGCTGGTCAAGCCCGGGATAGATGTAATCGGCAAACTGGATCTCGGGCACGGGCCTCAGGCCATAGGCGCCCATGCCCACCGCCACGCCGATGATGCCGCATTCGGAAATCGGGGTGTCGAACACCCGGGTCTTGCCATATTTGGCCTGCAGCCCGGCGGTGGCGCGGAACACCCCGCCGAAATAGCCCACATCCTCGCCCATCACGATCACATCGGGATCGCGCGCGAGCATGATGTCGAGCGCCTCGTTGATCGCCTCGATCATGTTGAGGCGGCGTTCGCCTTGGTCCGCGGGCACGGCAGCGGCGCTGTGAGCGGTGTCGGTCTCGGCGCTCATCCGAAGGGCCTTTCGCTGCCGAACTTGGCAATGCGCTCGCGGATCGCCTGTTCGGCCTGTTCCTGAAGGTGCCAGGGCAGCTCCTCGTAAACATCCTCGAACATGGTGTGGAAGGGGTGGTGCAGGCCATGGCCGAGGATGCCGTTCTTCTCGGCCTCCTTGGCGGTGGCCTTGACCTTCTCGGCGCAGGCAAGATCCATCGCCGCGTGGCGCTCCTCGTCCCATTCGCCGATGGCGATGAGATGCTGCTTGAGGCGATTGATCGGATCGCCCAGCGGCCATTCCTCGCGCTCCTGGGCCGAGCGATAGGCGCTGGGATCGTCCGAGGTCGAATGGCCCTCGGCGCGGTAGGTGAAATATTCGATGATGGTCGGCCCGTGGTTGCCGCGCGCGCGCGCGGCCGCCCAGGCCGCGGCGGCATAGCAGGCGAGCGCATCATTGCCATCGACCCTCAAGCCGGCGATGCCATAGCCGAGGCCACGCGCGGCAAAGGTGGTGCGCTCGGCCCCGGCAAAGCCGGAAAAGCTCGAGATCGCCCACTGGTTGTTGATGATATTGAGGATCACCGGGGCGTTATAGACCGCGGCAAAGGTGCAGGCGGCGTGAAAATCGCCCTCGGCGGTGCTGCCCTCGCCCACCCAGCTTGCCGCGATCCGGCTGTCGCCGCGCATCGCGCTCGCCATCGCCCAGCCCACCGCCTGCGGGCACTGCGTGGCAAGATTGCCCGAGATCGAGAAGAAGGAATGGGCCCGGCTCGAATACATGATCGGCAGCTGGCGGCCCTTCAGCTTGTCGGCGCGGTTGGAATAGATCTGGTTGATCATGTCGATCAGCGGATAGCCGCGCGCGATGAGGATGCCCTGCTGGCGATAGCTGGGGAACACCATGTCGTCGGCGGCAAGCGCCATGGCCGTGGCCACCGAGGTCGCCTCCTCGCCGGTGCACTTCATGTAGAAGCTGGTCTTGCCCTGGCGCTGGCCGCGGAACATGCGCTCGTCAAAGGCCCGCACCAGCGCCATGTGGCCGAGCATGGTGCGCAAGGTTTCCGGATCGAGCCGCGGGTTCCACGGCCCATGGGCCTGGTGATCCTCACCCAGCACCCTAATCAGCCCGAAGGCCAGATCGTGGATCGCACTGGGATGGACGCTTTCGTCAGGACGCGGCTGCGCGCCCGCCGGCGGGATCGAAAGATGCGAGAAATCGACCTTGTCCCCCGGGCGATATTTGGGCTCGGGCACGTGCAGCGCCAGCGCCGGACGGTTGGGCTTTGCCGGCGCTCCCTCGCCCGGTGATCGCGGTTCGGCCATGGCTGCGCTCTCCCCCGCTGGCGGGCGGCACGGCGCCGACCCGTTGGTGCAATCATTGCTTGATTGCGTATTTTTATTTCAAGCTCGCCAAGCGGTCAAGCACGCCGCGCCGCGCCGGCTCACACCGCAACCGGGGCGCTGATCGGCGGCCAGGGGGCGTAATCATGCACCACGAAATCCTCGATCCGGTAATCGAAAATTGCATCGGGCCGCCGCAGGATCTCGAGCCGCGGGGCGCCGCGCGGCTGGCGCGCCAGCTGTTCAGCGACCAGCGCGGCGTGGTTCTCGTAGAGGTGGACATCGCCCCCCATCCACACCAGCTCGCCCGGCTGCATATCCACCTGCTGCGCGATCATCGCGGTGAGCAGGGCGGCCGACCACAGGTTGAACGGCAGGCCCAGCGCGACATCGCAGGAGCGTTGGTAGAGCAGGCAGTTGAGCCGCGCCGCGCCGCCCTCGCCCGCGACATGGAACTGATAGGTCTTGTGGCAGGGCGGCAGGGCCATGCGGTCAAGCTCGGCGACGTTCCAGCCCTCGATGATGTGGCGGCGGCTGGTGGGATCGCGGCGCAAGCTCTCGATCACCTGCGCGACCTGGTTGATCGGCGTGCCCGGCTCGTAGAGACCATCGGGACGGTAGCGGAAGGTGGGCCAGGCCGTCCATTGCTTGCCATAGACCGGCCCCAGTTCGCCCCAGCGCCGGGCGAAGTCCTCATCTTGCGCGATTCGCGCGGCGAAGTCCTCGAGGCTGATGGCATCGCCGGTCTCGCGCACATAGCGCGCGTGGGGCCATTCGTTCCAGATCTTCACCCCCTGGAGCACCAGCGGGCGGATATTGGTGGAGCCGGACAGGAACCACAGCAACTCGCGCGTCGCGGTTTTCCAATAGACGCGCTTGGTGGTGATGAGCGGCATGGCGCCGCCCGAAAGATCGAAGCGCAGCATCGCCCCGCAGATCGAGCGCGTGCCCACGCCGGTGCGATCGGTCCGCGCGCTTCCCGTCTCCCAGATCAGACGCATCAGGTCGAGATACTGCTGCTCGGGATGGGGCGGCGAGGGGTTGGTGCGGGGAATCGCGCTGCTGGCCATGACAAGCTGACTATAGGGCGCATTTGCCCGCTTGCCACCCCGCCCGCGCGCCCCTATACGGCCCGCCTTGCCTCGACCCGCGCGGCCCAGCGCCAGCGCGGGAACGACACGGTCGGGGAGTAGCTCAGCCTGGTAGAGCACTGTCTTCGGGAGGCAGGGGCCGGAGGTTCGAATCCTCTCTCCCCGACCAATTCGTCCCCCTTGCATCGCCGCTCCGATTTGCGGCCTAAGCGCCCAGCAGTGCTGCTGCGCGGCAATATCCGCAGCGCAGCAAAGCGTCCGCAACGCAGCAAAGCGCTTGCTGCCAGCATGGCCGCGGGCCTAATCTAGATGCCCCGGCTCCACGCGCCGGGGCCGGATCGGGGAGGGGCCGCAGGCCGCGCAAGGCGCATGATCGGGGCGAGGATTGCCAGGATCAACCTCGTGCTGGTGGGGTTGCTCGCCCTGCTGGCGGTGCTTGGCCTTGCGCTCGCCATGCCTGCACTTGCCACCCGCCTGCAGCTCCTGGTGTTCGACACCTATCAGCGCCTCGGCCCGTGGGAGGGGCCCGAAAGCGCGCGCGTGGCTCTGGTCGATATTGATGAGCCATCGATCCGCAGCCTTGGCCAATGGCCCTGGCCGCGCCCATTGCTTGCCCGCCTCACCGCAAGGCTGGGCAAGGCCGGTGCCTCGGCGATCGCCTATGACATCGTCTTTTCCGAGCCTGATCGCACCTCGCCCGAGGTGCTTGCCCGCACCTATCCCGATCCCGCGCTCGGCGCCGCGCTCAAGGGCCTGCCGCGCCACGATGCCCTGCTGGCCGAAAGCTTTGCCGATGTGCCGGTGGTGCTCGGCTATTTCTTCCTCGCCCCCGGCAAGGGCGGCGATGATGTTGCCGTGCGGGCGCCCTTCACCCTCTCGGGCACCCTGCCCAGCCGCGCCGTGCCGACCTATGCCAAGGCACTTCTGCCGCTCGCGCCCCTGCGGGAGGCGGCGGCGGGCACGGGCTTTGTCACGCTCCAGGGCGATGCTGACGGGATCGTGCGGCGGGTGCCGCTGGTGGCGATCCAGAACCGGCAGGCGGTGCCGGGCCTCGCGCTCGAGGCCCTGCGCGTTGCCGAGGGCGTGGCAGCGCCCCACCTCATCGCCAGCGACGGCAGCGGCGAGAGCCTGGCCGCGCCGGGGAGCGCGGTGGCGGTGCGGCTTGGGGCGCGCACCATCCCGCTCAATGATGCTGGTGAGCTGTGGCTCCACTTCCCCCGACGCCTGCCCGGCCCGGTGCTGAGCGCCGGGGCGATCATCTCGGGCCGGCTTTCCGATGCCGCGCTGGCCGAGGCGGTCAAGGGGCGGATCGTGTTCGTCGGCGGCAGCGCCGAGGGCCTGCAGGATCTCGTCGCCACGCCCTTGAGCCGCAGCGTCGCCGGGGTGAGCGCCCATGCCATCGCCGCCGAACAAGTGCGCGCGGGCCATTTTCTCGAGCGGCCCGATTGGGCGCGCGCGCTCGAGACGGTGCTGGCGCTGCTTTTGGGCGGGGTGCTGGCGCTGGTGCTGCCGCGTCTTGGCGCGGCGATCGGGCTGATCCTCGCCCTTGCCGGCATGGCTGGGGTGGTGCTGGCGAGCTGGCTTTCCTTCACCAAGGCCGGCTATCTCTTCGATCCGGTGCTGCCGCTGCTGGCGATCCTTGCCGTCTATGGGGTGCAGACGGTGCTCGCCTTCTACCGCGAGGAGATGCAGCGGCGCTACATCCATGCGGCCTTCGACCGCTATCTCTCGCCCGAACTGGTGCGCCAGATCGCCGCCGATCCCGGGCGGCTCGAACTCGGCGGCGAAGAGCGCGACATGACTGTGCTGATGTGCGACATCCGCGGCTTCAGCCATATTTCCGAAAGCCTTGCCCCGCACGAGGTGATCGGCTTTCTCACCGCCTTCCTCACCCCGATGAGCGATGTCCTGCTGGCGCATAAGGCCACGCTCGACAAATATATCGGCGATGCCATCCTCGCCTTCTGGAACGCGCCGCTCGACGATCCCGATCACCCCGTCCACGCCGCCCGGGCGGCGCTGGCGATGGTCGCGCGGCTCGAGGCGCTCAACCGCGAGATGGCCGCGCAGCAGGAAATCGTCTGGCCCGGCCCGGTGGCGATCGGCATCGGGCTCAACAGCGGGCTTTGCTGCGTCGGCAACATGGGTTCGCGCGAGCGGCTGAGCTATACGCTCATCGGCGATACCGTGAATGTCGCCGCACGGCTCGAGGGCCTGACCAAGGCCTATGGGGTGCCGATCATCCTTGGCGAGAACCTTGCCGAAAGGCTCGGCCATTTCGCCCTGCTCGAGCTTGACCGGGTGCGGGTGGTGGGGCGCGATCAGCCGCTGACGATCTTTGCCCTGCTGGGTGATGACGCCCTTTCGCAAGCACCCGAAATGGCCGTGCTGGTGGCGGCGCATGGGGCGATGCTGGCGGCCTATCGGCAGCAGGAATGGGCGCGTGCGCAGGCCCTGCTCGACGAGGCCCGCGAGGCCTACGAAGCCCGCGGCCTTGGCCCCTTGCGCGCGCTTTTCGCCGCGCGCATCGCTGCGCTCGCAGCCAACCCGCCGGGGCCGCAATGGGACGGGGTGTTTCAGGCAAGGGAGAAATAGCCGCACGCCCCGGCGAGGGCCTGGGCCACCCGCTGCCCGGCAGGGCTGCGATCAGCGCGGCCGATCGGGCCCCCTGTCGGTGGGCTTGTCGCTGCGCGGCTGGCCGGTCGGCTGCTGGCCGCCCTCGCGCCTGTCATCATCATCGGTGGCGATCAGCACGCCCGTCGCCACCGCCGCCACCGCAGCCGCGCCGAGCAGGGCCTTACCCAAGCCACCGCTCGAAAAGCTGCGCGCCCAGGTCGGGGAAATCTGCTCGTGCACGCGCAAGAGGCTGGCATTGCCGAGCCGGAACGGGCCGATCGGCGCGGCGCCCGCGCGCGGGATGAAGGCCGCCTCGCCCGGGGCCTGCAAGACCACCGTAACCCCGGCCCCGCTCACCTCGGCGCGGCCCGGGGTGAGCCCGCTTGCCGCTCCTGCCGCCGGGCCGCGCAACACCACCAGCGTGGCGCTGGCCTTGTCCGCCCGCACGCGCGCAAGCGCCGGTTCCTTGCCCGCAATCGCCGCCGCACCCTCGCCCACCAGCGCATCGAGCGCAGTGCCGCGAATGCCGATGCGGCCCGAGGGCGTGGCGATCTCGCCGCTGCGCTGGCCACTCTCGCTGCCCGAGAGGAAGCGCAGCGCGCCCTTCACCAGCGTTGCCACGAAGGAGCGTTCGCGCCCCGGATCATAGACATAGCGATCGATCCTCAGCCGGGTGCGCTCCCCGATCCCGAAGCTCGAGCGATCAAGCAGCAGCAATTGCGCCTGCGCCTTGGCCTTGGTGGCGATCACATCGCCCCAGGCGACCTTCTGGCGCAGCCGCAGCGCTGCCGGCCGGGCTGCGCCCGCGGCCTCGATGCTGACTTCGCCGGTGACGCTCGCGGCGCTGCCCACCTCCACCCGCTGCTGCGCGCCCGCCGCCCCCGGCGCGGCCAGCATCAGCGCCGCCAGCAGTGGGCCGAGCGCCCGCAGCGATGCGTGCCGCGCGCTCACCGCGAAGCCTCCGGCCTTCCGGGGGTGCAGAAACCCTTGGCCTGATCGAGCAGGCCCGCGGGGTAATCCTTGGGCTTGAGCCGCGCCAGTTCCACGCTGCCGCCCTGATGATCGCCGAGGCGGCAGAGCACCAGCGCCCGATCAAGCCGAGCCGCGGCTGAGCGGGGGAAGCGCGCCAGCACCCGGTCAAGCGTGGCGAGCGCCTCGACCAGCGCCCCGCCCTGCGCCTGCTCGCGCGCCAAGGCCACGCCCTCGGGCTCGCTCAAGCTGGCGGCGATCAGGCGCTCACTCGCATCGTTGCTCTGCGCGAGGGACATGGCCGGCCACAGCACGACCAGGGGCAAAAGGAAACTGAGCCTCTTTCGCATGGCTTTTCAGCCCTGTCGTCTTGTTTCGGGGTTGAATTATCACGGCTGCGGCACGCTCTCAAGCCGGGATCGCCCGCAGGTCTCGCGGCGCGGCGGCCTATTGCACCAGGGCGCGGAAGCGGATGGTGAAATTGGGCTGATTGGTGCCGCTGGTTGCTGCCGCCATGGTCCCGGTGGGGGCGATACGGATCGCGCGGACATTGGGATCGGCGGTGCCCGTGGGGGTGTAGGTGAAGGGCCCCGAGGTTCCGACCGACGAGAATCGCACCATCGTGGCCGCGTTGAAGGCATTGAGCCCGCTTGCAGGCGTGCCATTGGTGAAGGTCACCGGCGTTCCCGGAATGAAGGCCATCTCGGCCGGCATGTCATCGAGAATGACGATCGAGTTTGCATCAACCGTGCCGGCGCCGACATTGCGCACGGTGATCGCATATTCGACGATCGCCCCGGGGATGAGCTTGGGGTTGGTGGTGCCGCTGACCGGATCGGAGATTACCGTGCTCGCCTTGCTCACCACCAGGAAGGCCGCGGCGCGCCGGGTGTTGGTGATGGTGCAGGTGATGAGATCGCCAAGCTGCGGCACGATCGCCCCCGGCACGGTGGTGGGCAGGGTGGTGCCGGTGCCGCTCGTCGCATTGGTGCAGCTCATCGTCGCGGTGTAGTTGCCGAGATTGGTGGTGCCCGCGGCAACCTCGTCAAGGGTGTAGCTGGTGCCCGCCACCAGCTGCACCACGCCGGTGTTGCCGCCGGTGACGGTGGTGCCGGTGCCGCTGGTGGTGGCGGAGGCCACCACGCTCGCCCCATCGCGGATGCGCACGGTGAACTGGTCGGTATCGAAGCGCCGCCCCCCCGTTCCCAGCGCCTTGCGCAAGGTGAGGCGCGGATGGGCGCCATTGGTGAAGGTGCACACCAGCGCTTCGCCGAATTCAAGCTGCCCGATATTGACGCTGGTGGCGGCAAGGTTGTTGGGCAGGCTGGCACGCGTCGGCCCCATGGTGTTCACGCAGGTGAGGCGCGCGCTGTATTGCGACAGGCTGCTCGCGCTCCCCGCTGCCATGGTTTCGCGCAGGGTGATCGGCACCCCGGCCGACATCACCACCGCGTTGGTGGAAAAGGGGCCAGCGCCGCTGCCGCTGGTGGTGCCGCTGGCCAGCGCCACCCCGGTGGCAGTCGAGGCGATCTGGAACTGGAACTGGTCGGCCGTATTGATGCGCGGGCCGGTGATGGTCTTCTGCAGGCGGATCGAGGCAAAGCGCACCGCGAACATCACCCCTTGCAGCCCCCCCGCCACGGTCTCGACCGTCACCGAGGTGGGGCTGTTGCTGCCAAGGATATGGGCCCCCACCGTGCCGGCAACGCCGGTGATGGTGACATTGCTGGTGCCGACCCCGGAAATGCCCGGGAAGGTGCTGCCGCTGATCGGCGGCACATTGTCGAGCAGCTGCCAGGCGCCGCCATTGGTGGACAGGCGCAGGGATTCGCCCTGGTTGCTCGATTCGGCATCGGCGACGATGAAGGAAAAGACCGAGGCGCTGGCCCCCGCGGGCGGGATCACGGTGATGTTCGAGACGATGATGCTGCGCGTGCCGGCGCTGGCGGTGTAGAGCACCGGGCGACCGGGAATGCCGATGAAGGCGGTGTTGCCCACCGCCGCCCCGCTCCACGAAGGGGCGGTAACGGCGTTGTAATGGGTGGTGGTGCCCCCGCCGGTGACGCGCAGGTTGAAGCTCAGGGTCGAGCCATCGGGCAGGGCAAAGCTGAGGTTCTGCCCCGCGCTGCTGCGCGCGGTGGCATCGGCATAATTGCCAAGGTTGAGCCAGCAATAGGTCTGCCAACTGGCCGGCGCGGTGCCCTGGGTGGTGGCCTGGCCGCAATTCTGCGCCTTGGCCGCCCCGCCCCAGGCAACCAGCACCAGCATCAGTGCCAAGGCCAGCACCCGGCGCAGCCTGCCCGCGATCGCAATCATGCGCCGCGCATAGGAAATCATGGTAAATGCGCGGTTAGCGCGGCGCGGCATGGCCCTGGTCATTGCCCACCCCTGCGCAGTCCGAGCAGCCCGAGGCTGTCGGCGTCAAACATCATCCGCACCGCGGCATAGACGCCCTCGTCGGTGCTGCGCGCCGCGCCGAAATCGGCATCGCGAAAGCCCGCGATGTTGTAGCCCAGCGTCACCAGCACGCCATCGGCAGGCACGAGGCCGATCAGCGGCCCATAGGCAAAGCTGGTGACCTCGTCCTCGAGATTGGTGCGGATCGTGGCGCTGGCGCCGATCTCGATGCGCTCGCCGATCCCGATGCGCCCATCGGCGCCCACCAGCAGGCTGGTGCCCGAAAAGGCGATCCCGTCGAAGCGATCGAGATTGTAGCGCCCGCCCACGAACAGCGCGAGTTCGTGGCGCCGCACCGCGGCCCCGGCAACCTCAGCGCGCGGGGAGAAATTGGCCGAAAGGCTCGCCACCAGGCGGCGCGCGGTGGCATCGCCATCGACCACCAGCGCGCTGCGCCCGGCCGCGCCCCCGGCCCCGGCCTCGCCCGCGCGCGCGCCGATCACGCGGTCGCTGCGGTATTCGAGCCGCCCGAGCAGCGCGAGCGGCGAGGCATCGGGGCGATGGGCAAAGGCGATGCTGGCATCGATGATCGCGCTTGCCGCCCCGCCCGCGCTCTCGGCCCGGGTCCAGGTCGCACCCGCGCCCACCATGCTGCCCGCGCCGAGCTGGCGGATCGCGCCGAAGGTGAGACCGCGGCGGTCGGCGCTCTCGCCCTCGCGCAGTTCGCCGCGGGCAACGATGCTCCAGCGGTCCTTGCGCCAGGCCGCACCCAGCGTGACGGCGGTGAAATCCTCGAACAGCAGCCCGCCGCCAAGCTGGCCGCCGCTCGCGGGCGGCTGGGCCGGGTTGATCACCCCGCCCGCCGCCGGCGCGCCGCCCAGCGTGCGGTTGCCATCGATGGTGGCATCGATCAACAGCGAGGGGCTGACCTGCAGGCTCTGCGACAGGCCGAAGGCGGCAAAGCTGCGGCTGCCGTTCTCGCCGATGGTCTCCTGCCCGATGGTGGTAACCACCTGCGCCCCGCTCCAGGGCGAAACCTCGATCCCGCCGCGCAACTGGCGCGCATCGAGCGCGGCGCCATCGGCGATCTCGTAGGTGCCCACCAGCCGCACGTCGCGGGTGATGGCATAGCGCACCCCCAGCCGGTGGCGCGCGGGCAGATCAAGGCTCTCGCTCTTGCCCAGCGCCAAGGCAGTGGCCGCCGAAAGCTCGAGCCGGTTGCCAAAGAGGCGCTGGGTGGCCCCGGCCTCGAGCACGGTCGAGGTGGCGCTGCTGCCATCGGCGAGGCGATCATCGAAATGGGCGATCCCGATGCGCAGGTCGGTGTGCTGGCGGGTGAGCACCAGCTGCGCCTGGCCGGCGCGGCGGCGGGCGGCATCGGTAAGGCTGTCATCCTGCCACAGGCTGCCGACAAGGCTGAGATGCTCGTTCAGCAGCACGCGGCCATCGAGCCCGAGCTTGCGGCGCCCACGTTCGGCGGCGTTCTGCTGGCCGATGCCGTAATCGGCATCGATCTGGCGGGCATAGGCGAGCATATCGACCTTGCCCGTCTGGTGCTGGGCTTCGACGAGCCAGCCCGTGGCGGTCTCGCCGGCGCGGCGGCTCACCCCGAGTTCCGCGCGGATCTCGGTGCTCTCGCCGATCCGGGCGCGCAGATCGATGGCGCCAAGATCGGTGCGCGCGGCCTCACCGCGGCCATCGACCAGCCCGGCATCGCTGATCGCGCTGGCGCCGATCCGCAGCGCCCCATCCGCGCTGGTCCAATCGGCCCGCACCCCGGCGTTCCATTCGGACTCGCCGGCCCCGTCGGTTTCGAACTCGATGACGATGAATTGCGGGTTGAGCGCCTCATCGCGGCTCAGCACCGGGGCGGCAAAGCGGATCGTGCCGGCGATGAGATCGATGTCGTAATCGGTAAAGCGCACCAGCTCGCGCGTCGAGAGGATGAGCTCGGGGCGGAAGCGGTCGCGCACCTCGATGGTGACGCGCTCGGAATTGGCAAGGATGCGGCGGCTCGCCAGGGTGTAAGGCCCGGTGATGCCCTGGCCCTGGATCTCCTGGCGCTGGAAGCGGCTGGCGATCTGGGCGGCGAAGCCTTGGGCGGTGACCTGGCCGAAGCGCGCCTCGCCCTTCACCCCGGTGGCGGTGCGGTTGTAATTGGCAAGCCTGGTCTGGTTGAAGGCGGTCTGGAAGTCGCCATAGAGCGCATAGAAGGTCGCGGTCTCGATGCGGACATAGAGCTTCTCGCGGCTGGCGGCGTCGAACTGGCGGGTCGAGCCATCGCCGAACACGGTGTAATAGGCGCGCGGATCGATCGCGCCCAAAACCGGGCTGTCCTCGCGCTGGCGGGCGCTGTCATAGGCCAGGGTGAGCAGATATTTGCCCAGCACCCGGCCCTTGGCATAGAGCGCAACGCGCGCATCCTTGCCCAGATCGCTGTCGAAGCGGCCGGCGCGCTCCATGTTCTCGGCCACCGACCGCGCGCCGAGCGTGCCTTCGGCAAGGCCGATCAGCGTCCATTCGACCTCGCCCGGCACGATCCAGGCCTCAAGCTCCTGGCGCCGGGCGATGCGCCCGTCCTCGAAGGTGAAGCCGAGCCGCAGCGCGCCGCTGACCATGGTGGGTGCAAGTTCGATGAGCGCCACCCCATCATCGCCCGCCACCACCCAGCGCGCCCCGCCAGAGGCAAGCCGGGTGAGCTGGTTGAGCTGCTGGCGGTCAAGCTCCTCGGCGCTCTGATAGGGGGCATTGAGAGTGAAGCTGCCCGAAATCCCTTCGCGCAATGGGCGACCGTTGCGATCGAGCACCCTGACCGCCACCACCGGGCGGGTGCGGCCATCGGCGATCAGCCGCGAACGCTCGGCCAGGAACTCGACCCGCGCCGGGGTGCTGGTGAAGAACACCTCGCGGGTGAAGCTTTTGGAAACCTCGCCCTGGCTGTTGACGATCCGCGCCTCGAGCACGGTGCGCTCATCCAATAGCGGCACGCCGCGCCATTGGCTCACGGCGAAGCGGCCCTTTTCCGGGGTGAGCACTCCGTCGAAGGCGAGCGGATCGACCGGCTTGCCATCGACGAGCAATTGCACGCTTTGCCCGCGGCGATGGCGCACGGCGACGCGGATCGCCGGGGCGCGGGGGTTGGCATCGGGGGCAGGCGTGAGGAAGCCATCCTCGCCATCGCCAAGCGCAAGGTAATCGGTGGCGGCGGGCTTGCCGGCCTCACCCGGCGCGGTTTCCTGCGGCTTGTCCCCCTTGGCCGGGGCCTCGGCGGCGGGCGCTGTGGCCGGCGCGGGCGCAGGGAGGGCGGCACCGGGGGGCAGGAGAACGTGGAAATCGGCCACCACCAGGCTCCCCCCCTGCCCGATTGCAAAGCGCGAGGAGGCGCTGCCGGCATTGCGGGTGTTGGCCTGGCAATCGATCAGCCGTGCGCCCTCGGGCAAGGTCATGCGCGCGACCTGCACCACATGGGTGCCGGGCACGATCCCCTCGAAGTGATAGCGCCCCTCGGCATCGCTGACGGCAAAGCTGCCATCCTCGAGCATCACGCGCACCCCGGGCACGCCGATGCGCTCGGCCTCGGGCATGGTGCAGGGGCCGGCAGTGATGCGGCCGATGATGGTCATGCGCTCGGCAATGCCGCGCCGTTCGAGATCGAGCGCGGCGCTGGCGCGCGCTTCGCGGCCGAGCGCATCGGTGAGGCGCGCGTCATTGACCACCCGGCCCGCGGGCGCATCGGGCCGCACGCTCATGGCATAGGTAATCCTGAGGCTCGCGCCGCCGGCAAGATCGCCGAGCGCGAGGGTGAGGCTGCGCCCATCGGGCGCGATGGAAACGCCGCCGGTCGCGGGCGCGCCGTTGATGCGGATCGAATCGCGCCGCAGCCGCAGCCAGGACGAGGGCGTGTCGGTCAGCACCAGCGCCCGGCGCGCCCGATCGGCATCGGGATTGCGCAGGTTGAGGGTGTAGAACACCACATCGCCCGGCGCGGCGCGCAGGCGCGAGACGGTCTTGGTCAGCACCAGCGGCCCGGCGGCGCGGTCAACCGGCAGATCGATCTCGACCGGGCGCGGATCGGTGAGCACGAAGGGATCGGCAAAGGAGCCTTCGCGGATGACGAAGGGCCGGCCATCGGGGCGGGTGAGCCGCGCCAGCACCTCAGGCGCCACCGCCGAGGGCGCGCTGTAGGGCGCCGGCGGCTCGATCACGAAGCGGTAGCGGCCCGGATTGGTGAGCGGGAACCAGAATTCGCCCGGCCCCATCGGCGTGCTGCGCCCGGCCCCGTCGATCACCGGCGCGCCGGTGACCACGCTGGCGGGCCAGGAGGTCACCCCATCCGGGGCAAAGACCGTGGCGGGCGCGCCGCTCGCCGCGTCGACCAGCGTCACCCGTGCGCCATCGATGAGCGCGCCGGTCTCGCTGTCGAACACCACGCCGAAGGGATCGACCAGCACCGCAACCTCGGCACTCACCATCGCGGCCTCGCTGTCGGGGCTCATCGCGGTGAGCGTGATGCGCGAATCCGCACCCACGCTGAGGCGGCAATCCTCGACCGCCACCGGGGGCGGGATGCGGCGGGTCTCGATCACCCCGGCAAAGACACCGCTGTCGGGCGCGGTCTCGAACACGGTGATCGTCTCGACATCGCCCTCGCGGGTGGTGATGCGCAGGCGCAGCTGGTCAATCGCGGCGGGATTGCGGTTGGCCGCGGCTGCCGTGATTTCGAAGAACAGGGGCTCGCCACCGCGCAGCTGATCGGTCTGGATAACGCGGGCGGTGGCAATCGTGGCGGTGCTGCCGGCGCTCGCATCGGGGGCGCTCGCCGTCAGGCTGGCGCGCCCGATCGGCCCGGGGACCGTGCCGCAGCCGGGCTGGCGATAGACCAGCTCGGTGCCGCTCTCGCCGCCGCGGCGATAGACCCTGATGGCAGGGGGCGATGCGACAGGCGCAGCGCGCACCTCGAAGCGCACCGGGTTGCTGGCAATGCTGCGGCGGGCGCCATCGGCCTGCCAGCTCGCCTCGGCGATATTGGAGATGATGCGGGGCGATGCCGCATCAAGGCCCTGAGCGAGCCCCTGCTCCTGCGGCACGGCAAAGGGCAGCAGCACTGCCAAGAGTGCTGCTGCCACGCGCAGCAAGGAGCAGGGAACACGCAAGGCCTGTCCTCCGGATCAGGGGGTTAGTTGATCTCGACCCGGAAATAGACCGAGCGGGTCTGGCCGGCCGCGACATCGTCGAGGTCAGCCAGCACCTGGTTTTCGCCCGAGGGCCCGGTGCCGGCGCTGTAGGTGCCGCCCGGGGTGCCGGCGCTGCAGGTGGCATTGCCGTTGACGAAGATGCCAAAGGCGTTGTTGTAGGTGACGTCGAAGGGCAGATCGTCGGTCACGCTGACATTGGTGGCGGTCGCCGCCCCCGCGGCGTTCGCCACGGTGATGCAATATTCCACCGTCGCCCCGGGGATCGCCTTGGGATTGGTGGTGCCATTGACCGGATCGCTCACAACCCGGCTGGTCTTGGCGACCGTGATCACCGCGCCCGCGACCGTATACTGCCCGGTGGCGGAGAAATCGCCCTGGTTGGCAAGGTCGGTCGCGCCCGCGCCATCGGCGAGCACCGTATCGACGCCGCTGGTATTGGCCCCGGCGGTGGCGGTCAGCTCGGCGCCCAGCGCCCCCGCGCCGCCGGCCGCATGGGCATTGGCGGTCAGCGTCACGTCGAAGACATCGGCATTGACAGCGTTGAGCCCGATATCGGCGAGCACGAACACCCGCACCGTCGCATCCTCGGCCACCTCGTCGAGATAGGTCACCAGCGCATCGCCGGCATCGAAGGTGTTGTTGCCGTTGCTGTCGCGATAGATACGGAAGTTGCTGATGTTGGCGGCCGCACCGGCGGTTAGCGCGCTCGCAAGCGCAAGATCGACGGTGTCGTTCGACAGGTTGGTGACATCAAAGGCAATCACCGCATCCTGCTGGCCGGGCGAAACCGAGGTCGCCGGTCCGACATAGCTGACGGTGACATTCACCTTGCGGTCGACGGTGAAGCTGTCGCTTGCCGTCTCGGCATTCTGGGTAATGCCGCCGACATTGTAGCTGACGGAGACATTGTTGGTGATCGTTGCGCCTGCATTGGTCCCTTCGGCCAAGGCAGGGGCGCTGGACATGACGACGAGCGCAAACGCGCTCACCGCCCCCAGCAATTGGGAGGTGGTCTTCATGGCTTGGTCCTTTGCGTGTGCCCCGCGTGATCAACTCCGCCCGCAGGGCCTGGCGGTTATCGCCCGCTCTTTTCAGCGGATGATGGCTGGATAGGTGAGCCGGCCCTTCTCTCCGGGCGCGATACTGGCGATCACCCAGCGCACGTGGGTGACATCGCCGTGGGTCGCCGGGCGGGTGGTGCCGTCGGGCTGGGGAACCGTGAGGTCGGCCAGCCGGCCCCAGCTCTTGCCGCCATCGACCGAGACCTCGAGCGCCGGATCGGCATCGGGCGCGAGCCGCACGGCGGCAGGCAGCGGGTTGGTGACGGTAAAGCCGGTGACGGCCTCGGCGCCATTGTTGGCATAGTCGGTGCCGAACACCAACCGGTCACCCGGAACGATCGCGGCCGGCGCGACCAGCTCGGTGCGGGTGGTGCCATCGGCTTCGGTGATGGTCTTGACCGCTTTGACATCGCCGACAAGGCTGATCGGGCTGGCGTCCTGCGCCGCCAGCGGGGCCAGCGGCAGCAGCGCCCCGGCCACAGCCGCAAGCAACGTGGCGCGAAATCTGTTCATCTTGGCAACCCCCTGTTTCAAAAAGATTGTTCCTGTTATTCCTGAACCACCACGGCAAAGCCGATGGCGTGGCTGGTGCCGCCGGTGAC
>JBKBHR010000010.1:0-105859 GCA_046297575.1 Erythrobacter cryptus
CCGACGAGATCAGCCCAGATGGCTGCCGCCTGTGGGACATGACCACCGGCGAAAAGCTCGACAAGGACCGCTTCCGCCGCGATCTGGGCGGCGAGGAAGAAGCCTATCGCGAGGTCGCCCGTCGGCTTGGGCTGCTGAACGGCGATGACAACAGCCCGGGCGAGGTGTTCGACCTGTCGCACCATCGCTCGCGCCTGCGCCCGCCGCCGCCGATCAAGAAATAGGCTGACAGGCGGGCTGCGCGCGCTAGTCTGACGCGGTGCATCAGGAAATGAACCAAAGGTGATGTCCCTGCGCCGCTGCGCGCTTGCCGCCGGCCTTGCGCTGGCGCTGGCCCTGCCCGCACCTCTTGCCTCGCGCGCGGCCGATCCGCCGCCCGCAGCGGCGCCGCCCGCGCCTGACGCGCAAGTCGCGACCAGCCCTGCCCCCGCCCCTTCCCCGGCGCCCGCCCCGGTCTGGGCCTTCGAGGCGAGCGACGTCCCGGTCGATCCGGCCTATCGCTTCGGCCGGCTCGACAACGGGATGCGCTTCATCATCCGCCACAATGCCACCCCGGCGGGCACCGCGCTGGTGCGGCTGCGGATCGGCTCGGGCAGCCTCGAGGAGCGCGAGGAGGAGCGCGGCCTCATGCACTTTCTCGAGCACATGGCCTTCAACGGCTCGAAGGGCCTGCCCGAAGGCGAAATGGTCAAGCTCCTCGCGCGCGAGGGGCTTGCCTTCGGGGCCGACACCAATGCCGCGACCGGCTTCGAGGCGGTCACCTACATGCTCAACCTGCCGCGCGCCGATCCGGCGCTGCTCGATACCGCGCTGATGCTGATGCGCGAGACGGCGAGCGAGCTTCTGCTGAGCGAGGATGCGGTGGCGCGCGAGCGCGGGGTGATCCTTGCCGAGCGGCGCGATCGCTCCGGGTTCCAGCAGCGCAACCTCGAAGACAGCATCGCCTTTCTCGCGCCCGAGGCGCGCTATGGCGCGCGCCTGCCGATCGGCAGCGCCGCGGTGATCGAACAGGCAAGCGCGGCCCAGTTGCGCGCGCTTTATGCGCGCAGCTACACGCCTGCCAACGCCGTGCTGGTGGTGGTGGGCGATCTGCCGGTCGAGGCAGTCGAGGCGGCGATCCGCACGCGCTTTGGCGATTGGCGCGGCGCCCCTGCGCCGGAGCGGCCCGAGGCCGGACCGATCGATGTTGACCGTCGCGGCCTCACCCGCATCCACCTCGATCCGGCGCTCGCCGAGAGCGTCACCCTCACCCGCCTTGCCCCCTGGCGCGAGGAGCCCGATACCCTTGCCAACCGCCGCATCGCGCGGCTGCGCGCGCTGGGCTATGCGATCATCAACCGGCGGCTTGCGCGCCTTGCCCGCGGGCCCGATGCGCCCTTTCGCAGCGCCAGCTATGGCTCGGGCGAGATCTTCAGGGAAGCACGCCTCACCAGCCTTGCGATCAGCAGCGCCGATGGCGAATGGGAAAAGGGCCTGCTCGCCGCGGTGCGCGAGGTCAACCAGGCGCTCACCTACGGCTTCACCCGCGCCGAGCTAGACGAACAGCTTGCCAACACCCGCACCGCGCTCGAAAACGCCGCCAAGGCCGCCGATACCCGCGCCCACGGGGTCTTCGTGAATGCCGCGCTCGCCCTGGTCAGCGACGAGCGCGTGCCGACCACCCCGGCGTTCCAGCTTGCCGTCTTTGAGGCCGAGGCTGGCGCGATCACACCGGAGGCCGTCTGGCAGGCGCTGCGCGAGGATGCCGCGCCGCTTGATGACCCGCTGATCCGCTTCGAGGGCCGCCGCGCCCCCGAAGGTGGGGAGGAAGCCCTGCGCGCCGCATTTGCGCGGGCGATGGCGTTGCCCATCGCTCCGCCCGCCGAGCGCGGCCCGCTCGCCTTTGCCTACAGCGATTTCGGCCCGCCCGGCACGGTCGTGTCCGACAGCCTCGAGCCACGCTTCGGCCTGCGTTTCATCCGCTTTGCCAATGGCGTGCGCCTGACACTCAAGCGCACCGATGTGCGCAAGGATCGCATCGCCTTTGCCATGGCGGTGGATGGCGGTGATCTCCTCAACACCCGCGCCGCCCCGCTTGCCACCTACCTAACCAATTCGCTTGCCGCGGGCGGGCTCGGCCAGCACAGCCAGGACGAGCTCGCCAGCCTGTTTGCCGGGCGATCGGTGGCCTTCAGTCTGGCGAGCGACACCGATGCCTTCACCGCCTCGGGCACCACCACCCCGCGCGATCTGGCGCTGCAACTCCAGGTGCTGGCCGCAACGCTCATCGATCCCGGCTATCGTCCCGAGGGGATCGAGCGCTTCCGCCGCAACATCGACAATTTCTTCAACACGCTCGATGCCACTCCGGCGCGCGCGCTTTCGACGGCGAGCGGGGCGATCCTTTCGGACAATGACCCACGCTTCAGCCTGCAACCGCGCGAGGCCTTCCGCGCGCTCGATTTTGCCGGGCTCGATGCGGCGATCGGCGAGCGGCTGCGCCGCGGGGCGATCGAGGTGGCGCTGGTGGGCGATCTCGACGAGGACGCCGCGATTGTCGCCATCGCCGCGACGCTGGGCGCGCTGCCGCCGCGCGAGGCCGAGTTCCTCCCCCGGCCCGAGGCGCGCCAGCGCCGCTTCACGGCCAGCCGCGGCGAGCATCGTCTGACCCACCGGGGCGAGGCGGATCAGGCGCTGCTGCAATGGGTGTGGCCGACCACCGATGACAGCGATCTGGCCGAACAGCTGCGGCTCGAGCTGCTCGCGCGGATCGTCAGGATCGAGCTCACCGAGCGGCTGCGCGAGCGGCTGGGGCAGGCCTATTCCCCTTCCGCCGCCTCGCAGCCCAGCCACCACTATCCGGGCTTTGGCACCTTCGCCATCGCCGCCGCGGTCTCCGCCGATGCCCTGCCCGCCACCCGGGCGACGCTGGCCGAGCTGATCGCCGATCTCCAGCGCGCGCCGCTCGATGAGGACGTGATCGCCCGCGCGCGCCGTCCGTTCCTCGAGGAACACGCCAATGCGCTCAAGGACCTCGGGGGCTGGCTTGCCCTGGCCGCACGCGCCCAGAGCGAGCCCGAGCGCCTCGCCCGCTTTGCCGCGGTGCCCGAAGTGATGCGCACCATCACCGCCGAAGAGGTGCAGGAAACCGCGCGGCGCTATCTCGATCTTGAGGCCGCGGTCACCTTCAGCGTGGTGCCGGCCGCGCCTTCGCCCTGAACCGCGATGAGAAGGGACCGGCCGGACAGCTCCGACCGGCCCCGATCCTGCCCGCACCAAGCACGGGTGCTTGGGCGCAGCGCCTCAATACTTGACGCCCAGCATCACCCCGAAGATCCGCGGCTCGTTGACGAAGGCGGTGTTGTTGTTGAAGTCGATCACCCCGAGGACATTGTCCTCGCCGGTGATGTTGCGGGCAAAGGCGGCCAGTTCCCACTGCCCGTCATTGCCGGAATAGCCGACCTTGAGCCCGCCTTCGAGGCGGCTGCCGGCGTTGAACTCGGCGCTTTCATAGAGCAGGAAGTTGGTCTCGCCGAGGAACACCCAGTCGGTAAAGACGAAGAACTCGCCGCTCTGCCCCACCGGCACGCCATAGCGCGCGGTAAGGTCAGCGCTGATCTCGGGCGCGTTAGGGAAGGGGTTGCCATCGATGAGCGCGCGCGGCGTGCCCGCGATCACCACGGTGGGATCGATCACCCGGCACTGGGCGCAGATGCCCACGGCAAGATTGGGATCCTTGATCTCGGTATTGGTGTAGGCAAAGCCCAGCGTCAGCAGCAGGCGCGGGGTGATCTGGAAGGCCCCGTCAAGCTCGAGCCCCCAGCCCACACCCTTGTTGGCGTTGATCAGCTGGACAAGGTTGCCGGCCCCGCCCACCGCGGTGAACTGCGGGTCTTCCACGGTGTAATAATAGGCTGCCCCGTTGAGCCGCACGCGGCGATCGGAAAGCTCGCTCTTGAACCCCACTTCATAGGAGGTGATGTTCTCCGACTGGGCGACCGAGGGCGCGCTGAAGAAGGCCACGTCACGGCCCTGGATGGTGGGCGCGCGGAAGGAATTGGCCACCTTGGCATAGACGCTGGCATTGTCGGCCACGTCGGCAAACAGGCTGATGTCCCAGTCGAACTGGTCATCGCCCACGCTCACCGGCTGGCGCGGCGCGCCCGCGCGGACGAAGAAATCCTTCTCGTCATCGGTGTAGCGGATGCCCCCGGTGGCCCTCAGGGTGTCGGTGAGCTGATAGCTCACCTGCCCGAACAGCGCCCAGGCGGTGTTGGTGTGGTTGACGGTAACCTCAGGCGGGAAGGGAAAGCCGACGGTGGTGACATCGAAATCGCTGTCGAAATAGAACCCGCCGATCTGCCAGTTCAGCGGCCCGCTGCCGCTCGAGGCGAGCCGCAGCTCGAAGGTGTTCTGCTCAAGATCGAGCGAATCCTGCGTGTCGGCGGGGAAGGGAATGAAGCCCGGCCCCATCACCGGCAGGAAGGAGGCGCCAAAGCCGCCGTCGATATCGCCGCGGCTTGCCCCTTCGCTGGTCCAGCGGCTGGCGATCGCGGTCAGCGTCGCACCGTCGAACTCGTAGGATGCGGTGAGCGTCAGGCCGAGCTGTTCGTAATCGGCATTGTTGCCCGCCCCGCCATCGAAGAACACCGTGTCGCGCTCGTAATTGTTGTTGAGGCCGTTGGTGTTGCGCGGCTGCTGCGGGGTGGGGCCGAGCACGTTGGCGCGGAAAAAGGTCGAGGCGCCCTTGAGATCGCGGTAGTTGACCGCGGCCAGGATGCTGGTGCGCTCGCCCGGGGTGAAGAGCAGCTGGCCGCGCACGGCGATATCGGTGTAGCCGCCGAGCGCGTCGTTCTCGCCGGTAAAGCCGTTGCTGATCCAGTCGCTGCGGCTCTGCAGCTGGCCCGAGACGCGCAAGGCGAGCACGTCCTCGACCAGCGCACCGCCGATCGCGGCGTTCAGCGCGATGGTGTCATAGCGGCCATAGCTGATCGAGGCGCGGATATCGCGGGCATTGGATGGCTTGATCGAAGTCACCTTGACGAGGCCCGCCGGGGTGTTGCGCCCGAACAGGGTGCCCTGCGGCCCGCGCAGCACCTCGACCCCGGCAACATCGAACACCGGGAAGCTCTTGAGCGTCACGTTCTCGAGCACCACTTCATCGAGCAGCACCGAGACCGGCTGCGAGGCGGCAAGATCGAAATCGGTGTTGCCAAGGCCGCGGATATAGAAGCGCGGAGCAACCCGGCCGTTCGAGCTTTCGACATTGAGCCCGGGCACCGTGCCGGCGAGCGCGGTGATGTCGGCCGCGCCGCTGAACACCGCGCCGAGCCGCTCGCTGTCAAGCAATTCGGCCGAGACCGGCACGTCCTGCAGGTTCTCCTCGCGGCGGTTGGCGGTGACGATGATGGTGGCAAGCCCGCCTTCGGTTTCGGCGGCAAGCTCGTCCTGCGCGGCGGCGGGGGCGGCAAACCCGGCAGCGGCCGCGGCAAGGATGGTGCTGCACGCCCAGGCGGCGCGGGCGGCGGTGAAAGCTTTGGACATGAAACAACCTCCAGGGCTGGATCGGATGGAGAGGGGCGCGGCGGTGGCTGGCACTTTTGCGCGATTCGCGCGAGGCTGGCCGCGGCAAATGTTGCGCGAAGATGTCGCTTTGGCGGCAATCTGCGGCAAGATGTTGCAAGCAGGTTACACGCGTGCGCCGGGCATGACCGGATTGCGACAAGCCCTGCGCCGCGCGCCCCGGTGTGCAAGCGCGATCGAGGCAATTGCACCGCCGCGCCGGGGCGCTATAGCGCGTGCCGACAGGGCCGCGCGGCCCGTTGGTCCAGCCAAGGGAGCAAGCCCCCATGCACGTGCGCGTCCTCGTCCGCCTGAAGCCCGGTGTGCTCGATCCGCAGGGACGCGCGGTGCATCATGCGCTCGAAGGACTCGGCTTTTCGGGGATCGCGGATGTGCGCGTGGGCCGGCTGATCGAACTCGATCTTGCCGATGGCACCGATCATGCCACCATAAGGCAGATGTGCGAGCAGCTGCTCGCCAACACCGTGATCGAAAGCTACACCATCGAGGCGCCCGCGGCGGGAGGGGCGCACTGATGGGCTTCCGCGCGGCGGTCATCACCTTTCCCGGCTCCAATTGCGACCGCGACATGGCGGTGGCGCTCGAGGCGGTTTCGGGCACGCCGGCGCTCAGGGTCTGGCACGGCGATGCCGATCTGCCCGAGCGGCTCGACCTCATCGCCCTGCCCGGCGGCTTTTCCTATGGCGACTATCTGCGCTCGGGCGCCATGGCCGCGCAAAGCCCGATCATGCGCGCGGTGGTGGCCGCAGCGGCGCGCGGGGTGCCGGTGCTCGGCGTGTGCAACGGCTTCCAGGTGCTCACCGAAGCGCGGCTGCTGCCCGGCGCGCTGCTGCGCAATGCCGCCCAGCGCTTCATCTGCCGCACCGTCAGCCTCACGGTCGAGACCACCGATTCGCTCTTCACCAGTGCCTACCAGGCGGGCGAGACGATCCGCATTCCGGTCGCGCATCACGACGGCAATTACTATGCCGATGCGGCAACGCTCGATGCGCTCGAAGGCGAAGGGCGGATCGCCTTTCGCTATGCCGAAGAGGTCAACGGCTCGGCGCGCAGGGTTGCCGGGGTGCTCAGCGCCAACCGCCGCATCCTTGGCATGATGCCCCATCCCGAACGCGCGATCGAACCGGCAGCCCACCCGGCGCTGGGCGGGGCCGATGGCCGGCGCCTGTTCGAGAGCGTGCTGGCGGCGCTGACCAGCGCCTGAGCCTGGTCAGGCGCGCCGCTCGATCGGCTGGCGGAACAGGCTGCGCGCCTCCTCGGCGCTCATCGGGCGGCCGAAATGATAGCCCTGGATCTTGTCGCAGCCGAGGTTGCGGATGAGCTCGGCCTCCTCGGCATTCTCCACCCCTTCGGCAGTGGTGGTCATGTCGAGGCTCTTGGCCATGGCGACCACCGCATTGATGATCGCCAGGCTCTCGGCACTGCCCTGCGCCGCGCCCTGCACGAAGGTGCGATCGACCTTGATGGTCGAGAAGCGCAGCTTGCGCAGATAGCCGAGCGAGGAATAGCCGGTGCCGAAATCATCCAGCGCCACCGAACAGCCCAGCGCCATCACCTGTTCGAGCGCATTGCGCGCCACGCTGGCATCGCGCAGGAAGATGCTCTCGGTCACCTCGATCTCGAGCCGCTCGGGCCTCAGCCCGCTTGCGGCGAGGGCCTGCACCACCTCGGCATGAAAGCCCGGTTCGAGCAGCTGCTCGGGCGAGACGTTGACATTGACCTTCACATGCTCGGGCCAATGGCGCGCTTCCTCGCAGGCGCGGCGCAGCACCCACTGGCCGATCGGCACGATCAGCCGGGTGTCCTCGGCCAGCGGGATGAACTTGCCCGGACTGACAAAGCCGTGCTCGGCGCTGTTCCAACGCACCAGTGCCTCGAAGCTGACCACGCTTTCGCTGCGGGCATCGACCACCGGCTGGAAGTGGAGCACCATCTCCTCACGCCCGAGCGCCTTGCGCAGCGCCACTTCGAGCTGTCGGCGTTCTTCGGCCGAGGCGTGCAAGGTCGGCTCGAAGCGGCAATGCTCGCCCCCGCCCATGTCCTTGGCACGATAGAGCGCAAGGTCGGCATTGCGCATCATTTCCTCGACCGTCCTGCCATCGCGCGGGCCTTCGGCCGAGCCGACGCTGGCCCCCACATAAAGCGTGTGGTGATCGACCTGATAGGGCTCGGACAGGCGCGCGATCACCCGCTGCGCCAGATCGCGCACCAGCGCCGGCGAGGTGACATCGCGGATCACGATCGCGAACTCGTCGCCGCCGAGGCGGCCAACCAGCTGGTTCTCGCCCATCAGCGACTTGAGCCGCGCCGAGACCTGGGCCAGCAGCTTGTCGCCCGTCATGTGGCCGAGCGAATCATTGACCGCCTTGAACCGATCAAGGTCCACCATCAGCAGCGCGCAGCGGGTGCGCCACTGCTCGGCATAGCGCAGCGCATCGCCCAGCGCTTCGGTAAGCTGCAGGCGGTTGGGCAGCTGGGTGAGCGTGTCGAAACGGGCAAGATAGGCGATCTTCTCGGATGACTTGCGCTGCTCGGTCACGTCCGAGCCGACCCCGCGAAAGCCCGAGAAGCGGCCCTGATCATCGCGCATCGGCGTGCCCGAAAGCTCCCACCAGCGCTCCTCGCCCATGATCGTCACCTGCACCAGCAGGTTGGAGAAGTTCTCGCGGTTCTTGAGCCGCTCGGCAAGGTCGCGCAGGCTGGGCGAATAGTGCCCCCGTTCCCAGCCCGGCCCGGCGATCAGCTCGAGCAGAGGCTTGCCCTCGACCTCGGCCTGTGGGCGCCCGAGCGCGAAGGCGAAGCGGGGCGAGACCGAACGCACCCGCCGAGCCGGGTCGATCTGCCACAACCAATCGGCCTCGTTCTCCTCGAACTCGCGCAGCAGCAGCGAGACCACCTCCTCCTTCTCGAGCAGCGCCGCCTCGGCCAGCCGCGCCTTGAGAAAGATGGTGCGCACCTGGATGGTGGCGACGAGGCAGGAGATGGTGAACAGCACCGCCGCGCCCATCGCCTGCCATTGCCCGGCCAGCGCCAGATGCACCACGATCCCGAGGCCGAGCATGGCGATATAGATCACAACCCCCAGCGGCGAGGTCGAAAAGACGAAGGTCGAACAGGCCATCAGCACCATCAGCACGAGCACCATGGTCATCGCTTCGGCCCCTTCGGCGAGCGCCGGGAAGGCCAGCAGCGCTGCCACCCAGCAGACCGCCGCCGCGACCGAATAGCCCAGCTGCCAGCGCTCGAGCACCGCCGCCGCGCTGCGGCTGCCCGGGTGGACGAGGCGCATGTCGGTCTGGCGTGTCTTGAACAGGATGAAGCCGAGCAGCAACGCCCAGGCGCCCACCAGCGGCGGCCCGATCAGGGGCATGAACACCGTGCAAACGAACAGGATCACCAGAGCATTGGCGAACATCCGGTTGCGGCTGGCATAGGCAAGTTCGGCATAGTCATCGCCGCGCAGGCGCGCAGGATCGAATGCCGGATTTCGCGACAGGCCAAGCACGTCGGAAATCGGCAGGCTGGCCGGCACGGCTGGCGGCGGAGAAGGCGCGGGCTGCTGATGCACGCAGGCGCTGTTAACGCGCAATGGTTAGATTGCGGTAAAGCCCGCAGCGCAATCTCTGCCTTGCAGCAGAGCGGCTATTCCACCGTCACCGATTTGGCGAGGTTGCGCGGCTGATCGACATCGGTGCCCTTCACCACCGCCACGTGATAGGCGAGCAGCTGCACCGGAACGGCATAGACGAGCGGCGCGATCAGCGGGTGAACCACCGGCATCTCGATCGTGGCGATGCAGCCCTCGCCCGCCGCGGCGATGCCCTCGGCATCGGAGATCAGCACCACCTGCCCCCCGCGCGCGCGCACTTCCTCCATGTTGGAGACGGTCTTTTCGAACAGCGGGCCGGACGGGGCGATCACCACCACTGGCACGTGATCATCGATCAGCGCGATCGGTCCGTGCTTCATCTCGCCCGCGGCATAGCCTTCGGCATGGATATAGCTGATTTCCTTGAGCTTAAGCGCCCCTTCCAGGGCCAGCGGATAATCCTGACCGCGCCCCAGATAGAGCACGTCGCGAGCCGGGGCGATGAGATGCGCCATCGCGGCGATGTCATCATCATGGCCAAGCGCGGCGTTGAGCGCGGCGGGCGCCTCGAGCAGGTGGCGCACGATCTCGGCCTCCTCCTCGCGGGCAAGGCGCCCCTTCTTCACCGCCATGTGCGCCGCCAGCGCGGCCAGCACCGCAAGCTGGCAGGTGAAGGCCTTGGTCGAGGCCACGCCGATCTCCGGCCCGGCATGGGTCGGCAGCAGCAAATCGGCCTCGCGCGCCATGGTGCTGGTGGGCACGTTGACGACCACCGCGATGGTCTGGCCATTGGCCTTGCAGTGCCTGAGCGCCGCAAGCGTATCGGCGGTCTCGCCGCTCTGCGAGATGAACAGCGCCAGGCCCCCTTCCTCGAGCACCGGCGCGCGATAGCGGAACTCGCTTGCCACATCGATATCGACCGGCACCCGGGCGAAGCGCTCGAACCAGTATTTGGCCACCATCCCGGCATAGTAGCTGGTGCCGCAGGCAACCAGCGTGAGGCGGCGGACCGCGGAAAGATCAAAGTCGATCTGCGGCAGCGCCACCGAATTGTCCGACAGGCGCAGGTAGGAAGCGAGGGTCTGCGCCACCACGGTGGGCTGCTCGAAGATTTCCTTCTGCATGAAGTGGCGGTAATTGCCCTTCTCCACCGCCGCGGCCGAGGCGCCCGAGGTCTGGATCGGGCGGGTCACCGGCTGGCCCGCGCCATCGAAGATGGTGGCGCCATCGCGGCGGATCACCACCCAGTCGCCTTCTTCAAGATAGGTGATGCGCTGGGTCAGCGGGGCAAGCGCGAGCGCATCGGAGCCGAGATACATCTCGGCCTCGCGCCCTTGCGGTCCATAGCCCAGCACCAGCGGCGAGCCGAGCCGGGCGCCGATCAGCAGATCGGGATGCTGGCGAAAGGCAATCGCCAGCGCAAAGGCCCCGCGTAGGCGCGGCAGCACCCGGCGCACCGCGGTTTCGGGATCGGCCCCGGCCTCGATCTCGACCGAGATCAGATGGGCCACCACCTCGCTGTCGGTCTCGCTCTCGAAGCACCGCCCGAGCGCGGCGAGCTGCGCGCGCAACTCCTTGAAATTCTCGATGATGCCATTGTGGACGATCGCCACCTCGGCGGTGGCGTGGGGGTGGGCATTGACCGCGGTGGGCGCGCCGTGGGTGGCCCAGCGGGTATGGGCGATACCGACCGTGCCGGGCGCCGGATCGGCCTCGAGCACCCGCACCAGGTTGGCAAGCCGGCCCTCGGCCCGCCGCCGCACCAGCGCGCCATCGTGGAGCGTGCACAGCCCGGCGCTGTCATAGCCGCGATATTCCATGCGCCTGAGGCCATCGACCAGCCGTTCGGCCACGGCGCTGCTGCCCACGATCCCGATAATGCCGCACATGATCCTGGCCGATTCCCTGCTGTTTCTCCTCCCGCTCTAGCCGCCGCGCGCGTTGCGACAAGCCCCCCGTCGGCCTGGGCTGCTCCGTGCCGGCGCGCCAGCCGGCCGATTCAGAAAAAAACAACCATTCCCACCTATTGACCATGGCCCGAACACCTCCAGCCACACCGCGGCGGGGATGCAACGTGATGGAAAGCCTTGGGGGCTGAGAATGAGCGCATTCGGCAAGAGAGGCAATGTTGGCGGGATCAAGCCCGGCGCGCGGCCTGCCTTCGGCGTTGCTCGCCCGATGAAGGGCGGCGGCGTCGCGGTGCCGGCCATGCGTGGGGGCGAGCAGTTCCCGCCGATCCCGGGCGAAGCCATGCCGCCAAGCCCGGCACCCACCTCTGCACCGGCACAGCCCCGCCCCAATTCCACCGCGGAAGCGCTCGGACGCCTCAACGAGCGCATGGCGGCGGCTGCCGAGGCGCAATCGGAAGTCGGCGGTTTCGAGGCGAGCGTCCACAAGATCAAGGAGCAGGTGCTCCCGCGCCTGCTCGAACGCGTCGATCCGGAAGCTGCCGCGACCCTCTCGAAGGAGGAGCTGTCCGAGGAGTTCCGCCCGATCATCATGGAGGTGCTGGCCGAACTCAAGGTCACCCTCAACCGGCGCGAACAATTCGCGCTCGAGAAGGTGCTGATCGACGAGCTGCTCGGCTTTGGCCCGCTCGAGGAGCTGCTCAACGACCCCGACGTCTCCGACATCATGGTCAACGGGCCGGATCAGACCTATATCGAGAAGAAGGGCAAGCTCCAGCTCGCCCCGATCAAGTTCCGCGACGAACAGCACCTCTTCCAGATCGCGCAGCGCATCGTCAACCAGGTCGGCCGCCGCGTCGACCAGACCACGCCGCTCGCCGACGCCCGCCTCAAGGACGGCAGCCGTGTGAACGTGATCGTGCCGCCGCTCTCCCTGCGCGGCACCGCAATCTCGATTCGTAAGTTCTCCGAAAAGCCGATCACGCTCGACATGCTGCGCGACTTCGGCTCGATGTCGGACAAGATGTGCACCGCGCTGAAAATCGCAGGCGCGTGCCGGATGAACATCGTCATCTCGGGCGGCACCGGCTCGGGCAAGACGACCATGCTCAACGCCCTCTCGAAGATGATCGACCCGGGCGAGCGCGTGCTGACCATCGAGGACGCGGCGGAACTCCGGCTGCAACAGCCGCACTGGCTGCCGCTCGAAACCCGCCCGCCCAACCTTGAAGGCCAGGGCGCGATCACCATCGGCGACCTCGTGAAGAACGCCCTGCGTATGCGCCCGGATCGCATCATCCTCGGCGAAATTCGCGGCGCGGAGTGTTTTGACCTGCTCGCGGCGATGAACACCGGTCACGATGGCTCGATGTGCACGCTCCACGCCAACTCCCCGCGCGAGGCGCTCGGGCGCATGGAGAACATGATCATGATGGGGGATATCAAGATCCCCAAGGAAGCAATCAGCCGCCAGATCGCGGAGAGCGTCGATCTCATCGTCCAGGTCAAGCGCCTGCGCGACGGCTCGCGCCGCACCACCAACATTACCGAGGTGATCGGGATGGAGGGCGACGTGATCGTGACGCAGGAACTGTTCAAGTTCGAGTATCTCGACGAGACCGAGGACGGGAAGATCATCGGCGAGTTCCGCAGCTCGGGCCTCAGGCCCTACACGCTGGAAAAGGCGCGCCAGTTCGGCTTCGATCAGGCCTATCTGGAAGCCTGCCTCTAGGGGCGACCCGCCTGCCAGACACGCATTGGCGCGCGGCTGCCGCCTCAGCCTGCCAGCACGGCCGGAAGGCTGATCGCCAGCAGCCCGCCGCCGAGCACCGCCGCCAGCATGAACAGCGTGAGCCACGGCACCCAGCCGACCCGATCAAGCCGCGCGACATCGCGGCGCCGGGTGCGGCGACGCTCCATCACCGCAGCGAGCGCCGCCAGCGCCCAGAACAGCCCGCCCAGAAGGGCAAGCTGGGCCGCGTCGCTGAGCAGTTCGAACCGGGTGAGAATGTCCATGCCGCGCGCATATGGGGCGTGCGCCCGCTTGCGCAATCCCCGCCGCTCGGCCAAGCGGCAGGGCGATGGATGGCTCGATCGCCCGCCCCCGACCGATGCTCGCGCTCTTTGTCCGCCTGCTTGCCGCCTTTGCGCTGGCGAGCATGGGGATGCTGGTCAAGCTCGCGGGGCAGCGCGGCGCGCATCTTGTCGAGCTGATCTTCTGGCGCCAGGCGATCACCGCGGTCCTGCTGGGTGCAGGGATGGTGCTCACCGGCAGGCTGGCGCTGCTGCGGACAAGGCGGATTGGCGCCCATGCCCGGCGCGCGGCGAGCGGGCTTCTGGGCATGATCTTCACCTATGGCGCGGTGCTGCTGCTGCCGCTCGCTGAGGCGACCACGCTCGGCTTTACCGCCCCGGTCTTTGCCGTGCTCATCGCCATGGTGCTCTTGCGCGAGCGGATCGGACCCTATCGCTGGGGCGCGGTGGCGATGGGCTTTGCCGGGGTGGTGGTGGTGATGCAGCCCTTCTCGGGCCTCCACGCCGGCGTCACCTGGGCGGGGATTGCGGTGGGCCTCATCGCCCCCTTCATGGTGGCGCTCATCAGCTTCCAGATCCAGGACCTCAACACCACCGAGAACCCGTGGAGCATCGTCTTCTGGTTCGCCGCGCTCTCCGCCCCAGTTGCCGCCCTTGCCCTGCCCTTCGTCTGGACGGCGCACGATCCGGCAACCTGGGGGCTGATCCTCGGCATGGGGCTGGTGGGCGCGGCGGCGCAGATGCTGCTCACCACCTCGCTGCGCTTCGGCTCGGCCGCGGTGATCCTGCTGATGGATTACACCGCGCTGCTCTGGGCAAGCCTTTATGGGCATGTGGTGTTCGATCAGGCCGCTCCGGCAAGCCTGTGGCTGGGCGCGCCGCTCATCATCGGCGCCGGGCTGTTGATCGCCTGGCGCGAGCGCCAGCTGGCCAAGGCCCGCACGCAAGGGACAAAGCGTGTCGCTTCAGCGGCGAGTCAGGAATAGGCTGCCAGCCTCATGCGTTTGAAGCACCACGACCTGACCAGGGAGCACAGCATGTTTCGCCAGACTTTCATCGCCGCGGCGCTCGCCGCACTGACGCTCGCCGCGACCACCGCCTGCAACACGGTTGAAGGCGTGGGCGAGGACATCAAGTCGGTGGGCCGCGCCGGTAAGCGCGCACTCGACTAGGCCGGCGCTTTGGCGGATCGATAGACCAGCGTCAGATTGTTGGCCGGCATGGCGTGGCGGGCGCTGCGCGCGAGGGCGTGCTGAGCCGCGAGCGCATCGAGCGCTTCAACCGCGCGCAGGCCCCAGCGCGGATCGCGCGCCTTGAGGCTGGCATCAAAGGCGAGGTTGGAAGGGGCCGTTGCAACCCCCTGCTCAAGAAAGGGGCCATAGAGAATGAGCGGCCCGCCGCTTCTGCCCAAAATCCGGGCAGCACCCCGGAACAGCCCCTCGCTCGCCTCCCACGGGCTGATATGCACCATGTTGATGCACAAAATTGCATCAGCCGCCGCCACCGGCCAGGCATCGGGCCGGGCGGCATCGAGCGCCAGCGGCGGCGCGAGATTGGTGCCCGGGTAATCGGCCCGATAGGCCGCGATCGAGGCCAGCGCCTCGGGCGAAGGATCGGTCGGCTGCCACAGGAGCGCGGGGAAGCGCGCGGCAAAATAGATGGCATGTTCCCCGGTGCCTGCCGCAATTTCGAGCACCAAGCCGCGCGCGGGCAGTTCCTCGCTGAGCACAGCGGCGATCGGTTCGCGGTTGCGCAAGGTGGCGGGGGCGTGCTGGCGCACCATCAATTGACCTGGCGCTCGTGCCCTTCCCAATAGGGCGCGCGCAGCTCGCGTCGCAGGATCTTGCCGCTGGCATTGCGCGGCATCACGGCAATCACATCGACGCTCTTGGGCGCCTTGAAGGCGGCGATGCGCGCCCGTGCCCAGGCGATCACGTCGGCCTCGTCGATGGTGTGGCCGGGCTTGGGCACCACGCAGGCCTTGACCTCCTCGCCCCACTTGGCGCTGGGCACCCCGATCACCGCCACCTCGGCAATGTCCGGATGGCCATAGATCGCGCTTTCGACCTCGGCCGGATAGACATTCTCCCCGCCCGAGATGATCATGTCCTTGATCCGGTCCTGGATATAGACATAGCCATCTTCGTCCATGTAGCCGGCATCGCCGGTGTGCAGCCAGCCATCGGGATCGACGGTTTTGCTGGTGGCCTCGGGCAGCTTCCAATAGCCGCGCATGTTGGTGGGTGAGAAGATGCAGACCTCGCCCACCTCGCCGCGCGGCAATTCCTTGTTGTCCGGCCCGCGCACCTCGATCGCCACCCCGGGGCAGGCCTTGCCGGCCGAGCGCATGCGCTGGTTGCCCTCGGTCGAATGGTCCTCGGGCGGCAGCACCGAGATCGTGCCTGCAGTCTCGGTCATGCCATAGGCCTGCAGGAACTTGGTGGTGGGCATGGTGCGCACCGCTTCCTTGAGCAGTTCGAGCGGCATGGGCGCAGCGCCATACATCAGGTATTTGAGATTGCTGAAATCGGTGGTGGCTGCGCGCGGGTGCTGCACCACCATCTGCAGGGCCGCCGGAACGATGAACAGGTGGGTGGCCCCGGCCTCGATCGCCTCGAGCACCCCGACCGGCGAGAACTCGGCCTGCACCAGGCTGCGCACCCCGTTGGAGATGGCGATGTTGACAAGGCCGGTGCCGCCGATGTGCGCGCAGGGCATGGCCACCAACATGCAGTCTCCCGGCTCGTAGAACTGCCAGTCGACCCCGGCGGCAATGCCGGGATTGCGCAGGGCAAAGAGATTGGCGTTCGAGAGCATCGCCCCCTTGGGATTGCCGGTGGTGCCCGAGGTGTAGAGCTGGAGCACCGGCGCCTCGGGCGGCGGCGGGGTGTAGCTGGCGGGCGCAAAACCCAGCGCGGCGCTGCGCGCCGCCTCGGCCTCGATCACCTCGGGCCGGGCGGGCACCTCCTCGGCCACCTGATGGGCGGTGTCGATGAAGTCCTGATCGGCAAACAGCAGCCGGGCCTCGGTATCGGTGAGGATGTAGGCGATCTCGCGCGGGGCAAGCCGCCAGCCGATCGGCACCATCACCGCGCCCATGCGCGCCGCAGCGATATAGAGCAGGAAATAGATGTCGCGGTTCTTGCCGAGCCAGGCGATCCGGTCCCCCGCACCCACGCCGCGCGCGGCAAAGAGCGCGATCAGCTGGCGGGTGAGCCGATCGGCCTCGGCATAGGTTGTCACCCGCCCGTCCTGATCGAAGGCGGGCAGGTCCGGGCGCTCCTTGGCCCAGAAATGCATGATGTCATCGAAATGTGCGTGATCGTGATCGGCGGTGCGCGCCATGGCCGTGCATTCTCCCCAAGGCTCTCCTGCCCAAGATAAAGCGCAAGGGCGCCCGCGGGTCCAGCCCTGTGATCTAGCGAAAACGCCCCTGCCGCCGCGCCGCCGGCTCGCGCAGCGCCAGCCACAGGCCAAGCCCAAGCGGCCCGGCAAGGAAGGTCGCCACGAGGATCGGCGCCTGCACCAGCCGGGCAATCTGCTTGGCATCCCCATCGCGCGCGATCCACAGGCCGACGAAGAGATCAAAGGCCAGGTAATGCGTCCAGCCGATCGTCACCCCGGCATCGCTGGCAAAGATCGCGCGCACACCGGCAATGGTGAAAAAGTCGGCCCCGCCCGCACCCGTGGTGGGAATGAGGCCCGAAAGCACGCCGACAAGCCCGCCGGCATAGATGAGGCACAAAAGGCCCACGCCAAGATAGAGGATCGCCGAAAGCAGCGCCGGCCAGCGCGGCAAGGCGATCAGCGCGACCCAGGCGATGAGCGCCAGGAGATTGACCATCGAGAACCAGGCGTTCCAGTCGATCATGCCACTTCTCCTGCCTCGGCCTGGCGCCGCCATTCGCGCGCGGCGCGGCGCATGGCCTCGTTGTCGTGGCTGAAACGCCCGCCCGCCCGGCGCAGCGCCAGGCCCAGCGCGGCCTCGGCCACCAGCGCGGCATCGATCGCGCGGAACTGCGCCCAGCGCCCGCAAAGCAGCGGCTCGATGAGCGGCGCGGCGATGAGCGCGGCGCGCTCGGCCGGGCGCGGATCGTCCACCCGCGCACCACGCAAGAGGCCCGGGCGCAGGATGTCGAGCCGGCGGAAACCGAGCGATGAAAGCGCCGCCTCGGTCTCCGCCTTGGTGCGCATGTAGAAGCTGCGCGCCCCCGGATCGGCCCCGGCGGCGCTGACCAGCACCATGTTGGCCACACCGGCGGCCTGCGCGGCGCGGGCCGTGGCCAGCACCAGATCGTGATCGACCGCGCGAAAGGCGCTGCGATCCCCGCCCGCCTTCTTGATCGTGGTGCCCAGCGCACAGATCAGCGCGCGCGGGCGCAGCGCCGCCATCACCTCGCCCCAGCGCGAAGGCTCGGCCACGAACATCTCGAGCCGCGCCCCCGGCGGCAGCGGTGCCTCGCGCCGGGCAAGGCCAACAAGGCGCACCGTGTCACTGGCGCTGGCGCAGGCGATCACCGCGCGCCCGACCAGCCCGGTCGCGCCCACCAGCGCCACGCGCACCGGGCCGCTCATGCGGGCCTCATACATTGATCAGCCCCTCGGGCCGCTTGCCATAGATCCGCGCGACCGCCTCGATGGCGAAGCGATCGCTCATCCCGGCGATGAAATCGGCGATCACCCGGGCGCGCTCGGGATTTTGGGCCGGCAGACGCGCCTGCCAGGCCTCGGGCATCAGCCGCGCATCCTGGGCATAGGCGGCATAGAGCCGCGCCACCACGTCGCGCGCGCGCTCGGCCGCGGCGATCTGTTCGGGGTGATAGTAGAGCTTTTCATACATGAAGGCCTTGAGCCGCCGTTCCTGCGCCGCCATCGCCGGCGAGAAGCCGGCAAGCTGGCGCCCGGCGGCGCGCACCTCGGCCACCGAGCCGAGGCCGCGCACCATGGCGGCGGTATGGGCAATCACGTCGTTCACCATCATCCCGATCTGGTCACGCACAAGTTCGCGCAGCAGACGCTCGCGCGGGGCGCGGGGAAAGCGCTTTTCGACCGCCCGCCACGCATCTGCGAGGAAATCGAGCGTGATCAGTTCATCAAGCGCAAGAAAGCCGGCGCGCAGGCCATCATCGATATCGTGGTTGTCATAGGCGATATCGTCCGCCACCGCCGCCACCTGCGCCTCGAGCGAGGGCCAGGCGTCAAGCTGGAGCGGGAAGGCCGCATCAAGCTCGGCCAGAGCCCAGCCCGGCGCGCGCACCGGGCCGTTGTGCTTGGCCAGGCCCTCGAGCACGTCCCAGGTGAGATCAAGCCCATCGTGATCGGGATAGGGGCACTCGATCCGCATGACCGTGCGCAGCGTCTGGGCATTGTGGCAAAAGCCGCCATGGCGCGCGAGGGCATCGCCGAGCGCCGCCTCGCCGGCATGGCCGAAGGGCGGATGGCCGAGATCGTGGGCAAGGCACAGCGCCTCGGTGAGGTCCTCATCCAGCCCCAGGGCGCGGGCGATCACCCGCCCGATCTGCGCCACTTCGAGGCTGTGGGTGAGGCGGGTGCGATAGTGATCGCCCTCGGGGGCGATGAACACCTGGGTCTTGGACTTGAGTCGCCGGAAGCTCATCGAATGGATGATGCGATCGCGGTCGCGCTGGAAGGCGCTGCGCGGGCCGCGCCTTTCGCCCGCGCCGGTGGATCCGAATTCGCGCCCGCCATGGGCCTCGGGATCGGCGGCATAGGGGGCACGGGTCATCACGGTTCGAGCGCTTAGGCGAGCGCGCCGCGCGGCTCAACCGGAACAGCCAGCGAACATGGCGGACGGGAGGCGCCGCGGCACAAGGCGCAAAGGATTATGGGGCCACTCTCCGGTGATTGGGGGGGAGGAGAGCGGCCCCAAGGGCCCATCGGTGCGACCCGAAAGACCCGGATTCGTCCCTCGAAGTGGTGACAGAATCCGCGAGGGCACCTAAGGCGCAGGTGGCAATGTTGCACCCCGTGCATCGAAGCAATGCGACGAACCGAGGCTGACGGACGACGAAATGAGGCTTAATGCACCGCCCCCTCGCCGAGGATCCAGTCGGCCGCGGCCTCGCAGTGGATCCGGGTGCTGTCGAAGATCGGCAGGACATTGGCATCGACATCGACGACAAGGTCAAGCTCGGTGCAGGCGAGCACGATCGCCCCGGCGCCTTCCTGCGCCTTGTTGGTGATGATGGTCTTCAAGGTGCGCTCGGCCTCGCGGGTGACCTTGCCCACCATCAGCTCCTCATAAATGATCCGGTCGAGCATCTCGACGAAGTCGAGATTGGGCGGGAGCAGGTCGATCCCGTGGGCGACCAGCCGCTTGCGATAGAAGCTCTCGGTCATCACGTTGCGGGTGCCGAGCAACGCCGCGCGGGTGGCCCCGGCGCGCTGCATGGCGAGGCCGACATATTCGGCGATGTGGAGGATCGGGATGCTGACCGCAGCGGCGACCTCATCATAGAGGCGGTGCATCGAATTGGCGCCGATGATCAGTCCTTGCGCCCCTGCCCCTTCGAGCCGCCGGGCGCTTTCGCTCAGCACCCCGGCGGCGCGCTTCCAGTCATGCGCCTCGCGCAGGGCATGGAGCGCACGGAAATCGAGGCTCTCGATCAGCAGCGGCGCGCTGGTCATCGGGGCGCTGCGCTTCTGGATACTGCGGTTGATGCGCTCGTAATAGCTCGCGGTCGACACCCAGCTCATGCCGCCGATGATCCCGAGTTTGCGCAAACGCCTGCTCCTTCATGTTCTTGTGCGGTTGCGAAAGGATGTAGGCCAGGCTGCGCGCGCGCGTCCAGAGGCTGAGCGCGGGTGCGCGGCGGTTCAGCGCGCCTCGCCCGCCGGGGCGTGCTGGGCGAGCCAGGCCTCAAGATCGGCAAGGCTCGCCGTGACCGCCTCTTCCTGCGGCAGGTGGCCGACCGCTGGATAGACCACCAGCCGGGCATCGGGCAGGGTGCGCGCCAGCCAGCGCCCGGCCTCGACCGGGATCAGCCGGTCCTCGGCGCCCCACAGGATCAGCGCCGGCGCGCGCACCGCGGCGATGTCCTCGTCGCTCAGCGGCGCATAGGGCACGGAAAAGCGCCTCAGCGTCGCGCGCCGGTTGCCGGGATAGCGCAGCAATTCCCAATAGCGATCAATCATCGCATCGGTGATGATCGACTTGACCGAAACCGATTGCGCGAGGCTCTGCGCGATCAGGCGGCGCGGGGTGATCTGTTCGATGAGCAGGTTGATCCCCGGGATCCGGGCGAGCTTGAAGCCGATATTGCCGCCGCCGCTCTCTTCCTTGCGCGCGAGGCGCAGCATCGGCGTGCCGCTGGCATCGACCAGCACCAGCCCCGCCACCCGCTCGGGGTGGGCGATGGCAAAGGCGAGCGCGTGCTTGCCCCCCATCGAATTGCCGCCGATGATGAAGCGCTTGAGCCCCAGCCTGTCGGCCACTGCGCGGATATCGGCGACATAATTGGCAAGGCTGTAATCGTGGCGGGGGTCGGGGCCGGTAAGGCCATGGCCGACCTGATCGAAGCGGATCACCCGGTAGCGCTGCTTGAGCGCTGTGGCCCACGGCTCCCAGGTGTGCAGATCGGCGTTGGAGCCGTGGAGCAGCAGGATCGCCGGGGCATCGCGCGGCCCCTCGTCGCGCAGGTGGACGCGCACGCCCTCACCGATCGCCACGAATTGCGAGGGCGGCCCGCCATATTTCGCCCGCATCGCCGCCGCATCGGTATCCGGAGTGCGCAGCACGAGAAAGGCGATCACGAGAAGGGCGATGAGCGCCAGCGCGCCGCGCCCCAGCCACTTCATCAGCGCATCTCCGCAATCCAGCGTCGCACCACGGCAAGGCCCTGTTGATCGGTGCTCGAGCGGCCCAGTTCGGGCATGGCAATGCCCGGCTCGGTGCTCGCCATGCGATAGACGAGGATCGAGCTGTCGGGCGCACCCGGCACGATCGCGAATTGATGCCCCCCGGCCCCGCGCCCTGCGGCCACCGGGCGCTTGAAGATGCCGATGGCGTGGGGCTCGGCCTGTTCCCAGCGCAGATCGAGCCCGGAGTTGGAGGCGCTGCCCCCGGGCCTGTGGCAATGGGCGCAGTTCACATCGAGATAGGCCCGCGCGCGCGGCGCGGCCGGGCCCTTGGCCGCGCCATCCCAGCGCGGCAGGCTGCCAGCGCCGTGGGGCACTTGGTCGAGCCGCCCGGCGGCAACCATCGCGGCGAGCCAATGGGCGGAAAGATTGCGCGCCTTGGGGCCGATCGGGATCACCGCCCCGTCGAGCGAATGGCAGGTCTTGCACTGGTTCTTGTTGGGGATGGCATAGGAGATCGCCTCGCCCGCCGGGGTCACCACATCCACCCGCCCGCCGGCGAGGGCAAGGCGCGCCTCGGTTTGCTCAGCGTTCCAACGGTAGGGCAGCGCCACCCAGCCATCGGCACGGTGGAGCAGCACCCGGGTCTCGATCAACCGCCGCTGCGCCCCTTCCCCGAAAGCAAAGGTCTTGATGATCGCCGCGCCCACGGGAAAGCGCAGCAGCCCCTCGCCATCGGCGGCCAGCCGGGTGCCCGCGGGCAGATAGATGAAGCGCAGCTTTTCCGCCCCGTCCGACCACAGCGGGGTGTTGAGTTCGTAAGCGATCACCCCCGGCGCGGGCACCTGCCGGGCGGCATCGGCAAAGAAGCCGAAGGCGCCGAGCGTGGGCGGGAAGCCCTCGCCCATCACCGCCGCATCGGACACCTTTGCGCCGGCGAGGTGGGCCTGTGCCACCGCGCCGCCCAGCGCGAGCGCTGCCGCCGCAAGCAATCGAGCACCCAGCCTCACTTGAGCCGCGCCTCCAGCGCCGCCGGCGCGCCAACCTCAGGGAACTGCCAGCTTTCGACCGGGGTCAGCATCAGCGGCGCCGGGCGGGCCTCGGCGATGGACTGGCCGGGCTGCGCAAGGTTGAGCGTCCAGCCCGTCACCCCGGGGGCGATTTTCAGCGCGCTCTCGGGGCTTTGGGCAAGCCCATCCCACAAGACCGGCGGCAGCGCCCCGCCGAAGGCAGCGAGCAGCGCCTCCTTGCCCTCAAGCTGGGGATCGTCCCCGCCGCGGCCGAAGGTGTTGGGGCCGATGATCACGTTGCGCGCGTGGGGGTTGTAACGGGGATCATCGAAGGGCTGCATATAGGCAATCACCATCACATGGGCGGTGGCATTGCCCTCAAAGCTGTTGTTTTCGATCAGCACCCCGTCATTGGCCATCACCAGCGCGCCGGTGCCGCGCCGCACGCTGGCAACGATATTGCCGGGGGGCGCGAAATTGGGGGTGTCGTTGTCCTTCACCACGTTGCCGCGCAGGATCACATTGCCCCCACCCATCACCGGCAGGCCGGGCAGATCGAAGACCAGCAGCCCGCCGGTGTTGCGGGTGGCGATGTTCTTCTCCACCAGGGCATTGCGGCTGTTCTCGATCTCGATCCCGGCAACGTTGTATTCGACGAGATTGCCGCGCACGGTGATGTCGCGGCTCTGGCCGACATAGATGCCCGCATCCGAGGCGCCGACCACCTTGGAGCGCTGCACCAGCACCCCGGTGCTTTCCACCGGATAGATGCCATAGGCCCCGTTGGATGCCTTGGGCCCGCCGGTCCATTCGACCCGGAGCGAATCATAGATGATATTGTCGGCGCCCTTGGACTTGATCCCGTCGCCCTTGGGGTTCTCGATGGCAAAGCCGCGCAGGGTGACATTGTCGCTGGTGACGAGCAGCCCCTCGCCCGCGCCCTGCTGATCGGTGAAATCGAGGATGGTCTTGTCCATCCCCTGCCCCTGCACCGTCACCCCATCGACATCGAGGCTGAGCCCGTCGGTGAGCGCGATGCGCCCTTCGCCAATTTCGATCACATCGCCCGGCGCGGCAAGGATCAGCGCCTCCTGCAGCCGCGCCGCCGCGCCCTCACCCGGTTCGATCCGGTGCGTTTCGGCGGCGAGCGGTGCAGCGCTGCACAGGAGCGCGGCGGCAAGTGCCAGTCGGTTCATCATCATCTCCCTCTCCCTCAGGCGCAGTCTGGCGCAAGGGCGGGATGAAATGCAAGCAGCGGGCGCAGCCCAAGCCGCCCTAACCGATGCCGATTGCGCAAAGCCCGGCGCTGGTGGTGAGCACCGCCACCGCCTCGCCATCGCCCACGCGGCGCAGGCGCTTGATCAGCTCGCCAAGGCCATAGCCGCTCTCGGGCTCGCCGCTCTGGGCGGCCATCCCCTGGCGCAGCCGCCACAGCTGGATGAGGCTGAGCCGCTCGACCATGCGCGCGGCCATGCATTCGGCGCGCTTCTCACCGATTCCGGATTCAACCAGCGACGCTTTTACCTGCATTGCCACCAGCGGGTTGGCGAGGCCGGAAAACAGCGCCCCGCCCGCCAGCACCACCAGCACCGCAATCCAGATCAGCAACCTGCGCATGAGAGCTTAATCGAGCGCCTTGACGATATCCTCGACCATCTTCTTGGCATCGGCCAGCAGCATGGTGGTCTGGTTCATGTAGAACACGTCATTATCGACCCCGGCATAACCGACCCCGCCCATCGAGCGCTTGATGAAGAACACCTGCTTGGCCTTGTCCACATCGAACACCGGCATCCCGTAGATCGGCGAGGACTTGTCGGTCTTGGCCGCGGGGTTCACCACGTCATTGGCGCCGATGATGAAGGCGACGTCGCACTGGGCAAATTCGCTGTTGATGTCCTCGAGCTCGAACACCTCGTCATAGGGAACCGAGGCCTCGGCCAGCAGCACGTTCATGTGCCCGGGCATGCGGCCGGCCACCGGGTGGATGGCATATTTCACCTCCACGCCCTTTTCCTTCAATTTGTCGGCCATTTCGCGCAGGGCGTGCTGGGCCTGGGCCACTGCCATGCCATAGCCGGGGATGATGATGACCTTCTCGGCCTGTTCGAGCATATAGGCCGCATCCTCGGCGCTGCCCTGCTTGTAGGGCCGCTGCTCGCGCGCCGCACCGCCAGCCCCGGCCCCGCCATCGGCGCCAAAGCCGCCCGCGATCACCGAGATGAAGCTGCGGTTCATCGCCCGGCACATGATGTAGCTGAGGATCGCCCCCGAGGAGCCGACCAGCGCCCCGGTGATGATCATCGCGGTGTTCTGCAGGGTGAAGCCCATCGCCGCCGCGGCCCAGCCCGAATAGGAATTGAGCATCGAGACCACCACCGGCATGTCCGCCCCGCCGATCGGGATGATGAGGAGGAAGCCGATGATGAAGGCGAGCAGAGCGATCGCCAGCACCATCCAGCCTTCGCCCGCCCCGCCTTGCGGCGACAAGGTGTAGGCGGCGATCAGGCCGAGGATCGCGGCGAGCGTGCCGAGGTTGATCACGTGGCGCGCAGGCAGCAGGATCGGCGCACCGCTCATCCGCCCGGAAAGCTTGAGGAAGGCGATCACCGAGCCGGAAAAGGTGATCGCCCCGATGGCAATGCCAAGGCCGAGCTCGATGCGGCTCACCGCGAGGATCTGCCCGGCGCCATCGACGATCCCGAAGGATTTGGGATCGAGCCAGGCGCCAAAGCCCACCACCACCGCGGCAAGGCCGACGAGGCTGTGGAAGCCGGCGACGAGTTCGGGCATCGCGGTCATGGCGATGCGCCGCGCCACCACCACGCCGATCGCCCCGCCGACCGCCACGGCGATGAGGATCTCGGCAAGGTTGGCCAGATCATGGGTGATGAGCGTGGTCGCCACCGCGATGGCCATGCCGATCATGCCATAGCGGTTGCCGCTGCGCGAGGTGGCGGGGCTGGAAAGCCCGCGCAGCGCGAGGATGAAGAACACGCCGGCGACGAGATAGGCGAGCATCGCCCAGGCCGGGGCGCCGCCCTCGCCGCCCGCGGCGGCGGCAAGCAGGGAGAAGTCCATCGCTTACTTGCCCTTCTTCTTGTACATCGCCAGCATCCGCTCGGTCACGGCAAAGCCGCCGAAGATGTTGATGCTGGCCAGCACCACCCCGAACAGGCCGAGATATTTGGCGATCGGGCTGGCCGCTTCGGCGCTGGCAATCAGCGCGCCGACGATGATCACCGAGGAGATCGCATTGGTCACCGCCATCAGCGGGGTGTGCAGCGCCGGCGTGACCGACCAGACCACGTAATAGCCGACGAAGCAGGCCAGCACGAAGATCGAGAGAATCGAGATGAAATCCATGGACTAGGCCCCCAGCAGCCTTTCATTCACCACTTTGCCGCCCTGCGTGAGCCGGATTGCATTGCCGATTTCCTCGTCGAGCACGGGCTTGCCCTGCTCCTTGTCCCAGAAGGCGCTGAGGAAGTTGTAATGGTTGCGCGCAAACAGCGCCGAGGCATCGGCGGGCAGCTTGGCCGGGGTGTTGGCATAGCCGATGATGGTCACGCCGTGGCGCACCACCACCTCGTCTGCCACCGAGCCTTCGACGTTGCCGCCCTGCGCCACCGCCAGATCGAAGATCACGCTGCCCGGCTTCATCGTCGCGATCTGCTGATCGGTGATGAGGCGCGGGGCTGCCCGGCCCGGGATCAGCGCGGTGGTGATGACGATGTCCTGCTTGGCGATATGGCTGCTCACCAGCTCGGCCTGGGCCTTCTTGTATTCCTCGCTCATCTCGGTGGCATAGCCGCCCGCACCTTCGCCCTCGATCCCGGCGACGGTCTCGACGAAGATCGGCTTGGCGCCGAGAGAGAGAATCTGCTCCCTGGTGGCGCTGCGCACGTCGGTGGCCGAGACCTGCGCCCCCAGCCGCCGCGCCGTGGCGATCGCCTGGAGGCCGGCCACGCCCACCCCCATCACGAACACCTTGGCCGCCTGCACCGTGCCCGCCGCGGTCATCATCATCGGGAAGGCCCGGCCATAGGCGTTGGCCGCCTCGATCACCGCCTTGTAACCGGCAAGGTTGGATTGCGAGGAGAGCACGTCCATGCTCTGCGCCCGGGTGATGCGCGGCATGAACTCCATCGCCAGGGCTTCAAGGCCCGCAGCGGCATAGGCATCGACCCGATCGCGCATGGTGAAGGGATCGAACAGCGCGGCCACCATCGCTCCCGGCCTTGCCCCTTCAAGCAGCGCCACATCGGGCGCCTGGATGGCGAGCACGATATCGGCATCCTTCACCGTCGCGGCGGCATCGCCAAGGCTGGCCCCGGCCTCGGCATAGGCCGCATCGGTGATCGATGCGCTCACCCCCGCCCCGGTCTCGACCGCGACGGCGCAGCCCAGCGCGGCAAACTTCTTCACCGTTTCCGGCGTGGCGGCAACGCGCGTCTCACCGGGCGCGCGTTCCTTGAGGATGGCGATCTTCACCGGGCCAGGGCCTTAGCTGGCGATCGCGGAGACGACGGCAAACACGATCACCCCGATCAGCGGCACCACCCATTTGAGCGTGGCCATGAAGCCGCTGTAGGTTGCCTGCGCCTTGTCCATGTCGTGAACGGTCATGATCCTTCTCGGTCCCCTTGCAGCACCAACCCGCAAAGCCGCGATTGGTTGCCGTTGATCTTTGCGGCCATAAGGCCCCTGCGAGCGCTCCCGTATCGCGCCCGGCGCCCTATCTCAAGCCACCTTTAGTGAGAGGCCCGCCGCGGCGCGGGCCTCGGCACCCTGTCCCGAAAGCGGGCAGGCCAGCCTTAATCGGGTTTTTACCCCCGGCTTTTATGCATGGCCCCTGTGTCAGCCCGGGACAGCCCCCGGGCGCAAGCAAGAGCGAGCCTTGAGCACCGATGGCGGACATGGATTGCCACCCCGAAGCGCAGGCCGATGCGCGGATCGTGATGCTGATCGACGACGAGCCGGCCCAGGCGCGCCTCATCACCGCGATCGCCGCGCGCGATGGCTGGCGCACCATCGTTGCCCCCGATGCCGAAACCGCGATCGCCATGCTCGGCACGCGCGAGGGGATGCAGCTTTCGGCGATCCTGCTCGATCAGTGGGTGCCGGGCGATGATGCCTGCGCGCTGATCACCGAACTCAAGGCGCGCCGCCCGGCGCTGCCGATCCTGATGCTCACCACCAGCGCCTCGCCCCTGCTCGCGGTCGAGGCGATGCGTGCGGGCGCCTCGGACTACCTCGTCAAGCCGGTCTCCCCCGATCGGCTGATGGAGGCGCTGCGCAGCGTCACCACCCGCGCCGCGCAGCGCGACGAGCTGGCACCGCTCACCGAGAAGATGCCGGCCAATCTCGATTTCGACGCGATGATCGGCACCGCCCCCAGCTTCCGCGCCGCGCTGGCCCAGGCGGCCAAGGCGGCGCGCGGCCACGGCCATGTGCTGATCGAGGGCGAAAGCGGCACCGGCAAGGAAATGCTGATGCGCGCGATGCACGCCGCCAGCCCCCGCGCCAAGGAGCCGCTGCGCCTCATCAACCTTGCCAGCGTGCCCCCCGGCTCGGTCGAATCGGTGCTGTTCGGACACGAGCCGGGCAGCTTCCCCGGCGCCTTCGACCGCCAGATCGGCGCCTTCCAGCATTGCGATGGCGGCACGCTGATCCTCGACGAGATCGACCGCCTCACCGCCGTGATGCAGCAGCGCCTCAACGAGGCGCTCGACAGCGGGATCATCCGCCCGGTGGGGGCGAGCTATGGCTTCAGGGTCGATGTGCGCCTGCTGGTGACCAGCAATGTCCCGCTCGACCGGCTGGTGTCGGGCGGGCAGTTCGATGCTGCCCTCGCCGCAAGGCTGGGCGCCACCCGCATCAAGCTGCCCCCCTTGCGCGAGCGCACCGGCGACATTCCGGCGCTCACCCGCCATTTCCTTGCCCGCATCGGCGAACAGCCGGGGCTCAACCACCTGTCGATCTCCGATTCGGCGCTGGCGCTCTTGGCCGCCTATGACTGGCCGGGCAATGTGCGCCAGCTGCAATCGGTGCTGTTCCGCGCCGCGGTCTATTGCGAGGGCAACACGCTCACCGCCGAGAGCTTCCCCCAGCTTTCCGAAATGCTCGGCGCCCAGGCCCCGAGCAGCGCACCCACCGCGCACGAGGGCGTGGGGATCATGCTCTACACCGAGGATGGCAACCTGCGCCCGCTCGAGGAGATCGAGGCCGATGTCATTCGCCTTGCGATCGGGCACTACCGCGGACGCATGACCGAGGTGGCGCGCCGGCTCGGGATCGGGCGCTCGACGCTCTACCGCAAGCTCTCCGACCTCGGGATCGACAACGCCGCCTGATTTGGCGCGCGGCCACCATGGCGGCGCTGGTGGCCGACACGCCCCTGAAGCGCTTCGGCACGCCCGAGGAGGTGGCGGCGCTCGCCGTCTGTCTTGCCAGCGACGAGAGCGCCTCCATGACCGGGGCCGAACTCACGCTCGATGGCGGGCTGCTTGCCGGCAGCGCCGCCTCGCCCGGCCAGGGGCCGCAGCGCCTACCAGGCGAAGCTCTGGCTGGTGAGCGTGGCGCTGGCGCTGTCCTTCAGCGTCAGCGTCACGCGCCGCGCCTTCCAGTCGATATCGACAAGCCCATAATTCTCCATCGGGAAGAACGGCGTGACGCGCGCCGGATCGGGCTCGCGCGCGCTGGCGCGCGTCACGTCGCTGCCAAAGGCAAGGTTGAGCGAGGAACTGGTCAGCTCCCACAGCGTCTGCCCGCGATGCTCGGCCTTGTAGATGCCCCCGGCATGGCGATCGCCCGAAAGGATCACCACCCCGCTCGGCGCGCGGCGGGTGAGCGCGCCGAGCAGGCGCGCGCGCTCCACCGGGAAATTGGTCCAGCCCTCGAACTGGTGGGCCTCAGTGATCACCTGGGTCGAGGAGACGATGATCCTGAGATCAGCAGGGCGCGCCAGCTCGGCCTCGAGCCAGGCCCATTGCGCCTCGCCGAGCACGGTCTTGTCGAGGCTTTCATCGGGCAGATAGATGCCCAGCGGCGGGCGCTCCTTGGTCCAGGGCGCGCGCTTCAAGTCGGAGCGGAAGAAGCGGGTGTCGAGCAGGATCACCTGCACCCGGCGCCCTTCCGGCCCGGTGATGATGCTGTCATAGACCCCGGGGCGGGCGCGCGCCGCATCGGAAGCGTTCCAGAAATGCTCGAACAGCGTCTCGGCCCAGCGCCGCATCGGAAAGCTCGCCCCGGCATCATTGAGGCCGAAGTCATGGTCATCCCAGGTCGCCAGCATCGGGATGCGCGCGCGGAAGGCGCGAAACTCGGGGTGCGAGGCCTGGAGCGCATAGGCCGCGCGCAGCGATTCAAGCCCGGCATCCCCGTCCCAGGCATTGTCGCCATAGACATTGTCGCCGATCATCAGGAACAGCTGCGGGGTCTCGGCGGCGATGGCGGCCCAGTAATCCTGCGGGGCGTTCTGGTGGTTGCAGCTGCCAAAGGCAATGCGGGTGAGCGCGAGCGAGGGGGCAAGCGCCGGGTTCGGCCCGGCCTCGGGCAGGCTGACGCGCTGGCGCAGGCTCTCGTAATAGGGCGCCAGCAGCTGGTCGGGGCTGACCGGCATGGACAGCGGCGCGGCGCGCGCCGGGGCCTCGTCCTCGTGCGCGCTGAGCGGCGCGGCGGCGGGGCCGGCAAGGCTGGCGCAGCAGGCCAGGGCGACAAGGGCAGCGGCAAGAGCGGAACGGCGCATCGAAAGGCTCCTTTGCAGGCGTGATCGCAAGGCTTGTGGCGCTGCTCCATGACAGGCTTGCGACGCCGGCAGAAGAGGGCAATATCGCCCCGCCCCCGGCTTGACGATGGCTGTGCCGCGGCGAGGAGCGCGCGGTCGGCCGCACCGGGCCTCAATCGGGCGCGATCTGGCTGAAATCGGTGAGCGCCGCATCGCGCAGCCCGCGCCAGACATTGCGCGCCTGCACCGTCTCGGCCACATCATGGACGCGCAGCAGCTGCACCCCGGCATCCATCGCCTTGAGGGCGAGCGCGATCGATCCGGCCAGGCGCCGGTCGGCCTCCTCCTCGGCCGAAAGCGCGCCGATCATGCGCTTGCGGCTCACCCCCACCAGCAGCGGGCTGCCGAGCGCGTGGAACAGCGGCAGGGCGTTCACAAGCCTGAGATTGTCGCCCAGCGACTTGCCGAAGCCGATGCCGGGATCGAGCACGATGCGCTCGGGCGCGATCCCTGCGGCGATGGCGCGGGCGCGCGCGGCCTTGAGGAAATCGAACACCTCGCTCACCACATCGCCGTAAGCGCCGCCCTTGTGCGGATCCTCGCCCGCGCCGGGGGCGTGCATCAGCACCACCGGGCAGCCGGCCTCGGCGACAAGCTCGAGGCTGCGCGGATCATAGCGCAGCGCCGAGACATCATTGGCCATGTGCGCGCCCGCCGCGAGCGCGGCGGCAAGCACCCCGGCGCGGCGGGTATCGACGCTGATCGCCGCGCCCATGGCCGCGCAATATTCCACCGCCGGCACGACCCGGGCGATCTCCTCGTCCTCGAAGGTCGCCGCTGCCCCCGGGCGGGTGCTCTCCCCGCCGATGTCGATGATCGCCGCCCCGGCCTCGAGCATGGCGGCGGCATGGGCGCGCCCGGCCTCGGCCGCGGCGAAACGCCCGCCGTCGGAAAAGCTGTCGGGCGTGACATTGAGGATGCCCATGATCTGCGGCTGATCGAGCCGGATCGTGCGCGTGCCCAGCACCAGCGGGGGATGGACGCGGGCCAGATGGGCCCATTGCGCGGCCGCCTCGCGGGCGAGCACGCCTGAAAGCCGCGCCAGTTGTGCCTCGATCAAGCTGGCTGTTCCGACAATCCGCTCGCACACCTTCGCCCCATCGTGCAGAACCAGCGCGAATTCGCGGGCATAGGCGAGCGAGCCGCCGAGCCGCACCGCCCCGCCCCCGGCCTCCTGCGGCGCGCCGACGAGCGTGATCGGGTGAAGATAGACCGCCTCGGCCACGCCCCTCGTCAATCCTCGGTGGCAAGCAGATAGAGCTGGCGCGCGGCATCGATCGGCTGCACCGCGCCGCCGTTCTCGTAATGCCAGAACATCCAGCCATTGCACGAAGGCGCGCCCTGCAAGTCCTTGCCAAGGCCGTGGATCGAGCCGGCCCTGCCCTCGCACGAAAGGCTGCCATCGGCCCTGACGGTGGCAAACCAGCGGCGCTTGCGATCAAACAGCTTGCTGCCCGCCGGGATCAGCCCGGCCTCGACCAGCGCGCCGAAGGCCACCTTGGGAGCGCTGCGCGGGCTTTGCATGGTGGCAAGCGCGCTTTCATCGAGCGGCAGTTCGCGGGCGATGCGCTGCTCGGCCGCGGCGCGATAGGCCGCCTCGCGCTCGCAGCCGATCCACTGCCGCCCGAGCCGCTTGGCCACCGCCCCGGTGGTGCCGGTGCCGAAGAAGGGATCGAGCACCACGTCGCCCTTCTCGGTGGTGGCGAGCAGCACCCGGTAAAGCAGCGCCTCGGGCTTTTGCGTCGGGTGGAGCTTGCGCCCGTTGGCCTTCAGCCTCTCGGCCCCGGCGCAGATCGGCAGCACCCAATCCGAGCGCATCTGCAGCTCGTCATTGAGGGTCTTCATCGCGCGGTAGTTGAAGTGGTAGCGCGCCTTTTCCCCCATGCTCGCCCAGATCAGCGTCTCGTGCGCATTGGTGAAGCGGGTGCCCTTGAAATTGGGCATGGGGTTGGTCTTGCGCCAGATGATGTCGTTGAGGATCCAGAAGCCCAGATCCTGCAGGATGCTGCCGACGCGAAAGATGTTGTGATAGCTGCCGATCACCCACAGCGCGCCATCGGGCTTCAATACCCGGCGCGCCTCGCTCAGCCAGGCGCGGGTGAAGGCATCATAGGCGGCCATGCTTTCGAACCGATCCCAATCATCGGTCACCGCATCGACATGGCTGCCATCAGGGCGATTGAGATCGCCGCCAAGCTGGAGGTTGTAGGGCGGATCGGCAAAGACGAGATCGATGCTCGCCGCGGGCAGCGAGCGCATCGCCGCGATGCAATCGCCCGGCAGGATGCAGCCCAGCGGCAGATCGGGCGCGCGCGGGGTTCCTTCCCGCTTTTCAGCGCCTTTTGCGCGGGTCTTGAGCTTTTCCATCACGCCCACGGGAGTGCCCCTGCCTTTGTGCCTGCAAACTTATCCACAGGCATGAGTCCTCGAGGAGTCCGCGTCAAGCGTCTAATTTTGCCCAGCTTGTCGCCTGCGCGCCGGCACTGGCGCGGAACGAAACGAGTCCGCCACAAGATATTGAGTCCGCGCCCTCGGCAAGGACTCCAGATGCAGGGGTGTGGCGAGGAGGACTCACCCCGCCGGCGATCGCGCCGCGGGCGATGATCCGCGCCAGGCCTCAAAGCAGCGCCAGCTGCGCCACCGGGGCAAAGCTCTTGCGGTGGAGCGGGCTCGGGCCGTGGCGGCGCAGCGCCTCAAGGTGCTCGCGCGTGCCATAGCCCTTGTTGCGCTCCCAGCCGTAATGGGGATAGGCGCGCGCCGCCTCGCGCATCAGCCGGTCGCGCCACTGCTTGGCGATGATCGAGGCGGCCGAGATTGCCGGCACGCTGGCATCGCCGCCGACAATCGCCCGGGCAGGCCAGTCCCAGCCCGGGCAGCGGCTCTTGGGCGTGAGATTGCCGTCGATCAGCACCTCGCCCACCGGCGCGCCGAGCGCGCCCGCGAGCCGCGCCACCGCGCGGGTCATCGCCTCCATCGTGGCGATGAGGATGTTGCGCGCATCGATCTCCTCGGCCTCCACCACCGCCACCGCCCAGCAGCAGCTTGCCCGCAGCGCCTCGTCGATCCGGGCGCGGCGCGCGGGCGAAAGGCGCTTGGAATCGTCGAGGCCCGGCGGTATCGCGCCGCCGAGCACCACCGCCGCGGCCACCACCGGCCCGGCAAGCGGCCCGCGGCCGGCCTCGTCCACCCCGATGACGGCCGCCCCGTCGGTGATCGTGAAACCCGGAGTGACCCCCAGCATGTTCGCCTCGTCCCGCATCCTTGCCGCACTTTCCCTTCCCGCCCTGGCGCTGGCAAGCTGCGCCAGCGCCGAAAATGGGGACAGCGCGCCTGCCGCCGCGGCAGGCGCGGCGCCTTATGCTGTTACCGAGGTCGCCCGCTTCGATGAGCCCTGGGCGATCGCCTTTGCGCCCGGCACCGGCGTGCTGTTCGTCACCGAAAAGGCCGGCACGATGAAGTTCATCGACACCGCCAGCGGCACCATCGGCACGGTAAGCGGCCTGCCGCAAGTCGCCTATGGCGGCCAGGGGGGGCTCGGCGACATTGCCTTCCTGCCGGGCGAGGCGGGCACGCCGCTCGATGGCCGCACGATCTATGTGAGCTGGGCCGAGGCGGGTGAGGGCGACACCCGCGGCGCGGCCGTGGGCCGAGGCAAACTCGCCTGCGCATCGCCCACGGCCTGCACCATCGCGGGCCTTGCCGTGATCTGGCGCCAGACCCCCAAGGTCACGGGCCGCGGGCACTATTCGCACCGCCTCACCTTTTCGCCCGATGGCACATATCTTTTCGTCGCCAGCGGCGAGCGGCAGAAGCTGACCCCGGCGCAGGATACGTCCAACACGCTCGGCACGATCGTGCGGCTCAACCTCGATGGCACCCCGGCCGCGGGCAATCCGCTCGCCGCGCAAGGGGGGGTGAGCGCGCAAATCTGGTCGTGGGGGCACCGCAACATCCTCGGCATGGACTGGGATGCGCAAGGACGGCTGTGGGAGGTCGAGCATGGCCCGGCGGGCGGGGATGAGCTCAACCTCGTCAAGCCGGGTGCCAATTACGGCTGGCCGCTGCGTTCCAATGGGGACCATTACAACGGCGATCCGATCCCCGACCATGCCCCCGATGACGGCTTTGCCCAGCCCGCGGCGAGCTGGACCCCGGTGATCGCCCCGGGCGACATGCTGATCTATGCGGGCGCGATGTTCCCGCAGTGGCAGGGCCGGGCCTTGATGGCGGGCCTTGGCAGCCAGGCGCTGGTGGTGGTGGCAATCGAGGGCGAAAGCGCGCGCGAGGTGGCCCGCCATGGCTTTGACCGCCGGCTGCGCGCGCTCGCACAGGGGCCGGACGGCGCGCTGTGGCTGGCCGAGGACGGCAAGGACGCGCGGCTGTTGAAGCTCACCGCCCGCTGATGGCCGCCACTCCCCACGCGGCCGAGACCGCGACGATCATTCCGCTCCAGACGGTCGATCCCGCCATGATCGAGGAGGTGCTCGATCGTGCCTTCGGGCCCGATCGCCACGCCCGCACCGCCTATCGCATCCGCGCAGGGATGGACTTCCTGCCCGGCCTCAGCCTTGCCGCGCTCGATGCCGAGGGGCTGCTGGTCGGCACCATCCAGTGCTGGCCGGTGGGGCTGATGACCCGGCAGGGCCAGGTGCCTCTGGTGATGGTCGGCCCGGTGGCGGTGGTGCCCGAGCGCCAGGGCGAAGGCTTTGGCATTGGCCTGATGAGCGCGATGCTGGCCGAGGAGGCGCGGCTTGCCGCCAGCGCTGGCCGCGCCCTGCCGCAGGTGCTGATCGGCGATCCCGAATATTACGGGCGCTGGGGCTTTTCCGCGGCCTTCACCGGCGGCTGGCGCTGCCCCGGCCCCTATGAACAGCGCCGCCTGCTCGCCCGCGGCGCCGGGCTTGCCGCCATGCCCGCCGAAGGGATGCTCGGCCCCTGGCAGGGCTAGGGGCACCTTGCCCCCTTCACCTTGGGCTGTGCTTCTGCCATTGCCCTTGCCATGCCCTACGAGCCGCCCCCCTATCTTGCCAGCCTGACGCTTGCCGAGATCGCCGAGCTGGTGGCCCAGCGCAAGCTCCCCCCGGTGGAGGGCTGGGCGCCGCAGAAGCTGGGCGAGAGCCACATGGTGATCCGCGCCGATGGCACCTGGCTGCACGAGGGTGCGCCGATCCGGCGCGAGGCCATGGTGCGCGCCTTTTCCGGCCTGCTCACCCGCGACGAGGCCGGGCACCACTGGCTTGTCACCCCCTTTGAAAAGCTCAGCATCGAGGTCGAGGACGCGGCCTTCATCGCCACCGATTGCGTGCGCCGCGAGGATGCGCTGGTGTTCCGCCTCAACACCGACGATCTTGTCATCGCCGGGCCGCAGCACCCCTTGCGCGCCGCCGGCAGCGCCGAGGAGCCGGCGATTTATCTCGGCGTGCGGCGCGGCTGCGAGGCGCGGCTCAACCGCTCCACCTGGGCGCAGCTCGCCGAGATCGCGCTCGCCGAGGGGGCACAGGAAAACGGCTGGCAGGTCACCAGCCAGGGCGCCACCTTCCGCCTCGTGCCATGAGCCTTTATCCCGCGCTTGCCCGCGCCTTTGCCGAGGGCCATGCCCGCCCCGTGCCCGATCTCTTAAGCGATGCCGCCTTCGCGCAAGATGGGCGCGCCACCCCGGCGGCGGTGCTGATCGCGATCACCGACGTGCCCGCCGATCCGCAGGTGATCCTGACCCAACGCCCGCGCGCGATGCGCGATCACCCGGGGCAGGTCGCCTTTCCGGGGGGCAAGCGTGAGCCGGGCGAGGATGCCGTGGCCGCGGCGCTGCGCGAGGCCGAGGAGGAACTCGCCCTGCCTCCCGCAGCGGTGCGGGTGATCGGCACCAGCGATGACTATCACACCGGCACCGGCTTTCTCGTCACCCCGGTGGTGGGCCTGGTGCCGCCCGGCCTGCCGCTGGTGCCCCATCCGAGGGAGGTCGAGGCCTGGTTCGAGGCGCCCTTGCAGGTGCTGCTCGATCCCGCGCGCTGGACCAGCCACGAGGTGTTCTGGCGCGGGGCGCAGCGGCGCTATCTCGAAATGGAATGGCAGGGTTTTCGCATCTGGGGGGTGACCGCGGCGATCATCGCCAACCTCTCGAAACGCATCGCCTGGGAGGCGCTCGCCGATGCACGCTGATCTCGCCCAGGCCGAATGGCCCCGGCGCGCAGGGCTGGCGGCGCTCACCGCGGCGCTCGGCGCACACAACCTGCGCTGGGTGGGCGGAGCGGTGCGCGATGCGCTGCTCGGCCTTGCGGTTGCCGATGTCGATGCCGCCACCCGGCTCCACCCCAAGGCGGTGATGGCGGCTTGCGCCAGGGCCGGGATCCGCACCGTGCCCACCGGCCTTGCCCATGGCACCGTCACCGCGCTGCTCGCCGATGGCCCGGTCGAGATCACCACCCTGCGCCGCGACGTGGCAACCGACGGGCGCCGCGCCACCATCGCCTTTGCCGAGGACTGGCGCGAGGATGCCGCAAGGCGCGATTTCACCATCAACGCGCTCTATGCCCATCCCGAAACGCTCGAAATCTCCGATTATTTCGAGGGGCTTGCCGATCTTGCCGCGGGCCGGGTGCGGTTCATCGGCCCGGCGCGCCAGCGCATTGCCGAGGATCACCTGCGGATCCTGCGCTATTATCGCTTCCAGGCGCGCTTTGGCGCGGCGCTCGATCCCGAGGCCGAAGCGGCCTGCGCCGCGCTGGCCCACACGCTCAAGGGGCTCAGCCGCGAGCGTATCGCTGCTGAACTGCTCGCGCTGCTCGCCCTGCCCGATCCGCACCCCACGCTCACGCGAATGCGCGCGCAAGGGGTCTTGCCGGTGATCCTGCCCGAGGCCGGAGCAGCGCAACTGGCCGCGCTTGCCCGCCTGATCGCGGCCGAGACGGCGCAGGGCTTTGCCCCCGATCCGGTGCGCCGGCTCGCCGCGCTGCTGCCGCCTTCTGCCGAGGTGGCCGAGGCAGTGGCGGCGCGGCTGCGCCTCTCCAAGGCCCAGCGCGCCCGGCTGGTGAGCGCGGCCGGGCGCGGCGAGGGCGATGCCGGCGATCCGCGCGCGCTCGCCTACCGCCTCTCGAGCGCCTTTGCGATCGACCGGCTGCTGCTCTCCGGGGCCGATGCCCGCATGCTCGAGGGCTGGCAGGCGCCGCCCTTCCCGCTCAAGGGCGGGGATATCGTCGCGCGCGGGGTGCGCGCCGGGCCGGAGGTGGCGCGCCTGCTCAAGCAGATCGAGGCGCGCTGGGTGGCCGAGGGCTTTCCCGGCGCCGAGCGGGTCGAGCAGATGCTCGCCGAGGAACTGGGCACCAGCGCCTTCCGCTTCGACTAGGTGAAGCGGTTCGACTTGGGAAAGCCCTGGGGCGGCATCCGCCCGGCGGCGCCGCGCGCCACCTTCCACAGGCGGATTTCGGTTTCGGTGCGGGTGCGCTCACCCGATCCGCCCATGGTCCAGCTCAGCCCTTCGGCAAGCGTGAAGGTGGTGGCGTCCGCAAGCCCGCCATCGCGGTAGCGCTGGAGCTGCACCCCCTGCCCGCGGCTCATCACCGGCAGTTCCTCGAGGTTGAAGACCACGAGCTTGCGGTTGTCGCCCACCACCGCGACATGATCGTGCCCCGGCGCGATGGCGCGCACCACCCGCAATTGCGCCCCATCCTTGAGGTTGACGACCTGGCGCCCCTTGCGGGTCTCGGCGAGGAGTTCGTCCATCTCGGCCACAAAGCCCTTGCCCTGGCTCGAGGCGAGCAGCAGCCGCGCGCCGGGGCGATAGGTCATCACCGCGGCGATGCTCGCCTCGCTTTCAAGGTCGATGATGCTGCGCACCGGCTCGCCAAAGCCGCGCGCGCCCGGCAGCTTGTCACACCCCAGCGTGAAGAAGCGCCCGTCCGAGGCGGCGAGCAGCAGCTTGTCGGTGGTCTGGGCGTGGAGGATGAAGGCGAGGCCATCGCCTTCCTTGAACTTGAACTCCTGATCGAGCGGCACGTGCCCGCTGGCCGCGCGGATCCAGCCCTTGTGCGAGAGGATCACGGTGACAGGCGCCTTCTCGATCATCGCCTCCATGCTGAAGGCAATGGCGGGCGCGGCCTCGGCAATCACGGTGCGGCGGCGGCCGAGCGGGGTGTCCTCGGCATAGGCCTGGCGCAGCGCCTTCAAGTCACGCTTGAGGCGGCTGCGCTGGCGCGCAGGGCTGGCGAGCAGCTGCTCAAGCTCGGCCTGTTCGGCCACCAGCGCCTCCTGCTCGCGCCGCAGCTCCATTTCCTCGAGCTTGCGCAAGGAGCGCAGGCGCATGTTGAGGATCGCCTCGGCCTGGCGATCGGTCAGGTCGAACTCGGCCATCAGCACCGGCTTGGGCTCATCCTCGCTCCGGATGATGGCGATCACCCGATCGAGGTTCAGGAAGGCGATGATGTAGCCGCGCACCAGCTCGAGCCGGGCGGCGATCTGGCCGAGCCGGTGGCGGGCGCGGCGCTGGAGAATGTCGATCTGCGATCGGGTCCAGTGCTCGAGCAGCTCCTTGAGCCCCATCACCATCGGGGTGCGGCCAAGCCCCGGGCGCGCGTCGAGCACGTTCATGTTGAGCGAGAAGCGCGTTTCGAGATCGGTGAGGCGGAACAGGCTTTCCTTCAAGAGTTCCGGATCGACATTGCGGCTGCGCGGCACCAGCACGATGCGGATCGCGGTGTCGCTCTCGTCGCGCACATCCTCGAGGATCGGCAGCTTCTTGTCGGCAATCGCCTGGGCGATCTGTTCGATCAGCTTGGACTTGGGCACCTGATAGGGGATTTCGCTGATGACAAGCTGCCATTGCCCGCCGCCGAGCCGCTCGATCCCCGCCTCGACATCGGCCGGATCCCTGGCCTCGGGCGCGCGGAAACGCCCGCGCAGGCGCAAAGTGCCGCGCCCGGTGCGATAGGCTTCGCAAATCACCGCCGGGCTGTCGATCACCTGGCCGCCGGTGGGAAAATCGGGGCCGTGGAACAGTTCCATCAGCCGCTCGTGGGTGACGTGGGGGTTGTCGATCAGCTCCAGCGTCGCATCGATGATCTCGGCGACATTGTGGCTGGGAATGCTGGTGGCCATCCCCACCGCGATCCCGCTGGCGCCATTGGCCAGCAGGTTGGGAAAGAGGCCCGGGAAGATCTCGGGCTCAACCTCCTCGCCATTGTAGGTGGGCAGGAACTCGACCGTGCCTTCATCGAGCCCGGCCATGAGGTCGAGCGCGGTCTTCGTCAGCCGCGCCTCGGTGTAGCGATAGGCCGCGGCATTGTCGCCATCGACATTGCCGAAATTGCCCTGCCCCTCGATCAGCGGATAGCGCAGGGCAAAGTCCTGGGCGAGGCGCACCATCGCGTCATAGACGCTGGCATCGCCATGGGGGTGATACTTGCCGATCACATCGCCCACCACGCGCGCCGATTTCTTGAAGGCGCTGCCCGGATCGAGCTTCAGCTGCCGCATCGCCCACAGCAGGCGGCGGTGCACCGGCTTCAGCCCGTCGCGCAGATCGGGCAGCGAGCGCGCGGTGATGGTCGAGAGGGCATAGACGAGGTAGCGCTCGGACAGCGCGGCATCGAAGGGCGCATCGACGATCGCATCGAAGGGATCGGATTTTCCGGGAAGATCGGTGGTGGCCATGGCACAGGCCTCTAGCAAGCGCAGGGCCGTGCCGGGAGGGGCCTATCCACAGGCTTGGGCGGGCGGGGGCGCGCTACATCCGCCGCACATCGGTGCTTTCGGCAGGGACGGTGACGACCAGGCCATCAAGCTCGGGGGTGAGGGTGATCTGGCACGAGAGGCGCGAGGTGCGCCGCACCCCGGCGGCAAAATCGAGCATGTCCTCCTCCTCCTCGCTCGCCGCGGGCAGGCGCGCGAACCATTCGGGCGCGACGATCACGTGGCAGGTGGAACAGGCCATCTGCCCCTCGCAGGTGCCCTCGAGCGGCAGGCCCGCGGCCTGGCCGAGCCGCAACAGGCAATCGCCCGCTGCGCCCCGGGCCGCGATGGGCCTGCCGCGGGGATCGATGAAGGTGACGGTGATGCTCACAGGCCCTGGCTCCTCGCCGCCGCGCGAATCGCCTCGGCGGCGGCCTCGATGTCCTCGGCGCGCGTATAGCGGCCAAAGCCGAGGCGGATAGAGGACTTTGCCTCGGCATCGGTAAGCCCAATGGCCTTGAGCACATGGCTCGGCCGGCCCGATCCGCTGGCACAGGCGCTCCCCGAGGAGAACATCACGCCGCGGCAATCGCTCATCAGCCGGGCGACATCGAGGCCCTCCTTCCTGATGTTGAGATTGCCGTGCCAGCGCGCCTCGGCGCTGCCGTTGAGCTGCCAGTCGGCAAAGGCCGCCCGGGCGATGTTCCACAAATGTTTCACGTGAAACATGTGCGCCTCGAGGCTCTCGGCCGCCAGCCGCGCGGCTGCGCCAAAGCCCGCGCACAGCGCGGGGCTGAGCGTGCCCGAGCGCAAGCCCCCCTCCTGCCCGCCGCCGTGGATGAGCGGGGCAAGGCGTGCCCCCTCGCGCTGCCACAAGGCGCCTATCCCCTTGGGACCATGGCACTTGTGCGCCGAAATGGCGATGAAATCGGGGGCCAGATCGCGGGCAAAGGTGAGCGGCAAGCGGCCAAAGGCCTGCACCGCATCGACCAGCACCAGCGCCCCGGCGGCCCGGGCGATCGCGAGGGCTTGCTCGAGCGGATTGATCACGCCGATCTCGTTGTTGACCGCCATGATCACCACAAGCCCTGTCGAAGCTGTGACATGCGCGGCCAGAGCGGCGACATCGGCGCGCCCATCGGCGCGCACCGGCAGCACGGTGAGGCGCCGGCCCTGCGCCGCGAGCGCATCGGCGCAATCGAGCACCGCGGCATGTTCGCTCGCGAAGGTAATGACATCGCCCTTGGTGCCGAGGATGGCGGTGTTGATCGCCTCGGTCGCGCCCGAGGTGAAGATCACCCGCCCCCCTTCCGGCAGCAGCGCTGCCACCGCCTCGCGCGCGGCCTCGACCGCGGCGGCGGCCATGCGGCCCATGCGGTGGGGCGAATGGGGATTGCCAAAGGTCTCGCTCTCGGGCCCGCCGAGCCATCTGAGCATGGCCTCGCGCGCTTCGGGCGCGAGCGGGGTGGTCGCCTGATAATCGAGATAGATCACGCCAGCGCCTCCCAGGCCTCGATGAAGCGCGCCAGATCCGCCGGGGTGGTCGACCAGCCCAGGCTCACCCTGATGGTGCGTGCGGCCACCTCATCAGCCACGCCAAAGGCATCGAGCACCCGGCTCTTCTTCAAGGTGCCCGAGGAGCAGGCGCTCCCCGCCGAGACCGCAAGGCCCATCGAATCGAGGCGGATCAGCAGCGCCTGGGCCGAAAGGTGCGGGTGGGCGAGCGCGAAGATGTAATCGACCGGATCGCCGAGCACGAGGCGCCAGGGCGCAAGCTGCGCGGCAAAGCGGGCGCGATCCTCGGCGCTGGTGGCCCAGCTTTCCCGCCCCCCCGCCTCGAGCGCGGCGGCCATGCCGAGCACGCCCGGCAGGTTCTCGGTGCCCTGGCGATAGCCGCGCTCGTGCCCGCCGCAAGGGCTGATGAGCGAAAAGTCACGCAGCAGCAGCGCCCCGACCCCGATCGGCCCGCCGAACTTGTGCGCGCTCACCACGATCATGTCGGCTGCGGGCAGCGGCAGGCGCCCGGCGCTCTGGGCGCAATCGGCCAGCACCAGCGTGCCGGGCGGCGGGGGCTGCGCGGCGAGCCAGCCGGACGGATCGCGCGTGCCGGTTTCGGAATTGACATGCTGGGCGGCCAGCAGCGCGCCGGGGCCGAGCCGCGCGGCATCGGTGCAGACCTCGGCCGCGGGCAGCGCGCGCCACAGGGCATCATGCTCGAAGCGGCTGGCAAGGCGGCGCTGCGCCTCAGCGCGGGTGAGCGCGATGGCCAGGGCCTCGCTCGCGCCCGAGGTGAAGATCACCTCGCCCTGCCACCCCAGCGCGGCCTTGATGCGCGCGCGCGCATCCTCGAGCGCGGCGCGCGCGCGGCGGCCTTCGGCATGGGGGCTCGAAGGATTGGCCCAGAGGGAAAAGCCCTCCTCCATCGCCGCGCGCGCCTCGGGGCGCAGCGGGCTGGTGGCGGCGTGATCGAGATAGGCCCGCTTAAGGATGGTGCGTCCTCACGAGAAATTGCGCATTGCGCCTGCCTGCCTATATAGGCGGCGCGATTTTCGGCGCCACCCGGCGCCGTGCAGCCAATTTTAGGGATTAACGATGCCATCTGTCATCTTTCCCGGCCCCGAAGGCCGACTTGAAGGCCGTTTTGCCCCGCCCCCGCGCCCGCGCGCCCCGGTGGCGATGATCCTGCACCCGCACCCCGAAGGCGGGGGCACGATGAATGACCGCATCGTCCAGCGGCTCTACAAGACCTTTGCCGATCGCGGCTTTGCCACGCTGCGCTTCAACTTCCGCGGCGTGGGCCGCTCGCAAGGCTCGTTCGACAACGGGATCGGCGAGCTTTCCGATGCCGCAGCCGCGCTCGACTGGGTGCAATCGATCCACCCGGAAGCGCAGAGCACCTGGATCGCGGGCTATTCCTTTGGCGCGCTCATCGGGATGCAGCTCTTGATGCGCCGGCCCGAGGTGCGCGGCTTCATTGCGATCGCGCCGCCGGCCAACATGTATGATTTCAGCTTCCTTGCCCCCTGCCCGGCGAGCGGCATCTTCCTCCAGGGCGCGGCCGATACGGTGGTGCAGCCCGCCGCGGTGCAGAAGCTGGTGGACAAGCTGCGCACCCAGAAGCACATCACCATCCACCACGAGGAAATCCCCCGCGCCAACCACTTCTTCGAGAACGAGCTTGAGGATCTGATGCGCGCGGTGGACAATTATCTCGATTTCCGCCTTTCGCCCGATTGCCCGATCAAGTAGGCGGGGGCCCCGCGGCGACCTCGGTCACTCGGCGGCGTGTTTCCCGAGCGCGCTGACCGGGGCCTCGCCGCCCGGCGTGGGCAGCGTCCAGATCAGCACATTGGCAAGGGCAATCGCGGCCAGCAGCAGCATCAGCAGCGGCTGCCTGGCCGCGCCGGTGCGGCGCCACAGCACGAAGGCCCCTGCCACCAGCGCCAGCGCGGCGAGCATCACCAGCGAGAGCACGAGATCGATCATTTCCCAGGAGCCTTCCTTTTGCCCTGATCGGCTTGGACTATCTGCGCAAAATCACGTAACGATTCGGGAACATTGGCGGCCTAGCCCGATGTTCAAGCCGCCACATGCGCCAGGGAGGGGATATGGGAATTTTCAGCTCGATCAAGAACGCCATCTTCGGCACCAGGAAGGAAGAGGCCAAGCCCGCCGCCCCGGCGGCGCCTGCGGCGCCCGCGGCTCCGGCCGCGCCTGCTGCCCCGCCCCGGCCCGATCCGATCAGCCAGGAAGAGATGGAGCGCCGCATCGCCGCCATGCCCGGGGCCGACAAGCTCAACTGGAAGACCTCGATCGTCGATCTGATGAAGCTCGTCGGGATCGACCCCAGCTTTGCCAACCGCAAGGAACTGGCCGAGGAACTGGGCATGACCGGCTATTCCGGCACCGCCGAGGAGAACATCAATCTCCACCACGCCGTGCTCAACATGCTTGCCGCTGAAGGCGGGGCGATTCCCGATTCGCTCAGGGACTAAGGCGCGCGCCCGCCGGCGCGATTGACGAATGGGTGATGCCCCGGCACAGCTAGGGGCATGAGAGAGAGTATTGCCACCATCACCCGCCGCCAGGCCCTCGCCGGGCTTGGCGGCGCTGCCACGCTTGCCCTGCTCCCCGCCTGCGCCCGCAGCGCCGCGGGCGGCGCCCCGGCGGCAGCCAGCGGCCTTGCCGGCCTTGCGCCCGATGCCGCGCTCGATGCCATCGCCTACCGGATGCTCGCCCACGAACCGGGCCGGGCCACCGGACTTGGCGTCGATGTCGGCGAATATGCCGCCTGGCGCGGCACCTTCGGCACCCCGGGCGAGGACGGGCGGCAGGCCTATGCGGCAACGCTCAAGGAGCTGCTGGAAGAAGCGCGGGCCTATCCGCGCGCCGGGCTGACGAGCGATCAGCAGATCGGCTTCGAGGTGGTCGAGGCCGCCTTTGCCAGCGCGCTTGAAGGCATGGCCCTGCCCTATGGCGATGTCGCGGTGGGCAGCTGGCGCAATGCCCCCTACGTGGTGATCCAGAATGTCGGCGGCTACCTTGATTACCCGCGCTTCTTTGCCTCGACCCAGCCGCTCAAGGCGCCCGAGGACACCGGCTTTTATCTCGATCGGCTGGGCGAGGTGCCGCGCCTGCTCGATGGCGAGCTTGACCGGATCAGCGCGGCCCACGCGCTGGGGGTGATCCCGCCCGCCTTCCTGCTCGACAAGGCGATCGCGCAGATGGAGGCGAGCATCCGCAGCGCGGTGGAAAGCTATGTCGGCCCGCTCGCCGCCTCGGGGCTGCCGGGCGCGGAAAGCCGCGCCGGCCTTGCGATGCGGATCGTGGCGGGCAGCATCGTCCCCGCGCTCGAGCGCCAGCTTGCCGAACTCAAGGCCCAGCGTGCCGAGGCGCGCGACGCGGCGGGCATGTGGGCGCAGCCGATGGGCGAGGAATATTACGCCTGGGCGATACGCGCCTCGACCACCACGGCGATGAGCCCGGAGGAGATCCACCGCCAGGGCCTGGCCGAACTGGAGGAAATCCACGCGCGGATGGACCCGATCCTCAAGGAGATCGGCTATACCACGGGCAGCGTGGGCGAGCGGATGCGCGCGCTTTCCGAAGACCCGCGCTACAAGTTTGCCGAGGGCGATGCCGGGCGCGCGGAAATCTTCGCCTTCATCAACGAGCGCATCGCCTGGATCAAGGCGCAGATGCCGCGCGCCTTCAACCAGCTGGTAGATCCCCCGCTCGAGGTGCGGCGCCTGCCGCTCGCCGAGGAGCCGGGCGCGCCCGGGGCCTATGGCGGGGCGGGCAGCAAGGACGGCGCGATCCCCGGGCGGTTCTGGATCAACCTGCGCACCACCGATCTGCACCGCAAGTATGATCTTGCCGATCTCACCTTCCACGAGAGCATCCCCGGGCACGTGTGGGAGGGCGAGTTTTCCAACCGCCTGCCGCTGATCCGCTCGATCCTCGCCTTCAACGCCTTTTCCGAAGGCTGGGCGCTCTATGCCGAACAGCTTGCCGACGAGCTGGGCGCCTATGACGATTTCAAGGTCGGACGGCTGGGCTATCTGCAAAGCCTCGCCTTCCGTGCCTGCCGCCTGGTGGTGGACACGGGGCTCCACGCCAAGCGCTGGACGCGCGAAGAGGGCCGGCAGTTCTTCGTCGAACGCAATGGCTCCAAGCCCGAGGAGGTGGCGAGCGAGGTTGATCGCTATTGCTCCTGGCCGGGGCAGGCCTGCGGCTACAAGATCGGCCACAGCGAGATCGTGCGCCAGCGCGAGCGGGCGCAGCGCGAGCTGGGCGCGGCCTATGACCTCAAGGCCTTCAACACCGCGGTGGTCCTCGGCGGCAATGCGCCCTTGAGCGTGGTGGAGAGCACCGTGAGCCGCTATATCGCCGCGGCGCGTGGCTAGGAGAGGCCCGGCGCCGGGGCGGCGGCGCGGCGGCGCTCCCACACGGCCACGAGGGCGAAGGCGCCTAACCCGCTGGCGAGCATCCACAGGAAGGCGCCCGGCACCCCCAGCCCCCAATCGGCAAGCGCGAGCACCGCCACCTGCACCGCGATCGCGGCCAAGCCGGCGCGGGTGCCGCTGCCGATGCGGGCAAGCCCCATCACGATCGGCACCGCCAGCACCGCGGCAATCGCGCTGGCATCGAGCACCAGATCGCGCAGCGATTCCCCCTGCGCGGCAAGCCAGGCGGCCAGCGCCGCCGCGCCCACGGTGGCGGCGCGCGCGGCGCGCAGCAGTGCCAGCGGCGAGGCCTCGGGCCTGAGGCGTCGATAGCCGCTCTCGGTCGCCACCGCCGAGACCGCGAGCAGCGCCGAATCGACCGAGGAGAGGATCGCCGAGATCAGCGCCCCGGTGAAGACGACATAGAGCCAGGGCGGCAGCAGCGCCGCGGCAAGGGCGGGCAGGAAGGCCTCGCCCTCGCCCAGCGCCACCCCCAGCCGCGGCGCCAGCACCGGGCCGAACAGGCCGAGCGCCACCGGGATCAGCCCGGCGATGAGATAGACCATGGCCCCGATCATCGCCCCGCGCCGCGCCACCGCGGGCGAACGCGCACCGAGCGAACGGGCGAGCGCCTCCTGGCTCACCATCGTGCCGATGATCGGGATCAGCCACAGCTCGACCCGATCAACCCAGCTTTCACCGGGCACGGCCAAGCCGATCCGTGCCGCCGGCGCGGCCTGCCAGAGCGCCTGCAGCCCGCCCGCCGCGTCCACCAGCAGCACCAGCAGAATGGTGATCGCGGCGAGGATGATGAGGCCCTGGACGATGTCGGTGACGACATCCCCGGCCAGCCCGCCGAAGAGGGTATAGGTCATCACCATGAGGGTGGCGCCGAGCAGCGCGGCGGTGAAATCAAGCCCGGTTGCCCCTGCAAGGATCACCGCGAAGGCATAGAGCTGCGCGGCCGACCAGGTGGTGGCGCTGAGCGCGATCACCAGCGCGGCAAGCCCCTCGGTGCTGCTGCCGAAGCGGTCCTTGAGGAAATCGGCGATGGTGATGAAGGCCCCGGCGCGCAGGCGCGCGGCAAGAAACACGCCGATGGCAAACAGCCCCAGGGCATAGGCAAAGGGCTCGGCCCGCGCCCCGGCAAGGCCAGCGCGTGCCACCTCGCCCGAGGTGGCGATCAGGCTTTCCGAGGCAAACCAGGTGGCAAACACCGACATCGCCACGGCAAAGGTCCCGAGCCGGCGCCCGGCGACGAGATAGTCGGCATCCGAGCGCGCCCCGCGCCCGGCCCATACCGCAAGGGCAATCTGGGCCGCGACATAGATGAGGATGAGGGTGATGGTGATGGCCGTGCCCCCTTGCCACGGGCCGCCGCAAGCCGGCCCCTGATTGCCAAGGCGCGATAACTAGCCGCAAGGGCGCAGGGTGCAAGAGGCGAGGGAAAGCGGCCCCAGAGCCGGCGGGGCCGGATCAGTCGGCGATCAGCGCGAGTTCCACCGTGCCATGGCCGCGCGCGACAAGGCCGAGCTCTTCGGCCGCGGCGCGGCTGACATCGATCATCCGCCCGCGGCTGAAGGGGCCGCGGTCGGTGATCCGCACCACCACGCTGGCGCCGTTGGCGGGATTGGTGACCCGCACCAGCGCGCCGAAAGGCAGGGTGCGGTGCGCGGCGGTCATCGCGCGGTTGTCGAAGATTTCGCCGCTGGCGGTGCGGCGGCCGTGGAACCTGGCGGCATAGTAGGAGGCCGTCCCGCGCCCGAGCAGGGTTTCCTGAGGGGCCGCGGGGGCCGGGGGCGCGGCGACGTCCGGCGCGGCGCGCGGCGCGGCGGTTCCAGCAGTTCCGGCGGTGACGTCCGTCTCGGCGGGCAGCGGCACCAGCTCGATCACCGCGGCGCTGCTCGCCGTCTCCAGGGGCACCGGCGCGCCTTCGGGCGCCGCAGCCGAGGAGGCGGCAAGCGGGGCAAGGCCAAGCCCGAGCGCGACGAGCGCGGCTCTGAGGCTGGCAAGGCCGCGCCGCGCGCGCTGCGGCGCAAGGCGAGGCGTGGAGATGATGGGGCGCTGTCCCGTCCGCATGGCGGCGGCCCTTAGCGCCTTGGCCAGCATGGCACCAAACCGGCGCGGCGGTTCATCGCTGCTGCGGCGCCGCAGCGGCACGAGCCGGGCGCAAAATGCGACGAAATGATGGCAAGACCCGGGCGCCGATCCCCGCCGCCTGAAGGATTTTCCGGGAGACGAGTCGCTTGCAGCCGCGGCTGGCGGGCGCTGCGCCGGGCTGCGGGTGCGGGTGCGGGTGCGGGTGCGGGAGGATCGGGCGCGCGGGTATCAGGCCGGCAACGCCCCCTTGCGCGAAGGGGCGCCGCAGCGGATTGCGGACAAGGCATGGCCCAACAGCACGGGGCGCCAACAGCACGGGGCGCCGACAGCACGGGGCGCCCATGGGACCAGTCAAAGCAAATGGGGCCGGCATTGCTGCCGACCCCACTCTCACCGGCGCGTGGACAGCCCCTGCTTGCCTGGCTTCCGGCGAACCTTCAGCCGCTGCTTGCGCGGAGCCATGCTTGGCGCCCGATGTCTCGCCCCCCGCCACCTCGCGCCGTTGGGCACCCGGGCGGGGGATTTGTCACCGGCGCTCGCGCCGGCATCCGGCTTTCGCTCCCTTCCTGCCGCCCTGCCCTTGCCCGTGGGGCTCCGGCGCGCGCGGCCCCGCAAGGGGCTGGGCCGAGGCCGCGTCCCTTTACCGGCTCTCCCCGAGACAGCCCGGCTCGCGCCGCTGTGCCCGGTTCCTGTCCGGCCAGGTTCTTGGCCTGTCCGGCGGCACCGCGGCGCTCCGATCCTTGGAGTGAGCCCGCTTGCCTTTGGCCAAGGCCTCCTGCAAGAGGGCTCCAGATCGGCGCGTGGACAGATGCCACCGCCATCCTTGGGTTGAAAACCTTCGCAAGATCAAGGCGTTGCCGCCCTGCCTCGTGATGGTTTGTCCTCCCGAAGACAAGCCAAAGGTGCGCCTCATCGCGGCTTCTGGCAAGCATGGCGGGGCAGGCTTATCCACTTTGCCCGATCTTGCCTGTGGACATTGGTGGATAAGTCAACGCTTCGTCGCATCTGCCGCGGCGCATCCGCCGGCGGGGAACGCAAGCGTCTTCAAATTGTCATGATTGCGGGCCGGTGCCCTTCGCCCCCGGCGGGGCGACTCGCGCTCAACCCCCGCGGTCGCGCCGCGCCAGCAGCCTCAGGCGCAGGCCATTGAGCTTGATGAAGCCCTCGGCATCCTTCTGGTCATAGGCCCCGGCATCATCCTCGAAGGTGACGTGGCGTTCCGAATAGAGCGAGTGGGGCGACTTCCTGCCCACCACGCTTGCCAGCCCCTTGTAGAGCTTGAGCCGCACCGTGCCGGTCACCCTGGCCTGCGAATGGTCGATCGCGGCCTGGAGCATCTCGCGCTCGGGCGCGAACCAGAAGCCGTTGTAGATCAGCTCGGCATAGCGCGGCATCAGCTCGTCCTTGAGGTGCGCCGCGCCGCGATCCAGAGTGATCTGCTCGATCCCGCGATGGGCGCGGGCATAGATCTCGCCGCCCGGGGTTTCATACATGCCGCGGCTCTTCATCCCGACAAAGCGGTTCTCGACCAGATCGAGCCGCCCGATGCCGTGCTTGCGGCCCAGCTCGTTGAGCGCGGCGAGCAGGTTGGCAGGGCTCATGGCCTCGCCATTGAGCGCCACGCCATCGCCGCGCTCAAAATCGATGGTGATATATTCGGGCTGATCGGGCGCATCCTCGGGGTTGACGGTGCGCGAATAGACATAGTCCGGGGTTTCCTCCCACGGATCTTCGAGCACCTTTCCTTCCGAGGAGGTGTGGAGCAGGTTGGCGTCGGTCGAAAACGGGCTTTCGCCGCGTTTGTCGCGTGGCACGGCGATCTGGTGCGCCTCGGCCCAGGCGATGAGCGCGCTGCGGCTGGTGAGGTCCCATTCGCGCCAGGGGGCGATCACCCTGATATCGGGATCGAGCGCATAGGCCGACAGTTCAAAGCGCACCTGGTCATTGCCCTTGCCGGTGGCGCCGTGGGCGATGAAATCGGCGCCCACTTTTCGGGCGATCTCGACCAGGCGCTTGGCAATCAGCGGCCGGGCGATCGAGGTGCCAAGCAGATAGTCGCCCTCGTAGCGGGCATTGGCACGCATCATCGGGAAGACGAAATCGCGCACGAATTCCTCGCGCAAGTCCTCGATGAAGATGTGGTGATCGGGAATGCCCATGGCGCGGGCCTTGGCCCGGGCCGGCGCGATCTCCTCGCCCTGGCCGAGGTCAGCGGTGAAGGTGACGACCTCGAGCCCGCGCTCCACACTCAGCCACTTGGCGATGACGCTGGTGTCAAGACCGCCCGAATAGGCAAGGACGACTTTCTGGGGGGTGGCCATGGCGCGCGGGTTCCCTCGGCTGCGGTTGCGGGGGCGCCGGTTGCCGCCCTGCCCGCGGCTTGTCAAGCAGGCTGCCGCTCAGCGGTAGAGGTAGTCGCGCGTCAAGGGAAGCGCGTGGCGGTTGCGCACATACTGGATCTGGTAATTGCCCATGCCGCCATGCTCGAACACCGTCGCCGCCCCGGCGAGATAGAAGGTCCACATGCGAAAGAAGCGCTCGTCGAACAGGGCGATGATCTTCTCGCGGTTGGCCAGGCAATTGGCATACCAGCAGCGGATCGTCTTGGCGTAGTGGAGCCGCAGGGTCTCGATATCGGCGGCGATGAGGCGCACCTTCTCGCTTGCCGTAACGATCTCGGAGAGCGCCGGGATATAGCCGCCGGGGAAGATATATTTGCGGGTGAAGGCGTCGGTGGTGCCCGGCACGCCCAGCCGCCCGATGGTGTGGAGCAGCATCACCCCGTCATCGGCGAGCATCCGCGCGCAGGCGGCAAAGAAGGTGTCGAACTGCGCGCGCCCGACATGCTCGAACATGCCGACCGAAACGATCCGGTCAAACCGGCGGCCCGCGGCGGCGGTGTCGCGATAGTCCTCGATCAGGATGGTAACCTTGTCGGCCAACCCGGCATCGCGCACCCGCGCGCGCGCCAGCGCGGCCTGTTCCTCGGACAGGGTGATGCCGGTGACGCGGACATCGTGATGCCTGGCCAGATGGATCGCCATGCCGCCCCAGCCGCAGCCGATGTCGAGCACCTCCTGCCCCGGCGCAAGGTGCAGCTTGCGGGCGATATGGGCCAGCTTGGCGGCCTGGGCCTCGCCCAGCGTGGTCACACCCTCGCCCCAATAGGCGCAGGAATATTGCCAATGCTCGCCATCGAGCATCAGTGCGTAGAGATCGTTGCCGATGTCGTAGTGATGGGCAATGTTGCGGCGCGCGGCCAGGCGGCTGTTGATCTGTTCGGCGGCAAAGGCGGCGCGGTTGACGAGGCGCTTGAAGCGCCGCGGCGGGCCGATCTCCCCGCCCTTGTCCCAGGGGTTGTTGGCGCGCAGCAGGCCGACAAGGCCCATCACGTCGCCCTCCTCGATCACCAGCCGCCCGTCGATGAAGGCTTCGGCCGCACCAAGGCGCGGATCGGTGAGGATGTCGCGCGGCACCCGCGCATCGGTGAAGCGGATGACGATATCGGGAAAGCCCGGGGTTTCCACGCCGTGGGTGGTGGCGCTGCCATCGGCATAGACGACGCCGAGCCGCCCGTGCCGGACCGCGCGGGCGAGATAGCGATCGAGAAGGGCCCTGCTCATGGTTCGTTTGCTGCGACCTCTGGTGGGAAGGCTCTGGCCTTCACGGCCTAGCGCAAGCGGGCGGCTTGGCCAACGCCTTGCGCCCACCCGCTGTCAGATCCCGGCATACCACTGGTAGCCGGCGACATCCTCCCAGAACCCGCCCCTGCCCTCGCCGATCGCATCGAGGCTGGCGACCGCCTCGATCGCGGTGAGATACTTGGCGTGCTTGTAGCCCAATTGCCGCTCGACCCGCAGCCTGAGCGGCGCGCCGTTCTTCTCGGGCAGGGGCGCGCCGTTGAGGCTGTGGGCGATGATGGTCTGCGGGTGATAGGCATCGACCAGATCGATGCTCTCGTAATAGGGGCGGCCGTAGAGCGTGTCGGCGCAGCGCAACACGATGAAACGCGCCGCGGGCTTGAGCCGGGCGGCATCGAGCAGGTGGGAGAGCTGCGGCCCGGTCCATTCGCCGATCGCGCTCCAGCCCTCGACGCAATCGTGCCGGGTGATCTGGCGGCGCTGCGGCAGGGCCTTGAGCTCGGCAAGGCTGAGCGCCAGCGGGGTTTCCACCAGCCCGCGCACGTCGAGCTTCCAATCGGGAAAGCCGCGGGCGAGCTGGTCCTGATAGAAGGGATCGGCCACTGTCACCGAGCCATTGCCGCGGAACGTGGGCGAGCGCTCGGAAGGGGCATATTCGCGCACCAGCGCCTGGCGGGCGGCAAGCGCGCGGTGGAGCGCGCGGTGCCCCTCCTCGGCCGCGCGCATCAGGCTGCGCCCGGTCTCGCTCTCGGCGATGCGCGCGCAGGCCCCGGCGCCGAGCGCGGCGATCCCGGCGATGAGGGTGCGGCGCGGCAGATCAACCATGGGGCGCTCCTTCAAGGGGCGGCGCGGCGGCGGCCATGGCCGCGCCCGCGGGCGGCGCGGCGGCGCGCCGGCCGCCGGTGACCATCTCGAGGATCAGCCGCCCATTGGCGAGCGCCAGCAGGATGTGGATGACAAAAAAGCCGAAGATCGCCCAGGCGGTGAGGAAATGCAGCGAACGCGCGCTCTGCCGCCCGCCGAGCAGATCGACGAGCCAGGGGGCGACCGGCTCGAACCCAGGGCTGATCGCCAGGCCCGTCATCAGAATCAGCGGCAGCAAAACGCCAAGCACGAGGCCATAGAGGATCTTCTGCACCGGGTTATAGCCCGCGCCCGCCGCGTGCCCGCCCGCGCCGTGGGCCTGAAGCGAGGCGCGCAGCGCCGCCGGGGTCCAGTCGCTCGGGCGGGTGGTGAGGTCGCGGCGGAAATGGCCGTTCAGCAACATCGCCGCCCAGATGAAGGCAAGCCCAAGCCCGAAGGGCCAGGCGGCAAGGATGTGCCAGTCGCGCGCCGCGGCAAGGTTGTAGTGGCCGGGGATGGTGGCCCAGCCCGGGAACTTCACCACCTTGAGCCAGGCATCGCTTGGGGCAAAGCCATAATCGCCCCAGTAGAGATAGGGGTGGGCGTTGGAGATGTTGAGCCCGCTCATGAACAGCACGATGATCGCCGCGGCGTTGATCCAGTGCCACAGCCGGGTGGAGAGCGCGTGCTTTGTCACGCCGTGCCCGCCCGCGCCAGCCAGATCACGTCGCGCGGCTGATCGAGCAGGTGCTGGCCGCTGTCGATGAACAGGCTCTGCCCGCTCGCCAGCGCGCCGCCGGCAAGGAACAGCGCCGCCGCGGCGATCTCGTCAGCCCCGGTCTTGCGGGCGAGCAGGTTCATGCGGTGCGAAATCTCGGTCTCCTCCTCGCGCTGGTCGTGGCTCGCCAGCACCGCGCCGGGCGCGAGGCCATAGACGCGGCTCTGCCTGAAGGCCGCGCTCTTGGCCATCATCCCGATGGTGGCGGCAAGCGCGTGCTTGGACATGGTGTAACTGAAGAAATCGGGATTGGTGTTCTCGATCTTCATGTCGGTGACCGCGATCACCACGCGCGGCGCCGGGCTTGCGGCATGGGCAAGAAAGGCCTGGGCCATCCGGGCCGGCGCGAGGGCATTGACCTGCATCGCCTCCCGATACGTTGCCGGATCGAGTTCGGTTACATCATCATAGCGGAACACCGAGGCCGAATTGATGAGGCAGCGCCAGTCGGGCAGGCGCCGCGCGAGCCTGCGGATCGCGGCGCAGGCGGCCTCGTCATCGGCAAGGTCGAAGCCGATGGTCTCGGCCGAGGGCACCCTGGCGGCGAGCGCGGCGGCCGCCCTGGCGGAGGAACGGTAATGGATGACGACGTGCCAGCCCGCCGCGGCAAAGCGGCGCACGATCGCCGCGCCGATGCGGGTGGCCCCGCCGGTGACGAGCACGGCGGGGCGGGTCATGGCATTGGGCGGGCGCAGGCGGGCATGGCCACCATGGCTAACAGCCGCGCGCCTGCGGGGCAATCGGGGAGCCGCGGCGGCGCCATCACGGCCTGACGCCGCCAGCCGGGTGGCTGACGGCGCCTGGTCGCCTGGAGGGCAGCGCCCCGCTCAGCGGCAGCGCACCTCGCCCCGGTCGATCTCGCGGCCGAGCAGCCCGCCGCCGACCGCGCCGAGAATGGTGCCGAGCGTGCGATCGCCGCGGCGGTCAACCTCGCGCCCGATCAGCGCGCCCACGCCCGCGCCGATCACCAGGCCCACGGTGCCATCGTCGCGGCGGCAGCGCCAGCGCCCGTCATCACCGCGCCACACCCGGTCACGATAGCCGAGGCGGCGGCCACGGTCCCAGCGGCGGTCATCCCAACGCCGGTCGCCCCAGCGGCGATCGTCCCAGCGGCGATCGTCCCAGCGCCGGTCATCCCAGCGCCGGTCATCCCAGCGCGGGCCATAGGCGGCGACAGGGTCAAGGATCGCCGGGCCCGCGGCATGGCCGGCAAAGGCGGCGGCGGTGACCGGCGGAGCGGCCGGGGCAAGCGCGGCGGCCGCGGCCGGCGCACCAGCAAGCGCCAGCGACCCGGCGGCGGCAAGAAGGGCAAGGTGCTTCATGGTCTGTTCCTTATCCAGCGGCTCCCCGTTGGAGCACCTCGCTTATCGTTCAGCTCATGCGAACGCTGGCTGAACAGCGCGGTCAGGGAACAGCAGGATTCGTTCAGCTTGGGCCGCTTCGCGATGAACCGTGGCTCAGGCGCGTTTGGCTGCCGCCTTGGCGCGCAGGGCGGGGCTGAGCGCCTCGAGCGCGGCGAGGGCGGCATGGTCCGCAGCGCTCCCCTCGCCCGCCACCAGCGCGTGGAACACCCGCGCCACGCTCCATTCGCCTGGCCCAAGCGCGACCCGCTCGAGCCCGTCGCCCGCCTTGACCTCGCCGGTTTCGATCACCCGGAAATACCAGCCGCAGCGCCCACTTGCGAGGATCTTGGCGACCATGCCGGGGCGGGCGAAGCGGTGCTCGATCTTCCAGCACGGCGCGCGCGGGCGGCTGACCTCGATCAGCGCGGTGCCGCAGCGGAAGCGATCGCCGATATGGACCATCTCCTCGGTGAGGCCACAAACCGCGAGGTTCGAGGCAAAGCCGCCCGGCTCGGCCAGCAGCGGATGATCGCCGATCTGACCGCGCCACCAGGCGTGGTGATCGAGCGGGTAGAGATGGAGCGCCATTTCCGGCCCCCCATGCACGCGCCGGTCGGCCTGCTCATCAGGGGCAAGGCCATCGGCGAGGATCTGCACCGCCCCTTCGCGCGGGCGTTTGGCAAAGGCGCTCAGCTGCGCGCCGTGGAACGGGCGGGCGGTGCCGGTGCACACCGCCTCGATCACCCAGCGGCTCATGCCTTCCTCACGGTAAGCGCGATCCAGTCGCGGGCCACCCCGTCGAACCCGCCGGCCTCAAAGCGCTCGGCCTCGCGGATCGTCCAGCCCGGCACCGCGGCATATTGCGCGCGCAGCCAGGCCTCGTCCGGAAAGTTGTAAAGCCGCCCGAGCGCATCGCGCCCCTCGCCGCGGCCAAGCTTGTAGCTGGCAAAGAACCAGCCGCCCGGAGCAAGCGCCCGCGCGATCCGCGCGAGGATCGCCGCAAGGCCCGCGCGCGGGACGTGGAGCAGGCTGGCATGGGCCCACACCCCCGCATAGGCAGCTTCGGCATCAAGCTCGTGGAAGGCCATCACCCTTGCCCCCACCCCCCAGCGCTCGTTGGCCTTGGCCACCATCGCCGCGGCCGCATCGGTGGCATCGAGGGCAAAGCCGCGCGCCTTGATCCGCGCCGCATCGCGCCCGCCGCCGCAGCCCAGCTCGAGCACCGCCGCGCCCTCGGGCAGGCGATCGAGAAAGGCATCGAGCCGGTGGCTGTGGCGCTCGCCGAAATGGAGCACATAATGCGGCGCGCGCGCCTCATAGAAGGCGATGGTGGCCGGATCGCTGGCCCGCGCTTCCGGGTCGCTCACGGCACGCGCTTTTCGATCGGCATGACGTTGTATGCGCGCACCTCGTCCTGCGAGAGGCAATAGCGGGTGGAAGGGTTCTCCGCGCTTTTCACCGCCTGCTGGCGATACATGATGTCGGTGAGGAGCTTGCGGCTGATCCCCATGCGGATGAGGAAATCATTGTCCTCGCTGGCGAGCAGCGCCGAGGATTGCTCGATGCTGGCGATGTATTCGGTGGTCGCCTTGCTGCCCTCGATCACCACTTCGTCGATCGCCGCGCGGTCGGTGGTGTGGGTGAACATGTGCACCATGAAGATGCCGCCCTCGTCCACCACCCGGCGATCCCCACCCATGAACACGAAGTTGCAGGCCGAAAAGCACGCCCAGCCGGAAGGGATGCGGGTGAGCATCCCGCGATAGGAACGGATGATCTTGCCCGCCTCGTTGCCGGCCCGGGCATTGCCCCCGCGCGAGCGCAGCCAGATCTCCTCGATCTGGTCATCGGCCTCGATCGCCGCCTTGAGCCGCGCGGGCAGGCCGGCATCGATCATGCCCTCGGCCAGCAGCACCTTCTTGCCGCCGCGCATTGCCGGGGTCAGCGTCATCGCGCTTGCCGGGCCGAAATCGGGATTGGCCGGGCAGGTGGGATTTTCCGGATCCATCTTGCCCGCGCCCGTGAGCAGCCCCAGCGCGGCAAGGCCAAGGACGATCCGCCGCGCGCGCATCAGGCCACGATCGCATAGCGCGCCGATCCCGGCGCCCTGCACATGCGCTTCTCGGCGCGGGTCTCCTCGCCCGAGATGATCACCACGTCGGTGACCGTGATGCAGTCAAGCTCGCTGGCGGAAGCTTCGCGCGCGGTGACAGTGGAACTGCCGCGCACGTCCTGCCGGCTGTTGGAGATCCACGAAGCGCTCGATCCCACCTCCGGGCGCTCTCCATCCGCGCCGCTGCGGGTGGCGGTGAGCGTCGCCTCGGCGGCCTGCTTCTGCTCCTCAGGGTCAAGCCGGCAGGCGATGCTCTCGGTCAGCTGGTCGGAAAAGGCGGGCACCGGCACGAAGGAGGGCAGGCGCGCGCCGCGCAGGGTTTCGTCCACCACCCCGCCGAGCAGCCCACCGATCACGCCGCGGCCCTTGTCACCCTTCTTGCCCTTGCCGCAAGCATCGGCCTTGTCAGCCCCGCGCTTGGCACTGCCGAGGATGCCACTGAACTGCGCGCTCGCCGGCATGGCGCCAAGCGCCAAGGCAGCGCAGCCAAGCGTGAGAGCGAGCCGCGAAACGAGACCGGCCAAGGCAATCCTCCCCAAGAGGGCCCAAGCTACGCCCCGGCGCGCACCCGGTCAATCGCCGCCGGCACCGGCCGCCGCGGCCTCACGGTCGCGCGCCGCACGGCTCTTCTTCTCGGCGGCGGTCTTGAGCTGTCCGCAGGCCGCATCGATGTCGCGCCCGCGCGGGGTGCGCACCGGCGCGGAAAAGCCGCCTTCGAACACGATCTCGGAAAAGCGGCGGATGCGCTCGGGGCTCGAACATTCATAGCCCGAGCCGGGCCAGGGGTTGAACGGGATGAGGTTGACCTTGGCCGGCAGATCATGGGCCTTGAGCAAGCGCACCAGCTCGCGCGCGTCCGCGTCCGAATCGTTCTTGTCCTTGATCATCACATATTCAAAGGTGATGCGCCGGGCATTGCTCGCCCCCGGATAGGCCGCGCAGGCGGCCAAGAGCGCCTCGATCCCGTATTTGCGGTTGAGCGGCACCAGCTCGTCGCGCACCTCCTTGCGCACCCCATGGAGCGAGACCGCAAGGTTGACCCCGATCTCCTTGCCGCAGCGCTCCATCATCGGGATCACCCCGCTGGTCGAAAGCGTGATGCGGCGCTTGGAAAGGGCCAGGCCATCACCATCCATCACCAGCCGCAGGGCATCGCGCACATGCTCGAAATTGTAGAGCGGCTCGCCCATGCCCATCATCACGATATTGGTGAGCAGGCGCCCATCGGCGGTGTAATGGCCGGCCTCGTCGTCCTCGTCCGCATCATCGGCGGCGCTCGCCATGGTGCCGCGCGGCCATTCGCCCAGCGCATCGCGCGCCAGCATCACCTGGCCGACGATCTCGCCCGGGGTGAGGTTGCGCACCAGCCGCATGGTGCCGGTGTGGCAGAAGCTGCAATTGAGCGTGCAGCCCACCTGGCTCGACACGCACAGCGTCCCGCGGGTCTCATCGGGGATGAAGACCATCTCGAAATCGTGCCCGTCATCGGTGCGCAGCAGCCACTTGCGCGTGCCGTCGATCGAATGCTGGGCTTCGATCACCTGCGGACGACCGATCACGAAGCGCTCTGCCAGCCAGGGCCGCATCGGCTTGGCGATGTCGGTCATCCCGGCAAAATCGGTGGCGCCGCGGTGATAGATCCAGTGGAACACCTGCTTGGCCCGCAGCCGGGCCTGGCGCGGATCGAGCCCGGCCTCTTCGAACAGGGTGGCGATGCGCGCGCGCGGCAGGCCGACCAGATCGATGCGCCCATCGGCGCGCGGGGTGATGTCGCGCGCGGCGGGCACCGGGTCAACGAGGCCCGGAATGGTCATGAGAGCGGTGTCGGCCATGGATGGGCGGCCATATAGGCGCGATTGGCGGGTTTGACCAGTCAGCCGCGCCGGGCGCAGCCGAGCGTGGCCGCATCGATCGCGCTCGCCGCGCCGGCAAGGGCATAGCGATCGGTAAAGCCCCCGCCCGAAACGCGCATCCGGCTGCCCGCGCGCAGCGCGGCGATGATCGCGGCATCCTCGCGCGGCCCCGGTGCCCAGGCGTTGCGGCCCTTGGCGATAAGCGCAAAGCGCTTGTCGCCGATATCAAGGCGCAGCGCGGCCTTGTCCGCCACGGCGCGCGAGAGCACCAGGTGCAGGCTGCCGCGCACCCTGCGCTCGGGCCAGGTGGAGACGGTGGCATAGGCGGGCAGAGCGGCCCCATCGGCCTTGCGCGGCGCGCCTTCGGCCTTGGCGATGGCATAGCAGCGCAGGGGCCTTGCGTCGCGGAAGGCGGCCCAGCCGTCATAGACGCCAAGGCTCTCGCGCGCGGCGAGGGGTGAAGCGATCACCAGCAGCAGCAGCGGCGCAAGCCTACTCATAGGCAATCGCGATCACCTCCCATTCGCGCGTCCCCGCAGGCAGGGTGACGGCCCGCAGATCGCCCACCCGTGCCCCGCGCAGCGCCCGGGCGAGCGGCGCGTTCCAGCCGATCCGGCCCGCGGCGGCATCGGCCTCGTCATCGCCCACCAGCTGCACCACCAGGCGGTTGTCATCCTCATCGGCAAGCTCGACCCGGGCGCCGAAGAACACCCGGCTGCGATCGACCGGCGTTGCCGGATCGATCACCCGCACCGCCTTCATCCGCCGGGCAAGGTGGGCAAGCTCGCGGTCGATCTCACGCAGCTTCTTGCGGCCATAGATATAGTCGCCATTCTCGCTGCGATCGCCATTGCCCGCCGCCCAGCTGACGATCTCGACCACAGCCGGGCGTTCGACGGCAAAGAGGTGATCATAGCGCGCCTTGAGCGCGGCAAAGCCCGCAGGGGTGATCGGCGATCCTTGCGGCTTCATGGCGTCAGCTGAGGAAGGCCTCGATCGGGCGCGGCAGCCCGGCTTCGGCCGGATACATGTGCGAATAGGTTACGGCATTGCCGATCACCCGCATGATGTAATAGCGGGTCTCGAAATTGGCCGGGATCTTCTCGATCCAGGTCACCCAGTCGATCTCGCCCCGGCGCGGATCGCCGTTCATCCGCAGCCATTCGTTCACCCGCCCCGGCCCGGCATTATAGGCCCCCACCGCCAGCGGATAGGCACCGTCGTAATAGCGCATCATCCGGGCGAAGAAGGCATCGCCAAGCTGGATGTTGTATTGCGGCGCAGCGGTGAGATCGGCGGCGAGATAGTTGATCCCGAGCTTGCCGGCCTGTTCGCGCGCGGTGCCGGGCATCAGCTGCATCATCCCGCGCGCGCCGGCATGGCTCACCCGGGTGCGATCAAACTCGCTTTCCTGCCGGGCGATGGCGTGCACCATCACCCAGTCGTTCACCCCCGGCGGGGTGGGCACGGTAGGAAAGCCGATCCGCTCCAGCCCGGCAAGCCCGTTCTCGCCCGCCTTCATCCCCAGAACCACGGCCATCTCGTCAAGCCCGGTCTCGCGCGCCAGCATCGCTGCCATCAGCATCTCGGTGGGGGTGGCAGCCTCATCGCCGAGCGCCTCGAAGAAGCGCCGCTCGGTGCGCCAGTCGCGGCGATTGGCGGCAAGCGCGCGGATCGCGCGCACCAGCGGGCGGGCCTCGAAGGCGGCGCGGGTGGCGGCATCGATCGTCACCTGCGGCAGGGGGGCAAAGGTGGGCATGGGCCGGCCGAGCGCAGAAAGGGCAAGCTGGCCGTAGTAATAGTCGGGCCAGCGCGCGGCCATGTCGAAATAGGCCCGCGCCGCCGCCTCGTTGCCCGCCTGGCGCGCGGCCCGCCCGGCCCAGTAATAGCCCTTGGCCTTGGTCAGCGGGGTGCGGGCGGCATCGCCATAGCGCTGGAACAGCGGCGCGGCGGCCGCGCCATCGCCAAGATCCCACAGCGCCCGGGTGCCGGCGAGCCACATCAGATCGGTGTAGCGATCGCGCAAAGTGAAGCCCATCGCCGAAAGCTCGATGCCGGGGGCAAAGATGTCGTCGCTGCGCGCGGCAAGGCGCACCGCCGCGCGCGCCGGCACCGCCCTGGCGATGGCGAGCAGCTCGCCGACAAAGGCTTCCGGATCGCGCGCCGGGCGGGCAAAATCGGGCCGCTCGGCAAAGATGCGCGCCGCCTCGGCGCTCTGCCCGCTTGTGCGCAGGAAGCGGATGAGATTGAAGACATAGCCCGGATCGGCCTCGGCCCCGGCGGGCAGGGAAAGCCCGGCGGCCTCGGGCCGGGCCCCGCGCAGGAGCGCGAGGCGGGCAAGGAAAATCGGGCGATCGGCCTCGGCAAGGTTCATCACCTGGCGCGAGGCGGCCTCGGCCTCGCCCTGCCACAGCAGCGCATCGATCCGCGCGGCGTGATCCTCTGCGGTGAAGGCGCTGCCATAAAGCCCGGCAAGATAGACCTCGACCGCATCGCTCATCCGCCCGCCGCGCCAGGCGCGCCGCGCCTCGTCCATGGCTTCGCCCCGCCCGAGCGCGGCCAGCGCCAGCGCATAGCGCGCCCGCGCCGGATTGGTGAGCGGCGGGTGGGCATCGAAGAAGCGCACCAGCTCGGCCTGGGTGGGCGCATCCCGATCGAGCGCGGCCTCGGCCCGCAGGCGCAAGATCTCGCTGCGCGGGAAATCGGGCCAGGCGAGCACGAAGCCGGCATAATCGGCAAAGCCATGTTCGCGGCTGGCCTGGAGCACCTCCCAGCGCGCGATCGCCGCATCGATCGCCGCCGGAGCGCGGGCCACGAGATTGTCGGGCGAAGGCGCGCCAAGGGTCTGCGCTTGTGCCGGCGCCGCCGCCCCCAGCCCCGCCAGCAGCCCGAGCACCGCACCAATCCGCCCAGATTTCATCAACTTGCGGACCATGCTGGACATACTGCCGATCGGCTCCTTATCAGGCGCTGAACAAGAGAGGGGTGCAGGCGGCGGGGGATGCCGCTTCCTGCACCCTACCTAGGGCTTTTGGCAGGAAAATGGCAATGTTCAGCGGTTCCATCCCCGCTCTGGTGACACCTTTTCGCGGCGGCGCGTTTGACGAGGCGGCCTTCCGGCGGCTGGTCGATTGGCAGATCGAGAACGGCAGCGCCGCGCTGGTGCCCTGCGGCACCACCGGCGAGGCCTCGACCCTCTCCAACGCCGAGCACCACCGCGTGATCGAGGTGTGTATCGAGCAGGCCGCCGGGCGCGTGCCGGTGATCGCCGGCTGCGGCTCGAACGACACCCGCAACGCCGCGCTGCACATGAACTTCGCCAAGAAGGCGGGGGCCGCGGCGGGGCTGTGCGTGGCGCCCTATTACAACCGCCCGAGCCAGCGCGGGCTGATCGCCCATTTCAGCTATCTGGCGGAAAACTGCGACCTGCCGATCGTGCTCTACAACGTGCCCTCGCGCACCGTGACCGACATTCTCGATGACACCGTGGTCGAACTGGTGCGCAAATATCCCGACAAGATCATCGCCATCAAGGATGCCTCGGGCGATCTGTCGCGCGTGGCCGATCACCGCATGGGGATCGGGCGCGATTTCTGCCAGCTTTCGGGCAATGACGAGCTGTGGCTACCCCACGCCGCCGCCGGGGGACGCGGGTGCATCTCGGTCACTGCCAATGTCGCGCCCAGGCTGTGCGCCGAGTTCCACGAAGCGATCGCCGCCAACGAGCTCAAGAAGGCGCGCCAGCTCAACGACCAGCTGTTCCCGCTGCACTATGCGATGTTCTCCGATGCCTCGCCCGCCCCGGTCAAATATGCGCTCTCGCGGGTGCATGACTGGATCACCCCCGAGGTGCGCCTGCCGCTGGTCGAATGTTCGGACGAGGCCAAGCGCGCGGTCGATGAGGCGCTGGTCGCCGCCGGGGTGCTGCCCGCCTAGCCCGGCCCCGGTGGCTGCGCCCGGCGCAATCCGGCGCGGCGGGTTTGCCATCTGCGAGGGCCTCCCCATCTTGCCGGACGGGCCGCTGGAGCGCGCGCATGGAAAGCCTGGGGCAGGATCTGGAAACCATGCGCCGGGTGCCCTCGCGCCCGAGCATGTCGCGGCGATCTGCGCGATCGGGGGCGAGAGGCACTATCCCGCCGGCAGCATCGTCATGGACATTGGCGAGCCGCTCGACCGCTTCGTCCATGTGCTCGAGGGCGAGATCGAGGTGGTCAACTCCCTCACCCGCGCGCGCCTCTTCACCCATGCCCTGGGGCCGACGCAGTTCATCGGCGAGATCGGCTTTCGCAACGGCGCAACCAATTACCTGCGGATGCGCGCGGCGGTGGACACCCGGGTGATCGAGGCCCCGCGCGCCGCGATGCTGGCGCCGATGCGCCGGGTGCCCGAACTGTCCGACCATGTCATCACCGTCTTTGCCGCACGGCGGCGCACGTGCATCTGGTGGTGCGCTCAGGCAGCCTTGCCGCCTCGATGTCGCGCTATCTGACCGAGCGGCTCGAAGCCGATCCGCGGGTGACGATCCATTACCATGCCGAGGTCAGCGCGCTCCATGGCGAGACCTGGCTCGAAGGGGTGACGCTCAAGGCCGGCAAGAGCAACCGGCGGATCGACACCCGCGCGCTCTTCATCATGATCGGCGCGGCGCCCAATACCGGCTGGCTTTCGGGCCTCGTGGCCTGCGATGCCAATGGCTTCATCCTCCCCGGCGCCGCGACGGGGGTGGAAGACGGCTACGCCACCAGCGCGAGGGGCATCTGCGCCGTGGGCGACGTGCACGCCGGATCGGTCAAGCGCGTGGCGCGCGCGGTGGGCGAGCGCTCGGTGGTGGTCAGCCGCATCTGGCACTCTCTCGATGAGACGCGCCCCGGCGGCTGACCGCCCGGCCCGGCTCAGCTCTTGCCGAACAGCTTGCCCGCCATGCCGAGGATATCATCGAGCGGATTGCCGTCCTTGTCGGCATCGAGCATCTGCGCGAAGTGCCCGAGCGAGCCCTCGCCGCCGATGGCGCTGACGATCTGGGTGAGGACAGCGGGGCTGATCCCGGTCTTCTCTGCCGCGAGGGTTACGGTGTCGCCCTCCATCACGTGGGTCTTGCCGAGCGCGGCGATCGCCATTTCCACCATCTGGGGATCAAGCCCGACCTGCTTGGCGAGATTGGCAACGTCATCCGGCGCGCCGCCGATGTTCTTCAGGATTCCGTCGAGAATGCTCATGGCTTACCCCCCTTGATTCGTGGACAGCCCTCAGTCTGGCGCAAGCGTGCGACAAGACAAGGAAAAAGCCCCGCGCCGGCGCAGACCGGGCGGGGCTCCCCTCTCCAACCGGTGAAATAACGGCTCAGGCCGCGACGCTCGCCGGGGCGGGCGCGGCCTGGCGCACGGCCTCGTCGACATGGGCCTCGAACTGGGAGAAATTGTCGATGAACAGCTGCACCAGCTTGCGCGCCGTGGCGTCATATTCGGCCTTGTCGGCCCAGGTGCTGCGCGGATCGAGGATGGTCTGGTCGATCCCCGCCTCGGCCAGCGCCGGCACGAACACCGGCACGTCAAAGCCGAAATGGGGATCCTTGCGAAACTCGACATCGTCCATCTTGCCATCGAGCACGGCGTTGAGCAGCGCCCGCGTGGCCTTGATCGGCATGCGGTGCCCGGTGCCATACTTGCCCCCGGTCCAGCCGGTATTGACCAGCCAGCACTGCGCCCCGCCCTTGGCGATGCGCTCCTTGAGGAGGTTGCCATAGACGCTCGGATGGCGCGGCATGAAGGCAGCGCCAAAGCAGGTCGAGAAGGTCGCCTCGGGCTCGGTCACGCCGATCTCGGTGCCGGCGACCTTGGCGGTGTAGCCCGACAGGAAGTAATACATCGCCTGATCGGGCGTCAGCCGCGCGATCGGTGGCAGCACCCCGAAGGCATCGGCGGTGAGCATCACCACGTTCGACGGGGCGGGCCCGAGGTTCTTCTCCGAATGGTTGGGGATGAACTCGATCGGATAGGCGCCGCGGGTGTTCTCGGTCTTGCTGGCATCGGCAAAGTCGAGCTCGCGGGTCTCCTCGTCCATCGCCACGTTTTCAAGGATGGTGCCGAACATCTTCGTGGTGGCGTAGATCTCGGGCTCACCCTCGGGCGAGAGGTTGATCATCTTGGCATAGCAGCCGCCCTCGAAGTTGAAGACGGCAGTGTCCGACCAGCCGTGCTCGTCATCGCCGATGAGGGTGCGGCTGGAATCGGCCGAAAGCGTGGTCTTGCCGGTGCCCGACAGGCCGAAGAAGATCGCGCTCCTCCCATCCTTGCCGATATTGGCCGAGCAATGCATCGGCATCACCCCCTGCGCGGGCAGGAGGTAATTGAGGAGGCCGAACACGCCCTTCTTCATCTCGCCCGAATATTCGGTGTTGCCGATGAGGATCAGCTTTTCGGTGAAGCTCACTGCGATCACCGTGTCGCTGCGGCAGCCGTGGCGCTGCGGATCGGCCTTGAAGCTCGGCAGGTTGATGATGGTGTATTCGGGAACGAAGCGCGCCAGTTCTTCCGCCGTGGGGCGCACCAGCAGGGTGCGGGCAAACAGGCTGTGCCAGGCGAGCTGCGTGATCACCCGCACGTTGACGCGGTATTCGGGCTGCGAGCCGCCGAACAGGTCGGCCACGAACAGCTCGTCCTGTTCGGCAAGGTGCGCGAGGAAATCGGCCTTGAGCGCGGCGAAATGAGCTTCGCTCATCGGCTGGTTGATCGCGCCCCAGTTGATCGTGTGCTCGGTCTCGGCATCGCGGACGATGAACTTGTCCTTGACGCTGCGCCCGGTGAACTTGCCGGTTTCCACCAGCAGCGCCCCGTGGCGCGTCAGCTTGCCCTCGCCCCGCCTGATCGCGTGTTCAACCAACGCCGGGGTGCCGAGATTGGCCTGAAGGCGCGCGCGGGTGACAAGGTTCTGGGCGGCCAGCGGAGTAGCAAGCGAGGTCAAGTCAGGTCTCCTGAGCGTGGCGCGAAGGCCGTGGGCAGGGGCGCAGGGACCAGCGTGACTGGGCGAATCCTCTGGCCGGTCCAAGCTGCTCCGTAGCATCTGCGCATACGTATGCAACTGCCGGCGGATTGCATCGGTCGTCGAGCAGCCCTGTTCCTTCAGGAGCACTCATAATTGCGCCATGCCGCAGCGTCAAACCGCCTGCTTGCCAGCGCGCTGCGCCACCCCACATGGAGCGCGAGGAAACGCCCAGATGCCCGGCAATTGTCTCGCCCGGGCATTGGCGCTAGGCGCTTCCACGCGATGCGCTGGCGCCGGCACGAAAGGTGAGAGCCATGTCCGAGACCATCCCCGATCCTGCCACGCCCGCCGCCGACGGCCCCGGCGCCGCGCCGCGCAAGCTGCAGATCGCGCTCGTCGATGATGATCGCAACATCCTCACCACCGTGGCGATCGCCTTGCAGGCCGAAGGCTTCGTCACCCGGCTCTACACCGATGGCGAAACCGCGCTCAAGGCGTTGCTCGACAACCCGCCCGATCTGGCCGTCTTCGACATCAAGATGCCCAAGATGGACGGGATGGAGCTGCTGCGCCGCCTGCGCGCCCATTCGCGCCTGCCGGTCATTTTCCTCACCAGCAAGGATGACGAGAGCGACGAGGAAGCTGGTCTTGAACAGGGCGCGGATGACTATATCGCCAAGCCCTTCTCGCTGCGCCTCCTGATCGCCCGCATCCGCGCCATCCTGCGGCGCGCCGAACCGCTTGACGGCCCCACCCGGGCCGCGGCCGCCGAGGAACCTCTGCCCGCCAGCCTCAGCCGCGGGCGGCTGTTCATGGACCCGGCGCGTCACCTCGTGACCTGGGCCGGCGAGCCGGTGAGCCTGACCGTCACGGAGTTCCTGATCCTCGAGGCTCTGGCGCTGCGCCCCGGGGTGATCAAGAGCCGCAATCAGCTGATGGACGCGGCCTATCCCGATGATGTCTTCGTCGATGACCGCACGGTTGACAGCCACATCAAGCGGATGCGGCGCAAGTTCAAGCAGGTCGATCCCTCTTTCGAGGCGATCGAGACGCTCTATGGCGCGGGCTACAGCTTCAACGATGGCTGAAGCGTCGAAGGCGGCAGACCGGCGCCCGCCCGGCGGCAATGGCGAGCAGCTGAGCGCCACCGGGCGGTTTGCGCTCACCGGGCGGATCCTCGCGGTCAACATCCTGCCGCTGCTGATCCTCGGGGGCGGGCTGTTCTACCTCGATTCCTACCGCACCCAGCTCATCAACGAGCGCTTCAAGCTGGCGCGGATCGAGGCGCAGATCACCGCCGAGGCGCTCGCCGGGGCAACGCGCGAACGGCAGGAGGCGCTGCTGGTGCAGATCGGCAAGGAACAGCGCATGCGCCTGAGGATGTTCGATGCGCAAGGCAAGCTCACCGCCGACAGCTTTGCCTTGGCCGAACCCTCGTTCCGCTTCAACGACATCAGCGATGATGACTGGAACCAGCGCTTTGCCCGCTGGCTCGACCGCACGGTTGACACCATCGTCAGCGCCGAACCGGTGCCCGATTATGTCGAGCCCGAAGCCCAGGATGCCGACGCCTGGCCTGAACTGGCCCGCGCCCGCGAACTCGGCATCAGCCAGGTGCGGCTCTATGACTGGCGCGATGGCACCCCGGTGATCACCGCCGCGGCCCCGGTGGGCCTGCGCGGCGCCACCTTGCTGACGGTGCGCAATGCCGTGGACATCACCGAAAGTGTGCGCGCCGCGCGCACCATGCTGTTTGCGGCGATGCTGCTGGTGATGACCGCCTCGGCCGCGCTCTCGCTGTTCCTCGCGCGCACCATCGTCACCCCGCTGAGCCAGCTTGCCCGCGCGGCGATGCGGGTGCGCCAGGGGCGCGAGCGCGAGGTCGAGGTGCCGCGCCTGCCCCAGCGCCGCGACGAGATCGGGCTGCTCGCCCGCGCGGTCTCGGACATGACCGCGGCGCTGCGCCAGCGGATCGACGCGGTGGACAGCTTCGCCGCCGATGTCGCGCACGAGATCAAGAACCCGCTCGCCTCGCTGCGCAGCGCGATCGACACGCTGGAGCGGGTCGAGGATCCGGCCCTGCGCGCCGAGCTCATCCGGATCGCCGCGCATGACGTGCGCCGGATCGACCGGCTGGTGACCGAAATCGCCGCCGCCAGCCGGGTCGATGCCGAGATCAGCCGGGCGACCTTCGAGCGGGTCGATCTCGATGAGCTCTTCGCCAACCTCATCCGCAGCCGCGAGGAGCGCGGCCTCAACGGCGGTCGGCGGCTGGTGCTCGAAGGCGAACGCGGCGGCCACCTGGTGATGGGGGTGCCGACCCAGCTCGAGCGCGTCGCGGAGAACCTCATCGACAATGCCGTGTCCTTCTCCCCGCCCGAGGGCCTCGTGACGGTGCGGATCGCAAGGGCGCAGCGCCAGATCATCGTCGAGATCTGCGACGAAGGCCCAGGCATTCCCCCCGAGCGGCGCGAGGACGTGTTCCGGCGCTTCCATTCCGACCGGCCGGAAGGAGAGAGCTTCGGCAACCATTCGGGCCTTGGTCTGGCGATCGCCCGTGCCATCGCCGAGGCGCATGACGGCACGCTCACCGCCGATGCGCGCCCCGATGGCCGCGATGGCGCCTGCCTCAGGCTGCGCCTGCCCGCGGCCTCCGCATGAGCGCGCATGAGCCCCCCGGGCAGCCGCTGGTGCTGCCGATGAGCGCGGTGGCGATCGCCGGGCGCGCATTGCTGATCGAGGGGCCGCCGGGCAGCGGCAAATCGAGCCTGGCGCTGGCGCTGATCGATCGCGGGGCCGAGCTGATCGGAGACGATGCGGTAAGCCTGGTGCGCGCCGGCGAAGCGCTCATCGCCCATCCGCCGCCCAACATTGCCGGGCTCATCGAGCTGCGCGGGATCGGCCTTGCAAGGCTGCCGCTCGCCCCGCCCACCCCGGCCGCGCTGATCCTGACGCTGGGCGGCCCGCCGCCTCCCCGCCTGCCCGATACGCCCCTGCCGCGGCGGGTGATCGCGGGCGTCAGCGTGCCGGTGCTCGCCTTCGATCCCGGCGCCATCGCCCCGGTCGCGCGGGCACAGTGGGCGCTGCAGCTCCATGGCCTGGCAATCGCCCCGGCTTTTCATTCGCCCTCCGAAGCGCCAGATAGGGCGCCATGACCGCCCCCTCCTCCGCCCCCGCCCCCGCAACCCCGACGCGCCAGCCGCTGCTGCTGGTCACCGGGCTGCTCGGCGCAGGCAAATCGACCGCGCTTGCCGCGCTCGAGGATCTGGGCTGGGAGACGATCGACAATTTCCCGGTGCGCCTGCTCAAGCGGCTGGTGGCGATGCCCGATGAACCGCGCGGGCCGCTGGCGATCGGCTTTGATGCGCGCACCCGCGGCTTCGTTCCGAGCGAGATCATTGCCCTCGTCAAGGAATTGAGTGCGCGCGATGACATCGCGCTCACCTTCGTGTTCCTCGACTGTGCCGGGCACGAGCTTGAACGCCGCTACAACGAGACCCGCCGCCGCCACCCGATGGCCGCCGATCGCCCGGTGCAGGAGGGCATCGCCGCCGAGCGCGAGCTGCTCGAGCCGCTGCGCCGCTGGGCCGAGGTGATGATCGACACCACCGCGCTCACCAGCAACGACCTGCAGGGCAAGGTGCGCCGGCTGTTCGCCCCCAAGGCCGAGACCGCGGCGATGACGCTGACGATCTCGAGCTTCGGCTTTGCCCGGGGCATGCCGCCGCTTGCCGATCTGGTGTTCGACATGCGCTTTCTCGACAATCCGCACTGGGTGCCGGGCTTGCGCGAACTTACCGGCCGCGATCCGCAGGTGGGCGCGCATATCGAGGCCGATCCCGCCTTTGCCGATGCCTTTGCGCGCATCCGCGATCTGCTGCTGGTGCTGCTGCCGCGCTACCAGGCCCAGGGCAAGCCCCATGTCCATATCGCCTTCGGCTGCACCGGCGGGCGGCACCGCTCGGTCTTCACCGCCGAGCGCATGGCCGCAGCGCTGAGCGAGGCGGGCTTTGCCCCGACCCTGCGCCACCGCAACCTCGCCGCGCGCCCGAGCGATGCGATCGAGGGCGACCAGCCCTAGCTGCGTTGCAAAAACTTGGCGCTGCGGTGCGGGGATGGATTGTCGCTCCCGGTGGAAACGCGTAAGGCTCGCGCTCCGGGCTGGCAGATAACGGACCTATCTTCGCGCATGATCGGCTTGATCCTGGTTACCCATGGCCGCCTCGCGGTGCAGTTTGTCGAGGCGATGGAGCATGTTGTCGGCCCGCAGGAAGGCATTGCCACGGTCTGCATCGGGCCCAATGACGACATGGAGCAGCGCCGGGCCGAGATCGCTGCGGCGATCGATGCGGTCGATTCGGGCCAGGGCGTGATCATCCTGACCGATCTGTTCGGCGGCACGCCCTCCAACCTGGCGATCTCGTTGCTCGAGGCCGGGCATGTCGAGGTGATCGCCGGGATCAACCTGCCGATGCTGATTCGCCTCGCCGGCGCGCGCAAGGCGATGGATGTGACCGCCGCGGTGCACGCCGCACAGGCCGCCGGGCGCAACTACATCACCATCGCCAGCGAATTGCTGGGGCAGGACCACGCCCCCACCCCGGCCCACGCCAAGGCCTGAGCGGGCGCGGCTGCGATCGGACATGGCTCAGGGTGCGCGCGTGGGCGAGGCTCGGCAAAGCGTCACGATCGTCAACCGCCGCGGTCTCCACGCCCGGGCGAGCGCGAAGTTCGTGGGTGCGGTTGCGGCCCTGCCCGAGGGCGTCAAGGTCACCGTGAGCAAGCCGCCGCACAGCGCCTCGGGGGGATCGATCCTCGGGCTCATGATGCTGGGCGCAGCGCGCGGTGACACCATCGAGGTGGCGGTCGAGGGCGAAGGGGCCGAGGCGGTGCTGGCCGACCTCATCGCGCTGGTGGCCGACGGTTTCGGCGAGGATTGACGCCGCCCGCCGGGCGCGCCACGCCTTCTCGCCCATGCACAGGCACATCACCGGCTTTTCCAACCCCACGGTCAAGCATCTGCGCGCGCTGCGCGACAAGAAGCACCGCAGGCGCGCAGGGCAATTCCTGGTCGAGGGGCTGCGCCTCATCGAGGACGCGCGCGCCTCGGGCCGTCTGCCGCGCATCCTGGTGATGGCCGAGGGGCGCAGCCACAGCCTGATCGCAAGGCTCGAGGCCGAGGTTACCGCTGCCGGGGGCGAGGTGATCACCACCACCCCCGAGATCCTTTCAAAGGTTACCGGCAAGGACAATCCCCAGGCGGTTGCCGCGGTGTTCGATGCGTGGGACACGCGCCTTGAACGGCTCGATCGCACCGCGGCGCCGATCTGGCTGGTGGCCCAGGCGCTGCGCGATCCGGGCAATCTGGGCACCATGCTGCGCACCTGCGATGCAGTGGGCGCGGGCGGCCTCATCCTCATCGATGATTGTGCTGATCCCTTCAGCACCGAGGCGGTGCGCGCGAGCATGGGCGCGCTCTTCACCGTCGGCCTTGCCCAGGCGCGTTGGGAGGATTTCCTCGCCTGGCTGCGCAGCGGCGACGGCCAGCTGGTCGCGGCGAGCCTGCGCGCGGCGGTGCCCTATCGCGGCGCGCCCTATCAGGCACCGTGCTTCGTGCTGGTTGGCAACGAATCGCAGGGCCTGCCCGCCGATTACGAGGCGGCCTGCGACCTCAGGGTGACGATCCCGATGCGCGGCCGGGCCGATTCGCTCAACGCCGCGGTGGCGGGCGCGGTGCTCGCCTACGAGGTATTGGCCGCGCTTGCCCCCTGACTATTCGGCCGCAGCAACGCCGTCCGGCAGGGCGGGATATTCGGCGGTGATGCCGGCGGCATCCTCGGCATTGTAGCGCGGGCTGCTCGCCACAGGGAGCACTTCCTCGATCTCGCGCTTGCCGATCTCGACCCCCTTGTCCGCCAGCCGCCGCCCGGCCGAAAGCACGTTACGTTCAAACGAGCCAACGAACTTGTTGTAATTGTTGACCGCACTGTCGAGCCCGCTGCCGACGCGCTTCAAGTGTTCAGCCGCGACCGCGAGGCGCTCGTAAAGCTCGGCGCCCATCCGCCCGATCTCCTGCGCCTCCTTGGCCAGCGCGTCCTGCCGCCACACCTGCGCCACGGTTCGGGCGATGGCGACGAGATTGGTGGGGGTGGCGAGCAGCACCCGCCGATCGAAGGCGAAGTTCCACAGATCGGGATCCTGTTCGAGCGCGGCGGCAACGAAATGCTCGCCGGGCACGAACATCACCACATAATCGGGCGCTTCGGCGAACTGCGACTGGTAGCTCTTGGCCCCGAGCGTCTGGATGTGCGCGCGCATCGACTTGACGTGTTCGGCCAGAAACCGCGCGCGTGCAGCCTCATCATCGGCCTCGAAGGCGGCCTGATAGGCGTTGAGCGAGACCTTGGAATCGATCACCAGCATCTTGCCGCCGGGGATGCGCACGATCGCATCGGGGCGCAGCCGCCCCTCATCCGTATCGACCGAGTGTTCCATCAGAAAATCGGTGTGCGGCGCCAGGCCGCATTGTTCGAGCAGGTTCTGCAGCGCCTTCTCGCCCCAGCGCCCGCGCGCCTTGGGGGCATTGGTGAGCGCATTGCCGAGCCGCTGGGCCTCGCGCCGCACCTCCTCCTGGCCCTTGCGCATCTCCTCGATCACCCCGGCAAGCTGGCCGAAGGCATCGACGCGCTGCCTCTCGAGGCTCTGCACCTGCTCCTCGTAGCTTTTCAGCCGCTCACCCACCGGGGCGAGCAGCGCCTTGATCCGGGCCTCGCCGGCTTCCTCGGACTGGCGAAAGCGCGCCTCGGCCCGCTCGAGAAAGGCCTTCTGCGCCGCTTCGAGCACCTTGCTGCCGGCGGCCTCGAACTCCTTCCTGAGGCTCTCCTGCGCGGCGAGCAGCGCCGCCTTCTGCTCGGCAAAGGCCTTCTCGCGCTCGGCAGAAGCGCTCTCGAGCGCGGCAAGGCGCTGGGCCAGAGCGGTGCGTTCAGCCGCAACGCTCTCAAGCCGGGTCTGCAACCCTTCCGCCTGTCCGGCGCGCTCGGACATGGTGGCAAGCTCGGTCACGGCGGTGCGGAACTTCTCCCCCACCGCCTTTGCCTCATCCTCTGCCGCCGCCAGACGCGCGCGCAGATCGGCAAGCGGGCGCGAGGCGATGAACCAGCCGATGGCAAGGCCGGCAACAAGGGCAATGATCGAGAGAATCGCAGGGTCCATGGCCTGTGCCTATACGGAACGTATCAAGAACGCCAGACCCGCGACGCGCTTTCCAACAAGAAAGCTTGGCCCCGGATCAAGTCCGGGGCGACGAGAGAGCGAGCGCGGTGGAACCGGGGGCGATCGGCGCGCAGCACCGCAAGGCCGAAGCGCCGCCCGCAAAGGCCCCGCAGCGACGCGGAGGGCCTCCGCCCTCAAGCAGCGGTTGCGAAGCACAGCCGCAGGCTGAACCGATAGGGCAACGAAGACGCGCCGAGGACGAACCCGCCGAGGCGGGTGCGAAATACAAGCTATGCCGCGCGGCGGATCTTCTCGAGCTTCTTGAGCGCCATCGCCCGCTTGAGGCGCGAGAGGTGGTCGATGAACAGGATGCCCTCGAGATGGTCCATCTCGTGCTGCAGGCAGGTCGCCATCAGCCCTTCGAGCCGCTCCTCGTGGACATTGCCGTCAAGGTCCTGATAGCGCACGGTGCAATGGGCCGGGCGCTCGACCTCGGCATAGATCTCGGGCACCGAGAGGCAGCCTTCCTGATAGGTCGACATTTCCTCTGCCGGATCGAGGATCACCGGGTTGATGAACACCCGCGGCTCCTTTTTCGTCGCCGGGTGCGTGTGCTTGTGGCCGTTGTGGGTGCATTCCACCGGCGGCGCGTCCGGGTCTTCGGGCTGGAGATCGATCACCAGCACGCGCTTGGGCACGCCCACCTGGATCGCGGCAAGCCCGATGCCCGGGGCATCATACATCGTCTCGAACATGTCGGCGACGAGGGTGCGCAGCTCCTCGTTGAACTCGTGCGGTTCAACCGGGCTGGAGACGGTCTTGAGCCGGGGGTCCGGCACTTCGAGAATTTCGCGAATGGCCATGCGCCAAAGATAGGCGCGCCCGCGCCCCGCGGCAAGCCGGATGCTGCGATCACACTGATCGGATCGGCTCACCGCAGATCGGCTCAGCCGACCGGCCGTCTTGCCCGCAGCGCCTGGGCGAGCGTGCCCTCGTCGAGATAGTCAAGCTCGCCGCCGACCGGCAGGCCGTGGGCCAGCTGGGTGACGCGCAGGGGATAAGCCTCGAGCCGTTCGGCAAGGTAATGCGCGGTGGTCTGGCCTTCCAATGTGGCGTTCATCGCCAGCACCACCTCGTCGATCCCCCCGGCCTCGATCCGGGCGATAAGGCTGGCGATGTTAAGATCTTCCGGCCCCACCCCGTCGAGCGCCGAGAGCCTCCCGCCGAGCACGTGGTAGCGCCCGGGAAACAGCCGCGCGCGATCGAGCGCCCAGACGTCAGAGACCTCCTCGACCACGCACAAGGACCGCGCATCGCGGCGCGGATCAACACAGATGCCGCAGGGCGCGCGGGTGTCGACATTGCCGCATTGCGGACATTCGACGAGGGTTTCGGCAACGCCCGCCAGGGCCTCGAGCAGCGCCGGCAGGGCGCTGTCGCGGTGCTTGACCAGCCACAACACCGCGCGCCGCGCCGAGCGTGGGCCAAGGCCGGGCAGGCGGGCGAGCGCCGCGCTCAAGGCTTCGATCTCTTGCGATGCCATGACCGGGCAGATAGGGGCATGAGCCGCAATCCGCAAAGGCATGCAGCACCGCTTATGCGCATCATCTTCATGGGAACGCCCGATTTCGCGGTGCCCGCGCTCATGGCGCTTCATGCCGCGGGGCATGAGGTGGTGTGCGCCTACACCCAGCCGCCGCGCCCGGCCGGGCGGGGCAAGCAGCCGCAGCCCTCCCCCGTCCAGCGCGCGGCCGAGCAGCTGGGGGTGCCGGTGCGTTGCCCGGTCTCGCTGCGGGACGAGGCCGAGAAGGCCGCCTTCGCCGCGCATGGCGCCGATGTCGCAGTGGTGGCGGCCTATGGGCTGATCCTGCCGCGCGCGGTGCTTTCTGCCCCGCGGCGCGGCTGTCTCAACATCCACGCGAGCCTGCTGCCGCGCTGGCGCGGCGCGGCGCCGATCCACCGCGCGGTGATGGCGGGCGATGAGGAGACCGGCATCACCATCATGCAGATGGAGGCGGGGCTCGATACCGGCCCGATGCTCCACAAGCTGCGCGTGCCGGTGGGGCGCAAGACCACGGGCGAGCTGACCGAGGAACTCGCGCGTCTGGGCGCTGCGGCGATCGCGGAGGTGCTGGCCAACCTTGCCGCTTTCCCCAGCGTGCCGCAGGACGAGGCGCTGGCCACTTATGCCCCCAAGATCGACAAGGCCGAGGCGCGGATCGACTGGGCCGAAAGCGCCGCGGTGATCGAGCGCAGGGTGCGCGGCCTTGCGCCCTTTCCCGGCGCCTGGTTCGAGATGGAGGGCGCGCATGGGCCGGAACGGGTGAAGCTGCTGCTGGCCGAAGTGGCGCAAGGCGCGGGCGCGCCGGGCACGGTGCTTGATGAGGATTTCACCATCGCCTGCGGCGAAGGCGCGATCCGCCCCTTGCGGCTCCAGCGCGCCGGGCGCCCGGTGCTGGCGCGAGCGGAGTTCCTGCGTGGGCGCCCGGTCGCCAGGGGAAGCGTGCTGGCGTGACCCGCTTTGCCCTCACCCTCGAGTTCGACGGCACCCCCTTCTTCGGCCTGCAACGCCAGAGCCACGGGCCAAGCGTGCAGCAGGCGGTGGAAGAAGCGATCGCGCGCATCACCGGCGAGGCCGCCACGCTCCACGCCGCCGGGCGCACCGACACCGGGGTTCATGCGCTGGCGATGCGTGCCCATGTCGATATTGCCCGGCCCTTCACGCCCTTTCGGCTGATGGCGGCGCTCAATGCCCAGCTGCGCCCGGCCCCGATCGCGGTGATCGCCTGCGCTGCGGTGGCAGATGATTGGCACGCGCGCTTTTCCTGCATCGGGCGGCGCTATCTCTACCGCATCATCAACCGCCGCGCGCCCTTGACGCTCGAGGCCCACCGCGCCTGGCACGTGCCCCAGCCCCTGGACGCCGAGGCCATGCACCGCGCCGCACAAGCACTGGTCGGGCGGCACGATTTCACCACCTTCCGTTCGGCCCAGTGCCAGGCTGTCGATCCGGTCAAGACGCTCGACCGGCTCGATGTCGAGCGGGTGGGCGAGGAGATCCGCATCCATGCCGCGGCGCGCAGCTTCCTGCACCACCAGGTGCGCAGCATGGTCGGCTGTCTCAAGCTGGTGGGCGCCGGCACCTGGCCGGAAAGCCGCATGGCCGAGGCGCTGGCGGCACGCGATCGCGCCGCACTCGGCCTCAACGCCCCGCCGCACGGGCTCTACTTTGTCGAAGCGATCTATCCTGGAGAGAAAGAGGAACCGCAATGAGCATCACCGGAAAGCAACTCTTCACCACCCTTACGGCGGACGGCAAGCTGACGCTGGAGGTGGCGCAGAGCACCTTCCCTGAGCCCACCGGCAACCAGGTGCTGGTGAAAATGGAAGCCGCGCCGATCAATCCTTCCGATCTGGCGATCCTCACCAGCGCGGCGGATTTCGAGAATGCCCAGTACAGCCCCGGCAAGGTGGTGGCGCAGATGCCCGAGCCCTTTCTCTCGGGCCAGAAGGGCCGCCACGGCCAGCGCCTGCCTGCGGGCAACGAGGGCGCGGGCACGGTGATCGCCACCGGCGAGGCGGACATGGCGCGGGCACTGATGGGCCAGCGGGTGGCCTGCGTGCCCGGCCATGCCTTCAGCCAATATGCCCTCGCCGATGCGACGATGTGCCTGCCCCTGGGCGATCACAGCGCCGAGGAGGGCGCCTCGAGCTTCGTCAACCCGATGACCGCGCTCGGCTTTGTCGAGACCGCACGGATGGAAGGCCACACCGCCATCGTCCACCTCGCCGCCGCCTCGAACCTCGGGCAGATGCTGGGTCGCATCTGCATCGAGGACGGGATCAAACTCGTCAACATCGTGCGCAAGGAGGAACACGTGGCGCTGCTCAAGGCGCAAGGGGCCGAGTTTGTCGTCAATTCCTCGGCCCCCAGCTACATGGCCGATCTGCGCGCCGCGATCGAGGCGACCGGCGCCTTCCTCGGCTTCGATCCGATCGGCGGCGGGCAGGCGAGCGACAGCGTTCTGAAGGCGATGGAACAGGTCGCCGCCGCGCGCATGGGCGAATATTCGCGCTATGGCTCGAACCAGATGAAGAAGATGTACATCTATGGCCGACTCGATCTGTCGCCCACGATCCTCACCCCCTCCTATGGCCTGCAATGGTGCGTCGCCGGCTGGCTGCTCACCCCCTTCCTCCAGCGCGCCGGCATGGAAACCGTGATGCGCATGCGCGCGCGGGTGCAGGCGGGCCTCACCACCACCTTTGCCAGCCATTACAAGGCGCGCGTGACGCTGGAAGGGATGCTGGAGAAGGAGGCCATCCTTGACTATCGCCAGATGAAGACCGGCGAGAAATATCTCGTCACGCCCTGGGGTTGAGGCGGGGCGAAGGGCAGCGCGGGCAGAGCAAGGGACAGCAAGGCAGTGATCTATATCCTCATCAACCTCTGGCCGATCCTTGCTGCCACCCTGCTTGGCCTTGGCATCGGCCTTGGGGTGCTGGCTGCGGCGCGCCAGCCGCTGCCCGGCCCCGGCACGCTCGCTGGCATCGCGCTGGCCGAGTTCTGGCTTGCCGCCATCCTTGCCGGGGCGCTGATCCTCGCCCCGCGTGAGGCGGGCGCCTGGGTGATGGCGATCGGCAGCGCGGTGGTGATCTGGATCGGCTTTGTCGTCCCGGTGCTGTGGGTCAGCTTTGCCGCCTATGGCCTGCCAGCGCACCGCGCCGGGCTGGCGATGCTCTATTGGCTGCTGGCGATGGTGGGCGAGGCCGCGCTGATGCAGGCCATCGGGCTTGCCCCGCCGCCCGCTGCCTGAGCTGTCATGCCCGATCGAACGCCGCCTGCACCGCGTCCGCAGCGGTGATCCCGCAGGCAATCAGCACCATCAGCAGCACCCGCGCCCTGGCCGGGCCGAGCGCGCGGGCGGCGATGAAGCCAAAGGCATCATCGTCCACCTCGATGTTGCGATCAATGAGGCCCTCATCGACGCGGCTCGATCGCACCACCGGCACCCCGGCGGCCGCAGCCTTGGCGAGCGCTTCGAGCACCACGCGCGGCGCGTTGCCCTGACCCATGCCGGCCAGCACGATGCCCCTCGCGCCGATGCCGAGCAGGGCCTCGACCGGCCTTGCGTCCATCCCCGCCCCGGCGGTGAGGATGGCAACGCGCGGCAATTCCGCCGGGAAGGGATAGCGCGCGCCCTCTCCCACGCGGTGCGCAGGGCCAAACCAGTCGAGCCGGGCCGGGGTGACGCGCGCCAGGGCTGCGCGCGGAAAGCTGCGGAAGGCATCGATGCTGCTGGTCGCCGCCTTGCGCGCGTCGCTCGCGGCGAGCACCGCATCGCCCATCACCAGCATCACGCCCCTGCCCGCGGCCGCCGGATCGCTGGCCACCTTCACCGCATTGGCAAAATTGCGCATCCCGTCCGCCCCCACCGCATCGGCCGGGCGCATCGCCCCCACCAGCACCACCGACTTGGCGGTGGGCAGGGTGAGATCGAGCAGGAAGCCGGTTTCCTCGGCGGTATCTGTGCCGTGGGTGATGACGACGCCGCTGATCGCCGGATCGGCCAGCGCCGCGGTGCAAGCGGCATGGAGCGCGCGCCACTCGGCAAAGCCGATATCCTGCGAGCCGATGCGGGCGATGTCCTGCCCGATCAGCTCGGCGCCGGGAACGAGCGCCGCTGCCGCGGCGATGAGGTCGGCCAGCGCCAGATCGCCCGGGCGATAGGCCGCCGCGGTGGCCTTGCTGCCCGCGCCGGCAATGGTGCCGCCGGTGCCAAGAACGAGAAGCCGGGGAGTGGTCATGGCGAGGCCTCTAGCCGCAGGCCCGCGCGCGCGCCAGCCACCGCTCAGCGCCGGATCGTCACCCCTAGCGTGGGAAAATCCGCCCGGCTGCCATCGATCCGGTGCCCTGCGAGCAGATCGACATCGATCCGACCGCGCGCGCCTCGACCGCGCAGGCAGGGTGAAAGCAGGCAGGCGCATGAGGCAGGCACATCAGGCGCAGTGGAAGCAGGGCGGGCGCGGCAGGCCGCCCGCGCCCACGGCCGCGCGCGCCGCGCCTGGCAAGCGCGGCTTGACCCTGCGGCGATCCCCGCTAAAGCCGCGCCGCGCGGCACCGGGCGGTTAGCTCAGCTGGTAGAGCATCTCGCTTACACCGAGAGGGTCGGCGGTTCGAGCCCGTCACCGCCCACCACGCCGCAAGGCTGCCTGCGCGGGGCCGAAACGATTGGGCCGCGCCGAAGCGCCAAGGGCCAAAGGCAAGCCCACCAGACAAGGAGCCAGCGCTGGAGATCCTCTTTCTTCGGCAGGCCCCCGGCGTGAACCACCTTGCCATCGATGACGATGCCGGGGGTCGCGGCGATGCCGTATCCCGCGATCGCGGCATAGTGGGTTACCTTCTCGAGTGTGACCGCAAGGCCCAGCGCCTGTGTTGCGGCCTTCACCATGTCTTCGGTCGTCTGGCGTCGCTTGCAGCCCGGGCCGAGCACCTTGATGTCTATCATCGAAATTGTCCTTTCAGGAAAACAGGGCGTTGAACAGGAAGCCGACGCCCCGGATGCCACTGCCGACCACGGCCACGAAGACGGCAATCAGCCTGATCGTGAGCACCTTGCGCAGAATGATCGTCTCGGGCAGCGAGAGCGCGATCACCGACATCATGAAGGCCAGCACCGTGCCAAGCGCCGCGCCCTTGCCAAGCAGGGCTTCGATCACCGGGATGATCCCCACGGCATTGGAATACATCGGGATTGCGAGCAGCACGGCGGCGGGAACCGACCACCAGCTGTCCGCCTCCATAATCCGCGAGAGCAGCGCTGCCGGAACATAGCCGTGGATGAAGGCGCTCACCGCGATCCCGGCGATGATCCAGTACCACACCTTGCCGACAATCTCCTTGACCGCATCCCAGCCCGCCTCGAACCGGTCGATCCAGGAAAGCTGCTCGTGCGCGAAGGTGACGGGCGCGGTCCGCACCTCGCGCACCCACGGCTCCAGCCAGTGTTCCAGATGCAGCCGGCCGATCACCCAGCCTGCGACAATGGCAATCGCAAGGCCAAAGGCGAGATAGGTCAGCGCCACCTGCCAACCCAGCAGCGCAAACAGCAGGCCGAGCGCGATCTCGTTGACCATCGGCGCCGCGATCAGGAAGGAGAAGGTGACCCCCAGCGGTACGCCTGCTGAAACGAAGCCGACAAACAGCAGCACCGCCGAACATCAATAGAAGGGCGTGACGATGCCCAGATGCGCCGCGGCAATATTGCCAAGCCCCTCGCGCTTGCCCGCCAGCAGCGCACGGGCGCGTTCGGGCGAGAAGAAGGTGCGCACCACGCCCATGGCAAGCACCACGAGGGTCAGCAGCATCAGCACCTTGGGCGTGTCATAGAAGAAGAACTCGACCGAGGCGACAAGATGGCTGCCCGGCGCGATCGGCAGCTGCGCCACCAGCCACTGCGCAAAGGGCAGAAGCTGATTGTAGAGGATGAACCAGGCCGCGACGAACGCGGCGATCCCGCCAAACCATGCGGTCTGCGACTTGCGGGCAGCGCCCAGGGATGCGGCAAGGGTATTCGTGTCAGGCAGCCTTCTTCTGGCATTGCGCCGGGGACAACGGCGGCAGCGCGGCCAGCACCGCTTCGACAATGGCCACCCATTCGGGAGGCAGGGCAGGATTGCGGCGATAGCGCACCCACTGCGCATCGCGCCGGTCGGTGAGCAGGCCCGCGGCCTTGAGCCGCGCCATGTGCCGCGACATGCGCGATTGACTCGCCCCCAGACGATCCATCAGCTCGCACACGCAATGCTCATCCCCGTCCCAGATGATCTGCACGGCGCGCAGGCGGGTGGGTTCGGACAGGGCGCTCAAAAGGTCATCGACCCGGGTCATCATCGCCTCCTTATATGCTTTTGTGCGCATATGCGCATTGACGCATATCAAGCGCGAAAATTTTTCGATGATTTTCGAATTACCGATTGATCTGGTTGTTCCGAAGGATATTTCGGCACGTCTTGAAAGGAGCCGGTGATGGACAATCCCCAAGCCCGGAACTTGGCGGTCGAGGCCCTCGCCGCGCTTGCCCACGAGACCCGCCTCGCGGTGTTCCGCCTGCTGGTGCAGGCCGGGCCTGATGGCCTTGTGGCCGGCGCCATCGCCGCGCGCTGCGGTGTACCGCCCTCGACCATGTCGCACCACCTCGCCACGCTCGAGCGCGCCGGGCTGGTGGTCTCGCAGCGCGAGAGCCGCCTGATCCGCTACCGCGCTGACTATGCCGCGATGCGCCGCCTGCTCGCCTTCCTGATTGCCGATTGCTGCGCCGGCGCGCCCGAGATGTGCGGCGATCTTCTGGGAGATCTTGCCTGTCATGACTGACACCCCCTTCACCGTGCTGGTGCTGTGCACCGGCAATTCGGCCCGCTCGATCCTCGGCGAGGCGCTGTTCAACCATCTGGGGCAAGGCCGCGTGCGCGCCTTCAGTGCCGGGAGCAGGCCCAAGGGCGCGCCCCACCCCGGCGCCCTGCGGCTGCTGGCGCGGCGCGGGATCGATCCAACCTCGTTCCGCTCGAAAAGCTGGGACGAGTTCAGCCGCCCGGGCGCGCCGGCGATAGACCTTGCCATCACGGTGTGCGGCAATGCCGCGGGTGAGGAGTGCCCGGTGTTCCTCGGCAGCCCGCTGAAAGCCCACTGGGGCCTGCCCGATCCTGCCGATGTCACCGGCACCGAGGCCGAAGTCGATGCCGCCTTCGAGGAGACCTGGCGCCTGCTGGAAATGCGGGTCCGGGCGTTCCTCGCGCTTGACCGAGGGACGATGGATAAGGCGACACTGCAAGCCGCTCTGGCCGAAATCGGCGCGATGGAAGGGGCGGCGTGATGGACGCGCCGGCCTCCCCTCTCGGGCTGTTCGAGCGCTATCTTTCGCTCTGGGTGCTGCTCGCCATCGTTGCCGGGCTGGGCCTCGGCGTGATCGCGCCTCAGGCCGTCGGCGTGCTGGCGCGGCTCGAATATGCCTCGGTCAACCTCGTGGTCGCGGTGCTGATCTGGGCGATGATCTTCCCGATGATGGTGGGGGTGGATTTTGCCAGCATCAGGCATATCGGCACCAAGCCCAAGGGCCTGGTGATCACGCTGGTGATCAACTGGCTGGTCAAGCCCTTCACCATGGCGGGCCTTGGGGTGCTGTTCTTCCACCACCTCTATGCCGGCATCCTGCCGCGCGCCGATGCCGAATCCTATATCGCCGGGCTGATCCTGCTCGGCGCGGCGCCCTGCACCGCGATGGTGTTCGTCTGGTCGCAGATGACCCGCGGGGACCCGGCCTACACGCTGGTCCAGGTGGCGGTGAACGATCTGGTGATGATCATCGCCTTTGCCCCGATCGTCGCGCTGCTCTTGGGCGTGACCGAGATCGCCGTGCCATGGGAGACGCTGCTGCTCTCGGTCGTGCTCTATGTGGTGATCCCGCTGGTCGCCGGCGCCATCACCCGTTCGCGCGTGATCGCCACCCATGGCGGCGATGCGGCGGCGGTCGCGGCCTTCACCGCGCGTTTGAAGCCCTGGTCGGTGATCGGTCTGCTCTTGACCGTGGTGCTGCTCTTTGCCTTCCAGGCCGGCACGATCCTTGCCAATCCGCTGCTCATCGCGCTTATTGCGGTGCCGATCATCATCCAGTCCTATGCCATCTTTGCCGCCGCCTATGCCTGGGCCTGGGCTTGGCGCGTGCCCCACGCGATCGCCGCGCCCTGCGCGCTCATCGGCACCTCCAATTTCTTCGAGCTTGCCGTGGCGGTGGCGATCGGCCTGTTCGGCCTTGCCAGCGGGGCGGCGCTCGCCACGGTGGTGGGGGTGCTGGTCGAGGTGCCGGTGATGCTCTCGCTCGTCGCCCTCGCCAACCGCACCCGTGCCCGCTTTCCCGGAGACCCGGCATGAGTGAAAACACCCGCCTGCGCCCCCTGCCCGATCCGGCGCATCTGCCGGCCTTGCGGCGCGAATACGTCAATGCGCGCCCCGCGGCAGGCCTCGGCCCGCTCGACCCGCCGGTGCGGGTGCTGCTGCTCTATGGCTCGCTGAGGGAGCGCTCCTTTTCGCGCCTCGCGGTCGAGGAAGCGGCGCGGCTGCTCGAATTCTTCGGCTGCGAGACGCGCATTTTCGATCCTTCAGATCTGCCGCTGCCCGACCAGGTGAAAGGCGATGATCACCCGGCGGTGCACGAGCTGCGCGAGCATGCCCTGTGGTCCGAGGCGCAGGTGTGGTGCAGCCCCGAGCGCCACGGCACCATCACCGGGATCATGAAGGCGCAGATCGATCACCTGCCGCTCGCCTACAAGGGCCTGCGCCCCACGCAGGGCCGCACCCTCGCGGTGATGCAGGTGAGCGGCGGATCGCAGAGCTTCAACGCGGTCAACACCCTGCGCCTGCTCGGGCGCTGGATGCGGATGTTCACCATCCCCAACCAGTCATCGGTGGCCAAGGCCTATCAGGAATTCGACGAAGCCGGGCGGATGCGCCCCTCGCCCTTTTACGAGCGGATCGTCGATGTGATGGAGGAACTGGTGCGCTTCACCGTGCTGCTGCGTCCCCACGCCGATAAGCTCGTCGATCGCTATTCCGAGCGGATCGAGGCCGATCGCCCGGTCGGCGCGGCCGATGCCATTCTCGCCGCGATCAACCCCACTGCCTGAGCCTCAAGCGGCTCCGGCAGCGCAATCGCGGCACTTGGCGAGCGTCGGATCGGTGCGCAGCCGCGCCTCGGCAATCTCCTCGCCGCAGACGAGGCAATAGCCGAACTCGCCCGAATCGATGCGCGCCAGCGCCGCGCCGATCGCCGCCCGCTCGACCTTGCGGCGCCGCTCCTGCGCCAGCGCCATGGCCTGCATCTGCATCGCGTCCATGCGCGAAAGGCGCCCGACGCTGTCCTGTTCGAGCATGACCGGCTGGCGCCCCTCGGCGCTGATGCGATCCTGCTCGTCAAGCGCCGCCAGCCGTTCAAGCAGCAAGAGGCGGAAAGTTTCGGGATCGCTCGCCATGTCACTCCTTCCCTGCCCCCGGCGCTGACAGCGCATCGCGCACCAGCGCGATTGCCGCCGGACTGTCCCAATCATGGCCCCCGGCAAGGCGCCAGACTTCCTGTCCGCGGGCATCGAAGAGGATGGTGAGCGGCAATTGGCCCTCGGGGCTCAAGGCGCCCGAAAGCCGGGCCTCGGGATCGAGCCAGGGCTCGAGCGCGCTGTAGCCGCCCTTGGCGAAGAAGGGCACCACCACCTCGGCCCCGCGCACATCCTGGCTCACCGCGATCACCCTTACCTCGCCCGCAAGCACGGCGGCGAGCCGATCAAGCTGCGGCATTTCCTTGACGCAGGGCGCGCACCAGGTGGCCCAGAGGTTGAGGAGCACCGGCCCGTCAAGCGCGCCAAGATCAAGGCTGCGCCCGGCCGGATCGCTGAGCACCAGTGCGGGCAGCGCGGTTCCGGCCATGCGGCGATCGGGCGCGCCCTTCGCCGGCGCTGCGGCGGCATCGTTCGCAGCCGGTTGCGCCGGGGCCTTGCCAAGCCTATCGCAGCCCCCCAGCAGCACCAGCACCAAGGCAGCAATGAGCAAAGAGCGGGACATCACAGGCTCCGGGTCAAGGCCAGGCGCGGCCACCAACGCCATGTGGGGCGGGCGCTTCGCCGATGGCCCTAGCGCGATCATGCGCGAAATCAACGCCTCGATCCCCTTCGACAAGGCGCTCTGGCGCCAGGACATCGCCGCGAGCAAGGCCCATGTGGCGATGCTGGGCGCGCAGGGGATCATCGCCGCCGAGGACGCCGCCACGATCAGCGCCGGGCTCGATCAGGTGGCGGCGGAGTATGAACGCGACGGCGTGCCCGAGGACTGGGACCGCGAGGACATCCACATGACCACCGAGGCGCGCCTTGCCGAACTCATCGGCCCGGTCGCCGGGCGGCTCCACACCGCGCGCAGTCGCAATGATCAGGTGGCGACCGATTTTCGCCTGTGGGTGCGCGAGGCCTTGGCCGAGATGGACGCAGGCCTGGCCGAACTGCAACGCGCGCTCGTCACCCGCGCGGGCGAACATGCCGCTGCGATCATGCCCGGCTTCACCCACCTGCAGACCGCCCAGCCGGTGACGCTCGGCCATCACCTCATGGCCTATTACGAGATGTTCCGCCGCGATCGCGCGCGCATCGCCGAGGCGGCCGAGCGGCTCAACGAATGTCCGCTCGGCTCGGCGGCGCTCGCCGGCACCGGATTTCCCATCGACCGCGCGGCAACCGCCGCCGCGCTCGGCTTTGCCCGGCCCACCGCCAATTCGCTCGATGCGGTCTCGGACCGTGATTTCGCGCTCGATTTTCTCTATTGCTGCGCGACGAGCGCGCTCCACCTTTCGCGCCTTGCCGAGGAGGTGATCCTGTGGGCCAGCCAGCCCTTCGGCTTCATCCGCCTGCCCGACAGCCTTTCGACCGGCTCCTCGATCATGCCGCAGAAGAAGAACCCCGACGCGGCCGAGCTGGTGCGCGGCCATACGGGCCGGGTGATCGGGGCGCTCACCAGCCTGATGATCACCATGAAGGGCCTGCCGCTCGCCTATTCCAAGGACATGCAGGACGACAAGCCGCCGGTGTTCGAGGCTGCCGCGCTGATGGGCCTGTCGATCGCGGCGATGACCGGGATGATCGCCGGCAGCAGCTTCAACACCGAGAGGATGCGCGCCGCGGCCGAGCTGGGCTATGCCACCGCCACCGATCTCGCTGATTGGCTGGTGCGCGAGGCGGGCGTGCCCTTCCGCGAGGCGCACCACATCACCGGGGCGGCGGTCAAGCTCGCCGAGGCGCGCGGGGTGGCGCTCGATCAGCTTTCGCTTGCCGAGCTGCAGAAGATCGATGCGCGGATCGATGCAAGGGTCTATCAGGCGCTTTCGGTCGATGCCTCGGTGGCGGCGCGCGCCTCATATGGCGGCACCGCCCCCGACGAGGTGCGCCGCCAGGTGGCCGCGGCGCGCCGGGCGCTGGGAATGGAGGAGTGATGCAAGACAGCCCTGCCCTGCCCCGCGCCTTGCGCTTCGGCCTTGCCCTTGGCGGCGCGGCCGCGCTCGCTGCCTGCGGCTCGCGCACCGCCCTCACCCCGCCCGAAGGCGCAAGCCTGCCGCCCGCCCCCTATGGCGCGCAGGAGCAGCCCGGGGCCGATGCGCTGCTGCGCCGCGATGCCCTGGCCGCGCCCGAACGCAGCGTCGAGCTGCGCCGCCGCTCTGAGGAACGCGCCGACGATCCCTTTGACCTGCCCCCCGAATAGGCCCGCGACCAGGACGCCAAGCAGACCACACGCATGGATCACTTCACGCTCAAGGACGGCGTGCTCCACGCCGAGGATGTGCCCCTGCCGCGCATTGCCGAGGCGGTGGGAACGCCCGTCTATGTCTATTCGCGCGCCACGCTCGAGCGCCACGCCCGGGTGTTCCGCGAGGCGCTCGCGGGCGTGCCGGACAAGCTCATTGCCTTTGCCGTCAAGGCCAATCCCAACCTTGCCGTGCTCAAGGTGCTCCAGGGCATGGGGCTCGGCGCCGATGTGGTCTCGGTGGGCGAGATGCGCCGCGCGCTCGCGGCGGGGATCGCGCCAGAGATGATCGTGTTTTCCGGGGTGGGCAAGACCGCTGCCGAGATGCGCGCCGCGCTCGAGGCGGGGATCGGCCAGTTCAATATCGAGAGCGAGGAGGAAGGCGCAGAGCTGGCGGCGATCGCGGCCGGCATGGACCTGACCGCGCAATGCGCGCTCCGGGTCAATCCCGATGTCGATGCCGGCACCCACGACAAGATCTCGACCGGCAAGGCCGACAACAAGTTCGGCGTGCCGATCAGCGCGGCCGGGCAGATCTTCACCACGCTGGCGCGCCTGCCGGGCATTCACCTGCGCGGGGTGGCGGTGCATATCGGCAGCCAGCTGGCTGACCTTGCCCCGCTCGAGACCGCCTTTGGCAAGCTCGGCGCCCTCGTCACGGCGCTGAGGGGCGCGGGCCATGCCATCACCCATGTCGATCTGGGCGGGGGCCTTGGCGTCCCCTATCGCCGCGGTGAGCAATTGCCGGAGCCGGCCGAATATGGCGCCATGGTGGCGGGGGTGACGAAGGATTGGGGCACGCGGCTGATCTTCGAGCCGGGCCGGGTGATCGCCGGCAATGCCGGGGTGCTGCTGACCCGGGTGATCCGGATCAAGCGCGGGATCAGGGATCCCTTCGTGATCGTCGATGCGGCGATGAACGATCTTGCTCGCCCGGCGCTTTACGGCGCCTATCACCATTTCGAGGCGGTGACGCCGCGGGGCGGGAAGATGGTGGCCAATATCGTCGGGCCGATCTGCGAGACCGGCGATACCTTTGCCATGGGGCGCGAATGTGATGTGCTGGCGGCGGGCGATCTGGCCGTGTTCCGCACCGCCGGGGCCTATGGCGCGACCATGGCCTCGTCCTACAATTCGCGCGGCTTTGTCGCCGAGGTGCTGGTCGATGGGAACCGCTTTGCCGTGGTGGCCGACCGCATCGAGGCCGGGGCGATCATGGCGGCCGAACGGGTGCCCGAATGGCTCGGATAGGCGGGCGGTAAGGCGGGCATGCGCACGGCCCACAGCCTGCCGCTGTTCCACCGCATCGCCGGCCAGCAGGTGCTGGTGCTGGGCGATGGCCCGGCGGCCGAGGCCAAGCGGCGGCTGGTGAGGCGCGCAGGGGGCGTGGTGGCGGAGGATCTGCCCCGTGCCATCGATGAAGGCGTGCGGCTCGCATTCATCGCCTATGAGGACCAGCGGGCCTGCGAGGTGGCGGCGATCAATGCGCGCTGCGCGGGGATGCTGGTCAATGTGGTTGATCGGCCCGAATTGTGCGACTTCACCACGCCCGCGATCGTCGATCGCGATCCGGTGCTGGTGGCGATCGGCACCGGCGGGGCCTCGGCCGGCCTTGCCAAGCAGCTGCGCCTGCGGCTCGAGCGGGTGCTGCCCGCCAGCCTCGGGGCGCTGGCGCGCGCGCTCGCGGCGGCGCGCCCGGTGCTCGCCGCACGCCTGCCCGATGCGGCGGCACGGCGGCGCGCGCTCGATCTGGCGCTCGGCGAAGGCGGCGCGCTCGATCCGCTCGATCCGCGCGCGCATGAGCGCGCTCTCGCCTGGGCCGAAGGCGCCCTGGGGGGCGCGGATGGCGTGCCGGGCCTGGCGCCGCTGCCCGGGGAAAGGGTCACGCTCACCCTCACCAGCGCCGACCCGGAAGACTTGACGCTGCGCCAGGCACGGCTGCTGGGCATGGCCGATTGCCTGCTGCTCGATGGCGCCGTGCCCGCGGCGCTGCTCGCCCGGGCGCGCGCCGATGCCCGGCGCCTTGCGCTCGGGCCCGACGAAGACCCACCCGCCGAGGCCGCCGGGCAGGGACTCACGCTGGTGCTGCGCTGGCGCCCGGCGCCGGGCGCTAACCGAGACGAGGGAGCGGCCTGAAGGCCGCAGACCGAAAGCCAGGGCACAGCCCGCCAGCCGCGCCGCTCCATCGCTGACCCTGCACCGCTCCCGGCACGCCAAGGCGCTGTCGCGGATCGCTCCTCCCCGCCCTCATCACCAAGCAGCACCGCCCCCTTTCATCGACCGCATGGGGCCGCGGCAGATCGCGCGTCTGCCCCCCCGCAAGCCAGGCAGGCCGCAGGCGGCTGTCAGGCCGCTTCGCGCACCGGAGCGTGCAGGCTGGCGAAATAGGCCGCCATCGCCGCCCTTGCCTTGTCGCTGAGGCCGATGAAGGCTCGGCGCCGATCACCCGGATCGGGCATCCGCACGAACAGGCCGCAATCCACCATCTGCGCGATCCAGCGCAGCGCGGTGGTGGCCGGGACGCCCGCGGCGATGCACAGCGAAGTGACCGAGACGCGCTTGCCTTCCCCCTCGGCCGCGGTGAGATCGAGCAGCATGTCCCAGGCCGGCTCGCCAAAGAGTTCGGGATCGAAGAAGCGCGCGCGGGCCTGGCGGTTGGCGATGATCCGGCGCACCATCCGCGGATCGGGCAGCGCTGCCACCGGGCCGGAACTGCCGAATTTGCCGGCCAGCGCCTCGCCCGGCGCCCCGTGGTGCGCAGGCGCACCCTCTCCAAACATCAACCCGGCACCGCTGCCAGCGCCCCCGGCGGTTGACGTGCCCATGGAGGTGCCCGCCAGCAGGCCGCCAGAGCCGAGCCGATCGAGCGAACGGGCCAAGGCCTCGACCTGCTGCGACAGGCGCAGGAGCGCAATCCGATCCTCCTCGCCCATTTCGCGCAGGCGCGCCGCCCCCACCTCGCCCATTGCCCGGCCCACCGCGATCACCCTTTCGGCGCGGCTTGGCGCCACGAGGATCTGCGGGGCGGATTGATCGAGCACGGCAAAGACATCGTCGAGCCCGTCAAGATCGGTCGACACGATCAGCCGCGCGCCGGCGCGGGCCACCCGCGTGTCCAGCCGGGCAAGCCCGGCAAGCGCCATGGCATCAAGCCCGCCCGGCGCGCGCGATGGGCAATCGACCACCACCACATCGCCAAGCAGCGCCACCGGCCCTTCGATCAGCGCCTCAAGCCCGCCGCCATCAATGGTGCGAAAACCCGCTCCGGCAAGATCGGCGGCAATCTGCGCGCGCAGCGCCTGCGCGCCCGCGAAGATCGCCACCCTTGCGGCGAGCCCCGCCCCATCGCTGGCCAGATCATAATTGAGATCGCCCGTTTCTGATGCAGGAGCACACATCGACTCGACTCCAACAGGTTTGGAACGAGAATAGAACAAAAACAGATCGGGTCAAGCACATCGGGCGATCAGGGGCGGATTTCGATCACCGTGCCATCGGGCACGATGCGCCAGAGCTCCTCGATCTCGGAATTGGCAAGCGCGATGCAGCCATCGGTCCAGTCCCCCGGCACCCGCCCGAAGGCAAGGGCGTTGGGCTGGCCGTGAATGAAGATATCGCCCCCGGGCGAACGGCCATGGGCGCGGGCATAGGCGCGATCGGCCGGATTGGGATAGGAGATCCTGAGGCTGAGGTGATAGGCGCTCTTGGGATTGCGCCCCTCGATCACATAGCGCCCCTCGGGCGTGCGCTCATCCCCTTCAAAGCGCTTGTGGCCTTGCGGCTGAGCGCCGAATTGCAGGCCCCGCCAGGCCCTGACCGGCTGGCCCGCGGCATAGGCGACCATCAGCCGCTCGGACTTGTCGACGATGAGGTAATCGACGCGGGCAAGGCCGCGCTGCGGCACGATCCGCGCCGCCTCGCGCGCGAGCGGCGGCTGCGCCGATGGCCTTCCTGCCGGTTCGGGCAGAGATTGGCCGCAGGCGGCCAGCGCCAAGAGCGCAAGGAGAATGAAGCCCCGCATCGCGCCGCAGGTTACCCCGCGCGCGGGCCTGCGATCAATCCACGAAGGGATCGCGCATCAGGATGGTATCGTCACGCTCGGGCGAGGTCGAAACCAGCGCCACCGGGCATTCGATCAGCTCCTGGATGCGCTGGATGTACTTGATCGCATTGGCGGGCAGATCGGCATAGGAGCGCGCGCCCGCGGTGCTCTGGCTCCAGCCGTCCATTTCCTCGTAGATCGGCTCGCACTGGGCCTGGTCAGCCGCATGGCTGGGCAGGTAATCATAGACCTTGCCGCGCAGGCGGTAGCCGGTGCAGATCTTCACCTTCTCCAGCCCGTCGAGCACGTCGATCTTGGTGAGCGCGATGCCGGTGACGCCGGAAATCGCGCAGGACTGGCGCACCAGCACCGCATCGAACCAGCCGACGCGGCGCTTGCGCCCCGTCACCGTGCCGAATTCATGCCCGCGTTCGCCGAGGCGCTGGCCGATCTCGTCATCCAATTCCGTCGGGAAGGGGCCCGAGCCGACGCGGGTGGTATAGGCCTTGACGATCCCCAGCACGAAGCCGGTGGCCGATGGGCCAAGGCCCGATCCGGCCGCCGCGGTGCCGCTCACCGTGTTCGAGGAGGTGACGAAGGGATAGGTGCCGTGATCGACATCGAGCAGCACCCCTTGCGCACCTTCAAACAGGATGCGCGCGCCGGCGCGGCGCACCTTTTTGAGGCGCTTCCACACCGGCTGGGCAAAGCGCAGCACGAAGGGGGCCACCTCGCTCAGTGCCGCAAGCAGCGCCGCGCGATCAACCGGCGGCTGGCCAAACCCGGCGCGCAGCGCATCGTGATGGGCGCACAGCCGATCAAGCTGGGCCTCGAGCGCATCGAGATGGGCAAGGTCGCACACGCGGATCGCACGCCTGCCGACCTTGTCCTCATAGGCCGGGCCGATCCCGCGCCCGGTGGTGCCGATCTTGCCCTTGCCCGCCGCGGTTTCGCGCAGGGCATCCAGATCGCGGTGGAGCGGCAGGATCAGCGGGCAATTGTCGGCAATGGCAAGGTTTTCATCGGTGATGCGCACGCCTTGCGCCTCGATCCGGGCGACTTCCTCGCGCAGCGCCCAGGGATCGAGCACCACCCCGTTGCCGATCACCGAGAGCGTGCCCGAGACGATCCCCGAAGGCAGGAGCGAGAGCTTGTAGGTCTTGCCATCCACCACCAGGGTGTGGCCGGCATTGTGCCCGCCCTGGAAGCGCACCACCACATCGGCACGGCTCGCCAGCCAGTCGACGATCTTGCCCTTGCCCTCATCGCCCCACTGGGCGCCGATCACGGTGACGTTGGCCATTCTGTTCCTTCGCGTGGCAGCAAAAACCGCGCGCGGCCCTAGGCGCTGGGGGCCATGCTGGCAAGCGCTTGGCGGGGCCTAAGGCACAGGGCTGTGGCGAAGGGCGACAAGGTTTTGCCCGTTGAAGGGGGCAGAACACCCCCACTGCCCCAAGGAGCCACGATGACGACCACCGCCAAAGCCCTGCTTGCCGCCGCCAGCCTGGCGCTGCTTGCCAGCCCGATCCTTGCCCGCCAACAGGCCGGCCCCGGCGCGCGGCTGGCGCCCGCATGCCGGGCCGAGATTGCGAAGCTCTGCGCAGGCGTGCGCGGCCAGCCCGGCGCCATGCGCGCCTGCCTGCGCGAAAAGGCTGCCGAACTTTCCGATGGCTGCCGGGCCGAACTGCGCCAGAGGGTGGAGGAGCGCGCCAGGGCGTCCGGCGCCGCCGGCCGCGCGCCGATGCGCGCCCCGGCGCCGCAGCAGACACTTGCCTATGGCAACGATCCGCTCCAGGCGCTCGATCTGTGGGTGCCGCAAGGGGCGAAGAGGGCGCCGCTGGTGCTGTTCGTCCACGGCGGCGGGTGGCAGCGCGGCTCGAAGAGCAATGCGCTGGGCCGCGCGCTGCCCGGGCACATGCTGGGGCAAGGCTATGCCTTCGCATCGATCGACTATCGCCTCCTGCCCAAGGCCAAGGTGGAAGATCAGGCCGCCGATGTCGCCGCCGCGCTCGCCTTCCTGCTGGCGCGGGCCGAGCGCCTCGGGATCGATCGCAGCCGCGTCGTCATCACCGGCCACAGCGCCGGCGCGCATCTCGTCGCGCTGGTGGGGACGGATGAGCGCTATCTCAAGGCTGCCGGGCTTTCCTTTGCCGATATCGACGGGGTGATGCCCAATGACGGGGCGGCCTATGACGTGGCGCGCCAGATCAGCGCCGCCGGGCCGCGGATGCGCGAGACCTATCTTGCCGCCTTCGGCAGCGATCCGGCGCGCCAGAAGGCGCTTTCGCCCATCCACCATGCCGCCGCTCCCAACGCCCCGGCCTTCCTGCTGCTTCACGTTGAGCGCCCCGACGGCGCGGCGCAGGCCAAGGCTCTGGCCGAGGCGCTGCAACGGGCCGGCACAAGGGCCGAGGTGGCAGGCTTTCCCGGCGAGGGGCTGAAAGGCCACATGGAGATCAACCGGCGCCTTGGCGAAGCGGACTATCCCGCCACCGCCAAGGTCGATGCCTGGCTCAAGGCCCTGTTCGGCTAGGAGAGGCGCCGCCGCGCACGCAGGCCGCTAGAGCGGGCGCGGCGTCTCGCCTTCGAGCACGTGGCTGCACCCCAGCGCGCGCGGATCCTCGCCCGGGGCAAGCTGGGCGCGGGTGCGCCAGCCCTCGGCCCTCAGCCGCGCCGCCGCCGCGCGGTCGTGGCCGAGCGGGAGATAGCAGGTGCGTAACCGCTCGGGCTGCGGGGCGATCTCGGCCAGCCGATCAAGATAGAGGGTAAAGCCGGTCGCCGGCTCCTCGCTTCCCGCGATGCGGTAGGTGCCGCCCCGCCCCGCAGCGCGGCGCAGCCCGTCCGCATAGAGGGTAAAGCCAAACCACGACTGGTATTCAAACCCGTGCCGCTCGGTGGGATCGAGGGTGATCCGCGCCGCATCGCCCACGGCCGCGGCGATCGCCTCGAGCCCGTCGAGCCGGGACTTGAGCGCCCCGCCGGCATCGACCGCGCGCAAGCTGGCGAGCGCCTGGTCGAACGGCCCGGCGGCATAGAGCAGCGGCAGATAGGCCGCCCCGCCCACCGCCTTGAGGCCCCCGGCATCCTTGGCATCAAGCTCGCGCCGCACCGCCTCGCGCGCCTCGGGGGCGAGCGGAAAGGTCTTTTCGGCAAGGGTATCGACGAGATCGGGGAGGGTGAAATCCACCGCAATGCCACCGAGGCCCGCGGCCTTCAGGGCCTCGACGGCGAGCATCACCACCTCGCTGGCCGCGGCCACGCTGTCGCTGCCGATCAGCTCGCCGCCAAGCTGCAGGCGCTCGCGCGCGGGATCGAGCTGGCTCGCCTTGATGAGCACCGTGTCGCCGCAATAGGCAAGGCGCAGCGGGCGCGGCGCGGCGGCAAGGCGCGTGGCAGCGATCCGTCCGATCTGCGGGGTGATGTCGCTGCGCAGCGCGAGGGTGCGCAGCGACGCCGGATCGACGAAGCGGAACATGCTGCTCTTCTCGCCCACCTCGACGCCGGCCATGCGCCCGGCGAGCGAGGCCTCGAACTCGAGCAGCGGCGGGCGCACCCGGTCATAGCCATGGGCATCGAGCACATCGAGGCAGGCGCGCATCATCGCGCTGATCCGCGCCGCCTCCTGCGGCAGGCGATCCTCGAGGCCTTCGGGCAAGAGATCGTTGGGCTTGGTCATTGGCGCGTGCTCATCATCCCGGGGCGGGCCGAGGCATTCCCCGGCCCGCACGCAAACCCGGCCTTCGCCGGGGCCAAGGGCAATTGCAAGCCCCGCGCTCAGAAGCTCAGCGCCTTGACCAGCTTGACCCCCTCGAGCCGCTCGGCCTCGGCCACCACCGCGGGGCTGAGCGGATCGTCGAGGCTCAAGAGCAGCACCGCCTCGCCCCCCGGCGCGCGCCGGCCGAGGTTGAAGGTGCCGATATTGATGCCGCGCGCGCCCAGCAGCGTGCCGATGCGACCGATGAAGCCCGGCTTGTCGTCATTGACGATGTAGAGCATGTGGCCGGCAAGCTCGGCCTCGATGCCGATGCCGAAGATCTCGACCAGCCGCGGCGCCTCGGTGCCGAACAGCGTGCCCGCCACCGACCGCGGGCCCGCCGCGGTTTCCACCGTCACCCGCACCAGGGTGTTGAAGGCGCCCTCGCGATCATGGCGGATCTCGCTCACGTCAAGCCCGCGCTCCTTGGCGAGGAAGGGGGCGTTGACCATGTTCACCGTGTCCGAATAGCAGCGCATCAGCCCGGCCAGCACCGCCGCGGTGATCGGCTTGCCGTTGAGTTCGGCCGCAGCGCCCTCGCGCTCGATGCTGATGCGGGTGAGGTTGCCATGGGCAAGCTGGCCAACGAGGCTGCCGAGCTTCTCGGCAAGCGCCATATAGGGCTTGAGCTTGGGCGCCTCCTCGGCCGAGAGCGAGGGCATGTTGAGCGCGTTGGTGACCCCGCCATTGACGAGATAGTCGGCCATCTGCTCGGCCACCTGCAGCGCCACATTGACCTGCGCCTCGGTGGTCGAGGCGCCAAGGTGCGGCGTGCAGATGAAGTTCCTGGTGCCGAACAGCGGGTGATCGGGCGCGGGCGGTTCGGTCTCGAACACGTCGAGCGCCGCCCCGGCGATGTGGCCGCTGTCGAGCAGGTCCTTGAGCGCGGCCTCATCGATCAGCCCGCCGCGGGCGCAATTGATGATGCGGATGCCCTTCTTGGCGCTCGCGAGCCGCTCGCGGCTCAAAATGTTGCGGGTCTCGTCGGTCAGAGGGGTGTGCAAGGTGACGAAATCGGCGCGCGCGAGCAGGCTCTCAAGATCGACCTTCTCCACCCCGAGTTCCACCGCGCGCTCCTCGGTGAGGAAGGGATCATAGGCGATCACCTTCATCTTAAGGCCGAGCGCGCGGGCAGCGACGATCGAGCCGATATTGCCCGCGCCGATGAGGCCGAGGGTCTTGTTGGTAAGCTCCACCCCCATGAAGCCGCTCTTGGGCCACTGCCCCGCCTGGGTCTGGGCATTGGCCTCGGGGATCTGGCGGGCGAGCGCGAACATCAGCGCGATCGCGTGTTCGGCGGTGGTGATCGAATTGCCGAAGGGGGTGTTCATCACCACCACGCCCTTGGCGCTGGCATAGGGGATATCGACATTATCGACCCCGATGCCGGCCCGGCCGATCACCTTGAGGTTGGTGGCGGCATCGAGCACCGCGCGGGTGACCTTGGTCGAGGAGCGGATGGCAAGGCCATCATATTCTCCGATCCGCGCGATCAGCTGTTCGGGGGTTTCCCCGGTGATGACATCGACATCGCAGCCGCGCTCCGCAAAGATGCGCGCGGCATTGGGGTCCATCTTGTCGGAAATGAGAACCTTGGGACGGGTCATTTGGGATACCTTCCACTTGTCGCCCCGGACTTGATCCGGGGTCCCGCTTCACGTGCGGGCTTGGGAAAAGGAAAGCGGGGCCCCCGGCGCCATAGCCGGGGAAACGCTGGGATGGGGTGCCGGCAGAAAATCAGCCGTTCTTGACCTTCTCGTAGGCCCATTCGATCCACGGCAAGAGGCGCTTCAAATCCTCCTGCTCCACGGTCGCACCGCACCAGATGCGCAAGGACGGCGGGGCATCGCGGTACCCGTTGAAATCGAAGGCGACATTGCGCTCTTCGAGCAGCTTGACGATTTTCTTGGGCACCGCGGCCTGTTCTTCGGCCGAAAGGCTCTCATACCAATCGCCCTGGAAGGCCATGCACACCCCGGTGTTGGTTTGCTTGGCCGGATCGGCCACCATGTTCCTGAGCCACGGGGTGGCCTCGATCCAGTCCTTGACGATTTTGGCATTGGCATCGGCGCGTTCGATCAGCGCCTTGCGCCCGCCGATGCTCTTTGCCCATTCGAGCGCGGCGATATAGTCCTCGGTCGCCAGCATCGAGGGGGTGTTGATCGTCTCGCCTTCAAAGATGCCGCGGTTGATCTTGCCGTTCTTCTTCATGCGGAACAGCTTGGGCAGCGGCCAGGGCGGATCGTAGCTCTCGATCCGCGCAACCGCCTTGGGGCTCAGGATCAGCATCCCGTGCTGGGCCTCGCTGCCCATCACCTTCTGCCACGAATAGGTGGTGGCATCGAGCTTGGGCCAGTCCATCTCCATCGCGAAGATGGCGCTGGTGGCATCGTTGATCGTCACCCCCTCGCGGCCGGGTTCGAGCCAGTCGGTATCGGGGATGCGCGCGCCCGAGGTGGTGCCGTTCCAGGTGAAGACCACGTCGTTGCGCTGCGGAATGGTGGAAAGATCGGGGATCTCGCCATAATCGGCGGTGAGGATCTGCAGGTTGGGCAGCTTCAATTGCTTGACCGCATCCTGGATCCAGACATTGCCGAAGCTCTCCCACGCCGCCACGGTGGCCGGGCGCGCCGGATCGAGCATGGACCACATCGCCGCCTCGATCGCCCCGGTGTCCGAGGCGGGCATGATGCCGATCAGATAGTCATCGGGGATGCCGAGCAGTTCGCGCGAGAGGTCGATGGCATATTTGAGCCGCGCCTTGCCGAGGCTCGAGCGGTGCGAGCGGCCAAGCGATTCGGTCTTGAGCCTATCCAGCGACCAGCCGGGAAACTTTGCCGTGGGGCCCGAGGAAAAAAAGGGGCGCTCAGGCTTGAGGACAGGCTCGTGCGCGAGCCCGCGAACATACTCGGTCATGTCATCTCTCCTTCCAGAGAGCACGCGCGGCGTTGGGACCGCGTGGCCCGCGGGCCGCCTTAGTGGCGATGCGCGACAAGTCAATGACGAAAGCGCCAAGGCCCCTTGCCGCGCCGAGGCGCCATCGCCCCCTCGCCAGCGGCGCAAAATGCGATTAACAGGCCCGCCCCATGGAGATCAGCGACCTGCGCATTGCCTTGTTCAGCGGCAATTACAATTACACGCGCGATGGCGCCAACCAGGCGCTCAACCGCCTGGTCGGCTCGCTGCTGGCCAAGGGTGCGGCGGTGCGCGTCTATTCGCCCAAGGTCGCCAATCCCGATTTTCCGCCGACCGGCGATCTGGTTGGCCTGCCCAATGTGCCGATGCCGGTGAAGGGCCGGGGCGAATACCGCCTGCCGCTCGGCCTCGGGGCGAAGGTCAGGCGCGATCTTGCCGCCTTCGGCCCCGATATCATCCACCTGTCCTCGCCCGATCCGGCCGGGCACGCGGCGCTGCGCTGGGCGAGGACGCGGGGGCTGCCGGTGCTCGCCAGCGTCCACACCCGCTTCGAGACCTATCCGCGCTATTATGGCGCGGCCTTTCTCGAGCCGTTGGTGGTGCGGCTGCTGCGGCGCTTCTACACCCGCTGCGATGCGCTCGTCGCCCCGTCGCAATCGATGATCGATGAATTGCTGGCGATGGGGATGCACCACGATATCGGGCTGTGGAGCCGCGGGGTTGACCGCACGATCTTTTCCTCGGCCCGGCGCGATCCCGAGTGGCGGCGCAGCATCGGGCTTGGCGATGAGGATGTGGCGATCGTCTTCCTCGGGCGGCTGGTGATGGAAAAGGGGCTGGAGGTCTTTGCCGAGACCATCGCCCACCTGCGCGAGAAGGGCGTCGCGCACCGGGTGCTGGTGATCGGCGACGGGCCGGCGCGCGGCTGGTTCGAGGCCCACCTGCCCGGCGGGCTGTTCGTCGGCTTCAAAACCGGCGAGGCGCTGGGCCAGGCGCTGGCCAGCGGCGATGTGTTCTTCAACCCTTCCGTCACCGAGACCTTCGGCAATGTCACGCTCGAGGCGATGGCCAGCGGGCTGCCGGTGGTGGCCGCCGGGGCGACGGGAAGCGCGAGCCTGGTGGCCGATGGCATCACCGGGCGGCTGGTGGCGCCGAGTGGCAACCGCGCTGCGGACGCCGCCGCCTTTGCCGCTGCGCTTGCGCCCTATTGCGCCGATCCGGCGCTGCGCCGGGCACATGGGGCAGCAGGTGAGACCCGCGCCTGCGACTATAGCTGGGAAGCGATCAACCAGGTGGTGGCCGACACTTATCTGCGCCTCGTCGCCCGGCGCCGCGCCGAAAGGCCCTAGCGCAGCACGCCGATCGCCGCCATGCGCCGCGTATAGACGAGGGTGAACAGCGTCACCGCCCAGATCGCCGCATCGAGCAGCGGCGCCTGCATCGCCGGCGGCACGTCCAGCACGAGGTAATTGCCCGTGGTCGTGCCAATCAGGCCGATCAGCGCCAGCGCCATTGCCGCCACCGCCCAGCGCGATCGCAGCAGGAGCAGCACCGATCCGGCAAAGGCGCCCCACACCCCCAGCGCCCAGAAGCCGCTGATCCAGGCCGGAGAGCTGTTCATGAAGGCGATCTGATCGGGGGACAGGCCCAGCTCGGCCAGCATCCCCAGCCTCGTGGCGGTGTAGCTGATGATGCCCATGGCGTTGAACAGCAGCGTGGCCACCCCCACCAGCCACAGGTGCCACGGGGGCGCGCCACGCGCCGCGCGAGGTGTGTGCATGGCCTTTCCCTCCCCATCCGCTGCAAGACGGATGGAGCGGGCATAGGCCGTTGCCGTGGGCGCCGCAATCGCTGCTGCCTACAGCCGCTCGATGCGCTTGGCCATTTCGTCAATCATGTCGACGATCTCGTTGATCGTCGCCTCGTCGAGCTTGCCCGCGCGGGCGCGGTTCTTGAGCACCGAGCCGAGATTGCCCATGGCGCGGAACAGATCGTGCGAGCGCACCGTGGTGGTGCGTTCGCCGTGACGGCCGAGCCGGCGCATCAGCGCCTCGACCTCGTCCTTGCGCGCCTCGAGTTCGGCCCGACCTTGCGCGGTCACGGCAAAGGGCTTCTTGGCCCCTTCGGCCTCGGCCTGTTCGATCGCGCCCTCATCCTCGAGCAGCTGGAGCGTGGGATAGACCGCGCCGGGGCTGGGGGCATAGGCACCGCCGGTCATCTCCTCGATCGCCTTGATCAGTTCATAGCCGTGGCTGGGGTTCTCGGCGATCAGCGCCAACAGCGCGAGGCGCAGCTCGCCCTGGGCGAACATCCGCCCGCGGCGAGCGCGCCGAGTGGGCCCGCGGGCCTCCTCGTCACCCTCGCCGCGCGCCTCCTCGTCGCGCCCGCTGTCCCAGCGCCAGCGCATGTTGACGCCCGGCCCGCCGAACCCGGCGCTGCCCGAGGTTGCCAGCATCGCGATCGCTTCGCCGAGCTTGTCCCAGCCGCTGGAGCGGCCATAGCGGTTCCAGGTCATGGCATGATCCTTCCGTTAGCAGTTTCGATAGCATCAAGATATATCGCAGACCTATCGCTGCAAGGGGTCTCGCGCCGGAAGGTTCCCTTTTCCGACATATCGCCTATCAGTGCCGACGAATGGCTGACCTGTTCGGACAAGCGCCCCCAGAGCCGCCGTGCGCCGATGCGCCCGCGCCCGATGCGCCGCTCGCCGATCGGCTGCGCCCGCGCGCGCTGGCCGAGGTTGTGGGGCAGGAGCACCTCACCGGCCCCGAGGGCGCGATCGGGCGGATGGTGGCGGCCGGGCGGCTTTCGAGCATGATCCTGTGGGGCCCGCCCGGCACCGGCAAGACCTCGATCGCCCGCCTGCTCGCCGATGCGGTGGGGATGCGCTTTGCCGCGATCAGCGCGGTGTTCTCGGGCGTGGCCGACTTGAAGCAGGCCTTCACCGAGGCCGAGCGCATGGCCGCTGCCGGGCGCAAGACGCTGCTGTTCGTGGACGAGATCCACCGCTTCAACCGCGCCCAGCAGGATGGCTTCCTGCCCTATGTCGAGCGCGGGGTGGTGACGCTGGTGGGGGCAACCACCGAGAACCCCAGCTTTGCGCTCAATGCCGCGCTCCTGAGCCGCGCGCAGGTGCTGGTGCTAAGGCGCCTCGATGCGGCCGCGCTTGAAGCGCTGCTCGCCCGGGCCGAGGCGCTGGAAGGCCCGCTCCCGCTCACGCCCGAGGCCCGCGACGCGCTCATCGCCGGGGCCGATGGCGATGGGCGCTTCCTGCTCGGCCAGGCCGAGACGCTCCTTGCCGCAACGCTCACCCAGCCGCTCGACCCGGCCAGCCTCGGCCAGTTCCTTCACCGCCGCGTGGCCGCCTATGACAAGGACCGCGACGGGCACTACAACCTCATCAGCGCGCTGCACAAGGCGGTGCGCGGCAGCGATCCGCAGGCCGCGCTCTACTGGCTCGCGCGGATGCTGGTGGCGGGGGAGGAGCCGCTGTTCATCGCCCGGCGGCTGGTGCGCATGGCGGTGGAGGATATCGGCCTTGCCGATCCCCAGGCCCTGCCCCAGGCGATGGCGGCGATGGAGGCCTATCGCTTCCTCGGCAGCCCCGAGGGCGAGCTGGCTCTGGTGCAGGCCTGCCTCTACCTTGCATGCGCCCCCAAGTCGAACGCGGCCTACCTTGCGCAGAAGGCGGCCTGGAAGGCGGCTAAGGAGACGGGGAGCCTGATGCCGCCGCCCCATATCCTCAACGCCCCGACCAAGCTGATGAAGGACATCGGCTACGGGAAGGGCTATGCCTATGACCATGATGCACCGGAAGGCTTTTCGGGCGCCGATTACTGGCCCGAGGGCATGGCGCGGCAGGTGTTCTACACCCCTCTCGAGCGCGGGTTCGAGCGCGAGATCGCCCGCCGCCTTGCCTATTGGGAGCGGCTGCGCGCCGAGCGCGGCGGGGGATGAGACGCTTTGCCCAATTCCTTGCGGTGGACTGGTCGGGCGCCCGGGGGCCGCGCCAGCGCGGGATTGCCGTGGCGCGGGCCATGGGCGAGGGCGGGCCGCCGCAGCTCGTCCCCCCGCCCCACCCCAGGGGCTGGGCGCGCGCCGAGGTGCTGGCGCTGCTGCTGCGCCTTGAGGCGCCGACGCTGGTGGGGCTCGATCTCGGCATCAGCCTGCCCTTCATCGATGCGGGCGCCTTCTTCCCCGGCTGGAACGCCTCGCCGCGCGATGCCCCTGCGCTGTGGGCGCTGATCGACCATCTGTGCGCCGCCGATCCCCATCTCGAGGCGACCAGCTTTCTCACCCATGGCGAGGCGGCGCGCTATTTCCGCCATGGCAAGGGCGCAACGGGCGATCGCTTCCTTTTGCCCGGTGCCCAGAGCCGCGAGGGGCGGATGCGCGTGACCGAACTGGCCCAGCGTAGCGCCGGAGTGCGGCCGGTGAGCAATTTCAACCTCGTCGGCGCGGCGCAGGTGGGCAAATCGAGCCTCACCGGCATGCGGATGCTCCACCGCCTTTCAGGCCGGCTCGCGATCTGGCCGATCGACCCCCTGCCCGCGCAGGGCTCGGTGGTGAGCGAGATCTACACCGCGCTGGCCGCGCGCGCCGCCGGGGTCAGCGGCCCGGCGACCAAGCTGCGCAGCCTTGCCGCGCTCAATGACGCGCTCGACAGGCTTGGCAGCCCGCCGGTGGCGGGGGCGGGAGGCATCGATGATCACAGCGCCGATGCGCTGCTGAGCGCGGCCTGGCTGAGGCAGGCGCACAGCCAGCGCGACCTGTGGCACCCGCCGGGCCTCACCGCGCCCGTGGCGCGCACCGAGGGGTGGACTTTCGGCGCGCTATAGTTGCCCTACCGCCTTGCTGCTTGAGGGCGTTATGGTTGCCCTATCGCCTTGCCACTTGAGGGCGGGCAGGATTGGAGCTAGGGCGCGGCGCCGGGCCAAGTGCCGGCTTAGCTCAGTTGGTAGAGCAGTTGATTTGTAATCATCAGGTCGCGGGTTCGATTCCTGCAGCCGGCACCATATATCGAGATTAAAGCCTTGAAAAACAAGGCGGATTAATTTTTACGGCCTTTTCTATCCCCCTATTTGTCCCCCTAATGCGCGCTGATGGAGCCGGTTTAGGCACCAGTCAGAGTGCCCATGCTTTACGCGCAGCGCCCCCATTGCCAGCGCACCTTGCGCCCATTGCGAGGCTTGGCGCGGGCGCGGGAAAAACTGTTTTAGCGCTCGAGCGCGGGATTGGCGCCGGTGTCCATGTGCGGCTTGCAAGGTTTTGTCCTCCCCCCCCCTGCGACAATCGCGACAATTGCGACAAATTGCCGCCGCGCTTGGCCAATGTCGCAAAAGTCGCGATTGTCGCAAGGGCCGCGCCTTCAATCTTCATTTTGGGGCTTGCCCACTATCCGCCATGCTTCCGCCCGCGCAGAGCCGCGCACCACGGTTCCCGCGTCCAGCCGGACAAGCCATCCATGCTTTTCGAGAATTGCCAGCGCAGCCCGCGCCTTCGGGCTTTCGCGAAGCGAGTTAGGCCCCCGCCGCACTACATCGCGCACCAGCACTTCGGTTTCCGCGAAGCCTTCCAGCAGCCACCGCCGCAGCTTTTCGGCCTGGTCTATCTCCGCCGACACTTGCGCCGCATCGGCCAGCCGTGCCGCTTCCAGCAGATAGAACCGCGCCAGTTCGATAGCGTTGGCCATATCCACCGGCTCCACTTGCGCGGCGCCCAAATCGCGCCACAGCGTCAGCACACCGGCAATGCGCGCCGCTTGTTCCGCCGCCTTCGAAGCCGTGCCGGTGATGTGCGCCATATCGCCGCCGGGCCTTTGTGCGCGCTCCACACTATCGGAGAACCGCACCAGCCTTTCCCGCGCATCAGCACTTAGCGGCAACCATCGCGGCTGGAGTTCGCGGGTTTCCGCATCCATCGGCATTTCGCTTTCGAGAATGAAGCGAAGCCGGGCATTGAAGCTGGCAATTGCCGCCCGTTCATGTCGAGCGTTTTCGTGGAGCCGTGTGCCAATCGTGCTGGGCGGCTCGCAAATCAGGAAACGGGGCAGAAAGCCGGTATCCGCCGCGAGCGGGTCAGCCATGAAAGCCCGTGCCACCGTCGGCTGGGCCATCAGGTGAACCGCCAGCCGCCGCCCGTAAAGTGTCACATGGCCATCACCAGCCCGCGTCCGCCTTATCGGGTTGCCTTGCCAAAGGTCATTGAAAGCCGCGAGCGTCTTTTGCCGGTTCTCGCTGTTCATGGCATGGCCGCCAAGAAACTGCCCGCCTTCATCCGAGAACAAGCCAAGGCTGGGTTGCCCGGTCACAAACAGCTTTGTCAGCCCTTCGAATGTCGGTTCGGTAACAGTCCTGTCAGGCGAAGGCGGGGCCTCGGGCTGCGGCCCCAGCGCCCGCAATTCGGCTTCCGCCGCCGCGCTATCGCCGCCTTTTGCTTTCCTGGCGTCAGCCACAATGCGGTCATGTTTTGCCTTCCACACCGTAAACCGCCGCAGCCACTCCTTCCTTTCGGCAAGGTGCAGCTTCGATTGTTCGCGCTCATATTGCCGCAGGGCTTCCATGAAAGGCGCATCGCAGGCGGATTTACGTTCACCAGAACGGGCAATGGTCAGGGCATAGAGCGACAGCGGGCGCCCGCCGGCCAGCGTTTCGACATCGGCAAAGCCCTGCACCGCGAGCGATGCCACCGCGAGCGCGGATTGCGCCGGGATGGCGACGGGGGCCTGGGTCATGGCCTGCACCGCTTCGACAGCCTCGCGCAGCGGCCCGAGCGCGCGCACGGGATAAGGTGCGCTCGGCTTGGTTTCTCGCACCAGCGGCTGCGGCCCTTCAGGCAAGAAAGGCGTTTCGGTTTTGATGGCTTGCGCGTTCATGCCGCCACCGCCTTTCCGGCCAGAATGTCGTTGAAGTCCGCCCCATTGCCCGGCTCGAGCATGGCAATGCGCCAGCCCAGCCCGTGCGCCCTTGCCGCAAGCGCATGAGCGGCTGCGCGGCCCGGCCTGTCACCATCTGCCGCAATCACCAGCCGCGAAGGTTTTGCAGGCAATCGCAGCGCGCGCATCCCGCTGGTGGAGAGCGCCGCCCAGACACTCGCAGGCTCCGCCAGAAGCCCGCACAAGAGCGACAAGGCGCTTTCGATACCTTCGGCCACCACCAGCCGCGAACCGCCGTCAGAGAGCCTTGCAGCGCCCCCAGCAGTCGCGCCGAGCATCAGCTTGTCGCCGCCAGCCAATCCCGCCTTGCCGCTGCCATCGGGGCGCAGAAAGGTGCGATGCACGGCAAAGCCTTCGCCCCCTTCCACCAGCGCCACCATTGCAGGCAATCGGCTTTCGCTCGGCCCGTGCCAGCAGCGCGGATGAAAGCGCAGCGTGTCCGGCAAGGCGCAGCCAATCCCGCGCCCGCGCAAATAGGTTTCGGCCAGGGTGCCCGCTATCGGCTGGGTTTCGGCCCAGAGCCGCCTTGCTGCCATCGCCCGCTGTTCGGCTTGTGCCTTGGCTTGCGCCTGCCGCTGGGCAATGCGGCTCAAATCCGGCGCGCAATAATCATCGGAGCGCAGCCCAGCCGCGCCGAGAATGTCGAGAAAGTCGCACTCCGCCCGCTTGCAATGCGCCAGCAGGCCCGCCTTGCCATCGGCCAGGGTAAGCGCGTTCTGGTCGCGGCGCCGTTCCGGCTGGCACACGGGGCAAGGTGCGGCGCCATAGTGGCCATACCAGCGCCCGCCGAGCGCCAGCGTCACTTCGCGAGCGCCGTTCATGCTGCACCGCCTTTGCCTGCAAGGCACCTTGCGCTGGGCGGATATTTGAGCGCCGCAGGGTCGCAATCATCCGCGAGCCGATAGAGCGCAATGCGGCCCGGCCCGATGGCAGTTTCAATGGGCCAGGAATATTTATTGCGGAGATGGTGAACGATTGCGCCAAGTCGCCATCCCCCGGCTTCATTGGCTTGGGATTTATGCGAGATTGCGCGCCCATCCAGCAAGGCTTTGCAGGCCCAGCTTACTTGGGTTTCTTGGCTGTAAAAATGGTTCTGTGCCATGATATTCGCCCAGGTTTCCGATTGAAACGACAGGCGGGTCAGGCTATCTCAATTCGTGCACAGCATAGCCTTGGCCCCGCCAGCGCGCGGGGTCTTTTATTTTGCGGCTTGCCCTTCGGCTTCCGCCGCCAGAGCGCGCAAGTGCGCGTCAATGTCGCTTTCGCACCAATAGAGCCGCTGGCCCAGCTTCACCGGCTTGGGCAGTCGCCCTTCGGCCAAGTCATTGTAACAGGCGGAGCGCGAGCGGTTGCCCAGCTTTGCCCGCAGTTCGGGAAAAGTGATAAGTCGCATGAAGAGCTTCCTATGCTGTTTGAGGAAGCCCTTCCGTGCCTTAAGTGCAGGCGTCTAAACGCGGGTCTTAGACGGGTTTTTGTAAAACGCGCGGCGAAAAGTCCCCTCGCTCCCTAGTGTTGGATACCCTCTTGCTGCCGTGCGGAATGCGTCCCGCTTGCCTTTGCCTCGCTCGGCAAGGATAGCTTCGACAATCGTCTTGCGCACAGCATCATCGGCCTTTCGCGTCGAAGCCGCGCACTTCACCACTTTGCGGCCTCGCAGCGCGTCGGCCTCCCATTGATGCTTGATTCTTAGAAGCATCAACATCTCGCCAATCTCGAAGGCCAAGGACGCCGCCCACTCGGCATTCCCTTCCTTCAAATGGTGCTCCATCGCGTTCCCCCATTTTGATATGCACTCCCAGAGGCTTGGTATCGTTTCGTACCCTGTCTCGGCTTCCGGGTTTTCCTTGCGCCAAGCGCGAAACGCCTTGCGTGCGGCCTCGATGTTATGACGCAAACGGCAAAGGGGGTCGGTGCCCCAATGCTTTAAAAACTCAAGCATTTCTTCAGGCGTATCGTAAGAGGTCACGACGACTGTGCGCTCGGTAATCCCGTGGCCAAGTGTTTTTTCGCGCTGCTTTGCCATCACGCCGCCCCCACCAGCCGCACCACTTCGCCGGTTCCGCCCGTCACAAAGTCCGCCCAGCGTTCCGCCAGCACCCGCCGCTGTTCGAGAAAGTCAGTCCGCAGATAGGCGCGCTGCACCTTGTTGCCGGTTGCATGGCCCAGCATCGCTTCGGCCACTTCGAAGGGCGCATCAGTCGTTTCCGCCAGCCAATTGCGAAGGCTGGAGCGAAAGCCGTGTGGGCGCGCTTCCAGGCCGCGCCGCTTCATCAATGCCGTGAGCGTCATATCGCTGATAGGCTTTGCGCCAGCGCCAGCAAACAGCAGCCCATTGCGAGCGAAGGGCTTGGCCTGCTCGATAACGGCTTGGGCTTCAAGCGACAGGGGCACCCTAAAGGCTTCGGTTTTGCCTTTCCGGCCCTTCACAAGTTCGGCTGGAATTGTCCAAGTGTCGCCTTCGACATGCTCCAGCCGCAAGCGCCGCAGCGCCCCCGAGCGCACACCAGTTAGAATGAGCAAGCGCAAGGCAAGCTGCGCTGGTGTCGGTTCGGATAGGCTGGCATAAAATGCAGGCACGTGTCGATGCCGGATGTATTCTCCCCAAAAGTGCCGAACGAAAATTCCCCAGTTTGAGGTGAGCGCCAATTCGCTCCGGGGCTAGCCCCGGAGCGAATTGGCAACGACCCGCACGGATCATC
>JBKBHR010000011.1:0-15687 GCA_046297575.1 Erythrobacter cryptus
CCGGGATCGTGCCGGCACGACGCGAGGGCGAGGCCATCGTGCCGGGGGACATCATCACCGCGCTCGATGGCAAGCCGGTCGGCGGGCTCGCCGAGCTTGCCGCCCGGCTCGATGACCGCGCAGTGGGCGAGACGGTGGAACTGACGCTCCAGCGTGGCACCGCCAAGCGCAAGCTGCGCCTCACCCTCGCCCCGGGGGGCTGACGCGCGCGGGGGCGAGCAACGCCATGGCCTCGGCCTCGCCAATCACTTCGGCATATTTGGCCTGAAGGTCGAACAGATTGGCCTCGTGCGGGGCCGGGTGGCGATCGGCGCAGGCCTCGCGCACCACCAGCGGCACGAAGCCGTGCTGCATCGCATCGAGCGCCGAAGCGCGCACGCAGCCCGAGGTGGAATAGCCGCCGATCAGCAGCGTATCCACACCCTTGTCGCCGAGCGCCGCGGCAAGAGACGTGCCGAAGAAGGCCGAAGGATATTGCTTGGTGACAACCATCTCGCCCGGCAGCGGCGCCAGCCCGGGTGGAAAGGCGCCGAAGGGCGAGCCCTGGGTGAACACCTTGAGCACCGGGGCCTTGCGGTAGAACACCCCGCCATCGGCGCCATCGGGGCGGTAGCTGACATTGGTGAAGACCACCGGCATCCCTGCGGCGCGGGCCGCGGCGGCAAGGCGGGCGAGGCTGTCGCGCGCGGCGGCGGCGCTTTCCATGTAGAGAGGCGAGGCCGGGTCGAGATAGGCCATCACCACATCGACGATGAGCAGCGCCGGGGACTGCCCCGGCGCGAGGTGGCCCTCGAACACGCCCGCATAGTTCTCGGCTGCCGAGGGGCCGGCCATCAGATCACCCCGGCAGCGGCAAGGCGCTCCAGCTCGGCCGCGTCCAGCCCCAGCCGCTCGCCGAAGATCTCGGCATTGTCCTGCCCCGGCACCGCAGGCGCCGGACGCCGCACCGAGGACGGGGTCTTCGACAGCTTGGGAAAGGCATTCTGCATCTTCAGGCGCCCGCGCGTCTGGGTTTCGACCTCGATGATCGCCTGGCGCGCCTGGAAATGGGGGTCGGCAATCATTTCGGGGGCGCGATAGACCCGCCCTGCGGGGATCGAATGGGCGATCATCAGCGCATCGACCTCTTCGACAGTCAGCGTCGAGGTCCAGGCGTTGATGAGATCGTCAAGCTCCTGCTGGTGCTCGCCGCGGGCGATGTGGGTGGCATAGCGCGGGTCGCTCGCCAGTTCGGGTCGCCCCATTGCCTGAGCGAGGCGGGCAAAGATCGCATCGCCATTGGCGCCGATCATGTAGCTGCCATCCTTGCAGGTATAGACATTCGAGGGGGCAATGCCCTTGAGAATCGAGCCCGAGCGCTCGCGGATCACGCCGTTGCGGTCATATTCGGGAACCAGCCCCTCCATCACCTGGAGCACCGCTTCATAGAGCGCGGAATCGACCACCTGGCCCTCGCCGGTCTTCTCGCGGTGGTGGAGCGCGGCCAGCACGCCCAGGCAGCCATAGGTGGCGCACAGGGTATCCCCGATCGATATGCCCATGCGCGACGGCGGGCGATCGGGCTCGCCGACGATATAGCGCCAGCCGCCCATCGCCTCGCCGATCCCGCCGAAGCCGGCCCGATCCGAATAGGGCCCATCCTGGCCATAGCCCGACATCCGGGCGATGATGAGGCCGGGGTTTTCGGCATGGAGCACCGCCGGGGACATGCCCCAGCGTTCGAGCGTTCCGGGCTTGAAGTTCTCGATCAGCACGTCAGCCCCGGCAATCAGCCGGCGGGCGAGCGCCTGGCCTTCGGGCACGCGCAGGTTGATCGTGACCGAGCGCTTGTTGCGCGCGATCACTTCCCACTGCACCTTTTCCGCACCGAGGCCCCAGTTGCGCATCGGATCGCCCGCGCCGGGCGGCTCGATCTTGACCACATCGGCGCCCATGTCGCCGAGCAATTGGCCGCAGAAGGGGCCGGCGAGCAGCTGGCCCATCTCGATCACCTTGAGCCCGGCGAGCGCGCCGCTGGCTTGGGAGGAAGGTGCGGCGCTCATTCGGCCGCCTCCTTGAGCGCTTCCACGTCGGGCCAGACCGGCTGGATCGGGGCGGGCAGGCCGGTTTCGGCCTCGCAGCGGGCGCGCAGCACCTCGATCCCGGGGCCGAAATCGAACAGCTTGAGCGCGCCGCGGCGGCTGCGCAGCTCATCGCGCAGCGCGGCGGTGGCCGCAGCGTCGACCACGCCCGCATCATCCGCCACCACGCCATAGGCGCGCGCGCCCTGGGGCGTGACCAGGCCCTGGCGGATTTCGAGCCCGACCAGTTCGGGATCGCGTTCGAGCGGATCGCCCCAGCCGCCCCCGCCCCAGGTGATGAAGTGGAGCCGATCGCCAGCCTTGACCGGCACGCTTTCAACCTTGTTGCCGATCACCGCGCTGGTGCCATCGGCGCGTTCGAGCACTTTTCTGGCCCGCGCCCCCGGAAGCCCGCCATTGACTCCCCAGGGCGGCACGAACCAGCGGTCATCGTGGATCGCGATCTCGCCATCGGCAAGGAAGCGATAGGTCATGTGGATGCCGTTGCCGCCGCGGTGGAGGCCCGCCCCGCCGCTGTCGGGCGCGGTCGAATAGCGCTCGATCCGAAGCGGGAAGTAGCGCTCGAGAAACTCGTTGGGCACATTGGTGAAGCCCGGCCAGAGCGAATGGCCATCCGGCCCGTCGCCGAGCGGACGGCCGGGAATGCCGCCAAAGCCGATCTGGAACAGCTGGAACCATTCGCGCTTGCCGCTCTGGCGCGTGTCCCAGCCCGAATAGAACAGGTGCGGCGAGGAGGAAAAGCCGGCGGCGTTGAGAAATTCGGGGGTCTTCTGGCCCAGAAGTCCGCCGAGAATGTCGAAGATCCGCCCCAGCGCGTGGGTGCGGCCCGAAAGCGCGGCGGGAAAGCGCGGCTTCAAGAGCGAGCCTTCGGGAATGCGCACCTCGATCAGATCATAGAACCCGTCGTTGAACAGGATCTGCGGATCGAACACCATGATCATGTAGATCCCGAAGAACATCTTGAACATGTTCTCGTTGAGATAGAAATTGATCGAGGCAGCGCTTTGCGGATCGGTGCCTGTAAATTCGAGGATCACCTTTTCGCCCTCACGCCACATGGTGCAGCGGATGCGATAGGGGCCGTAGCCCTTGCCATCATCGCACACGTAATCTTCAAACTGCACCGGCTCTTCGGCTACGGCCATGCCAATTAATGCCTTCATCGCCCGGTGATTGCGCGCCAGCAGTTCCTCGGTGGCCGAGACATAGACATCATCGCCAAAGCGCTGCGCCATCTCGATCACCCGGCGGGCCGCCACCCGGCACGAGGCGATGAGGGCATTGAGATCGGCCTGGCACCAATCGGGCTTGCGGGTCTGGTGCATCACCAGCTTCATCAGGTCTTCGTTGAACTCGCCCCGGCGCCAGAGCTTGACCGGGGGAATGCGCACCCCTTCCTCGAAGATCGAGGAGGCATGGATCGGCATCGAGCCGGGCACGGCGCCGCCAATATCGCTCTGGTGGCCGAACATCGCGGTATAGGCGATCAGCCGCCCGTCCTTGAACACCGGCAGCAGCACCAGCCAGTCATTGGCGTGGCTGATCGCCCCGTCGCAGGAATAGGGATCGGACAGGAAGATGAGATCGCCATCCTCGATCGTGCCTTCGTAGCTCTTGAGAAAGCCGTCGATGAAGCTGCCGAACTGGCCGACGATCATCTTGCCCGAAGGATCGGCGATCATCGGGAAGGCATCGCCCTGTTCGCGGATCCCCGGGCTCATCGCGGTGCGCACCAGGGTTGCATCCATCTCGATCCGCGCGTTGCGCAGCGCATTCTCGATGATGTCGAGCGTGACGGGATCGATCGCGACCTTGCGGAAAGGGGTGGGGTTGGTTTCGATGATGCGCGCCGGCATTGGCGTTCCCTTTCAGGCCTTGGGAGTGATGAGGATATTGCCCACCGCGTCCACCACGGCGCGGCAATCATGCTCGATGAGGGTGGTGGAATCCATTTCGGTGACGATCGCCGGGCCTTCGATCACATCGCCCTGGCGCAGGCGCGCGCGGTCATAGATCACCGCGGCGCGCTCGGCCCCGTCCATCCACAGCACGTGATCGCGGATCCTGGCAGCGGAAGGATCGCCATCGCCCTTGGGCAGGGTGGCCGCGGGCAGATCGGGCGCTGCCCCCAGCGCCACCGCGCGCAGGTTCACGATCTCGTGGGGGGTGTCCATGTTGAAGGTGAACAGGCGCAGGTGCTCGGCATCGAAACGCGCCAGCAGCCCTGCGATCCCGTCGGCCTCGAGCGCCTCGCGGGTGATGGTGAGCGGCACCTCGAAGGCCTGCCCGGCATAGCGCACGTCGATTTCAAAGAGGGTGGTGATCTCGCCCTCGGCCACCCCGGCAGCGGCGAGCTCGCCGCGGGTCTGCGCGGCCATCTCGTCGAGCAGGCGGGCAAGATCGGCGATGCTGGTCTCGCGCGCGAGGCGCGAGAAGCTGCGCGCGGTCTCGGTGCGCATCCGGGTGGTGGCATCGCCCAGCGCGCACAGCACCCCGGGGGAGACCGGCGCAATCGCGGGCCAGGAACCCATCAGCCGCGCCACCGCGTTGACATGCAGCGGCCCGGCCCCGCCAAAGCCCATCAGCGCAAACTCGCGCGGGTCATAGCCCTGCTGCACGCTGATCATCCTCAATGCGCCGAACATGTTTTCATTGACGATGTCGATGATCCCGCGCGCTGCCTCCATCAGGCCCACCCCGAGCGCATCGGCGATGGTTTGCACCGCCGCCTTGGCGCCTTCGCGGTCGAGCCGGAAACTGCCGCCGAGCAGGTCCTCGGGCAGGTAGCCGAGCACGACATTGGCATCGGTGACGGTGGGAAGCTGGCCGCCCTTGGCATAGGCCACCGGGCCGGGCACCGCGCCGGCGCTTTCCGGGCCGACGCGCAGCGCCCCGGTGAGTTCGGGCACATGGGCAATCGAGCCGCCGCCCGCACCCACGGTCTTCACGTCGAGCGCCGAGGCCCGCACCGAAAGGTGCCCGACCTCGGTGGTGCGCTGGCGCCGCGGCTCCAGCCCCTGGATCAGCGCCACATCGGTCGAGGTGCCGCCGACATCGAGCGTGAGGATATTCTGGAACCCGGCATTGCGCGCCACCCACAGGGCCCCGGTCACGCCCCCGGCAGGGCCGGACATGAGGATGTTGACCGGGTGCTCCTCGGCCCGCTCGGCGCTCATCAGCCCGCCGTCCGAGCGCAGCAGCGACAGGCGCCCGGAAAAGCCCTCGGCAGCCAGCCGGGTTCTGAGGTTCGAGACATATTTGCTCACCACCGGGCGCACCGCGGCATTGGCGACGGTGGACAGCGTGCGCTCGTATTCCTGCATCTCGGGCAGCACCTCGTGGCTGAGCGAGACCGGGATGCCGGGCAGTTCCTCGGCCGCAATCTCGCCAATGCGCCGCTCGTGCGCGCCGTTCAGGTAGGCATTTATCAGGCTGACGGTGAGCGCCTCGATCCCCTCGGCCTTGAGCTTGCGCAAGGCGGCGCGCACCGCCGCCTCATCGAGCGGAGTGACCTCGCGCCCCTCGGCATCGATACGGCCCGGCACCTCGAAGGTGTGCTCGAGCCGGGCGAGCGGCTGGGGCTTGGGCCAGACGATCCAGGCGGCAAGCCCCCCGGGCACATAGGAGCGCGCGATCTGCATGACGTCGCGAAAGCCCTCAGTGGTGATGAGGCCAACCCGCGCGCCCTTGCCCTCGAGCACGGCATTGGTTGCCACCGTGGTGCCGTGGAGGAAATAGGCGATGTCGGCAGGGGTGATCCCGGCCTTGGCGGTGATCGCCCGCACACCTTCGAGGATGCCTTGCGAACTGTCGTGCGGGGTCGAGGGCGTCTTGTGCCGCCAGAAGGCGCCGCTCTCCTCGTCCAGCAGCAGGAGGTCGGTGAAAGTTCCTCCCACATCCACGCCCAGCCTGTAACCCATGCCGCTTCCTTCTTGCTGTCCTGCCTATGCCGCGCGCGCCACTGCCGAGGGCAACGCGCGCCCCAGCACGCCCGCAAACCACTTGTTCGCCGCGATCGCCGCGTCGAGATCGATGCCGGTGGCAATGCCGGCGCGCGCCATCATGTAGACGAGATCCTCGGTGGCGATATTGCCGGTCGCGCGCGGGGCGAAGGGGCAGCCCCCCAGCCCGCCGAGCGAGGCATCGAAGATCCGCACCCCGGCGCGATAGGCTTCCCAGGCATTGGCGATCCCGGTGCCGCGGGTGTCGTGGAAATGGGCGCGCATCGGGATGCTGCCCTTGAGGAGCGCGCCGAGCTTGCCGAACAATTCGCCCACCTCGCTCGGCCCGCCGACCCCGATGGTGTCGGCCAGCGCGATCTCTGCGGGGGCCTCGCCGGCCAGTTCCGCGGCGATCGCCAGCACCGTCTCGTGCGGCACCGCGCCCTCGAAGGGGCAGCCGAAGGCGGCGCTGATCGTCACCTGCGCGCTCAGCCCCTCGGCGCGGGCGAGGCGCAGCATGGCGCGCGCCTCGGCAATGCCCTCGGCGATGGTCTGGCCCTGGTTCTTCTGGCCGAAGGTGTCGCTCGCCACCACCACGCAGCCGATCTGATCGACCCCGCGCCGCCCGCCTTCGCGGGTGGCGAGCGCACGCAGCACCCCACGCTTGTTGAGCGTAAGGCCGATATAGGTGCAGGCTGGATCGTCGGGCAGGGCGGCGATGACGCTTTCGGCATCGGCCATCTGCGGCACGCGCTGCGGGTGGACGAAGCTTGCCACCTCGAGCCGCCGCGCGCCATAGCCGATCATCCGGGTGATGAGTTCGAGCTTGGCGGTGGTGGGGATGATCTCCGGCTCGTTCTGGAGCCCGTCGCGCGGGCCCACCTCGACCAGTTCGATTGCCTCGCTGCTCATGGTGAATCGCCCGTTGCTGTCCTGCGCGTCCTTTGCGCTTTCCCTAAGCAGCTTTGTATACAAATGCAATCACGCGCCCGCCTTTACAACGCGCGGGAACCGATGCCGGGACGGGGGATTGTCAAGGCCTCGTCCTGCCCAGGTCAGGGCCGACCGCGCGGGCAAAGGTGTGGAAGGCGCGGCGCAGGTGGCTGCCCATCACCGCGCGCGCCCATTCGGGATCGCGCGCAGCAAAGGCGGCGATCAGTTCATCATGATCGCGCCCCGATTGGCGCAGATCCTCGGGCGAATAGGTGCGCGCGGTGCGCAGCAGCACCGGGGCTTCGACCAGCCGCGCCAGCAGCCCGGCAAGCCGCGGCGAATGGGCCGCCTCGATGATGGTCTCGTGAAAGCTGCGGTTGGCTTCGAGAAAGCGCGCCACATCGGGCACGGGTTGATCGACCGCGGCGGTAAGCTCGCGATTGGCCGCCTCGAGCAGCGCGATCTGCTCGGCGGTGAGCCGGGTGGCGGCGCGCTCGGCCGCGTGGCATTCGAGCATCTGGCGCAGCGCGAACATCTCCTCGATGTCATCGCCGCTCCAGTCGGCCACGAACAGCCGCTTGGTATCCGAACGCACGAGCAGGAGCTCGTTCTCCAGCCGACGCGCCGCCTCGCGCACCGGGGTGCGGCTGACCCCGGCGAGCTGGCAGAGCTGGTCTTCGGTGACCTGCTCGCCGGCCTTGAGCGCGCCGCTCAGCAGCGCCGCGCGGATCGCGGCATAGGCCCGTTGCGAGGCGCGACTCATGGCGAAACGATGCGGGGCGAGAGGGGGGTGCCGGAGTGGATCATGCCTTGCCTATCTGTGCCCTGCGGCCCTCCGGCGCAAGCCCGTGCGCCAGCCTCTGCGGCAGGCAGAACACACCTTCAGGCGGCGCCTTGGCACTTTTGGCAAAAGCGCTTGACGCGGGCAATTTGTATACAATAACCCTGTGGCAAAGAGCAACAGGGGGCGATGTGCAGCGCATCAAGGTGATCGTTCCGATCGCGATGGATGAAGCCGGGGTGGCCAACCGCGCCAGCCAGCTTCCCGATGCCCTCGTGCGCCCCGGGTTCAAGCCCGAGTTCGAGGCGGTGCGCTGGGGCGCGGCGCTGGGCGATTCCTACCACGACACGCTGCTGATGGACTGGACGGTGTTCCAGGCCGGCATCACTGCCGAGGCCGAGGGTTATGCCGGGGTGCTGATCGACACGGTGAGCGATTCGGGCCTGTGGCCGCTGCGCTCGGTGCTGTCGATCCCGGTGGTCGGCCCGGGCGAGGCCAGCTTTGCCGCGGCGATGATGCTGGGCAAGCGCTTCTCGGTGCTGACCATGTGGCCGCAGTGGTTTGCGCTCTACGAGAAGGTGCTCAGCCAGCACGGCTGGAAGGATCGCTGCGCCTCGCTGCGCTCGATCGACACCCGCCCCGATGTCACCGAACTGCTCGAGGGCAAGGAAGAGGTCGTCTTTGCCAAATTGAAGGCCGAAGGCCTGCGCGCGATCGAGGAGGACGGCGCTGATGTGATCGTGCTCGGGTCGACCACCATGCACCAATCCGCCGCCTACCTGCAGAGCGAATTGCCGGTGCCGGTGATCAACCCGGGGCAGGTGGCCTACAAGACCCTCGAGAGCCTGATCGAACTGGGCCTTTCCCATTCGAAAAAGGCCTTTCCCCCTCCCGAAGTGCCCCGGCACGCCGAGATCCGAAAGGGCTGGTACTGATGGATGCATGGCAGGAAGGCGGCCCCGGCCAGACGCCGCTGCCCTATCCCTTCTACGTCGATATCGTCACCAAGCGCTATTTCGACGGGGTGGACAACAAGCGGCTCGACCAGGTGCTCGACTGCTTCACCCCCGATGCGGTGCTGACCGAAGTCACCAGCAACACCGTGCATGAGGGGCGCGAGGCGATCCGCGCCATGTTCGTCAAGCTCTTTGCCGATTTCTCGCAAATCTGGCACGGCAATTTCGTCCACACCGCCGATCCGGCGACCAACGCGATCTGCTCGCAGTTCACCGTGCTCATCACCCCGAATGGGGGCGCGCAGCTGCGCTACGAGAACTGCAACCGTTTCTACCTCAAGGACCGGCTGTTCCACCGCGTCTATGTCTACATGTCGGGCGACAACCTGCTGAAGAAGGGGGAGGCCTGATGCAATACGAACCCGTCCTTTCGCGCGCGGAGCTGATCGATCTGGCGCTCAACCGCTATTTCGCCAGGGTCGATGCCAAGGACATGGAGGCGGTGCTGGCTTGTTTCCACGACACCGCGCTCTTCACCATCCAGACCGCCTTCACCCGCCATGCCGGCAAGGCCGAGATCCGGCGGATGTTCGCCGATTTCTTCGCCGCCTACGAAACCATCATCCACCGCGATTTCACCTGCACCGTGGACGAGGCCCATGGGCGCATCGCCGCCTGCTTCACCGCCGAGCTGCACGATCGCGCCGGGCAGGTCACGCTCCTGTCCAACACCAATTTCTGGCGCGTGCGCCCCGGGCCGGATGGGGCGAAGTTCCAGGAAGTCTATGTCTACATGAGCGGGGCCAACGTCCTCGTCTGATCTGCCACCACTTGCCTTGCATCAGGAGAGCCGCCTTATGAAACTTCGTCTCGAACTGGCCTGCGGCGCGGCGCTTGGCGCACTTGTCCTGGCATCGCCCGCACTGGCGCAGGAAGCCTCCGCCACCGCGGGGGCAGAGGCCGAGGAGGGCGGCATCATCGTCACCGCGCGCCGCCAGTCCGAAGCGCTCAAGGACGTGCCCGCCGCGGTCACCGTGCTGAGCGCCGAGGCGCTCGAGAAGACCGGGGTGCAGCGCGCCGATGACTTCATCCAGCTCACCCCCGGTGTCACCATCGTCACCGGCACCGCGGAGGCGGGCGACACCCAGATCAACATCCGCGGCATCAACGGCGCGCGTGATGCGGAAAGCTCGGTGGCGCTGGTGGTCGACGGGATCCTCAAGACCAACACCGCGCAATTGAACCAGAACCAGGGCACGCTGCGCCAGGTCGAGGTGCTCAAGGGCCCGCAGGGCGCGCTCTATGGCCGCAACGCCGCGGCCGGGGCGATCGTGCTCCAGACGGTCAAGCCCGGCAGCAGCCTCGAGGGCGCCGTGCTGCTGCGCGCTGCCGAGGACAACACCTACACCGCCAATGCCTATGTCGCCACGCCCGTGGGCGAGGGTGCAGGGCTGGTGCTCTCGGCCAATTACTTCACCACCGATGGCTTCTTCCGCAACCGCTTCCTGGGCAATTCCAAGACCATCGATGACCAGGAAGTGTTCGGGATCGACGGGCGGCTGGTGGTCGATCTCGGCCCCGGCACCGAGCTTGATCTCAAGGCGCGCTATGCCGATCTCAAGGGCGCCTCGATCAACTTCAACGCCAGCTTCCACCTGCCCAATTTCGCTGGGGTTGACCCGGCCTTCTACGAAAACGTCAACGACCACGTCTTCGGCTATTATTCCAACATCCGCCCGACCAACGACCAGACCACCTTCGAGGCCTCGGCCAAGATCGAGCACCAGTTCGACAGCGCCACGCTCACCGCCTGGGTGCTCTACAGCGATGTCGATCAGTCGCTGGTGGCCGATGGCACCTCGGCCGATTTTGCCCGCTTCCTCGATTTTACCGGCACCGCCACGGGCGATCTGGCGCGCGCCAATGCCGCCTGCTTTGCCTCGACCGCGGCGCTGACCGGCTATCCGCTCAACCCGCCCACCTTCATCGGGCAGATCCCGGTGCCCTTCATCTTTGCGCCGGCGAATGGTTCGACCTTCGGGCCATATAGCCCCACCACCTGCGATGGCACGCAGTTCCAGATCCGTCGGCAGGAGGACATCAGCGGCGAAATCCGGCTTGCCTCCAACGGCAACGGGCCGTTCAACTGGCAGGTTGGCGCCTATTACCTCCATATCGACCGCGAAGTGGGGGTGAGCCTCGGGGCCGATCTCGGCCAGGGCGTGGTGCGCCGGCTCTACAACGCGCCGGGCAGCGCCAACCCGACGACGCAGCTTTACCACGACAATTTCACCACCGATGTCTATGCGCTCTTCGCCGCGGCCGATTTTGACCTCACCGACCGCTTCAACCTCAGCCTGGCCGGGCGCTACGACATCGAGGACCGCAAGGTGCGCAGCCTGGTGCCGGCGGTGTTCGATCCCTTCACCGGCGGGCCGATCAACCCCGGCCAGCAGGTGGTCAATGGCGTCGTGCAGCCGATCGGCCCGCAGGAGGCGACCTTCGAGCAGTTCCAGCCCAAGGTCTCGCTGCGCTATGCCGTGAGCCCGGACATCAACCTTTATGGCAACTGGGGGATCGGCTTCAAATCGGGCGGGTTCAACAACCAGGGCTCGGCCGCGATCGTCGATCAGGCGTTCAACGATTTCATCGGCACCAACGTCCTTATCAATGATCGTTTCCGCAAGGAAACCTCGAGCGCCTTCGAGGCCGGGATCAAGGGCTCGCTGGCCGATGGCGCGGTGACCTTCGATCTTGCCGGCTACTACACCAATGTGGAGGACATGCAGTTCTTCGAGTTCTTCGTCGGCGGCTTCGGCCTCTTGCGCGTGGTCTCGAACATCGACGAGGTCGAGCTTTACGGCGCCGAGATCAACCTTTCGGCCGAGCTGCTCGATGGCTGGACGGTGTTCGGTTCGGCCAATGTCACCGACAGCGAGATCAAGAAGAACGCCTCGCGCCCGCAGACCGTGGGCAACAAGTCGCCCTATACCGCCGATTACACCATCAACCTTGGCACCCAGCTCGATCTGCCGATTTCGGACAGCCTCGATTTCATCACCCGGGCCGATTACCGCATCACCGGGCCGACCTGGTTCCACACGCTCCAGGCCGATACCAACCCCACCCTGTTCAGCGGGCTGCTGCCGGGCTCGGCGCTGCAACTGCCGGCCTTCGTCGGCGATGCCGAATATTCGGTGGCGCGGCGCGAGGCCTTCGGGGTGATGGACCTGCGCGTCGGGATCGAGGGCGAGCGCTGGTCGCTCGTCGCCTATGCCGAAAACCTGTTCAACGAGAAATATCTGAACGAGGTGATCACCGCGGTGGAGTTCGGTGGTTCGTTCATCTCGCCCGGTGGACGCCAGCGCTTCGGTGTCGAGCTGGGCTACAAGTTCTGAAACGCCTTATCCGCCCTTCGGGACGCACACCTGGCTGGAAGGTGTGAAGAGAAGGGCCGCGCGGGCGGGGCTGCTCCCTCCTCGCCCCGTGCGGCCCTGACCTTCTGCAGCGCGCTCAAGGCGATGCGGCAGGAGCGCCGGGGGCCAGACGCGGTGTCCACCACGACAATGTCTGGTTGTCATGCGCCGAGGTCCACACCCCTTGGGGCGTCCAGCGCAGCGCGCCGCTGCCCACGGCGTCACCAAGACGGGCACGGATGGCAAGGCTTTGCGGATCGATCACCACCAGGGTCTGGTCATCGGTAGTGCGCAGCCACACCGCGCCCCCGCCGGTATCGATGTCACCCCATTTGAGGTTGTCACCCACCTTGGCGCGCCCGGTGACGGCCAACTGGACGGGATCGACCCGCGCCACCGTGCCATCGCCCTGTTCCTGCACCCACACCGCGCCTTCGCCCGCGGCGAGAAAGCCGGGCGTGTCGCCGAGCGCTACGGCGCCGGTGACGGTGTTGGTGACCGGATCGATGCGCTGGAGCACCCGCCCTGGGCTCGACACCGCCCAGAGCGCATCGAAGCCCCAGGCCAGATACCAGGTTTCCGCCGCCACGGGGATGGTTGCGGCCACCGCATTGCGCGCCGGGTCGATGCGGGCGACCGCGCCGGCAGGATCGCTCGCCACCCACACCGATCCCGCCCCGGCGACCACGTTGGTCTCGCCCTTGGGATTGGCAAGGCCGGTGGCGATCCGCGCCTCGACAGCGGCGCTGGCAAGATTGATGCGCCACACCTCGCCGCCCATGCAATTGGCCACCCACAGCGCGCCCGCGGCGATCGCCATGGTGCCGCAGGGGCGCGGCACGGCAATGCTCGCGCGCTTGCCGGCGGGCGACCATTGCTCGACCCGCCCGTCATTGGTGACCCACACGCTGTCCCCATCCACCGCGAGAAAATCGGCAAAGCCCGGCACCTTGATCACCTTCTCGACCAGCTCGCTGGCAGGGCTGGCGGCCTCGCCGGCGCTCGGCGGCGCGGCGCTGCAGGCAGACACCGCGAGCGCGGCGCCGGCAAGCGCGGCGAGCGGGCGGGGGAAGGGCAGCGTGGTCATGGCTCGTGGCCTCCTTGCCGGGCGTGGGAGAGGAAGGCCGCCCCGGCCCCGGCCCCGGCTGAGGGGCTGGGGCGGCAGCGCGCATCATGCCTATATTACGTTTTCTATCAATCGTAATAATTCTTGATGGACAAATGCGCGCCGCGCGGGGATGTTCGCAGGCGCAAAACAGGACGCGAATCATGCTGCATCACCTCTCCCGCGCCGTCGGCCTGCTGCTTGCCGGGCTTGCCGCCCTGGCCTTGGCCGCCTGTTCGGACAGCGCCGATACCTCTGCCGAGCCGCGCAAGTCCTTCACCATCGGCTGGTCGATCTATGCCGGCTGGATGCCCTGGCCCTATGCCCAAGAGGCCGGAATCGTGAAGAAGTGGGCCGACAAGTATGGCCTCGAGATCCGCTTCGTCCAGGTCAACGACTATATCGAGAGCGTCAACCAATACACCGCGGGCAAGCTCGACGGGGTGACGGTTGCCAACATGGATGCGCTCACCATCCCGGCGGCGGGGGGGAAGGATACCACCGCGATCATCCTTGGCGACTATTCCAACGGCAATGACGCCGTGCTGCTCAAAGGGGCAGACACGCTCGCTGCGATCAAGGGCCGGCAGGTCTATCTCGCCGAACTGTCGGTCTCGCACTACCTGCTCGCCCGCGCGCTCGAGACCAACGGCATGAAGCTTGCCGATGTGCGCACGGTCAACACCTCGGATGCCGATATCGCCGCCGCCTTCGCCTCGCCCGAGGTCACGGCGGCGGTCGCATGGAACCCGCAGGTCACCGCGATGAAGGCGGTGCCGGGCACCCGCGCGGTGTTCACCTCGGCCGATATTCCGGGCGAGATCCTCGATCTGCTCGTGGTCGATACCGCCATCATCAAGGCCAATCCCGATCTCGGCAAGGCGCTCGCCGGCATCTGGTATGAAACCCTCGCGCTGATGGCGCGGCAGGATGGCGAAGGCGCGGCGGCGCGCGCGGCCATGGCCAAGCTTGCCGGCATCACGCCGCAGGCCTTCGAGGGCCAGCTGGCCACCACCTATCTCTACACCGATCCCAAGGCGGCGGTGGCGGCGATGGCCGCGCCGCAGCTGATCACCACCATGACGCGGGTGCGCGACTTCTCCTTCGCGCAAGGGCTGTTTGGCCAGGGGGCGCGCGCGGCCGATGCAGTGGGCATGGCCTTCCCCAGCGGCAAGACGCTGGGCGATCCCCAGGCGATCACGCTCAGGTTCGATCCCACCTTCATGCAGCTGGCGGCGGACGGGAAGCTGTGATCCGCGCCGGCGCAGGGGGCAGGGGCTGATGCGCTGGGTCACCGCCACGCCGGGGCGCAGCCGCGCGCTGGCGCTGGGAGCGCTGCCGCTGGCGCTGATCGTGCTCGGCTATCTCGTCGCGTCCGCGGCGCGCCACGCCGCCAATCCGGCCGACAAGATCCTGCCGCTGCCCCAGGCGATGGCCACGGCGATGGCGGGCCTCGCGTTCGCGCCCGATCCGCTTTCGGGCCAATATCTGTTCTGGGCCGATACGCTGGCGAGCCTGTGGCGGCTGGGCCTCGGCCTTGGCATTGCCACTGCCGCGGCGCTGCTGGTGGGGCTGGTGCTCGGCGCGCTCCCGCCGCTGCGCGCCACCTTCGGCCCGCTGGTGACCGCGATCGCGGTGATCCCGCCGATCGCGGTGCTGCCGATCCTGTTCATCGCCTTCGGCCTCGGGGAGACGGCCAAGGTGGCGCTGATCGTGGTCGGGGTGGCGCCCTTCATGATTCGTGACCTTGCCGGCCATGTCGCCGCCCTGCCGCGCGAGCAGATCATCAAGGCGCTGACCCTGGGTGCAGGCTCGTGGGGGGTGATGCTGCGCGTGGCGCTGCCGCAGGCGCTGCCGCGGCTGATCGCGGGTTTGCGGCTGTCGCTCGGGCCGGCCTGGGTGTTCCTGATCTCGGCCGAGGCGATCGCGGCCGATGTGGGGCTGGGCTACCGCATCTTCCTTGTGCGCCGCTATCTCGCGATGGACGTGATCCTGCCCTATGTCGCCTGGATCGCGCTGCTCGCGGTGGTGATGGATCAGGCGCTGCGCTGGGCGAGCCGGCGCTGGTTCGCCTGGGCCGAGGCGGCTGGGGGCTGAGCGCGATGCTGAGCCTCAGCAACGTCTGGGTTGAATATGGTGAGAAGGTGGTGCTCGAGCGGGTCTCGCTCGAGATCGCCGCGGGCAGCTTTGTCTCGATCATCGGGCCTTCGGGGGCGGGCAAGAGCAGCCTCTTGCGGCTGATCCTCGGGCAGGAGCGGCCCAGCCGGGGCACGATCCTGCTCGACGGCGCCCCGCTGCCTGCCGAATGCGGGCCGGAGCGCGGGGTGGTGTTCCAGCGCTATTCGGTGTTTCCGCATCTCACCGCGCTCGGCAACACCATGCTCGGGCTCGAACTTGCCGGGGCGCCGTGGCTTGCGCGGCTGTTCGGGGCGCGGCGCCGCGCCGCCCCGGCCAAAGCAAAGGAGATGCTCGCC
>JBKBHR010000011.1:15697-99144 GCA_046297575.1 Erythrobacter cryptus
TTGTGTTTTGTTGTGTTTTTGGTGCCGTTTCCCCTCCCCGCCATGGCCGAGGCGAGGGCGATGCTCGCCGAGGTTGGCCTTGGCGATGCCGCCCATCTCTATCCGGCGCAGATGTCGGGCGGGATGCAGCAGCGCCTCGCGCTCGCCCAGGCGCTGATCATGCGGCCGCGGATCCTGCTGCTCGACGAGCCTTTCGGTGCGCTCGATCCCGGGATCCGGGCCGATATGCACGCGCTCATCACCCGGCTCTGGCGCGCCCATGGGCTGACCATCATCATGGTCACCCACGACATCAAGGAAGCCTTCACGCTCGGCACGAGGGTGCTTACCCTCGACAAGCGCCGCCACGATCCCCACGCCCCGCACCGCTATGGCGCGGCGGTGGTCTATGACCTCGCGCTCACCCGCAAGCAGCAGGAGGCACAAGCCGAAGCCGGAGCCGCAGGGGAGGAGGGCGCCACCCCAATCAGTATTACGATTGACAGAATAGGTAATAATTGAAATGGTCCGCGCATGAGTCCCCCCGAGCCTTCACGCCTTGCCCGCCTGTCGATGAGCCTGCCGGCCGAGCTGTTCCGCCAGCTTGACCTGATGGTGGAAGAGCGCGGCCTGCCCTCGCGCTCGCAGTTGATCGCCGAACTCATCCGCCATGCGCTGGCCGAGCATGAGGCGCTGATGCGGCCCGAGGCGATGCTCGCGGGCACCATCACCCTGGTCTATGCCGGGGGCGGGGGCCGGGTGCGCCAGCAGCTGGCCGAAACCCAGACCGCCTATCTCAAGGAGGTGATCTCCTCGCAGCACGTGTTCCTCGAGCAGGACCAGTCGCTCGAGGTGCTGCTGGTGCAGGGCCCGGCGGTGCGGCTCAAGCAGCTGTGCGATGCCCTGCGCGCCATCCGCGGGGTACAGCAATTGCAGCTTGTCACCACCACCGCGCTGCTGCCGCCGCTACACGAGCAGGAGGCCGCCGGGCGGGGTGCGGAGGAGGCGGCATGAGCGCCGTGCCGCCAGGCCCGGTGCTGGGCGATCCCCGGGCCGCCCGCGACCATGCCCGCGCCCAGGGCGGCACGCGGGTGGAGACCATGCCGGTGCTCCCGCCGATCGCCGAGGATCTGCCCGAGGGCGTCGCTCCGGCCGATCTGGTGTGGGAGGAGACGATCGCCGGGGGCGGCTATTCCTCGCGGCGGCTCGCGCGCGGCACCCGGCTGCGGCTGATCGACAAGGCCGGCGATGCCGCTGCCACGCTCAACATCTTCAACGCCGAGATGCCGAGCGAGCGGCTCAACGTTGCCGATACGCTCAAGGTGCAGTGGAACGCCTATCTCGGCGCGGGCAAGCTGCTGCTCAGCGACATGGGCCGGGTGCTGATGAGCATTCTTGCCGATGATGCGGGCACGCATGATGCCTTCTGCGGCACCTCCAACGCCGCCACCAATGCGCGCAAATATGGCGAGGGGCGCAATTCCGGGCCCTTTCCCAACGGTCGTGACCGGCTGCTGCTGGGGGCGGCCAAGCACGGCCTTTCCCGCCGCGACGTGCACCCCTCCATCACCCTGTTCAAGGGCACCCGGATCGAGGTTGATGGCACCATCACCCCGATCATCGGGCCCTTTGCCCCCGGGCGCTCGGTGCTGCTGCGCTGCGAGATGGAGGTGATCGTGGTGATCGCCAATTGCCCGCACGTGCTCGACCCGCGCCCGCAATGGCATTCGACCCCGCTGCGCGTCACCGCCTGGCGCGGGCCCATCACCAGCGAGGACGATCCGCTGCGCAGCGCCACGCCCGAGGGCCTGCGCGCCTTCCTCAACACCGAGGATTATTGCCGCCGCTAACCACCCCACACCCCGAACCCTCTCCCGAAAGCAGAAGCATGACCAGCGATCCGGCCCTCTCCGGCCTGTCCGGCACCATCATCCACGACGAGATCGTCCCCGCCCGCGCCCCTTGGCGCCACCACCTCGCCCGGGGCCAGACGCTGCGGATCGTCGATGTCGAAGGCAATCAGGCGGTCGATTTCCTCGCCTACAGCGCCGCCGATGATGCCGAGCGCTATTCCGCGCAGGACACGCTCGCCGCGCAGGGCAACCTGTTCCTCAAGGCCGGCAGCGTGCTCCTGTCGAACGAGGGGCGCGCGATGCTGACGATCACGGCAAGCGCGGTCGCCTATCACGACACCATCGGCGGGGCCTGTTCGTGCGAATCCAACACCCTGCGCTATGGCCACCACACCCGCCACCAGCACGCCTGTGTCGAGAACTTCCTCGAGGCCAACCTCGCCGATGGCAGGGGCAAGCGCGACATCGTCTCCAACGTCAATTTCTTCATGAACGTGCCGGTGCTCGAGGATGGCACGCTGGGGATCGTCGATGGCATTTCCGCCCCCGGCCTGTGGGTCGATCTGCGCGCCGAGATGGACGTGATCCTGGTGGTCTCCAACTGCCCGCAGATCAACAATCCCTGCAACGGCTTCAACCCGACGCCGGTGCGCATGATCATTGCGGCATGAGCGCTCGGCCCGCCTTTTCCACGCTGCTCATCGCCAATCGCGGCGCGATCGCCACGCGGATCATCCGCACCGCGCGGGCCATGGGCCTCCAAACCGTGGCGGTCTATTCCGAGGCCGATGCCGGCTCGCTCCATGTCAGCGCCGCGGATGAGGCGGTGTGCATCGGGCCGGGGCCGGCGGCGCAGTCCTACCTTGATGGCGCGGCGATCCTTGCCGCCGCGCGCGCCACCGGGGCGGGGGCGATCCATCCGGGCTATGGCTTTCTTGCCGAGAATGCCGAATTTGCCGAAAGCTGCGCTGCGGCCGGGATCGTCTTTGTCGGGCCGACGGCGGAGAATATCCGCACCTTCGGGCTCAAGCATTCGGCCCGGGCGCTGGCCGCAGCCCACGGCCTGCCGCTGGCGCCGGGCACCGGCCTGCTCACCAGCGCCGAGGAAGCCATCGCCGCGGCCGCGCGGATCGGCTATCCGGTGATGCTCAAGGCCACCGCCGGGGGCGGGGGCATCGGCATGCGGGTGTGCGCCGATGAGGCCGCGCTCAGCGAGGGCTTTGCCGCGGTGGTGCGCCAGGGCGCGGCGAGCTTCGGCGATGCCGGGGTGTTCCTCGAGCGCTTCGTCCCGCGCGCGCGCCATATCGAGGTGCAGATCTTCGGCGACGGGCAGGGGCGGGTGATGGCGCTGGGCGAGCGCGACTGCTCGCTCCAGCGGCGCAACCAGAAGGTGGTGGAGGAGGCCCCGGCCCCCGATCTTGCCGATGACACCCGCGCCGCGCTGATCGCCGCAGCGGTGCGGCTGGGCGCGGCGGCGCGCTATCTTTCGGCCGGGACGGTCGAGTTCCTCTACGATGCCGAGCGTGGGGATTTCTTCTTTCTCGAGATGAACACCCGGCTCCAGGTCGAGCACGGGGTGACCGAGGAGGTGCTGGGCATCGACCTGGTCGAATGGATGCTGCGCGGCGCGGCGGGCGATTTTTCGATGTTCGATGCCCCCGCGCCCGAGGCCAAGGGGCACAGTGTGCAGGTGCGCCTCTATGCCGAGGATCCCGCGCTCGACTATCGCCCCACCACCGGCACGCTCACCCATGTCGCCTTCCCCGCCGCCGCGCGCACCGAGACCTGGGTGATGGCAGGCAGCAAGGTCAGCGCCTTTTACGATCCGATGCTGGCCAAGCTCATCACCCGGGGCGAGACCCGCGCCGCGGCGATCGCGGCGATGCAGGCGGCGCTCGATGAGACCCGGCTCGACGGGATCGAGACCAATCTGCGGTGGCTGCGCGCTGTGGTGCGCGATCCCGATTTCACCAGCGGCGCGGTCTCCACCCGGTTGCTCGCAGGCGTAAGCCATCAGCGCCGCGCCATCCGGGTGATCGCCGGAGGCACCGCGACCACGGTGCAGGACTGGCCGGGGCGGCTGGGGCTGTGGAACGTGGGCGTGCCGCCTTCGGGCCCGATGGACGATCTGTCCTTCCGCCTTGGCAACCGCATCCTCGGCAACCCCGAAGGCACCCCCGGCCTCGAGGTCACCGCCAGCGGCCCGACCCTCATGTTCGAGGCGCCGGCGACGATCTGCCTCACCGGGGCCGATTTCGCCGCGCGGCTCGATGGCGTGCCGGTGGCGCGCGGCGTGCCGATCGCGGTGGCGGCAGGGCAGACCCTGGCGATGGGCCGCGTCGCAGGCCCCGGGATGCGCGGCTATATCCTCATCGCCGGGGGGCTTGATGTCGTGCCCTATCTGGGCTCGGCGGCAACCTTCACCCTCGGCGGCTTTGGCGGGGTTGCCGCCCGGGCGCTGGTGGCGGGCGATGTGCTCCATCTCGGCCATGGCCCGGTGGGCGCGGGCGAGGCGCTGGCGCTGCCGCCGCTGACGCGCGAATGGCGCCTGCGGGTGCTCTACGGGCCCCACGGGGCGCCCGATTTCTTCACTGCGGATGACATTGCCCGCCTCACCGCGGCGGAATGGCAGGTGCATTACAATTCCAACCGCACCGGCGTGCGCCTGATCGGCCCCAAGCCCGAATGGGCCCGGCGCGACGGGGGCGAGGCGGGCCTTCACCCTTCCAACATCCACGACAATCCCTATGCCATCGGCGCGGTCGATTTCACCGGGGACATGCCGATCATCCTCGGCCCCGACGGGCCTTCGCTCGGGGGCTTTGTCTGCCCCTTCACGGTGATCGCCGCCGATCGCTGGAAGCTCGGCCAGCTTGCCCCGGACGACCGGGTGCGCCTTGTCCCCGTGACCATAGCCGATGCCGCGCTCCCTGCTGAGCCAAGCCCGCCGCGCGCAATCGCCAGCCTTGCGCCGATCCTCGCCGAACTGCCGGCGCAGGGCGCGCGCCCGCGGGTCGTCTATCGCCAGCAGGGCGATCGCAACATCCTCGTCGAATATGGCGAGATCGTGCTCGATCTCGAACTGCGCATCCGCGTCCACGCGCTGATGCAGGCGCTCGAAGCCGCGGCGATCCCGGGGGTGATCGACATCACCCCGGGCATCCGCTCGCTCCAGCTGCATTTCGATGGCGCGCGGCTCGATCAGGCCGGGGCGCTCGCGGCGCTGATGCGGTGCGAGGAGGCCCTTGGCGAGCTTGCCGATTTTGCCGCGCCCTCGCGCATCGTCCACCTGCCCTTGAGCTGGCGCGATCCGGCCGTCAACGAGACCATCGCCAAATATATCGCCAGCGTGCGCGACGATGCGCCCTGGTGTCCGGACAATATCGACTTCATTCGCCGCATCAACGGCCTTGCCGATGCCCGCGCGGTGGAGGAGATCATCTTTTCGGCGAGCTATCTCGTGCTCGGCCTTGGCGATGTCTATCTCGGCGCGCCGGTCGCCACCCCGATCGATCCGCGCCACCGCCTGGTGACCACCAAATACAACCCGGCGCGCACCTGGACCCCGCCCAACGTGGTCGGCATCGGCGGGGCCTATCTGTGCATCTACGGGATGGAGGGGCCGGGGGGCTACCAGCTGTTCGGGCGCACCGTGCAGATGTGGAACACCTATCGCCAGACCGGCGCCTTCACCGAGGGCAAGCCCTGGCTGCTGCGGTTCTTCGACCAGATCCGTTTCTTCCCCGTCTCGGCAGAGGAGCTTGAGGCTTGGCGGCGTGACTTTCTCCACGGCCGCCGCGCGCTGCGGATCGAGCAGACCACCTTTCGCCTGGCCGATTACCGGGCGTTCCTCAAGGCCAATGCCGCAAGCATCGCCGCCTTCGAGGCGGCCCGCAAGGCGGCCTTCGATGCCGAGCGCGCGGCCTGGCAGGCCTCGGGCGAGTTTGACCGGGTGAGCCACCTGCTCGCCGCCGAGGAAGGCGCCGCGGCTGGGCTGAGCGTCAGCGTGCCCGAGGGCGCCGAGCTGCTCGAGGCGCCGTTTGGCGGCAGCGTGTGGAAGCTCAACGTCGCCCCGGGCGATCACGTGGCGGCGGGCGACGTGATCGCGGTGATCGAGGCAATGAAGATGGAATGCCCGCTCGAGGCGCCCGCCGCCGGCACGGTGGCGGCGGTCTACATCGCCCCCGGCCAGGCGCTTCAGCCCGGAGCGCCGCTGCTGGCGCTGAGGCGCGCGGCATGACCGGCCTTGCCCGCCTGAGCGCTGGCGCGATCGCCGCCGCGGTCAATGACGGGGCGACCAGCGCGCGCGCGGTCATCTCGCAGACGCTTGCCCGTATCGCCGCCTATGACGCGCACCAGCCGCAGATCTGGATCAGCCGGGCCGCGCCCGAGGCGCTGCGCGCCAGGGCCGATGCGATCGATGCCCGGATTGCCGCGGGCGAGCGCCTGCCGCTTGCCGGCGTGCCCTATGCAGCCAAGGACAATATCGATGTGGCCGGCCTGCCCACCACCGCCGCCTGCCCGGCCTTTGCCTATCACCCCGCGCAATCGGCGCAGGTGATCGCCCGGCTCGAGGCGGCGGGCGCGATCTGCGTGGGCAAGACCAATCTCGACCAGTTCGCCACCGGCCTCGTCGGCACCCGCAGCCCCTATGGCGTTCCCGCCAATGCCTATAACCGCGCCTATGTCAGCGGCGGATCGAGCTCGGGCTCGGCGGTGGCGGTGGCGGCGGGGCTGGTTGCCTTTGCGCTGGGCACAGACACCGCCGGATCGGGGCGAGTGCCGGCGGCCTTCAACCACCTGGTCGGGTGGAAGCCCAGCCGCGGGCGCTGGAGCACGCGCGGGCTGGTGCCGGCCTGCCGCACGCTCGATTGCATCAGCGTCTTTGCCGATCGGATCGAGGATGCGGCGCTCATCGATGGCGTGCTCGCGGCGTTCGATCCCGAGGATCCCTTTGCCCGCCCTTCGCCCGATCAGCCGCTTGGCGGGCGGCGCATCGGCGTGCCGCGGCGCGACCAGCAGGTGTTCTTCGGCGACAGCGAGGCCGAATATCTCTACGCCCGCGCGCTCGAAGTTCTCGCCAGGGAGAGCGAGATCGTCGAGATCGACATCAGCCTGCTGCGCGAGGCGGCGCAGCTGCTCTATGGCGGGCCGTGGGTGGCCGAGCGCACCGCGGCAATCGCCCCGCTCATCGACAGCCAGCCCGAGGCGCTCGATCCGGTGGTGCGCGCGATCATCGCGCCAGGAGCGGCGATGCCGGCCACCGCGGTGTGGAACGGGCTTTATCGCCTGGCCGAATTGCAGCGCGCCGCCGAGAGCCTGTGGGCGCGCGTCGATCTGCTCGCCCTTCCCACCACGGGCACCACCTATCGCCTTGCCGAGATCGCCGCAGCGCCGATCGCGCTCAACGCCAATCTTGGCCACTACACCAATTTCGTCAATCTGCTCGACATGGCCGCGATCGCGGTGCCGGCCGGGGCGCGGGCCAATGGCACCGGCTTCGGGATCAGCCTCATCGGCCCGGCGCACAGCGACCGCGCGCTCGCCGCGCGTGCCGCGTCCTATCTCGCCGCCGCGGCCTTGCCGCCGCTGCCGCCGCTCGACCTTGGAGACCATATGGACACTGTCAAACTCGCCGTCGTCGGCGCCCATCTCGAAGGGATGCCGCTGCACTGGCAGCTCACCAGCCGCAATGCCCGCTTTGTCGGCGCCTTCACCACCGCGCCGACCTACCGGCTCTATGCCATGGCGGGCAGCGTGCCGCCCAAGCCCGCGCTGGTGCACAGCCCCGAGGGCGCGGCGATTGCGCTTGAGGTCTATGAGCTCGATCTTGCGGCCTTCGGCAGCTTCGTTGCCGAGGTGCCGCCGCCGCTCGCGATCGGCACGGTGACGCTGGCCGATGGCAGCAGCGTCAAGGGTTTCGTGGCCGAGCCGCGCGCGCTCGAAGGGGCCGAGGACATCACCCATTTCGGTGGCTGGCGCGCCTATATGGGATCGCGCTGATGCACGCTTGCCCCCCACCACCCCGCCCCGCGCGCCGCAGTAAGGGCAAGGCCTGATGGCGGTGCGCCGGCGTCTCTGGCCGCCGCCGGGTGGCAAGGGCGAGGGCGGGGACGAGACCGACCGCCTGCGCGCGGCGCTCGCGGCGGCCGAGGCTGCCAACGAGGCCAAGACCCGCTTTCTTGCCAGCGCCGCGCACGAGATCCGCGCGCCGCTCAATGCCATCTATGGCTATGCCCAGCTGCTCGAGCGCGGCGGGGCGGACGATCCCCTCGGCGCGGCCCGGGTGATCCGGCGCAGCGCCGAACACCTTGCCAACCTTGTCGAAGGGCTGCTCGATATCGCCCAGGTTGAAGCCGGGGCGCTGCGGCTCGAGCGCGAGGCGATCCGCTTTCGCGCCTTTCTCGATCAGCTCATCGCCATGCTTGCGCTCCAGGCCCAGGCGAAGGGCATCACTCTTGCACTTCAATGCACCACCAGCCTGCCCGAATTCGTCCACGCCGATGCCCGGCGGCTGCGCCAGGTGCTGATCAACCTCATCACCAACGCGATCAAGTTCACCGATCGGGGCGGCGTGCGGCTCGAGGTTGCCTATCGCAACGAGCTTGCCACCTTCAGCGTGATCGACACCGGGATCGGCATTGCACCTGAAGACCAACAGCGCATCTTTGCCCCCTTCGAGCGGGCCCGCGGGATAGGGGCTGAGCGCGCCGGGGCGGGGCTCGGGCTCGCCATCACCCGGGCGCTGGTGCAGATGATGGGGGGCGAGATCACGCTCGAGAGCACCCCGGGTGTCGGCACGCGCTTTGCCGTGCGGCTGATGCTCTCGCAGCCGCTGACCCCACCGGCAGACCCGCCGCTCGAGCCTGATGCGGTGACGGGTTATCGCGGGCGCGAGCGCTGGGTGCTGGTGGTCGATGACGATCCGGCACAGCTGGCGCTGCTGCGCAGCCTGCTTGCCCCGCTCGGCTTCCAGGTGCGCACCGCCAGCGACAGCGAGACCGCCCTTGCGCTGGCCGCGGCGGTGCAGCCCGATCTGGTGCTGTGCGACCTTGCCTTGGGGCGCGAAAGCGGGCGGGAGCTGGCCGCCGAGCTGCGCCGCCGCCACGGCGCGGCGATCCGCATCGTGATGCTTTCGGGCGAGGCCGGCGCCGCAGCTTCCGGGACGGCCTCGCCGGAGAGCGGGCTGGCGCCCATCGATGCCTTTATCGCCAAGCCCTTTGTCTTTGCCCGGCTGCTCGATGTGATCGCGGCCGAGCTTGGGCTGGAATGGCTGCGCGCCGGGCCACCGACAGCCGCCGAGGCGGCGCCCGGGCCGGTGCGCCCCCCGCTGCCGCCCGCGCTCGCCGCGCGCGCCCGCCCGCATCTTGAGGCGATCAACCGGGCGCTGCGGATCGGCCATGTGCGCGGGATCGAGGCCGAGATCGACGCGCTCGCCGCGCTCGGCCCCGAGACGGGCGCGCTTGCCGAGGAGATGCGCGCGATGCTCGACAGTTTCGATCTGAAGGCGCTCGGCGCGCTGACGCGGGCGGTGGGGGGCGATGCCGGCTAGGGACTGCATCCTGGTGGTCGATGACAGCCCGCAATCGCTGCGGTTCCTGGTCGATACGCTCGAGCGCGAGGGGATGCAGGTGCTCATCGCGCGCAGCGGCGAGGCCGCGCTCGATGTGCTCGGGCAAGCCCGGCCCGATCTCATCCTGATGGATGCGATGCTGCCGGGCATCAGCGGGATCGAGACGACCCGCGCGATCAAGGCGGATCCGGCCACCTGCGAGATTCCGGTGATCTTCGTCACCGGGCGGGGCGAACCGGAACATGCGGTCGAGGCACTGGGCACGGGCGGGGTCGATTACGTGCGCAAGCCGATCGTGATCGCGGAATTGCTTGCCCGCATCAGGGTGCACCTTGCCAATGCCCGCGCCTCGCAGCGCACGCGCCTGGCGCTGGATCTGGCCGGGCGCAGCCTTGCCGCGCTCGACGAGCGCGGCGCGCTCTTGTGGTGCACCCCGCAGGCCGAGGCGCTGTTCGCCTCGCTCGATCCTGGCTGGAACCCGCTGAGCCCCGCCTTGCCCGCGCCGCTGCGCGCGCCGCTGGCGCAGCTGCTGGCTGGCGACAGCGGCCAGGGCCCTGCCGGCCAGCGCGTCCACTGCGCAGGCCTGACGGTTGATCTTGCCCTCATCGCACCGCCAAGGCCGGGCGAGATCCTGCTGCGCCTTACCGAAGTGCGCGAGGCCGACGCGGTTGACACCCTGATCAAGGCCCACGGCCTCACCCGGCGCGAGGCCGAGGTGCTGCTATGGGTCAGCTACGGCAAGACCAACCGCACCATCAGCGAAATCCTCGCAATCAGCCCGCGCACGGTCAACAAGCATCTCGAACAGGTCTTCCGCAAGCTGGGCGTGGAGACCCGCGCGGCCGCGACCGCGATCGCGGTGAGGACGCTAAACAATTGAATTGAAGCGAGGTTATTTTGAACCCTCGGGCCTACGTCATTTGCCCACTTTCACGCGCCAGCAGGATCGCCATGGGTGATGGCCACCTGCGCGAAAGATGGCGCCGGCACAGGCGCGGCGCGCGCGGGGCAAGTGGAGTTTGCTGATGGCCGGAGTGCGGGTTGGCAAGCGGATCATCGGGGCCGATGCCCCGGTGATCGTCGGCTGGGAAAACATCGGTCGGGTCGAGGGCGGCCCGATCAAGCGCTTTGTCTTCACCTGGTTCCAGCCGGTGATGCTCGCCGCGGCGATCCTGTTCTGGTATTATGCCCCCAACTGGCTTGCCGTGGCCTCGACCGCGATGGCCATCCGGCTCGGCTGGACGGTGCTGCTGCTGGCGCTCGAATGGGTCAATCCGCGCTACCGAAGCTGGCAGCTGACGTGGAAGGAATTTGCCACCGACGTCTTCTACGTCGCCCTTGGCATGACCTTCATCAACATGTTCGAGAACTATGCCGGTGACGGGGCGATCATCGCCGCGGTGCACGAGGCCTTCGACTGGGACAAGCTCGGCTGGTTTGTCGGGCTGCCGCTGCTGGTGCAGGCGGTGCTGATCTCGATGATCTTCGATTTCGGCCAGTACTGGATGCACCGGGCGATGCACAACTGGTATCCGCTGTGGCTCACCCACGCCCCGCATCACTACATCACCCAGCTCAACGTCAACAAGGGCGCGGTGGGCAACCCGGTCGAGCTGTTCCTGATCGGCCTTGGGCTTGGCGGCCTGTTCGATTTTCTCCCGCGCGCCTTCCTTCTGGCAGGCGCGATCGGGATGACCGTGTCGGTCTATCAGCACATCAATGTGCGCTTCAACACCCCGCGCTGGTGGCGGTTCATATTCAACACCGTCGAGCACCATTCGGTGCACCATTCGCAGGACTATGAGGCGACCCGCAGCAATTATGCCGGCACCTGGATCATCTGGGACCGGATTTTCGGCACCTGCGTCGATGGCGAGGCCGAGGTGCTTGGGATGGAAGGCGGGCGCCGGATGGATATTGGCGAGACCATGGTGTTTCCCTTCCGCGAGGGCTGGCGCAGCCTCAAGGCCGCGCTTGCCCGGCGGCAGGGTGGGGCGGCCCTGCCCGGGTCGGCACAGCTGGAGCCGGCCGAGTGAGCGCGCCCGCTGCCGATTTTGGCGGGGACAATTCCGCGCGCTGGGATGATGGCGCGGCGGCGGCCAAGGCGCCGGTCGATCCCGGCTTGGCGCGCCTGAGCCTGCCCCTGATCGACCATATCTGGCGGGTGCGCGGCGAGGTGCCGATCGCGCCGCCGCTCGCCCCTGATGAGGCGCTGGCGCGGATCGCGCCGCTGCTCGACACGCCGGGCAGCAGCTATGCGCTCACTGGCCCGCGCCTCGATTATGTCAAGCGCAACCCGGCCGCGCAGGACAAGCTCGCCACCTTCACCCGGGGCCGCTTCGAGGTGGCCACGCGCGGCGCCCGTCAGGTGCTGCGTTATGACGTCTTCAGCCACGCGCTGCTCCTGTGCTTCCTCGCGCCGCTGCTGTTTCTTGCCTTTGCCGGGGCAGCAACCGTGATCAACGGCTGGGAGAAGGCTGCCGAGCCCGCCGAGGCGGGCGAACAGCCCGATGGCAAGCCCAAGCCTGTGCGCAAGCTCCACCCGATCGACGAATTTCTCGGCGCCCCGGCGCCCGAGGATCCGGCCAAGAAGAAGAAGGACAAGGAGGAAGGGCCGCATTCGCCCAAGACGGGCTATTTCTTCGCCGGGTTGTTCCTCGCGATCTATCTGGCCGGGCGCTGGCTCGAGCCGTGGCTGCTGCGCCGACGGTTGCGCGCCGCGCTCGCCTCTGCGCCAATCCCTTAAGGTCTGGCTGGTCAGGAAAGCCGGGCGAAATTGGCCACACCCGGCGCCGGGCTGCGCGCAGCGGCTGGGGCGGCGGCTGGGCCTTCGCCCGTTTGCGGGGCAAGCCGATCGAGCGCTGCCGAAATCGCCGCCATCGGCTTTGCGGCGATGGAATAGAACACCAGCTTGGCCTCGCGGCGGGTCTCCACCAGCCCGGCCTTGCGCAGCACCCCCAATTGCTGCGAGAGCGCCGGCTGGCCGATCCCGGTGGCCTGCTCGATTTCGCCGACATTGCGCTCGGCCGCGGCGAGCGCCTCAAGGATGCGCCAGCGCAGCGGGTGGCCAAGGGCTTTCAGCGCCTCGATCAGCTCCTCCTCGCTCATCGCGGCGCGGCCTCGATGGGGGTGAGGAACCAGCTGGTTGCCTCCGCGGCCCCGAACACCTGATCGAGATCCTGCGTCGGCGGGGCGAGCAGCGGCTCGCCTGCCTGCCAATTGGCCGGGGCGAGCGCGCCGCTGGCATCGATCGCCTGCAGCCCATCGAGGATGCGCAGCATCTCGGGCACCGAACGGCCCAGATTGGCCGGATAGCAGGTCATCGCCCGGATCACGCCCCTGGGATCGATGAAGAAGGTGGTGCGCACCGTGGCGCTGTCGGCATCCTCGGCCGAAACCATGCCATAGGCGCGCCCGATCACCAGCGTCGGATCCTCGACGATCGGAAAGCGCACCTCGATGCCAAAGCGGTCGCGGATCATCCTGAGCCAGGCAAAGTGCGAGAACAGGCTGTCGACCGAGAGCGCCATCAGCGCGCAATCACGCGCGGCAAAGGCCTCGGCCTCGCGCGCGAGAGCGACGAATTCGGTGGTGCACACCGGGGTGAAATCGGCCGGGTGCGAGAACAGCACCAGCCAGCGCCCGCGGAAGGCCGAAAGGCGCACCGGGCCGATGGTGCTGCGCGCCTCGAAATCGGGCGCGACATCGCCGATCCTGAGGCCGGAGCAGGGGCGGGAGGGGGCGGTGGCGGGTTCCATGGGGCTCTCATAGCACTTGACAGCAGGATTGCAATACATATACACGATTTAAGAAACTAAATGGAGAAATGCCATGACCCAGGCTGACCCGGTTCTCGATGCCGCCGCGGCGCAGGTGCTGCGCGCCGCCGCCGATCCCGCCCTGCGCCCCGAAATCGCCAGCTTTTTCGACCCGGCGACCTTCACCGTCACCTATGTGGTGCACGATCCGGCGACCCGCGAGGCGGCGATCGTCGATTCGGTGCTCGACTTCGATCCCAATTCCGGGCGCACCAGCACGGCTTCGGCTGACCGGGTGATCGATTATGTGAAAAACCATAATCTGAAAGTGATCTGGCTGCTCGAAACCCATGCCCATGCCGATCACTTCTCCGCTGCGCCCTATCTGCAGGAAAAGCTCGGCGGGAAGATCGCCATTGGCGAGCACATCGTCACGGTGCAGAACGTCTTCGGCAAGCTGTTCAACGCCGGGACCGAGTTTGCCCGCGACGGCTCGCAGTTCGATGCCCTGTTCAAGGATGGCGACACCTTCACCATCGGCCATCTGCCGGTGACGGTGATGCACGTGCCCGGCCACACCCCGGCCTGCATCGCCTATGTGGTGAGCGACGTGGTGTTCGTCGGCGATACCATGTTCATGCCCGATTACGGCACCGCCCGGGCCGATTTTCCCGGTGGGGACGCGCGCACGCTGTTCCGCTCGCTGCGCCGCATCCTCTCGCTGCCGCCGGAAACGCGGCTGTTCATGTGCCACGACTACCTGCCCAAGGGCCGGACCGAATATGTGTGGGAGACCACCGTGGCGGCCGAGCGCGAAGGCAATATCCACGCCCATGACGGCATCACCGAGGACGAATTCGTGGCCATGCGCGAGGCGCGCGACAAGACGCTCGAGATGCCGCGCCTGATCCTGCCGAGCGTGCAGGTCAACATGCGCGCCGGGCACCTGCCGCCGCCCGAAGACAATGGCATCACCTATCTCAAGATCCCGGTGAACGCGGTATGATCCTGCCCGGCTTTCCCGATGCCGCGCCGCTCGAAGGGCTGATCGGCGGGGTGCTGATCGGGCTTGCGGCGGCGCTGATGCTGCTGGGGGCGGGGCGGATCGCCGGGGTCTCTGGCATCGCCGCGCGCGCCTTTGGCCTGGCGCAATCGAGCCTGCCCAAGGGTGCGGCCTTCGCCTTCCTCATCGGCCTGCCGCTCGGCGCGGCGCTGGTGGGCGCGCTGGGCAAGGGCGGCGCCAGCGCCTTTGCCGCGCCGCTGCCGCTGGCGCTCGCCGGGCTCTTGGTGGGCATCGGCACCCGGCTCGGCTCGGGCTGCACCAGCGGGCACGGGGTGTGCGGGATGAGCCGCCTGTCGCAGCGCTCGCTGGTGGCGGTGGCGACCTTCATGGCCACTGGCTTTGCAAGCGTGGCGGTGATGAATGTGCTGGGGCTTGAGGTGCTGCCATGAGCCGCGAGCCGATCATTGCCCTTGTCTCTGGCACCATCTTCGGCGCCGGCCTTGCCATCGGCGGGATGACCGATCCGGCGCGGGTGCGCGGCTTTCTCGACCTCTTGGGCGCCTGGGATCCGACGCTTGCCTTCGTCATGGGCGGGGCGGTGCTGGTGATGGCGCTGGCCTGGGCGGTGCAGCGGCGCATGGCCCATCCGCTGTTTGCCGCGGGCTTTTCCCTGCCCGACCGGCGCGACATCACCCCGCGCCTGGTTGGTGGGGCGGCGCTGTTCGGGGTGGGCTGGGGGATCGCCGGCCTGTGCCCGGGGCCTGGCTTTGCCGCGCTCGCGATCGCGCCGGTTCCGGCGCTGATCTTCCTTGCCGCGATGCTGGCCGGAATGCTCATCGTGCGGCTGCTCGAAGGAGAATGACCATGGATCTGCGCGTGATTTCCGAGGGTCTCGCGGTGGCCCCGCAGATGCAGCCCGAGGAGCTTGCCGGCCTGGCGGAGCAGGGTTTTGCCGCGGTGATCTGCACCCGCCCCGATGGCGAGGAGCCGGGCCAGCCGCCGCTTGCAGCGATGCGCGATGCGGCCGCGGCGGCAGGGCTGTCCTTTCACCATATCCCGGTGGCAGGCGGCGTCTATCCGCCCGAGGCGATCGCCGCCTTTGCCGCGGTGCGGCGCGAGGCGCCGGGCAAGGTGCTGGCCTATTGCCGCACCGGCACCCGCGCGGTGACGCTCGATGCGCTCGCCAATGTCGAGGGCCTGCCCGCTGCCACGCGGATCGCGCGCGCCAAGGCCGCCGGATATGACTTGTCGCCGCTGGCCGAGCGGCTCGAAGCGGGCACCTAGCCCAGCGCCTTTCGGGAGGGATCGAAGATGAGCACCATGAAGCACAAGGTCGTCATCATCGGCGGCGGGGCGGCCGGGATCGCCACCGCCGCCTCGATGCTGAGGCGCCGCCCCGGGCTCGACATCGCAATTGTCGAGCCATCCGACACCCACGCCTATCAGCCCGGCTGGACGATGGTGGGCGGCGGGGTGTTCGATGTGGCCACCACGCTGCGCCCCATGGCCAAGGTGATGCCCAAGGGCGTGACCTGGGTGAAGCAGGCCTGCGCCAGCTTCCAGCCCGATCGCAACGAGGTCACGCTCGCCGATGGCAGCACGCTTGGCTATGAGGTGCTGATCGTTGCCCCCGGCATCCGCCTGGCCTGGGAGAAGATCGCCGGGCTTGAAGAAACCCTCGGCAAGAACGGGGTGACGTCCAATTATCGCCCCGATCTTGCGCCCTACACCTGGGAGCTGGTGCAGCAGCTGCGTTCTGGCCGGGCGCTCTTCACCCAGCCGCCGATGCCGATCAAATGTGCCGGCGCCCCGCAAAAGGCGATGTATCTGGCCTGCGACCACTGGCGCCGTGCCGGGGTGCTCGGCGACATCATGGTCGAGTTCCGCAACGCCGGCGCGGTGCTGTTCGGCGTTGCTGACTATGTCCCGGCGCTGATGGAATATGTCGAGAAATACGGCATCAATCTTGAGCTCGGGAGCAATCTTGTCGCCATCGACGGGCCGGGCAGGCAGGCGACCTTCGCCACCGAAAAGGGTGAGGTGACGGCGTCTTTCGACATGATCCATGTCGTCCCCCCGCAGGTCGCTCCGCAATTTCTCGCAGAAAGCCCGCTCGCCGCGCCGAGCGGCTTTGTCGAGGTCGATCAGCACACGCTCCAGCATGTGCGCTATCCCAATGTCTTTGGTCTTGGCGATGCCGGCTCGATGCCCAATGCCAAGACCGCCGCAGCCGCGCGCAAGCAGGCGCCGGTGGTGGCGGTCAACGCCCTGCGCCAGCTCGAGGGCAAGGGGCCGACGGCGGGCTATGACGGCTATGGCTCGTGCCCGCTGACGGTTGAGCGCGGCAAGATCGTGCTCGCCGAATTCGCCTATGGCGGCAAGCTCGCTCCGAGCTTTCCCACCTGGCTGATCGATGGCACCCGCCCCGCGCGCCTGTCGTGGATGCTCAAGGCCGATCTGCTGCCCTGGATCTACTGGAACGGGATGCTCAAGGGGCGCGAATGGCTTGCCGGCCCCGGCGGGCTGATCGCGCAATAAGGGCCGCCCCCGGTGCTCCAACGCTATCTGCCCATCCTCGAATGGGGCCGCAGCTACAACCGCGAGGTGCTCGCCAGCGATCTCTTGGCGGCGGTGATCGTCACGATCATGCTGATCCCGCAGAGCCTGGCCTATGCCATGCTCGCGGGCCTGCCGCCGGTGGTGGGGCTCTATGCCTCGATCCTGCCGCTGGTGGCCTATGCCCTGCTTGGCACCAGCCGCACGCTGGCGGTGGGGCCGGTGGCAGTGATTTCGCTGATGACGGCAAGCGCCGCCGGGGCGGTGGCCGCGCCCGGCACTGCCGCCTATGCCGAAGCCGCGGTGATGCTGGCGGCGCTCTCGGGGGTGATGCTGGTGGTGCTGGGGCTGCTGCGGCTCGGCTTTCTTGCCAACCTGCTTTCGCACCCGGTGATCAGCGGCTTCATTTCGGCAAGCGGGGTGCTGATCGCCACCAGCCAATTGAAGCACATCCTCGGGATCAAGGCGGGCGGGGAGACCTGGCCCGAAATGCTCGGTGCGCTGGCCCGGGCGCTCGGCGAGACCAACCCCTACACCCTGGCGATCGGGGTGCCGGCGATCGCCTTCCTGTTCTGGGTGAGGAAGGGTCTGAAGCCGCTGCTCGAGCGGCTCGGCCTAGCCCCGCGCGCTGCCGACATGAGCGCCAAGGCGGGGCCGGTGCTGGCGGTGGCGGTCTCGATCCTCGCGGTGATCGGCTTCGGGCTCGAGGCGCGCGGCGTTGCGGTGGTGGGCGCGATCCCGCAGGGGCTGCCGCCGCTGGCGCTGCCCCGTTTCGATCCGGGGCTGATCGCGGCGCTGTGGGTGCCGGCCTTGCTGATCTCGGTGATCGGCTTTGTCGAAAGCGTCTCGGTGGCGCAGACCCTGGCGGCCAAGCGGCGCCAGCGCATCGCGCCCGATCAGGAACTCATCGGCCTCGGGGCGGCCAATCTCGCGTCGGCCTTTTCCGGCGGCTATCCGGTGACGGGCGGCTTTGCCCGCTCGGTGGTCAATTTCGATGCCGGGGCGCAGACCCCGGCCGCCGGGGCCTTCACCGCGGTGGGGATTGCGCTGGCGAGCCTGCTGCTCACCCCGCTGCTGTTCCACCTGCCCAATGCGACGCTGGCGGCCACCATCATCGTTGCGGTGCTGAGCCTGGTCGATCTCAAGACCCCGCGCCTGCTGTGGGCCTATTCCAAGGCCGATTTTGCCGCCCATGCGGCCACCATCGCGGTAACGCTGCTGGCGGGGGTGGAACTGGGGGTGATCGCCGGGGTGGTGGTGGGCCTCCTCCTTTATCTCTGGCGCGCCAGCCGCCCCCATGCGGCAATCGTCGGGCGGGTGCCGGGCACCGAACATTTCCGCAATGTCGCGCGGCACAAGGTCATCACCCTGCCGCATGTGCTCACCATCCGGGTGGATGAGAGCCTGACCTATCTCAACGCCCGCTGGCTTGAGGAATATGTGCTCGAACAGGTGGCCGAGCGCCCGCAGCTGCGCCACCTGGTGCTGATGGCAAGCGCGGTCAACGCGATCGATGCCTCGGGGCTGGAGAGCCTCGAGGCGATCAACCACCGGCTGGCCGACAGCGGGGTCAGGCTGCACCTGTCCGAGGTGAAGGGGCCGGTGATGGACGGCCTCAAGCGCAGCCACTTTCTCGACGAGCTCACCGGCAAGGTGTTCCTCTCGCAGGACCAGGCCTTTGCCGAACTTGCCGATGATGACGGCGCGCCGCCGCCTGCTGCCGATGCACTGGAAGCGCGCGGGCTGATCTGATTTCAGTTTAATCAAAAGTGTAAGTGATGATGGTGGTGATGCGCGCTGTGGGCGATGGATGTCGCGTTCCTCGCGCATTTCCGCGGTCTTTTGGCGTCAAACAGAAAAATTGATTTCAATAAACGATTAATTGATATATCGCCGAATCGCATCCGCTGCTATGCCCATCCCATCGCAGCAAAGGAGCAACGCGCATGAGCCTGCATATCGGCGATACCGCCCCCGACTTCAGCGCCGAGACCACTCTCGGCCCGATCCGCCTGCACGAATGGGCGGGCGATTCCTGGGTGTTCTTCTTCAGCCACCCGGCCGATTTCACCCCCGTGTGCACCACCGAAATGGGCATGACCGCGCGCCTTGCCGCCGAGTTTGCCAAGCGCAATGTGAGGCCGCTCGGGCTTTCGACCGACACGGTCGAGGAGCACCTTGCGTGGGTCAAGGACGTCAATGAAACCCAGGGCGTCACCCTCGATTTCCCGATCGTCGCCGATCCTGACCTTGTGATCGCAAGGGCTTATGACATGATCCACCCGGGCCAGTCGGACACCGCGGCGGTGCGCTCGGTCTTCATCATCGATCCGGCCAAGAAAATCCGCCTGATCATGACCTATCCGATGAGTGTCGGGCGCAATTTCGACGAGATCCTGCGGGTGATCGACAGCCTCCAGCTGTCCGACCGCTGCACCATCGCCACCCCGGCCGATTGGCGGCCCGGCGACAAGGTGATCATCCCGCCCTCGATCAGCGATGACAAGGCAAGGGAGCTGTTTCCGCAAGGGTTCGAGACCATCAAGCCCTATCTGCGCCTGGTCGCGGTGGCCTGATCTCCCCGCCACCCGACCGCCCCTGCACCGCCGGGCCTGTCCCCCAGTTTGGCCCGGCGGTGCAACCCTTTCGGCGGCGAACCGTATATGAGGTGCAGCCGTTGCAATTGAATGCCATGGCCAAGGGATTAGCTGGAAGTCATGCCTGAAAACCTCGATGCACTGCTGCTCGCCCGGATCCAGTTCGCCTTCACGGTGAGCTTCCACTTCTTCTTCCCGGCCTTTTCGATCGGGCTGGCGAGCTACCTGGCCGTGCTCGAAGGGCTGTGGCTCAAGACCGGCAAGGCGGTCTATCTCGATCTGTTCAAATACTGGCTCAAGATCTTTGCCATCGCCTTTGCCATGGGCGTGGTTTCGGGCATCGTCATGTCCTACCAGTTCGGCACCAACTGGGCGGTGTTTTCCGACAAGGCCGGCCCGGTGATCGGCCCGCTGATGGCCTATGAGGTGCTCACCGCCTTCTTCCTCGAGGCGGGGTTTCTCGGCGTGATGCTGTTCGGGATGGAGAAAGTGGGCAAGAAGCTCCACTTTGCCGCCACGCTGATGGTGGCGCTGGGGACCTTCGTTTCGGCCTTCTGGATCCTTTCGGTCAATTCCTGGATGCAGACCCCGGCCGGCCATGTACTGGGCGCGAACGGCCAGTTCCTGCCCGGCGAAAGCTGGATCGAGATCATCTTCAACCCCAGCTTTCCCTATCGCCTCGTCCACACGGTGATGGCCGCCTATCTCACCACCGCCTTCGTGGTCGGGGCGGTGGGCGCGTGGCACCTGCTGAAGGACCGTGCCAATCCGCACGCGCGCAAGATGTTCTCGATGGCCATGTGGATGGCCGCGATCGTCACCCCGGCGCAGATCTTTGCCGGGGACATGCACGGATTGAACACGCTCGAGCATCAGCCCGCCAAGGTGATGGCGATGGAAGGGCACTACCAGAGCCACCCCGAGGGCGCGCCGCTCATCCTGTTCGGCATTCCCGACAGCGAGGCAAGGACAGTGCGCTATGCCATCCAGATCCCCAAGGCCTCCTCGCTGATCCTCAAGCACGATCCCGATGCCCCGCTGGCCGGGCTCGACACCATCCCCGATGACGAGGAGCCGCCGGTGGGCATGGTGTTCTGGGCCTTTCGGGTGATGGTAGGGATCGGCTTTGCCATGCTCGGCATCGGGTTGTGGAGCCTGTGGGCGCGCTTGCGCGGGCGGCTCTATGACAGCCCCTGGCTCCACCGTGCCGCGGTGCTGATGGGCCCTTCGGGCTTTGCCGCGGTGCTGGCCGGGTGGATCACCACCGAGGTGGGGCGCCAGCCCTATGTGATCTATGGCCTGCTGCGCACGGCTGACGCGGCAAGCCCGCTCGATGCGCCGGCGGTGGCCGCCTCGCTGCTGGCCTTCATCCTCGTCTATTTCGCGGTCTTCGGCATCGGGGTGGTCTATATCCTCAAGCTCATGGCCAAGGCGCCCAAGCCGGGCGAATACGGGGTCAAGCGCGGCGATGTCGGCCCGATCCGCACCGCCGGGATCACCCCGGGGCCAACCCAGAACCCGCTCGGGAGCGAGACCCTGCCCGCTGCCCCCCCGGCCGAGAAGGAGCCGGCGTGATGGACCTTGCCGTCATCTGGGCCTTCATCATCGCCTTTGCCGTGTTCGCCTATGTGGTGATGGACGGCTTTGACCTTGGCATCGGCATCCTCTTTCCCACCTTCGCCCCGGGGCGTGCGCGCGACCGGGCGATCAACGCCATCGCCCCGGTGTGGGATGGCAACGAGACCTGGCTGGTGCTGGGGGGCGGGGGCCTGTTCGCCGCCTTTCCGCTGGCCTATGCGGTGATCCTGCCGGCCACCTATCCGCTCATCATCGCCATGCTGCTCGGGCTCGTGTTCCGCGGGGTGGCGTTTGAATATCGCTGGCGCGATCCCGGCCACCAGAAGTTCTGGGACCTGGCCTTCACCGGCGGCAGCCTCATCGCCGCGCTGGCGCAGGGGATGACGCTCGGCGCGCTCCTCCAGGGGATCGAGGTTGAGGGCCGCGCCTATGCCGGAAGCTGGTGGGACTGGCTCACCCCCTATACCCTGCTTACCGGCCTTGGCACCGTGGCGGGCTATGCGCTGCTCGGCAGCACCTGGCTGATCTGGAAGCTCGATGGGGCCGAGCAGGCCCATGCCCGGCGCCTTGCCACCTTCTGGGGCGCGGCGACGATCGTGCTGATGGGGGCGGTGAGCCTCTACAACATCACCCTCAATCCCGAATATGCCGCCCGCTGGCTTTCCGCGCCCGAGATCTACTGGGTGGCCCCCGTGCCGATCCTCACCGCGATCACCGCGCTCTCGCTGCTCCACGCGATCCGCACCGAGCGCAATTCCAAGCCCTTCTGGCTGGGCATCGCGCTGTTCTTCCTCGGCATGAGCGGGCTCGGGGTGACGATCTGGCCCTATGCCGTGCCTGAGGCGCTGACCATCTGGGATGCCGCCGCGCCGCCGCGCAGCCAGGCCTTCATGCTGGTGGGCGTGGCGCTGACCATGCCGCTCATCATCGGCTATACCGCCTGGGCCTATTGGGTGTTCCGCGGCAAGGTGGCGGACGAGGGCTATCACTGATGCGCCCCGTAGCCCGCGCGCAGGGGCCAAGGCCATGCTGATGCCGCCCGACCAGCCGCCCGAGGCGCCGCTGTGGCAGCGCCTTGCGTGGATGGCGGCGATCTGGGCGGCGAGCGTTGCGGTGCTGGGGCTGGTCGCCTTCCTCATCCGCCTGTGGATCGCGCCGTGACGGTGAAGGTCTGGTATGATGGCGCCTGCCCGCTGTGCGCGCGCGAGATCGCGCTGATGCGCCGGCTCGACAAGCGCGGGCGGATTGCCTTCATCGATCTCGCCGCCGGGGCCGATCCCGCCTGCCCGCTTGACCGTGCGGCGCTGCTCGCCCGTTTCCACGCCGAAGAGGACGGCGTGGTGCTATCGGGCGCGGCGGCCTTTGCCGCGATGTGGCGGGCGATCCCGCTGCTGCGCCCGCTCGGCCTTGCGGCGCGCTGGCGCCCGCTGCTCGGGCTGGTGGAAGCGGCCTATCGCGGCTTCCTGCGCCTGCGCCCGCGCCTCCAGCGCCTGCTCGCCTGAAGAAAGCCCCGATAAACCCCTTGCCCTGCCGCGCGCCATGGGCTGATCTTCCCGCCCAGCAGCAGACGGGAGAGAGAGGCCGCCATGACCTATTTCGGCGCGATGCAGAACGAGATCTACAACGCCGGGCTCAAGGGCATCCTGCCGCCCTTTCCGGTCGATTTTGCCACGCTGGAAAAGCGCGCCCACGAGGTGCTGGGGCCGAGCCTTACCAACTACATCGCCGGGGGCTGCGGCGATGAACACACCCAGAACCAGAACGCCGCCGCCTTCCACCACTGGGGCATGGTGCCGCGCATGATGGTCGATTGCTCGGTGCGCGATCTGAGCATCGAGCTGTTCGGCCACAAATATCCCACCCCGCTGTTCATGGCCCCGATCGGGCTCAATGGCGAGGCGACGCAGGACCGCCACGGCGACCTTGCCGCCGCGCGCGCCTCGGCCATGACCGGGGTGCCCTTCTGCGCTTCGACGCTCGCCAACGATCCGCTCGAGGAGGTGAAGAAGGCCTGTGGCACAACGCCCGCCTGGTTCCAGCTCTACACCCCGCGCAACCGCGAGCTGGCCGAAAGCCTGATCCGCAGGGCCGAGGCCGCCGGCTACAGCGCGCTGGTGATCACGCTCGACACCTGGGTGACCGGCTGGCGCCCGCGCGATCTCAACGCTTCCAATTTCCCGCAATTGCGGGGCAAGGTGCTGCAAAATTACTTCACCGATCCGGTGTTCCGTTCGCTGCTGGCACGGCCGCCCGAGGAAGACCCGGCGGCGGCGATCTTCACCTGGGCGGCGACCTTCGGCCAGGTGCTCACGTGGAAGGACATGGCCTGGTTCAAGTCGGTGACCAGGCTGCCGATCGTCCTCAAAGGCATTTGCCACCCCGAGGATGCGGCCCGCGCGGTCGATCACGGGGCCGATGCGATCTATTGCTCGAACCACGGCGGGCGGCAGGCCAATGGCGGGATCGCCACCATCGACCTGCTCGAGGACGTGGTGCGCGCCGCGGGCGATGTGCCGGTGCTGTTTGACAGCGGAGTCCGATCAGGCAGCGATGCCGTCAAGGCGCTGGCGCTGGGTGCGCGCGCGGTGGGGGTGGGCCGGCCCTATACCTATGGGCTGGCGCTGGGCGGCGCCGAAGGGGCGGCCTTCGTGCTGCGCGCGATCCTCGCCGAGGCGGACCTGCTGATGGCGGTCAACGGCTATCCCACCCTCGCCGATGTGCGCGCCGCCGGGGCACGCCGCACCGATCGTTAGACAAGGCCTGTCCGCTTGCGGAACCATCCCGGCTCGCTGCGTTGGGAGATCATGAGCAAGGCGCAAGAAAGCACCTCCGCCGGTGCGCAGGAGACTCGTTTATCCACAGGTTTGATGTTAGCTTACGCAATATAAGAAACGCGACTCGGGGACGCTACACATGGAAAGACCAACTATCTGGTCGAACCGGCCAGATCCGATGCAGCGAACGGTTTGCCTCCACGATGAAGCCTCGCGGCGCGCACGATACGGGCGGATCCGCCCGATGCAATCCCGCTCCGGCCTCATCTCCCGCCTTGCTCGCCTGATGGCCTGACCCGCGCCGCCAGCCCGCTGGCCGGCGCGCGCTGCGATCAGCCCCCGGCGCGCGCCAGGGTGATGAGCTTGGTGTCGGTAAAGGCAAGATAGCCTTCCTCGCCCCCTTCCGAGCCGAAGCCCGAATCGCCCACCCCGCCAAAGGGCGTTTCGGGCGAGGCGACGATCAGCTGGTTGATCGCCACCATGCCTGCCCGCAGCGCCGCGCCGAGCGCGTGGGCCTCATCAAGATTGGCGGAAAAGGCATAGGCGGCAAGGCCATAGCGCAGCGAATTGGCGATCGCGACCGCATCGGCAATATCGTCATAGGGCACGATCCCGGCGATCGGGCCAAACGGCTCCTCGGTCATGAAGCGGCTGTCGGGCGCAGGGTTGGCGATCACCGTGGGGGCGAAGAAGAAGCCGCGGCCCGGCAGCGCCGCCCCGCCGGTCACCACCTCGCCGCGGTTGCCGCCGACATCGGCGACGATCTGCTCCATCGCCGCGAGGCGCCGCTGATGGGCGAGCGGGCCCATCTCCACGCTTGCATCCGCCCCCGGATCGCCGACCTTGAGCCTGCCTGCCCGGGCGGCGAATTCGGCGACGAAGCGGTCATAGATCGTGCGGTCCACCAGGAAGCGGGTGGGCGAAACACACACCTGCCCGGCATTGCGGAACTTGACCGCGGCGCACATCGCCACCGCGCGTTCGAAATCGGCGTTCTTGCTGACGATCACCGGGGCATGGCCGCCCAGCTCGGGGGTGAAGCGCTTCATGTGGCTGGCGGCGAGCGCGCCCAAGTGCTTGCCCACCGCGGTCGAGCCGGTGAAGCTGACCTTGCGCGTGGCGGGAGCGGCGATCAGGTGCTCGGCCACCGGGCCGGGATCGCCATAGACGAGGTTGAGCACCCCGGCAGGCAGCCCGGCCTCGATGAAGCATTCCACCAGAAGCTGCGCGCTTGCCGGGGTGTTCTCGGCGGGCTTGAGGATCGCGGTGCAGCCCGCCGCCAGCGCCCCGGCGATCTTCTTGGCCGGCAGATTGACCGGGAAGTTCCACGGGGTGAGCAGCACGCTCGGCCCCACCGGCACATGGGTCACCATCTGCGCGATCAGCGCCCCGCCGCGATGCGGCACCAGCCGCCCGCCGCGGCGCTTGGCCTCTTCGCCAAGGAAATCGACCACGTCCGCGGCCGAGGTGATCTCCCCCACTGCCTGCGCGTGGGGCTTGCCCATCTCGGCGGTGACGATCCGCGCGATCTCCTCGGCGCGGGCGCGCATCAGGTCGGCGGCGCGGCGCAGGATCGCGTGGCGCTCGGCCCCCGGAGTGCGGCTCCAGCCGGCAAAGGCCTCCTCGGCGGCCTTGAGCGCGGCGTCGAGCTGGGCGGGGGAGGCCTTGGGGCAATGGCCGATCACCTCGGCCGTGGCGGGATTGACCACCGGCATCGTGCCCGCCTCGCCATGGGCGATCCAGGCGCCGTTGATATGCAGGGCAAGCGCGGGATAGGCGGTCATCGAGAAGCTCCGTTGCGAAAGTGGGACAGGATCGACCTTGCGCGATCTTGTAATTTTGTTGCGCTCTCTTTAGCCTGATTGCCGCGGCAGCGCGAGGAGAGAATCATGCTGGTGGGCGTACCCAGGGAAATCAAGCCGAGCGAGTTCCGCGTGGGCCTGACGCCCGAGGCGGTGCGCGAATATGTCGCGGCCGGGCACAAGGTGATTGTCGAGACCGGGGCGGGGCTGGGCATCGACAAGGATGATGAGGTCTATCGCCGCGCCGGGGCCGAGGTGGTCGACAGCGCCGAGGAGATCTTCGCCCGGGCCGAGATGATCGTCAAGGTCAAGGAGCCGCAGCCGAGCGAATGGGTGCGCCTCAGGGAAGGGCAGATCCTCTTTGCCTATCTCCACCTGGCCCCCGATCCCGATCAGGCGCGCGGGCTGATGGCCTCGGGCGTCTCGGCGGTGGCCTATGAAACCGTGACCGCGCCGGGCGGCGGCCTGCCGCTGCTCGCGCCGATGAGCGAGGTGGCCGGGCGGCTCGCGATCGAGGCCGGCGCCCAGGCACTGCGCGCCAGCAATGGCGGGCGCGGCACGCTGATGGGCGGGGTGCCCGGGGTGCTGCCAGCCCGGGTGGTGATCCTCGGCGGCGGGGTGGTGGGCACCCAGGCCGCGCGCATGGCGGTGGGGCTGGGCGCCAGCGTCGAGATCTTCGACCGTTCGCTCCCGCGTCTGCGCCAGCTCGACGAGATGTTCCAGGGCCGCGCCATCACCCGCTTTTCCACCGCTGGCACGATCGAGCAGGCGGTCGCCCAGGCCGATGTGGTGATCGGCGCGGTGCTGATCCCGGGGGCGAGCGCGCCGCACCTTGTCACCCGCGCGATGCTGGCAAGCATGAAGCGCCGCGCGGTGCTGGTCGATGTCGCGATCGATCAGGGCGGCTGCTTTGAAACCTCGCGCCCGACCACGCACGAGAACCCCACCTATGAGGTTGATGGCATCATCCACTACTGCGTCGCCAACATGCCCGGCGCGGTGCCGCTGACGAGTTCCTATGCGCTCAACAACGCCACCTTGCCCTTTGGCCTGGCGCTTGCGGCCAAGGGGATCAAGGCCTGCAAGGAAGACCCGCACCTTGCCCCGGGGCTGAACGTGCACAAGGGGCGGATCGTCAATCCCGCGGTGGCCGAAAGCCTCGGCTTTGATTCCTGAGGCGCGCGCGTTCCTGAAATGTTTCACGTGAAACATTGGCGCCGCGCGCCCCGCCGCGCGGGGCCGCGCAAGCCGCGCGCGCGGCGCTGCTAGACCGCCACCACCTGCTGTTCGATCGCGCCGAAGATCGAGTGGTTGGCCTGATCGCGCATCTCGATGCGCACCACGTCGCCGGGCATGAGGAACGGGGTCTTGGGCGCGCCCTCGCGGATGGTCTCGATCATCCTGATCTCGGCAATGCACGAATAGCCCGCCCCGCCCTCGGCCACGGGCCGACCCGGCCCGCCATCGGCGCCCTTGTTCGAGATCGTGCCGGTGCCGATGATCGATCCGGCGCCAAGTGCACGGGTCTTGGCGGCATGGGCGATCAGTTGCGCAAGGTTGAAGGTCGCATCCACCCCGGCATTGGCGCGGCCGAAGGGCTGGCCGTTCACATCCACCATCAGTGGCAGGTGGATGAGGCTGCCTTGCCAAGCCTCCCCAAGCTCATCGGGGGTGACCGCCACGGGGGAAAAGGCGCTGGCGGGCTTGGACTGGAAGAAGCCGAAGCCCTTTTCGAGTTCCGCCGGGATGAGGCCGCGCAAGGACACGTCGTTGACCAGCATCAGGAGCTTGATGTGCCCCGCGGCCTCCTCGGGCGTGACCCCCATGGGCACGTCATCGGTGATCGCCGCGATCTCGCCCTCGAGGTCGCAGCCCCAGGCCGGATCGGCGAGCGGAATGGCCCCGCGCGGCGGCAGAAAGCTGTCAGAACCGCCCTGATACATCAGCGGATCATGGTAGAAGCTTGCCGGAACCTTGGCCCCGCGCGCGGCGCGCACCAATTCGACATGATTGATGTAGGCGCTGCCATCGGCCCATTGATAGGCGCGCGGCAGCGGCGAGAGCGCCTCGCGCTCGTGAAAGCGCTGGCAGGGCACCGCCTCGTGCTCGACATCGCGGGCGAGCACCTCGAGCTCGGGGGCGATGCGCGCCCAGTCATCGAGCGCGGCCTGCAAGGTCGGGGCGATGGCCCCGGCGGGGCAGCAGCGGGTAAGATCCTTGCTGACCACCACCAGCATCCCGTCGCGGCTTCCATTGTTGAGGCTGGCAAGTTTCATGTCTTTGATCTTTCTGGAGAATCGATCTGATTGTCGGGATGCGCGCGCTGAAAGGCGGGCAGCGCCAGGCAGGCCGCCTCGATCCGGGTGAGGTGCGGGCTGGCCGATAGGTCATAGGCAAAGCGCCGCGCGTTGTAGAGCTGGGGCACCAGCACCACCTCGAACAGCCCCGGGGCATCGCCGTGGAGAAAATCACCCGCGCCAAGCTGGGCAAGGCGCGCCTCAACCGGATCGAGCGTGCGCTTGAGCCAGTGGCGATACCAGGTGTCGATCTCCTCCTGCGAATGGCCGAGCGGGTGCCGCAGATATTTGAGCACCGGCAGGTTGTTGACCGCGTGGATCTCGGTGGCGATGGCATAGGCCAGTTCGCGCACGCTGTAGCGCGCCTCGATGTCGCGCGGCAGCAGTGGGGGCTGCGGATAGGCCTCCTCGAGCCATTCAATCAGCGCCAGCGACTGCGCCCGATCGCGCCCGTCGGCCTCGAGCAGCGGCACCGAGCCGAAGGGATTGCGCGCGCGAAAGGCGGGCGCGTGGTTGGCCCCGGCGACGAGATCGACCGGGACATAGTCGTAGGAAAGCCCCTTGAGGTTGAGCGCGATCCTCAGCCGATAGGTGGTGGAGCTGCGGAAATAGCCATGAAGTCTGATGGTGTGGGCCTCCCGATCCTCGCCGCGCCGTGCCGCTTCGCGCCGGTGCCGGCCGATCCCTGCCGCGGCACGCGCCCTGCCACCCATAGCCGCGTGATCGCCGCGGGCAAGCCGCGCCGCCGGGCCTTTCCCCACGCCGCGCGCAAAACCGCGCCCAGCCGCGCCGGGAGGCGGGCGGGCCGCGCCCTGCCGTTCAGGCCGGGGCCAGCACCCGGCTGACCGCGCCGAGCAGCGCCGTGGGCGGGCAGGGCTTGACCAGCGTCATCGCGCGGGGGAAGCGCGCGGCCAGTTCTGCCGCCTCGCCCGGCTCGGAATGGAGGATCACCGGCACATCGGCATCGATGAGGCGCTGGGCGAGATCATAGGTCAGCCCGTCCACCAGCTCGATATCGAGCAGCGCGACATCGGGCCGCTCGCGCGCGCAGGCGTGCAGCGCCGAAGCGATCCCGGCATGTGGCCCTTCGACCTCGTAGCCCGCTTCCTCGAAGGTGTCGCACAGGTCGAAGGCGGTGACGAATTCGTCCTCGGCCACCAGTATGCGGATGCCCATCGCTGTCCTCCCCGTCGCAGCGACTCATTGTAACACGGATTGGACGTCAGGCCGCGTGGAAATCTCATCCATTGTTGCCGAAACGTGCGGCGAAGGCGGCCTCGTCGCCCGCCGCCAGCAGGCGCGCCTGCTCGATCCACTGGTCGCGCATGATGCGGCCCTTGAAGCGGCCAAGCTCAGCATCGATGCGCGCGACATCATCTGCGCTCCAGCTGGCGATCTGGGCATAGGAGGTGATGCCGAGCTCGCCGAGCAGCGCCACCAGCTTGGGGCCGACGCCCTTGATCCGGGTGAGATCATCCCCGCTTGGCGCGGGTGCGGATGCGGGTGCGGGCGCGGGCGCGGGCGCGGGCGTGGGCGCGGGGGTCTCCTTCGCCGCGGCCGGGGGCGCATCGATCAGCGCCTGGTTGCGCGGCGCCGGGGCGGCGCCTTCGGCGAGCACGTCGCGCGCCAGCGGGGCGGCGGCCTCATCGGCGATCACCCGCGCCTTGCGGCTGCGGCGCAGCAGCACAAAGGCCACAAGCGCGAGCACGAGGAGCGCGGCAAGGACAAGCGGCAGCAGGGCGGAAAGGTCGGCAGGCATGGATGGCAGGCTCCCTTCAAAAAGATGCTTCGCCGCCGCTCTAGCAGGCGCGCACCGCTTGGCCCAAGCCCCAGGGCGAAGCGATTACCCGGCCCCGCCCCCGCCCCCGCCTAGGCCGGATCGGGCGCCACCTGCTTGCGGAACAGCACCTTGTCGCTCTCGTCAAAGCCGCGCCGCCAGATCACCCAGCCATAGGTCGCGAGCACCGCGGGGATGCCGAGCAGCAACTCGATCCATTCGGGCAGCAAGGTGAAGACAAAGCCCACCACCACCGCGGCGGCGGCGGCGTGGATCAGCGCCCAGCGCCAGTTGTTCACCGGCGCGCCGAGCAGGCGCGACAGCAGCAGCGCCTTGACGAGGCTCGATGTCGCGAGCGCGATCATCAGCGCCCCGGCGGCGGCGGCGGCCTCATAGCCCTTGCCCAACCCCAAGCGCCCGGCGGCCTCGATCAGCGCCACCGTCAGCCCCGCCTGGAGCGCGATGATGAACAGCGAGATCAACAGGTTGCGCTTCCTCGCGATATAGACGAGCACGCTTTCCGAGACCACCGCGAGCGAGGCGGCCACCTCGGCGGCGAGCAGCAGCACCAGCGCCGCGGTGCCGGCGACATAATCCGGCCCCCACAGGCCCATCACCGCCTCGCCCGGCACCCCCAGCGCCAGGGCAATGCCGAGCTGCACCGCGATGATCCAGAACCCCACCTGGCGCACCTGCGCGGCGATTGCCTCGTGGTTGCCGATCCTGAGGTTGCGGGTGATCACCGGCGAGAGCACGGGTTCAAAGCTGGTCTTGAGCTTCTGCGGCAAGCTGGCGATCTGCTGCGCGGCATAATAGATGCCAACCGCCTGGGGCGGAGCGAACAGGCCGAGGATGAAGATATCGAGCAGGCGGGTGCCGCGTTCGATCGCATCGGCGCCGATGATCGGCAGGGCCCGCGCGCTCATCGCCAGCAGCGCCCGCGGCGCCAGGCGCCAGCCGCGCGGCAGGCCATAGGCGGCAAGGAAGGGCCAGGCGGCGGTCAACAGCCCGGCATAGATCGAGGTGATGAAGGCCAGCGCCAGGCCCGCCTCGCGCGTGCCGGGCAGATAGAAGAACAGGCCCGCCGCGATCGAGATCGTCCACGGCTCGACCACCGCCCGGGTGCGCACCGTGGTGGCAATGTCGAAGCGATAGGCCTGCGCCGCGAGCAGGATCTCGGTGACGGCAAAGGCGGGGATGGTGGCGACCAGCCAGATATCGAGCGGGCTGTTCATCCCGTTGGGGAACATTGGTTCGGGAAAGAGCAGCAGCAGCCCCGCGGCCAGCGCCGACCAGATGAGCGCGAGCACGATCCCGTCATAGACGAGGTTGGTCTCGGCGGCGCGGTTCTCGCCCGCGCCTTCGGATAGGCGCTGGGCCAGCCCGCGCTTTTCCCCCAGCGCGCAGACCAGCGCGACGATCTCGATCAGCACCAGCGCCGAGGCAAAGCGCCCCAGCGCCTCGGCGCCGTAAAGCCGGGTGGCGATCACCAGGAAGGGAATGCGCGCCACCAGCCTGAGGATGAAGCCCATGGTGTTGGTGCGCCCGCCGCGGGCGAGCGCGGCGAGATCGGCGGCACCCGGGGCGGCACCCGCGGTGGCTCCCTCTTGGGCAGGCGGGGCGGGGCTCACGCGCCGAGGTCTCCGGCATCGCTCTCAAGCTCGGCGCGCAGCGGGCGGGCGAGCAGTTCGGCCACGATCGCCCGCGGCTGAGCGCCGGCAAGGATGGCGCTCACCGCCTCGGTGATCGGCATGGCGATGCCGCGCGCGGCGGCCAGCCGTGTGAGCACCGGGGCGGTGTGCGCGCCTTCGGCGACGGTGCGCCGGTCGGCCAGCAGCGCCGCGGCGCTCTGCCCTTCGCCCAGCGCCTTGCCGAGCGCAAAGTTGCGGCTGGCGGGCGAGGAACAGGTCAGCACCAGATCGCCAAGGCCGCACAGGCCGGCGAGCGTCTCGCCCTCGGCCCCGAGCGCTTCGCCAAAGCGCAGCATCTCGGCATAGCCGCGGGCGATCAGCGCTGCGCGGGCGTTCTGGCCCAGCCCCAGGCCCTCGACCACCCCGCAGGCGATGGCGAGCACGTTTTTCACCGCCCCGCCGATCTCGGCGCCAGTCACGTCATCCGAGTAATAGGGGCGAAAGGCCGGGCGGGCGATCGCCGGGGCGAGCCGTTCCCACTGCGCGCGCCCGCCCGAACAGGCGAGCGTCACCGCGGTGGGAAGCCCGGCGGCGACCTCGTGGGCGAAGGTCGGGCCGGAGAGCACGGCGATGGCGCTGGCCGGGCAGGCCGCGCGCGCGACCTCGTTCATCAGCCGGCCGCTTTCGGCCTCGATCCCCTTGGAGCACAGCACCAGATCGCGCGGCGCGGCGGCAAGGCCGGCAAGCACCCGGCCCATCACCTGCGCGGGGGTGACCACCAGCACGATCGGGCAGGGGGCAAGATCGGCAAGATCGCCGGTGGCATGGATCGCAGGGGCAAGGCGGGCCGAGGGCAGATAGAGCGGGTTGCGCCGCTCGGCATTGATCGCGGCCACGACCTCGGCCTCATAGGCCCAGAGCCGCACCGCGCTGCCATCGCTGGCCAGCATCTGCGCCAGCGCCGTGCCCCAGGCGCCCGCGCCGATCACGCCGATGGGTGAGGGCGAAGCGCTCATGCCTTGACCCCCGCGCCGCGCACCGCTTCGGCGGCGGGATCGAGCGGCCAGCGCGCCCGCGCCGGCACGTCCAGCGGATCGCCCGCCGCCGCCGCGCCGCCCAGCGCCAGCCGCTCGCACCCGGCCCAGGCGATCATCGCGGCGTTATCGGTGCACAGCCTGAGCGGCGGGGCGACGAAGCGCATGGCGTGCGCGGCGGCGAGGCGTTCGAGCGCGGCGCGCACCGCCTGGTTGGCGGCGACCCCGCCTGCCACCACCAGCGCCGGGAACGGGCCGGCGCTCCCAAGCGCGTGGGTGAGCCGATCGAGCAGGCAATCGATCGCCGCCTGCTGGAAGCTCGCGGCAATATCGGCCGGGGCATGGGCGCCGCTTTCGACCGCGCGCAGCACCGCGCTCTTGAGCCCGGCAAAGGAGAAATGCGGCTCGCGCGCGCCCAGCATCGGGCGGGGCAGGGGCACCGCACCCGGATCGCCCGCGCGTGCCAGCCGCTCGACCGCCGGGCCGCCGGGATAGCCAAGCCCGAGGAGCTTGGCGGTCTTGTCGAAGGCCTCGCCCAGCGCGTCATCGATGGTGGTGGCGAGCCGGCGATAGCGCCCTACGCCCTCGACGCCGAGGATCTGGCAATGCCCGCCCGAGACCAGCAGCAAGAGATAGGGAAAGCCGAGCGCGGCATCGGCGAGCCTGGGGGACAGGGCATGGCCTTCGAGATGATTGATCGCCAGCAGCGGCTTGTCGGCCGCCATGGCCAGGGCCTTGGCGCTCACCAGCCCCACCATCACCCCGCCGATCAGCCCCGGCCCGGCGGTGGCGGCAATGGCATCGACCTCGTCGAGCGCCACCCCGGCCTCGGCCAGCACCCGCGCCAGCATCGGCGCCAGGCGCTCGGCATGGGCGCGCGCGGCGATCTCGGGCACCACCCCGCCATAGGGGGCGTGCTCGGCCTCCTGGCTGGCGATCGCCTGGGCAAGGATGGTGCGATCGGCGCGCACCAGCGCCACCGCGGTTTCATCGCAGCTCGATTCGATCCCCAGCACCAGGCGCTGGTCAAAGGTGTGGCTTGGCAATCCCATCCGGCTTCCATCTAGTCGCTGCGCTCGCTAGGGCAAGCATCGCCATGACCGAACCCCGCGCCGCCTCGCCCGCTGCCCCGCCGCGCCTGCGGCTTGGCACGCGCAATTCCCCGCTGGCGATGGCGCAGGCCGAGGAGACCCGGCGCCGCCTGTGCGCCGCCCATGGCTGGCGCGCCGCGGAGGTGGAGCTGGTGCCGGTGCTGGCGAGCGGGGACAAGGTGCTCGATCGCCCGCTCTCGGAGATCGGCGGCAAGGCGCTGTGGACCAAGGAGCTCGATCACTGGCTCGGCGAGGGGCGCATCGATGCGGCGGTCCATTCGGCCAAGGATGTGGAAACCCTGCGCCCGGCGGCCTTTGCCTTTGCCGCCTTCCTGCCGCGGGCCGATCGGCGCGATTGCCTGGTGGGGGCAAAGAGCATCGCCGCGATTCCCAAGGGCGCGCGGGTGGGCACCAGCGCCCCGCGCCGCGCCGCGCAGCTTTTGAACCTGCGGCCCGATTGCCGCATCGTCACCTTCCGCGGCAATGTCGCCACGCGCCTTGCCAAGCTCGCCGCGGGCGAGGCCGAAGTCACTTTCCTGGCCGCTGCCGGCCTGGCGCGGCTGGGCGAGGCGCAGGCGGGCACCCCGCTCGATCCCGAGCAATGGCTCCCGGCCGCCGCGCAGGGGGTGATCGCGGTCGAATGCCGGGCCGCGGATGCGCACACGCGCGCGCTCCTCGCCGCGATCGACGATGCGCCGACCCGCGCCGAGCTCGAGGCCGAGCGCGCGCTGCTCGCCGCGCTCGGCGGCACCTGCCATTCGCCGGTGGCGGTGCTGTGCACGGCAAGCCAGGGCGCGCTGGCGCTGCGCGCGGCGCTGTTCAGCCCCGATGGGGCCGAGCGGGTCGAGGGCGCGGCGCGCCTTGCCTCCGGCGATCATGGCCCGGTGCGCGCGCTCGCCGCCGAGCTGCTGGGGCGGGCAACGCCCGGGATTGCCGCCCAGTTCCGCGGTGGGGGCGGGTGAGGTGCGCCTGCTGGCGCTGCGCAGCGAGCCGGGGCTTGCGGCCACGCTGGCGCGGGCGCGGGCGCTGGGCCTCGATGCGATCGGCCATGCCTTGTCCGAGATTCGCCCGGTAAGCTGGGCCTGCCCCGATCCCGCGGGCATCGATGCGCTCCTGATCGGCAGCGCCAATGCCTTGCGCCACGGCGGGGCGCAGCTCGAGCGGCTCAAGGACAAGCCGGTCCATGCCGTGGGCGAGGCCACGGCTGCGGCGGCGCGTGCGGCGGGCTTTGCCGTGGCGGCGGTGGGCAGCGGCGGGCTTCAGCGCGTGCTCGATGCGATTGCCCCGCCGGCGCGCCTCTTGCGCATCGCCGGGGAGGAGCGCGTGGCGCTGGTGCCGCCCCGAGGGGTCAGCCTCACCGAGGTCATCGCCTATCGCAGCGTGGCGCTGCCGCTCGATCCGCTCGCCGGGGTGCTGCGCGCAGGAGGGGTGGTGGTGCTGCTCCATTCTGCCGCGACGGCGCGGCACTTTGCCGCGGAATGCGACCGGCTCGGGGTGCCGCGGGCTGGCATCACGCTGGCCGCGCTGGGGCCGCGGATCGCGGCGGCGGCCGGGGCGGGCTGGGGCGCTCTGCACAGCGCCGCGCAGCCCGATGAGGCGGCGCTTGTGCAATTGGCATTTGACTTGTGCGCCAAGCCGCGCTCCATTCGCCCCCGCTCCCACCCCGCAGCCGCAGCCGGCGGCGGCGGTGAGACCAGCGCCCGCGGGCGCGGAGCGGGCAGGGTCGCAAGAGACGGAGCGTGATGGCACCGCAGAACGGGCAGGCTGGGCAGGCGGGGCAGTTTGGCGAGGCGCGCGCGCCGGGCGCGGGAGCCGGCGCCACCAGCGGGCGTGGCCGCCTGCTCGTCATTGTCGCGCTGCTCAGCTTCGTGATCGGCGGGGCGCTGGTCGGCTGGGTGGTGTGGTACAATTTCGCGCATGGCCGCCTCGGCGCGGCGCGCGGCGATATTCCGGCGGCGGTCGAGACCGGCAGCGCCCCGGCCCCGGCACGCACCGGCGCGCCCACGCCGCTTGCCGCCGCCGCGATCAAGGCCGAGAAGGCCGAGGCCACCGCCGAGCGCGTGGCCGAGCAGCAGGGCGGGCTTGACCAGCGCCTTGCCGCGGCCGAGCAGCGCATCGCCCGGCTCGATCTCCAGGCCCAGGCCGCCGCCGGCAATGCCGCCCGCGCCGAGAGCCTGCTGATCGCCTTTGCCGCCCGCCGCGCGGTCGAGCGCGGGGCCGAGCTTGGCTATCTGGCCGATCAATTGCGCCTGCGCTTTGGCGACCAGTGGCCCAATGCGGTGGCGACCATCATCGATTTCTCCCGCAATCCCATCCGTCTCGATCAGCTGGTGGCGCGGCTCGAGGGGCTGGCCCCCGAACTGCGCGAGAGCAGCGGCGGGCCTTCGTGGCAGGCCTTCAAGCGCGAGCTGGCGCAGCTGTTCGTGGTGCGGCGCCAGACCACGCCCTCGCCGCAGCCGCAAAGGCGGCTCGAACGGGCGCGCTGGGCGCTCGAGCAGGGGCGCTATCAGGCCGCGATCGACGAGGTCAAGGCCATGCCCGGCGCAGCCAAGGCCGAAAGCTGGATCGCCGATGCCGAGCGCTACCGGAAGGCGATGGAGGCGCTCGAGGTGATCGAGACCGCCGCGGTGCTCGACCAGCGCGGCCTGCGCGACGGGGCGGGCAACCCGGTGAGGGCGTCAAGCCCGCTGGTGGTGCGCGAATAGGGCCGGCTGCGCCCGGCGCGGCGCGCCGCGGGGCCAGGCCCTTGCGCGCTAGGCCCTGAGCAGTTCGGGCAGATCGCCCGCCACCCCGCGCGCCTCGTCCATGAAGAAGCGCTTGAGCATGGGCGTCCTTTGCACCGCGGCCATCCCCAGCCGCCGCACCGCACTGGCCGCCCGTCCGGGCACGCCGAAAAGCCGGGTGAGCCCATCGGTGGCGAGCGCGACCATGAAGCTGTCAAGCCCGCGCCAGGTCTCGTAGCGCTTGAGCAGCTGCGGATCGCCCGGATCGAGCCCCAGCCGCGCGCCTTCGGCCAGCACTTGGACGAGCGCGCCGACATCGCGCAGGCCGAGGTTGAGGCCTTGGCCGGCGATCGGGTGAATGCCGTGGGCGGCATCGCCCACCAGTGCGAGCCGCTCGGCGGTGATCTTGGCGGTGTGGTGGAAGCCGAGCGGATAGGATGAGCGCGCGCCCACGCGCAAGACCTTGCCCAGCACCCCGCCCATGCGCTTTTCCACCTCGGCGCGGAAGGCCCGCTCGCCGAGCTTCATCACTCCGGCTGCATCGGCTTCTGACACCGTCCACACCAGCGAGGAGCGGTGGGTCCCTGCCGGCTCGTCATTGAGCGGCAGCAGCGCGAAGGGGCCGGCGGGATAGAAGATCTCCCAGGCGACATTGCCGTGGGGCTTCTCGTGGGTCAGCCCGGCGATGATCGCGCGGTGCCGGTAGTCCCACCTGGCGATGGTGATCCCGGCGGCATCGCGCGTGGGCGACTGGCGCCCTTCGGCGGCGACCATCAGCCGGCCCTTGAGTTTGCGCCCATCGGCGAGCACCGCAGCGACGCCATATTGGCTGCGCTGGCGCTCGGTGACCTGGGCCTTGGCGACCCAGTGGATCAGCGGCTCGTTTGCCGCGGCCTCGAACAGGGCGAGGCGCAGCCGCCGGTTGGGGAACATCCGCCCCAGCGTGCCTTCGCCCTCGCCGGGGACGAAATCGATCCGCCCGGGCTTGTTCTGATCGGTCACCGCGATCGCGGCGATGTCGCAGGCAAAGGGAGCAAGGCCCTCGGCAAGGCCGATATTTTCAAACAGGTGCCAGCTGGCGGTGGAGATCGCGGTGGCGCGGTCATCAAAGCCCTCGGCGGTGAGTTCGGCGGGATCGGCCCGGTCGATGACATGGCTGGAGAGGCCCTTTTTCGCCGCGGCCAGCGCCAGCGTCATCCCCACCAGCCCGCCGCCGAGGATGACGAGATCGCGCGAATTGTCAGACATTGTCCTCACCTTGGGCTGTCAGCTTGGGCACGCCGATTGCGAAACCTCGTGGGCAAGCCTAGAGGGCGAGGCGTGGTGCGCGCAAGAACCTTCCCGATTGCCTGGCGCGGATTTGCTGCATGGCTGCTTGCGCTGGCCGCAAGCCTGGCGCTGGCGCTGCCCGCCGCTGCCCAGGGGGAGAGCCGCGGCCCGGCGCCCGGCGCGGCGCAGAACATTGCCGTCACGCTGCATGCCGATGGCGCCCCGCTGCCGGGGCGCGAATGGCTGCTGGCGCTGCGCTTCGTGCCGCGGGGGCCGGAATGGCACGGCTATTGGGCAAACCCCGGCGATGCCGGGGCGGGGATGGTGCTGAAGCTCGACCTGCCGCCCGATTGGGAGGTGGGCGCGGCGCGCTATCCGGTGCCGCGGCGGCTGCTCGTCGCCGGGCTGATGAACCACGTCTATGAAGGGCCCTACACCGTGCTGGTGCCGGTGGTGCCGGGGCCGAGCGCGGCCGGCTGGGGCGCGCAGGCGGTGACGGGGACGCTCGATTACCTTGCCTGCACCGACGCGATCTGCGTCCCGCAAACCGCCCGGCTGCGCGCCGAGGCGGGCGGGGATTTCCTGCGCTGGCGTTCCGAGGTCGCGCCGCTGCTCGATGCCCCGGGGCGCTTTGCCCTTGCCGGTGAGGTGCTGCGCCTTGCCATTCCGCTCCCCGCGGGCGTGGCGCTGCCCGATCCCCATGTCTTCATCGCCAATGAGCGTCTGGTCGCCCATGCCGCCGCGCAGACCTTCCGCCGCGCCGGCGACATGGTGATCGCCGAGATCCCGCTCGATCGGAATGGCACCGGCAAGGCGGATGCGGTGCAGGGCATCCTTGCCTTTGGCGATGGCGCCGGGGTGGCCTTTGCCGCCGCGCCGGGCGCGGTGCCGCGCGGGGGGACGCTGGTGGCCGGCCCCCAAGGCGCAGCGCGCCCGCCGTGGTGGAGCCTTGTCCTTGGCGCGCTCGTGGGCGGGCTCCTCCTCAACATCATGCCCTGTGTCTTTCCGATCCTCAGTTTGAAGGCGCTCAGCCTTGCCCGCGCCGGGCAGAGCGAAGCCCAGGCGCGCGCCGAGGCGCTGGCCTACACCGCCGGGGTGGTGCTTGCCTGTCTCGGGCTTGGCGCGCTGCTGCTGGCGCTGCGCGCGGCGGGCCAGCAGGTCGGCTGGGCCTTCCAGCTGCAGGAGCCGGGGGTGGTGGTGGCGCTGCTGGTGCTCGCCAGCGTGATCACCGCCAACCTTGCCGGCCTGTTCGATCTGCCCGCGCTCAGCCTCAGCCGCCCGGGCGAGCCCGTTGGCGGGGTGGCCGGCGCCTTTGGCACCGGGCTGCTGGCCGCCTTTGTCGCCACCCCCTGCACCGGGCCGTTCATGGCCGCGGCGCTGGGGGCGGCGCTGCTGCTGCCGGTGCCGGCGGCGCTGCTGCTGTTTGCCTGCCTCGGGCTTGGCCTTGCGCTGCCCTTCCTGCTGATCGGCTTCGTCCCGGCGCTGCGGCGGCGTCTGCCGCGCCCGGGGCCGTGGATGGAGCGCTTCCGCCGGATCATGGCGATCCCGATGGGGGTGACGGCCCTCGCACTCTTGTGGCTGACGGCAAGGCTGGGGGGCAAGCCCTTCGGCCTCATCGCGCTGGTGCTGGTGTTCGGCGTGGTGCTGGGCCTGATGGCGACCGGGCGCCTGCAGCGCCGGGGCAAGCTCGCCTGGCCCGCCTTCGGCCTCATTGTCGCGCCCTTCGTGGTCTTTGCCGCGATCGGCCTGCCTTCGGTCTATGCCCCGGGTGGCGGCGGTGCGGCGCGCGAAAGCCTGCACCAGGCGGTGCCCTTCAGCCCCGCTGCGCTGGCGCAGGCGCGGCGTGAGGGCAAGCCGGTGTTCCTCTATTTCACCGCCGATTGGTGCGTGACCTGCAAGGTCAACGAGGCCGCGGCGATCGAGCGCGCGGAGGTGCGCGCCGCCTTTGCCGAGGCCGGGGTGGTGGTGATGGTGGGCGATTGGACGCGGCGCGATGCGGCGATCACCGCCTTCCTCACCCAGCAGGGCGCCGCCGGGGTGCCGCTCTACCTGTGGTATGCGCCCGGCGCTGCGCAGGCCGAGCAATTGCCGCAGATCTTCAGCCCCGATCTGCTGGTGGCGCGCTCGGCGGCGGCGCGCTCTCGGGCGGCTGCGCCCCGCGGCACTTCTCCACCAGGGCAAAGGGCAGCGGGCTCGGATTGAGCTGCACCTTGCCGGCGCCGGGGACGGTGGCGCTGGCCTCGGCAGGGCCCTTGAGCGCATCCCACCCCTTGGCCAGCGCCGGGGCGCCCCCCTGCCACACCCGCCGCCCGCCGATCAAGGTGGCATCCACCGGGATGCGCGCGATCGCCTCCTTGCCCACCAGCGCCAGCAGCGCGCCCGCGCCGGCATCGGCCGGGGCCATGCGGGTGATCACCAGCCGCGCGGCGGGGCTGGCCGGGCCTTGGCATTCAAGCGCCAGCAGCACCGCTTCGCCCGGCCTGCCATAGACCAGCCGCAGCGGATTGGCGGTCTCGGCCCACAGCGCGCCCACGGTGTCGGGCGAGGCGAGCGGGGCGGAAGGGGCGCGAGCGGCGGCGCTCCCGGCCAGCGGCGCGCGCACCGCCGCGGCATCGCCGGGCGGCGGCTTGCAGGCGCCGGGCAGCAGCGCGAGCGCCGCCAGCCCCGCGGCGGCGGCGAGGCGGCGCGCGATCAGGGCCGGGCGATGCGGCACGCGGCGGGGGTGATCGCAGGGGTGCAGCCGGGCGGTATCGGCCAGGGGAAAGCTCATGCGACCGCCAAGTGACAGCGAAGGCCGCGCCGTTCAAGGGGGCGCGCCTAGGGCTTCCCCCCCATTCGCTTGTAGCGCGTCTTGCCGAACCGCGTCTTGCGCGTGCCCGGCTTGCCCTCGTTGCTGCGGCCGACGAGCGGAGCCTTGCGCTCGCCTTCGGGCAGACCGAGTTCGCTCGCTTCCAGCCGGCGGATCTCGTCGCGCAGGCGCCCGGCTTCCTCGAATTCGAGGTTGGCCGCCGCCTCGCGCATGCGCTTTTCAAGATCCTCGATATAGGCGCGCAGATTGTGTCCGGCGAGGTTGTTGCGCGCCGCATCGCCGGTCTCCACCACCACGCTGTCCTGCGCGGCGGTGTGGGCGACGATGTCGTGGATGTCACGCCGGATCGTCTGCGGGGTGATCCCGTGCTCCTCGTTATAGGCCTGCTGCTTGGCGCGGCGCCGCTCGGTCTCGGCGAGCGCGCGCTCGATGCTGCCGGTGATGGTGTCGGCATAGAGGATCACCCGGCCATCGACATTGCGCGCCGCGCGCCCGATCGTCTGGATCAGCGAGGTTTCGCTGCGCAGGAAGCCCTCCTTGTCGGCATCGAGGATGCACACCAGGCCGCATTCGGGAATGTCGAGCCCTTCGCGCAAGAGGTTGATGCCCACCAGCACATCATAGACCCCAAGGCGCAGATCGCGGATCAGCGCGATGCGCTCCAAGGTTTCGACGTCCGAGTGCATGTAGCGCACCTTGACGCCCGCCTCGTGCATGAACTCGGTGAGGTCCTCGGCCATGCGCTTGGTGAGCGTCGTCACCAGCGTGCGATAGCCCTTGGCAGCGGTCGCCTTGCATTCGGCGATGCAGTCCTGCACCTGGTCCTCGACCGGGCGGATGGTGACCGGCGGGTCGATGAGGCCGGTGGGGCGGATCACCTGTTCGGCAAAGACCCCGCCGGTCTGCTCCAGCTCCCACGGGCCGGGCGTGGCCGAAACGCACACCGTCTGCGGGCGCATCGCGTCCCACTCGTTGAAGCGCAAGGGGCGGTTGTCGATGCAGCTGGGCAGGCGAAAGCCATATTCGGCAAGCGTCAGCTTGCGGCGGTGGTCGCCGCGCGCCATCGCCCCGATCTGGGGGATGGTCTGGTGGCTTTCATCGACGAAGAGCAGGGCGTTTTCGGGCAGATATTCGAACAGCGTGGGCGGCGGCTCGCCCGGCAGGCGCCCGGTGAGGAAGCGCGAATAGTTCTCGATCCCGGCGCAAGATCCGGTCGCGGCGATCATTTCAAGGTCGAAATGGGTGCGCTGTTCGAGCCGCTGGCGTTCGAGCAGCTTGCCCTCGGCCTCGAGCTCCTTGAGCCGCTCGGCGAGCTCGAAGCGGATCGCCGCCATCGCCTGCTGCATCGTCGGCCCGGGCGTGACATAGTGCGAATTGGCATAGATGCGCACCTTCTCGAGCCGCGCGCCCTTGGTGCCGGTCAAGGGATCGAACTCGGCGATCTCCTCGATCTCGTCGCCGAAGAAGCTCACCCGCCAGGCCGTGTCCTCGTAATGCGAGGGGAAGATCTCGAGATTGTCGCCGCGCAGGCGAAAGCAGCCGCGGGCAAAGCCGGCATCGTTGCGCCGGTATTGCAGCGCCACGAGCTTGCGGATGATCTCGCGCTGGTCCTGGGTTTCGCCGGTCTTGAGGTCGAACACCATCGCCGAGTAGGTCTCGACCGAGCCGATGCCGTAGAGGCACGAGACGCTGGCGACGATGATCACGTCGTCGCGTTCGAGCAGCGCCCGGGTGGCGGCATGGCGCATCCGGTCGATCGCCTCGTTGACCGAGCTTTCCTTCTCGATATAGGTGTCCGAACGCGGCACATAGGCTTCGGGCTGGTAATAATCATAGTAGCTGACGAAATATTCGACCGCGTTTTCGGGAAAGAAGCTCTTGAACTCGCCGTATAATTGCGCGGCGAGGATCTTGTTGGGGGCGAGCACCAGCGCCGGGCGCTGAAGCGTTTCGATCACCTTGGCCATGGTGAAGGTCTTGCCCGAGCCGGTGACGCCGAGCAGCACCTGGGTCTTCTCGCCCGCCTTCACTCCGCTCACCAACTCGGCGATCGCGCTGGGCTGGTCGCCGGCGGGCTGATAGTCCGAGACCAGCTTGAACGGGATGCCGCCCATCGCCTTTTCGGGGCGCGGTGGGCGGTGGGGGATGAAGTCCGCGCCCGTCTCGGGCTCGTCCAGTCCGCGGCGGATCACGAGTTCGGCCATGCCGGGCGATATGCGGCCTCGGGCCATGCTTGTGAAGGGCCGCATGGCTTTTCGCGGCACGCTTTGGCGCGCGGCGCGTTGTGGGGTAGAACACCGGTGAGGAGACCCGCGATGAAGCCGATCCGCCTTGCCCCTGTCGCCGCTGCCGCCGCTGCCGCCGCTGCCGCCGCGCTTGCGGGCTGCTCTGGCGATGCCTCGCGCGCGCGCGAGGAAAAGCCCGCCGCCGCCGCCGCCGCTGCCGCACCCAGCCCCGGCCTGGTGCCGCAGGCAGGGCTTTATAAGACCACCATCACCATGACCGGGCTCGAATTTCCCGGCATGCCGCCGGAGATGGAAGGCCACGGCGCCGGGCTCGCCCGCACGCTCGAGACCTGCCTCACCCAGGCGGAGGTCGACAAGGGGCTCACCGCGCTGCTCACCCGCGGGCAGAACGGGGCCTGCCGCTTCGAGCGGCTCGCCTTCGAGGCGGGCGCCTTCGAGGGGGTGATGGTGTGCGAGGCCGAAGGGGCGACCACCCGCACCACCATGAGCGGCACCGCCAGCGCCACCGGCGCCGATTACACCGCCAGCACCGGCATGTCCTTCGGCGACGGGGTGCGCGGCACCATGACCGTGGCGGGCCAGCACCGGCGCATCGGGGATTGCCCGGCAGGCTGATGCCGAGGCGCAAGGGGCCTGTTGCCCCGCGCCTTGGCCAGGCGCGCCGGGCACGCGCAGCCCAGAGCCGCGGCCCGAATTGTGGCACTTTTCTTACGTCGATGACAATTCATTGAACATTCACCGCGAATCTGGCTTGGAAAAGCGCCATGCCCCGCAACCGCCTTTCAGCCCTGCCCGAGCGACTGCCCGAGCGACTGCCCCGGCGACTGCCGGTGCGGCTGCCAGCGCCTTTGCCCAGGCGTCTGCCCGGGCAGCTGATCGCGGCTGCCGCTGCGGCCGGGGCGCGGGCGCAGGAGGCCTATGCCCGCAGCGAACTCGCCCGCCGCCTTGCGCTGGCGCGCGAGGCCTGCCCGCAGGAGGTGGAAAGCGGCAAGCCCCGGCTGCTGCGCCTCGTGGGCGAGGCCGAGGTGCTGCTCGAGCCGATCCGCCGCCCGCGCCGCCAGCTCGAAATCCCTGCAAGCAGCAATCCCCAGGTGGTGATGATCCTGCCCGGCTTCGGCACGCGGCCCGGGCGGATGCGCTATCTCGCCCGCCAGCTCGAGGCCGCCGGGCACATCACCAAGCGCTGGGGCCAGGGGCGCAACTGGGGGCCCGATCCCGATCGCTTCGCCCAGCTCGAGGCGCGCCTCGCCGCGCTCCACGCGCGCCACGGGCGCAAGGTGGTGCTGCTCGGCTGGAGCCTTGGCGGCCTATATGCCCGCGAGCTGGCCAAGCGCCAGCCGCAGGCCGTGGCCAAGGTGATCACCATGGGATCGCCCTTTTCCGGCTCGCCCCGGGCCAACAATGTCTGGCGCGCCTACCAGTTCATCACCGGCCATTCGGTCGATGCCCCGCCGATCCCGGCTGACCTTGCGCAAAAGCCCCCGGTCGAGACCGTGGCGCTGTGGAGCCCCAATGACGGGGTGATCGCCCCGCGCTGCGCCGCCGGACGCCCGGGCGAGCGTGACCGCGCGCTGGCGCTGCGCTGCACCCACATGGGCTTCACCTACGATCCGCAGGTGGTCTTCGCGCTGCTCGAGGAGCTTGAGCGCACCCGCGCCTGACGGCGCGCTGCCTGATTGTTGCGCCCATCGACACGCGCGCTTTCCTTTTGCGAAAGCGCGGTTAGATTGCTGCATTGCACCCAAGGTGACAATGCGGGGGGCGATGCACGCGCGCGGCAGCACTTTTGACGAGATGTTCGATGGCGAGGGCAACACCCGGCCCGCCTATGCCGAATATTGCCGCTGGTATGGCGAACAGCCGCCCGAGCTGATGCGGCGCAAGAACCGCGAGGCGGATGACACCTTCCGCCGCACCGGCATCACCTTCAATGTCTATGGCGAGAACGAGGCTGAGGAGCGCCTCATCCCCTTCGACATGGTGCCGCGGATCATCACCGCGGCCGAATGGCGCCGCCTCGCGCGCGGGATCGAGCAGCGGGTGCGCGCGCTCAATTCCTTCCTCTATGATCTCTACCACCGCCAGGAGATCGTGCGCGCCGGGCGCCTGCCCGAGCGGCTTTTGCGCAACAATGATGCCTGGCTTGCCAACATGGTGGGCTTCACCCCGCCGGGGGGGATCTATACCCATATCGTTGGCATCGATCTGGTGCGCACCGGGCCGGACGACTTCTACGTGCTCGAGGACAATGCCCGCACTCCTTCGGGCGTGTCCTACATGCTCGAAAACCGCGAGACGATGATGGGGATGTTTCCCGATCTGTTCAGCCGCATCGCGGTGGAAAGCGTCTCCAACTATCCGCGCCGGCTCGCCCGCAGCCTTGCCGCCTGCGCCCCGCCGGCCTTTTCCGGCACCAAGCCCACCGTCGCCGTGCTCACCCCCGGCATCTACAATTCGGCCTATTTCGAACATGCCTTCCTTGCCGACCAGATGGGGGCCGAACTGGTCGAGGGCAGCGATCTGCGCGTGGTCGATGGCCGGGTGCAGATGCGCACCACCCGCGGCTACCAGCCGATCGACGTGCTCTATCGCCGGGTCGATGACGCGTTCCTCGATCCGCTGACCTTCAACCCGGATTCGCTTCTGGGCGTGCCGGGGATCATGGATGTCTATCGCGCCGGCGGGATCACCATCGCCAATGCGCCCGGCACCGGGGTGGCAGACGACAAGGCGATCTATTCCTTCATGCCCGAGATCGTCGAGTTCTATACCGGCGAGCGCCCGCTCCTGCCCAATGTCCAGACCTGGCGCTGCGCCGATCGGGAGAGCCTCAGATACGTGCTCGATCATTTGCCCGAGCTGGTGGTCAAGGAAGTCCATGGCTCGGGCGGCTACGGGATGCTGATCGGGCCGAGTGCCTCGAAGCGCGAGATCGCCGCCTTCCGCCAGAAGCTCGAGGCAAGGCCCGAAAACTACATCGCCCAGCCCACGCTCGCGCTGTCCACCTGCCCGATCTACACCGCCAAGGGGCTGAGCCCCCGGCATGTGGACCTGCGGCCCTTCGTGCTCGTCAGCCCCGAAGGCATCGACATCACTCCCGGCGGGCTGACCCGGGTGGCGCTCAAGAAAGGATCGCTGGTGGTCAATTCGAGCCAGGGCGGCGGCACCAAGGACACCTGGGTGCTCAAGGACTGAGCCGCCGATGCTGGGCCGCACCGCCAACAGCCTGTTCTGGATGTTCCGCTATCTCGAGCGGGCCGAGAACACCGCGCGCCTGCTCGAGGCGGCGCTGCGCATGGCGCTCACCCGCGATGTCGTTTCCGCCGAGGCCGAATGGCGCTCGGTGATCGCCACGCTCGGGCTGCAGGGGCCTTACGAGGCGGCGCACGAGGCCTATGATGGGTTGTCGGTGTGGAACTTCGTGCTGCGCGGCGCCTCCAACCCCGGCAATGTGCGCATGATGCTCGCTGCCGCGCGCGCCAATGCCCGCGCGGCGCGGATCAACATTTCCTCCGACGTGTGGGAGGCGGTCAATGCCGGCTGGATCAGGCTCGATCCGCTGCTCGCGCGCCCCGTGGGGCAGGGCGCGGTGGGCGGCCTGCTCGCCGCGATCCGCGAGGCCTGCACCCAGGTGCACGGCGCCTTCGATGGCTCGATCCTGCGCGATGAGGGCTTTCACTTCGCCCGCGCCGGCACCTTCATCGAGCGGGCGGATTCGACCGCGCGCATCCTCGACATGAAGTATTTCCTGCTGCTGCCCTCGCTTGCCTATGTCGGCTCGAGCCTTGACACCGGACAGTGGGAACAGGTGCTGCGCTCGGTCGCGGGCGCGCGCGCCTATGCCTGGCTCAACGCCGGGCAGATCGAGGCGCGCGGGATCGTCGAATTCGTGGTGCTCGACGAGCGCTTCCCGCGCAGCCTGGCCTTCTGCCGCAAGGCGCTGCGCGCCACGCTCGATGCGCTCGCGCGGATGCACGGGGCCGAGGGGCGCAGCACCGCGCTGATCCACGAGGCCGATGCGCGCTTCGGCGCGCTCAGCATCGATCAGATCTTCGAGGGCGGCCTGCACGAGTTCCTGCTCGAGTTCCTCGCCCGCAACGCCGCGATCGCCCATGCGATCGCCGAAGACTACCGGTTCCACGCATGAGCAAGCTCACCCTCACCGTGAGGCACACCACCCATTATGCCTTTGCCGAGCCGGTGATCCACGCGCTCCAGCGCCTGCGCCTCACCCCCAAGGAGACCCAGGGCCAGCGCATCATCGCCTGGTCGATTGGGCTCGAGAATGCCCATGTCGAATGCCAATATGATGACCAGCACTTCAACCATGTGACCCTGATCGGGATTGCCCCGGGCGCGCGCGAGGTCAGGGTGATCTGCGAGGGCACGGTCGAGACCGAGGACAATGCCGGGGTGATCGGGCGCCATTCGGGCCACCTGCCGTTGTGGAGCTTCCTGCGCCAGACCCCGCTCACCCGCCCGGGGCCGCGGCTGCGCGCACTGCTGCGCGAACTGCCGGCGGGCGAGGCGCGCGCGCCGCTCGATTTCCTCCATCGCTTGGCCGCGCTGGTGCGCGCGCGCATCGCCTATGAGACTGGCCGAACCCATGCCGCCACCAGTGCCGAGGAAGCGGTCGCCCACGGCGCCGGGGTGTGCCAGGACCATGCCCATATCTTCATCGGCGCGGCGCGGGCGAGCGGCATTCCGGCGCGCTATGTCAGCGGCTATCTGCTGATGGATGATCGCACCGAGCAGGAAGCCACCCACGCCTGGGCCGAGGCCCATGTCGAGGGGCTGGGCTGGGTCGGTTTTGACGTGTCCAACGGCATCTGTCCCGATCCGCGCTATGTGCGGGTGGCGACGGGCAGCGATTATCGCGAGGCCGCGCCGGTCACCGGCATCCGCCTCGGCGCTGCGGCGGACGAGACGTTGCGCGTGGCGGTGGCTGTGGAAGCGCGCGCGCCGGCCTCGGCCGCACAGCAGCAGGAACAGGCGGGCCAATAGACATCTGTGGGCACCGCTTGCTCCCCGCAAACCTGCGGGCTTTGCGCCCGCGCGGGCTTGCGGCTAGGGAAGCAGGCAGCCCATGGCACGGCAGGAGCAGGGGGGAAGGGCGAGGCGATGACCTATTGCGTGGGCATGGTGCTCGACAAGGGCCTGGTGCTGATGAGCGACACCCGCACCAATTCGGGGGTGGACAACATCTCCACCTTCCGCAAGCTGTTCCACTGGAGCGTGCCGGGCGAGCGCATCATCGCGGTGATGACCGCGGGCAATCTTGCCACCACCCAGGCGGTGGTGAGCCAGCTCGAGGAGCGCACCAAGGCCCCGTCCGAGCGCGAGAACTGCCTGCTCAAGAGCGCGACCATGTTCCAGGTGGCGACCGAGATCGGGCGCCTGCTGCGCGGCACGATCGAAGAGGTGCAGACCGCCAATGGCGAGGCGGGCAAGGGCCGCTTCAGCGCCACCATGATCCTGGCCGGCCAGATCAGGGGGATGCAGCCACGGCTGTTCCTGATCTATCCCGAAGGCAATTTCATCGAGGCGAGCTGGGACACGCCCTTCTTCCAGATCGGCGAGACCAAGTATGGCCGCCCGATCCTGATCCGCGGCTATGACCGGGCAATGAGCTTCGAGGATGCGGTCAAGCTCTTGATGGTGAGCTTCGATTCGACCCTCAAGGCCAATCTCTCGGTCGGCCTGCCGCTCGATCTGCTGGTGATCGCCAAGGACGCCTTTGCCGCCACGCATGAACATCGGGTAACGGCCGAGGATCCCTATTTCGACCAGATTTCCTCGCGCTGGGGCGATGCGCTGCGCGCCGCCTTCCATTCGCTGCCCGCCTACCGCTTCGAGGCCAAGGGCGGCAGCGGAGATCAAGCTCCGTAACGGAGCAATTTTATCATTTTTTATCAGAGGCTTGACTGCCGAGGGTGATGGTAAATCCTCCACTCTGGCAGCGCTCTTGCGTGAAACCCGCAGGCGCTTGGCGCAATCTTGCGGCATGTCACGCAAAGCCGCTCTCCACTTCATCGACGCGTGCAGCCGTCAGCGGGCGGAACTGGCCCGGATCGGCTTTTCCCTTGGCCACCATTGCGAGGTCTATGGCGATCTTTCCGAGCTGGCGGTGCATCCGCCGCGCGAAGGGATCATCATCGCCCGCGACACCGCGGAGGAAGGCGGGGTGGACATGATCCTTGAACGGCTCAGCCGCCTCGGCATCTGGCTGCCGGTGATCGCGGTCGATGTCCAGCCGCGTCCGGCGCGCATCGTCGCGGCGATCAAGGCCGGCGCGCTCGATTATCTCGCCCTGCCGCTCGATCCGGAGCGCTTCACCCGCTGCCTTGCGCGGATCGAGAAGGAGGCCGAGCAGGTCAGCGCCGCGCGCCGCCGGATGATCGAGGCGCGCGATCGCATCTCCACCCTCTCGGCGCGTGAGCGCGAGGTGCTCGACTGGCTGGCCGAGGGCAGCAGCAACAAGGCGATCGCGCGCGAGCTGGAGATCAGCCCGCGCACGGTCGAGATCCATCGCGCCAACATGATGAGCAAGCTGGGCGCGCGCCACGCGGCCGAGGCGGTGCGGCTGCGGCTCGAGGCGCGGCTCGAACCGCGCAGCCGCGGCTGAGCGGCGCCAGCGCGGCGCCCCGGCCTTGCCAGCGCGGCCGGGCTGGGTCGCGGGCGGCGGAGCGCTGGCGACAAGTCTGGTTCCCCCGGGGCGGCTCCGGCGCGTTTCCCCCTTGGCGCCGGAGCCGCTATGCGCGTTTGGCCCCTCGAGGCCACGCCTCCGCAGCGCTTTGCCGATGCTCCGCCGCATTGGCGGGGCGGCGGTCAGCAGGGGCCGATCCGCAGGGGCCGATCCGCAGGGCAGGCGACTGGGTGCCACGGCTCGGGAGCCGCGTGGCAGGGCCTCGTTGGTGCCTCGTTGCTGCGCTGCCCGCGGCGGCCTCGCCCGATCGGGGGGCGATGCTCGGCGCTCACCCGTTCAGCGGCAGAAGGTCGCTCCGCCGCTCCCTTCGAGGTGGAAGTGATCGGCATGGGCGGCGTTGTATTCGGGGCCGAGCACGGTGCCGAAGCGCTTGCACGCGCTCTTGTGCACCACTCGCAGGAACTCGCGCGTGGCCGCATCGCCGCCGTGCCAGTCGCGCGTGAGCACGATCCGCCGCCCATCGGCGAGCACGAAGCCCGAAACGTCGATCGCCTCGGCCCGGGCATGGGCCGAGCGCCTCTCCGTCCCGGCGACGTTGCGGCAGGCATAGGAGCCCATGGTCTCGATCCGCGCCACGGGGCTGCCGAGCAGCTGGCGCGCGGCGCGATCAACCCCAAAGCGCGCCCAATCGCCAAAGGCCTTGGCGGTGCTGCAACGCACCGGGCCGAGATTGCTGACGCTGAGCGGCGCGCGGTCGCCGGCAAGTGCCATCAATTGCACCGTGCCGAGCTTGTTGCAGCCCGGCGCGGCATAGGTGTCGGGCAGGGGATCAAAGCGCGCGCCGCTGGCGCCGAGATCGGCAAGGCAGCGGGCATCCTCGGCGCGCGGGGCATAGCTCTGCGGGGCCGAGGCGATCGCGGTGGCCGGGCGGGCCGGGGCACGGGCGGCCTGGCTGGGCGTGCCGGGAGCAGCGCCGCTGCCCGCCTGCGGGATCAGCGAGCCGCAGCCGGCAAGGCCGAGCCCGGCGGCAAGCAGCAGCCCTGCACGGATGAAAAACCTTGTGTCCATACCTCGGGACAATGCCTGAGGCTTGGTTAACCCCGTGGCAAAAGTCTTGGTTAACAAAACCCTTCACGGTTACCGCGGATGGTTGGCGGGGCTGGCCCTGGCGTGGGGCAATCGGGCCCTGCGCTGCCGCCCGACCGCCTCAGGCCCGGCGTGCAGTGAGGCGGCTGACGATCACGATCGCCAGCAGCGCGGCGGCAAAGCCGGGCACGATCTCGTAAAGCCCGGGGCCGCCGGCAAGGCTGCGGTTCCAGCCGAGCGCGATCCAGCCCGCCACCACGCCTGCCCCGCTCACCAGCCCGGCGAGCGCGCCCGCCCCGGTCATGCGCGGCCAGGTGAGGCTGAGCAGGATCAGCGGGCCGAAGGCAGCGCCGAACCCGGCCCAGGCATTGGCAACCAGCCCCAGCACCTCGCTCGCCGGATCGGCGGCGATTCCCACCGCCGCCGCCGCCACCAGCGCCACGCACAGCCGCCCGATCCGCACCGCCTCGGCCTCGCTCGCCCCGCGGCGCAGAAACAGGCGGTAGAAATCCTCGGTGAGCGAGGAGGAGGAGACCAGCAGCTGCGAGGAGATCGTGCTCATGATCGCGGCCAGCAGCGCGGCATAGAGAAAGCCGGTCACCGCCGGGTGGAACAGCGCCTCGGCGAGCAGGATGAAGATCGTCTCCGGGTCAGGCACGGCCAGCCCGCGCGCCTCGGCATAGGCGCGCCCGGCCAGCCCCACCCCGATCGCCCCGGCAAGCGAGACCACCAGCCAGCCCATCGCGATCCACCCGGCGCGCGGCACATGCGCCACCCGGTCGATCGCCATGAAGCGCACGATGATATGCGGCTGGCCGAAATAGCCGAGGCCCCAGGTCAGCGCGCTGATGAGCCCCAAGGCGGTGAGCCCGTGGGTGAGGCTGAGGAACCCCTCCTGCGGCACCGCGCCCAGGCCTGCCCCCGCGCCCGCGCCCGCGCCGGGAGCCATCAGCACCGCCAGCGGCATCACCACCAGCGCCGCCATCATGATCAGCCCCTGGACGAAATCGGTGAGGCTCACCGCCAGGAAGCCGCCGATCATGGTATAGGTGAGCACGATCCCCGCGGTGAGGATCACGCCCAGCATGTAGTCGGACAGGCCCAGCCCCGGCAGCGCCCCGGCAAAGGCGGTGGCGAACAGCTTGCCCCCGCCCACCAGCCCGGCGGCGGTATAGACGGTGAAGAAGGCAACGATGATCACCGCGGCAACGAGCCTCAGCAGCGCGCCCTGTTCGGGGAAGCGGTTGGCGAGGAACTGCGGGATGGTGAGCGCATTGCCAAGCCGCTCACTCGCCTCGCGCAGCCGCGGGGCGACGATGATCCAGTTGGCCGCGGCGCCGATGGCAAGGCCGATGGCAATCCAGGCCTCGACCAGCCCGCTCACGAAGAGCGCGCCGGGCAGCCCCAGCAGCAGCCAGCCCGACATGTCGGACGCCCCGGCAGAAAGCGCCGCCACCGCCGGCGGCAGGCGCCGCCCGGCGAGCAGGTATCCGGCGGTGTCGGCGGTGGAGCGGCGCCAGGCATAAATCCCGATGGCGAGCATGAGGGCGAAATAGAGCGCGAGGGTGACAAGGGTGTAGGGGCTCATGCGCGCGAGGGCTAACAACCGCGTGGGCGCTTTGCCAGCGCTTGGCCGCACCGATGCACACCCTTCTTGCCTCTGACACCGCGCGGACAAGCGGCGCCGGCAGCGCAGCGGCGTCAGGGGGCAGCGCCCAAGCCCCCCTGTCTCCTCACTCCTCGCGCTTGCGCCGGGCCTTCTTGCGCTCGTGCGGGCACAGGATCGCCTTGCGCAAGCGGATCGAGAGCGGGGTGACCTCGACCATCTCGTCATCGGCGATATAGGCGATCGCCTGCTCGAGGCTCATCCGCCGCGGCGGGGTGAGGCGGATGGCATCATCCTTGCCGGCCGAGCGGATATTGGTGAGCTGCTTGGCCTTGAGCGGGTTGACTTCGAGGTCTTCGGGCTTGGCGTTCTCGCCGATGATCATGCCCTCATAGACCTTCATCTGCGGCGCGATGAACAGCGTGCCGCGCTCCTCCAGCGCGCCCAGCGCGTAGGCCACCGCTTCGCCATCGCCGTTGGAGATCAGGACGCCGTTGATGCGCCCCTCGATCGGGCCCTTGTAGGGGCCGTATTTCTCGAAAAGCCGGTTCATGATGCCCGTCCCGCGGGTGTCGGAGAGGAACTCGCCGTGATAGCCGATCAGCCCGCGGCTGGGGGCGGAAAAGGTGATGCGGGTCTTGCCCTGGCCCGAGGGGCGCATCTCGAGCAGATCGGCCTTGCGCCGCTGCATCTTGTCCACCACCGTGCCGGCATATTCGTCATCAACGTCGATCACCACGGTCTCATAGGGCTCGAGCCGCTGCCCGCCTTCTTCGCGCAGCAGCACCCGCGGACGGCTGATGCCCAGCTCAAAGCCCTCGCGCCGCATGGTCTCGATCAGCACGCCCAGTTGCAATTCGCCGCGCCCGGCGACCTCGAAGCTGTCCTTGTCGGCGCTTTCGGTGACGCGGATGGCGACATTGGCCTCGGCCTCGCGCAGCAGGCGGTCGCGGATCATGCGGCTCGTCACCTTGCTGCCCTCGCGCCCGGCGAGGGGGGAATCGTTCACCGAAAAGCGCATCGCCAGCGTCGGCGGGTCGATCGGCTGGGCGTTGATGGGGGTGGTGACCGCCGGGTCGCAGATGGTGTGGGCCACGGTCGCCTTCTCCAGCCCGGCGATGGCGATGATGTCGCCGGCCCGGGCGCTTTCGACCGGCACGCGCTCGAGCCCGCGGAAGCTCAACAGCTTGGTCGCACGGCCCGTTTCGATCACCCGCCCCTCGCCATCGAGCGCGTGGATCGGATCGTTGACGCGGATGGTGCCGGCCTGCACCCGCCCGGTGAGCACCCGGCCCATGAAGTTGTCGCGATCGAGCAGCGTGGCAAGGAAAGCAAAGCGCGCCTCGGGATCGAGCCCCGGGGGCGGCACATGGGCGATGATCCGCGCGAACAGCGGGGCGAGCGTGCCGCTGCGCGCCGCCGGGTCCTCGCTCGCATAGCCCTCGCGCCCGCTCGCATAGAGCACCGGAAAATCGAGCTGTTCGTCATTGGCATCGAGGGCGACGAACAGGTCGAACACCTCGTCGAGCACCTCCTGCGGGCGGGCATCGGGCCGGTCGATCTTGTTGACCACGACGATGGGCTTCAGGCCCAGCGCCAGCGCCTTGCCGGTGACGAACTTGGTCTGCGGCATCGGCCCTTCGGCGCTGTCGACCAGCAGGATCACCCCATCGACCATGGTGAGGATGCGCTCGACCTCGGCGCCGAAATCGGCGTGCCCGGGGGTATCGACGATGTTGATGCGGGTGGTGGTGGTGCCTTCCGCCCACTCCACGCTGGTGCACTTGGCAAGGATGGTGATGCCGCGTTCTTTCTCAAGATCGCCCGAATCCATCGCGCGCTCCTCCACCCGCTGGTTGTCGCGGAAGGTGCCCGATTGGCGGAACAGCTGATCGACCAGCGTGGTCTTGCCGTGGTCAACATGGGCGATGATGGCGATGTTGCGCAGGGCGTTGGGCGTGGCGGCGGACATGGGGAAGGGTTCCGGTAAGGGGGCGCAGGCGGGGTGAGGGCGACAGGCAGGCTTGTGGTTGGCGGCGCCTGAGCAGGCGCCCGGGGCGGCGGGGCAGGTTCAGGCATGGCACTGGCGCCGTGACGCTACGGCACCGGGGACAGCGCAGCGCGCGTGCTGCGCTGCACCATGGGCGCGGCGCCTAGCAGGGGCCGGGGCGCAGGGCAAGCGCCCGCCTGCAGGCCCGCGCGTGACGCGCATGCGACACTGTAACCTTGGCGCAACAGTGCTTGGAAAGCCCTGGCAAAAACGTGGGCTCGCGGCTTGTGGGGGCGCCAACACTTGCCTATCACCTCACGCACGAGACCCCGGCCATTGTCGCAAGGGACGTTCAAGGCCGCGCGATCGCGCGGCCCGGCGCCGGGGTCATGGGACGAAGAGAGAGGAGTTTCCATGAAATCGACCATCACCGGCACTGCCGGCGCGTTCCGATTCACCCTGCTGGCCGGTGCGGCGGCGCTGGCATTTGGCGCGCCGGGCGTGGCGCTGGCGCAGGACCAGGCCGACGCGGCCGAGGTGCCCGAGCCCACCAATGTCATCATCGTCACCGCCTCGAAGCGCGAACAGACCCTGCAGGAGACGCCGATCGCGGTGTCGGTCACCAGCGGCGAAGTGCTCGAACAGGCGCAGATTCGCGACGTGCTCGATCTTCAGACCGTGGTGCCCTCGCTGCGGGTGAGCCAGCTCCAGACCTCCTCGGCCACCACCTTCATCATCCGCGGCTTCGGCAATGGGGACAACAACTTCGGCATCGAGCCTTCGGTGGGCGTGTTCATCGACGGCGTGTTCCGCTCGCGCTCGGCCTCGGCCCTGTCCGACCTCAACATGGTGAGCCGCGTCGAGGTGCTCAACGGCCCGCAATCGACGCTGTTCGGCAAGAACGCCAGCGCCGGGGTGATCTCGGTGGTCACCCGCGAGCCGCAATACAACTGGGGCGGCATGGTCGAGGCGGTCTATGGCAATTTCAACCAGGTGTTCCTGCGCGGCGAGATCACCGGGCCCGTGGCCGAGAACGTCGCCTTCTCGCTCGACGGCACCTACCAGCGCCGCGACGGGATCGGCCGGATCGTCAACCTCGACGAGGAAATCAACGATCGCAACCGCTGGTCGGCGCGCGGCCAGCTGCTGATCGAGCCCAGTGCCGACGTCAAGATCCGCATCATCGCCGATTACAACAAGATCGACGAGATCTGCTGCCAGACCAGCAACCTCGTGGTCGGCCCGCTGACCCAGCTGGCGATCGGCGGGGTGGGCGGCCAGTTCCCGACCGATTTCTTCAGCGACGAGAACTTCCTCAATGTCGTGCCGGTCAACAAGAACGAGAACTACGGCATTTCCGGCCAGCTTGACTGGTCCTTCGGCAACCTCAAGCTGACCTCGATCACCGCCTATCGCGAGCTGCGCAACTCCTTCATCCAGGACGTTGACTTCACCAGCGCCGACATCACCGCCGAAGGGCGCGACCAGAGCGTCGACACCTTCACCCAGGAGCTGCGGCTGACCTCGGATTTCGACGGGCCGATCAATTTCCTGCTCGGCGCTTACTATTTCGACGAGCAGATCGGGCAGGACAGCTTCCTCACCGTCGGCGAGGATTTCCGCAATTTCGCTGCGATCCAGGCCGCGCCCGCGGCGCTGCTGCCGCCCAATCCCACCCCGGCCCAGCGGATCGCGGTGGGCAACGCGGTGCTCGCCAATGCCGAGGCCACGCTCGGCCTGCCGATCGGCAGCATCTTCGGCGGCGACTTCCTCACGCGCGAGCGCTTTGCCGTCGACAACCAGTCGTGGTCTGTCTTCGGCACGGTTGATTTCGAGCCGATCGATGGCCTCGTCTTTACCGCCGGGTTCAACTACACCGACGACAAGAAGGACTTCGCGATCGATTTTGCCGCGCTCGATCCGCTGGCCAATATCAACCTCGTCGATGCCTTCATCACCCTTGCCACCGGCGGGGCGGTGAACAGCCGGGCGGCCTTCCAGGCGCTGCCCGCGGCCAACCAGCAGGCGCTGCTTGCCGCGGCCACCAACCCGGCGGTCAACCAGCTTTTGGGCCTCTCGGCGCTGCAGTTCCAGACCCCGTTCCCGGCGGTGCCCAATGCGGTGGAGCCGGGCCGCACCCGCGATGACGAGTTCACCTACCTGCTGCGGGTGGCCTACGAGATCTCGCCCGAGGTCAACATCTATGCAAGCTACGCCACCGGCTTCAAGGCCAGCTCGATCAACCTCTCGCGCGACAGCCGCCCGCTTCTGGGTGACTACATCCCCGGCCCCGGGCGTTCGACCTTCGCGGCGCCGGCTTCGCCGATCCTCAACGCGGGGCTGGCCACGCCCAACCTTTCCACCGGCACCCGCTTTGCCGGTCCGGAAGAGGCGGAGGTCTATGAAATCGGGATGAAGGCGCAGTGGCCGGGCTTCGGCTTCAACCTCGCGCTGTTCGACCAGTCGATCAAGGGCTTCCAGAGCTTTGCCTTCACCGGGCTTGGCTTTGCCCTGCAGAACGCCGGGCAGCAGTCGGTCAAGGGCTTCGAGTTCGATGCCACGATCCAGCCGATCGACCAGCTGGTGTTCACCTTTGCCACCACCTATCTCGATGCGGTGTTCGACAGCTTCCCGGGCAGCGTGCTCGGCGACCTTTCGGGCCAGAAGGTCGGCGGCATCCCCGAATGGAGCATCGCCACCTCGGCGACCTACACCCACGAGTTCGGCTCGAGCGGCAATCGCCTCATCACCCGGGTGGATTACAACCACGAGAGCAGCACGCCGATCAACAACGGCCTGCCGACCTTCAACCGGCAGCTGGGCAACACCCGGATCTTCACCCGCGAGGTCAACCTCGTCAACGCCTCGATGACCCTGGCGCTCAGCAACGGGCTGGAGATCGGGGCCTTCGCGCGCAACCTGCTCGATGATCGCTATGTGCTCACCGTGTTCGACGGCGTGGCGCAGGCGGGCACGGTGTCGGGCTATCCCAGCCAGCCGCGCACCTGGGGCGGGGTGGTGCGTTACCGCTTCTGAAAAAGCCGCGCGCGGCTGCTGCGCGCGCAACGATCCAAGGGGCCTCGCGCAAAGCCTTGCGCGGGGCCTCTTTTTTGTTGAGGCGCAGGCGCAGATGTGGTCTGCTGCGTTTTCGGGATCCTTTGCCAAGAGGGGGGGTGGCGATGCAGTGGATGATCATGCCGTTCCGGCGCTATGCCGATTTTCAGGGCCGTTCGCGGCGGATGGAATTCTGGATGTTCCAGCTATTGAACCTCATCGTCGGCCTTGTGCTGGCCGGGCCGGTGATGTTCTCGGTGGTCTCCTCCGGCCTTGCCGATCCGGCGGCGATCGATGTCGATCCCTTTGCGGCAATCGGCGCGCTGGGCTGGACAGGCATCGGGCTTTATGCGCTCTATGCCCTCGCAGCCTTCATCCCCAGCATCGCGGTGACGGTGCGGCGGCTGCATGACCGCGATCTTTCGGGCTGGTGGTATCTCGGCGCCATTGCGGCGAGCCTGATCCCGCTGGTGGGCTTTCTTGCCAGCGTGGCGCTGTTCGTGGTGCTGCTGCTGCCGGGCACCAGGGGGCCGAACCGCTTTGGCCCCGATCCCAAGGATCCCTTCGAGAGCGAAGTCTTCGCCTGAGCGGCTGCGCGCCCCGGGCTGGCCGCACGCAGGGGCTAAAGCTCGCGCAGCGCACGCGCGGGCTTTGCCCGCAGCAGCGGCAGCGATCCGGCCAAGGCAAAGGCGAGCACCAGCGCCACCCCGGCGCCGAGCACGCCTGCAACCATCCCCCAATCGGGCAGCCAGTCGAAGCTGAACAACCGGGTGATCACCACCCAGGCAAGCAGGCTCCCCAGCCCCAGCGCGACCAGGCCAAGGAGCGCGGCGAGAAGGCCGAACTCGGCAAGCTGCATCAGCAGGATCTGCCGCCGGCTTGCGCCCAGCACCCGCAGGATCACCGTATCATAGGTGCGCGCCGCGCGCGCCGCGGCAATCGCGCCCATCAGCACGGCAAGCCCGGCAACCACCGTTACCCCGGCCGCGGCAAGCGTGGCAAGGCTCACCTGTTCGAGCAGCCGGCGCGCCTCGGTCAGCAGGCCGCCGACCTCGATCACCGAGCTTGAGGGAAAGGCGCGCACCAGCCCCCTCAGCAGCCGCCCGCGCGCAGCCGCATCGGCATCGGCGGGCAGATCGATGCTGGCGACCAGATTGTGCGGCGCATCGGCAATCGCATTGCGGCTGAACACCAGCACGAAATTGAAGCCCATGCTCTCCCAGTCGATCTCGCGCAGCGAGGCCACCCGGGCGCGCCGCTCGACCCCGAGGATGCCGACCGTCAGATAATCGCCGACCTTAAGCCCCACCGCCCGGGCAAATTCGGCATCGACCGAAACCAGCGGCTCGCCCTGATGGAAGGGGCTCCACCACTTGCCGGCGACCAGGCGGTTGCCGGGCGGGATGGTGTCGGCATAGGTCAGCGCCCGCTCGCCGCGCAGCGCCCAGGCGCCATCGGGGATCTCCGCAAGATCGGCCACGCGGGTCATCCTGTCGCTGGGACCATAGGCGAGCACCGCGCCGCGCAGCGTGGGGACGGTGCGGATCGCGGCCTTGGGAAACTCCTTCTCGACCAGCGCAAAGAAGCGCGGTTCGTCCTTCTGCGGCACGTCGAGCACGAAATATTCGGGCGCCTCGCGCGGCACGCGGCGCGCGATATTGCCCTCGATCGCGCTTTGCACCGCGGCAAGGAGCACGAAGGCGGCAAGGCCAAAGCCGAGCGCGGTGACGAGCGCTGCCGTGGGCGCGCCGGGGCGGTGGAGATTGGCGATGGCGCTGCGCAGCAGCGGGTTGGCTGGGCGCGGCAGGCGCCGGGCAAGCGCGGCGATCGCCCAGCCGATCGCGGCAAGCAGCGCCAGCGCCGCCCCGGCGCCGGCGAGGAACCCGCCCGCCAGCAGCGGCTGCGCGGTGGTGGCAAGCGCCAGCGCGCCGATCGCGGCGAGGCCAAGCGCGGTGGCGCCGAGCGCGCGCGCGTCGCGCGCCAGCGGCACCACGCCCGCACGCATCAGCGCCATCGCCGGAAAGGTGCGCGCGCGCAGCAGGGGCGCGGCGGCAAAGGCAAAGGCCACCAGGAGGCCATAGCCCGCCGCCAGCGCCAGCGCGCCGGGGGCCAGGATCACCCCTTGCGCCACCGGCAGCAGGCCATCGAGCGCGCGGGCGAGCAGCGGGGTCACCGCCACCCCGGCGGCAAGCCCGGCGAGCGTACCCGCCAGCGCCGCCACGGCGATCTCGAGCGCATAGATGCGCACGATATCGCCCGAGGTTGCGCCCAGCACCTTCAAGGTGGCGATGCTGGCGCGGCGCTGATCGAGATAGGAAGAGACGCCCCCGGCAATCCCGATCCCGGCGATCACCAGCGCGGCCAGGCCCACCAGCGTCAGGAAATCGCTCATCTGGGTGACAAAGCGCGCCGCCCCGGGCGAGGCGCGCTCACGGGTGCGAAAATCAAAGCCGGCATTGGGAAACTGCCGCTTGAGCGCCTCTGCCGCATCATCGGGCGCGCGGGCGGGATCGGCAAAGGCGATGCGGTGCTTGGACTGGTAGAGCGCGCCCGGCGCCAGCAGCCCGGCGGCGGCGGGGACATCGGCAGCGACGATCACCGTCGGGCCAAGCTGGAAGCCTTCGGAAAGGCGATCGGGCTCCTCGCCGATCACCCCGGCGGCGCGCAGGCGCAAGGTGCCGACCGTGAAGCTCTCCCCGGGGCTTATGCCGAGCCGTTCGATCGCGCCCGGCGCCAGCCAGGCATCGCGGCCCCGCGGCGCGCCGACCCGCCGGCCATCGGCCAGCACCAGCTGCCCGAACAGCGGCCATCTTGCGTCCACGGCTTTCAGTTCGATCGGGGCGGCGGCCGCGGGCGTGCTCGCCATCGCCTGCAGGCGATAGCCGCTCGAAATCGTGCCGAGCCGCGCGAGCGCGGCGCGCTCGGGCGCGGCCAGATCGCGCTGCCACAGCGCGACCTCGAGATCGCCGCCGAGCAATTCGCGGCCCGAGCGGGCGAGCTCGCGCTCGATCGCGGTGGTGAGCGAGCCGATCGCGGCGAGCGCGGCGGTGCCGAGGAACAGGCAGACGAGCAGGAGCCTGAGGCCGCGAAAACGCGGATTGAGATCGCGCCGGGCGATCCGCCAGGCCGTGGCAAGGCCAAGGCTCATGCCGCCGAGACCGCCGCCACGGGCGCCGCGCTGTCGGAGACGATGCGCCCATCGGCCATGGTCAGCACCCGCTCACAGGCCGCGGCAAGGCTGGGATCGTGGGTGATGATGAGCAGCGTGGCCCCGGTCTCGGCGCGGCGCGCGAGCAGCAGATCAATGATCTCGCGCCCGGTGGCGGCATCGAGATTGCCGGTGGGCTCGTCGGCAAAGATCAGGCTGGGGCGCGGCGCGGTGGCCCGGGCGATCGCCACGCGCTGCTGCTCACCTCCCGAAAGCTGGGCCGGATAGTGGCCGGTGCGGTGCGCCAGGCCCACCGCCTCAAGCTCGGCCAGCGCGCGCGCCGCGGCATCGGGCATTCCGGCAAGTTCCATCGGGGTGGCGACATTTTCCGCCGCGGTCATGGTGGGCAGGAGGTGGAAGGCCTGGAGCACGATGCCGATCCGCCCGCGGCGCGCGGCGGCAAGGCCATCCTCATCGAGGCTGGCAAAATCGGCTCCCGCCACCATCAGGCTGCCGCCGCTGGCGCGTTCAAGCCCCGAAAGCACCGCCATCAGCGAGCTCTTGCCCGAGCCCGAAGGGCCGAGCAGGGCGACGACCTCGCCCGCGGCAATATCAAGGTCGATCCCGCGCAAGATCGGCACCGGGGCCGCCGGGGTGCCGAGGGTGAGGGTGAGGTTGCGGGCCGAAATGGCCAGAGGGGGGCTTGTCACGGGGGCGGGATGGCATAGGTGAGAGGCTCGAACAAGCTACAGCTGGGGTTGGCTCGCGGATGCACAAGTGCTCTTGGTCGAATAAAGGCCCGGCCGCGGCGCTGGCGCTGGCGCTGGTGCTTGCGGCCTGTTCGGGCGCCCAAGGTGGTGGGGGCGGGGGCGCGGGCGGGGCCGAGCGCACCACGCCGGGCGCGCCTGCGGCCAGGGCCGATGGAGAGGGCCCCGCGCCGATCCCGGTGATGGGGCCTGAGCGGCACATCATCGCCTTTGGCGACAGCCTGTTTGCCGGCTATGGGCTCGATCCCTCGCAAAGCTATCCCGCCCGGCTCGAGGCGGCGCTCAGGGCCAGGGGCATCAATGCCCGCATCACCAATGCCGGGGTTTCGGGCGATACCACCGCGGCCGGGTTGCAGCGGCTCGCCTTCACCCTCGATGCCCAGGGCGCCAGGCCCGATCTGTTCATCCTCGAACTGGGCGGCAACGATCTGCTGCGCGGCCTTTCGCCCGAGGAGACCCGCGCCAATCTGGCCAAGATGCTCGGCATCCTCAAAGAGCGCGGCATTCCGGTGCTGCTGATGGGGATGCGCGCGCCGCCCAATTACGGGCCGGAATATCAGGCGCGATTCGATGCCATCTACCGCGATCTCGCGCGCGAACATGGTGCGGCGCTGATCCCCTTCTGGCTCGAGGCGATCTACCGCGAGCCGGAACTGTTCCAGGCCGATCGCATCCACCCCACGGCCGAGGGGATCGAGAAGCTGGTCGCCGCCACGCTGGCGCCGGTGAGCGCGGCGCTGCCCCCGCCGGGCAAGCAGGGCTAGAGCGGGACAGCGCTGCCGGCGCTCACCTGCCACACCGCCGCCTGCCCACGAAGCTCGGCAAAGGGCGCCATCTCGGTGCCCGTCATCCACACCTGCGCGCTGCCGGCGGCAAGGCGGCTCAGCAGCGCGGCGCGGCGGCGCGGATCGAGATGGGCGGCCACCTCGTCGAGCAGCAGCACGCTTGGCCGCCCGGCCGCGGCGAGCGCGCTGTGGGCAAGGGTGATGGCGATCAGCAGCGCCTTCTGCTCGCCGGTCGAGCAGGCCGCCGCCAGCTGGCCGCTCCCTGCCATGCGCACCTCGAGCTCATCGCGCTGCGGCCCGGTGAGCGCGCGGCCCGCCGCCCGATCCCGCGCCCGGCCCCGCGCGAGCGCCTCGGCGAGCGCGCCCTCCTCCATCGGGCCACCGGGCCGGTAGGTGAGGAGCGGGCGGGCGAAGGGTTCGCTGGGTAGGGCCGAAAGCTCATCGGCAAGGCGCTGGACGAGTTCGGCCCGGGTGCGTGCCAGCGCCGCGCCATGGGCCGCGGCCCTGCGCTCGAGCGCCTCGAGCCAGCGCGGATCGCTCCCGCTTTCGAGCAGGCGGGCGCGCTCGCGCAGCGCGGTTTCAAAGGCGCTCACCTCGCGGGCATGATCGGGCGCGATGGCAAGGGCCATGCGGTCGATGAAGCGCCGCCGCGCCCCGGCGCTGTCGGTGAACAGGCCATCCATCGCCGGGGTGAGCCAGGTGAGCGCCAGCCACTCGGCCAGCCGCGCCGCGCTGGCGGGCGCGCCGTTGATGCGCACCAGCCGCCGCCCGCTCTGCCCCGGCTCGGTGTAGGTGCCAAGCCGGGCCGTGACCGCGCCCGCCTCGGTGAGGCTCGCGCCGATGGCAAAGGCAAGCGGCGGCGCATCGGGGGCGGTGCGGCGGCCGAGTTCGCCGAGATTGGCGCGCCGCAGGCCGCGGCCCGGCCCAAGCAGCGAGAGCGCCTCGATGAGGTTGGTCTTGCCCGCGCCGTTCTCGCCCACCAGCAGGTTGAAATGGGCCGTCTCGCCGAGCGTGGTGGCGGCGTGGTTGCGGAAGTTTTCAAGCGTGATGCGGGTAAGGCCCATGGCGTGGGCGCGGGGTTAGCACAGGCAGGCGATTTGGCCAGAGCGTGCAAGGCAGAAAGGCGCCTGCCAATCCTTGGCGAAATTTCCCAAGCTTTCGGATGGCTGAATGGGGTGTTGGCCGCCTGAAAGCATGGGAATGGCGCAAATCTGCCGTTTTTCGGGTTTGGCACGGCTCGTGCAGAAGGTTGGGCATCCCCGGGATGGTCCCGGAACGGATCGAAAAGACCAAGGAGATTGCCACCATGTTCGCCGCCGAAACCACCACCCGCCTGTCCGCCGCCGCCTTTGCCATCGTGCTCTCGGCGCTGTCCTTCGCCTACGCGATCATCCCCGCCACCCCCGCGCTGGTTGCCTGATGGCCCCGCGCACACAGCAACAGAAAGGAATGTCCATGTTCGGCTCCGACACCACCGCGCGCCTCGCTTCGGCCGCCTTTGCCGTGGTTCTCACCATCGCCAGCCTTGCCTATGCCATCATCCCGGCCAGCCCCGGCATGATTGCCTGACCATCAAGCCCGCACAGGAGACTGAAGAACCATGAACGACATCATCGGCAACGCCCCCGGCAAGCCGCCCCGCACCGGCTTCCGCCTCGACAAGGGCAAGGCCAAGCTGTTCGGGGTGTGTGCCGGGATCGGCAACTATTTCGGGATCGACCCGATGCCGGTGCGGATCGGCTTTGTCGCCGCCACGCTGCTCGGCTTCGGCAGCCCGGTGCTGATCTACCTTGCGATCGCCTTGATCGCCGATTGAGTGCAAGCCTGCCTGAGGCCCGACCCGGTTGCCGGGCGGCTGCACACCGATCCCCATCAACCGGGAGGGGCCGCAAGGCCCCTCTTGTGTGTGAGGGGCCCTCTTGCCTTTCACATCGCCGAAATGCCGCCGTCGATCTTGAGTTCGGCCCCGGTGACGAAGCGGCTTTCATCGCTGGCGAGATAGACCACCGCCTGGGCGATGTCATTGGGCTCACCCACGAAGCCAAGCGGGATCTGCCGCGCCAGCTTGTCCATCAGCACATCCTTGTCGAGCGCATGGGCGCGCGCCGTGCCATCGAGGATCGGCGTATCGACAAAGGTGGGGTGGATCGAATTGCAGCGGATGTTCATGCGCTTCTTGGCGCAGTGCAGCGCGATCGACTTCGAGAGCATCCACACCGCCGCCTTGCTGGCATTGTAGGCGGGCATGGTGTCGCTGGCGATCAGCCCGGCGATCGAGGAGATGTTGATGATCGATCCCGGTGCGTGTTCGCGCATCAGCGGCAGGGCTTGTCTGCAGCCGTGGAAGATCGAATTGACGTTGATGTCAAAGCAGCGCTGCCAATCGGCAAAGGTGCAGGCCTCGATATTGCCGGGAACGCCGATCCCGGCATTGTTGACGAGCACGTTGAGCCCGCCGAGCTTGTCCCGCGCGGCATCGATCGCGGCTTCCCATTGCGCGGGGCTGGTCACGTCATGGGCGAGGGCAAAGGCGGTGCCATCGCCGAGTTCTGCATTGATGAGCGCCGCGGTTTCCTCGACCCCGGCGGCGTTGATGTCAGTGGCCAGCACCCGCGCGCCCTCGCGTGCGAGCGCGAGGCAATGCGCGCGGCCCAAGCCCTGCGCCGCGCCCGTCACCAGCGCCAGCTTGCCCGATACCCTTCCCGTCATGTCTCTTCCCCTTGCAAGAATAGTGGTGTGAGCAGCATCGCGATGCGCACGTCCACCCCGTGCCCGGCGCGGCGCCAGCCCGCAACGAAATCGGCAAGGTCGCAAAGCGCGACGCGGTGGACGGTGATGTTCTCGCCCGCGGTGCCCCCGCCGGCGCTCACCCGGGTGAGCCCGGTGGCCTTGAGCAGCGTGAAGCATTCGGACACCATGCCGGGCGAGGAATAGAATTCGCCCAGCACCTCGAGCCGCGCGGCGCGGTAGCCGGTTTCCTCCTCAAGCTCGCGCGCCGCGGCGCTCAGCGCATCCTCGCCCTCGCCCCCCGCCTCGTCGCCCACCAGCCCGGCCGGGATCTCGAGGCAGAAGCGCGCGAGCGGCACGCGATACTGGCTCACCAGGATCACGTGGCGCGTGCCATCGGGATCGGTGTCGAGGGCGATGATTGCCGCGGCGCGGATGCCCCGCGCGCGCCCGACATATTCCCAGCGCCCGCGGCGCTTGGCGGTGATGAAGCGGCCTTCCCACATCACTTCCTCGGGAAGGTCGGCATCCTTGTCTGTGATCACGCGCGGCTCCGTTGCGGGCAGGTGTGGCGCCCTTCGACAGGCTGGCGCGCGGCTGGTCAAGCCCTGATTGTGTCAGACCTCGATCAGCCGGTCGGGCAGTTCGTTGACATCCTCGGCCCCGCGCGGGAAGTGCTCGGCCAGCACGTGGCCGACATCGCGCACGCCCGCGGCCAGGCCCTCGGCCACGCGGCCCTTGCGGATATGGGCGAGCATGTCGGCCATGGCCTCGCCCCACACCTCTGCCGAAACGCGCGCGGCGATGGCCTCATCGGCGACGATCTCGGCGCGGTGTTCGGCCATCGACAGATAGATCAGCACCCCGGTGCGCCCGGTGGTGCGGCGATCGGCACCGACCTTGAACTGGCGCACCGCCTGGGCGTGGACGCGCATGGTCTTGGTCGGGCCGGGGATGAGCAGGAACTTGAGCGGGCGCCATTGCTGCACCCCCAGCATGGCGAGGAAGGCGATGAGGCCAAGCGCGATCACCATGCTGGCAAGCTCGCCGGTGGTCCACTGGTGGTCCCACCCGCCAAAGGCCGCGTCCCAGGCCTCGAGGAAGGGCAGGGGAAAGGCAGCAAAGAGGCTCATCGCGGTAAAGGCCGCCCCCGCCGCCCACAGCAGCGCGACATCGGTATAGCCATCCGAACTGTCGGCGAGCACGGTGACGATCTCGCCCGCGGTCTGCGCCTCGGCCGCGGCCACGGCCTCGCTCACCAGCCGGCGCCCGGCATCATCAAGATAGGCCATGGCTCACCACCCCCCGGAGGCGCCGCCGCCCCCGAACGAACCGCCCCCGCCGGAAAAGCCGCCGCCGCCCCAGCCGCCTCCGCCGCCGCTGCCGCCGCCGCCCGACATCATCCCGCGGGCAATGGCGCTGCCCACTTCCCACAGGATGATGTCGCGCGCGGTGTCGCCAAGGTCGCGGCTGCCCCAGGGGCCGGCGCCGCGGGCGCGATAGCGCCGCCGCCGCCCGCGCCCGGCAAGCGCAGGCAGGATGAAGAAGAAGAACAGGAAGGCAAGCCAGATGAGCACGCCCACCGGAAAGCCGCCATCGCTCTCGCGCTTCTTGCCGGCCTCGGCCGCGACCTTGGCGGCCTCCTCGGGCGGAAGCTGCAATTGCGCGATGATCGCATCGGTCCCGGCCTCGATCCCCCCGGCAAAGTCGCCATTGCGGAAGGCGGGCAGGATGGTGTTCTGGATGATCAGCGCCGAAAGCGCATCGGTAAGATAGCCCTCAAGCCCATAGCCCACCTCGATGCGCACCTTGCGCTCGTTGGGCGCCACCAGCAGCAACGCCCCATCATTGCGCTCCTTGTCGCCAAGGCCCCAGAACCGGCCGAGCTGATAGCCATAGTCGGCAATGTCATAGCCGTTGAGATCGGGCACGGTCGCCACCACCAGCTGGCGCTGCGACTGGGCCTCGAGCGCCTCGAGCTTGGCGGCCAGGCGCGCCTCGACCTCGGGCGGGAGGAGATCGGCCGCATCCACCACCCGCCCGGTGAGCGGGGGAAATTGCGGCTCGGCGGCAAGGGGCGCGGCAAGCCACGCCCCCACCAGCGCCAGCGCCAGGGCAAGCAGGCGGATCACGACTGCTCAGTTCGTCGTCATGTCGAGCTTGGGCGCGGCCTCGGCGCCTTCGGTCACCGCCTTGTAGGGCACCATCGGCTCGGCCCCGTGGATCACCTTGGCGCCGATGATATCGGGGAAGGTGCGGATCGTGGTGTTATACTTGCGCACCGCCTCGTTGTAATCGCGGATGGCCACCGCAATGCGGTTCTCGGTGCCTTCGAGCTGGCTTTGCAGCGCGAGGAAGTTCTGGTTCGACTGGATCTGCGGATAGGCCTCGAAGCTGGCGAGCAGCCGCCCGATCCCGGCGCCAAGCTGGCTCTGCGCCGCGGCAAAGGCCTCCATCTTGGCCGGATCGGTAAGGTCATCGGGGGTGATGTTGATCGCGGTGGCCTTGGCGCGCGCCTCGGTCACCTGCGTCAGGATGGTGCGCTCGTTCTCGGCTGCGCCCTTGGCCACTTCGGCAAGATTGGGGATGAGATTGGCGCGGCGCTGGAACTGCGCCTCGACATCGGCCCACTTGGCCTTGGCCTCTTCTTCGGCCGCGGGCACCGAGTTGATCCCGCAAGCGGCAAGACTGAAGGCGAGCGCCGCGGCAAGGGCGCCGCGCAGCATGGTGGCAAAAGGCATGAAGCAATCCCTCCTGTTCGCGCGCGGGGGGGACAGGCCCCGGCGCTGTCGCTGTGTATTGCGGATATAGCACACCCCGGCCCCCATTCAAGCGGGGCATGGTGGCAAAGTCATGGCTTGGCAGGGCCTTGCGCGGGTGCCACAAGATCGCGGCAGGCCAAGTCCTGCAAGCCAATCAGGGGGATCGCCATGCTTTCGGAATTTCGTGCCTTCATCGCCAGGGGCAATGTCATCGATCTTGCTGTCGGGGTGATCATCGGCGGCGCCTTCGGCACGATCGTCACCTCGCTCACCGAGCAGATCATCATGCCGATCATCGGGGCGATCTTCGGCAATATCGACTTTTCGGATCGCTATATCGTGCTTTCGGGCGAGGTGGCGCCGGGCACCCCGCTTGCCGCGGCGCGCGAGGCCGGGGCCAATGTGATCGGACTTGGCGCCTTTGTCTCGAGCGTGATCAATTTCCTCATCCTTGCCTTCATCATCTTCCTGATGGTGCGCTATGTGAACCGGCTCACCGCGCAACTTGCCAAGCCCGAGGAGCCGGCCGCGCCCGCCGGGCCGAGCGAGATCGACCTGCTCACCGAGATCAGGGATGCGCTGAAGAAGTAAGGCGCCCCAGTTTTGCGTGCGCCCATCCGGGGGCGCGTCCTTGGTGCAGTTCCCTTCGCTGCGCTGCGGGGCGCCTGCGGGCGGGCGGTCGCCCTTGCGGTCGCTGCGCGACCGAGGCGTGCCCCAGGATACCGCGTTCTTCATCCACTTCACATTCAGGAATGGATCGCTATATCAGCCCTCGCCGGTCTCGGCCGGCTATGGCGATAAACGGCTGCGTGCAATAGGCACAACGGACCCGGGGGCAGTACCCGGCGGCTCCACCATCTGCGCCGCGCCCGGCACGCCGCAAGCGTGCCGGCCGGGCGGCTCAGCTGATGGGGCCGAACCAGGATCGACGTGTGTTGAAAAGCGTGGTTTTCGCCCGGGCTGAGTAACCCGTCAAAGGCTCACATCCACAAGTGCCAACGACAACGAAGCACTTGCTCTGGCTGCGTAATCTGACGGCCTAGCGGCCTGAACTTACAAAGCCTTGAGCGCGGTTGGACCGACCGGTCAACAGAACGGATTCCGGGGGCCCGGGGGAGCCTAGCAACAGAATCCCCCACCTTCCGCGCCGCGGCCCCTTGCCCTTGCGATCAGTCCTGCGGCGCGCCCGCCTGCGCGCGCAAGGCTGCCACTTCCTTTTCGAGCTTGAGGCAATCGAGGATCTTTGCGCCCCCGAGGAACACCGCGCCGGTGGTGGCGAGGAACAACAGCTTGCCGCCGAAGCCGGGATATTGGTGGAGATAGGCGGTGCCGCGCGCGGTGGCGCCCAGCGCCAGGGCATAGATGATCAGGAACGCCTCGAAGCGCGTCTTGATCACGAACAGCCTTGAGAGCTTGCGCAGCATGGCATCTCCCGCTCACCCGCGACTCGGCTGCGTCTCCGGGCCGCCTTAGGATTTCGGAAAGGTTACGCCCGAAAGCCGCCGCGGCGCAAATGCGTTAACCAAGTGCGGCCAGATCGAGCGCGTCGAGCAGCGCCTGCCGGGCGGCGATCACGCTCCTTGCCAGCGTTTCTGTCCCGATATCGGACGGGTCGATCTGTTCGGGCCAATGGGCCGCGATCACTGCGGCGATGCGATCGGCCTTGGCCTCATCGAGCAGGAAGCGCGGATCGACCGTGGCCGGATCGCACACCACCCTGAGGCGCAGGCAGGCCGGCCCCCCGCCATTGGCCATCGACTGGCGCACATCGACCGGAATCACCTGGCGGATCGGGCCCCCAAGACCGCCGTTGCCGGCGAGCATCGCCGTGCACCAGCCCCACACCGCCGGGCTTTCGCGGCATTCCTCGGGCACCACCAGCGCCATCTCGCCGCTCGGCAGGGTGAGGAGCTGGGCGTTGAACAGATAGGTGCGGATCGCCTCGTCAAGGCTGACCGCGCTGGCGGGCACCTCGACCACCTCGAGCGCAGGGAAGGCGCGCCGGATGGCCTCATAGGCCGCCTGCTGATCGGCAAAGGCCTCGGCATGGGTGAAGAGCACCCGCTCGTTCGCCACCGCCACCACGTCATTGTGGAAGGCCCCGGCGGCGATCGCGGCGGGGTTCTGCTCGATGAAGAGGGTGCGGGCCGGATCGAGCCGGTGCGCGCGGGCGATGAGGCGGCTTGCCTGTTCGTGCTGGCGCGCGGGGAAGCGCCCGCCGCTTGTGCCATAGACGAACACCTCGAGCCCCGGACCAGCATGGCTTTCGCACAGGCGCATGTGATTGGCCGCGCCTTCATCGCCAAGGCTCGGCGGCACGGGATCGTGGATGACGAAATGGTCGCGGCTGGCAAAGGCCAGCTCGAGCTGGCGCCTGGTATCGGGCCATTCCTGCGCGCGGTGGAGCATGGTGACGAGGTTGGCCGGGGTGAGGTGGCACTTGCCATCAGCCGTATCGGGCGCGGGGCTGACCGTGGCGGCATTGGCGGTCCACATGGCGGAGGCCGACCAGGGCGCGGCGCGCAATTGCGGCGGCTCGCTGCCATCAAGCGCCAGCGCTGCCTGAAGCGTGCGGTTGGGGCGGGGCAGGGGGACGAAGAAGCCCTGCACCCCGAGCCGGGCGAGGTTGCCGCGCATCTTGGCCAGCCCCTGGAGCGCCGCGGCGCGCGGATAGGAGGGATCGCCGGCGTGCGCGGCGCTGGCGATATTGCCGAGGCTGAGCCCGGCATAATTGTGGCTGGGGCCGACGATCCCGTCGAAATTGATCTCGACAAGGCTCATCGCGCCACGCTCCACACCTCGTCACCCTCGCGCACGTCGATGAGATCGGCGCTCGCCGCATCGATCGCGATCCCGCCCTCCTCATCGAGCACCCGCGCGCCGAAACAGGCGCGAAAGGCGCCGAGGCGGCCGGTGGCAAGGATCGCCTTTTCCCCTTCGCTCACATCGAGACGCGTCACCCGCGCCTTGCGGCTGGCCTTGATGCTGGCAACCTCGTCGGTGCGCGCGGTCATCGTCGGGCCGCCGTCGAAGATGTCGACATAGCCCTCGCAGCGGAAGCCCTCGTGCTCGAGCATCCGCATCGCCGCGCGCCCGCTGGGATGGGGCACGCCGATGGCGCTGCGCGCCTCCTCGCTGAGCATCGCCACATAGACCGGGTGCTTGGGCATCAGATCGGCGATGAACTGGTTGCCGTTGATGGCGTTGAAATAATCGGCCTCCTGAAAGCTCATCCCGAAGAAGCGCCCGGCCACCCCGTCCCAGAAGGGCGAGCCGCCGCGCTCATCGATGATCCCGCGCAGCTCGGCGAGGATACGATCGGCAAAGCGGGGGCGGTGCATGGCGATGAACAGATAGCGCGAGCGCGCCAGCAGCAGCCCCAGCCCTCCGGCGCGCTCATTGGGGTGGAGAAACAGCCCGCCGACCTCGCTCGAGCCTTCCAGATCGGTGACGAGGCTCAGCATCTCGGCCCTGACGGTGCGGTCAAGCTCCTTGGAATATTGGGTGAGGGTGTTGAGGCGGTAGGAATAGAAGGGCCAGCGCTGGCCCACCTGGCTCATCAACTGGCAGGTGCCGCGCACCGCCCCGCTGCGCACGTTCTCGAGCACCAGCACGAAGAGCTCGTCGGCAAGGCTCTCCTCGGTGCGGGCAAAGGCAGCCTCGGCGCGCTCGAGCTTGGCGCGCAGGGCCGCACGGTCAGGCGGCAGGTTGGTAAAGCCCCCGCCGGTGAGCTTGGCCATCTCGTAAAGCGCTTCAAGATCGCTCTGTCGCGCGGCGCGCAGGCGAAAGCTCATGCCAGGGCTCCTTCGGCCAGCCGTTCGATCACCCGGGCCGAAAGCGCAGCACGCTCGGCAAGGCTGGGGACGATCAGATATTCATCGGCGGAATGGATCGCCCCGCCGCGCACCCCCATGGTATCGACCACCGGCACCCCGCAGGCGGCGATATTGTTGCCATCGCACACCCCGCCGCTCGGCTGCCAGGCGATCGCCTGGCCAAGCTCGGCCCCGCAGGCGCGCACCAGATCGAACAGGCGCTGCGCGCGCGCATCGACCGGCTTGGGCGGGCGGGTGACGCCGCCGTGGGTGTCGATCACCACCTCGTGCGCCGCAGCGATGCGGGCGGTGAGCGCGGCAAGATCGCGGGCAAAGCCCTCCATCGCCGCCTCACTCTTGGGGCGGATGTTGAAGCGCACCACCGCAAGATCGGGCACCACGTTGTTCGCCGATCCGCCATCAACGCGCGCCGGGTTGATGGTGAGATCGGCGCGTTCGAGCGCTTTCAGACCGAGGATCAGATCGGCCGCGGCAACGATGGCATTGCGCCCCTCCTCGGGGTTGCGCCCGGCATGGGCGCTGCGGCCGCGGATGGTGAGGGCATAATTGCCCGTGCCGCCGCGCGCATGGGCGAGCGTGCCATCGGGCAGGGCCGCCGGCTCGTAGGTGAGCGCGGCGAGCTTGCCCGCGGCCAGATCGGCGATCAGCGCGGCGCTGGCGCGCGAGCCGGTCTCCTCATCGGCGTTGATGAGCACGTCATAGCCCATGAGCGCCGCGGCGGGCCGGCGCTCGAAGGCAAGAAGCGCGTGGAGCATCACCACGATCCCGCCCTTCATGTCGGCAACCCCGGGGCCGTTGAGCGTCTCGGCATCGATCCAGCGCTGCGTCTGGAAGGGGTGATCGGGCGCGAACACCGTGTCCATGTGGCCGGTGAGGAGAATGCGCCGCTCGGCCTCGGGCCGCACCTTGACCACCAGGTGCTGGCCATGGGGCTGGTCAAACGCGCTGCCATCGGCGCCGATCGCGCGCACGGGCGCGGGATCGACCAGTTCCACCGTGCCGGGCAAGGCGGCAAAAGCCTCGGCGAGCAGGGCGGCCTGGCGCGCCAGCCCGGCAAGATTGCCGGTGCCGGTGTTGATCGCGCTCCAACTTTCCACCGCGGCGAGCATCGCGGGCGCATCGAAGGCGGCAGGGGGCAAGGGGGCGTGCATCTGTCCCCCTCTAGCCGCCCGCGGCGCTGCGGCCAAGGCGTTGCAATCCCTGCGCGGCTCGGCCATAGGGCCTGCCGTCCTCTCCTCCCCGGGGCGCTTGCGAACCCACGAGGACAAATGATGACCGAGATGACCACCCGCGCCGGCCTTGCGATCGATTCGCGGCTCGCCGCCTTCCTCGAAACCGAGGTGCTCGCCCCGCTCGGGCGCGATGTGGGCGCCTTCTGGCAGGGCTTTGCCGCGCTGCTTGCCGAGCTGGCCCCGCAAAACCGCGCCCTCCTCGCCAAGCGCGCGGAGTTGCAGGCGAAGATCGATGCCTGGCACATGGCGCGCGCGGGCCAGCCGCATGACGCCGCCGCCTACCGCGCCTTTCTCGAAGACATCGGCTATCTCGTCCCCGAGCCGGGCGCTTTCACCATCGGCACCCAGAACGTCGATCCCGAGATCGCCACCATGGCCGGGCCCCAGCTGGTGGTGCCGATCCTCAACGCCCGCTTCCTCCTCAACGCCGCCAATGCCCGTTGGGGCAGCCTCTATGATGCGCTCTACGGCACCGATGCGCTCGATGCGCCCCCGCCGCGCCCGGGCGGCTATGACGCGGCGCGCGGGGCCGCGGTGATCGCGCGGGCGCGCCGCTTCCTCGATGAAACCTTCCCGCTTGCCGATGGGGCAAGCTGGGCTGACCTTGCCGGGCGCGAGGAGGTGCGGCTCGCCGATCCGGGGCAATTCGTCGGCACTACCGACAAGGGCCTGTTGTTCAAGAACCACGGCCTTCATGTCGAGGTGGTGTTCGATCGCGCCGCCCCGGTGGGCGCGAGCGACAAGGCCGGGATTGCCGACATCATCATCGAGGCCGCGCTCACCACCATCGCCGATTGCGAGGATTCGGTCGCCGCGGTCGATGCCGAGGACAAGCTGGCCGCCTATCGCAACTGGCTTGGCATCATCCGCGGCGATCTTGAGGAAACCTTCGAAAAGGACGGGCGCACCATCACCCGGCGCCTCAATGAGGACAAGCGCTACACCGCGCCCGATGGCAGCGTGCACCATCTTCCCGGGCGCAGCCTGATGTTCGTGCGCAATGTCGGCCACCTGATGACCAATCCGGCGATCCGCCTGCCCGATGGCAGCCAAGTGCCCGAGGGGATCATGGACGCGGTCTTCACCAGCGCGATCGCCACGCTTGGCCTTGAGGGCCATGGCCGCTTTGCCAATTCGCGCAAGGGCAGCATCTATATCGTCAAGCCCAAGATGCACGGGCCGGAAGAATGCGCCTTTGCCAACACCCTGTTTGATCGGGTGGAGGATCTCCTCGGCCTTGCCCGCCACACGCTCAAGGTCGGGGTGATGGACGAGGAGCGCCGCACCAGCGCCAACCTTGCTGCCTGCATCCACGCGGTGAAGGACCGGATCGTCTTCATCAACACCGGCTTTCTCGATCGCACCGGGGACGAGATCCACACCTCGATGCGCGCCGGGCCGATGCTGCGGAAGGGCGCGATGAAGCAGAGCGCCTGGCTCAAGGCCTATGAGGCGCGGAATGTCGCCATCGGCCTTGCCCATGGGCTTTCGGGCAAGGCGCAGATCGGCAAGGGCATGTGGGCCGCGCCCGACCTCATGGGCCAGATGATGGCGGAGAAGATCGCGCACCCCAAGGCGGGCGCCAACACCGCCTGGGTGCCTTCGCCCACCGCCGCGACGCTCCATGCGCTGCATTACCATGAGATCGACGTGTTCGAGGTGCAGAAGCACCTGCCCGCGCCGCCGGGGCTCGAGGCGCTGCTTGCGATCCCGCTGGCCGAGGGCGCGAACTGGTCGGAGGCGGACATCGCCGAAGAACTCGACAACAATTGCCAGGGCCTCTTGGGCTACGTGGTGCGCTGGATCGATCAGGGGGTGGGCTGCTCCAAGGTGCCCGACATCAATGATGTGGGCCTGATGGAAGACCGCGCGACGCTGCGCATCTCCTCGCAGCACATCGCCAACTGGCTGCTGCACGGGGTGATCAGCGAGGCCCAGGTGCTGGATTCGCTGCGGCGGATGGCGGCCAAGGTCGATGCGCAGAATGCGTCCGATCCGCTCTATGTGCCGCTCACCGGCAACGAGGACGGCCCCGCCTTCAGCGCCGCGAAGGACCTGATCTTCAAGGGGGTGGAACAGCCAAGCGGCTACACCGAGCCGCTGCTGCACCACTGGCGACAGGTAAAGAAGGCGCAAGCCTAGCCGCAGCGCCGGAACGCGGGGCGGCGGCGTCTCACCGGCCGAGCGCGCGGGCCAGCGCCACGAACTCGGCGACGCTGACCGTCTCGGCCCGCCGCGTGTCGTCGATGCCGAGGCTGGAGAGGGCTTCCAAGGCGCCCGGAACGCCCTTCAAGCTCTGGCGCAACATCTTGCGGCGCTGGCCGAAGGCGGCTTCGGTGAGGCGTTCGAGCGTGGCCGCGCTGACCCCCTCGGGCATGGAAGCGGGGATCACATGCACCAGGGCGCTCATCACCTTGGGCGGGGGGGTGAAGGCGCTGCGGTGCACCTTCAGCGCGATGCGCGCCGCGCTGCGCCACTGCGCCAGCACCGCCAGGCGGCCATAGGCAGGGCTGGCGGGGACAGCGACGATCCGCTCGGCCACCTCGCGCTGGAACATCAGGGTGAGCGAGCGCCACGGCGGCGGCCAGGCCTCCCCCGAAAGCCAGCCGACGAGAAGCGCGGTGCCGACGTTGTAGGGCAGGTTGGAGAGGACATCGAAGGGCTGGCCGCCCATGAGTGCGGCGTGATCGAGCTTGAGCGCGTCACCTTCGATGACCGTGAGCTGGCCGGGGAAGCTCTCCCCCAGTTCGGCGAGCGCGGGCAGGCAGCGGCGGTCCATCTCGATCGCCGTCACCTGTGCGCCGGCGCGCAGCAGCGCGCGGGTCAACCCCCCGGGGCCGGGGCCGATCTCGAGCACCCGGGCGCCCGCCAGATCGCCCGGGATCGCGGCGATGCGCCCCAGCAGCTGTTCATCGAGCAGGAAGTTCTGCCCCAGCGCCTTCGACGCCGACAGGCCGTGGCGCGCGATCACCTCGCGCAGCGGGGGAAGCTCAGCCACCGCCCGCCGCCCGGCGTTCCGCCATTTCGGCGGCAAGGGTGATCGCCGCGGCCATCGCCCCCGGATCAGCGAGGCCCTTGCCGGCTATGTCGAAGGCGGTGCCGTGATCGGGCGAGGTGCGCACCAGCGGCAAGCCGAGCGTGACATTGACCCCTTCATCAAAGGCCAGCGCCTTGACCGGGATCAGCGCCTGATCGTGATACATGGCCAGCGCCGCATCATAGGTGGCGCGCGCGCGCGGGGTGAACAGGGCATCGCCCGGCACCGGGCCGAAGGCGGCGATCCCTTCGGCCTGAAGCGCGGCGATCGCCGGGGCGATGATCGCTGCCTCCTCGCCCCCGAACTGGCCGCCTTCGCCCGCGTGGGGGTTCAAGGCGGCGATCGCCAGGCGCGGGGCGGCGATGCCGAAATCGCGGCGCAGCGCCGCGGCGGTGATGCGCGCCTTGTGGCAGATGAGATCGGCCGAGAGCAGCCGCGGCACCTCGGCGAGCGCGACATGCACCGTCAGCGGCACGGTGCGCAGGCCCGGCGCGGCCAGCATCATCACCGCATCGCGATAGGGCCGCGCGCAGGCATCGGCGAGAAACTCGGTCTGGCCGGGGTAGTCCCAGCCGATCGCGGCGAGCGCCGCCTTGGCGATCGGCGCGGTCACGAGGCCCCCGGCCAGACCGGACAGCGCGAACTTCGCGCCCCATTTGAGCGAGGCGAGCGCGAGGCGGGCGCCTTCGGGCGAGGGCTCGCCGGGCGCGCGCGGCGCATCGAGCCCGGCCATCACCGGCAGGCCCGCGGCGCTGGCAAGGAGCGCCTCGGCCGGCTCGGCAATCGGCACGATCGGGCAATCGATCCGCAATGCCTCGGCCACTCCGGCCAGCAGCTGCGCCCCCCCGACCACGAAGGCCGCCGGCGCGCGGCCCTCGGCCATCAGCCGCGCCCAGGCGCCGAGGATCACCTCGGGCCCGATCCCGGCGGGATCGCCGATGGTGATGGCCAGCGGCGCGCGCGCCACGATCAGTTATATTCGATATAGGCGTCGTTGCGCAGGTCGCGCAGATAGCGCTGGGCGCGCTTGTTGACGCGTTCGTCCTCGAGATCCTTCATCACCGCGGCAAAGCTCGGCGCGCCGGCATCGGGCGGATCGTCGCGCCCGCACAGCATCAGCACCCGCACACCTTCCGCAACCCCGCCAAAGGGCGGAGTGGTCTGGCCGATCTGGAGGTTGAGCAGGATCGCGCGCAGCTGCTCGGGCAGGTTGGCGGCCTTGATCTGGTCGTTCGAGATCACCTCCGCCCCGATCCGCGCCGCCCCGGCCTCGACATCGCCGCAGCCGCGCAGGGAGCTGAGGAAATTGCCGAACTCGGCCACCTTCGCCTCGGCCTCGGCCTGGGTGACATTGGGCGGGAAGCTGATCGAGATCTGCTTGAGGCTGAGGATCGCCTCATTGGGATCGGCGCTCAGCACCTTGCGCTTGTTGATGAGGTAGAGGAGCGAGAAGCCGCCGGGAATCTCGATCGGCCCCACCAGCTGGCCCGGCACCATGCTGCGCGCCGCGGCGGCAAGCTGCGGCGGCAATTGCCCCAGCCGCACCCAGCCCAGATCGCCCCCCACCACCGCGGTGGTGGCCTCGGAGAACTGGCGGGCATAGGCGACGAAGCTGCCGCCCTGTTCAAGCTGCTGCATGATCGCCTGGGCATTGGCCAGCACGCGCTCGCGGTTCTCGGTGGTGGCCGAGAGGAAGATTTCGCCCAGTCGGTATTCCTCGGTGCCCTTGGCCTCGCTCAGACGCTTGAGCACGTCATTGACTTCCTCGGCCGAGACATTGACGAAGGGCATGATGTTGCGGCGCAGCAGGTTTTCCCAGGCGATCTCGCCCTCGATCTGGCGCTTGAGCGAGGCCGGCGAGGACCCGATCGAGACGAGATATTCGTCCATCTTGCGCGTATCCCCGCCGAAGTTCTGCCCAGCGAGCTGCTTGTAGGTCTGTTCGATCTCCTCGCGCTCGGGCGTGAGCTTGGCCGCCTCGGCTGCCTGGATCTTGAGCGTCTCGTCGATGAGGTTGCGCAGCACCTGCACCCGCAGGCGCAAGAGTTCCTCGGGCGAAAGCTGGGCATCGGAAGCCGAGATCACCAGCGCGAGGCGCTGGTCGATATCCGATCCGGTGATGACATAGCCGTTGACGATCGCGGTGGCGGTGCGCCGGTCGGGATCGTTTCTGCCGAACAGGGTGATGTCGGCAGGCAGGCCGAAGGGATTGTCGGCGGTGGGCACCGCCACGGTCTGCGCGGGCGCGGCCACCGGCATCGCCGCCAGCGCCACCAGCCCCGCCGCCGCCAGCCCCGCCGCGGTGCGGGCGAGGGGGCCCCTTGAAAACTTCATCATGTTCACTCGCATCATCCCGTCCTGCGGCCCTGTTCGATGGGCGCAACATTCACCCGGCGCAGCACGCCGCATTGATCTGGCTCAGCCGCGCCACGCCGCCGCGTGCCGCCTAGCTTCGCGCGGCTGAATGGAAGCTGAGCCTCGCCCGATCCCGCATGGCCGGCACCCCCATTTGACGGGCCCCTTAACCCGATTTGCGCGCGGTGCCAATTGTGCGCCGGGCCTGCGGCGGGGATGGCGGGCGGGGGAGGATCAGCGAAAGCCGAGATTGCGCAGCGCAAAGAACACCTGGAAGGCATTGCCGCGCCGGGCATCGCCCGCATCGATGAAGTCGCGCCGCCAGGTGGCGCCGAACTCGATGCAGTCATCGGCATAGGCAAGGCCCAGCCGGGTGCGGATCGGCTGGAAGCCATCGGGCTGGAACACCGGGTCTTCCTCCTCGTCGGTGAGGTTGAACACCCCCGAGCCGAACACCGACCACTTGCGCCCGATGGCGATGCGCGCTGCGGCGCGCAGCTCCTCGCGGTCGCGCAGGTCCTCGACCGTGGCAATGTTGCGATCGAGCCGCAGGTAGCCGACCTCGAGATAGGTGCGGCGGGTGCCGATCGCCGCGTCGATCTCGTTGCGGCGCACCGCGAGGCTGTCCTTGTCGAGCCGGAAGCGGTGGGTGAACTGGATGAGGTTGCGCAGGCGCACCTCGGTGCGGCCGACGAAATCGCTCACCCTTTCGGACAGGCCCGTGCCCTCCGGAAACAGCCCGGGGCGCGGCGCCTTGAGCCGGAAGGACTGGCCGATGGTGGTCTTGATCCGCCAGCCGGGACGTTGCAGCTCCCAATCCACCCCCCAGGTCACGCGGCTGCCGTCCTCGACCCGGTCATGGCCGGGAAAGCGATTGAGCGCGAAGAGGTTGGAATCCTCGAGGTCGATCGCCCGCGCGTCCTCGTTGGGCACGGCCAGATTGCGCAGCCGGGGGCTGGCCACCAGCTGCAGGCGCGGCTTGAACACCTGGGTGCCGCCCAGCGCCGGGCCGACGAAGGGCCATTCGATATCGAGCGCGGCGGTGGCGATGGCGCGCGCGCTCCAGCCCTCATCGCCGCGATAGCTGGGCGTCGCGGTCGAAAGGGTGTTGCGGGTGTTGTAAACGTCGCCGCGCACCAGCGCGGTCAGCGTCACCACCTGGCCAAGCCCGGTCAACCGCCGCATGTCCCAGCGCGCCCCGGCAAAGGCGCGCTGCGTGTCCTGCCCGTCGTTGCGCAAGAGCGCGAGGCTGTTGGCCTGGAGTTCCAGCTCGCCGCCCAGCACCTTGCCGGCGAGCCGCTGGCGATAGTCGATCGCCGGCAGGGCCAGCGGCACCTGCCCCTGATCGGCGTTGAGCCTGAGCGTCTGGGTCGCCCAGCCGGCGATCGAGAGATAGGAGCGCGCGGTGATCCGCTCGAGATTGAAGGTCGAACGCAGCCGGTCATCGCGGCTCAGATCATAGCGGCGCAGGAAGGTGCGGTCGCTCGCCAGCCGGATCGAGGGGGTAAAGCTCCATTCGGGCGAGAACTGGAAGCGGCCATTGGCATCGAGATAGCCGCGCGGATCGCTGCGGAAGCTCTGCCCGCCGGTGAAATCGGTGGCGCGGTCGGAAAAGGTGCCAAAGGCGCTGACCTGATAGGCCCCAGTGCCGGTGAGGTGGCGCCATCTGGCGCTCGCCATCGGCGCGACGTTGGAAAAGACATAGGCGCCCAGCGTCAGATCGCGGTTTTCCGAAAGGCGCCAGTAATATTCTCCCGAAAGTTCGAGGCCATTGACCTGGGTGATGCGGATGTCGGGCACCAGAAAGCCGGATTCGCCGCGGTCATCGGTGCGGATCGACAGGCCCGGCAGCGGCACAAGCCGCGCCCCGAACAGCTCGAGCACCGCGCCCACAAACCGCACCCGGCTTTGCTGCTGGTCGTAGATGACCTTGTCCGCGGTGATGCGCCAGCTCGGCTCCTGCGCGCAGCCGGCCGCATCGACCACCGCGCAGGCGGTGTAGGCGGCATCGGTGAGCACCGCGAGGCCATCCTCGCCGCGCTCGGCCGCGCGGGCGGCCAGCCGCCCCCCGGCACGCAGCGCGAGCAGAAGCTCGCTCATCGCCCCGGTCTCGAAGGTTTCGCTGAGTTCGAGGCTTTCGGTGAAGAGCTGGTTGCCGGCCTCGTCCACCAGGCGGATGTTGCCGGTGGCGAGGATCCGGCCGCTGCGGCGGTCCCACGAGACCTCGTCGGCGCGCACCGAGCGGTCCTCCGAGCGCAGCACCACCGCGCCGCGGGCGGTGATGGTGTCGGTCTCGGAATTGTAGCTGAGCTCGCGCGCCTCGAAATCGATCTGCCGGCCGGATGCGGATGGCGAGGCAGGTTCGGGCGTCGTGGCCGGCGGCGTCTGCGCCTGCTGTGCTGCGTCCTGTGCCGCCAGCGCGGCCGGGCTGGCGGTAAGCGCCAGCGCCAGCGCCGCGCGCGCCAGGCCGCCCCGCGCCGGGAGGCTGGGGTTGGGGCACGCAGCGCGGCGCAATCCGTAAAACGGGCCTCCCGACATGGCCTTGCCTATTGCACCGCGCGGCCCTAATCGCAATCGCCATTGCGTCGGCTGCCCGCAGCCTGCCGCAGAGCGGCGGCGCCTTGCGGCAGCGCCCCAGCGCGGCCCCTTCACCATGCCTCGGGAGTATCCATGAAGATCGATCTTGTTGCGAGCCCACCCAGCGATGTTCGCCTGCAGGCGCGGGTGGTCAACCAGGGGGCGGCGCTTGCCGGGCTCGATCAGGCCCTGATCGAGGGCGCGGCGGCCTCGCGCTTCAGCGGCAAGGCTGGGCAGCTGTTCGAGGGCTTTGCCACCATGGGCGGGAGCGTGCGGCGCGTGGCGCTGGCCGGTGCGGGCGAGGCGGGCGCGGCCGAGCGCCGCCGCAATTGCGAAAGCGCCGGGGCGGCGCTGGCGGCCAAGTATCTGACCGCGGGCGAGAGCGCGATGGTGCTTGATCTTGGCGCGGCGGGCCTTGCTGCGGAGGAAGCCGCGGCGGTGCTGCTGGGCCTGCGCCTGCGCGCCTGGCGCCACGATGCCTATCGCACCCGATTGAAGCCCGAGCAGCGCCCCTCGCTCGAGCAGGTGCACGTGATCGGCGCGCCGGCGGGCACGGATGAGGCCTGGGCGCGCGAGGCGGCGCTGGCGCGCGGCGTCGCATTCACCCGCCAGCTCGTCACCGAGCCGGCCAACCGGCTCTATCCGGCCACCTTCGTGGCCGCCTGCGAGGAGGCCTTCGCCGGCACCGGCGTGGAGCTCACCGTGCTCGGCGAAGCCGAGATGCAGGCGCTCGGCATGGGCGCGCTGCTCGGCGTCGGGCAAGGCTCGGCGCGCGAATCGAAGCTGCTGGCGATCCGCTGGAACAGCGGCAGGGAGGGCGAGAAGCCCAGCGTCTTCGTCGGCAAGGGTGTCACCTTCGACACCGGCGGGATTTCCCTGAAGCCCGGCCCGGGGATGGAGGACATGAAGTGGGACATGGGCGGGGCCGGGGCGGTTGCGGGCGCGATGCTGGCGCTCGCGCTCCGCAAGGCCAGGGCCAATGTCATCGGGGTGATGAGCCTGGTCGAAAACATGCCCGACGGCAAGGCCCAGCGCCCGGGCGATATCGTCACCACCATGAGCGGGCAGACGGTCGAGGTGCTCAACACCGATGCCGAAGGGCGGCTGGTGCTGTGCGATGCGCTGCACTGGGCGCAGGAGCAATATGATCCGGCGCGCATCGTCGATCTGGCCACGCTCACCGGAGCGATGATCATCAGCCTCGGCCATGAATATGGCGGGATGTTCGCCAATGACGATCAGCTCGCCGCGCAGCTGGCCGCCGCGGGCGAGGCCAGCGGTGAGCGGCTGTGGCGCATGCCGCTTGGCCCCAATTACGACAAGCTCATCGATTCGCCGGTCGCCGACATGAAGAACATCGGCCCGCGCGAGGCCGGATCGATCACCGCGGCGCAGTTCCTTCAGCGCTTCATCAGGGAAGGCACCCCCTGGGCCCATCTCGACATTGCCGGGATGGTCTGGGCGAGCAAGCCCGGCCACACCTGGGACAAGGGCGCCACCGGCTATGGCGTGCGCCTGATCGACCGCTTCGTGCGCGATGTGCTCGAAGCCTAGGCCGCGCTCCGGGCCTCGGGCAGCAAGGCGATAGGCGCGCATGCCGAAAATGCGCCACAAGGCCGATCTGCCGACCAAGACCTGCCTTGCCTGCGGCCTGCCCTTCACCTGGCGCAAGAAGTGGGCGCGCGATTGGGACAATGTGAAATATTGTTCCGAACGCTGCCGCAGGGGTAGGAAGGCGCCATGACCTCATCCCTCTTTCATTCCCTTCTCAAGCAGCCAAGCGGGTGAACGGGATGAAACAGAAACTCGATTTCTGGCAGGTCACCGCCGATCCTCTCGAGAAGGTCGTCGCTCTCATCGCCCGGCGGGTGCTGGGCGAGGGCGAAAGGCTGCTGGTGGTCGCGGCCGATCCTCAAGCGCGCGCGGCGATCTCGCAAAGCCTGTGGCAGGCCGGGCCGGAGAGCTTCCTTGCCCATGGCGAGGCCGGGGAGCCGGGGGAAGAGCGCCAGCCGATCCTGCTTTCGGGCGAACCAGTGGCGGCCAATGGGGCAAGCCACGTGGTGCTGGCCGATGGGCAATACCGCGAATGCCCCGGCTTTGCCCGCGTGTTCCTGCTCTTTCCCCCCGCGCTTGCCCCCGCCGCGCGCGCGGCCTGGGCAGCGCAGGATGGGCGCGCCGAGGTCGAGCGGGCCTATTACGCGCAGGAAGAAGGGCGCTGGGTGAAGAAGCGTTAGGGCCTTGCGCGGCGCTGGCCGATCGGGGATGCTGGCGCGCACATGGGAGAAGGGGGGAGCGATGCGGCAGGCACTCTTGGTTGTGGCAGGCGCGGCGCTGGCGCTTGGCCTTGCAGGCTGCGGTTCGGAAAAGCGCGGGGAATTCACCACGCCCGAGGGCGACAAGGGCGAATACACCATCGACAAGGAGAGCGGCGAGACCCGCATGACGATCACCAGCAAGGACGGCGAGGCCACCTTGCGATCGGGCGCGGACGTGCCGGTGAGCCTGCCCAAAGGCTTCAGCCTCTTTCCGGGATCGAAGGTTGTCACCAACACCGTGGTCGATCAGCCCGATGGCAAGGGCACGCTGGTGAGCTTCGAGGCCGCCGCCCCGGCCGAAAAGGTGATCGCGCATTACCGCGACGAGGCCAAGGCCGCGGGCTTTGCCATCGAGCTCGAGCTGACCACCAACGGCACCACCATGCTCGGCGCCCAGCGCAAGGAAGATGACACCACGCTTTCGGTCACCGCCACCAATGGCGAGAAGACCACCGGGCAGATCATCTTCGGCACCAGGAAGGGCGGCTGAGCCTCAGCCTCACGCGCGCCCGTTGGGGCGCTTGGCGGGCGCGCATTGCGCTTCCCATGCGCGCGCTTGCCATTTTGCAGCGCAGCATCTAGGGGGCGCGCCAAACCATCCCCCCACACAACCAAGGTTCACAGGAGCACGTCGATGGCGGTCACCCGCACCTTCTCGATCATCAAGCCCGATGCCACCCGCCGCAACCTCACCGGCGCGGTCACCAAGATGCTGGAAGAGGCGGGCCTGCGCGTCGTCGCTTCCAAGCGCATCCGCATGACCCGCGAACAGGCCGAGGGCTTCTATGCCGTGCACAAGGAGCGCCCCTTCTTCGGTGAACTCGTCGAATTCATGACGAGCGAGCCGGTGGTGGTGCAGGTGCTCGAAGGCGAGGATGCCGTGGCCCGCAACCGCGCGGTGATGGGCGCGACCAACCCGGCCGAGGCCGCGCCGGGCACCATCCGCCGCGAATATGCCCTCTCGATCGGCGAGAACACCGTCCACGGTTCGGATTCGGATGAGAACGCCGCGATCGAGATCGCCTTCTTCTTCACGCCCGAGGAAATCGTCGGCTAGGTCCTGTCTGTATTTAGGGGGTTCCCCTGTTAGGTGAGTTCTGATTCAAGATCGAAAACGGAGGCGATCTTGAGCAGGCGGACATTGACGGACGCGCAGTGGGCGCGGATTGAGGGG
>JBKBHR010000012.1:0-94742 GCA_046297575.1 Erythrobacter cryptus
CCCCTCCTCGCGCACGAGCCAGTGGATCCGCGCCTCGAAATGGCGCAGCGCCGGATCGCCGCGATCGGGCGCGCTCAGCGCCATCCACAGCTCGCGCCCGGCAAGCCGGGTGCGCTGGCCCGCTGCGTCCTGGAGCGGCCACATGTCCCAATAGACCCGCCCCGGATCGAGGCCGGCGCGCACCGGCGCTGCCACCGGCGGGATCAGCCGCGCATCATCGGGCGCAAGGTCGCGCAGGTGCTCGGCTTTCCAGGCGCTCGTCATCGCCGCAATCTATCCCAATTCCTGCTGAGGCAAAGCGACTGGCCGCCGCCAAGCGGAGCGTGCGGCGGCCAGCCTTGGTGCATCGCTGCGGCGCGCCCTAGAAGTCGAACCGCACCGAAGCCATCACCGTGCGCCCGGCAATCGAGCGCGCGCGCACGATGCCATTGGCCGGGATCGCGCCTTCCTCGGCCTCGGTAAAGCCGGCGGTGTTGAACAGGTTGGTGGCATTGAGCCCGATCTCGATCCGCTCGACCGGCCGCACCGCCACGAAGGCGTTGACCTGCGCATAGGCCGGCAGCTTCAGCTGGTTGCTGTCCTGTGTGAAGCTGTCGGTGGTGCCAACGATATTCGCCCCCAGGGTGAACAGGTCGCTGTCATACTGGGCGGTGGCCTGGTAGATGAGATCGGCCTGGCGCCGCGGGCGCTTGCCGATCACGCTCGCGTCGAGCGCGTCCTTGATCTCGGCATCGGTGAAGGTTGCACCCGCCGAAAGGGAAAAGCCGCCAAGCCGATAGGCGCCCTCGAGCTCGAGCCCATAGGCCTCGTAGGTGGTGTCGAACAGCACCAGCGGGGCGATATCGACATTGGTCTCGCTGGTCCTGGCATAAAAGCCCGTGGCAAACAGCGACAGCGGGCCCGAGCGGTATTTGAGCCCGGCCTCGAGCTGATCGACCCGCGCGATCACCCCGGCATCGCCGCCCGGAAGGCTGCCATCAAGCGTGCTCACCGCAGGACTGAACAGGCTGCGATCGGCGGTGTGACGCCCGCCCTGCGAATAGCGCAGGAACACGCCCAGATCATCGCTGACGAGGTAATTGGCGCCGAGCGAGAAGCTGACATAGTCATATTCGTAATTGACCGGGCGCGCGCTTGTGAGCGGCAGCACGCTGGTTTGCGCCTCGGCCGGGCTGATCGTGCCGTTGTTGTTGAAATCAAACCCCGTCACCCCCACGCCAAAGCCGCTGTCGGCGCCGGTGATGGTGCCGCTGGCATCGCCGAAATCATAGCGGATCGAGGCATCGAGCGTGAGCCGGCCAAGCTCGAGCGAGAGCGCGGCAAAGGGCGCATAGGTCGAATAATCGACATCATAGCTGCGCCGGCAGCAATTGCCGAAGAAGGTGGCGCCATAGCCGACCACGCCGCTTTGCGTCACCAGCGCTCCGCCGACATTGCGGATATCGACCAGCACCGCGCGCCCGCCGCCCTCGACCGTCTGGACATGGCTGGTCCACAGCCAGTCGGTATCGATGGTCTGGCGCGAGAGGTAAAAGCCGGCGGTGAAATTGGCGGTGCCGCCGGCGAAATCGAAGCTCTTGCCCACGCGCAAATCATTGGTGATGTTGTCGAGGCTGTTGAGCCTGGTGTTGAACACCACCACGTTGGTGAGCAACCCATTGCCGCCGATGGTGGCCGGATTGGCCACCTGCCCGGCATTGGGGCCGCTGGCAAGAATGATGCTGGCGCCCGGCCCGCCGATGGCATTGGCAATGTCCTGCCCCGCGCCCGCCCCGGCGGGGAAGGGCGAGAGGAAGCTGCCCGAATTGTCGGCAAAGCGGAAGCGGTTGGTCAGCCGCCAGCCATCCCCGACATCGATCTCGCTCTCGATCCCGAAGGCAAGGCTCTTCACCGACAGGCCATCGCGAAAATCATAGCGCGCCGGGTTGTTGTTGCCATCGAGCGTCACCACCGGCCCCAGGAAGGGGCTGTAGAGGCTGTCGCGGCGCGGATCGAAGCCGGCGATCGCCTGGTAATCGGGGTTGCCATTGGTGCCCGTCACCCGCACCGGCTGGGGCAGGATGGTGGGGGTGCGATCGTCGAGATACTTGGCCGAGAGGCGGATATAGCCGCCAGCGAACGCCTTGGTGATATTGGCCTTGATCTGCCCCCCGTCATAGCCGTTGTAGCCGATATCGCGCGGGCCTTCGCCGGTGCGATAGAAGCCGCCGATGTGGAAATAAAGGTCATCGGCAAGCGGCGCGCCGTAATCGAAATCGAGCCGGTAGGTCTCGAAATCGAGCCCGATCGTGCCCTGGATCGCCCCGCCTTGCTGCTGGCCGGTCTTGGAGATGAAGTTGATCACCGCCCCCGGTGCGTTCGAGGCGAAGGTCGAGGCCGAACCGCCGCGCACCGCCTCGACCCGTGCGACCGACCGGTCGGCGCGCAGGAAATTGTCGGCATTGCCGAAGATGATGTCACCGAACTCGAGGATCGGCAGGCCGTCTTCCTGAAGCTGGATGTAGCGCGCGCCGCCGGTGGAGACCGGAATCCCGCGCACCGCGATATTGGCATTGCCCTCGCCGCCCGAGGCTTCCGAGCGGATACCGGGAACCTGGCGGATGAGATCGGCGGCTGAGGGGGCGGCGAGATTGGCGATCGCCTCGGCGCCGATGGTGCTGACCGAGACCGAGCTTTCGAGCCGGTTCTGCCCGCGCGCCACCGCGGTGACGATGATCTCGCTGGCTTCGCCCTCGGCTGCGGCGGCATTGGCCTCATCCTGGGCGGCGAGCGGGCTTGCAAGGGTGCACAGCGCCACCCCCGCGCTGAGCGCGTGACGAATCTTCATGGGCTTTCTCCTCTCACCTGCGTGCTTCTGCGGCACCGACGGGCCCGTGCTAGCGCGATTGCAAACGATTGCAACAGGAAATCTGCAATCGTTTGCATTTTGCCCCGAAACATGTCACGTCAAGGGCAAGAGACCGCCGCAAGGGCGGCACAGGCGTGCGTGGGACAGGATCGAGAAAAGGCACCGGATGATGCACAGGCCCTCCCTTTCGCTGATGCGAATCATCGAGATGAACATCGGCTTTTTCGGCCTGCAGTTCTCCTTCGGGCTGCAGCAGGCCAATATGGGGCCGATCTACGGCTTTCTTGGCGCCGACGAGGCGAGCATGCCGCTGCTGTGGCTCGCCGGGCCGATGACCGGTCTCATCATCCAGCCGATCGTGGGGGCGATGAGCGATCGCACCAGCACCCGCCTCGGCCGGCGCACGCCCTATTTCCTCGTCGGCGCGGTGATCTGCTCGCTGGCGCTCTTTGCCATGCCCCATTCGGCAAGCCTGTGGATGGCCGCCGGGCTCCTGTGGATCCTCGATGCCGGCAACAACATCACCATGGAGCCCTATCGCGCCTATGTCGCCGATCGGCTCGCGCCCGATCAGCGCGCCGCCGGGTTTCTCACGCAAAGCGCCTTTACCGGCCTTGCCCAGACGCTTTCCTACCTTGCGCCTTCGCTGCTCACCGCCTTCGTCGCGCGCGACGTGCTCGATGCCAATGGCATTCCGGTGATCGTGCGCATCGCCTTCGTGATCGGGGCGATCCTGTCGCTCTCGACCATCCTGTGGTCGGTCTGGCGCGTGCCCGAACTGCCGCTGGCGCCCGCCGAGAAGGCCGCGCTCGCCGCAAGGCCGCTGACCTTGCGCGCCACTCTTGCGGAGATCGGCGCGGCGCTCCGGGCCATGCCGCGGCCGATGAAGCAGCTCGCCCTTGCGATGCTGTGCCAGTGGTATGCGATGTTCGCCTATTGGCAATATATCACCTTTGCCGTGGCCCGCGGGCTTTATGGCACCAGCGATCCGGCCAGCGCCGCCTTCCGCGCCGCCACGCTCACCACCCAGCAGGCCGGGGCCTTCTACAACTTCATCGCCTTTGCCGGCGCGCTGGCGCTGATCCCGCTGGTGCGGCGCTTTGGCGCCCGGCCCGTCCATGCCGCCTGCCTTGCCGCCTCGGGCACGGCGATGCTGCTGATCCCGGGGGTGACGACGGTGCCCGCGCTCTTTGCCCTGATGCTTGGCATCGGGCTGGGCTGGGCCGGGATGATGGGCAACACCTATGTGATGCTGGCCGATTGCATCCCGCCCGAACGCAACGGCATTTACATGGGGATCTTCAACCTCTTCATCGTCGTGCCGATGCTGATCCAGACGCTCACCATGCCGCTGATCTACGCGCCGCTCCTGGGCGGCGATCCGCGCCATGTGCTGCTGCTGGGCGGCGGCTTGATGCTGGCCGGTGCGCTGGCTACGCTGGCGGTGGATGCGGGGCACCGCCAGGCGCGCAGCGAGGGGCTGGCCACGGGCTGAGCATGGGCGAGGAGAGGCACGGGCGCCCGATGGTGCGCACCATCACCGATCTGGCGCGGCTCGCCGGGGTCTCGCCCGGCACGGTCAGCCGCGCGCTTGCCGGCAAGAGCCTCGTCAACGCCAAGACCCGTGCGCGCATCGAGGCGCTGGCGCGCGAACACGGCTTTCGCCCCAACCAGATGGCGAGCGGCCTGCGCCGCCAGCGCACCGGGGTGATCGGGGTGGCGATCCCGCTTGGCCATGATACCCGCCAGCAGATTTCCGACACCTTCTTCATGACCTTGCTCGGCCACCTCGCCGACGAGCTGACCCATGAGGGCTATGACCTGATGCTGCGCCGGGTGGTGCCCGATGCCGATGGCGACTGGCTCGATCGCTTCATCGGCTCGGGCATGATCGACGGGGTGATCGTGATCGGCCAGTCCGACCAGTTCGCGCGCATCGAAGAGGTGGCCGAGGGCTACCGGCCGATGGTGGTCTGGGGCAATCACCAGGAAGGCCAGCGCCACTGCGTGGTGGGCAGCGACAACCGCCTCGGCGGGCGGCTGGCGGCCGAACGGCTGATCGCCGCGGGCGCACGGCAGCTCGCCTTTCTGGGCGATGCCACCGCAATCGAGTTTGCCGCGCGGCGCGCCGGGGCCGCCGATGTCGCCGCGCGCTTCGGCCTGCCCCCGCTCGTCACCCTGCCCACCCACCTGTCGCCCGAGCGCGCGAGCGAGGAGATCGCCGCGCACCTGGCCGCGCACGCCGGGCGGATCGACGGGATCTTTGCCGCCACCGATACGCTCGCGGCGCTGTGTCTCACCGAACTGCGCGCGCGCGGGGTGGCGGTGCCCGGGGCGGTGCGGCTGGTGGGCTTTGATGACCTGCCGATCGCGCGCCAGACGGTGCCGCCGCTCACCACCATCCGCCAGGACATCGCCGCAGGCGCGCGTGGCCTGGTTGACCTGTTGCTGCGACGCATCGCCGGCGAGGCGACCGAAAGCCTGATCCTGCCGCCCGAACTGGTGGTGCGCGAAACCGCCTGAGCGCCTTACCAGCGGATCAGCCGCGGCACCGCGAGCCGCCCCGCGGCCCCCACCGCCAGCACCACCGCGCTGTGCCAGATGCCGACATGGACGATATCGTCGATCGGGCAGTGGAGCGAGAAGGCAAAGATGCCGAAACTGCCCGCCGCCACCCCGGCGAGCATCCCCGCCCGGTCAGGCGCGGTCGGGGCGCCGCGGCGCAGCCAGCCCACCAGCAGCGCAAAGACCAGCAGCGAGGCCAGCCCGGCAATCGCGAAACACTCCGCCCCGTGCCGCAGGCTCTCGGGCGCAAGCACGTCGCGCCCGCGGCTGATCGCCACCACCACCCCGGCGAGCGGCAGCAGCGCCGCCATCCCCGCGGCCCAGCGCCAGCCCTCGTGATCATTGCCGATCTGCGGGCGGCTCATCACCACCACGGTGACGCTGGCGGCGACCGCAAGGCCGAGGAACAGCCCGCAGGCGATGAGATGCAGCGGCTCGATCACGCCTGCGGCAAGCTGCGGGCGCAGGCCGAACAGGCCCACCACCGCCGCCAACGTCAACCCCGCGGCGCCCAGCGCCCAGGCCAGCCCCTCGGCAAAGCCAAGCGGCCTGACGGGCTCGAGATCGGCGACCAGTGTGGCGATCAGGGTGTTGCTGCCTTGCTCCATGGGTCAATCTTTCTCGATCATGTGGGCCAGTTTCCTGAGGCCGCGGTGGATGTTGACCTTGACCAGGCTCTCGCTCTGCCCGGTGGCGCGCGAGGCCTCGGCGATGCTCCGCCCCTCGATCTTGACCAGCGCGATGGCGCGGGCCTGGCCCGCGGGCAGCAGCGCCAGCAGCCGCTCGAGGCTGAGGCGCGCGGCGATGGCAGGCTCGGCATCGTTGCCGCTGATCTCCGCGTTGAGCGCCTGCGTCTCGTCGCGATAGAGCCGCCGCAGGTGATCGACCCAGCGATAGCGGGCAATCGCGGCGAGCCAGGGCAGGAAGGGGCGCGCCGGATCCCACGAGGCGCGCTTGGTGTGAAGCGCGATCAGCGTTTCCTGCACCAGATCATCGAGGCTGGAAGGCGCGATCCGGCGGCTGAAATAGCCGCGCAGCCAGCGATCGCATGCCGCAAGCAGCGCGGCATAGGCCTGCCGGTCGCCCTGCTGGCTCATCGCCATCAGCCGCGCGAGGCTCGCCTCGTCGGCTCTCATGGCCGCGCCCCGCGCTGGCGTTGCCCCATGTTCATGCTCCGCCTTCCTGCGCGCCGTTGTGCGATCTCGCCACGGGCTTCGCACCGGACGCTCCTGAGGTTACATCGGCGGGGCGTGGGCCTTGCGTCTTTCGCCAAAGCGCGCCCGCGGCGCTGCGGCCCCGCGCCACCCGATGGGCACGCAGGGCCGGGCGCGGCGCCGCCTCAGGACAGCGCCACGTGGCGCTTCAGGTGGTGATCGACATTGCCGAACTCGGCATCGAAGATGGTGAGGCGCTTGAAATAGTGGCCGATGGCATATTCATCGGTCACCCCGTTGCCGCCGTGGATCTGCACCGCTTCCTGCCCGATGAGGCGCGCCGCCTGGCCCACCCCCACCTTGGCGGCCGAGACCGCCTTCTTGCGCTCGACCTCCTCGGCGCCGAGCCGCAGCGTGGCAAGATAGGTGAGCGAGACCGCGCTTTCGTAAGCCGTGTACATATCGACCATGCGGTGCTGGAGCACCTGGAAGCTGCCGATCGGCACGCCGAACTGCTTGCGCTGGCGGCTGTAATCCACCGTCATCGCATGGGCGACCTTCATCGCCCCGCAGGCCTCGGCGCACAGCGCGGCGATGGCTTCATCGGTGACAAGCTCGATCAGCGCCAGGCCCTCGCCCTCGGCCCCGATCAGCGCCTCGGGGGGCAGGCTGACATTTTCAAAATAGACCTCCGCCGCGCGGCGGCCATCGACGGTGACATAGTCGCGGGTGGTGATCCCGGCGCTGGCCTTCTCCACCACGAAGACCGAAACCCCGCCGCGATCGCGCCTTTCGCCGCCGGTGCGGGCGGTGACGATGAGGTGGCTCGCCCAGGGCGCGCCGATCACCACCGCCTTGTGGCCATTGAGCACCCAGCCCGCGCCGTCCTTCCTGGCGCTGGTCTCGAGATCGGCATAGTCGAACCGGCCTTTGGGCTCGGCGTAGGCAAAGGCAAAGACCCGCGCGCCGCTGACGATCGCGCCGATATGCTCCTCTTTCTGCGCCGCAGTGCCGGCGTGCTTCAAGAAGCCCCCGGCGCACACCACGGTGGGCACGAAAGGCTCGATCACCAGGCCCTTGCCAAACTCCTCCATGATCACCATGGCATCGACCGCCCCGCCGCCAAAGCCGCCATCGGCCTCGGCAAAGGGCATCCCCAGAATGCCGAGCTCAGCCAGCTGCGCCCAGATCTCGGGCCGCCAGCCCGACGCCGAGGCGATCGCCTTGCGCCGCGTCTCCCAGTCATATTGCTCGCGCACCAGCCGCGAAAGGCCGTCGCGCACCATCTGCTGTTCTTCGGTGAAGTTGAAATCCACGAATGTCTCTCCCGTCCTCAGGCGTTTGCGTCCCGCCGCATCGAGGTTGAACTGAAAGTTGCCCTTCCCCTTGGGGGGAAGCGTAGCTGGCCCGCTTGCGGGCCGATGGTTGGGCTGGGGGCCCTGCCCTGTCGGCGCCAGAGCCCCACCCCTCACCCCCCTCCCCGAGGGGAGGGGAGACACAGGTCACAGCCCCAGGATCATCTTGGCGATGATGTTGCGCTGGATCTCGTTCGATCCGCCATAGATGCTGGTCTTGCGCATGTTGAAATAGGTGCCCGCGGCGTGCTGCGCATAATCGGGGCCGACCGGGTGCTCGTTGGTGTTGTCATTGGCGATCCCGCCGTTGAAGGGCGCGCCATAGACCCCGACCGCCTCGAGCGTGAGTTCGGTCAGGCGCTGCTGGATCTCGGTGCCCTTGATCTTGAGGATCGAGCTTTCCGGCCCCGGGCCCTTGCCCGCCTGCTCGCCCGCGAGCGTGCGCAGCTCGGTGATCTCGAGCGCAGCCAGATCGATCTCGAGCTGGCTCACCTTGCGGGCAAAATCGAAGTCCTTGATGAGCGGCTGGCCATAGGCGGTCTCGTTCGCGGCGATCTCGCGCAGGCGGGCGATGCCGCGCTTGGAGCGCGCCACCCCGGCAATGCCGCTGCGTTCATGGGCGAGCAGGAACTTGGCATAGGTCCAGCCCTTGTTCTCCTCGCCCACGAGGTTTTCCACCGGCACGCGCACATCGGTGAGCCAGGTCTCGTTCACCTCGTAGCTGCCATCGAGCAGCTTGATCGGCTTCACCTCCACGCCCGGCGACTTCATGTCGATGAGCAGGAAGCTGATCCCTTCCTGCGGCTTGGCATCGGGATCGGTGCGCACGAGGAAGAAGCCCCAATCGGCGTGCTGGGCCAGGGTCGTCCAGGTCTTCTGCCCGTTGACGATGTAATGATCGCCGTCGCGCACCGCGCTGGTCTTGAGATTGGCAAGGTCAGAGCCGGCCCCTGGTTCGGAATAGCCCTGGCACCACCACACATCCCCGTTGCGGATGCCGGGCAGGTGGCGGGCCTTCTGTTCTTCCGACCCGAAGGTGTAGATCACCGGCCCCACCATCGACACGCCAAAGGGCAGCGGCATGATGGTGTTGGCGCGGGCGTTTTCTTCCGACCAGATGTAGCGCTGGGTCGCGCTCCAGCCGGTGCCGCCATATTCAACCGGCCAGGCCGGCACCGACCAGCCCTTCTTGCCCAGAATCTTGTGCCAGGCGAGCATGTCCTCGCGGCTCAGATCCTCGCGCATGCCCACATCGCCGAGGTGCTTGGGATAGTTCTCGGCGATGAAGGCGCGCACTTCCTCGCGGAAGGCCTGCTCTTCGGGGGTGAATTCGAGGTTCATCGCATCGCTCTCCTGATGGCTTGGCTTTGGCCTCTCATGTCACGAGCGCGCGCGCATCGGAAGGGGGAAGCGGGTTGAAAAATCTGCACCGGCTGGCGCGAGGGGCAGCGGCGCGGCGGCGGCTCAGGGCTGAGGCGGCCGGAACAGCGCCGGATCGATCGGGGCGCCGACCCGGGTGCTGGTCCAGAACACGCTGTTGGCGATGATCCCGTCATAGAGCAGCGTCACCCGCCGGGCCTGCACCCAGCCATTTTCCAGCCGCACGAAATCGCCATAGAGCCGCTCGTGAAAGCCGCGGGGCGTGGTGAAGGCCATGTAGGTGACAAACCCGCTTTCGGCATCGAAGCCGAACAGCGTCTGCGCGCCCTTGGGATCGACGATGCGCACCAGGTTGGTCTTGCGCCCGCCGATCTCGCGCGGCGGGGCAAGCGAGAGGGCAAAGCCCTCATCCAGCGCCGAGCGCAGGATGCCGAAGCCGAAATTGCTCGCCCAATAGGCATCGGCCTCGGCGCGCGGCATGATCCCGCGCTCGGTCCAGGTGGTGTTGCCATCATAGCCCACCTCGAACAGCAGCCTGCCGCCCGAGCGGGCGATGATGCGCACCTTGCCCGAAGCCTCGTGCGCGGCGGTGCGCCCCGGCTCGAAGGTGCGCCACATGCGATAGTCCTCGGCCTCCGCGCGCACCAGGCCCGTGGCCGGATCGTAGAAGGTGGCGCTGCCGGACAGTTCGAGCGTGCCGGGATCGAGCCACAAGGCCCCGCCATGCGCGGCGACCGCGCGTTCGACCAGCGCGCGGGCCTCGCTCGGCGCGGCGCGGGCTGCCGCCGGCGCGAGTGCGGCAAGGGCACCAAGCGCGATGAGGGCACAAAGCGCCCCGATGATCCTTGGCATGACCGCCTTTCTCCCACGCGATTTGTCCGGACATCTTTTCAACCATGCCGCTCTGGTCTAGGCAAGCGCCATGACGCCGCGCCGCCTCATCCTCGCCGCCACCGCGCTCGCCGCCCCGCTGCCCGCCGCCGGAGCAGAGGCGCTGGCGCCGGGCATCTGGAGCAATGTCGAGGATGCCTATTTCGCCGAGGAGGAAGGCCGCACCCGGCCCGCGGAGGTGTTCATCGAGGTGGGGGCGGACGGGCGCTGGCGGATGATCGATGCCTTCGGCGCCGCGGCGGGCGCGTGGCGCTCGGGGCCGATCCCCGGCCTTGCCGCGCGCGCGGGCGGGCAGGGCTGGCAGATCGCCGGAAGCGAGATCCGCCGCGCCCGGCGCTTTTCCTGCTGGGTTTCGGTGCGCAGGTTCGCCGCCAAACCCGATGGCACGCCCGACTGGAGCTTTGCGGGCGGGCTTGCCAGCTTCGATCAGGGCGGGCGCATCGCCGTGCCGGGCGGGGGCGCGGCGCCTGATGTCACCATCCGCCTGCGCAACGTGACCTGGGCCAAGGGCAGCCGCAACAAGCCCGCGCTGGTGCTCTATGTCCACAAGGACGATCCCGAGCGGGCCGAAAGCTATGCCTGGGCCTCGCCCGATGCGGCGCTGGTGGGGATCAACCTGCGCTGGGTGCAGGCGAGCTGTTCGCGGGTGGAGGATGAGCCCGGCTAGGCGCCCCGCAGCCAGGCCGCCCCGCCCACCCACTCGCCCGCCACGGCAGCAAATTCAAAGAGGGAAAGCCTGGGCCACACCCCGGCCCTGGCATAGGGATCGGCCTCGAGCCGCGCCCGGGCCGCGGCCTCGTCTTTTGCCTTGATCACCAGCAGCGAGCCAGCCGGCGCGCCCTCGCGCTTGAGCGGCCCGGCCACGGCATAGTCACCAAGGTGCGCGGCGACATAGTCGAGATGGGCGGCAAGGTGCTGCTGGCGCAGGCGGGCGCTGTCCGGCCCGTCCTCGCCGATCGCGGCAAAAAGCTTCATCCCCCCACCTCGACGCATTCGATGAGCTCGCCCGCCACCCCGATCGCGCTCGCCGCGCGGCGGCCCTGATAGAGCGCGCCGTTGCGCACCGCCGGCGGGGCGATCCATTCGAGCGCGCAGGCATCAAGATCGCTGACCGCCAGGGTGACGAGCGCATTGCCCGGCGGCAGCATTCCCGCGTGGCGCGCTCGCGGCGTGGCGGCGGCGGGGTAATCATCGACCTCGATGATCGGCATGCGCTGGTGCCTCACCATGGTGATGGTGGTCTGGGTATCGGGCGCAAGGCCAAAGGCCTTGTTGATCATCGAATAGGGCAAGGTGTAATCCGCCCCGCGCTCAAGGCCGAGGCGCGCGCAATACCAGGCGATGCTCGCCTCGCGGTCGGGGGTGGCCAGCACGGTGATGAAGATCCGGTCAACCGGCGCGGCGGCGCGGGGCAGATCGGTGTCGGGCATGTCGCCCAGCACCTGATTGAGATAGATCATCTCCGCCCCCGGCCCCAGCGCCTGCATCGGGATGAAGGCGGGCTTGATGTTCTCGAGCAATTTGGGCGGGCCGACGATGGTGAAAAGCTCAGGGGGGAGCGCTTCGGGCCAGTGCCAGACATCAGCGACGCTGGTCTCGAAGGCGGCCCAGCCATAGGTGGTGGTGGGGCGGAACGCGGGATGGGCGGGCTGCTCCACCAGCCGGAACCAGCAGGGCGCCCCGCTTTGCGGTTGCAGCACGGCATAGGGCGCCGCGGCATTGCCCGGGCAGCCCCAGCTTGCCGCAAGGTCAGCGTCAAGCCGGCCCTGTTCGACGAGCCTCAAACCCAGCACATCGCGATAGGCGGCAAGCGCGCGGGGCAGATCGGGCACGGTCGACAGCCCGCCCAGAATGGTGCCGTGGGCCACGCTCATCGCCCGAACTCCGGCTTGCGCTTGGCGACGAAGGCGCGCGTGCCCTCGAGAAAATCGGGCCCCTCGAAGGCGGCGGCAAAGATCGCCAGGGTTTCATCATCATCGCCGGTCTGGCCATCGAGCACCCGGCGGATGAAGCGCTTGGTCTGGCGGAGCGAATGGGGGCTGGCGGCAAGGATGTCATCGATCAGGCCCTGCGGGCTTTCGGCCACTTGCTCGACCAGCCCGATCCTCAGCGCCTCCCCGGCATCGAGCAGCCGGCCGGTATAAAGGATGCGCTTGGCCTGCCCCGGGCCGACGAGATCGACGAGCAGCTTCACATCGTGCAAGGGATAGACAAGGCCGAGCTTGGCAGGCGTGATCGCGAAGCGCGCCGCCGGGGTTGCCACCCTGATGTCGCAGGCCATCGCAATCCCGCAGCCGCCACCCACGCAGTCGCCTTCGACAAAGGCGATGGTGGGGATATCCGCGCGGGCAAGTTCCCATTGCGCGCGGTTGATCGCCGCCTGGTTGGCCGCGCGCCAGGCGGCGTCGTCCTTGTTGGCGAGCAATTCGCGGATGTCAGCCCCCGCGCAGAAGGCCGCCCCCGGCTGCGCGGCGCGCAGTTCGAGCACCTTTGCCGCCGGATCGGCAACCGCTTCGGCGATCAGCGCGGGAAGCGCCTCCCACATCTGCAAGTCGAAGGCATTGCGCTTGTCCGCGCGGTCGATCAGCAGGCGCGCGACCGCGCCCTCGCGGACCAGTCGCAGGCTCATGCCGGATGGCTCGCGATGAAATGATCGGCAATCGCCTTGCGGGTCGTCACCCACACCCCATCATGCTTGCGCACGTGGCGGAAGAACTCCTCGAGCGCCCAGATGCGCCCGGGCCGCCCGATGATCCTGAGATGCAGCCCGAGGCTCATCATCTTAGGGCTGCCCTCCTCGCCCTCGCGATAGATCTGGTCGAAATTGGCCTTGGCATAATCGAGCCACTGGTGCGGGGTGAGCGCCGGATCGGTCCACATCTTCATGTCGTTGTTGTCGAGCTGATAGGGCACGATGCACATCGGCCGGCCCGGCACACTGGTGCGATCCCAGAAGGGCACATCGCCCGAATAATCATCCATGTGGTAGGTGAAGCCCTCCTCAATGAGCAGGCGGCGGGTGTTGTCGGTGAGCAGATAGCGCGACAGCCAGCCATGGGGGCGCACCCCGCAGGTGGCGGTGATGCTCTCCACCGCCCGGCGGATGAAGGCGCGCTCCTCCTCCTCGCTCATCTTGAACTGGTGCACCCAGCGCCAGCCGTGGCTCACCGGCTCGTGCCCGAGCTTCACGATCGCTTCGGCGATCTCGGGGTGGTTTTCGAGGCTCATCGCCGCCACCGTCCAGCTCGCCATGATGTCATAACGCTCGAGCAGCTTGACGATCCGCGGCGCGCCCGCCTTGATGCCATAGAGATAATTGGATTCGTTGGAATAGTTGCGCATCTTCGATTTGACGAAGACGCCCAGCTCATCCACCGGCTCCATCCCCCGATCGCCGCGGGCGATGGTCATCTCGCTGCCTTCCTCGACATTGACCACCACCGACAGGGCCATCTTGGCCCCGCCCGGCCAGTCGATCCGTTCCTCGGCAAGCGCCATCAGTGCATCTCCTCCCCGCCCGAGACATTGAGCGCCTCGCCGGTGACATAGAAGGCCGCATCGCTCGCCAGCCACAGGCAGGCCGCCGCGGTGTCGGACGGAAGACCGGGCCGGCCCATCGGGTTCTTGGCGGCCATGTTGGCAAGGTAATCTTCGACACTGGCAAAGCCCAACAGCTTCGAGAAATATTCGTTCTGCCGCGCCCCGAGCCCGGTGGTGACATGATTGGGGCACACGGCATTGACGGTGATGCCGTGCTTGCCAAGCTCGAGCGCGCTCGCCCTGGTCAGCCCCACCATGCCGTGCTTGGAGGAGACATAGGCCGGCAGGTGGGGAAAGCCGGTCTTGGCGGCCTGGCTGGCAATGTTGATGATCCGCCCGCCCTTGCCGCGTTCGACCATCGCCCGCGCGGCGGCCTGGGTGCAATAAAAGGCGCCCGAAAGGTTGACCGCGATCACCTCGTCCCATTCGCTGGCCGGATCGACTTCGAGCAGCGGCTTCATCTTAAAGCCGATCCCGGCATTGTTGACGAAGATATCGACCCCGCCAAAGCGCGCCACGGCCTCGGCCACCAGCGCGCGGCACTGGCCCGCATCGGCGACATTGCAGGCGATCGCCGCAACCTCGGCCCCGCGCGCGCGCAATTCTTCGGCCACTTCCTCGGCCTCGGCATCGATGGTGATATCCGAGACGACGCAATTGGCCCCCTGATCGGCAAAGGCCTGGAGGATCCCCTGCCCCAGCCCCTTGTGCTTGCCCGATCCTGTGACAACGATGGTCTTGCCCGCAAACGCGCCCATGATCACAGATCCTCGGTCAGGATGAATTGCGGCGCATCGGCAAAGCCCTGGAACGGGGCGGCCGCCGCCTGGAAGGCCTCGGTCGAGATATCGGCCACGAAGGCGTCCATGCCGGTGATGTCGATCACCTCGATATACTGGTAGGGCGGCGTGCCTTCAGGCTCGCCGAACAGTCCGGTGGCCTTGTGCACGGTGAAGGAGGTGACCGATCCCAGCGCATTGACCGTGGGAATGTCGCGCGTGCGCGCCCATTGCTCGTATTCGGCTTGCGAGACCCCGGGCTTCAGATTGAACAGGCAGATTATCCGCATCATGCGTCTCCCGATTGCGGCGGGCGATAGGCCCGCAGGTGAGCATCAAGCCGCCGGGCAAGCGCGAAGAGCCCGGCCTCGTGGCCCTCGCCGGCCACGATCTGCACCCCGATCGGCAGGCCATCGGCGCTCCAGCCGGCAGGAAGGCTGATGGCCGGCAGGCCGGCGATATTGGCAAGGCAGGTGAAATCGGCCTGCCCGGGCGGCTCAGGCTGGCTGTGAGGAAAGGGCAGGTTGGGAACCGTGGGCAGGATGAGAAAGCCGTGGCGCGCCACCAGCGCGCGCACCGCCGCGGCGGTGGCGGCAAGAATGGCCTGATCCTCGGCCCAGTCTTCCGCCTTGCGCCGCGGGCCATAGGCGATGAGGCCGGCAAGCCGGGGCGAGACCTCAACGCCGGCAAGGTGCTGCGCCATGGCCTTGGCAACGCTGATGAACCCGGCAAAGCGGATGCGGCTTTGGCGGTGGGCAAGGCGCGCCTCATCGGGCGCTGCGCCAAGCGCGGCGCAGGCATCGGCAAACACCCCCGCAACCTCGGGATCGACCGCGACCCCGTGGCCTGCAAGCGTTGCGCCCGTGCCGCTGATCGCGCCTTCGCCGAAGCGCGAGATCACCCGGGCGCTGCGCTCGAGCAGGTCGAGATCGCGCGCCAGCACGCCGATCGCATCGAGGCCGAGGTCAGCCGGCTCGAGCCCGTCCTGGCTGACGCGGGCCGTGGCGGGCTTGAAGCCATAGACGGCGCAATGGCTCGCCGGGATGCGCACCGAGCCCATGGTGTCGGTGCCGAGCGCGGCATCGACGATCCCCGCCGCCACCGCCGCGGCGCTGCCGCCCGAGGAGCCGCCGGGTGAATGGCCGATGCGGTGCGGATTGTGCACCGGGCCGAAATGCGGATTGTCGCTCTTGGCGCCAAGCGCGCCTTCTTCCATGTGGAGCGTGGCGATCACCGCCGCGCCCGCGCGGCGCAGCGCGGCAACCGTGGCGGCATCCCGTTCGGCAATCCGCCCGGCAAGCGCCCCGATCCCGGCGTGAAAGGGCATGCCCTTGACGGCGATATTGGCCTTGACCCCGAAGGTTGTGCCCGCCAGCGCCCCCGGGCCGAAGGCCGCGCCTTCATCCCAGTCGCTCACCGCGTTGAGCGCGCGGTTGGCGGCCTTGAGCGCGGCAAAATCGATGCGGGCGGGCGTCTCGCTCACAGCTTGCGCTCGTCGATCAGCCGCAGCGGTTTCTGGCGGGTGTCGATCTCGGTGAGGCGCGCGGTCTCGCCCGGGCCGACGAGCGCGACCTCGACCTCGACCCCCAGCCCGCGGCGCAGCAGCTCGGCCAGCGCCGCCGGATCGCTGCCGCCGCGGCTTTCGAGCGTCACCGTCATGTGATCGCGCCCGGCTGCATCGCGGCGCAGGTGGCAGACATATTCGCCGGTGAGGTCGGCACGGTTCTCGATGATCGCCCCGATCGCATGGGGAAAGACATTGATCCCGCGCAGCTTGACCATGTTGTCGCTGCGCCCCTTGAACCCGGCGATGCGCTTGAAGGCGATCTCGCCGCGCCCGCCAAGCTCGTGGGTGATGTCGTGGGTGTTGAAGCGGATGCAGGGGGCGATGTCGTCCTTGTAGAGGCAGGTCACCACCATGTCGCCGGTCTCGCCCGGGGCGACCGGCTGGCCGCTGTCGATATCGAGCAGTTCGAGATATTGCGCATCTTCCCAGACATACATGCCATCGCGCTCGGGCCCCTCGCCCGCGATCGCGCCGGTATCGCCCACGCCATACCAGTCATAGGCTTTGGCGCCGTGCCAGGCGGCCTCGGTCGCGGCGCGGTCCTCGGTGCCGAGGTGGCCGATGATCATGCGGATCTTGATCTTGTCGAACAGGCCCAGCTCCTCGGCGGTGCCGGCGAGCTTGCGGAGATAATCGACAAAGCCGACGAGCACGCTGACGCCGAAATCGGCCATCAGCTCGACCTGCTTGGCGCTGCGGGTCTCGATCCCCGTCCCGGCGGAAAGGAAGATGGCATTGGTGAAGTGGGTCACGGCCTCGCGGATATAGTGCCCGCCATTGATCATCCCGTGGCCATAGACCGATTGCACCACATCATCTGCGCCCAGCCCCATCCAGCGATACATCCGCCCGACGAGGAGGTTGCCGACCTCGCGCCCCTTGGGGCCGAACAGCAGGGTCTGGGGCTTGCCGGTGGTGCCACTGGTGGTGTGGAGGATGGTGGGCGCGCGCGTGGCGGCAGCGCCCATGCCGTGGAAATCGCCGAAGGGCGGGTGTGCGGCGATCGATTGCATGAGGTCGGACTTGTCATAGACCGGCAGCTTGGTGATGTCTTCAAGCCCGCGGATATCCCCCGGCTCGATCCCGCGCGCGCCCCACAGCCGCTGGTAGAAGGGGATCTGCCAGCCGCGCTGCATCAGCCGCCGGAACTGCGCGTCCTGGATGGCGAAAAGCTCATCACGGCTCATCTTGGCATAGCGCGCCACAAAGGCATCACCGATCGGATAGTCGGCGAGCAACTGCTTGATATCGAAGGCTTCAAAATAGGTGGGATAGGTCATGGCGTTCCGGTGAAGTAAGCAAGCGGGTCGTCGAAGATCTGCGCCGAGGCCCCGGCCGGGGCGACGGCGCGGCACAGCGCGCGCTTGGCCGCGGCCTGATTGGGGCTGAGCGGATTGTCGGGGCTGCCGAGCGTCGCGGCGATCGGGCGGATGAGGCGCTCTGCCCCTTCAAGCACCACGGTGAGCGACTGGGGAAAGAGCGCGTTCAGATCCTCATTGCCATCGGGCACGAGGCTGACCTTGGCGGCGAGCGCCGCGAGCGCCGGATCGGCAAGGCCTTCGGGGGTGAAGCGGCGCGGATCGATCGTCCCGTCGGTGAGCATCAGCGCGGCCAGGAAGGGCAGGCACAGCCGGGCATAGGCGGGCGTCATCCCAGGCCTGTGGGGGCGTCCCACCAGCCGGTGGACGAGCGGCGGACAGGCAAGCTCGATCCGCTCCAGGCGTGCCGGATCGAGCGCCAGCGCCTGAAGCGCGCTCAGCGCCGCATGGCTCGCCCGGCCCGAAGGATAGGGCTTCACGCTGATCTCGCTGATGCGCCAGCACTCACCCAGCGCGCTGGTGTAGCGCGGCAGATCGCCCTCGTCGAACAGCGGGAAATAGCCGAAGGGCCCTTCGAGCGGGTCACGCGGCCCGGGAAAACCGGCCTTGGCCAGATCGGCGGCCACCACCGCGGCGCGCGCGGCGTTGGCGATCTGGAAGGGCAAGGTCACCAGCCCCTCGACATGGGCCTGCATCGTCCCCGCCGCCGAGGCCACCGCAAGGCCGAGCGCATGATCGAGCGGGGCGCCGATGAGGCGCGCGGCGGCGAGCGCACCGCCGACCACGCCCGCGGTGGCCGGGCGGAAGAAGCGCAAGGGGCTGCGCGCGGCAAGGCCAAGCCCGCTGGCCACATCCACCCCCACGGCAAGCGCGGTGAGCGCCTCGTCAGGATCGCAGCCGCCGCGCCGATCGATCACCGCGCCGAGCGCCGCGGTGACGACGCTCATGGCGTGCACCACCGCCGGCTCGTGCACCGCGTCCCATTCAAGGCAATGGATGCGATAGGCGTTGACAAAGGCCGCCGCCGCGGCGGGCAGGCGTTCATCGCTGCCGATCAGCCGCGCCTCGCTGCCGCTGCCCATGGCGCGGGCCGTGGCAAGGATCGCCGCTTCGCCCGGGGCGCCCACCCCGGCTGCCCCCACCGCCAGCGTATCGCCGAGCAGCCGCAGCGCATCGGCGCGCACCGCCGCGGGCAGGCGGTGGGGCGCTGCGGCAAAGGCGAGGATGTCGGCGGTGGCGCTCACCTTGTCCACTCCGCGATCAGCGCATCGAGCGCTTGTGGATCATCGCCCTCGAGCGCGAGGCGCGCGGCGCGCTCGGCCTCGCTCGCGGCCAGCCCGCCCCAGCGCACGAGGCTGGCAAGCTTGGCGATGAGGTGCTCTTCGCCGATCGGCCTTTCGGGATCGCCAAGGCAATCGACAAGCTCAAAGCCATTGACCCTGGCGCCGAAATGCGCGGGGTAGCGCGCGGTGATGCGCGGGTCCTCGCGCACCGTCACCGCGGCGCGCAGGGGGGCAAGCGCGGCGATCGCCGCGGGAGTGAAGTCCTCTGCCTCGGCGCTGCGCCCCGATGCCACCACCGCCACAGCGTGCTGGAGCGAGAATTTGGCCTCGAGCTCGGTCTGCGGATCGGGCCGGTCGCAGAAGGCCAGGGCATCGGCATAGGTTTCGACCACGAAGGGGGGCTCAAGACGCCCCTCGCGCCGCAGGGTGAGCGCGGCATCGATCGCCGGATGGGCATGGCGGCAGGCGGCAAAGGGCTTGAAGCTGACCGCGCCGATCAGCCAGCCCCCATCAGCCGCGCGGGCGAGCGCGCGCGGCGCATCGGTGAAGGCGGCAAACAGCCCCTGCGGCCCTTCGAGCAGCGCTTTGGGGCCGCTGGCGCCAAGCGCGGTGTGCCGCGCCGCTTCGCGGCCGGTGCGCAGGGCGTGAAAGACATGCCATTGCTTGGTGAGGACATCATCATGGCGCATGTGCCACAGCCCGCCCGCGACCGATCCGGCATTGGCCATGGCCTCGGCGGTCTTGTCCGGGCCAAGCCCGAGCAGAAAGGCCACGCAGGCGGCGGCGCCCATCCCGCCCATGGTGGCGGTGGGGTGCCAGTGGCGATAGTGGCGCGCATCCATCGCCGCGCCCACAGCGATCATCGCCTCATAGCCGCGCACCGCGGCATCGAGCCGCGCCTCCATGCCGGCCTCGGCCAGGCTCATCGCCGCAGGCCAGATCACCGGGCCGGGGTGGAGCAGCGCGGCGCGGTGGACATCATCCATCTCAAGCACATTGCCAAGATAGCTCGCGCGCTCCCAGCCCTCGGGGCTGATCGCCCGGGCCACGGCAAAGGCTGCCGAGCGGCGCCCCCCGGCGATGCAGGCGAGCCAATCGAGAAGGTGCCAGCGTGCACGCTGGCGCTCGCTTTTGCCGCAAGGGCGCGCTAAGCCCTCCGCAAGGCGGGCAAGAAGCGGCTGGCTCATGCCGCTTGTCTCCCGGCCAGCATGGGACGAGACTCACATTGGCGACGAAACCGAAGGCAGACAGGCCGCAGCGGCGCAAGGGTGCGCGCGAGGCCGCTCCGCGCACGCCGCGTTACCTCGAGCTTGCCGCGACCCTGCGCGAGGCGATCCTGGGCGGCGAGTTCACCGGCGGCAGGCCCTTCCCCACCGAAACCGCGCTGTGCGAGCGCTTCGGGGTGAGCCGCTTCACCGTGCGCGAGGCGCTGCGCCGGCTCGAGGCCGAAGGGCTGATCGCCCGCCGCCGCGGCTCGGGCACCACGGTGCAGCCGCCCTCGGCCTATGGCGGGGCGCTGCACCAGCCGCTCTCCAACGTCGGCGAACTGCTGCAATATGCCAAGGGCAGCAAGGTGAGCTATGTGCCCCAAGGCAGCGGGCCCCTGCCGCAGGCGGTGGCCGATCTGGTCGCCCAGCCCACCCCGGGCCAGTGGAGCGCCTTTCGCGGGGTGCGCCGCCACGCCGATGATCGCCTGCCGATCGCGGTGACCGACGCCTATTTCCACGAGATGCTGGGCGATTGCATCGGCGCGATCGACCTTGCGGCGGGCACGCTCTTCAGCCAGATCGAACAGCTCGCCGGCATCCGCATCGGCAAGGTGACGCAGGATATCCAGGCGATTGCCGCCGATAGCCGCACCGCCGCCGATCTCGAGATCGACGAGGGCGCGCCGGTGCTGCGCATCCTGCGCTGCTATTTCGATCCCAAGGGCACGATCTTCGAGATCTCGGTGAGCTATCACCCCGGCGATCGCTTCGCCTACGCCATGCACATCGACGTCGAGGGCTGAGCGCGGCATCATTGCTGCGCGTCCAGCCCCGGCACCTTGGCAGGCTGCCACGCATCCCCGGCAAAGCGGATCGGCGGGGCGATGTGCGGCCCGCCCGCCGGGCCTTCGACCACCAGCCCGCGCGCGGCCACATGGGGCGCGCCGAGCGCCTCGCGGAAATCGAGCACCGGGGCAAAGGCAACATCCTTGTCGGCAAACCAGGCCACCCATTCATCGCGGGTGCGCTGGCGGAAGGTCTCGCGCAGGAAGGCGATCAGCACCCCCTGCTCGCCCGCCGGGGCCTCGGCATGGGCGAGAAGGTCGGGCCGGCCGAGCGCCTCGAGCAGGTTGCGCGCGAACTTCAGCTCGCGCCCGCCCAGCACGATGTGGCGCCCATCGGCGGTTTCATAGACCTGGTAGAGCGCCGCCCCGCCGAGCGAGCGCTGGCTGGCCGAGCGCGGCGGCGCGCCCCCGGCAAGGGCACTGCCGGCGATATGCGCGCACCACGGCAGCAGGCTGTCGAACATGGCGCAGTCGATATGGGCGCCCTCGCCGCTGCGTTCGCGCCCGATCAGCGCCATCAGCACCGCCGCGAGCGCGGTGAGCCCGGCGGCCATGTCAGCACTCGGCGCGCCGGGCACCACCGGGGTGCCATCGGGCCCGTCATTGACGCTGAGAAAGCCGGCGAGCGCCTGCACCGCCAGATCATGGGCGGGGTGATGCGCCAGCGCCCCCTCCTGCCCGAAGGCCGAGATCGAGCAATAGATGATCCGCGGATTGATCGCGCGCGCCGCGGCGTAATCGAAGCCGAGGCGCGCCATCACCCCGGGGCGGAAGCCCTCCACCAGCACATCGGCCCGGGCGATGAGATCGGTGAGCGCGGCCTTGCCCGCCGCGCTCTTCAAATCGAGCACCAGGCTGCGCTTGCCGCGGTTGAGATTGGCAAACCACACCGAGAAGGCCTCGCCCCCATAATCGGCAAAGGGCGCCTGATCGCGCGCCGGATCGCCCGCCGGCGGCTCGATCTTGATCACCTCGGCGCCCTGATCGGCCATCATCACCGTCATCATCGGGCCAGGAAGGAACTGGGTGAGGTCGATCACCGTGATTCCGGAGAGCTTGCCCATCATCTGCCCCCGGTTCAGATCACGCCCGCACGGCGCAGCTCGGCGATCTCGCCTTCACCATAGCCCAGCTCGGCCAGGATCGCCTCGCTGTCGGCCCCGAGCAGCGGCGCGGCGCGGTTGGGCGGGCGGCGGCCATCGAACTTGAGCGGGCTGGCCAGCACCTTGAGATGGGGATTGTCGGGGTGGGCGACCTCGTCCTTCATCCCGATCACATCGAGCCAGGGATTGTCGAGCGCGCCGGCAAGGGTGTGCACCGGCGCCACCGGGACATGGCCGGCCAGGAGCTCCTGCCAATGGGCCATGGGCTGCTTCTCGAACACCGCATCGAGCAGACGGGTGAGCTCGGCGCGGTGGGCAAGGCGATCGGCATTGGTGGCAAAGCGCGGATCGTGCTTGAGATCTTCGAGGCCCAGGCGATCGACGAGGATGTCCCAGAACTTGGGCAATTGGCACATCACGAACATCCAGCCATCGGCGGCCTTGAACATCTGGCTGGGGGTGGCGGTGGGATGGGCGCTGCGCGGCGTGCGCCGGGTTTCATCGCCGTGGTTCATGTACCACAGCGCCGGATAGCTGGTCTGGTGCAGCGCGGCCGAAAGCAGATCGGTATCGACATCGCCGCCCTCACCAGAGCGCTGGGCCCTGATCAGCGCGCCGAGCAGGCCAATGCAGAAGATCGTGCCGGTGATGAAATCGACCATCGAGAGGCCCATGCGCTGCGGCTCGCCCGCAGGATCGCCGGTGAGCTGGCAATAGCCGGCCTCGGCCTGCATCAGATAGTCATAGCCCGGCCAGCGCGCGCGGGCATTGTCGCGCCCATAGGCCGAAAGATGCGCGCACACGATCGCGGGGTTGAAGGGCTTGAGCGCGGCATAATCCAGCCCGAGCCGCGCGGGCAGATCGCCGCGCAGGTTGTTGGCCACCGCATGGCAGGTGGGCACCAGCCGGTGGAGCACCTCGCGGCCCGCCTCGCTGCCCAGATCGAGCGTGAGCGAGCGCTTGTTGAGGTTGAAGGCCTGGAAATAGGTGCTCTCGCCCGGGCGCAGGAAATGCGGGCCAACCGCGCGCGCCGTATCCCCGCCGCCGCGCCGGGCGCCATCGGGGCCGGGGGTGCCGGGCGGCTCGATCTTGATCACCTCGGCCCCCATCTGCGCGAGGAACATGGTGCCATAGGGCCCGGCGCCATATTGCTCGGCGCTGATGATGCGAAAGCCGGAGAGCGGAAGGTTCATGCGCGGCCTGCCTCAGTGCCCGTGGCGGGTCTAGATACGGTTTTCGGCAAGATGCTGCTTGGCGATGATGATGCGCTGCATCTCGTTGGTGCCCTCGCCAATGCACATCAGCAGGCTGTCGCGGTAATAGCGCTCGATGTCATATTCCTTGGAATAGGAATAGCCGCCGAAGATGCGCATCGCCTCCTGGCTGTTCTCGACCGCGGCCTCGGAAGCGAAATACTTGGCCATGCCGGCTTCCTTGTCGCAGCGCTCGCCGCGGTCATAGGCCTCCGAGGCATCGAGGGTGAGCAGCCGCGCCGCACGCGCGCGGGTGACCATTTCGCCGAGCTTCAGCTGGATCGCCTGGTGCTGGGCAATCGGCTTGCCCATGGTTTCGCGCTGCTGCGCATATTCGGTGGCAAGCCGCAAGGCGCCCTCGGCGAGGCCCACCCCGCGCGCCGCGACATTGATGCGCCCCAATTCAAGGCCCCCGGTCGCCTGGAAGAAGCCCTGGCCTTCAACCCCGCCGATCAGCTGGTCGGCCGGAACACGGTAATCCTCCATGATGAGCTCGGCCGAATCGATCGCCTTGTAGCCGAGCTTGTCGAACTTCTTGCCGGTGGTCAGCCCCTCGCGCTTGTCGGCGATGAACAGACTCATGCCCTTGTAGCGCGGCTCGGCGGCCGGATCGGTCTTGGCCAGGAGGGCAAAGCACTGGCCGTGCAGCGCGTTGGAAATCCAGGTCTTGGTGCCATTGAGGATATAGTCACCATTGGCATCCTTGCGCGCCACGGTGCGGATCGCCTGGAGATCGGTGCCGGCATTGGGCTCGGTGAGCGCAAGCCCGCCGCGGATCTCGCCGGTGGCAAACTTGGGCAGCCACTTGGCCTTCTGCTGCGGCGTGCCGAAACGTTCGACCGCGGCGGCCATGATGAGGTGCGAATTGAATATGCCCGTGATCGCCATCCAGTAGCTGGAAATGCGCATCACGATCTTGGCATAGGTGGTCGCCGGCAGGCCCAGCCCGCCATATTCCTGCCCGATGGTGGCCCCGAACAGGCCCATCTCGGCCATCTGTTCGACCAGCTTTTCCGGCCAGATGTCGTTGTGATCGTGATGTTTGATCACCGGGATGACGTCGCGCGCGAGCCAGCGGTCGATCGTCTCCATGAAGGCGCGTTCCTCATCGGGATCGATCGTGCGCAGCGGGGCTTCAAGGGTGGCGGCGGTGGCCATGGCGGGGCTCCTCGGATCGGTTGGCGGGGGATGGCTCGGGGCGGGGCGGCTCAATCGTCAAGATTGCCATAGCCGCGCTTCCACACCAGCACCGAGCGCTTGTAATGGCTGACGATCTCGCCGTGCTGGTTCCTGGCGATGGTCTTGAAGGTGACGATGCCCTGCCCCTCGCGGCTCTTGCTCTCGCGCTTTTCCAGCACCTCGCTTTCGCAATAGAGCGTGTCGCCGACGAACAGCGGCTTGACCATGCGCACCTCGTCCCAGCCGAGATTGGCGATCGCCTTGGCGCTGGTGTCGGACACGCTCATCCCGGTCATCAGCGCGATGGTGAGCGGGGAGACCACCAGCGGCTTGCCGAACTCGGTCTTCTTCGACAGCTCGTAGTCGAAATGCGCCGGGTGGGTGTTCATCGTCAGCAGCGTGAACCAGACATTGTCGGCATCGGTGATGGTGCGCCCGGGGCGGTGCTCATAGACATGGCCGACGACGAAATCGTCGAAATAGCGCCCTTGCGTCTCACGGAAACGCCCCGGGGCAACCTCGATGCAACCATCACGCATTGGCAAGCTCCTGATGACGCGCGATCAGCGCGCGATAATGTCTGATCAGCGGGGCCTCAAGCATCCGGCCCCGGAAGCGGATCGCCTGCTCGCCGCCCTCGGCATAGGCGGCGAGCGCGGCGCGGGCCTCCTCCAGCTCCGCTGCCGAAGGGGCAAAGGCGGCGCGGATCGCCGGCACCTGGGCCGGATGGATCGCCGCCTTGGCGGCAAAGCCAAGCGCGCGGGCGCGCGCCGCCTCCTCGGCAAGGCCGGCTTCGTCCTCGAGCCGGATGAAGGGCACATCGATCGCCGGCTTGCCCGCCTCGGCGCAGGCCAGCACCAGTTGCTGGCGCGCCGCGAGCAGCGGCTCCCAGGCGAGCGCGACCTTGAGCGCGCCGGCAAAATCCCCGCCGCCGAACATCACCGCCGCGGTGCGCGGATGGCGCGCGATCGCCAGCGCCCGGCGCAGGCCCCTGGGCGTTTCGATCAGCGGCACCAGCGCCGGGCAGCGCGGCCCCAGCGCCCCAGCGATCACATCAAGCTCCGCCGCGCTCTCGACCATCGGCACCAGCAGCACCTCGGGAGTGGCAGAACTGTCGATGAGGGCGGCAAGGTCAGCGATCCCGGCGGCGGTCGCAACCCCGTTGATCCGCACCGCCCAGCCCGGCGCGCCCTTGGCGATCTCGGCAAGCGCCGCGCTGCGGGCCGGCCCCTTGTCTTGCGCCGCGACCGCATCCTCAAGGTCGATCACGGTAAGGTCAGCCCCGCCTGCCTTGGCCTTGGCAAAGCGATCGGGCCGCGATCCCGGCACGAACAGCAGGCTGCAAGCAGTAAGCATGGCGATCCTCGAATGGCCCCCTTGGTGCTGCCGTGCTGCAGCGCCCAAATCAGGGCTTCACAATTTGTCCGGACAAATCTAAAGTCAAGGGACAAATTTGCAATTTGTCCGGACATCTGGGCGGCGCGCGTGCCCGAGCAGATCCATCAAGGAGGGAGGAAGACCATGAAAATCCTGCAATCGCTGCTGCTCGGCGCCAGCCTTGCCAGCGGCGCCCTTGCCGCTCCGGCGGCGGCGCAGATGCTCGATCCGGCCAAGCCCGAAGACGCGCTGCAGATCATGAAGCGCGTGCAATGCGGCATCTCCGAAGACAAGCCCGCGGTGTTCCACTGGTCGGGCAATATCTATGGCCGCAGTCCGGGTCAGCCCGACAAGCTGCTGTTCAAGGGCGAGGGCATGAACATCCGCCGCTGCGTCGAGGTCAATGATCCCGAGCGCGGCAAGGGCTGGCGCATGGTCAGCCGCGAGGTGATGCTGATGCTCGATCCGGTCACCGGCGAGGTGCTGCGGCAATGGACCAATCCCTATACCGGCCAGACGGTGGAGGTGATGCACATCCACAATGATCCGGTCAACGGGCGGCCCAATTTCGCCCGCAACGCCGATGGCACGCCCTATCGCATCGCCGCGCTGCGCGAGGCCGGCCCGTGGGTGTTCATGCCCTTCGAGGCGCCGCTGTTCTATCCCAACCCGCTCCAGGGCGCCTATCAGAACTATGTCGGGGGCACCTATCACGCGATGGAGATCTTCGATTTCGCCGCGCTCAAGAGCGAGCTTTACAATCCCAAGGCGCCGACGGCCTATCCGATGGTGAGCTGGGTGCGGGTGTCGCAATGGGCGCCGTGGATGGAGATGGGCGACCGGCCCGGGCAGATGGTGTTCAACGCCATGGGCCGCAAGCTGCCCGGCGGGTTCGAGGAGCTGCCCGAGGTGCTCAAGCGCGAGATCCGCGCCAATTACCCGATCTACGAGGATGCGCCGCCCAAGGACGACATGCGCCCCAACGAGACCACCTGGAGCAAGTTCAAGACCCTGATGGAAGCGCGCAAGGCGCAGCAATAGCAATGCCTGTGCTTTCGCGGCGCGGGGTCATCGCCGGGAGCGCGGCGGCGCTTGCCGCCGCCCTGGCCCCGCGCCGGGCCTGGGGGCGCACCCAGTATGACGTGGTGGTGATCGGCGCCGGGCTCGCCGGTCTCCACGCCGCCCAGCTGCTCGAACAGGCGGGCCTTGCGGTGCGGGTGATCGAGGCCGCGCGGCGGATCGGCGGGCGGCTCCACACGCTCGATCACCTGCCCGGGCGGCCCGAGGCGGGCGGCATCCAGATCGGGCAGACCTATCGCCTGCTGCGCGCCATCGCCGCGCGGCTGGGGGTGGCGCTCGATGAAAGCCCCGGCGCCGGGGTGGGCGCGGTCGGCTCGCCCACGGCGCTGCTCCACATCAACGGCACCAGCCTTGCGCCCGAGGACTGGGCCAGCTCGCCGGCCAACCGCCTGAGCGGGGCGGAACGCGCGGTCCCGCCCTTTGCCCTTGCCGGCTTCTATGGCCGCGCCCTGCCCGCGCTCGCCAGCCCGGCAGACTGGCAGACCGCCCCGGCGGAAGCCGATATCAGCTACGACGAGGCGCTGCGCCGGGCCGGGGCAAGCGCCGAGGCGCGGCGGCTGATCGATGCCAATTTCAACGGCAACACGCTTTCCGGCATGTCCGCACTCTCGCCAGCGCGCGCGGTGGCGCTGCGCCAGGCCGGGCCAGGCCCGACGCTGGTCGTGCGCGGCGGCTCGCAGCGCCTGCCCGAGGCGATGGCGCGCGCGCTCAGGAGCGAGGTGCGGCTTGGCCAGCGGGTGCGGGCGATCCGCGCTGAGGCGGCCGGGGCCGAGGTGATCACCGATCGCGGTTCCATCGCGGCGCGCCACGTGCTATGCACCATCCCCTTCGCCGCGCTGCGCGAGGTGCCGATTGCGGCCGAGCTGCCGCCCGAACTTGCCGGGATGATCGCCGCCCTGCCCTATACCCGTGCCAGCTTTGCCTATATCGCCGCGCGCCGCCCCTTCTGGCGCGAGGACGGCGCGCCCGAGACGATCTGGAGCGATCACCCGCTGATCGGGCGGATCTTCGTGCTGGGGGACGATCCGCCCATGCTCAAGCTGTGGACCTTCGGCGCCGGGGCCGATGCGCTCGAGCGCATGGGCGAGGCCCGCGCCGCTGCGGTGCTGGTGCCGCTGATCGAGGCGATCCGCCCGGCGGCGCGCGGCCAGATAACCAGCATCAGGCTGTTTTCCTGGCAGGCCAACCCCTTTGCCCGCGGCATCTATCACCACATCGGCACCGGCCAGGCCGCAGAGCTTGCCGCGGCCATCGCCTGGAAGGGAACGCGCCTCCACTTTGCCGGCGAGCATCTGGGACCGGTGTCCCAGGGCATGGAAGGCGCGCTCGAGAGCGCCGAGGCGGCGGCCCTTGCGATTCTCGCGCGCGCCTGAGCAAGACGCAACAAGGGGCGGGAAAGCGCCTGCCTTCCCGCCCCTTCCCCTGGGGAGCCAGATGCCCGATCAGAACCGCAGTTCGGCAATCACCCCGAAGCGCCGCGGCGGGCGCAGGCCGGCGATGAAGTTGCGGCGCAGATCGCGGTTGGCATCGGCATAGCGGATCAGCTGGTTGACCGCGTCCTCATCGAAGAGGTTGCGGACATAAAGCTGGATGCGCAGGTTGTCGTTCTGCGCCCCGAGGCGGATGTCGGAGACCACCGAATCCCCGGTCTTGGCGAGATTGTGCACCTGGGCATAGCTGCTCGAGAGCAGATAGGCGTTGATCCCGGCAAAGGCCTGCCAGCCCGAACTGCCGATGTCGCGGCGATAATCGAGATCGACGAACACCGTGTGGTTGGGCGCGCGCGGCAGCGACTTGCCGGTGATGTCGCCAAAGCGCGACTGGCAGCCGGAAATGTCAGGGAACTGGTCGCCGGTCGAGCAATTGACAAGGCCATCATCGGCCACGTCAACCAGCACGCCCTGGTTCTCGTCCAGCCCGTTGCGGAAGCGGCTGTCGGCATAGGCGTAATTGGCCGTGAGCGTGAGTTCCGGGGTCGGGCGGGCAAGGATCTCAAGCTCGAAGCCATTGATCCTGACATCGCCGGCATTGTTGATCGCCGAGACCTGCTGCGGCGCGGCCGGCGGGTTGATCACCTGCACCGGCTGGGTGAGCTGATAGCCCTCGATGCGGTTGTGGAACAGCGCGAGGTTGACCAGCAGCTTGCCATCGAGGAAGGTGTTCTTCGAGCCGATCTCATAGGACTTCACGTCCTCGGCGCCGAAGGTCGCCCGCCCCACCGAGATCGCCGCCGGGCCGTTGAACCCGCCGGGCTTCTGCCCCTCGGCATAGACCGCGTAGAGCAGGTTGTCGGGCGAAAGCTGGTAATCGACCGTGATGCGCGGCAGGAACTCCTTGAAGGTTGCCTCGGCCACCACCGGCGCGCCGATATTGCCCGCCGCCACGGTCGCGGTCTGCGCCCGGGTGCGGATGCGCTCCTCCTGATAGCGCCCTTCAGCGCTGATCGAGAGTTCATCGGTGAGGTTGAACGAGATCGAGCCGAACACCGCGATGTTGCGGATGTCATCGCGGGCGTTGTTGCGGCTTTCCTGGAGGCTGCCGAGCGGGAAGGGCGGGCCGAGGATGGGCGAGAGGCAGCGCGGCAGCTGCGCGCACAGCGCCTGGCGCGCGGCGATCATGTTGGCGTTGGCCTCGGCCTGTGCGCCGGGCGGCAGCACGCGGTTGTCGGCCGAGCGGCTGTCCTGATCCCAGTAGAACCCGCCGAGCAGGAAACGCCCCCAATCGGTGGTGTATTGCAGGCGCAACTCCTGCTGCCAGTCGGTGCGCTTGGATTCGTTCGAGAAGGAAAAATCGGTCTGCGAACTGGCAAAGCCGTGCGGCACCTGCGGCGCAAGCGGCGAGCCGAGCGGGATGGCGGCGAAGATCACCCCCTGGAAGCGGTTGGGCGAATAGTCGCCATCGGTGCGCTGCACCGCCTCGCGGCTGTTGTAGCCGGTGAGCGAGGTGAGCGTGAGATTGTCGGCAAGGTCGATCTCGATCGACAGGCCGGTGTTCCAGGTGTCGATGGCATTGCCGACGAACTCATCGCCGAACTGGAGCGCATAGTCGCTCGCAACCGGGCGCGGGCGGATCACCCCGCAGAAATAGCGGCCCTGTCCGCGATAGAGGCCGCCATTGTCGAACAGGCAATTGTTCTCGTTGGCATCGGTGGCGAAGATCGCCGGCTGGCCATCGCGGGTGCGGGTGTAATTGCCGCGCAGGCCCACGCGCAGCGCGCCGCCATTGTCATACTTGAGCATGGCAAAGGCCGACTGGGTTTCCTGCACCCCGATCGGCGTGCCGTCGAACTGGTTGGTGAACAGCCCCTCGTTCTTGAAATAGCGCCCGCCCACGATCAGCCCGAGCCCCGGCGCCAGCGGGCCGGAAACATTGCCGCTGATATCGTAGGTCGCGCCTTCGGCAACATCGGCCTGCAGGCGCCCGCGCCAGCGGCCCGAGGGCATCTTGGAGACGATGTTGATCGCGCCCGAATAGGTGTTGCGCCCGTAGAGCGCGCTCTGCGGGCCCTTGACCACCTCGATGCGCTCGATCGAGTCGATGTCGTAATCGGCGAGCGAGCCGTTGAAATAGATCCCGTCGATGAAGAAGGCGACGCCGGAATCACCAAGGATATTGGCCTGGCCGCGGATCACCGGGCGGTTGGCATCACGCCCGAAGCTGTCATCGAAGACGAGGCCCGCGGTGGCGCGGGTGAGATCGGTCACGCTGTTGAAGCCGAGCCGGTCGATCGCGGCCGAAGTGACCACCGCAACCGCCAGCGGCGCTTCCTGCAGGCGCTCCTCGGTCTTGCGCGCGGTCACCACGATATCGGTGGGCGAGATCGCTGCGGCATCGGTCTCTCGCGTGACATCCGCCGCTTCATCCGGCATCGTATCCTGCGCCATCACCACGCCGGGAGTGAGCGCGGTGGCGGCGAGAAAGACACTCTTGATCAAAGACTTCATGACTTCCCCCTCATGACGTGTCAGCCGCAGCCGCGGCCCTTTCCCTCACCTGCATACTTTGCTGTCCGGACAAATTTGTCCAGACAAATCTTGTCACGCATCCGCAACTATCTGCGCCGGGTGTGGCATGATGGCCACGCCGAAGGGTGCCTAGAGCGGCTTCACATTGCCGAGGAAGGCGGTGATGAGGAGCAGCACATAGACCGTCCACACCCATACCCGGGTGCGATCCATGGTGCGGCGCAGCGGGATCTCGGTGGCATCGCTCGAGCCTTGCGCGATCACCGCGGCAAGCTGCGCGCCGACCGGCTTGAAGGTCACATCGATCATGATCGCGGCGACGAAAATGAAGCCGAACATCAGCGCCTTCAATGCCAGCCAGGTGGGCGCCAGCGGCGTGCCCAGCCACAGGCTGTGCGCGCCGAGGCCGAGATAGAAGGCCCCGATCAGCCAGCGCAGCCAGCCCTCGATGCGGCGGTTGCGGGCGGCGCGCTGCGTCATGTCGTGGCGGTGCGAATCCCACACCAGCCACAGCCAGCCCAGCCCCACCGCCCAGGCGCCCCACAACAGGCCCGGCGGCACCGCCCACCAGCCCCCGGCGTTCGCCACGCTGAGCGAGAGCGGCACCATCAGCGCCCAGGCGCTGCGCGGCACCATATCGACCTCGACCAGCAGCTTGAGCAGCGCAAGACGCTGTTCGAGCGTGTAATCCTGCCGCCTGCGAAAATGCTGGCCGAGCACGAACACCCCGACATCGGCCCCCAGCCACAGCACGAACAGCAGCAGATGCGCATAGACCAGCGCACCATAGGCGTAATCCTGCATAAAAAGCCCCTGATCAAAGCAGCGCAATGTTGCCCGCCGGACGCAGCCGGCGAAAGAATCGTTCGATCTGTCCGGACAAATTGCATTTCCCCGCTTGACAAGCAAGCATTTGTCCGGACAACTTTGCTCCCAGAGCAGGGGAACACCCCCCGCCACGGCAATTGTCGGGCGGGCCTCACACAGGGTGAAATCGAGCGAAGGGGCTTGTCCAGAAATGAAGAATGCGCACTCTCTCCGCCGGCGGCCGACCTCTCGTGGCGCGCGCCGGATCCGCCTGCTGGCGTCTGCGGCCCCGGCCCTGGCGCTTGCCGGCCTTCCCGCGGTGGCCTTGGCCCAGGATGCTGACAATGCGGCGGAAGGCGAAGCCGGCGCCTCCAGCACCGACATCATCGTCACCGCCCAGCGCCGGTCCGAGCGGCTGCAGGATGTGCCCGCCGCGGTCACCGCGCTCAACGCCGAGGATCTCCAGCAGCGCCAGATTTTCAACTCCACCGATATCGCGGTGCAGGTGCCCGGCGTGGTGATCACCGCCGGGACCGGCACGGCCAATTCGGCGCGCATCTTCTTCCGCGGGGTGGGCGAGGACGAATCGCGCGGCGCGGTCGATCCGGCGATCGGCATCTATATCGACAACGTCTATCTCGGTCGCACCGTCGGCTCGCTGTTCGATCTCGTCGATATCGCCCAGGTCGAGGTGCTGCGCGGACCGCAGGGCACGCTCTACGGGCGCAACACCAATGGCGGGGCGATCAAGTTCACCTCAGTGACGCCCAAGCTGGGCGAGAACTCCTTCAGCGGCGAGGTCGGCTACGGCAATTACAACCGCGTGCGCGCCACCGGCATCGTCAATGCCGCGTTGGCCGATAGCCTCGCGGTGCGCGTCGCGGGCCTCTATGCCCGGCGCGACGGGTTCTGGAAGCTCAACCCCAACGGCGCCTTTGCCGCCCAGGCCGGCACCGAAGTGGGCGAGCAGGAGCTGTTCTCGGTGCGCGCCAGCCTCTATGGCGAGATGAGCCCGCGCTGGAGCGTCAAGGCGGTGTTCGACTATACCAAGGACAACAGCGATCCTTCGCCGTCCTCGCTGGTCGATCGCAGCTCCAACCCTGCCGTCGTCACCGACCGTGATCGCAACATCTTCACCATCGAACCGGCGCCCAATGTCACCTGTTCGGCTGCCACCCCGGCCAATTTCCTGCCGATCGGCTGCTTCACCAACTATGGCAGCGAGGTCGAGACCTGGGGCGCCTCGATCCAGCTGGAAGGCGATTACGACAGCTTTGCGATCACCTCGATTTCGGCCCTGCGCGCGATGAAGGATGATTTGAAGAGCTTCATCTCCTTCCCCTTCTTCCAGCAGACCGAACAATATCAGGTGAGCCAGGAGCTGCTGGTCAACACCAGCCTCGATGGGCCGGTCAACTTCACCGCCGGGGCCTATTACTACTACGAGGATGTCAACCTCGATTACCAGTTCATCTTCCCCTTCTCGAACGACGTGGTGACCGAAAGCTTCTCGCTGTTCGGCCAAGCGCGCCTTGCGCTCACCGACGCGCTGACGCTCACCGGGGGCCTGCGCTGGATCGATGAGAGCCGCGATTTCGTCGGCAATGCCGGCGGGCCGCTCGCCGGCTTCGGCACCAATATCGTGCGCCGCTCGGACATTTCGGACATCGTGTGGACGGCCAAGGCCGACTACAAGATCACCGAGGACGTCATGGTCTATGCCTCCTATGCCACCGGCATCAAGACCCCGGGGGTCTCCTCGGACTGCTTCAGCCCGCTCGCCTGTTTCCGCGCGGTCGATCAGGAGGAGCTTGACAGCATCGAGGTGGGCCTGCGCAGCCAGTTCTGGGATCGGCGGGGCACCTTCAACATCACCTATTTCAACAACGACTACCAGGATCTCCAGATCAGCGGCACCCTGCCCAACGGCGCCTTCACCCGCATCAATGCCGGCAAGGCCCGCATCCAGGGGATCGAGGTCGAAGCCCAGCTGCGCCCGGTCGATGGCCTCACCCTCTATGCCAATGGCAGCTGGCTCGATGCCGAATACCGCCGGCTCGACTTCGATCAGGCGGGCCTGCTCAGCAACAGCACCAACACCGTGCCCGGGCTCGCCTGCACCAATGTCACCGCCACGCCCAACACCGAGCAATATCGCCAGCAGGTGATCGAATGCGCGCTCGGCCTCGAGATGAAGAACGCGCCGGAGTGGAAGCTCCTTGGCGGCTTCGTCTATGATTTTGCCCTTGGTGATGGCGATTTCTTCATCGGCAGCGACATTGCCTATGAAAGCGACAGCTTTGGCCTCGTGGCCAATGTGCCCGGGACCAAGCAGCAGCCCGGGGTGCGGATCGATGCGCGCATGGGCTATACCACCGGGCCGTGGCGCTTCACGGTCTGGGGCAAGAACCTTACCGATCGGGAATATTTCCGCGCCAACACCTTCAACGTGCCCACCCGCCAGAACCAGGTCTTTGCCGCCCCGCCGCTGACCGTGGGCTTCGATATCGGGTTCCAGTTCTAGGGCGCGCGGTCGCGGTGCGCGCGCGGGCGCTGATCGCTGGCCTTATCGCGGCGGCGCGCGGGCTTGCCGCCCTCGGCGCCACCCTGGCGCTGGGGGCGGCGGCGAGCGCCCAGGCGCCAGGCGCGCAAGGCGTCACCGCCGCCTCCGCCTTCGGGGTCGCCCCGTGGCGCGAGGCGGTGGTGAGCGTCGCCGATCTTGACGCGAGCGCCGCCTGGCTGATCGAGGATGGCGGCTGGCAAGAGGTCGCCGCAGGGCCGCTGTCTCCCGCGGAACTCGCTTACTGGAAGCTGCCCGATACCGCCGCGGGCGCCTTCCGGCTGGTCTGCGCCGCCGGGGTCGAGACCGGCTGCATCCGCTTCGTGCGCTTCGACAATGCCGGGCCGCAGCGCCCGATCCGCCTCGCCGCGCGGCCCTGGGATACGGGCGGCATCTTCTCGATCATGCTGCGCAGCGAGGATGTGCAGGCCCTGTTCGATGCCGCCATCGCCCGCGGCTGGTGGGCCGAAAGCGAGCCCTATCGCTTCGCCTTCGCAGGTTCGCAGCTCGTCAATGTCGTGGTGCAGGGGCCGCACGGGGTCAATTACGCGCTCTACCAGCGCAGCGCCCCGCCCTTCACCCAATTTCCCGTCGGCAGGCTCAGCCAGGCGTTCAATTCGATGCGGATGGTGAAGGATCAGCCCAAGAGCCTTGCCTGGTATCGCGAGGTGCTGGGCTTTGCCACGCTGTTCGATGCGCCCTACACCGATCCCGAACCGCGCCCCAACAATTTCTCGGTTCCCGCCAATCTGGCCACCACCATCGTGCGCCAGGCGGCGGTGGTGCAGCCGGTGCTGCCGGGCGAGACCGGGCGGATCGAGGTGATGCAGTTCGTCGGGCTTGCCGGGCGCGATCTCGGCGCCCATGCCGCCCCCCCCAATTTCGGGATCATCTCGCTGCGCTATCCGGTGCGCGCCTTCGACGCCTATATGGCCCACCTGCGCGCGAAGGGCGCTGCGCCCGCCTATCAGGGGCAAGGTGTTGCCATCACGGGGCTGGGGGTGGTGGATATCGCCGCGCTGCGCGATCCCGATGGCAACCTGACCGAATTCTACGCTGCCCGGTGATGCGCGCGAAGTTGCCAGCGACATTTGCCGCCTGCCGTGCCAAGCTGGCGGCGCCGGCCCGGCCACACGAGCGGCCAGAGGAGCGGCCAAAAAGGAGGGGAGCACGTGCGTGAACCAGTCTGAAGCCACAGCCGCCCCGCCCACGCTGGCCGAGCGCGGTGAATTTGCCAAGGGCTGGCCGGTGCTTCTTGCCGGCCTTTTCGGGGTGATGTGTGGCGCCTCGCCCATCCCCTACAATGTCATCGGCTTTACCACCGCGCCGCTCAAGGCCGAGTTCGGCTGGTCGCAGACCGAGGCGGTGATCCCGATCACCATCTTCGGCGTGATCGCCGCGCTGCTTGCCCCGCTGTTCGGCTGGATGGCCGATCGCTTCGGGGTGCGGCGGGTGGCGTTGTGGTCGCTCTTCGCCTTTGGCCTGTCCTTCGCCGCGATCGGGCTTACCCCGCGCGGGGCGGGCGCGGATGTCCTGCCGGTCTATTACGCGCTGTGGGTGGTGGTGGGCCTCGTCGGCATCGGATCGACCCCGGTGACCTGGAGCCGGGCGATCAACCTGTGGTTCTTCCGCCACCGGGGCCTTGCGCTCGGCATCCTGCTGATGGGCACCAGCCTTGCCGCGATGGTGGTGCCCAAGGTAGCGGTGTGGGCGATTTCCGCCTTCGGCTGGCGCGGCATGTTCCCGATCGTGGCGCTGTTCCCGGCCGCGGCGCTGGTGCTGGCCATCTTCCTGTTCCGCGAACCGCGCGAGGAGGAACGCCCGCGCGCGATCGCCAGCGCCTCGGGGCGGCTCACCGGGGTCAAGCTCGGGACTGCGCTTGGCGATTATCGCTTCTGGCTGATCTGGCTGTCGATCGCGCTCATCGCCACCGCCTTTGGCGGGGCCTTCATCAACATGCCGACCATCCTTGGCCTCAGCGGCGTTGCGACCGAGACCGCGGCGAGCGTGATGGGGGTGCTGGGCATCGGCATCCTCGTCGGGCGGATCTTCACCGGCGCTTTGCTCGATCGCTTCTGGCAGGGCCTTGTCGCCTTTCCGCTCCTGTGCCTGCCGGCGATCTCGGCGGCGATCCTGCTGGGGGACAGCCTCACCTTCCCGCTCGCCGCGGCGGCCGGGTTCCTGCTCGGCTTTGCCGCCGGGGCCGAGAGCGATCTCATCGCCTATCTCGCCGGGCGCTATTTCGGCATGGCCCATTACGGCAAGATCTACGGCATGCTCTACATGCCCTTCGGGCTGTTCTCGGCCGCCTCGCCGATCATCTATGCCCAGGTCTATGACCGAACCGGCAGCTATGACCCGATCCTCCAGGTGGCGATCGGGATGTTCGTGCTCGGCGGGGCGGTGCTGCTGCTGCTTGGCCGCTATCCCGAAACCCTGCCCGAGGCCGAGGGAGAGGCCGCGGGCGATACCGCGATGGAGCCTGCCTGATGGCCAGTCGTGCCGCCGACAATCCGCTTGCCCCCTTGCGCGCCGCCGTGCCCGAGCAGGCGCTGCTGACCGATGCGGCGAGCCTCGCCCTTTTCAGCCATGATGTCTATGGGCAAGGCGCTGCCCCGCTGGCGGTGCTGCGCCCTCAAAGCGTCGATGAGCTTGCCGCGGGAATCGGCGCTGCCACCAGCGCCGGGATCGCCATCGTCCCGCGCGGCGGGGGGATGAGCTACACCGGCGGCTATCTCTATGCCGCAGGGCCGCACATCCTTGTCGATACCGGGGCGCTCAACCGCATCGTCGAGATCAACGAGACCGATCTTACCGCCCTTGTCGAGGTGGGTTGCACCTGGGAGGCGCTCAACGCCGCGCTCGCCCCGCGCGGGCTGCGCGCGCTCGCCTGGGGCACGCTTTCAGGCCTGCGCGCCACCATCGGCGGGGGGATGAGCCAGAACGGGGTGTTCTGGGGCGCGCGCGGCGGCACCGTGGTCGATGGCGCGATCAGCTTTGACGTGGTGCTGGCCGATGGCCGGGTGGTATCGACCGGATCGGATTTCTTCCGCCCCTACGGCCCCGATCTCACCGGCCTGTTTGCCGCCGATTGCGGCGCCTTCGGGGTCAAGGCGCGGGTGCGGCTCAAGCTGGTCGAGGCCGCCCGGGCCGAGGCCCATGGCTCCTTTGCCTTTGCCAGCCACGAGGGCCTGTTCGGGGCGATGAGCGCGATTGCCCGGGCCGAACTTGCCTCGGAAAGCTTTGCCTTCGATCCTTTCCTGCAAAGCCAGCGGATGAAGCGCGATTCGCTCGCCAGCGATGCGCGCCAGTTCACCCGGATGATCAAGGCCGAGGCCAAGGCCGGCGGCGTGCTCAAGGCGCTCACCAGCGGCGCCCGGGTGGCGCTCGCCGGGCGCTCTTTCCTCAAGGACGTGCCCTTCAGCCTCCATTGCATCGCCGAGGGCCGGCATGGCGCCGCCGTGGAGGCCGACATGGCCGAGATCACCGCGATCGTGCGCGCGCAGGGGGGCAGCGTGGTCGAGAACACCGTGCCCAAGATCCTGCGCGCCAACCCCTTCCCTGCGCCCAATTCGATGCTGGGGCCTGGCGGCGAGCGCTGGGTGCCGGTGCACGGCTTCCTGCCCCATTCGCGCCTCGTCGAGGCCTGGGAAGGGCTGCAGGCGCTGTGGGCGCGCCATGGCGAGGAGATGGCGCAGCGCAAGGTGGAAACCGGGGCGCTGATGGCCGCCACCGGGCGCCATGCCTGCCTGATCGAGCCGGTGTTCTACTGGCCGGGGGCGCACAACCCGCTGCACGCCCACGCGGTCGAACCCGATCACCTCGCCCGCCTGCCCAGGCTCGCCCCCGATCCGGCCGCCGATGCGCTGGTCGAGCAACTGCGGGGCGAGGTGATCGCGCTGTTCCAGCGGCTTGGCGCGATCCACCTCCAGATCGCGCGCACCTATCCGCTGGCATCCGCCCACGATCCGGCCGCCTGGGAGATGCTGCGCGCGCTCAAGGCCAAGGTCGATCCGGCGGGGCTGATGAACCCCGGGGTGCTGGGGCTGTAAAGGGCCGGTGCGATGGCAGCCCTGCCGCCGCCGGGTGCTTGCCGCCGGGCTGATCGCGGCCCTTGGCCCGCAGCTCAAGCCTGCTGCCCTGCTCGCAAAGGATGAGAACGTGACCGATCCTGCCCCATTTTCCGCCATGGCCTTGCAGCTCACTGCGCGCTCGCTCGAGCGCCTGAGCGATGCCGCGGCGGCGCGCGCGGCGATCCTTGCCCATATTGCCGAGCTCGAAGCCACGATCCGCACCAGCGCGATCTTCGTGGCGCAATATTCGGGCGTGCCGGTGAAGCTGGTGGTGCTGCCCGAATATCTCTTCACCTCCTATCCCGGACGCGTCTCGATCCCCGAATTTGCCGCAAGGGTGGGCTTTGCCGCCGACGGGCCGGAATATGCCGCGCTCGGCGCGCTGGCTGAAAGGCTCGGCATCCATCTTGCCGGCAATGCCTATGAGACCGATCCGGCCTTTCCCGATTTCTATTTCCAGACCAGCTTCATCATCGCCCCCTCGGGCGCGGTGGTGCTGCGTTATCGCCGGCTCCTTTCCATGTTCGCGCCCTCGCCGCATGACGTGTGGGACGCCTATCTCGACAAATACGGGATCGAGGGGGTCTTTCCGGTGGCGCGCACCGAGATCGGCAATCTTGCGGCGATCGCCAGCGAGGAAATCCTCTATCCCGAAATCGCCCGCGCCCTGGCGCTGCGCGGCGCGGAGATCTTCTGCCATTCCTCCTCCGAGATCGGCTCGCCCATCGCCACCAACAAGGACATCGCCAAGCAGGCCCGCGCCTTTGAAAACCTTGCCTATGTGGTCTCGGCCAACACCGCGGGCATTGCCGGCACACCGATGCCGCTGGCAAGCGCCGATGGCAATTCGCAGGTGGTCGACTGGAAGGGCCGGGTGGTGGCGCAATCGGGCGATGGCGAAACCTTCACCGCCTTTGCAGCGATCGATCTTGCCGCGCTGCGCCGCGCACGCCGCACCGGCGGCATGACCAATTATCTGGCGCGCCAGCGGCCCCAGCTCTTTGCCAAGGCCTATGCCGCCGCGGCCGAGCCCTTTGCCGGGCCCAATGGCCTGATCGTGGATGGCCAGCCGCGCATCCCCGATCGTGACCACTTCACCCGCGCCCAGGCCGAGGTGATCGCGCGGCTCGACAAGGCAGGAATCATCTGATGATGCAGCACCGCACCGTTTCCGGCACGATCCGCTATCTTTCGATGAAGCCCGGGCGCGAGGGCAGCGAGCGCGGGCGCGAGCGTTTCACCTTCACCCACCATGGCGATGGCTCGGTGATCATGAGCGCGCATTGCGAGATCGAGGAGCCGCAGCCCACGGTGCTGCGCAACCTCATCTATCACATCGGCCCCGATCGCAAGCCGCACAACCTGCTCGTGCATCTGACCCTGGGCGATCAATTCCTCGGCTCGGGCTGGATGCGCTATGACCGCGAGGCGGGCGAGATCACCTGCGAAAGCTATGGCCCGGCGATTGGCCGCAATTCCGAGCGGCGCGCGGCGGGCGCCTTCGATGCCTTCGGCACCCATCCGGTGGTGGGCGATGGCTTCACCACCCGGCTGCTCGACATTGCCCGCGGCCCGCACCGGCGCGCCCTGCGCTTCTTCCTCCCCTCGGCTGACCATCGCGGCGCCACCGCCCCGCAGATCGCCGAGGTGACGATGACGATGGAATATGTGGGCGAGGAGGAGATGACGGTCGCCGCCGGCACCTTTGCCTGCCGGCGCTTTCGCTATGTCGATGAAAGCCCCGAGGGCATGGGCGGCGAGCGCCACCCCGATTTCGACATGTGGGTGACGGCCGATGCCGACAGCATCCTCGTCTATGGCGCGATCGATGGCTACATGATGAACCGTTACGAGCTCGTCGAACTTTCCCGCTAGAGCCGCACGAGCACCTTGCCCATGTGCGCCCCGGCCTGCAGGTGGCGATAGGCCGCGGGCGCCTCGGCAAAGGCAAAGGTGCGGTCGATCACCATGGCGATGCCGTGCCGGGCCATGGCTTCAAGTGCGCTGGCGATCATCCCCCGATGGCCCGAGGCAATGCCCTTGATGCTCACGTTCTTGGCGATGAGCGCGCCCTGATCGAAATCGGGCCTGTCCTGCGGGCTGCCGGCAAGCGCGCCGAGCGTGGCGATCCGCCCCTCGGGCGCGGTGGCGGTGAGCGTCTGGCCGAAGGCGGCAAAGCCGATCGTGTCCACCACCACGTCCGCCCCGCGCCCGCCGGTCGCCTCGAGCAGGGCGGCAGCCCAATCGGGCCGCTCGGCATAATTGATCGCATAGTCTGCCCCCATGGCGGTGAGCCGGGCGAGCTTGTCCGGGTTCGATGAGGTGATCGCCACCTTCGCGCCAAGCGCCTTGGCGAGTTGCAGGGTGAAGAGCGCCACCCCGCCGCTGCCCATGGTGAGCACCAGATCGCCGCGCTTCACCCGTCCGAAGGTCACCAGAGCATGCCACACCGTGCCCGCGACCACTGCGGTTGTGGCCGCGGTCTCATCGCTCACCCCCTCGGGCACGCGGATCGCCGCGGCTGCGGGCAGGACGATCCGTTCTGCGAGCCATCCATCGCGGGTGACGCCGAGGTCGCTGGCAAAGACATGCAGCCCATAGCCGCCATCGGCAAGCCAGGTGGTGAAGTGGGAGGCGATCACCCTATCGCCCAGGGCAAGGCCCTCCACCCCCTCGCCCAGCGCCTCGATCCGCCCGACCCCATCGGTAAGCGGGATGCGGGTGGGCGGCAGATCGCGGCCATAGGCGCCGCAGAGCACCATGAGATCGCGATAGTTGAGCCCGGCGGCGATCACCCGCACCGCGATTTCGCCCGGGCCGGGCGTGGGCTCGGGCCGCTCTGCCAGCGTCAAGCCGCCAATCGCCTCGGCCGCGGGGATGGGCGCGGGTGGGCGCGGGCCGATCTGCCAGGCCTTCACCGGCGCGGCTCCACCTGCGGCTCGCCACCCGCGGGAAAATCAGCGAGGTAGCTTCCCGCCTCGACCTTGCCGATCATGTCGGGCCGCAAGGGCGCCTCGGCATGGACGGTGACGGTATAGTCGCCCGCCGCCGGGTTCTGCCGCAGCGGCAGGATGGTTTCCTGATAGACCCGGCTGTTCCAGAAGGCCCGGGCATTGGCAAGGCAGGGAAAGCGCACGGTGAGGTTGACATAATCGGGCGGCACCTCGCCCTCGAACACCGCGATCGGCTGCGGCAGGGTGATGTAATAGCCGCCGAGGCGCGCATAGATCCCGCTTTCAGCAAGCGCCTTGCCATAGGCGAGCATCCGCGCCCGGTCGCGCGTGCGGCCCGATACCACCATATAGACCGGCTTGTCGCACGCCTCGGCCGCGGCGGGCGCGGGCGCCGTTTCTGCCTGCGCGCTTCCCGCCTCGGGGGCAGGCGCGGCGTCAAGCGGGGCGGCGCCGAGCAGCAGGGCAAAGAGCAAGCTCATGCGGCAATCCTTTCCTCATCGCAGCAGGTGCGCTTCCACGGGCGGCCAGCCTGGAACCATTGCCAGGTGCGCGCGCGGCTCTGGCGATCGGGGGCGATGGTGATCATCTCGATGTAACAGGCGTCGGGCACATCGGCCCGGTCGAGCTTCAGCATCAGCGTGTCCTCGCGCGTCTGCCAGCCATAGCCGCTGAAGCGCTCGGTGCGCCACACCAGCCGTTCGCCTTCCAGCCGCCCGCCAAATTGGTAATGCGCGCTGCGGCCATCCTCCCAGCTGAGCCAGTTGTGCTGGACATAGTGCCAGGGGCCGTGATCGGGAAATTCGCAATGGGTCTTGACCCGGTGGGCATCGATCAGCCGGCCTTGCGCATCGAAGTGGCGATACCACCCATCCCACCAGCCTTCGTGGAGCAGCATCGCCGGCATCACGGCGGCCAGCGCCGCGCGGTTGCTCATGGCGCTGCCCTTTCGGCATAGGCGGACAGCGGCAGCGGCGTGCCTGTCTGCACGATCAGCGCTTGCTGGCGCAGGAAGCGCAGCATCCCCGCATCGCCGCTGCGGCTGGGGCCGAGGCCCGATCCCTTGCGCGACATGTTGGGCGCATCGCCGACGATGCTGGTGAGCGCCCCGTCCTGGATCGAGACCGCCCCGACATCGAGCAGCGGGGCGATCGCGGCGGCCTCGTCGATGCTGCCCGCCAGCACCGCCCCGGCAAGGCCATAATCGCTGGCATTGGCAAGCCGGATCGCTTCCGCGATCGTGTCGAACACGGTCACCGGGATCACCGGGCCGAAGGTCTCCTCGCGCATCACCGCCATTTCGGGCGTGACATCGACGAGCACCGTGGGGGCAAGATAAAGCCCGCCGCCAAGCGCCTCGATGCGCCCCCCGGTAAGCAGACGGGCGCCCTTGGCGAGGGCCTCGTCGATCTGGGCGGCGACCTTTTGCGCCTGCGGCGGGAAGATGAAGGGGCCGAGCGCGCCGCCTGCGCCGGGCGGATAGGCCGGGCGCACCGCGCGCGCGGCCTCGGTCAGGGCGGCAAGGAAAGGCTCGGCAATGGTGCGGGCGACATAGACCCGCTCGATCGACTGGCACGCCTGCCCGGTGGCGACCACGCTGGCGCGCAGGGCAATGCCCGCCGCCCAGTGCGGATCGGCGCTGGCGGTGATGATCATCGGATCCTTGCCGCCAAGTTCGAGATTGGCCGGGATCAAGCGCCGCGCCGCCGCCTCGGCGACCTTGCGCCCGGTGGCGGTGGAGCCGGTAAAGCAGATGTAATCGACCTCCTCGACCACCGCCGCGCCCACCTCCGGCCCGCCCAGCACATAGGCGAGCGGCAGCTCGGGCACCCGCGCGGCGCATTGGCGCAGCGGCGCGACGCAGCGCGGGGTGACTTCGGATGGCTTCACCAGTGCCGCGCAGCCCGCCATCAGCGCCGGCACGGCATCGACGTGGGAGAGGATCACGGGAAAGTTCCACGGCGCAATCGCCCCGAACAGCGGAAAGGCGCTGTGAAGTGTGCGGATCTCGATCCCCGGCACCGCCGAGGGCCGCGGGCCCCGCTCGAGCGCGGCAAAGAGTTCCGGCCCGCGCCCCGCCCAGCGGCGGATATTGGCGATCATGCCATTGACCTCGATTCCCGCGATGGTCTCGCGCCCGGTGTCCTGCGCCAGCGCGGCGATGATCGCGCCCGCCTCTGCCTCGAGCACGTCGGCCCAGGCGCGCAGCACCGCGGCGCGGCCTTCGGCCCCAAGCGCCTCCCACGGCCCCTGGGCCGCGCGCAGCCGCGCCGCCTCCTCGGCGATTTCGGCGCGCGAGGCCGCGGCAAAGCGGTAATCGGCCTTGCCCGTGCGCGGGTTGATCGCGGCAAGCTCAGCCACGCGCAGCCTCCTCCGCCTGCGCCTGGCCTTCCCACGCGGCGATGATGGCATTGCCCGGGGCAAACCAGGCCTCATCGCGCGCCGTGATCGCGGCCAGCCAGCGCTCGAGCGCGTCGATGCGATAGGGCAGGCCCATGATATAGGGCGTCAGGTGCACCGGCAGCATCCGCCCTGCCCCGCCCTGCGCGCGGGCCTCGCCCGCCAGCCAGTCGAAGGCGTCGGTGAGCGATTCGGCCCAGCTTTCGGCGCTTTTCTGCTGCACCGCGACGATTTGCCGATCGGACAATTCGTGGTTGAGCGGCAAGTTGATGAGCCCGTTGCGGAAGCGATAGGGCAGCTCGTCGTTCACCCAGTCGCAGCAATAGGCAAGGCCATGCTCCTTCAGGAGGTCGAGCGTGTTCCAGCTCTGCTGGCGCGCGATCGACAGCCAGCCCGAGGGGCGCACCCCCGAGGCCCGCACGATGCGCTCGATGGCCTCGCCAATGAGCGCGCTTTCGGCCTCGCGCGAGAGCGAGGAATCGATCGTGCCGTTCATGTCGGTCGAATGGGCGATGATCTCGTGCCCATCGGCAAGGATCGCTTCGATCAGCTCGGGATAGCGCTCGGCAATCGCGGCGTTGGTGGCAAAGCTCGCCTTCACGCCGGCGGCGGCGAAGGCATCGAGAAAGCGCCAGGCCCCCACCCGGTTGCCATAATCGCGCGCGGTGTAGTGGCGAAAATCGGGATAGGCGGTCTGCATGTGCCCCGGCGCCTTGAACGGGCCGCCGGGCACGATCGGGAACCATTCGAGGCTGACGCATAGCCACACCGCCACCGTCTTGCCGCCCGGCCAGCGCACCGGGGCGCGGGTGTGGAGGCACGACCAGTCATAAAGCCCGTGGTCATAGCCATGGCGGCGGTGGGGATATTCGAGATAGGCCGGATCGAGCGCCATCAGCCTTGCCCTTCCATCTGCGCCATCTGCGCGCGCCAGTGATCGACGATCTCGCCGGCCCGGGCGATCCATGCCCTGCCATCCGCGGCGATATGGCGCAGCGCCTGTTCAAACGGGCCGATGCGGTGCGGCTGGCCGATGAGATAGGCATGGAGGGGAATGCACATCACCGTGCCCGAACGCGCGCCCTCGGCCGCAAGCCGCTCATATTGGCGGATCAGTGCCTCGGCATATTCGCGCGGCGACATGTTGTAGACGAAGAAGCCATAGTGATCGTTGACTTCGAGGCTGTAGGGGATCGAGGCGAGCCGCCCGCGCCTCACCTTCACCTCCTGCACCTGATCGTCGTGATAGAGGTCGCAGGTGTAGGCAAAGCCGTATTCGGCAATGAGATCGAGCGTGCGCGGGGTGTGGGTGAGCGCCGGGGCCAGCCAGCCGCGGATGCGCTGGCCGGTCGCCTCCATCACCGTGCGGATCGAATCCTCGATCATCGCACGCTCCTGCGCCTCGCTCATCCCATAGGCATAGCGGGTGTTGTAGATGCCGTGGCTGAAGAACTCCCAGCCCCGCGCGCGCGCATCCTCGACCACTTCGGGATGGTGCTGGCACAGCGCCACCGACAGGCTGACCGAGCCGGGAAAGCCGTGCTTGGTCATCACCTCGGCCATGCGCCAGTGGCTCACCCGGTTGGAATGGTCGCGGTGGGCAAAGCCGACCACGCTGGGATGCAGCGTGGGCCAGGCCTTGCGGCTGGGGTGGGCGGGGGGATCGATCTCGTAATATTCCAAGTTGGGCGCCACCCACACGGCCACGGTCTTGCCCCCCGGCCAGGTGATCCTGGGCCGGCCGCGATAGGGGTGGTAATCGTAAAGATCAGGATCGGGCGCGCCTTCCTGCATCTTCAGCGCCCCTCCAGCCAGTCGATCACCGCCTGCACCGGCTCGACATCGGCATATTTGAGCTGGAGATCGGTGAGATTGGCGTAGTGATAGCTCTCGTGCTTGTCGGCGCAGGTCTCGATCGGCACGATCGTGCGATAGCCGTGGCTCAAGGCATCAACCGCGGTGGCGCGCACGCAGCCCGAGGTCGATCCGCCCGTCACCACCACCGTATCGACCCGGTGGAAGGTGAGATAGCTCGCGAGCGGGGTTTCAAAAAAGGCGCTCGGCATGCGCTTGGTAAATTGCAGGTCGTGCTCGCCGATCTCGCAGCGCGGATCGAAGGCGTGGCGTTCAGATCCATATTTGATGTTCTGCAGGCTGTCCTCGGTGTCGGTGCGCGTGCCCCACACCCCGGCATCGCTGCCATCGGCCTTGTAGGCCACCCGCGTCCAGATCACCGGCATCCCGCGCGCACGGGCAAGGCGGCTGATGGTGTTGACATATTCGATCTGCCGGGGATCGGTCTCATAGGCGGTGCGGAACAGATCGAGGCGGGTATAGGCCTGCTGGAGATCGACATTCACGATCGCCAGCCTTTCGCCAAAGCCGAACTTGCGCCGGGCCGGATTGGCCATCACCTCCTCGAACAATTGCCGCGCCGTCTTGCCGTCCGAGACCATCCTGGTGCCGAGCATGACTGCCTCCAACTCCCGCATCCGATTCCGCTTTGACAGCCAGTCATAATCGCGGTTATGGGGTTGTCGAGCAAAATTTGTCCGGACAACTTTGATCTGGGAGCGCGTGGGGCCCATGCCGATCACCCGGCACATGCTGACCATTCCGGCCACCGGGCGCCGGGTGCATTATCGCCGCTGCGGCAAGGGCCCGCCGCTGCTGATGGTGCACCAGAGCCCGCGCTCGAGCGGCGAATATGAGGCGCTGATGCAGGAATGGGGCGCGCATTTCACCTGCATCGCCCCCGATACGCCGGGCTTCGGCCAATCCGATCCGCTGCCAGGTGCGCCCGAAATCGGCGATTTTGCCGCGGCGCTGCGCGAATTCATGGATGCGGCGGGCCTCAAAGCCTGCCCGGCCTATGGCTTTCATTCGGGCGGGATCATCCTCGTTACCGCGCTCAAGCAGGAGCCTGCGCGCTTCAGCGCGCTGGCGATCGGCGGCTATGCCATCTGGAACGCGCAGGAGATGCGCCGCTTCGGCGAGGCCTATCTCCCCCCGTTCCAGCCGAGCGCCTTTGGCGAGCACCTGGTGTGGCTGTGGCACCGGATGCTCGAGCAATCCTGGTTCTTCCCGTGGTTCGATTGCCGCGACGAAGCGCGCCTGCCCCACGCCCACGCCGATCCGGTGCGGGTGCATCAGGCGGTGATGGAAATGCTCGATGCCGGCGATGCCTATCGCGCCGGCTATGGCGCGGTGCTGCGCGCGCCGCGCGACATCCCCCCGCCCGGGGCCATCACTCCGCCCGTGCTGATCAGCGCCTATGCCGGCGATCCGCTCCAGGCGCATATCGACCGGCTCGGCCCCATGCCTGCCAATTGGCAGGCGCAAAAGCTCGCCACCCCGGCCGAACATCAGGAGGCCAGCCTTGCCTTCCTGCGCCAGCACGCCGGCACGCTGCCGCCCCCGGCGCTGATCGAGGATGCCGATGAAGGCTGGATCGCGGTCGGCGGCGCCCTCATCCATTGGCGCGGCGCGCGGGGTGCGGGCGAACTGGTGCTGCACCCGCCCGCGAGAGAACTGGCCCGGCCGGGGCCGGGGCAGGTGGCGATCGACGTGCCGGGCCATGGCCTTTCCGACAATTGCGCCGTGCTTGGCGAGGCAATTGCGGCGGCGCAGGCGGCGCTCGGTGCCCGGGCGATCCGCTGGCCCGCGCTTCCCGTGGGCGATCCCGATCTGCTCTATCCCGATCTTTCGCCCGACCGCTTCGGCAGCCATCTCCTGCGCGCCTGGGCGGCGGCGCGGGCCGAGGCGATCTTTGCCCCCTGGTATGCCGCTGGGGCCGATCATGCGCGCCCGATTGCCGATGGCGCGCTCGATCCTGCTGCCATTGCCCGGCGCGCCCGCGCGCGCCTGCGCGCCGGCGCCGCCGCACGCGCCTGGCACGACCATCTCGCCACCATCCGAGGAGTTTCATGATGACCGACCTGCGCCAGCTGATGCCGCTGCTTGCCCGCCACGAAGGGGTCTGGGATGGCACCTATTCCTATTTCAACGCCGCCAACGAGAAGGTGGATGAACACGCCAGCCGCCTCTTGTGCCGGATCACCGACGACCCCCAAACGCCCTATCACCAGACCAATTACTACACCTGGCCCGATGGCCGGCGCGAGGTGCGCGATTTTCCCGCCACCTATCGCGATGGGCGCATCTGGTGGGACAATGAGCTGATCCAGGGCTGGGCCGCCGAGGTGCCGCTTGATGAATACAACCGCACGGTGATGCTCTATTGGCAGCGCACCGGCGATCCCACACTCTATCTGTATGAGCAGATCCAGATTTCCGATTGCGGGCAGCACCGCTGCCGCACCTGGCACTGGATCCGGAACGGCCAGCTCGAAACCCGCACCGCAATCCAGGAACGGCTGGTGACGCGCGACTGGCGCGCGGTCGAGGCCGAAATGAAGGCCGCGGCCTGATTGTCCCCAGCCATGGCACGCACCCTGTTCGACAAGATCTGGGACGCGCACCGGGTGGCAAGCCTGCCCGGGGGCGCTGACCTCATTGCGATCGACCGGGTGTTCCTGCACGAGCGCACCGGGGCCGCAGCGCTCAGGCGCATGGCCGAGCTGGGGCGAAAGCCCATCGATCCGGCGCGGGTGTTTGCGGTGATGGATCACATCGTCGATACCCGCGAGGGCCGCGGCGATGGCACGCTGATGCCGGGGGGCGAAGGCTTCATCACCGAAACCCGCGCCGCCTGCCGGGCCGCGGGGATCACGCTGTTCGATGTGGGCGATCCGCGCCAGGGCATCGTCCATGTGATCTCGCCCGAACAGGGGATCGTGCTGCCGGGGCTGACGCTGGTCGCGCCCGACAGCCACACCTCAACCCAAGGCGCCTTTGGCGCGCTCGCCTGGGGGATCGGCTCGTCCGAGGCCGAGCACGCGATGGTCACCGGCACGCTGCGCCTCGCCCGCCCGCGCGCGATGCGGGTGCGCTTCACCGGCGCCCTGCCCAATGGCGTTACCGCCAAGGACATGGTGCTTGCCCTCATCGCCGCCCACGGCGCCGGCGGCGGGGCGGGCCACGTGGTCGAATTCGCCGGGGAGGCGGTGCGCGCGCTCGACATGGAAGGGCGCATGACCCTGTGCAACATGGCGAGCGAGTTCAGCGCCATGACCGGGCTGATCGCCCCGGATGACAAGGCCTTTGCCTATCTTGCGGGGCGCCCCTATGCGCCCGATGATTTTGCCGCGCCCTATTGGCAGGGCCTGAGCAGCGATGCAGGCGCGCGCTTCGATGCCGAAATCACCATCGATGCCGCCAGCCTTGCCCCGATGGTGAGCTGGGGCACCAGCCCCGAACATGCCATCCCTGTCACCGCGCGGGTGCCGCAAGGCCCGGCGCGCGCGCATGACTATATCGGGCTTGCCCCGGGAACGCCGCTCGCCGGCACGCCCGTGGATGCAGCTTTCATCGGCTCGTGCACCAACGCCCGTCTTGCCGATCTGCGCCGCGCCGCGGCGATCCTCAAGGGCCGCCGCATCGCCCCGCGGATCAGGAAGGCGCTGGTGGTGCCGGGGTCCATGGCGGTGCGCCGCGCCGCCGAGGCCGAGGGGCTGGACAAGATCTTCACCGCAGCCGGGTTCGAATGGCGGCTGAGCGGCTGTTCGCTGTGCTTCTATGCCGGCGGGGAGAGCTTTGCCCAAGGATCGCGGGTGATCTCGAGCACCAACCGCAACTTCGAGGGGCGCCAGGGCCCGGGCATCCGCACCCACATCGCCTCGCCCGAAACCGTGGCCGCCAGCGCGATCGCCGGGGCCATCGCCGATCCGAGGGACTATCTCGCATGAGCGCCTTTCCCCAGCCGCTCACCAGCATCGCCGCGCCGCTGCTGAGCGACAACATCGATACCGACACGATCATCCCCAGCCGCGAGATGAAGAGCACCTCGCGCACCGGGCTGGCCGCCGGGCTGTTTGCCCCCTGGCGCTACCGCGATGCCGAAACGCGCGCCGAGAACCCCGATTTCGTGCTCAACCAGCCGGCCTATCGCCGCGCCGCGATCCTGCTTGCCGGGCGCAATTTCGGCTGCGGTTCGAGCCGCGAACATGCTGTCTGGGCGCTCATCGAATATGGGATCAAGGCGATCATTGCCGAGAGCTTCGCGCCGATCTTCCGCGCCAATTGCATCCGCAATTTCCTGCTGCCGATCACGCTCGATCGGGCTGCGATCACGGCGCTGGCGGGCCAGGAGGTGACGATCGACCTTGCCCGCCTCACCCTGTGCGCCGGCGGGGTGCAGCACCGCTTCGCGCTCGAGCCCGAAGCGCAGGAGATGCTTGCCCATGGGCTCGATGCGATCGACCTCACCTTGCAGCACGCCCCGGCGATCGCCGCCTGGATGGCGCAGGATCGCACCTTGCGCCCCTGGGTCTATGATCTTGCCCCCCGCCCCTTGCCCGCAACCACGGAGCCGCACCGCTGATGAGCTTCATTCTCGTATCCGAAGTCGGCCCGCGCGACGGGCTGCAATCGATCAAGACGATCATGCCGCTTGAAGCCAAGAAGCGCTGGATCGCCGCCGAGGCCGCCGCCGGGGTGCGCGAGATCGAGGTCGGCTCCTTCGTCCCGCCGAGCCTGCTGCCGCAGATGGCCGATACCGCCGAACTCGTTGCCTTTGCCCGCACCATCCCGGACCTGAGGGTGGTGGCGCTGGTGCCCAACGCCAAGGGCGCGGCCCGCGCGGTCGAGGCCGGCGTCCACGCCATGAGCATCCCCTTCTCGATGAGCGAGAGCCACAGCCTGAGGAACGTGCGCAAGGATCACCCCGCGATGCTCGCCGAGATCGCCGAGGCCGCGCGCATCGCCCGCGAGGGCGGGGTGCATTTCGCGGTCGGGCTTTCCACCGCCTTTGGCTGCACCATCGAAGGGGCCGTGCCCGAAGACCAGGTGGTGCGCCTTGCCGAAGCGGCGGTGGCGGCGGGGGCGGAGGAACTGAGCCTGTCCGACACCACCGGCTATGCCGATCCGGCGCAGGTGCGGCGGCTGGTGCGCCGGGTGCGCGCGGCGGTGGGGGCAGAGCGGCTGACCACGCTCCACCTGCACAACACCCGCGGGCTTGGCCTTGCCAACGTGGTCGCCGGGCTTGAGGAGGGGATCACCACCTTCGATGCCTCGCTCGGCGGGCTGGGCGGCTGCCCCTTCGCGCCGGGGGCGAGCGGCAATCTCGTCACCGAGGACCTGGTGCTGATGCTCAACGCCATGGGCCTCAAGACCGGCATCGATCTGGAAAAGCTGATCGCGGTGCGCGCCATCCTCAAGGAAGCCCTGCCCGATGAGCCGCTCTATGGCTTCACCCCCGAGGCCGGGCCGATGCGCGACTATCACCAGAGGATCGCGGCATGAGCGCGCCCACCCCGCTTGCGGGGCTCCGCGTGGTCGAGTTCACCCACATGGTGATGGGGCCGACCGTGGGACACATCCTTGCCGGGCTCGGCGCCGAGGTGGTGCGCATCGAGCCGATCGGCGGGGATCAGACCCGCCGCCTGATCGGCTCGGGCGCGGGCTATTTCCCGATGTATAACCGCGGCAAGCAATCGATCTGCCTCGATCTCAAGCGCGCGGCGGGCCTCGGGGTGGCCAAGGACCTTGTCGGGCGCGCCGATGTGCTGGTCGAGAACTTCCGCCCCGGCGCGCTCGAGCGGCTCGGGCTCGGCTACGAGGCTTGCGCCGCGCTGAACCCGCGGCTCATCTATTGCAGCGAGAAGGGCTTTCTGCCCGGGCCTTACGAAAACCGCACCGCGCTTGACGAGGTGGCGCAGATGATGGGCGGGCTTGCCTATATGACCGGGCCGCCCGGGCGCCCCTTGCGCGCGGGCGCCAGCGTGATCGATGTCACCGGGGGCATGTTCGGGGTGATCGGGGTGCTCGCCGCGCTCGAGGAGCGCCACCGCACCGGCAAGGGCCAGAAGGTCACCGCCAGCCTGTTTGAAACCACGGTCTATCTCGTCGGCCAGCACATGGCGCAATATGCCGTCACCGGCACGCCCGCCGCCCCCATGCCGGCGCGGGTCTCGGCCTGGGCGATCTATGATGTTTTTGAAACGAAAGACGATCCGGTGTTCATCGGGGTCGTCACCGATGCCCTGTGGGAGAAGTTCTGCAAGCTCTTTGCACTGGACGAGCTGTGGGCCGATGAGAGCCTCAGGGCCAACAATGCCAGGGTCAAGGCGCGTGATCGCATCCTGCCGGTGATCCGCGCGATCATCGGCGGGATGACCAGGGCCGAGGTGATCGCCAAGCTCGACGGCACCGGCCTTCCCTTCGCCCCGATCGGCAAGCCCGAGGAGATGTTCGACGATCCCCATCTCCAGCACGGTGGGCTCGAGGAGGTGACGCTCGATAATGGCACGCAGGTGCGCCTGCCCACCATCCCGCTCGAACTCGATGGCAAGCGCATCGGCGCACCCCAGCACCTGCCAAGGCCAGGGCGCGATACCCGCGCGGTGCTGGCGGGGCTGGGCTATGATGAGGCGCGGATCGCGCAGTTGCTGGCATCAGGGGCAGCGGAGGAGAGCCAATGAGACGATTGCTGATGGGCGCGGCGCTGGCCGCCAGCCTTTCCGCCTGCGCGCAGGCACAACAACCGCAGGTCGTTGCCGGAGCGCCAGCCCCCGCCGCGCCGGGGGTGGAAGCGCCGAAGACCCGCCTTCCCACCGATGTGCGCCGTGCCACCATCATCGTGCGCGACATGGAAAAGTCGCTCGCGCTCTACCGCGACGTGATCGGGCTTGCGGTCAACTATGACACCGTGGTCGAAACCTCGGGCGTGGCCCTGCCCGCGGGCGAGCCGGGGGCCAAGGCGCGCCTCGTGCTGCTCAATGCCAACGATCCCTGGGTTGGCTGGATCGGGCTGATGCAGTGGATCGACCCGCCGATCCCTGCGGGCGACTATCCTAAGCGCCTCGGGCCGGGCGATGTGGTGCTGATCCTCAACACCGATGATGCGGCACGGCGCTGCGAAATGGTCAAGGGCCTTTCCGGCATCACCTTCACCGCCGAGGCGCGGCTGCAGGTCTATCCCGGGCGCAATGGCGGGCCGGACATCCGGGTGATGGGGTGCAATTTCTTCGATCCGGACGGGGTGCTGATCGAACTCAATCAGATCCTCACCGATTGAGGCGCCGCGCCCGGCAGGCGCGATTTCGCGCTTGCCGCGCAGCACTTGTCCGGACAAATTACTGGCTCCCCCCAAGCGAGAGGAATCGCCATGCCGATCGTCACACCTACCCTGCGCCCTGCCCTTCTGCTCGGCTGCCTTGCCCTCGGCCTGCCCGCGCTGGCACTGGCAGAGGCACCGGGCGCCCCGACCGCCGCAACCGCCCCGGCCGAAGCGCCCCTTGCCCCTGCCAGCCGCGCCGCCGCGCCCGAGGAGTTCCGGATGTGGATCGATGCCCGCGCCGGCACCGGAGATCCGGTGCACTGGGTTTCGGAAGGGGCGGTCTATGAATATCCCAGCGGCAAGAAGCTGGTGGGCATGATCGGCTTTGATTCGAGCCGGGTGATCTGGCCCGAAAAGCCGAGCGACCCGGTGATCCACCTCACCCGCAAGACCTATGCCTACACCGATCCCGAAACCGGCGAGGTGCTCGGCGAATATAATGGGCAGAAGGTCGAGCCGATCGCCTATCCCTATCAGCTCATCAGCTATCGCTACGAGAACGGGCGGATCTATGGCGATGTCGAGCAGGGCGTGGGCAAGGCGGTGCAGAAGATCGCCGCCAAGACCGGGATGAGCTGGCGCTGGATGGGCAAGGACACGCTGGCGATCACTGCGCCGGTGTTCCTCGATTTTCCGCTCCCCAATGGCGCACGCTACGAGGCCTGGGAAAATTACGACTTCTTCATCCACCGCGCCGGCACCAATGCCGAACCGCACCAGATGGCCTGGCAGCGCTATGGCGCCCTGCCGCCCTTCCTCGGTACGGGCCAGGGCATCTATCACCTCTTGTCGTGGCGGGTGGAGAGCAATGCCGATTTGCCGCCACGCCTGCGCGCCTGGGCCGAGCGCGAAAAGCCGATGTGGCTCAACCCGCCGCGCGACATGGCCGAGATCCGCGCGCTGCAAGCGGGCGCGGCGATGGAAGGCTGGGCGCGGTGATTTGCCGCGCCCTTCGCGCTCCACTATGATCCAGATCAAAGACGCGCGCGGGAATCCTTGACAAGTCAGCCCGCACAGTCAATTTGTCCGGACAACTTTGCCGGACCAGCGAAAGGTGCCGCCGATGGCTTCAGACCTGCCTCCGCCCTACACCGCGATGACCCGCCATCCGATGATGCCGCGCGTCAACCATGATGAGGCCGCGCGCTTCAACTTCCTCACCCATTTCAACCGCTATCTTTCGGGCACCATCGGGGCGGGCAACAAGCTGGCCTACGAAAAGCGGGTGCTGCCCGCCTTCCGCGCCGAGCATGGCCGCGATCCTGAGCACCGCTATGAAATTCGCGATGCCATGAACCGCGATCCGTGGCACCGCACGTGGTCGGCGCTCAAGCGCAATTCGATGGAGATGCGCCAGCATTTCGGCCGCCAGGTGGTGCTGCGCCAGCTTGACGAGCTTGATGCCATGGCCCGCCAGTACAACGAGCATTCGGGCCAGCTCGAGCTTGATCCGGCGATATCGCAGCCGCCCTATCAGACCGCGGTGGATATCCATTGCCAGCCCGGCGGCTATCACGGCGAGGAGCGCCCCGGCGATGTCACCGTGGGGGCCAATTACGATGTTGGCCTGTTTGCCACCACCGGCGGGGCGCTCGGCGGGCTCAATGATGGCGGCGGGCAGGCGGTGGTGGCCTGGGTCAAGGCCGAAAGGCCCAACTGGAGCCCCAAGCGCATCCTCGATATCGGCTGCACCATCGGCCACAATGCCGTGCCGATCGCCCAGGCCTTCCCCGAGGCCGAGGTGATCGCGATCGACACCGCGGCGGCGAGCCTGCGCTATGGCGCGGCGCGGGCCGCGGCGCTGGGGGTGAAGAACATCCGCTTCGTCCAGGCCTCGGGCGAGGATCTGTCGCGCTGGGCCGATGGCACCTTCGACTGGGTGCAGACCACCATGTTCCTGCACGAGCTTTCGGCCAAGGCCATGCCGCGCATCCTCGCCGAGGCGCACCGCGTGCTCGCCCCCGGCGGGCTGATCCTGCATATCGAGCAGCCCCAATATTCGGACGAGATGCCGCTGTTCGAGCAGTTCATGCGCGATTGGGACGCCTTCAACAACAACGAGCCCTTCTGGTCGGCGATGCACGGGCAGGACCTGAAGCAGGTGATGGCCGAGGCCGGCTTCCCGCGCGAATGCCAGTTCGTCGCCGGGGTGCGCGCGGTGGTAGATCCCGAGATCTTCCCGCCCTCGCCCGACAAGGGCGAGGAAGATTATGGCCGCGCCGCGATCTGGAATGCCTATGGCGCGTGGAAGCCGCTTGCCGCTGACGTGCAGGTGGCAGCATGAGCGCGCCCGACACCCCGCTCGACTGGGTCACGCTCTCGGGCCGCAGGGCCAAGGGCCGCCGCCCGGAATATTTCGACGAGCCCGCGCTCGACCGGCTCTATTCCACGGTCTTTGCGCTGGCGGCCGAAGTCTCGGCGCTGCGCGAGCGGCAGGATACGCTCGAACGCCTGCTCGAAGCCAAAGGCACGCTCGCGCGCGCAGAGATCGAGCAATATGTGCCCGACCGCGAGGCGGGCCGGGAGCGTGGCCTTGCCACCCAGGCCTATATCGCCCGGATCATGCGCGGCTTCCAGCAGGAGGTCGAGGCGATGGCGGCAAGCGATCCGCCGATCATGGACGTGGTCGAGCGCCTCTCGCGCGAATAGCCGCGTTCAGGCTCACCGCGCGCGGGCAAGGACGGGGCCGCGCGCAAGCAACGCGCATGTCAACCAAGCCCGGGGCCGGGCCATTGCGCCGGCCCCGCACAAGGGGGGAGCGATGGAATTTCTGATCGAGAACGAACTGAGCATCCTGCGCTGGGTGCACATCCTTGCCATGGTCTATTGGCTGGGGGGCGAATGGGGCGTGTTCCAGACCAGCTATCACGTCACCAATCCCGCGCTCTCGCTCGAGGAGCGGCGGCGCCACATGGAAACCGCCTATCGCATCGATATCCTCGCGCGCACCGGTATCGTGCTGCTGCTGCCGCTGGGGCTGCACATGGGCAAGCTCTATGGCTTCGTGCCCCTGCTCGAGGGCGCGGGCGTTTGGTGGATGTGGCTGTTCTTCGCCGTGTGGCTGGCGATGACCTGGACCGCCTTCATCAAGCGCGAGACCGATCTTGGCCTTGCCGTCACCCGCACCGAGGAATTGCTGCGCTATCCGCTGATCGCGGCGCTCGTGGTGGTCGCGGGGATGGCCTTTGCCGGCACCGGGCCGATCGCAAGCGGGCCGAGCAATTACTGGTATCCTTCCAAGATGGCGCTCTATGCCTTTGCGCTTGTCATCGGCCTGTTCCTGCGGGTGGTGATGCGCCGCTGGACCGAAAGGTTCCGGATCCTCGCGCAAGGGCCAGATGCGGCGCAGGAAGCGGCGCTCGCGCGCGAGATCGGCCAGGCCCGCATCGCCGCCTATATCTACTGGGTGACGATCGCCTCGGTGTGCTTCCTCGGGGCGGTCAAGCCGTTCTAGCGAGCAAGAGGAACGCCATGCCCGCCTACATGATTATCACCGCCAGGGTGCACGATCGGGAGAAGTTCATCACCGGCTATGGCGCAGCCGCCGCCGCGCTGATCCCGAGGTTCGGCGGCGAATATCTGCTGCGCGGCCCCGGCGCCGAGCTGCTCGAGGGCAGCTTTGGCGAGGGGGCCTCGATGGTGATCTCCAAGTGGCCGAGCCGCGAGGCGGCGCGCACCTTCTGGAACAGCCCCGAATATGCCGAGGTCAGAAAGCTGCGCGAGGGCCTTGCCGAGGTGCAGGTGCTGCTGATCGACGGGCCCGATCTCGTCGCGGCCCAGACCTGAGGCGCTCGGCGCAGACCCTTGCCCTTTGCCAATGCCGGGGGCGCCCACCGTCAAGGCGGGCGCCTAACAGCAATTGTCATCACCATGACAGGGGATGTGTGTGGCGGGCAGGGCCGCCCCAAGGCAGGCTTGCCCCATCCACGGCAATGGGGAGAACGGCAATGTCACGACACATCCAAACTCTGAGCACCGTCCGCCGCGCCGCCGCGCTGCTGGCCTCGGCCGCGCTGATCGCCGCCGGCCCGGCAGCGGCCAAGGCCGGTACCAAGGACAGCAAGGCAATCGAACTTGCGCGCTGCAGCGAAAGCCTCGGCACCATCGCGGTGGTCGAAGGCGATACCCAGGGCTGGTCGGCCTATGGGCTTGGCAGCCCGCGCGCCCTCATCAACGCGCTCGCCAGCGAGAGCGGCTGCTTTACCCCCCACAATCCCGCGAGCGGCGCCCCGGCCGATTTCCTGATGAACGTGATCGCCGGTGACAGCGAGGAAGTCGACAAGTCGATCGAAACCGCCAAGGGCCTTGCCATGCAGGGGTTGGTGCAATCGGGCGCGGCCAGCTCGATGCTCGCGCGGGTGCCCGGTGCCGGCCAGCTGCTCGGCATGTTCGGCGGGCTGGGCGGCAAGAAGAAGCAGCTTGCCGCCGGGATCAAGCTCATCAGCCCTGCCAATGGCATGACCATCGCCACCGGGCAGGGCGTGGTGAGGAAGAGCACCCTCACCTTCGGCGGGGCCGGTGCCTGGAATGCCGGAGCCGCGGCGGCGGGCTACGGCCAGAGCAAGGACGGCAAGATGCTGGTCGAAGCCTTCGTGCTCGCCTTCAACAACCTTGTCGCCCAGCAGCAGGCGATCGCCAGCACCCCCAAGGCAAGCCCGGCGCCCGCTCCGGCCGCCAGCAACCTTGCCACGGTGGCTGCAACCACGGCCATGCTCGAGGCCCCGGCAGCCGATGCCAAGGTGGTGCGCAATCTCAGGGTCGGCACCATGCTCACCCCGACCGGGCGGCGCGACGGGCTGTTCGTCGAGGTGCGGGACAGCTTCGGCACCACCGGCTGGGTCTCGGTCGAAAGCCTCAACTGATCGCAGCTCCCGCCGCGCCCGCTGCCATCGCTTGCCTCGCGGCAGGGGCGATGGCAGCAAGGCGCGCGAGGGCAAGGAGGCGGGTTTCATGCACGCGCGCAGGACGGAGCTAGAAGCGATGCGCATCCTCTATGTCGAGGACGATCCCCGCTCGGCCGCCGCGGTGGGCGATATTCTCGCCCAGAGCGGCGATGTGCTGGTGTGGGAAAGCAGCGGCAGCGCGGCGCTGCTGCGCGCCGGGATGGAGCGCTTTGATGTCATCATCCTTGATCGGATGCTGGGCGATATCGATGGGCTGACCATCACCCGCCGCCTGCGCGAGGGCGGGATCGGCACCCCCATCCTGATGCTCTCGGCGCTGGGCCGCAGCAGCGATAGGGCCGACGGGCTCGACACCGGGGCCGATGACTACATGGCCAAGCCCTTTGAGCCTGAGGAGCTGGTGGCCCGGCTGCGGGCGCTGCACCGCCGCGCCAGCGGACGCGAGCACAATGCGGTGATCCTCTACGGCGCGTTTGAATGCCATCTCAAGGCGCGCACCGCCTTTCGCGACAACCGCCACCTGCCCTTGAGCCCGCGCGAGTTCGAGCTGTTCCGCTATTTCATGGAAAACGCGGGCGAGGTGGTGACCCGCGAGATGCTGCTCCACCATGTCTGGAAGATCGACTTCGATCCCCAGACCAATGTCGTCGATGTCAATATCGGCCGGCTGCGGCGCAAGCTCGAGGACGGGTTCGATACCCCGGCGCTCGAGACCATCGTGGGCGCGGGCTACCGCCTGCTCGACGGGCGCTGATGGCGCTTTTCCCGAAATCGATCTTCACCCGGCTGGTGGGCGCGGCGATCCTGCTGTCGCTGGTGCTGCTCGCGGGCCTTTGGTGGCTCACCCATCTCAGCGTCGGCGCCACCATCCAGCAGGCGACGCTGAGCGAGGTCGATGTCGATCTTGCCGGGCTGGTCGATATCTATGCCAGTGGCGGCGAGCGCGAACTGGCCGCGCGCATCGCCGATCGCCTCGCCCTGGTTCCGGCCGAGGGCGGCGCGCCGCATTATCTCCTCGTCGATGGCAAGGGGCGGCGCATCGCCGGCGACCTTGCCGAATGGCCGCCGCTCGACCCGGCGATCTCGGAAAGCGGGATCATTGCGATCGGCGCCGGATCGCGCGCCAATGCGCGGGCGGTGCAGCTTTCCCCCGATCTGAAACTGGTGGTGGCGCGCGGGATCGAGCTTGAAACCCCGGTGCGCGCCAGCATCGCCATGGCCTTTGCCACGGGGGGCGCGGTGTTCGTGACACTGGTGGCGCTGCTCGGGCGGCTCGCCGCCTATCGGCTCGAACAGCGCATCGCGCGGATCAACCTTGCCTTTCGCGCGCCCCAGGATGCCGCCGCCCTGCTGGCGGCGCGCAAGGGCCCGGGCGACGAGATCGACGAGCTCGCCGCGCACAGCGCCGCCGCGCTGCTGCGGGTGAGCGACCTGATGGCGGCCTATAAGGACACCTCCGAACAGCTCGCCCACGAGATCCGCACCCCGCTTGCCCACCTCGATCACCGGCTGGTAAAAGCGCTGGCCGCCCGCCCATCGGAAGAGATGGCCGCAAGGCTGGCCGAGGCGCGGGGCGAAATCCGGCGGATCGTCCAGATGCTCGAATCGCTGCTCGACATCGCCTCCAGCACCGCCCAGCGCGGCGATCGCAGCGGGCTTGCCCCGGTCGATCTGTCTGCCCTGGTGAGCGAATTGTGCGAGCTTTATGCCGGCAGCGCCGAGGAAGGCGGGCTGGAATTGACCTGGGCGATCGCACCCGAGGTGACGATCCCCGGCGATCCGCGCCAGCTGCGGCGGCTGGTGACCAACCTCCTCGACAATGCAATCAAATATGTCCCTGCCGGCGGGCATGTCACCGTCACGCTCGAGCCGGGGCCGGTGCTGGTGGTGGCCGATGACGGGCCGGGGATCGCCCCTGCCGATCGCGCGCGCATCTTCGAGCGCTTCTACCGCGGCCACACCAGCGCCGATGCCGAAGCACCGGGCAGCGGGCTTGGCCTTGCCCTCGCCCGTGCGATCGCCGAGCGTCACGGCCTTGCGCTCACGCTCGAGCCGCCGGCAGATGGCAGGCAGAAGGGCGCGGTGTTCCGCGTGGCGCAGGCATCATGAGGCTGCGAGCCTGGCCAGGCCTTGCCGCGCTTGCCGGCCTCAGCGCGGTGCTCGGCGCCTGCACCTCGCCGCCGCCCGTGGCCGCGGGGGCGCCTGCCCCGCTTGCCCCCGGCGCCGAGCGGGCCGAGCGGGTGGCCGAGGCGCTGGTGATGGCCGCGCGCGCCGAAGGTGCGAAGGACGCAGCAGCGCTGCAGCAGGCCGCCGCCCGGCTCGCGCGGCTCGGCGCCCAGGCCCAAACCCCCGAGGATGGTCAGGCCATGGCGCGCTGGCGCGAAGCCCTGCCTGCCGATCCGGCGGCGATGCGCGGCCGCGCGCTCGGCCCTGCCTATCGCTCGGGCCGGCTTGGCCCGGGCGCCTCGCAACAGCTCAACCAGACCTTTCTTGGCGGGCGCAGCGCGCAGGTGGTGCTCAAGGTCGCGCGCGGGCCGACCCCGCGGCTCGAAGTGCGCGACCAGGCCGAGCGGCAGGTGTGCCGACCTGTAGCCACCGATCCGGTCAAGTGCCGCTGGGTGCCGCTCTACACCCAGCGCCATATCATCGAAATCGCCAATACCGGGCCCGAGGCGTCGGAATTTTACATCGTGTTTGACTGACATCGGCCTATCCATCCACCCGGGAGCGATGCGGGAGACGCGGCGATGACGACAAAGGCAGGCAAGCGCGGCGCGAAGCGGTGGGGCATGACCGGCCTTGCCGCCCTGGCGCTGGCCCTCGCACAGGGTGCAGCCCCGGCGCCGCTCGCAGCCGCGGGCACAAGCGAGGCCGAGGCCGAACTTGCCCGGCTGGTCGAGGCGGCCGAGACCGCCTTTGCCCAAAGCGCCAATGATGCGATGAGCGCCCAGCGCGTCATCGCCGCCTGGCAGGCCGTGCGCGAGGCCGCGGGCAGGATCGCGCCCGATCACCCGCAAGTTGCGCGGGCCGATATCAAGATCGCCTCGCAGCTCTATGTCCTCGGCCACAATGCCGAGGCGCGCGCGCAGGTCGAACGGGGGCTTGCCGCGCTTGCCAGCAGCGATCCGGACAATCTGGTGCTGCGCGCCGAAGGGGTGGCGCTGCTCGGCACCATCCTTGCCCATGGCGGCGAGGCCGAGAGCGCGGTTGCCACGCTCGAAGAGGCCTATGCCCAATACCTTGCCGCCTTTGCCGCCCTGCCCGAAGCCGAGGTGGCGCGCGATACTGCGGTGGCGCGCTCCAATCTCGAGTTCTCGCTCTCGCAGGTGCTGCTGCAACTGAGCCGCATCGATGCCGCGCTCGCCTATCAGAAGGCCAGCCTCGAGACCCGCGAGCGCTTTCTCGGGCCCAATGATCCCGATACGATCGCCTCGTACTATGGCTATGCCGGCGTGCTCCGGCGCGCCGGGCAGATGGACGAGGCCGAGCGCCATGCCCGCATCGCGGTCGAGCGCGCCGTGGCCCATGTCGATCCGGCCCATTCGAGCTATGCCCGCGCGCTCGAGATGCTGGCGATCATCCTTGCGCGCACCGGCCGCCCGATCGAGGCGACCGGCTATCTTGCCCGCAGCCTCGAGCTCAAGCGGCAGCACGAAGGGGCCGACAGCCTGTTCTTCGGCTATGGCCTGCACCTGCTCGGCATGACCTATCTCCAGCGCGAGCGCTATGGCGATGCCCTGCCGTTGCTCGAGGAAGCCGCGCCGATCTTTGCCCGTTACCAGGGCGAGAACAGCCCCTTTGGCCTTGGCGCGCAGGCCTATGCCGCCCAAGCGCGCTTTGCCCTCGGACGCTGGCAGGAGGCGCTCGAACGGCTGCGCGCGGTCGATGCGCGGATGCAGGCGAGCACCGTGGACAACGAAATCGCGAGGCGCATCGGGCCCGATCTGGTGCGCGCGCTCATCCGCCAGGGCGAGACCGCCGAAGCCGCCCGGATCGCCGCGCGCGATCATGCCCGCCTGCGCGAGAGCGAGGCCGCCGAGGCGCTGACGCTGCGCCACGCCCGGCTGGTGGAGGCGCGGGCGCGCAGCATGCTTGCCGCGCGCCCCGCCACTGCGCTTGAGGAGGCCCGCGCCATGCTCGCCTTCCTCGGGCGCGAAGCGGCCCGCAATGCCGCGGGCCCGGTGGTGGCCGAACAGCGCGCCGCGCTCGATCTCGTCATGGAGATCGCGGTCGATTGCGGCGATGCCGATCTCATGGCCGAGGCGATGGCGCGCATCACCGGATCGGGGCTGGCGCAGGCAAGCGCGCTCAGGGCCGAGCGGCTTTCGGCCAGCGATCCCGCGCTCGCCGAGGCGCTGCGCGCGCTGCAACAGGCCGATGCCGCGATCGAAGCGGCCGACCGCACCTTGCTGCGCACGCTTGCCGCCGGCAGCACGGCCGATGCCGCCCGCGCGGCGCTTGCCGCGGCCGATGAGGCGCGCCGCGAGGCGCTCGCTGCCCTCACCGTGCGCGATGCGGCCACCGCGCGGCTGGTCTCGTCCGATCCTGTTGATGTGGCCGCGATCCGCGCCGGGCTCGGCAAGGGCGAGGCGCTGCTCGCGCTCGCTCCGGCCTATGACGGCGCCTACAGCCTTGTCGTAACTGCCGATGCGGCGCTGGTGCGGCGGCTGGATCTGCCGCGCGCCGAGCTGGTGGCACTGGCAGCGGCGGTGCGCGACAGCGCGGTGGCGCTCGATTTCGATGCCGCGGCGGCAGCCCGGCTCGCCGCGGTGCTGCTTCCGCCCGAAACCCGCGCCGCGCTCAAGGGCACACAGACCTTACGGATCCTTGCCGGCGGGCCGCTCGCCTCGCTGCCCTTCGGCCTGCTGGTGCTCGAGCCCGGCCAAGCGGCGCGCGCGCCCGCGTGGCTGGCTGACCGCTTTGCCCTCGTCAATGTCGCCTCTCTTGCCGATCGCGCGCGCCGCGCCCGCCGCCAGGCGAGCGGGCTGGTGGCCTTTGCCGCGCCGGTTCCATTCGCCTCTGGCGGCGCACGAGGCGCGGGAACCAGCGCCGAAGGGGTGATGAGCCCGGCCGCCTATTTCGCGCGCCGCGGCGCCGATGCCGCGCGCCTCGCGCTGCTGCCGCCGCTTCCCGGTGCCGCGCGCGAGGCCCGCGCCATCGCCCGCGAATTCGGCGAGGGGCGCAGCCGCCTGTTCCTCGGCGCCGAGGCGAGCGAGGCCAGGCTTGCCGATCCCGGGGTGCGCGAAGCCGAAGTGTTGGTGTTTGCCACCCACGGGCTCGTTGGCGGCGAGCTTGAGGGTGTGGCCGAACCGGCGCTCGTGCTCTCGCCCCCGGCCGAGGGTGCGGGTGATCAGGGGTTTGACGGGCTGCTCACCGCCAGCGAGATCGCCCGGCTCGATCTTTCGGCGGACTGGGTGATCCTCACCGCCTGCGACAGCGCTGCGGGCTTCGAGGGCGGCGCCCCGGCCTTCTCGGGCCTGGTCAGCGCCTTCCGCTTTGCCGGCGGCGGCACCCTCTTGGCCACGCATTGGCAGGTGCGCGACGATGTCGCCGCCTATGTCGCCACCGAGATGCTGCGGCACTACAGGAGGCACGGCGACAAGGCCGAGGCGCTGCGCCACGCGCTCGATCGTCTGCGCCGCCAGAGCGGCCTTCCCGGCGCCGATCGGCCCGACATCTGGGCGCCCTTCGTGTTGATCGATTGAGGAGCGCCCCATCCGCCATCGGCCAAAGCCCCCTCACCACAGGTCGTTCGCCTGACAGGGCAAACGCGCTGCAGGCAGGTTGCGCCGAGCGGCCCCAGCGGCAGCGCATCGCCGGTTCGGCTATCGCCGCCCGGGCTGCCTGCTTGGCGCGGGAGGGCATCGCACCCAACCACGAGAAGCTGCTGCGCATCTGCTGCGGCGAGGAAGGGCTGCGCGCGCGTCGCCGTGGTGGTCGGAGACGGGCTCCGGGCACGGGCTGGCCGATGGTGCTGCCCGATGGCTCGAGCCAGCGCGCGCGCCTCGAGTTGGGCGCTGCGCGCCCCTCTTCGCTGCGTATCCGAGTCTGATACCAAGGCTCTGAGATGCTGACGCATCAAGCCTTGGAAAGGTTCAAGCGCGGCACGGCTTAACCAAAGCCCGATGAGTCGAGCTCATCGAGCTTTGGTATTATTCCAGCCCACTGCGTACGATCCGCCGCCAGCGCGCCGCCGTGACTGCCGGTTCGAGCGAGAGGCGGCCGGTGATCGCCTCGAGTTCGGCCTGACCCTGGCTCGATGCCGCCATCACTTCGGCCTCGACCTCGACCCGGCTGGAATCCTCGATGTCGGCGCTGTCGAGCCGCCGCAGCCGGAGGCCGCCGCCGGAAAAGCCCTGAAGCATCAGCGCGCGCACATGGGCCTCGGCCTCGGCGCGTCACACCGTGGTGACCAGAAAGGCCGGCTCGCTCTCGCCGCCGGAGATCGGCTGGCGGTTGATGAGGCCGGTGAGCGGTCGCAGCAGCACGTTGACCGCGATCACCAGCGAGGCCACCATCGCCGCCTTGGCAATGGCCCCATGCCCCGCGAACAGGCCGATCGCCGCCGAGCACCACAAGGTCGCCGCGGTGTTGAGCCCGCGCACACTGGCGCCTTCGCGAAAGATGATCCCGGCGACCAGAAAGCCGATACCTGAGACCACCTGCGCCGCGACCCGCGTGGGGCTGGCATCGGCCCCGCCGAACAGGTCGGCGAAGCCCACGAAGCTGGCAGACCCAAGCGCCACGAGGGTGTTGGTGCGCAGTCCTGCCAGACGCTGGCGCCATTGGCGTTCCAGCCCCACGGCCGCGCCGAGTGCGACGGCGGCGGAGAGATTGGCAGCGCTTATCACGAGATCAATCATCAGCGGGCTCCTGGCAGCGATGACGATAAAGCGCCGTTCATGTCAGCGTCACGACAGGCCCGCCCGTCAGAACCGCACCGCCAGCCCGAGCGTTGCCCAGGTGGCCGCTTCACCGCCGAGATTGCGGCTGACGATGAACTCCAGGTCCATCGCCCCGCCCATGATCGTCGGGCGCAAACCGAGCTGAAAGCCGGGGGCAGTCTGCGACGTGCCGAACACCTCGCCATGCAGCGCCAACCGATCAGGGATCGCCGCCCATTCGGCCCGCGCGCCCCAGGTGAGCGCCGTGGTCTTGCCAATCGTATCGCGCGCAAGGCCGAGATTGCCATGGAGCAACACCCCATCGCTGGCAGCCAGGGTGGTGATGGTGTTGACGGCAAACCCGCTCACCCCCTCGCCGTCCAGGCCGACGCGCAGCGCGCCCGAGGCGGAAAAGCCGATCTCGCCTGCAGCGGCGGGCGCTTCGCCCTTGAGCAGCTTGACCTGCGCGGTCAGCCCGCGCGTGCCGCTGCCATCCTGCCGCCCCTCGTCGAGGATCAGCGACCATTCGGCAAAGGGTATGGCGGCGAAGGTGGTGGCCGGCGCGAAGATGGCGACATGGCCGCGCCCGGTCAGCGAAACCCAGGTCTCGATCTGCGCATCGCCTGCCGGGGTGATCGCGGCATCATCGACGGTGTAAGGCCCGCTGGCCCGTGCGGGCGCGGCGAGGAGGATGGCGAGCAAGGCGCCCGCCAGCCCCGCCACCACGCCGCGGCTGAAGTGAAAACGACGCATGGCAAGTGGCTCACTTCAGCAGGTCGGCAAGAAGAATTTGCGCCAGCCCGAAGTAGATGAACACGCCGAGCAGGTCCATGATCGAGGTGATCAGCGGCGAGGAAAGCGTCGCCGGGTCGGTGCCAAGACGCTTGGCGGCAAAGGGCAGAAGCGCACCGATCAGCGCCCCCAGCACCGTGCACGCCGCCATCGCCAGCCCCACCACCAGCAGGATCTCGCCGCCCACGCCCTTGGAAAAGAAGGCCAGGATCGCCTCGAGCGCGGCGATCACCACACCCAGCGTCAGGGCAACCGGCAATTCCCGACGGATAACGAACAGGAGATCGCGCCAGTTCAGACCGATCTGGCCCAGCGCCATGGCGCGGATCACCAGCGTAGCCGACTGGCTGCCGGTGTTGCCGCCCATGTCCACGATCGGCGCCATGAAGGCGGCCAGGATGATGATCTGCGAGAGGATTTCCTCCTGCTCGGCGACAAAGGTCGAGGTGATCACGCCAAAGACGGTCAGCACCACCAACCAGAAGGCGCGCACCTTGAACATCGTCGCGAAGGGCGTGGCGCGCAGATCGATATCCGGCGCGCCCATCGCCGCGGTGCCGCCGAAGCGGGTGAGGCGGCGGGTCTGCACCATTTCCGCGACATCGAGCGCATCATCGACCGTCACGATCCCCACCATCGCATCGCCGCCATTGATGACGGGGATGGCAAGCAGGTCATATTCGGCGATCCGTTCGGCAACGGTCTCCTTGCTGTCCTCGGCCCGAACGCTGACCACCTGCCTGGTCATGATCTCGCTCACCTTGCGGTCATCGGGCGCGAGCAGCAGATCGCGCAGCGAGACCACGCCGATCAGGCGGCGCGCCTCGTCAATCACATAGCAATCATAGATCGTCTCGCGGTCGGGTGCCTCGCGCCGCAGCACCGCGATCGCCGCACTGGCGGTGAGATCGGGACGCAGCGCGACATAGTCCGAGGTCATGATCGAACCGGCGGTGCCTTCGGCATAGGACGCCAGCCGCCGCACATCCTCGCGGTCGGCCGCGGCAAGGCCAGGCAGCAGCGCATCGCGCTCGGCTTCGGGCAGGCTCTTCCACAGGTCGGCGCGCTCGTCATGCGGCATGTCGGTGAACAGCTGCTGGAGCCGTGCGCGTGGCAGGGCGCGGGCGATTGCGACCTGCTGGGCCGGATCGAAATAGCCAAAGGCGCGCGCGGCCAGATCGGGCGCCAGCGCTGCCAGGATATCGGCAATCTCGTCCGAAGAGAGATTGGCAAGGGTGTGGGCCAGATCAGCCGGGGGCAAGCCGCCGAGCGCGGTGGTGATCGAGGCGAAATCGCCGCCGCGCAGGAAGACGCGCAGGGCGTGGGCGGAAATGATGGCGGGGTTGGTGGTGGTCATGTGGATCGTTCCTTGATGAGAGGGGGCCGACACACATGACGCAGCCCCGCCTCATCGCAGGCGGCGCGGCTCCGTGTGCCGGGGGATCATGCTGAGAAGTGCGGTGCCGGCCCCCCGCCGCAGCGGGCGAAGGGCCGGGCTGCTAGGCCCTGGGTCCATGGTCAGTCCTTTCTTCGAACAGGCGCGCGCGTCACGACCGCAGCGGCGGCGCGGCGCATGGGTTGGGGGTGGCGGGCGAGCCGGGGACGGCGGGTGCGGCGCACGCTGCGTTGAGCCCGCCGCGCTTGCGGGCGCGGCTCTTCGGCCTCCCAAAGCGCGACAAGCCCCCTACCATCCGCTGCCGGAATCCAGCGGCAGCGCAGCACAAGGGGGCACAAGGGCGCACGCCGGACGAAGACTGCGGGGCGCACGAGGCGAGCGCGGCGCACGCGCGATGTGTTACGATGAAACAGGCGGGTCATCGGTCCTTGTCCTTTCCGCTCGCGGCGCGGATCGGACGACCGACAAGAGGTTCTAGCCGAACGCCTCGTCGCTCGACCGGCCAGCGCCGGGAGCCAGGTTGTCGTGGCACGCGCGCGGCGTGCCGATACTAGAATACTCGTCCATGATGCTCTCTTGGATGATGCCCGGGCGATTCCCGGGCGGCTGCCGCTTCAACGATTTCCGCCTTGCGTGTCAAGCTGGAATGTGCCCGAGAGCGTGAAATCGCCGCCATCGGGGGCTGGAGGCCCCCCCCTTTCAGAAATGCAACCGGGGCCGCGCCAAGGATAAAAGGGCCCCAAGCGGGCGATGCTCGAGGCGTTGACCCCGGGCTGGCCTGGGGCGGCCCTGCATCTCATGTCCGCGTCAATCACGCCGATGAACCTGTCCTGAAGGGCCGCAAGAACTGCCTGCCATCCCGATTTTCACCCCGCTGCCGGCTGCCACGGTCCAGGAGAGCGCGGCCGAGAAGGTCGCCTTGTCATTACCCGACCGGCGCGCCTTCAGCCTGTCCTGCTGCGTCTCGACACGGTGGTCCGCGCTCGGTCGCCTAGGGGTATGCCCACCCGGAGTCGTCCCAAAGCGCGCGTTTGAGGCGACGGAAACGGCGCAAACCGGCTGCCTGGCCAAGCAACGCAATAGGCTGAAATCGCGTCATATTTTTTAACCGAACCGATTGACGCGAAGTTCGCTTCATCAGAGACGAAAGGACATTCAGAGACCGCAGAGCGCCAGAAGGCCAGTCTCAAAGGTTCGCTTGGGCTAGCCAAATCCCTTTGAAACAACGGGAAAATCGGGCTTGTCCAAAGCCCTTTCCGAGGTTTGCGACTGATGGATTGGCGGTGGGAAGTCGACCCGGATCCAACCTTCTCTGCAACATAAATTATGGTTTACAATCTTACCAAGGCGCGTCCGATACCGCAGGGGTCAAGCCAAATTCTTGCGACGTCTCAGCCGGGCTGAATATTACGAAGCGCGCCGAACCTGAAGGCTTGCTGGGGGCGCTGTTGCGTCACTCTGCTCGCCGCTTTCGCGAGCACTGCAGGGTAGCTGGATACCCCATTATGGTCAGCTGCTCCGGGTCCACGATGCCACCCTCATATCATTGGCGGGATGATCAGCGAGTACTTTCATGCCCCTTGAGTGACGCCTTCGACGACTTTGATCTCCGTTCCATCCGCGCGCCCATGTATTAGCCGATAGAGCGCCGGCAGCACCAACAATGTGAGGATCGTCGAGGAGATTATCCCACCGATCACGACAGTCGCGAGTGGCCTCTGCACCTCCGAACCGGCTCCGACGTTGAGCGCCATCGGCACGAAGCCGAGCGATGCGACGAGAGCCGTCATCATCACAGGCCGCAGGCGTGTGAGAGCGCCCTCGCGCACTGCCTCCAGCACTCCCGATCCGCGTTCGCGCAGGTCGCGTATGAAGGACAGCATGACGACACCGTTGAGCACCGCAACACCCGACAAGGCGATGAACCCGATCCCGGCGGAAATCGACATCGGGATACTGCGCAATGCCAGGGCCGCCACCCCGCCAGTCAATGCGAGCGGCACGCCCGAGAAGACGATAGCCGCATCCTTGGTCGATCCGAACAGGGTGAAGAGCAGCCCGAAGATCAGCAGCAGCACAAGCGGTACGACCACCTGCAGCCGTGTCTTGGCCGACTGGAGCTGTTCGAACGTGCCGCCGTATTCAACGTAGTAGCCGGTCGGCAGTTCGACTTCGGCGCCGACCTTCTCACGCAGCTCCGTGATGAAAGATCCCAGATCCCGGCCGCGCACGTTGGCGGTGATCACGGCGCGGCGCTTGCCGTTCTCACGGCTGATCTGATTGGGTCCGGTCGAGAGTGAGATGTCAGCCAGCTGCGACAGCGGGACTGTCCCGCCAGCTGCAAGCCGAACGGGCAGATTGCCGAGTGCCGGCAGGTCGGTTCGCAGCGATTCGGGCAGACGCACGACGACGGCAAAGCGCCGGTCGCCCTCGAACACCTCGCCCGCCTGACGGCCGCCGGTGGCCGTGGCCACCGCATCCTGAACCTCTGCCATGCTGATGCCGTAACGTGCGAGCATGTCACGGCGGGGCGTGACCGAGAGCATCGGCAGGCCCGTGACCTGCTCAAGCTTCACATCCTCAGCCCCGGGGATGGACGCCGCCACGTCATTGATGGCATCGCCGCTCTTGAGCAGCTGCTCGAGGTCGTCGCCGAACAGCTTGATCGCCACATCGGCGCGCACACCCGCGATCAACTCGTTCATGCGCATCTGCACCGGCTGGGTGAACTCGTAGTTGTTGCCGGGAATCTCCGACACCGCCTTGTTCAGTTCGGCCACAAGCTGGTTACGCGACTTGCGCGGGTCGGGCCATTCACTCCTGTCCTTGAGCATGATGAAATTGTCCGCGACCGATGGCGGCATCGGGTCGGTCGCGACATCGGCCGTACCGATCTTCGCAAAGACGCGCTTCACCTCAGGGAACTGCCGGATGCGCTTCTCCAGTGACTCCTGCATTTGGATTGCCTGGCCCAGGCTGGTGCCCGGAATACGCAGCGCGTGCATCGCAATGTCGCCTTCATCGAGATTGGGAATGAACTCCGACCCTAGCCGTGTTGCTCCCGCAGCGCTGAGGGTGACAAGCAGGACGGCTAAGGCAACAGCGAGCTTCGGCCGAGCCAAGGTCTTGTCGAGGAGCGGCGCGTACCGCTCGCGCATCCAGAGCATTACGCGGTTTTCCTTTTCCTCCACCTTGCCGGTGACGAAGATGGCAACGGCAGCAGGCACAAGCGTCAGCGAGAGGATAAGCGCCGCCGTCAGGGCCAGTACGACGGTGATCGCCATGGGATGGAAGGTTTTGCCCTCGATACCTTCAAGTGCGAAGATCGGCAGATACACTGCGGTGATGATGATGATGCCGAAGATCGAGGGGCGGATGACTTCAGCGCTCGCCTTGGCCACGAGGCCAAACCGCTCGTCGCGATCGAGCAAGCGCCCCATTCGATGCTGGGCTTCGCCCAATCGTCGCAGGCAGTTCTCGACGATGATGACCGCACCATCGACGATCAGCCCGAAGTCGAGCGCACCCAGGCTCATCAGGTTGGCGGAGGTTCGGGTTGCCAGCATGCCGGTCAGCGTCATGAGCATGGCGATCGGGATCACCACAGCAGTTATCAGAGCCGCCCGGAAATTGCCGAGCAGCAGGAACAGGACCACAATCACGAGCAATGCACCCTCGGTGAGGTTCTTCTCGACAGTAGCGATCGTGCGGTCGACCAATTTGGTGCGGTCATAAAGCGGGTGCGCCACCACGCCTGCGGGCAGCGATGCTGTCGCCTGCTTGAGCTTCTCCGCAGCAGCCTGGGCAACAATCCGGGGGTTTTCGCCAGTCCGCATGAAGATCGTTCCGAGCACGATCTCCTTGCCATTCTCGGTTGCCGCGCCGGTGCGCAGTTCGGACCCGATCACAACTTCGGCCACATCGCCGACGCGGATCGGCACGCCGCCGCGGGTCGCAACGAGGATCTGCGAGAGGTCTGCTTCATTAGCCGCCTGCCCGGGAACGCGGATCAGGATCTGCTCGCCGCCGCGCTCGACATAGCCCGCGCCGCGATTGGCGTTGTTGCGTTCCAGCGCCTCGACAAGATCGTTCAGTGACAGACTGAGCGCGGCCAGCTGGGCCGGATTGGGCGTGACATGGTATTGCCGTTCGTAGCCGCCGATGGTGTTGACCTCGGCCACGCCGGGAATGGTGCGCATCTGCGGCCGCACCACCCAATCGGACAGGGTTCTGAGATCGGTTGCCGTCCAGGGACTGCCATCGGGTTTGGTGGCGCCGGGCTTTGGTTCGATCGCGAACATGAAGATTTCACCGAGCCCGGTGGCGATCGGTCCCATTTCAGGTTCGATCCCGGTCGGCAGTTGCGACCTGACCGCTTGCAGGCGCTCGTTGACCTGCTGGCGGGCGAAATAGGTGTCGGTGCCGTCCTCGAATACCACCGTGACCTGGCTCAGCCCATAGCGCGAGATCGAGCGCGTGTAGGATAGGCCCGGAACGCCAGCGATGGCCGTCTCGATGGGAAATGTGATGCGCTGCTCGGATTCGAGCGGGGAATAGCCTTCGGCCTCGGTGTTGATCTGGACCTGGACATTGGTGATGTCGGGTACGGCGTCGATGGGCAGCTTGGTCGCGCTCCACACGCCGATGACACATAACAGGGCGACAACCGCGAGCACGAACCAGCGCTGGCGGATCGAAAAGCCGATGATGCGGGCAAGCATGGCGCTTTCTCTCCCGCTCAATGATCATGGCTCGCGCCCGACTTCTCGATGTCGGCGCGGATCAGGAAGGAGCCCTTGGCGACGTAAGGCGTACCCGGCTTGATGCCTCTCAGCACTTCAGTCCACTCAGGCGAGGAGCGCCCCAGCTCAAGCATGCGAACTTCGTAGTCCTGGCCGAAATTGGCAAAGACGACCTTGAAGTCACGGAACGGCTGGATGGCTTCGGTCCGCACAGCCAGTGGCACGGTGACGGCATTCACCACCACCTTGCCGCGCAGGGCCATGCCGGCGCGCAGTCGCCCCGCCCGATTGGGGACAGAGGTTCGCACCAGCGCCGTTCCGGCCTCGGCATTGCCTTCAGGCAGGTAGTCCCCGAGCTGGCTCGCCGCGACGGGCGTGCCGTCCATGGCTTCGATTTCCACCCGCATGCCGGGCTGGATCACCGCCAGATCCTTGGGGAAGATATTGAAGATGACCGAGGTCTGGGCCGGGTCGGTGATGACATAGAGCGCGCGGTCGCCGGTCACATCGCCGGGGTTGCCATTGCGTTCGGCGACCACGCCGCTGACGGTCGCATAGACCGGATAGACTTGCAGGCTCTCGCTTGACTCGATGCGCGCCAGCAATTGCCCCCGCTGGACATAGTCGCCCACGTCCTTGGTCACGCTGACCACGCGGCCCGGAAACTGGCCGCGGATTTCCGAACGGGCAGATGGGTCGAGTGCGACGGTGCCGAACAGTTCGCGTGTCTCGACGATCGTCGCCGGACCTGCTATCATTATTTCGATACCGCCTGCCTTGGCCGCTTCTGCGTCGATACGGGTGCGGCCTTCGGGACTGGCGTATTTCCAGACGTGTCGCTTGCCGTTTTCGGTCGCGACCACCTCGACGTCGAAGCTGTGGGGCTCCTCGACCACGCCCTGCCCGGCAAGGAACTTGCCTTCGGGCTTGAAGGCGAATGTGTTGACCTCGCCACCCAGTCGCCGGAGCGTCATGGTCAGTTGCACGGTCCCCGGATCGACCGGTTCGCCGCCGCGCGTGGCATAGACCCTGAACTGCGGCTCCTGCCCAGTTTCGAACACCGTGACCTCGACGGCAAAATCGCCATCCTTGAGGAGGCGCCCGCCATTGGGGCCTTTCTTGGCTTCGCCTCCCTCCTCGCCATGTTCCGTTGGTGCCGGATCCGAACCACAGGCGGCAAGCGGAAGGGCGAGTGCGAGTGCCGCAATAGCGGCGGTAGAACGGATATTCCTCATTGCACTTCCTCCCCGGCGACGACGTCGAAGCGTCCGGTCAGCCGGTCGATCTGGGACTGGATGTCGCGGTAACGGGTCATTGCTTCGACCCACTGCGACTGAACCTCGATGATGGCGTCGGCACCGTCCTGCACATCGCTGAAACGGAAACCGCCGCGATTGTAGCCTTCGCGGATCTGCTGGAGCGTGCGGACCGCCTTGGGATAGACATCCTGCATAATCCCGTCGGCGCGCATCCGGGCGGCATCCGCCTCAGCCCTGAGCGAGGCCAACTGACGCAGGCGGTCAAGGCGGGCCGCTTCGGCCAGCAGTTCGATGCGCTGCCGTTCGGCCTGCGCTCGCTCGATGTTGCCCCGATTGCGGTCGAAACGGCCGAGTGGAATCGAGATTCCGGCCACCAGTGCGACATCGCCCGTCTCGCGCAGATGCCGCACGCCGACGCTCACCGTGTAGTCCTGCACGCCGCGGGTCTGTTCGACCACGACCGCCGCCTGCGCCCGTTCCACCGTGGCAGACGCAAGCGCACTGTCGGCCGCAGCCAACTGGTGCAGATGATCATCAGGCTTCTCGATCCCGCGCGGCACCTCGACGTCTTCTGCCTTTCCGCCCCAGAACGAGGCCAACCTCGCGCGAGCGGCGTTGCGGCGGGACCGAGCCTCGTCGAGCGCAAGCCGTGCCTGGGCAAAACGGGCTTCGACGCGGGTTTCGACGAAGAGCGGATCCTTGTAGCCGCGTACCCGGCGCAGGGCTTCGGTCTGCATGGCGCGCTCGGTTTCGAGGCGTCGTTCGGCAAGCCAGACAACTTCCTCGGCGATCTGCAGGTCGATGAATGCGCGTTGCACCGCCTCGGCAAGGTCGAGCCGGGCGAGGCGCGCCGAGGCTTCGGCAACACCGATGTCGCGATCGGCATAGGCGATCCGCGCATCGCGCTTGCCCCCGCGTTCGATGGTCTGGGTATATGTGACGGTCGTCTCGGCCTGCCGATAGACATCATAGGCGCCGGTGCCGGCGATGTTCTCGGCCTCGACCAACAGGACCGGATTGGGCCGAACATCGGCTTGGCTGCGCCCCGCCCTTGCAGACCGGATGCCTGCCTCCTGGGCCTCGATCACGGGCGACGCCGCAATGGCGCGGCGGACGGCCTCGTCCAGACTTACAGGTTCCGCACTTGCCGCTATGGGCAAGGCCAGCGCCAATCCGGCCAATAGGCCGACGCGCAACGTCAATGACATGGGACAACTCCTGAAACACTTGGCAATCGCGGGCGAAGAAAGACGCCCGCCAAAGTGGCAGGTTTCAGGCTAGCGGGGGCTCGATCGGTGGTGCCGATGCTCGTGACAGGAGATCTGTGACCTCGCCCGGACGGAGCTTGTCTCGGTTCGCGTAAGGTCCGTCTACATTATACCCGCATCCGACCATCATCGCTGCCGGACAATGGTGATGATGGAAGATCTCCTGCGACGGATCAGAGGATGAATTGTCTGAGAAATCTTCGTGGGCATCAGCATGGAGCGCATCAGCCACAAGAACACTGGCCTGACCATGATCGTGATCGTCCCCATGCGCCGCAGCAGGCGCATGAAAACCGGCGCAAAGCACCGAGAAAAGAATCAGGAACTGGAGAACAATGCCCCTCATAGTGCCCACCTAGCAGGGCAATACAGCAGCAGCAAGCGCATCACTTGCACTGTTCCTGGCCCAGAGCATGACGAAGCTCCTCCGGTATGGGCATGGTCACGAAGGCACTGACCGCTGCTCGCCCGGTGTTTCCAAGTGGGATCCGCCCCAGCAGAGCGCCGAGGGGCGCAAGCATCAGACGCAGCACCTGTCCGCGCGCCTCCCGCCATTCGCGCCGGGATATGGCAAAGGTTAGCATGAGCGCATGGGCATGGAGATGAAGCCGCAGGACCTGCTGAGAAAGGATATGCGCGCGTTCCAGATAGTGCCAGGCATCGGTCGCATCCTGGCCGGCCTTCGCTTGCCGGAAGGCATCTATCTCCGTCCAATATGCTGCTTCGAGATGCTTCATGCCTGAGCCCCGCTAGCCGCGAGTTCATATCGGGCCTGCCGAACGACCTGCCATCCACCTTGAAGCCCTAGAAGCGCCATGATGAGCGCGACCACGAGGTCGGCGAGGCCGCTATCGGTCCACAGCACCGCGAAGCCTGCGCCAATCACCAGCAGGTTGTTGATCGCATCGTTGCGCGAGCAGACCCAGACCGATCGCATGTTGGCGTCACCCGATCGGAACCTATAGAGCAGGAGTGCCACCGAGACGTTCGCCACCAGCGCAAGTGCGCCGACGCCTGTCATCGTCCAGGGATCGGGCTGGGTTCCAGCAACAAGGCCCCAGACCGCCGAGACCATCACACCTAGCGCAAAAGCGATAATGGTCAGCCCTTTGACCAGCGCGGTCCGCGCTCGCCATACAAGCGCCATTCCGGCTACGCCAAGGCTGATCGCATAGTTTGCAGCATCGCCCAGAAAATCGAGCGCGTCAGCCTGGAGCGAGCGGGATCCCGATGCGGCGCCCGCAATGATCTCGACGAAAAACATCACGCCATTGACGACGAGTGCGATCCACAACGCCCTTCGCCACGCAGGATCGTTGCGCACGGTGTCATCACTGCAGGAACTGGCGCAGCAACTGTCCGCCATGGCCGAAACTCCTTGGTTCGTTCGAGTCGGCCCTCTATATGCACCCTGTAGCAACTACAGGGTCAAGCGATGAAAATCGGCGAGTTGTCCAGAGCGACCGGCACCAACATCGAGACGATCCGCTATTACGAGCGGATCGGTCTGCTGCCCGAACCGGCGCGGACTGCGGGCAATTACCGCTCCTATGGCGAAGCGCATCGCACGCGGCTCGCCTTCGTCCGTCATTCACGCGAGCTTGGCTTCACCATCGAGGAAGTGCGCTCACTGCTCGACCTGGCCGACCATCCCGAGCGCGAGTGCTCGGAGGCCGATAGGATCGCCACCCGGCATCTGACGCAAGTCGAAGAAAAGATCGGCCAGCTCGTCACCCTGCGCGACGAACTATCGCGCATCATCGGTCGCTGCCGGGGCGGACTTGCCGCCGATTGCCGCGTGATCGAGGCCCTCGGGGACCACACCATGTGCAACGGAGACCACGAATGATCTATCTGGTCGTCAAAACCGCAATCACGGCGATCATCATTGTCGTGGTTTCCGAAGTCGCGCGGCGGAGCGCTGGACTAGGCGCATTGCTGGCATCGCTCCCGCTTGTCGCCTTGCTCAGCATGATCTGGCTCTGGCGAGACACTGGCGACGCCGCGCGCATGGCCAGCTATTCGCAGGCCACATTCTGGTACGTTCTTCCGAGCCTGCCGATGTTCCTGCTGATCCCTGTTCTGCTCAAGCGCGGCTTCGCATTCTGGCCCACACTCGCGGCCGGCTGCGTCCTAACCATCGTCCTGTACGTCGGCATGGCGGCGGTACTCGCTCGTTGGGATATCCGGCTGTGACAGCGCCTCTCCCAACAATTGCCTGGTACGTTCTCGCGGCAATCGCCGAGATCGCCGGTTGCTTTGCCTTCTGGGCAGTCCTTCGGCTCGAGCGATCGCCGGTCTGGCTGGCCGCCGGGATCCTGTCACTGGTCGTCTTTGCCTACGCCCTGACCAGGGTAGAAGCGGAAGCCGCCGGGCGAGCCTTTGCCGCCTATGGCGGCGTCTACATCGTCGCGTCGCTGGTCTGGCTCCAAGTCATCGAGGGTGTAGCTCCCGATCGCTGGGATATACTGGGCGGGCTGATCTGTCTCGCCGGGGCGGGATTGATCCTGTGGGGACCAGGCCGAGGGTGAATTGAGCGCCGCAACCGATCAATGCGGCAACTAGTGCTGCGCGTATACGCTGGTGCGCGCGGCCCCGAAGGCTATGACGTTAAACCGCTGTGGGCGAACGCCGGACACCTCCATGCCGGGCGAACCGATCGGCATGCCTGCGACCGCAAGCCCGCGAACACCATTCGGGCGGTTCGCCAGCACGCGGCGCATGTCAATAATGGGAACGTGTCCCTCAAAGGCGATCCCGTCTACAATCGCAGTGTGACATGACGCCAGGCTTGCCGGAAGACCCACGTGCCGCTGGAACGCAGCACGGTCCGCGTCATCAATGATCCGCACATTTCTGCCGAAGGCTTGGCGGACCCGGGCGGCCCATTGTTCGCAGCAACCGCATCCTGGATCGCGGTGCATCAGGATGTCACCTGCCGCGAGTGCGGGGGTCGAAAACAACGCCAGTGCCAGGACAAGCTTTCGCATGTATAATCTCCTCATTCGCAGGCGGCGCTGAATCGCAACGGCGTCAACTGTCAATTATAGCCAGAATGCGCTTTGGCCGGTAGTCACATGGCAATGCGCGGAGGGTGGCTAAGCACCCTCCGCGCACCATTGCTTACTTGTGATCCACGCCGCTCATGTCGTGACGAGCATGCTGACCAGCCTGCTCGCCATGCTCCTTGCAGCAGGCCATCTGGCCGTGTTCGCCCTTCTTGCAGCAACAGCACGGCTTTTCTGGCGTAGGCGCAGGCTCGGCTGCAAACGCGGCAGTAGAAAGCGAGAGCGCGAGGACGCCCAGCAGATACTTGGACTTCATGTGTATTCTCCAGATAAGATTGAAGCGGATCAGGAAACCGGCTGGCGCGGGGGCGGTGTCGGTGGCTCTTGCTTCAAGCCGGACAGGCTTCGGGGCGCCCGGATCTCCGGGCCGACCCGGTCCCATCGCATGACATTCAGATTGGTGCCAATGGCAGGCGCAGCAAAAAGGCACGCGTGACAGACCCGCACCACGTCCGGTGCGCCATGATCATGTGAGCGGTCGCCGCGTTCTGGCATGTCGCCACATGCCATGTTGGCGGACTGGATCGAAGCCGCTGCCGGGGTGGCGCAAAACGGTCCTGCGCCGAACGCCAGTCCTAGAGTAACCATGAGAGCGACGACCGACTTCATAGGATCAAGTCCTGCTTCATTGCGACCCGTCGGTCCAGCCAAAGCCTTGGTGCCTTGCTATCGGTATCAGAACCACACCCTCAGGCCAGCGGCAAAACTGACCACATCCGGATCTTCTCCTGCGAACCGTGCCAACCGCGCGGTGTCGCCCGCCTTCCGGCTCCATTCCACGCCAACATAGGGCGCGAACTCGCGCCGGATCTCATAGCGCAAGCGCGCACCCAGTTCGAAATCGGTGAGTCCCGATCCGACGCCGATCGCAGGCATGTCCTGAGCCGAGAAATTGAGTTCCGCGCGGGGCTGGAAGATCAGGCGCTGGGTGATCCGCTCATCGTAACTTCCCTCAAGGCGAGCCCGTATGTCACCCTTGTCGGAGAGGAACATCTGCCCCGTCAAATGAAACCAGTACGGCGCGATCCCTTCGACGCCGACAACGGCATACGTTTGCGAGGGATTGGGTGCTATATCGTGCCGCAAGCCGACATGCGCATTCCAGAACGGCATGATGGCACGTGAATAGAGTGACTGGATTTCCAGATTCTCGATCGGCTCGCCGAATGCGCCCTCGCCCTCCGTTTTGATCAGGAGGCGATTGACGTCGCCGCCGAACCAGGCCTCGCCAGCCCAGCGATAACCGTCCCTGCCCTTGCGCACGTGGAATTCGGCGAGATCGAAGAGCACCATCGACCCAATGAAGGCACCAATCTCCCGCCCTAGGGCCTCTCTCGCACGCGCCATTTCGACGGGATCGAAGAAGCTGTCGGCGGCATGGTCGCCTGGCGGCGCAGGGGCGGGAGCAGTTCCGATTCCCGGATCACCCTCGGGAATGCCCGCCATGGCATTCATATCATGGCCGGAGTGATCGATCGCTTCAGGCCGTGGCGCAGTCGCTGGCTTAGGCTCGGCAGCGTGTCCGGCATGGGGATCGACTGCGACAGGCGCGGGAACGGCAGCTTCGGGCTGACTATGGCCGGAATGGTCCATTGCAACCGGCGGGGCCTCGCCTCGAGCAACTGTGCCGGCCGCATCCTTCATTTCCATGCCTGGCATGGTGGCTTGGGCCCCCGCAAAGCCGGGCGTCACCAGCAAGACACAAGCGATGATGATATGGGTCGCCTTCACGCCGCGTCTTCCTCGTGGCGCACGGTCACGACCCGGAACATCCCCGACATCATGTGCAGCAGCATGTGACAGTGGAACGCCCAGTCGCCGAGTTCATCGGCCGTCAGGTCGAACGAGACCTTACCGCCCGGCAGGACATTGACCGTGTGCTTCAGCGGATGATGGCCCGCATTACCAGTGACCAGTTCGAAGAAATGACCGTGCAGGTGAATCGGATGCGGCATCATCGTGTCGTTTATAAGATTGACGCGCACCCGCTCCATGTGGCGGAACGGGATCGGCTCAGTGTTCTCGCTGAACTTTTCGCCGTCGAAGGACCACATGTAGCGCTCCATGTTGGCGGTCAGATGGATGTCGATCTCTCGCGACGGCGTGCGCTTGTCGGGATTGGGGGTCAGCGATTTGAGGTCACGATAAGTCAGCACCCGGTGATCGACTTTCTCTAGGCCCGTCGGGCGTTCGCCTGTGCGGTCCATCGGCATTGGCGAAAGCGTTGCCACGCCTGGCCCCAGTTTGACCTGCGGCGCGACCGCCGGATCGCGCATCTTCATCGAGCCGTGATCCACCCCGGGCATCGCGTGGCCCATCGCTGCGTGATCAGCTACACTCGCATCGGCACCGGGTGCAGACATATCGCCCATGCCCATGTCTTTCATGGACAGCAGCGGGCGTTCGCGGATCGCCGGGATTGGCGCGACCATGCCGAGGCGCGGAGCAAGCGTGGCGCGCACCTGACCGGAGCGGTCGATGGCTTCGGCGATGAAGCCATAAGCCTCATCACTCCTGGGCTCCACTATGACGTCATAGGTCTCGGCAATGCCGATCTGGAACTCGTCGGTCTCGACTGGCTGCACGTTCTGCCCATCGGCGGCAACCACCGTCATCGCAAGGCCCGGAATCCGGACATTGAAATTGGTCATGGCGGCGGCATTGATGATGCGCAGGCGCACACGGTCGCCGGGGGCGAACAGTCCGGTCCAATTCGCGGCGCTGTCATGCCCGTTGACCAGGAAATGATAGGTTGCGCCGGTGACATCCGAAATGTCTGTCGGGTCCATCCGCATCTTGGCCCACATACGGCGCTCGGAAGCGGACTGGTCTTTGCCATCGAGCAATCCCGAAAAGGTCTGCTTTTGCATGTTGAAATAGCCGGGCTGGGCCTTCAACTTCCGCAACTGGGTGTGCGGATGCATGAAGCTCCAGTCGGCGAGCATGATTACATGTTCGCGGTCATAGACCACCGGATCGGGCGCGGCGGGATCGATGACGATCGCGCCATACATGCCCAACGCTTCCTGCATGCCGGAGTGGCTGTGATACCAATAGGTGCCAGACTGCCTGACGGGAAACTCGTACACGAAGGTCTGTCCGGCCTTGATCCCGGGAAAGCTCACTCCCGGCACGCCGTCCATCTGGAAAGGCACGAGCAACCCGTGCCAATGGATCGAGGTTTCCTCGTTGAGTGTGTTGTTCACTGCGAGGCGAACCATTTGGCCCTCCTTCAGCCGGATGACCGGGCCAGGTGTCACACCATTGATGCCGATGGCATGCCCGTCACGTCCACCGACCCTGAGCGAGGCATGGCCGATGGATAGTGCGATTTGCTCCCCGGACAACACGGCCATCGGGGCACCAAGACCAGAAGTTCCGCTGCGCGCCCAGGCCGGGAGCGCTGCCGAAAGCGCAAGGCCCCCGCCTCCCAAGGCAGCCGAACGGATGAGTGTACGGCGATCAAGCGCAAAAGAGTGCATGAATGGTGTCCGGTGAGATTGACGGCTTCAACGTCCTATACGCAGCCGCTTTCCCTACCCCTCAGATCTGGTTGCCAAGCATCGCCTTTAATTTTCCCCTGGCCCGATAGAGGCGGGTCTCGACCGTCTTCTCGCTGACTCCCAGCACCTCTGCGGCTTCAGCCTGGCCGAGGCCGTCGATCGTGCGGAGGACCAGCGCCTCGCGCAGACGGGACGGCAAGCGCGATATGGCCGCGGTCACGCGCGCCAGTTCGGTCCGGTCCGCGACTTGCACGTCGGCAGGAATGGAATCATCCGAAACTTCGAAAGCCATCTCCAGCGGCGCTGCTCGCGTGAAGAAAGCCCGAACCTTTCTCCGCCTCGCCCAGTCCCGGCACTTGTTGAGCGCGATGTGCTTAAGCCAGACCAGGAAAGGGCGCTCATGGTCGTAGCGTCCAAGCGACGAGAACGCGGCGATGAAGGTTTCCTGGGTGATATCAAGTGCCTCGTGCGGGTCGCCGACCGACGCTCGCACCAGACGAAAGACAGTTTCACGGTGGCGCGCCAGCAGTTCGCGATAGGCGTCTTGCCGACCGGCGAGCGCCAGTGCCGCGAGCTCGCCGTCGCTTCCGTCGGACAGCGAAAGGCTCACGGCAATTCCGGGGTCAGGGCTCTGGTAACCGACCGGTCGAACCTGGCCGCCTGATCGGGCCTCAGGACGGCGCGCATGGCAAAGAGATGCTCCAGTGTTTCCTTCTGCATCTCACCCATGACCTTGTGGGTATGGTCGATGGCGGCGGTGACTTCCGGACCATAGCCATGTTCCGCTTCTATCGCTTCGGCCAGACGGGCATTGGCCGCCCGCATCTCCAGCTCAAGCACCTTGCGGCGGGTGGCAAAACGCTGCTCGATTGCTTCAATCTTTGCTTCCTGTGCGGCATCGAGTTCGAGTTCGCGGTGCAGCAGTGCGTGGAGTTCGGTCTCGCTCTGCCCTTCCGGAGCGAACAGGACGCGACCGGCATAAGTTCCGGCCAGCGCCGCCGCAAATGCAACAAGCCCGATAACGATCAGCCGCCTGGTCCAATTCACGGGTGCACATCCAGCAAGGTTGAAGGTGCGAGCAGATTGTCGGGGGCAAAGGGTGAGAGTGGCTGAGCTGTGGCGGGTTCGCCGCCCGCCAGTCCACCACCCGCTATGCCAACCGCCAGGGCGAGGGCTGCGGCAAAGCCCGTCAGCCGAGACCCGGCCGCAGCCTCGCGGCGGCTCGCAGCCACTCCGGCAAGCACTTTGTCGTCGATTGTCGCCAGCCCCGAAGGGGCCGGAAGTGTGGCCAAACGGCGGAGCGCCTGATCAAGATCTGACATGGTGAGTCTCCCAAGGTGTCGACATCCAATACGAAGCCATTTCCCCGATCCCTCAGAAAAACCGAACCCGCCCAATTTGAGGGATGCTGTTCCGGCGCGCGTATTTCATCCTGGTAGCCAATTCCAAGGAGTTTCCTCATGCGATTGATCAGCCTTGCCCTCGCCGCCGCGGCTCTGGGTCTTATGGTCCCGCAGCTTGCCAGCGCGCATACGCGGCTTGTGTCCTCGACCCCGGCCGCCAATGCAACGGTCGAAGCACCAACGAGGATCGAACTGCGCTTTAATGAGGCGGTGATCGGCGCAACGGCACGGGCCGAGATCGCGATGACGGGAATGCCGGGTATGGCAAACCATGCGCCGATGCCGATCACGGGTTTCACCGTGCAGCTGGGCAAGGACCGGAAATCGATGACTTTGCTGCTCCGCCGCCCGCTCGCCGCCGGCACTTACCGCGTGACCTGGAGCGCGGCCGGAGCCGACACGCATCGCATGGACGGCAACTTCAGCTTCACCGTGCGCTGAAGGCATGGACAGTCCGCTTGTTATCGCCCTCCGGTTTGCGCTTTACGCCGACCTGATGGTGCTGGTAGGTGTGACGGCCTTCTCGCTTTACGCGCTGGAACCCGAAGAGCGAGGCACTGCCTTGCTGCCGCTGGCCAAACCTGCCCTCATCCTTTCGCTACTCGGGCTGCTGCTGTCTGGCACCGGCATGATTGCGCTTGTCGCAGCCATGATCGGAACAAGCTTCTGGGCAGTCGATGCCTCAACCTTCGGGCAGATAGTTACGCAAAGCGCCCTAGGCAGTGCCTGGATCGTGCGCATGGCAGCACTATCAATTGCCTTGGTTGCCGCGCTCGCGCTCGACCGAAGCCCACATATTGCCAGGCACTCTCTGCTTGCTTCGACTGCGCTGGCGGTCGCCACGCTGGTCTGGACGGGCCATGCCGGCGCAACCGAAGGGTGGACCGGCTCCCTCCACCGCCTGAGCGACATCGTTCACATGCTGGCGGCAGCTGTATGGATCGGCGGAATCGCCGCCTTCTCCTGGCTGCTTTTTCAGCCATTGGCCCGCCAATCCGATATGCAGATCAGGATCGCGCATCGGACCCTTGAACGATTTTCGCGGGTCGGGACGCTTGCGGTCGGGTTGATCGTTCTCACGGGCCTCACCAATAGCCTGATCCTGATGGGCTTGCCTCACCCGGACACCTTGTTCGCTTCGCGCTACGGCCAACTCCTGCTCATCAAGCTCGTCCTGTTTGCTGCTATGCTGGTGCTGGCGGGTGCCAACCGCTGGCGGCTGACACCCGCTCTTGGTGCAGCCATCGCCGACGGCAATCCGGCCACCGCGTTACGTGGCCTTCAACAAAGCCTTGTTATGGAAATGGGCGCAGCACTTTTGATCCTCGCCGTGGTGGCCTTGTTGGGTACGCTGGAGCCGATCATGGCGAACGGGTAAATTGCCTCGTGACCCTGACGTGATGTCAAGGTTGATGAGAGGTGCGACCAGAGGAGCACGAAGTATGACCGAGTCGCATCACGACCATGCGAAATGCGCCCATTCCGGATCGAAGGCTCCAGGAATGGTGATTGACCCCATCTGCGGAATGAGCGTTGACCCTGCGACGACGACGCATGTCGCCACCCATGACGGCGCCCATCACTACTTCTGCAGCTCTGGCTGTCTGACCAAGTTCGAAGCTCATCCGGCGCGCTATGTGATTGATGCGCCGCGCCCGACAGAACCGGTGCCAGAAGGCGCGATCTGGACCTGCCCGATGCATCCGGAGGTTCAGCAAGCAGGGCCGGGAAGCTGCCCGATCTGCGGCATGGCCCTGGAACCGATGACCCCGACGCTCAGCGATGGACCGTCACCGGAATATGCCGACATGAAGCGGCGCTTTGTGATCGGGCTCATCCTCGCCTTGCCGGTAGTGGCACTCGAGATGGGCGGACACTTGAGAGGACTGCGCCATTATCTGGATGGGAACATCGGCAACCTGGTTCAGATGGTGCTGGCAACGCCAGTGGTTATCTGGGCTGGCTGGCCCTTTTTTGAACGCGGCCTGGCCTCGATCAAGAGCCGCAATCTCAACATGTTCACCCTGATCGCGATGGGGACCGGAGTCGCTTGGGCCTACAGCATGGCGGCGACGCTCGCGCCTGGCATTTTTCCGGCCGCGTTTCGCGCGATGGACGGCTCGGTCGCGGTCTATTTCGAGGCCGCGGCGGTCATTACCGTCCTAGTCTTGCTTGGTCAGTTGCTTGAGCTGCGTGCCCGCGAGACGACCAGTGGCGCAATCCGCGCATTGCTCGACCTTTCGCCCAAGCTCGCCCGCCGGGTTCGTCCCGATGGCAGCGACGAGGAGATCACCCTCGACCAGGTAATGGTCGGCGACACTTTGCGCATTCGCCCTGGCGAAAAGGTGCCGGTCGATGGCGTGGTGCTGGACGGCCGCGGCACGGTCGATGAATCGATGGTGACTGGCGAGTCCATGCCGGTGATCAAGGAGGCAGCGTCGAAGCTGATTGGCGGCACGATAAATCAGACCGGTGGCCTCGTTATGCGCGCCGAGAAGATTGGGCGCGACACCATGCTGGCACGCATCGTCCAGATGGTGGCAGAAGCCCAGCGCAGTCGTGCGCCAATCCAGCGGCTTGCAGATGCCGTGTCTGGCTGGTTCGTGCCGGCGGTGATCGCTGTCGCGGTGATCGCATTCGTCGTCTGGTCCCTGGTCGGCCCGTCGCCGGCGATGGGCTATGGCCTGATTGCAGCGGTGACCGTGCTGATCATCGCCTGTCCCTGTGCGCTTGGTCTAGCAACCCCGATGTCGATCATGGTGGGGGTCGGACGCGGTGCCCAGGCCGGTATCCTTATCAAGAATGCCGAGGCGCTCGAACGCATGGAAAAGGTCGATACCCTTGTCGTCGACAAGACCGGCACGCTCACCGAAGGCAAGCCTGCGGTGGTCGCGATCGAGACGGCCGAGGGGTTCAACAGCCAAGAGGTTCTGCGCCTTGCCGCCAGCCTCGAACGCAGCAGCGAGCATCCGCTGGCCCTGGCCATTGTCCGGGATGCAGAAGCCAAGGGTCTCGCAATCAGTGAACCTGGCGACGTCGATCAGCCCGTCGGCAAGGGCATCACCGGCATCGTCGATGGACATCGGCTTGTTGCTGGCAATGCCCGCTTTCTTGAGGAGCAGGGTATCTCGACTGCCCAACTGGCGAGGCGTGCTGACGCCCTGCGCGCTGAAGGGGCGACCGCAATTTTCCTTGGCATTGATGGCCGTGCTGCGGGTGCCATCGGCATTGCCGATCCGGTTAAACAGACCACGCCTGCCGCGCTCAAGGCGCTGGCCGAAGCGGGCATCCATGTCATCATGTTGACCGGAGACAATCGCATCACAGCTGAGGCCATCGCGCGGCGGCTCGGCATTGACGACATCGAAGCCGATGTCCTGCCCGATCAGAAGAGCGCGATCGTGAAGCGCTTGAGGGACGAAGGCAGGATCGTGGCGATGGCAGGCGACGGTGTGAACGACGCCCCCGCGCTTGCTGCTGCCGATGTCGGCATCGCCATGGGCACCGGCACAGACGTTGCGATCGAAAGCGCGGGCATCACACTGCTCAAGGGCGATTTGACAGGGATAGCGCGTGCCCGGCACCTAAGCCACGCAACCATGACCAACATCCGGCAGAACCTGTTCTTCGCCTTTGCCTACAACGTCGCTGGTATCCCGGTGGCTGCGGGCGCGCTCTACCCGCTGTTCGGCATCATGCTTTCACCGATCATCGCAGCGGCTGCAATGGCACTTTCCTCGGTCAGCGTCATCGGCAATTCGCTGCGTCTCAGGAGGATTGCGTTATGACCCTGTTAGGGTCAAAACCCAATCAGCCTCTTGAAAGTCTGCGAGCACATTGATTCATGGATTCTCTGCTGAAGCAGGAGGCCATTGGAGATGTCGCGTTCGTTGTTCTGGTTGTCGGATGAAGCTTGGGCGGCAATCGAACCGCGCTTGCCGAAAAACCAGCCCGGAGCGCGGCGTGTCGATGATCGCCGGGTGATCTCGGGCATCATCCACATGCTCAAGTGCGGTGGCCGCTGGGCGGACTGCCCACCCGAATACGGCCCTTCGACGACGGTCTACAATCGCTGGAACCGGTGGAGCCGCCGGGGCATCTGGACACGTATCCTGGCGGCGCTGACAGAGGAAGGCTGGATCGCGGAAACAGGCCAGATCGATAGCAGCTATATCAAGGCACACCGCTCTGCCGGTGGCGCAAAAGGGGGGCGCGGGCCAATGCCATTGGCATCTCGCGTGGCGGCAGGACAACGAAGATCCACGCCCTTGTCGATGTCCTCGGGCGACCACTCCGCCTCGTCCTGACGCCCGGCAATACATCTGACGTGAAGGGCGCAGACCTGCTGATCGGCGAGACCATCGGCATGAAGCGCGTGATCGCTGACCGCGGCTATAACGCGAACCGCATCAGGGCTGCCTTGCGCGAGCAGGGCACCATCCCGGTGATACCAGGTCGGCGCAACCGCAAGCGCCCGATCCAGTATGACGAACGCAGATACAAGGATCGCTGGCGGGTCGAGGCCATGTTCTGCCGCCTCAAGGACTTCCGCCGCATCGCCACCCGCTACGACAAGCTCGCCAGAAACTTCCTATCCGCCGTAAGCCTCGCTGCCGCCGTAGCCTTCTGGCTGTGATTGAGTCTCGACCCTAGGCCAGACCTGCAACGGGACAGAAAATGCCACAGACCAGACCCGCTGGGAGCTATGATAGCGCAGCCGGATTTTCGTTTCCAGCAGTGCGCGGCAAGAAGGTCACAGCTGCGTTTGACGGCGGCCGCCTGACCTCGGATGGCGGCGTGCTGGTGCTGGCGCAGGCCGAGCGGTTGATGGGGATCTGCGGCCGGCTTGCTGCATGTATTGCCGATCAGCGCGATCCTGCGGGGGTGGTCCATCGGCTTGAAGATATCTTCCTGGCCCGGGTGCTGGCGATCGCCTGCGGCTACGAGGATGCCGATGATCTTGACGCCCTGCGCGATGATCCGGGGTTCCGCCTGGCGCTGGGCAAGCTGCCGGGTGCGGGTGCGGGTGCGGGGTTGGCCAGCCAACCCACCATGAGCCGCTGGGAGAATGCGCCGACCACGCGCGAGCTGGCGAAGATGCTGGCGGCCATGATCGAGATCTACTGCGGCAGCTATCCCGCGCCGCCGGCGGCGGAGGTGCTGGATATCGATGACACCTGTGACGTCGTGCACGGCTATCAGCAACTCTCGTTCTGGAACGGCCATCATGGGGAACGCTGCTTCCTGCCGATCCATGTCTATGACACCGCAACCGGCAGGCCGGTGGCGATGCTGCTGCGCACGGGCAAGACGCCTTCGGGCAAGGAGGCAGCGGGCCATATCCGGCGTCTGATACGCCATATTCGTCGACACTGGCCCGATACCCACGTCACCATCCGAGGCGACGGGCATTATGGCAGGCCCGAGGTCATGTCCTATTGCGAGGCTGCCGGCGTCGATTACGTGTTCGGCCTGCCGACCAACGCCACGCTGCGCACCGATCCTGTCATCGTCACTGCTGCTGATGCCTGCGCGGTTCGCCGCGCCGAGGAGGGCCGGGTGGTTCTGCGCAGCTATGCCGAGACCCGCTATGGCGCAAAGAGCTGGACGTGCCAGCGCCGCGTCGTCGCCAGGATCGAGGCCAGCACGCTGGGGATGGACATCCGCTATGTGGTCACTTCACTGACCGAAGGCTCGGCCGAGCACATCTACGAAACGCTCTACTGCGCGCGCGGGCAGGCCGAGAACCTGATCAAGCTGCACAAGACCCAGCTGGCCAGTGACCGCACCTCGTGCCGCTCGGCCAATGCCAATCAGATGCGCCTGATCCTCCACACCGCCGCCTAATGGCTGCTCTGGCGCGTCCAGCAGGCGATGCCGAAGACTGCCGCTCTGGCAAAAGCCGAGTTTACAACCCTGCGTCTGCGGCTGCTCAAGGTTGCAGCCCGCGTCATGGAAAGCGCCACCCGCATCGGCGTTCCGTTCGCTTCGACCTGTCCCGGCGCCGGTCTGCTGCGCGCCATCGTTCTCGCGCTCAAGCCTGCGCCCACATAGCCCACGCGGCCGTGCCGCAGAAAGCCCCAGCCCAGTCCTTCAACACCAAAAAGCCTATCGATCCCGTCGCGGTGAAAAACTCCGGCGAAGGCGCTCGCCCGCGTCATAACCCCAGCGGCAGCGCAGGCGCCGAGCGCTCCACTTCCCGGCCGTCATGAATAAAAGAGGTTAGATTGGCGATGCGGTGGCGCTCGACCGGGAACAGTTGATCCCAGATGTCATTGAGCCGCCCCATCGCCATCACGGTGGTGGCCTCGTCGATCTGGGCCCCGTTGCGGTGGATGTGCCGCACCACCGACGCGATGGATTCCGGACTGGCCAGCACCGTCCGGATCTGCGCGACCACCGCCGCCTCGATTTCCGGCGCGGGCAGACGCTCGTAGCGCTTGCCCGGAGCACCGGAGCGCGAGCAGGAACAGGAGCACCGCGAGTGCGATGGCGCCATAGCGCAGGGCCGCCCGCATCCACGGGGCGGCGGCGATCCCGGCGAACAGAGCAGCGATCATCGCCGCCCCCGCTTCCAGTCGTCGATGCGCGCGTAGATCGTCACGGCGACGCCCGCGAGCGCCACGGCGATCGACACCCAGCGCAAGGTGTCGAGCCAGGGGACGAGCGGCAGGATCGCGGATTGGGTCTCGGCCAGGACGTTCTGCGCCACCTCGACACCCGCTGCGCCCAGCGTGGCCACGCCAGCTGCGCCGCTGCCCTTCATCGTGCGGCTGTCTGCCAGGACCTCTCGTGCGGGCGGCGTTTCCGTGGCGAACGCCGTCACGCGCGCCGGGAACGGCTCGCCCCATTGCCGAGCCGGGCCGAGATCGATGTGCATGAAGCCCGAGCGCGGATAGTAGCCGAAGCCGAGGAAGCCGACGGCTCGGGCGGCAGCCTCGAAGGCGACCGGATCGTGATTGGCCATGGCGATGTCGAAGGCCGTGCCGTCCATGTGCTTCGAGCGCGGCGCGCCGCCGATGGCGCGGTTGTGCGCCGGACTGCGGTAGGCCGAACGGACGATGAGCGGCTTGCCGAGCCGGTCGCGCAGCGCCTGGAGCCTGTCGAGCGCGTCCTCGTGGACACGGATCGACCCCGTGCCGCGACAGGCGATCTCGGCAGGCGAGAAGTTCTTCCAGCGCCAGCGGTTCTTCGGCACGTCGCGCCAGTGGCGATAGGTGATGGCAGTCATGAGCGGTCTCCTAAGGGACAAGCGCCCACCATTCTTCGAGCAAAGGGCGAGCGCGATGGAGGGAACGGGATGGAAGGCGCAGCGTGAGAGCCGGTCGGCGCAGGCCGGGACGGTTCGGCTCAGCTCGGCAGGCTACCGGTGCCGCCGTGCAGCTCGCGCGGACGGCGCGCCTTCATGCCGCCATGGAGCGGCGCGGCATCCGGCAGGGCCGAACCTCTGCGCCATCCCTTCCCACCCGATGCCGCGAGCAGCGCGCGGCAGGCCTCGGCAAGGGCGCAGGCTGCAGCGCGGCGCAGCTGGACAGCAGCGAGGCTTTCGCGGCTCATCGGCCAAGCCTTTCCTGGATCACGGCGGTGAGCGCGGCGAGCGAGGCGGCGAGCTGACGGTCGGCCTCGAGCCGCTCGCGGTCATAGGCGAGCCGCTCCCTGGCGGTGGTCATGCGCTCCCACACCAGCCAGCCGATGATGAGCCCCGCCGGCCCGAACCGGGTGGCAAGCTCGAGGATGAGCGATGGCTCCATGATGCTCCTCCTTTCGTGCGGGTCATCCGGCAGCGAGGAAGGTGATGCCGGCAAGCGAGCTGAACACGCTGTTCGATCCCTGGAGGATCACCTCGCCCGCGGGCGTCACATCGACCCGATAGGCCCCGCCGCCCGACCAGCAGGCGAACATCAGCCGCGCAGGTGGACGATAGCCGGCAAGCAAAGTGAACACGGTGCCGTCGCTCCCGGCCTGCATCAGCCCCTCGATGCTCACCCGCCCATGGGCATCGCGCCAGTAGCGGGGGGAGGCATAGCCCGAACCGTAGCCGATCCAGCCGAGGCCGAGCGTCGGGATCTGCATGGCCCCGGCCGGCAGGTCGCCCCAGGCGCTGCCCGAGTAGGTGACGAGGCGCTCGGCGTTCTCGTCCCACAGCCGCCAGCCCGCGCGGGGGACGAGGAAGCGCCAGCCCGATTGCCACAGTGCGATCCGGCCGCTCTGACCCGTCCACGCACCGGTGGCGCCGGGCCCGACGATCCACGCCTCGCCCTCGGCGGGCGCGGCCGGCGGGGCGGAGAGGTGGCGGCCCTTGACCCGCCCCTGCACCAGGGCATCGAGCAGGATCAGCGCCTCGTTGTGGGTCACCTCCTTCTGCGCCTGGGCGGCATCGATGAAGGGCAAGGCAAGGTTGGGAGTGGTCGTCACAGGGTCACCTCCAGGGCTGCGCCGCGCCCCACCCGCTCGCTCAGCTGGTGGATGCGGCAGGTCACGGCAGGTTGCACGGTGCCGAAGTCGGCGATCTGGTCCGCAGCCGGGTAGAGCGCCTGCGGCTGGGTGGTGGCGATGGTGCGCCTGACGCTGCTGCCTGCCATGATGTCGATCTGATATGCCTCGCCCGCCTCGCCGAGCGGGGCATCGACATGGTCGCTCCAGGGCGCGGGCCAGCGGGTGCGGCGGATCCAGCGGATCGCCAGATCGCCCGCGCCGTTGCGCTCACCTCGCGCATGGACGGGAGCAAGCGGGATCAGCGCGCGCGCCTGCCAGGCAAGGCTGATGGTCGGCGCATCCTCGGCCCGGGTGCCGAGCGAGACCGCGCGCCATTGGCGCAGCGCCCCGCGCTCGGCCAGCGGCAGGGCGAGCCGGGCGTTCCCGGCGGAGCCAGTGAGCAGCACGAAGCGCTCGCCTGGGCCATGGGCGCCGATCGCATCACCGGTGCCGCGCCGCCCGCGCAGCAGGGTGGCAAGACGCCAGGTGCCCGGCGCGACCAGTTCGGCATCGCGGAACTGGATCACCTCCCCGCCGACGAGGCAGGCATTGGCGCCGGAGAGCACCGCCGCCTCGCTCACGCTCTCGAGCGTGTCGGACGGATCGAGGAGGCTGACGGTGAGGCTGCTTGCCCGGTCCCAGACATGGGGCGAGGCCGGTGGCAGGACGTCGAGCGCGGTGCCGAGCACGGCTGCCTCGGTGAGGTCGGCGAGCCGCTCCCAGGTGGCGCCGCCATCGGCCGATCGCTCGAGCACCGCGCCGCGCCAGCCGGCCGAGGCCCCGGCCGCGGCGAGCAGCAGGTGCGGCCCGTCGTCCTCCTCGCGCAGCAGCGGCAGATCGAGGAGGTGGGCGGTGGTCACCCCGGGCAGCAGCACTTCCTGCGGCGGCACCGGGGCCGGCGCGGCGCTGGCGATGCGCGAGAGCGCGGCGGCGCCGTCGGTCACCGCCTCGACCAGCAGGCTGCCCGGCAGGCGCAGCTCGCGCCGGGTGACCCGCAAGGTGCGCGCGCGGCCCTCGCCATCCAGCACCACCAGCTTGTCGCCCGGCTCGACGTGGAGATAGGCGATCGGCAGCTGGCAGGTGACCGTGTCGCGCCCGAGCCACTGGAGCCAGACCATGCGCTCGGCGATCGCCTTGGCCTCGGAGGCCTCGAGCACCAGCGGCAGGTCGACCGAGAGATCGGCGGTGCTGGGGCTGGTCGAGCGGCGGGCGCGCTGCGCGTTCACCTGGTAGTCGCGCGCGGGATCGAGGTGCTGCACGGTGATCTGGCGCGGCAGTTCGGCCTCCGCCGTGCGCCGGAGCTCGAGCGGCGGCGGCTCGCTGCCGAAGGGGTGGGCGCCGAGTTCGCCGGCGGGCACCCGCGCGACCGGCGTGCCATCGGCGGGGAAGAAGGCGAGCGCGCCCTCGATCTCGGCGGCATCGAAGAAGAAGGCGCTGCGCAGCGGCTCGAGCACCTGGCGGATGCTTGCCGGGCGCGCCACGGCATAGCCGGCAAGGTCGATGCGCCCGGTGCGCGCGGCATCGAGGAAGGGCACGCCGGCGAGGCTGCACAGCTCCTCGATCACGCTCGCCACCGTGGCCGAGGCCTGCGCCTCGACCTCGAAGGTGAAGTTGGGGATGCGGTTGCCGAAGTCGGCAAGCTCGAGGCGCTCGAACACCACATAGGCAAGACCGCGGTGCGCCGGGCAGCCCGCCGCACCGAGGGCTGCCTGCATGGCGGGATCGGGCATCTGGTCCTCGCTGCCGGGGTAGACGCGCAGCGCCTCGGCGTGGCGCTGCACCCCGTCGGCATCGCGGAACAGCTTGCCGTCGGCCCAGATGCGCCGCACGCCCGCGATGGGCCCGCGGCACAGCGCGATCGCGCAGTCGACATGGTAGCTGTAGGTGGTGGTGGTGGTCTTCGCCCCGCCGCCCTTGCCGCCCTGCTTCGTGGTGGTCTTGGTCTCGATGAGGCCGGTCGACCAGATGAGATTGCCGGCGATGCGGCCCGTCCCCCACAGCCGCGGGATGGGCTGGCCGTAGCTCGAGGCCTGCACCGCCAGATCGGCAAGACGCGGGCCCTCGGCGCTCACCGTGGGGGCGAACAGGGTGCGGTCGAGCGCCGAGCCGATGAGGCCGCCGATCGTGCCGCCCAGCGGCCCGCCGATCGCGGTGCCGACCGCGGAGAGGACGAGCGAGGCCATCAGTCCGCCTCCTCCTGCGCCACTCCCGGCAGGCGGAAGGCGGCAAGGATGCGCTGCGCCCAGTCCGCGTCGATGCGGTGCTCGACCACCCGGCGCCGGGGCGCATGGGCGTGGATGATCGCCGGATCGCCGGCAAGGTCGGAGCGGATCGCGAGATGCTGCGCGCGGCCCTCGATGGCGATCAGCAGCACGTCGCCGGGCCGGGCGGCGGCCGGATCGATGGGCTGCATCAGTTCGTGCGCGAGGCGGGCGAGCAGGTCGCTGTCGGGCCGGCGGGCATAGCCGGTGATGTCGAAGTCGGAGAGGCCGAGCTCATGCGCCACGGCGATGACGAGGCCGACGCAGTCGACCCCCACCCCGCGCCGCCGCCCCTGGTGGCAGAAGGGGGTGCCGAGCCAGCGCCGCGCGGCGGCCACCACCGCGGCGCCGGTGACGCGGGCGGCAGGCTCAGCCATGGACGATCTTGCCCCCGCCGCGCAGCGTGCCGGTGCTCGTGCTGCTGGGGATGATCACCGGGAACAGGCAGGCATCGTTGGGGATGTCGGGCAGGCCGAGCTGGGCCCAGTCGGCGACGTTGGAGAAGTTCGCCAGCGGCATGGGCAGAGCGGTGCGCGGGCGGGTGACGGTGATCCCGGCACTGCCCGCCGCCCCGGTCGAGGCCGAGAGCGTGACGCTGCTCACCCCGCGGATGTTGCGCCCCTGCTGGGCGGCGGTGCGCAGGCCGTCGAGGCTGAAGAGGCGCCCGGCCGCCAGACTGCCGCCCACGGCGAGCGGGTTGAGGGTGCCGGTCGAGCCGTCATCGAAGGTGACGGTGAAGGTGGCGTTGGCCGCGGTCGCGCCGCCGGGGCTGTAGATCTCGTACCACCACTGCAGGTCGGAGAAGTCCGCGCGGCCGATCCGGTCCGCTGCGACGCCGAGCGTCTGGACATCCACGCCAACCGTTTGCGCGCTCGTCACCGAGAGGTTGAGCCCGCCCATGTGCGCCAGCCGGTCGTGGATCTCCAGCGTCGTGGCGCTGGCGCTCGAGACCGCCCAGAGCCAGGCGAGATAGCTGCGGCGCGGCGCGGCCTGGTTGGCAAAGGGCAAGGCGCCGACGAGGGCCCCGGTGCAGACCTCGGCCGCACCGGGGATGGCGCCCTGCCCCGGCGTGCCGGTCGCGCGCCACAGCGAGGCATATTGACCGGCAGAGCCGGAGCCGAGGGCGATGGAGCCCTTGTCGATGACGATGCGACTGGCGCCGTTGGCAAGCGCATCGATCAGCTGGTCACGGGTGGTGATCGGCATGGCTGGGGTCCTCGGGTTCAGGGCGCAGGGTCGGGGGTCACATCGGGCCAGGCCGCGATTGCGGCGCGGCGGCGGGCCTCGCACAGGGCAAGGTCGATGTCGCGCTGGCGCAGCGCGCGCTCGGCCCCGGCGGCGGTGAGCGTGCCGTCAGGGCCGGTCGGGAGCGGGGTGCGCGTGCAGGGCTGCAGCGCCACCGCCGGGGGCGGCGGCACCTTCCAGGCCAAGGGCAGCGGCGCTGGCCTCGATGGACTGCACGCGCCCAGCATCAAGGCACAGCACAGCGCCGGCAGGGGTGGTCTCATGGGTGCGGGCCTCCTCGAGCGAGTGGATGATGATCGGCTGCAGCTTCTCGCGGGTGAGGGCATGGGCGGTGCTCGCCGCGCTCGCCCGCGCTGCTGCAGCAGCCTCGAGCGCAGTGATCTGCCGGGTCTGCGCCTCGAGCGCGGCCTGCCAGCGCGCCGCCGCTTCGGCCGCGGCGCGGGCCTCGCCTTCGGCCTTGCGCGCCGCCCCGAACTGCCAGAGCACGAGCGCGGCCAGCGCCAGCAGGATGAGGCCGGCGCCCATCGGCAGCAGGCTGCGCCACGGGCTCACGGCTCGCCCGCCTCGCCCCGGTCGGCCCCGGGGCGCTCCCACAGCAGCATGGCAGCGAGGCTGGCGAGCGCGGCGGCCGCGGCGGACCAGACCTGCCACTCGGCCTCGGAGATCCCGAGCGCGAGCGCGAGGCCGGCGAACCCCGCCCAGGTCGAGGGTTCGCGCATGCGATTGACGAGATAGCGGATCATGGCAGTCTCCATCGGCGCCCCGCCGCCAGCCCGGCGGGGCGCAAGGTGATGAGGCTTGGCTGGAAAGAGGGTCGAAGACCGCGCTCAGCCGCGCGGATCGGGATAGCGCAGCATCGCATCCTGCCCCGGCACGTGCGGC
>JBKBHR010000013.1:0-86653 GCA_046297575.1 Erythrobacter cryptus
GCCGCAAGCAACGTGGCGCGAAATCTGTTCATCTTGGCAACCCCCTGTTTCAAAAAGATTGTTCCTGTTATTCCTGAACCACCACGGCAAAGCCGATGGCGTGGCTGGTGCCGCCGGTGACGGTGCCGAGATCGACCCGCACGCCATCGGCATCGCTGGCGCTGCCGGCATCGCCATCGGCCGCATCGCTCAAAGCGGCGGAATCGAGCGTGAGGCTGCCGGGCACGTAGCGGGTGCCTGCGGGGATGGCGTCGGTGACGGTGAGCCCCGCGACACTGCCGCTGCCGGTGACTTCGGCAGTGATGGTGAAGGTGGCGATCGAACCGGGCACCGCGCTGGTGCCGCCAAAGGGATCGCGCAGCGCCACCGCCTTGATCAGCCGCACGCTGGCAACCCCGGCGAGAAGTTCGCCGCGGGCCAGCGCGCTTGCCGAAGTGGTGCCGACCACGGCATCGCCCCCGCCGCTGCCCTGTCCGGCAAAGATCGTGCCCGGCGCGCCGGTGCCCGTCACCGCGGTGGCGGTGAGTTCGACGCTGCTCTGTGCCCCGTCGCTGACCGAGGCGGGCACCGCGACAATCACGAAGACGCGCAGCAGAGCATCGGGCGCAAGCTCGGCGGTGGTCTGCGGCGCGGGCAGGATCGCATCGACCCCCGGCTCGTAAGTGCCATTGCCATTGCTGTCGATGGCGATGGCGACCACGCTGGTATCAAAGTCATTGCCCGCCACCGCCGGATTGGCGGTGAGGCGATAGGCCTCGGGGCCGTTGCCGGGATTGGTGAGTTCGAACGCCAGCACCGCCTCGCCCGGGCGTGCCGCGACCGGCCCGGGATCGAGCGAGGTGAGCGTCACGTCGAGCAGCTCATCAACCCGCACCTGCACGGTGTTGGAATTGATGGTGCGCGCGCCGCTGCCATCATCGTAGCTGGCAATCGCGGTGTTCTCGATCAGCGTGCCAGCGGTGACGCCCCCGGCCTGCGCCGGAACGGCGGCAATGCCGAGGCCGATCGCGGCCATGCTGGCGCTGGCCGCACGCAGGTGCCTGAAAGTGCGGGTCTTGGTCATGCCCCGAGCAAATACGCAGGAATAGTTAGCAAAGCGTTAGGCTTACCGCCCAAACCACTGGCGCCTGCGCATTTGCCCGTATCGCCCGGCGATGGGTTGCAATTGACAATGATTTCACCTTGCCGCAGACCCGCGCGCCTGAAGGGGTCAATCAGGGGAAATGGCGATGCAGGCACAGATGCTCGCGCCCGCCGCGGTGCTGGTGGTGTGGACGCTGATCGTGCTCTTGTGGATCATCCCGGCACGCTTCGGCGCGATCGCCAGGGTGGCCGACAAGTCGGTGCTGCCGAACAAGCCGGGCGTGCGCGGCTGCGATCTGGAAGGGGTGATCCCCGACAAGGCCAATTGGCCCGCGCACAACCACACCCACCTGCACGAGCAGCCGACGCTGTTCTATGCTACGGTGATCATCCTCGCGCTCACCGGCCCGGGCGCGCTCGATGTCGCGCTGGCCTGGGCCTATGTGGCGCTCAGGATCGTCCATTCGCTGTGGCAGAACCTCGTCAACACCATTCCGGTGCGCTTTGCCCTGTTCCTTGCCAGCACGCTGGCGCTGATCGTGCTGGCGCTGCGGGCGGTGATGGCCACCGTGCTCGCCGATCCTGCGGCGCTGCCGGCTTGAGGAGCGGACGATGATCGGAATGGAAATATTGAAGCCCGTCGTCGCCCTTCTGGCCTGGACGATGGTGATGTGGGTGTGGATGTATGCCACCCGCATCCCGGCGATGATGAAGGCCGGAATGGATGCCAAGAGCCTCGTCGGCACCACCGGCGCTTCGCTGCGCGCCCAGCTGCCCGAGAAGGTCAGCTGGAAGGCCGACAATTACAACCACCTGCACGAAGCGCCGACCCTGTTTTATGCCGTGGCGATCGTGCTGGCGGTGATCGGCCAGGGCGATGGCATGAACGCCATCATCGCCTGGGCCTATGTCGCCCTGCGCATCGCCCATTCGCTGGTGCAGGCAACGATCAACAAGGTGGCGCTGCGCTTTGCCCTGTTTGCGCTCTCATCGCTGGCGCTGATGGTGCTGATCTTGCGCGCGGCGATCCCGGTGTTCGATTTGCACCTCGGCGGCTGAGCGGCGGATCACTCCGCCGCCTGCGCCGTGCGCGCCTCGGCATGGGCCCGCGCGGCAAGGAAGCGCTCGGCATCGAGCGCGGCCATGCAGCCCATGCCCGCCGCCGTCACCGCCTGGCGATAGGTGTGATCGGTGACATCGCCAGCGGCAAAGACCCCGGGGATCGCGGTCTTGGGCGTGCCCGGCTCGGTCAGGAGATAGCCGCTCTCGTCCATCGGCAGCTTGCCCTTGAACAATTCGGTCGCCGGGGCATGGCCGATCGCCACGAAGGCGCCATCGACAGGAAGATGGCTCGTCTCGCCCGTCAGCGTATCGGTGAGCGCAAGCCGTTCGAGCAGGCCCGAAGGCCCGGCCTCGAAGGCGCTGACCGCCTTGTTCCACAGCACCCGGATCCTGGGATTGGAAAAAAGGCGCTCCTGCAGGATCTTCTCGGCGCGCAGGGAATCGCGGCGGTGGATCAGCGTCACATCATCCGAATGGTTGGTGAGATAGAGCGCTTCTTCGACCGCGGTGTTGCCGCCGCCGATCACCGCCACCTTCTTGCCGCGATAGAAGAACCCGTCGCAGGTGGCGCAGGCCGAAACGCCCTTGCCGCCAAGTTCCTGCTCGCCCGGAACGCCCAGCCACTTGGCCTGCGCGCCGGTGGCGATCACCAGGGTTTCGCCGACATATTCATCGCCGCTGTCGCCGATGGCGCGAAACGGCGGGCCGCCTTCAAGCTCGACCGACGTGATCGTGTCCCACACCACCTTCGTGCCGACATGCTCGGCCTGGGCCTTCATCTCCTCCATCAGCCAGGGGCCCTGCACCACCTCGCGAAAGCCGGGATAGTTCTCGACATCGGTGGTGATGGTGAGCTGCCCGCCGGGCTGGAGGCCCTGCACCACGATCGGCGCCAGCATCGCCCGCGCGCCGTAGATCGCCGCGGTGTAGCCCGCCGGGCCCGAACCGATGATCAGCATCCTGGTGTGGTGGGTCGCCATGGTGTCTTGCCCTTTGTTTGCGAATGTCTGGTTTGGGGGCGCGATATGGGGGCGCGGGCGGCGCTTGTCACGCCACCAGCCGCGCGCGCAGGCGCGCTCTTGTTTGCGCGCTGACACCCAGGCTTTCAGCCAGATAGGCATCGAGCGAGCCGTGGGCGCGCGCGACCTCGTCGAAAAAGGTCTCGATATATTCGGGGTGGACACCCATCAGGTAATCGAGCGCCTCAGGCGCGATGGCGCCATAATGGGCCTCCATCCGCGGCAGCGACTGGCGTTCGAGCACATGGCGGGTGGGCGCCTCGTTGGTGAGCAGGAACTCGGCGATCACATCATCGCGGTGCACGCCGAGCACGTGGAGCAGCAGGCTCACCGCAATCCCGGTGCGATCCTTGCCGGCAAAGCAATTGACGAGGCTTGCCCCTTCATGCGCGGCAAGCGCGGCGAAATAGCGGGAAAAGATCGCGTGCATCGCCGGATTGTGCGGCATGCGGCGATAGACCGCGAGCATCCGTTCGCGCGCGCGCTCCACCGTCATCTCCACCTGCCCGCCGCCGCCTTCGTGCGGGGGCGAATTGCTGGTCTCGCCCTCATGCGCGATCACCTGCGCGGCAAAGCCGGGCGGGCGCCGGCAGGGAAAGCCGCGCCGCTCGCTTGCCCCGCGCAGGTCAATCACGGTGCGGATCGCCAGGCTCTCGATCAGCGCGAGGTCGGCATCGCTCGCCTCGGTGTGCTGGCCCGAGCGCAGCAGCACCCCGCGCACCACCCGGCCCCCGCCCGCCACCGCATAGCCGCCATAATCGCGCAGGTTGTGGATGCCCTCGGTGACATAGAAGGGGCCGATGCGGGTGGGATCGGGGGCGGGCTTGAGGCTGTCGCGAATCATGGGCCGACACTGGCAGCCGCGCATGACCGGGGCAAGGCAGCCACCCGCAAGCCTAAGCGATTGTCCGGGGGTGCGCACCAAGGCGGCTGGAACCGCCGCATGGTTAACAGCACGGGTGAAACCCATCACCAAGCAAGGCCCCTGCCATGGCCCGCATCTTGATTGCCGATGATGATGAACTGATCGCCGAACGCGCCAGCGAGGTGCTGATCGATGCCGGCCATGCCTGTGGCTGGGTCACCAGCGCCGCGGCGGCGTGGATTTGCGTGCGGCGCAAGCGGCCCGATATCCTGCTGCTCGATCATGCCATGCCGGGCGAGAGCGGGATGACCCTGCTCGGCCGGCTGCGGCGCTCGCCGCTGCTCTATGATCTGCCGGTGATCATGTTCACCGCGCTGAGCGGAGAGGAAGACGAGGCCCAGGCGATCTTTGCCGGGGCGCAGGATTTCATCCGCAAGCCGTTTGAACCGGCCGAACTGGTGCGCAAGGTGACGCGGATGCTGCGCCTGCGCGCGGGTCGTCCGCGCCACATCGATCTGCGCACCGCGGTGATGACCCCGCCGCAAAGCGCGCCAGGCGCCATCGCGGCGGGTGCGCGCCGGTTGATCTAGGCCGCGCGCTCGGCCGGGGCGGCCGGGGGCTGCGCCGCCTGTCCCTGGCCCGCCAAGAGACCGCGCGCGATCACCTGGGCCTGGATCTCGGCCGTGCCCTCGAAGATGTTGAGAATGCGCGCGTCGCACAGCACCCGGCTGATCGGATATTCGAGCGCATAGCCATTGCCGCCGTGGATCTGCACCGCATTGTCGGCGGCGCTCCAGGCGGCGCGCGCGGCGATGAGCTTGGCCATCCCCGCCTCGATGTCGCAGCGCACCGCGCGGTCCTTGGCGCGGGCGGCGGCATAGGTGAGCTCGCGCGCCAGCACGGTTTCCACCACCATCAGCGCCAGCTTGTCGGCAATGCGGGGAAAGCTGACGAGCGGCGCGCCGAACTGGCGGCGGCCGAGCGCATAGTCGCGGGCGAGATCAAAGGCATTCCAGGCCACCCCGATCGCGCGCGCCGCGGTCTGGATGCGCGCGCCTTCAAAGGTGCGCATCAACTGCTTGAAACCCTGCCCCTCGACCCCGCCGAGCAGGCCATCGGCCGCCACGGCAAAGCCATCGAGCCCGAGCGCATGTTCCTTCATTCCGCGGTAGCCGAGCACCGGGATCTCGCTTCCGGAAATGCCAGGATCGGGAAAGGGATCGTGCTCCGTGCCGCGGGTCTTGGCGGCGAGCAGCATCGACAGGCCGGCATGGCCCGGCGCGCTGGGATCGGTGCGCACCAGCATGGTCATGAGGTCAGCCCGGGCGGCATGGGTGATCCAGGTCTTGGCCCCCGTCACCCGCCAGCTGCCATCGGCCTGCCGCTCGGCGCGGGTGCGCACCGCAGCCAGATCGGAGCCGGTGTCAGGCTCGGTGAACACCGCCGTGGGCAGGCAGGTGCCATCGGCGATGCGCGGCAGCCAGCGCTCCTGCTGGGCGCGGGTGCCATTGGCGCTGATGAGCTCGCCCGCGATCTCCGCCCGGGTGCCGAGGCTGCCGGCGCAAATCCACCCGCGCGACAATTCCTCCGAGACCACCGCCATGGCGAGCTTGCCCAGGCCAAGCCCGCCATGCTCGGCCGGAATGCAGATGCCGAACACGCCGAGCGCGGCCATGGCGGCAATCACCGCCTCGGGGATCAGCGCATCGGCAAGGTGCCAGGCATGGGCATGGGGGGTGATTTCCGCCGCGGTGAAGGCGCGCAGCTCGGCGCGGATGAGATCGAGCGTCTCATCGCCGAGCGCCTCATGCGGCCGTGCGCCCTCGGCGAGCAGCGCGGCAAGCGCGGCGCGACTTTCGGGCGTGTTGCCCCGGGCAAGGAAATGTGCGACCGCGGGATCGGCAGCGAGCGCGCGCGCCTCGGCCTCGCAGCCGAAGGCCGCCGGGCGCACGATCTCGCTTGCGCTCATCGGCAGGCCGTGGACGATCTGGGCGAGATATTCGCCCATGCCGATGCGCAGCACCAGCGCCTCGAGCGTGCCGAAGCTGCCCTGCGCGGCCGCGCGGGCGGCCCAGTCGAGCCCCGCCTCGAGCATCGCAAGCGTCGCGGCGAGCCAGGCATAGCCGTGGACGGCGTGCTGCGCGCGGGAAAGCAGGGCCGGATCGATCGTGCCTTGCGGCGCCAGCTGGGCGCGCAGCCGCTCACGCACGGTTTCGGCATAGGCATGGGCGGCGCCAAGCGCGGCGCGCGCGGGGGCAAGTTCGTCGGTCATGCCCGTCTGCTAGCAGAGCCGCGCGGCCAAGGCGAACCCCTCAAAAGAGGCTGCGCTTCCCGCATCGCCCCCGCGGCGCAGCCGGCCGATTGTTGCTTTGAGGTGACAGTTTGCAAACAAAACCCGTCTCGATCGGCCATGGCCCGGATTGGGGCTTATCACGCAATTGCGAAAGCGTAATACTGTTAGAGCCCGCACTCCGCGTGCCCGGGCATCGTCAACGAGGCGGCACGAGGCACAGGGCAAAGCCCGGCCACCGACCTCGCGCAGGAAGAACCGTCGCAGGTGCAGCACGCCCGCCGGGCTCCTCCCGGCAGCCCGGCTGTGCTGCGGCGCCACGGCACGGGCTGCGCCGCGCGTGATGCGGGCCTGGCCCTGCTCCGGACCCATCCGACGCGAGGACAGATCATGCGCTTCTCCCACCTCTCCCTTTCCACCTCGTCGCTTCCCGCCCTGGCCGCGGCGCTGCTGGTTGCCGGCGCCCTTCCCTCGACCGCCAGCGCCCAGGACAGCACCGCCCCCGAGGATGCCGCTGCCAAAGAAGAACAGCAAATCCTCGTCACCGGCTCGCGCATCAAATTGAACGCGGCGACCGAATCCGCCAGCCCGATCACGGTGGTCGGCACCGAGGAAATCCAGACCAGCGGCGAGGCTGACCTTGCCACGTTGCTGCGCAACATCCCGGCGCTGCAAGGCACGCTGCCGGGGATCGATTCGGTCAACCAGGCCGCCGCGGGCGACAGTTCGGACCTTGGCCTCAGCCTCCTCAACCTGCGCAACCTCGGCACGGTGCGCACGCTCACCCTGGTCGATGGGCGGCGCCACGTGCCCGGCACCGGCGGCTCGGCCGCGGTTGACATCAACCACATCCCGCAGGCGCGCATCAAGAGCGTCGAAGTGCTCACCGGCGGCGCCTCCTCGATCTACGGTGCCGACGCGGTGACCGGCGTGGTCAACTTCACCCTGCGCTCGGGCCGCGATTTCGACGGGATCGAATACAACCTCCAGGGCGGCATCTCCGACCGCGGCGATGCCGAGAGCTTCACCGGCTCGGTGGCGATCGGCGGCACCTTTGCCGATGGCCGCGGCAGCGCGGTGGTTTCGGCCGAATATCGCAAGCAGACCCCGCTGATCGCCTCGGAGCGGCCCTTTGCCGGCACCGGCCTGTTCACGCTCAGCGCCAACAACCAGGCGACGCTCGACCTGCTCGGCATCACCCAGGCGCAGCTCAGGCTTCCGGCCGGGCAGATCCCGGCCAATGCCTTCGTCCCCAACCGCACCCTGCCGATCTCGAGCGCCTTCGGCATCATCGCGATCGACCGTTCGGCCTTCATCGCCGGGCGCAATGCCGGGCGCGAAGGCACAACCGCACTGATCCCGGGCACCAACATTCCCACTGCCCAGGTGTTCGACAGTGGCGTGCTGCGCGCCTTCGATCCCGGTGTCTCGGTGGGCGGCTTCGATTCCTCGGGCGGTGACGGGATCGGCAACAATCCCAACGAGATCATCCTGCCCGAACTCGATCAGGTGGTGGTCACCGCCGGGGCCGATTTCGAGATCACCCCGAGCGTGACCGCCTTCCTCGAAGGCACCTTCGCCTTCACCTCGGGCCGTGACCAGGCCGGGATCCCCTTCAGCGACGAGATCCCGATCCGGCTCGACAACCCCTTCATCCCCAATGCGCTGCGCGCCCAGATCCAGCAGCTCCAGGCGCTCGGCCGGCCGATCAACCTCAACATGCAGCGCGACCTGCTCGACATCGACGTGCTGCCCGTGGAAGAGACCGACCGCACCACCTGGCGCATCGTCGGCGGGTTCAAGGGCGAGATCCCCGATCTCGGCTGGGACTGGGAAATCTCCTACAACTACGGCCGTACCGAGGTGGAATCGCTGTTCCGCAACACCCGCATCGAGGATCGCTACTACTACGCGATCGACGCGATCGCGCTGACCGCGGACAATATCGGCGCCTTCCGCCCCGCGCGTTCGGTCAAGGCGATCCGCAACGGGCAGGACATCCTCATCAACGCCAGCTCGGCGCAGGTGGGCGACATCATCTGCCGCTCCTCCTTCGACGGATCGGCCCCCGGCGTCTCGCCCTTCCCCGAACCGCCGACCAATCCCGACGGCACCGGCAAGGCGCTGACCTTCACCCCCGGCGATGGGCAGTGCGCGCCGATCAACCTGTTCGGACGCGATTCGATCACCGGGGCCGGGGCCGATTTCGCCTTCCTCGACATCCTCGATTCGACCGTGCTCACCCAGCAGCAGTTCCTGGCGACGCTGGCGGGGGATACGGCGAGCTTCTTCGAGCTGCCGGGCGGCCCGATCGGCTTTGCCACCGGCTTTGAATATCGCCGCGACACCAGCAAGTTCATGCCCTCGACCCTGCGCTATGCCCCGCCGATCACCGCCGGCGCGGTCAATGCCGGGCCGACCCTGCCCTCGCCCGATCCCTCGTTCCAGGATCCCTCGATCGAGGTCTATGAAGGCTTTGCCGAGCTGCGCGCGCCGCTGCTTGCCGGCATCAAGTTCATCGACCTGCTCGAAGTCCAGGGCGCGGTGCGCTTTTCCGATTACAACACCATCGGCAAGACCACGGCCTGGTCGGTGGGCGGGCGCTATCGGCCGTTCGAGAGCCTGACCTTCCGCAGCACCTATTCGATCGCGGTGCGCGCCCCCAACCTTGCCGAACTGTTCGGCCCGCTCACTCCCGTCACGCTCGGCCTCACCGCCGATCCGTGCTCGGTGGTCAACATCAATGCCGGCAGCGCTTTCCGCAAGGCCAATTGCGATGCGCTGGTGGGGCCCAATTTCGATCCCACCAATTTCGCCTCGGCCTTCCGCCCCGGCACCAGCGGGGGCAATCCCAACCTGTTCGAGGAAGAGGCCGAGACCTTCACCGCCGGCTTCGTATTCCAGCCGCGCGGCGGGGCGCTCGATGGTCTGACGCTGATCGCAGACTATTACGACATCTCGATCACCGGGGCGATCGGCTCGCTCTCGGGCGCGCAGATCGCCGCGGCCTGCGTTGACCTGCCAACCACCGACAACCAGTTCTGCGACGCGATCGACCGCAACCCCACCACCGGGGTGATCGATTTCTTCCGCTCGGGCCAGATCAACCTCGGCTCGCTCAATGTCCGCGGGATCGATTTTGCCGCAAGCTATGGCTTTGATCTCGAAGGACTGGTGGGCAGCGATGCCGGGCGGCTCGATCTCTCGGTGACCGGCACCTACTTCCTCAAGGACGAGCAGATCTTCGATGCCACCGCCGAGGTGCTGATCGCCGCGATCGAAGATCCGCTCGAGCGCGAGCGGGCGCGGATCGCCAACAACATCACCAATGACCAGCTCGGCACGCTCGGCAATCCCGAGTTCATCGCCAATTTCGGCGTCGTCTGGAGCAAGGACGGGCTGACGCTGGGCTGGAACGGGCGGTTCGAATCGAGCCAGCTCTCGCCGGGGATCGAGAACATCGAGGTCGTCTCGGTCGAGATCGAGAACGGCGCGGTGGTGGTGCGCGACGATGACACCTTCGTGCCGCGGCCGCAGCGCGACACCGGCAGCTCGCTGGTGAGTGATTTTTACGCCAGCTACGATGTGAGCGATCGCTTCAACATCTACGGCGGGATCAACAACGCCTTCGACAAGGATCCCTATCTCGGCAGCCTGGTGCGGCCGATCGGGGTGCGCGGGCGCTACTTCTACCTCGGGGTGCGCGGCAAGTTCTGAAGCCGCCGACCCCGGCTCGGGGCATCGGGGGCGGGATGGTCTGGCGCCGTCCCGCCCCTTTGCTTTGGTGCGTGCTATTCGTGGGTGCCGAGCAGGCCGCGCGCCACCACCCAGTTGTGGATCTCGCTCGGCCCGTCATAGATGCGCATGGTGCGCAGCTTGTTGCTCATCAGGTAAAGCGGCAGCTCGCGGGTCATGCCCATGCCGCCATAAAGCTGCATCGCATGGTCAACGATCCTGTAGGCTTCCTCGATGCAGAAGCTCTTGATCATCGAGATTTCGCTGCGGGTATCGCGGCCCTCGTCGATCTTCCAGGCGCAGTCATAGGTCATCAGCCGCATGGCGTGGATCTTGGTTGCAGCATCGCTCACCCAGTTCTGCACCGTCTGGCGCGCGGCCAGCGGCTTGCCGAAGGTGGTGCGCTGCGGGGCATAGTCGATCATCATCTCGAGCGCGCGGCTGGCCATGCCGATCGCCCATGAGGCCATCTCGATCCGCCGGGTGCCCAGCCGCACCTGCATCGGGGCAAAGCCCTGGCCCCGCTTGCCCAGCAGCTTCCAGCCGGGCACCCGGCAATCCTCGAGCGCGATCTCGTAGGTGGCGGTGCCATCGATCATCGGGATCTTGCGGGTGACGTTGAAGCCGGGCGTGCCCTTGTCGACAAGGAAGGCCGAAATGCCGTTGCGCCCGCCCGGGTTCTTGTCGGTCACCGCCATGAGGATGGTGAAATCGGCCTCGGCGCCCTTGGTGATCCAGATCTTGCGCCCGTTGATCACCCAGTCATCACCGTCCTCGACCGCGGTGGTGGTCATCCGCGCCGGATCGGCCCCGGCGCCCGGCTCGGAAATGCCGATCGCGCTCACCGTCTCGCCGCGCACATAGGGTTCAAGATAGGCGGCGCGCTGGCGCTCATCGGCGGCGACCAGCAGCATCCTGAGGTTGGGCGAATCGGGCGGCAGGTAATAGGGCACGATGGTGCGGCCCAGCTCCTCGCCCACCCCGACCATCGCCACCATCGGCAGGTTCATGCCGCCCACCTCCTCGGGCGCATCGAGGCCCCACAGCCCCAGCTCGCGGCTGACGGCATCGACCTCGGCGGTCTCCTCGGGGGTGAGATAGGTGCCCAGACCCTGGTTCTCGCGCGCGATCACCGCCGCCTCGCGCGGCAAAAGCTGATCGCGCACAAACTTGCGCACCAGGTCCTTGAGCATTGCGTGTTCTTGCGCGAGTTCGAAGTTCATGAAGGCTCCTGCTTTGGGCTTTCGTGCGTGTTGCAGCGTGCTGACACCACAAGAAACGCGCGCTGTCACCCGCCGGATTGGGGAGCGGGCGGGAAATTCTCGCGCGCCGCGCGCGAGGCGACGCGCCGGGCGCTGCGGCTGACAACAATGCCCGGGCGCGGCGATCCCGGCGGGGGCAGCCAGACAAAGCCATCGGTGGCAGGATCCTCCCACTCGTGCGGCGCCAGCGGCCTGCCGGCGGGCGAAAGCCAGCGCCCGCCCTCGGGAAACTGGGCATAGGCGTCGCGGCGCGCCGCCCGCGCTGCGGCAAGGTCGGCAACATGGGCCTCGAGCGCCGTGTCGCGCGCCTGCCAGTCGAGCGGCATGTCCTGGCAATAGGCATTGTTGTTGCCCTGCTGGCTGCGGCCGCATTCATCCCCGGCGGTGAGCATGATCGTGCCGGTCGCGGCAAACAGGGTGCCAAGCAGCGCGCGCAGGTCAGCCGCGCGGCGGGCCAGCACCACCGGGTCATCGCTCGGCCCTTCGACGCCGTTGTTCCACGAATGGTTCTCGGCGTGCCCGTCGCGCCCGCCCTCGCCATTGGCCTCGTTGTGGCGGCGTGCGTAGGCGACGAGATCGGCGAGGGTGAATCCATCATGCGCGGCGAGAAAATTGACGCTGCGGCAATCGGCCCCGAAGATGTCGGAGGAGCCGGCAAGGCGGGTCGCCAGCACCCCGGCCGTGCCCGCGCCCTGCCAGAAGCGGCGCACATCATCGCGGAAGCGATCGTTCCATTCGAGCCAGCCTGCCGGAAAGCGGCCGAGCTGATAGCCGCCCGGGCCAATATCCCACGGCTCGGCGATCATCACCCGGTCGGCAAGCAGGGGCTCTGCCGCCAGTTCGGCAAAGATCGGCGCCTCGGGATCAAAGCCGGGCCCGCGCGCCAGCACCGGGGCAAGATCGAAGCGGAAACCATCCACCCCGGCATGGCGCACGAAATGCACCAGCGCATCGATCACCAGCCGCCGCACCCAGGGCCGGGCAAAGTCGAGCGTGTTGCCGCAGCCGGTATCGTTGATGAGGCTGCCATCGGGGGCGCGGGCATAGCTTTCCGCATCAAGCCCGCGCAGCGACAGGGTGCCGCCTTCGGCATCGCTTTCGCCCGTGTGGTTGAAGACGAGATCGAGGATCACCCCGATCCCGGCGGCGTGGAGCGCGGCCACGGTATTGCGCAATTCGGCGATCCCGCCCGGGCACAGGCCGGGATCGAGCGCCATCAGCGCCACCGGGTTGTAGCCCCAGCGGTTGGCAAGGCCAAGCGGCGGCAGGTGGCGCTCATCGATCCAGGCGACGATCGGCATCAGCTCGACCGCGCTGACGCACAGCCGCTTGAAATGCGCAATCACCGCCGGGTGGGCGAGCGCGGCAATGGTGCCGCGCTGGCGCTCGGGAACGTCCGGGTGGAGCAGGGTGAAGCCGCGCACATTGATCTCGTAGATCAGCCCGCCCCGGGCAAAGCGCGGCGGCGCGTGGGGCACCGCGGCAAGCGCGCCGGGCACGATGGCGCGCGGCACGAAGGGCGCGGTGTCAACGCCATATTGGGAAAGCTGCGGCACCTGCACGAAGCGCCGGTCAAGCTCGAGCGCATGGGGATCGACCAGCAGCTTGGCCGGATCGAACCACAGGTTCTGCGCGGGTGCATAGGCGCCGTGGGCGCGGTAGCCATAGCGCACTCCGCTGCGCGCCCCCGGCACCTCGCGCACCCAGACCTCGCCCGCGCGCGCCATCGGCAGGCGGGTTTCACCTTCGCCGTCATAGAGGCACAGCTCGACCCGCTCGGCGCGCGGGGCACGCACGGCAAAGCGCGTGCCCGAGGCGAGCACCTGCGCGCCGAGCCGGGCGCTCACGTCACCACGTCAGGCGCGCTGCGGCCGGTGTGGCGGGCGATGCCGGCCATCGCCTCGGCCGCGGCGACAAGATCGGCGAGCATTATGGCCGTGTCTGCGGCAAGCCTGCCGCTGGGGGCCTCGTAATGCTCGAGATAGAGGCGCAAGGTCGCCCCTTCGGTGCCCGTGCCCGAAAGGCGAAAGACGAGCCGCGCCCCGCCCTCAAAGCGCACCCGCACTCCCTGGCGGGTGCTGACCGCGCCATCGACCGGATCGGTATAGGCAAACTGGTCGGCGGTGCTGACCGTGAGCGGGCCGAAACGCTTGCCCGGAAGGCTTGGCAGCGCGTCCTCGAGCGCGGCCATCAGCGCCTCGGCCCGCTCGGCGGGAAGCGCCTCGTAATCATGGCGCACATAGTAATTGCGCCCGAAGCGCGCCCAGTGCGCGCGCGCGATCTCGGCCAGAGGCTTTCCCGTCACCGCAAGGATGTTGAGCCACAAGAGCACCGCCCACAGCCCATCCTTCTCGCGCACGTGGTCGCTCCCGGTGCCGGCGCTTTCCTCGCCGCAGATCGTGGCGAGCCCGGCATCGAGCAGGGTGCCGAAGAACTTCCAGCCGGTGGGCGTCTCCCACAGGGGCACGCCGAGCGCCGCGGCGACGCGATCGGCTGCGGCGCTGGTGGGCATCGACCGGGCAATGCCCGCAAGGCCGGCGCGATAGGCCGGGGCGAGATGGGCATTGGCGGCGAGCATGGCGAGCGAATCGGACGGGGTGACGAACAGCCCCTTGCCGATGATGAGGTTGCGATCGCCATCCCCGTCGGAGGCCGCGCCGAGCGTCGGCGCCGCATCGGACATCATCAGGTCATGAAGCGCGCGGGCATGGACAAGGTTGGGATCGGGGTGATGCCCGCCAAAATCCTCGCGCGGCACGCCATTGCGCACCGTGCCGGGGGCAAAGCCGAGCCGCCGCTCGAAGATCTCGCTGGCATAGGGCCCGGTCACCGCGTGCATGGCATCGAAGGCCAAGGTCAGCCGCCCGGCGGCAACCGCGGCGCGGATCGCCTCGAAATCGAACAGGCGCTCCATCAGCGCGGCATAGTCGGCCACCGGATCGATCACCTCGACCAGCATCTCGCCCACCCGCGCCGTGCCGATGCGGTCAAGGTCGATATCGGGAGCGTCCACCGCCAGCCAGCGGGTGATTTCCATGGTGCGCGCGTGGATCGCCTCGGTCACCGCCTCGGGCGCGGGGCCGCCATTGGCGATGTTGTACTTGATGCCGAAATCGCCCTCGGGACCGCCGGGATTGTGGCTGGCCGAAAGGATGAGCCCGCCGCTCGCGCCATGCTTGCGGATCACGTGGCTGGCCGCCGGCGTCGAAAGGATGCCGCCCTGGCCCACCAGCACCCGGGCATAGCCATTGGCCGCGGCCATGCGGATCGCCTGGTTGATCACCGCGCGGTTGTGATAGCGCCCGTCCCCGCCGATCACCAGGGTAGCCCCGGCGGGCGGCGATGCCACGTCAAACACGCTCTGGATGAAGTTTTCGGCATAATGAGGCTGCCGGAACACCGAAACCTTCTTGCGCAGGCCCGATGTGCCCGGCTTCTGCCCGGCAAAGGGCGTGGTGGGGTGGCTGATGATCATGCCCGCTCCGCCAACAGCGCGCGGTAGAGCGCGGCATAGGCCGCCCCGCTCGCACGCCAGGAAAAATCCGCCTTCATCCCGTTCCTCTGGATCCGCCGCCATTCATCCGGGCGGGCGTAAAGCTCGATCGTGCGGTCGATCGCAAGGGCGATTGCCTCGGGCGAGACCGCGTTCATCTGCACCCCGGTGGCCACCCTGGCAGCAAGCGCGGCCGGGTTGGCATCGATCACCGTGTCGGCCAGCCCGCCGGTGCGCGCCACCACCGGAACGCAGCCATAGGCAAGGCCATAAAGCTGGGTGAGGCCGCAAGGCTCGAACCGGCTCGGCACCAGGATCGCGTCGCCCCCACCCTGCATCCGGTGGGCGAGCGGCTCGTCATAGCCGATGCGCACCGCAATGCGCCCGGGATGGCGCGCCGCGGCCGCGCGCAGCGCCGCCTCGATCTCGGCATCGCCGCTGCCGAGCAGCGCCAGCCGCCCGCCGCGGGCAACGAGCTGGTCGAGCGCGCCGGGCAGGAGATCCATGCCCTTCTGCCAGGTGAGCCGGCTGATGACGATGAACAGCGGGCCATCGCCCGGCTCGAGCGCGAAGTCCTGCTCGAGCGCGCGCTTGTTGCGCGCCCGGGCGGCAAGCCGCGCAGCGGTGTAGCGCGCCGGCAGGTGCGGATCGCTGGCCGGGTTCCACAGCGCAGTATCGATCCCGTTGAGGATGCCGTGCACCCGCCCCGCGCGCGCCAGCACCACGCCTTCGAGCCCCATGCCAAACTCGACGCTGCGGATCTCGCGTGCATAGGTGGGGCTCACCGTGGTGATCGCATCGGCGAGCTGCATCCCGGCCTTGAGAAAGCCGACCCCGCCATAGCTTTCGACCCCATCGAGCGCCCAGGCCGCATCCGGCAGGCCGAGCGCGCCAAAGACCTCGGCTGGAAAATAGCCCTGGAAGGCCATGTTGTGGATGGTCATCACGCTCGGCACGGCGCGGGCGTGGAGGAAGGCCAGATAGGCCGGCACCAGCCCGGCCTGCCAGTCATGGGCATGGACGAGATCGAAGCGCCCGGCCGCGGTCAGCCCGCAGGCAATATCCGCCGCGGCCCGGGCAAAGGCGGCAAAGCGGCGCCAATTGTCGGCCCAGTCGCGCCCGGAAGCATCGGCATAGGGCCCACCCTCGCGCGCGAACAGCTCCGGGGCATCGAGCACCAGCAGCGGGTGATCGCCAAGACGCCCCTCGAGCAGCCGCGCCGCGGTGCCGAGCAGCGCGTCCCAGTGCCCCTGCACCCGCGGCCGCTTGAGCGCCGCGCACACCGCCGGATAGCCGGGCAGCAGCGTGGTCACCGCAACGCCTTGGGCCGCGAGCGCGGCAGGAAGCGCGCCGGCAACATCGGCGAGCCCGCCGGTCTTGACCAGCGGCGCTGCCTCCGAGGCGACCGAGAGCACCCGCACGGCCATTGCCCCCTAGAGCCGCGCCATCATGCTGCGCGTGACGAGCACCACGCCCTTGTCCGAGACGCGGAAGCGCCGCGCGTCCTCAACCGGATCCTCGCCGATCACCATGCCCTCGGGGATACGCACGCCCGAATCGATTATCACGCGGGAGAGCCGTGCGCCGCGCCCGATGTTGCAATAGGGCAGGATCACCGCCTCGCGCACCCGCGCATAGCTGCCCACCTTGACCCCGGTGAACAAGAGGCTGCGCCAGACTTGCGAGCCCGAGACGATGCAATCGCCCGAGACCAGCGAGGAGACCGCATGGCCGCGCCGCCCATCCTCGTCATGGACGAACTTGGCCGGGGCGGCGACCACGGCATCGGTCCAGATCGGCCAGTCGCGATCATAGAGGTTGAGCTTGGGCACGGTGTCGGTGAGATCGAGATTGGCCTCGAAATAGGCATCGAGCGTGCCGACATCGCGCCAATATTCCTCGATCTCTTCGGCCGCGCGGATGCAGCTGGTGGTGAAGCGATGGGCCACGGCCTTGCCGTGCCTGACGATATAGGGGATGATGTCGCGCCCGAAATCGCGCTTGGAATGGGGGTCTGCGGCATCGCGTTCGAGCTGCTCGAACAGGAAGCTGGTGTTGAACACATAGATCCCCATCGAGGCGAGCGCCATCTCGGGATTGCCGGGAATGCCGGGGGGATCGGCGGGCTTTTCGACAAAGGCGGTGATGGTGTCATCGGCATCGACCTGCATCACGCCAAAGCCGCTCGCCTCGCGCCGCGGCACCACGAGGCAGCCCACGGTCACGTCCGCGCCCGAATTGACATGCTGCTGGAGCATCAATTCGTAATCCATCTTGTAGATGTGATCGCCCGCGAGGATCACCATGTAGCGCGGATCGTGGCTGGCGATGATGTCGATGTTCTGGAACACCGCATCGGCCGTGCCCTCATACCATTGATGCTCGGAAACGCGCTGGCTGGCGGGCAGGATGTCAAAGCTCTCGTTGCGTTCGGGGCGCATGAAGTTCCAGGCGCGCTGCATGTGGCGGATCAGCGAATGGGCCTTGTATTGCGTGGCAACGCCGATGCGGCGAATGCCCGAATTGATGGCGTTGGAAAGGGCAAAATCGATGATCCTGGTCTTGCCGCCGAAATAGACCGCGGGCTTGGCGCGCCGGTCGGTCAGCTCCATCAGGCGGCTGCCGCGCCCGCCGGCGAGCACATAGGCCATGGCCTCGCGCGCCAGGGGCCGTCCAGAGGTTCTTTCCTGCATCCCAACTCTCCCCAGAGCCTGTTCGGCCTTATCCGGTAAATTGCAGCATTATCGTGGCAAGCGGCGGCAGCACCAGGCTGGCTTGGCCGCCTTGCGCGATCACCTGGCCGAGGTTCCCCTGCCCGCTGCCGCCATAGTGGGCGGCATCGCTGTTGAGCACCTCGGCCCACACCCCGTCATGCGGCAAGGGCACGCGGTAGGCGCGGTGAAGCTGCGGGGTGAAATTGGCAATCACCGCCACCGGCGCCGCACCGGGGGCAAGGCGCAGCCAGGCGAACACCGAATTGTCGGCATCATCGGCAATCAGCCAGCGGAAGCCCTCCGCCTCGCAGTCGCGCGCGTGCAGCGCCGGGGTGGTACGATAGAGGCGGTTGCAATCGCGCACCAGCGCCTTCACGCCCTGGTGCGCAGGCGCATCGAGCAAGTCCCAGTCGAGTGCGCGCGCCTCGCTCCATTCGCGGCGCTGGGCAAATTCCTGCCCCATGAACAAGAGCTTCTTGCCCGGATAGCCCCACATCATCGCATAGTAAGCGCGCAAATTGGCAAATTGCTGCCAGTCATCGCCGCTCATCTTGGCGATCAGGCTGCCCTTGCCGTGCACCACCTCATCATGGCTCAAGGGCAGGACGAAATTTTCCGAAAAGGCATAGACGAGCCCGAAGGTGATCTCGTTGTGGTGGTATTTGCGGTGCACCGGATCGCGGCCCATGTAGGCGAGCGTGTCGTGCATGAAGCCCATGTTCCACTTGAACCCGAAGCCGAGATTGCCGCGTGGCCCCTCCTCATGCGCCGGATGGGAGACGCCGGGCCAGGCGGTCGATTCCTCGGCGATGGTGAAGATGCCGGGATGGGTGGCATAGAGCGTGCGGTTCATCGCGCGCATGAACTCCACCGCCTCCCAGTTCTCGCGCCCACCCTCGGCATTGGGGATCCACGCGCCTGCGGGGCGGGAATAGTCGCGGTAGAGCATCGAGGCCACCGCATCGACCCTGAGGCCATCGACATGATAGTGCTCGGCCCAGAACAGCGCGTTGTTGACGAGAAAGGCGCGCACCTCGCGCCGCCCGAAATTGTAGATCGCGGTGTGCCAATCGGGGTGAAAGCCGAGGCGCGGATCCTCGTGCTCGTAGAGCGCGGTGCCATCAAACCGGGCAAGGCCGTGTTCGTCCACCGGGAAATGCGCCGGCACCCAATCGATGATCACCCCGATCCCGGCCCGGTGCGCGCCATCGACAAAGCGGGCAAAGCCCGCGACATCGCCAAAGCGCGCGGTGGGGGCATAAAGCCCGGTGGTCTGATAGCCCCAGCTCGGATCATAGGGATGCTCGCAGATCGGCAGGAACTCGATATGGGTAAAGCCCATGTCCACGACATAGGGGATGAGCCGTTCGGCGAGCGCGTCCCAGCTCAAAAACCAGCCATTTTCATCGCGCTGCCACGATCCGGCGTGCACCTCGTAGATCGACACGGCCTCGCGCCGCGGATCGACGCTCGCCCAATGGGCGCGGTGGGCGCCATCGCCCCAGTCGGCCTTGCCGGGGCGGGCAACGACGCTCGCGGTCCTGGGGCGCAGCTCGCTGGCAAAGGCAAAGGGATCGGCCTTGAGGGGCAGCACCGTGCCATCAGCGGCGGTGATGCGATACTTGTACGCCGCCCCCTCGCCGATATCGGGAATGAAGATTTCCCACACCCCGATATCCACCCGGCGGCGCATCACGTGCGCGGCCGGGTTCCAGCCGTTGAAATCACCCACCAGGCTGACGAGCGCCGCATTGGGCGCCCACACGGCAAAATGCACGCCTTGGCAGCCCTGGTGGGTGATGGGGTGGGCGCCGAGCTTGTCGAACAGGCGCACATGGGTGCCTTCGGCCAAGAGGAAATCATCCACCGGCCCCAGCACCGGGCCGAAGGAATAGGGATCGGTTACCCACCATTCCTGGCCCTGGCCGCGGCAGCGATAGCGCAGCGGCTTGGGCTTGCCCTTCACCCGGCCCTCGAACAGCGGGCCATCGACGCGCGTGAGCCGGCCCAGCCTTGCGCCCTTGAGCGAGAAGGCCTCGGCCTCCTCGGCGCCGTGGAGCAGCGCCCTTGCAGTGGTGCCCTGAGGGCCTTCATGCGGGCCGAGCAGCGCGAAGGGATCGGCGTGGGTGCCGGCCATCAGCGCCGCGATCGCCTCGGGCGGTGGCCTCACAGCACGCCCCAGATGGCTTTCGCATATTCGCGGATGGTGCGGTCGGAGGAAAACCAGCCGACCCCGGCGATGTTGCGGATCGCCGCGCGGCGCCAGGCGGCCCGGTCACGCCAGCGCGCATTCACCTCGTTCTGGGCGGCGGCATAGGCCTCGAAATCGGCCGCCACCATGAACCAGTCCGATCGCATCAAGCCTTCCATCAGCGCGCCGTAGCGCGTGGGATCATCCGGGCTGAAGACGCCGCTGGCGATCGAGTGGACGGCCTGGGCGAGTTCCCGATTGCTCTCGATCAGCGCGCGTGGATCATAGCCCCCGGCACGCTTGGCCGCCACTTCCTCGGCGGTGAGGCCGAAGATCACGATGTTCTCGCGGCCCACGCGCTCCATGATCTCGATATTGGCGCCATCGAGCGTGCCAATGGTGAGTGCGCCGTTGAAGGCAAATTTCATGTTGCCCGTGCCCGAGGCCTCCATGCCCGCGGTGGAGATCTGCTCGGAAAGATCGGCCGCGGGGATGATCCGCTCGGCCAGGCTGACATTGTAATTCGGGACGAACACCACCTTGAGCACCTCGCCCACGATCGGATCGGCATTGACGCGCCGGGCGATGTCATTGGCGAGTTTGATGATCAGCTTGGCGTTGTGATAGCTCGGCGCGGCCTTGCCGGCGAAGATCTTGACCCGCGGCACCCAGTCGCGCTCGGGATGGCTGCGGATCTGGTCATAGAGCGCCACGGTCTCGATGAGGTTCAAGAGCTGGCGCTTGTATTCGTGGATGCGCTTGATCTGCACATCGAACAGCGCATCGGGATCGAGCCTGATGCCGGTAAGCTCGCGCAGGTGGTTGGCCAGATCGACCTTGTTGGCGCGCTTGACCTCGTCCATCCGCTCGCCCAGCGCCGCATCCCCGGCGAGCGCGCCGAGCGCGGCAAGCTCTTCGGCATCCTCGAGAAAGGCGCTGCCGATCGCCTCGCGGATGAGCGCGGTGAGGCGCGGATTGGCCTGGTGCAGCCAGCGGCGCGGGGTGACGCCATTGGTCTTGTTGTTGATGCGGGTGGGATAGAGCTTGTGGAGATCGGCAAACACCGTCTCCTTCATCAGCTGGGTGTGGAGCGCCGCCACGCCATTGACCGAATGGGCGCCGACAAAGGCGAGATTGGCCATCCGCACCCGCCGCTCGCCATGCTCGTCGATCAGCGAGATCGCCGCGATCGCGCCATCGTCAAAGCCCTTGCGGCGCGCCTCGCGCAGCACCTGGGCGTTGATCGCATAGACGATCTGCATGTGCCGCGGCAGCAGCCGCTCGAACAGCGGCAGCGGCCAGCTTTCGAGCGCCTCGGGCAAGAGCGTGTGGTTGGTGTAGGCAATGGTGCGGCGGGTGATGTCCCAGGCCTCGTCAAAGGCGAGGCGGTGCACATCGATCAGGAGCCGCATCAGCTCGGGCACGGCGAGCGCGGGGTGGGTGTCGTTGAGCTGGATCGCCACCTTCTCGGGCAGGCTGCGCACCTCGCCGTGATATTGCACGTGGCGGCGCAGGATGTCCTGGATGCTGGCGCTGGAGAAGAAATATTCCTGCCGCAGCCGCAATTCCTGCCCGGCCGGGGTGGAATCGGCCGGGTAGAGCACCCGCACCAGGCTGTCGGCGCGCACCTGCGCGGCGAGCGCCCCGGCGTGATCGCCGGCGTTGAAGGCATCGAGCCGGATCGGGTCCATGGCATTGGCGTGCCACAGCCGCAGGGTGTTGACCCGCCGGCCGCGCCAGCCCACCACCGGGGTATCGAACGCGGTGGCCTCGATCTTCTCGGCCGGCAGCCAGCGCACCGCGCCTTCTTCGCTCACCACCTCGCCGCCAAAGCCCACGCAATAGGCGCTTTCGCGCCGCTCGAACTCCCAGGGATTGCCATGGGCAAGCCAGGTCTCGGGCAGTTCGACCTGCCAGCCATCATCGATGCGCTGGCGGAACATGCCGTTGATATAGCGGATGCCATAGCCATAGGCGGGGATGTCGAGGCTGGCGAGGCTCTCCATGAAGCAGGCCGCCAGCCGCCCGAGCCCGCCATTGCCGAGCGCGGCATCAGGCTCGAGCGCCGCGATCCGGGCAAGATCAAGCCCGTGCTGGCCGAGCGCCTGCTCCATCGCCCGGGTGCAGCCGAGGTTTGACAGGGCATCGCGCAGCAGCCGCCCGATCAGGAACTCAAGGCTGAGGTAATAGACCCGCTTGGCCCCGGCCTCGTGGGTGCGCGCGGTCGAGGCGAACCACAGGTCGATGATGTCATCGCGCAGCGCCAGCACCGCGGCGTTGTACCAGTCATGCGGCTTGGCGGCGCGCTCGTTCTTGCCGACCCGGTGGCGCAGCGCGGCAAGGATGCGCGCGTCAAGCTCGTCTGCCTTGCCGTTTGCGGGACTGGTCATCGCCGCTCACCTCCCTGTCGAAGCTGCGCCCTCGCCCGGCTGCGGCGCCCCCGCCCCTGCCTCGCGCTGGCACGAAACTAAGCACGCGGCTGGCCCGCCAGCAATCGCGCAAATCGCGTTTCAATCGTATTCATGCGCGAAAAGCCTGCGATTTTCCGGCTTGCCAAACGCCAGGGCCGCGCCGATCCGTGTCGGCGGCGGCGGGGGCGTGGTGCCGCCGGGAAGGCGCATGATGACTCCACTCGACGAGCTGGCACGGGCCTGCGGCCTTGCGCGCAGCTGGCGCGATGTCGAAGGGCGCGTGCACAGGGTCAGCGATGACGTGCTCGCCGCGATCCTCGCAGCGCTCGGCCACGAGACGGCAAGCGAGGCACAGATCGCCCGCGCGCGCGCCGCGCATGCCGCGCGCAAGGCCGCCCTGCCGCGGCTGCTGGTGGCCGATGCCGGGCAAGTGATAACCCTGCCCTTCGCCCCGGCGCGGGCCACAATCACCGGCGCAGATGGCATCACCCGCCCGCTGCCGCTCGCCGGCAGGCAGATGACCGTGAGCGCCGCGCCGGGCTATTATGACCTCGCGCTCGATCGCAAGGCCCTGCGCCTTGCGGTGGCGCCGCCGGCCTGCCCCCTGCCCGATGCGACCCATCGCCGCCCCTGGGGCGTGGCGGTGCAGATCCCGGCGCTCAGGGGCCGGCTGTCGCGGGGCTTCGGCACGCTGGGTGAGTTGGCCGAAGCGGCCGCGATTTTCGGCAAGGCCGGGACCGATGCGCTGGCGATCAATCCGCTTCACGCGCTCTTTCCCGGCCATGGGCGCGCCTACAGCCCCTATTCGCCCTCGAGCCGGCTGTTTCTCAACACCGCCATGGCCGATCCCGCGCTCGCCGGCCTGCCGCCCCTGCCGCCCGAGGCCGAGGTGGCAGCAGACGGGGACCTCATCGACTGGCAAGCCGCCCTGCCCCGGCGCCTTGCGGCGCTGCGCGACATGTTCCGCCGGCTCGATCCGGCCACGCGGGCGGCCTTCATCCCCGAAGGCGATGCCATGCTCGCCCGGCACGCGCTGTTCGATGCGCTCGATAGCCATTTTCGCCCCTCGGGCGCCCATGGCTGGCGCGATTGGCCGCGCGCCTATCAGGATCCCGAAAGCCCGGTGGCGGCGCGCTTTGCCGCCGAACATGCCGAGGACGTGGCCTTCCACACCTTTCTCCAGGGCCTTGCGCGGCAGAACCTTGCCGCCGCTCATGCCGCCGCGCGGGGCGCGGGCATGGGGATCGGGCTGATCGGCGATCTTGCCGTGGGGGTTGATCCTGCGGGCAGCGATGCCTGGTCGCTGCGCCACGCCATGCTCAAGGGCCTCACCATCGGCGCGCCGCCCGATCCCCTGGGGCCGCTGGGGCAGAACTGGTCGATCACCAGCTTCTCGCCCGAGGGCCTCGTCGAGACCGGCTATGCCCCCTTCCTTGCCATGCTGCGCGCAGGGTTTGCCGCGGGCGGCGGGCTGCGCATCGACCATGCCTTCGGCCTCGCCCGGCTCTGGGTCATCCCCGCAGGCGGCAGCAGCGCCGAGGGGGCCTATCTCGCCTACCCCTTTGCCGATCTCCTGCGCCTCGTCACGCTCGAGGCGCACCTGGCCGGGGCGGTGGTGATCGCCGAGGATCTCGGCACCGCGCCCGATGGCTTCAGCGCGGCGGTGAGCGCCCGGCAGATGCTGGGAATGCAGGTGCTGTGGTTTGCCCGCGCCGCCGATCACGGCTTCATCGGCGCACAGGACTATCCCGCGCGCTCGGCAGCGATGAGCGGCACGCATGACACGCCGACCATCGCCGGCTGGTGGCGCGGGCGCGATCTCGATTGGGCCGCGCGGCTCGGCCGCTTGCCCGAAGGGATGCGCCGGAGCGAGGCCGAGGCGATCCGCGACTGGGACCGCGGGCTCTTGTGGTCAACCCTGAGCGGGACGCACCCCCGTCCTTCCCCCGAGGCACCGGGAGCGGTGGTCGATGCCGCGATCGCCCATATCGGCAGCACGCCAAGCGCGCTCGCGCTCGTCACTCTCGAGGACTTGCTGGCCGAGGAGGAACAGCCCAACCTGCCCGGGACGGTGCACGAACACCCTAACTGGCGCCGCCGCCTTCCCGCCCCGCTTGCGCGCCTGGTGGAACGCCCCGAGGTCGCCCGCCGCCTCGCCATGCTGCGTGCGACAAGACAGGCAAAGGGGGCTGTCGAAGGGGCGGGTTAGGGCCGCGGGGCTGGTAGCGGAGGAGGGACTCGAACCCCCGACACGCGGATTATGATTCCGCTGCTCTAACCGGCTGAGCTACTCCGCCCCATGGGCCAGCCGGCAGCCCTGTGGCGACCGGCGCGCGGGGCCGCTGTGCGGCTCGCGAGCGGCGCCCTTAGGCCGCTGCTTGGCCGCGGTCAAGCCCGGATCGGTGCGCGCCTCAGGCCCCGGCCTTCTCCCGGCCGCGAAAGGCGCATGCCCTGATCCGTTCCCACGGCCCGCCGCGATAGCGCCACAGCTCGAGCGCGGGAAAGGCAAGGCGCCCGCGCGCGATCCATGGCGCCAGCAGCGGGCCAAGCGCGGCCTGCAGCGCGCGCGCCTCGCTGCGAGCCACCTTGTTCTGGATGGTGACATGCGGGCGCGGATCGTGGAGATCCTGCGCCGTCAAGCTGCCGTGGAAATGATCTGCAATCACCTGCCGCAGCGCCAGGAGCTGGGGCGCAGCGAGCGCTATCGCCGTGCCCTGCCCCAGATCCATCACCCCGCTGACCTCCCCTTCGGGCGGGGCAAAGCGCGCGGCAAGGCGCGGGAGATAGTCGGCCAGCTCGTCGCACAGCGAAGGGGCAAAGGCGTGAAACAGCGTCACATGGGCATGAAGATGGTTGCGCTCGGGGGGATAATGCGCGCGCCGCAGGCCCTCGGCAAAGGCGGCAAGATCGGGGGGCAGCGCCGCGGTGAGGATAAAGGGCTGGCCCATCGGCGCGGTGTTGCTACATCTCTCCGCGCTCGCGCCGGATCGCATACCAGCGCGCGACATTGGCATTGTGCTCTTCAAGCGTGCGGGCAAACCAGTGCCCGCCGGTGCCATCGGCGACCATGTAGAGCGCATCGGTATCGGCCGGGTTCATCACCGCGGCGATGCTGGCGCGGCCCGGATTGGTGATCGGCCCTTCGGGCAGGCCCACCCGGGTATAGGTGTTGTAGCCATTGACCGCGGCGATCTCGGACTGGCGGATGCGCCGTCCCAGCGGCTTGCCCTGGGTGATCGGATAGATGATCGTGGGATCGGCCTGCAGCTTCATGCCCGCACGCAGACGATTGGAATAGAGCCCGGCGACCATGGCGCGCTCCTCGCTCTTGCCGGTCTCCTTCTCGACGATCGAGGCGAGGATCAGCGCCTCGCGCATGGTGGACACCGCCACGCGCGGGCCGCGCCGCGCCCATTCCTCGGCGAGCGCCCGGTCCATCGCCGCCTGCATCTGTTCGACCAGGCGCGCGCGCGGCTGGCCGCGCGCGAAGGCATAGGTATCGGGCAGGATCGAGCCTTCGGGCGGCACCGGGATCTCGCCGGTCAGCAGCGGCTCGGCCATCAGCCGTTCCCACACCAGGATCGAGGGCATGCCTTCGGGGATGGTGACGAAGCGGCGGATGACATCGCCCGACTGGAAGGCGGCAAGGATCTCGCGCTGGCTCATCCCGGGCTTCAGGAGGAACTCGCCCGCCTGGATCGGTGCGTCCGAGCCGAAGATGCGCGCCTGGAGCAGGAAGCCCGAGGCCGAGGAGATGAGGCCCTGGCTTTCGAGCTTCTCGGCCACCGCCGCGACCGAGGCCCCGGCGGGAATGGTGAAGCTGGTCTCGCGCGTGATGGTTGCCGCGCCCAGCAGCGCCCGGGCCAGCACCACGGCCGCCAGCACCGCGGCCACCACCACCAGCAGCAGCGCGCGCGCGCGAGTCACCGCCTCAATCGACCTTCTGCATCACCAGCGCGGCATTGGTGCCGCCAAAGCCAAAGGAATTGTTGAGCACCGCGCGCACCTGCCGCTTCTTGGCCTTGAGCGGGACGAGATCGACCCCTTCGGTGCCCTCGTCGGGATCGATGAGGTTGAGCGTGGGCGGCACGATCTGATCGCGGATGGCAAGGATGCAGAAGATCGCCTCGACCGCTCCGGCCCCGCCGAGCAGATGGCCGATCGCGCTCTTGGTCGAGGACATCGAGGCCCCGCCCAGATCATCGCCCAGCACCCGCTTGACCGCGGCAAGCTCGATCGTGTCGGCCATGGTCGAGGTGCCATGGGCATTGATGTAGTCGATATCGCCCGGCCCCAGCCCTGCCTTCCTCAAGGCCATGCGCATGGCAAGTTCCGCACCCTTGCCTTCGGGGTGCGGGGCAGTGACGTGATAGGCATCGCCCGAAAGGCCATAGCCGGTGACTTCGGCATAGATCCGTGCGCCGCGGGCCCTGGCGCGCTCGTATTCTTCCAGCACCACCACCCCGGCGCCCTCGCCCATGACAAAGCCATCGCGGTTCCGGTCATAGGGGCGGCTGGCTTCCTTGGGCCGATCGTTCATGCTCATGTTGAGCGCGCGCGCCTGGGCAAAGCCGGCAATGCCGAGCGGGTTGATGGTGCTCTCCGCCCCGCCGGCCAGCATCACGTCGGCATCGTCCATCGCGATCATCCGCGCGGCATCGCCGATCGAGTGGGCCCCGGTCGAGCACGCGGTGACGACCGCGTGGTTGGGCCCCATGAAGCCATACTTGATCTGCACCTGCCCGGTGATGAGGTTGATGAGGCGCCCATGGACGAAGTGGGGGCTGACCCGGCCCGGCCCGCGCTCGTGCAGGTTGACGCTCTCATACTCGATCCCCGGCAACCCGCCGATCCCGGAGCCGATCGAGCAGCCGGTGCGCTCCTTCTCGGCCTCGCTCATGTCGGTCAGGCCCGCATCCTCGAGCGCCTGGCCGGCCGCATCGATGCCATAGACGATGAAGGGATCGACCTGGCGCTGCACCTTGTGGTCGACCCGCTTGTCGGGATCGAAGCCCCAGGGATGATCCTTGGGCTTGACCTCGCAGGCGATGGTGCATTTCTGGTTCGAGGCATCGAAGCGGGTGATCGGCCCCGCCCCGCTCTCGCCAGCGATCAGATTGGCCCAGGTGGTCTCGACATCGCCCCCCAGCGGGGTGACAAGGCCAAGCCCGGTAACAACCACACGGCGCATCGATGTTCTCCGACAAGACAACAGGCCCAACCCGGCGAGGGGCTGAGCCTGCCTAGGCCCTCATCCGCGCCCCGGCAATCACGCCGCCGGGCAGTCCGGGCGCCTCGTCCTCAGGGGCGCAAGGCGCGCTGGCGCGGACCTGTGGGCAGGGGTGATGGGCTTAGCCCTTGTGTTCCTCGATATACTTGGTGGCATCGCCAACGGTGGTGATCTTCTCGGCCGCATCATCGGGGATTTCGACGCCGAACTCCTCCTCGAAGGCCATCACCAGCTCGACGATGTCGAGGCTGTCGGCGCCCAGATCGTCGATGAAGCTGGCATCCTGCGTGACCTTGTCGGCTTCGACGCCGAGGTGTTCGACAACGATCTTGGCCACCCGTTCGGCAGTATCGCTCATGGTATTCCCTCTTGGACTGGGGTTAAAAGTTTCGCCCGCCCTAAAGAAGGGCGCGGGCAAGCGCAAGGGCTAGCGGGCCTGCGCAAGCCTGTCGCAGCGCCGGGCCTCAGCGCGCCATGGCATCGGCGGGTGTCACGACAATCACCACCCGGCGGTTCTGCTCGCGCCCTTCCGGGGTATCGTTCGAAGCGACCGGATCTGATGCCCCGAGCCCGACCAGCCGCATCGCCTCGGCTCTCATGCCGCCTTCAACCAGCATCGCCCCGACTGCCCTTGCGCGCCGCTCGGAGAGCGCCAGATTGTAGCTGGCCGATCCTTCGCTCGAGGCATGGCCCTCGATTCGGGCGCTGCCGATCCCCACGGCGCTGAGCACCTGGCCAAGCTCGCGCAGCATCACCGCGGTCTCGGGCTTGAGCGCGCTGCTGTCGAAATCGAACAGCACGCGATTGTTGAGGCCGAGCAGATAATTGCCGTCCTGCTCGCGAAACCCCTGCGCTTCGAGCACGGCACGCTGCGCTGCGGTAAAGCCGCCCGGCGCCCTGGCAGGCGTCACGCACCCTCCCAGCAGCATGGCGAGCGACAGCATCGCCCACATGACAAATCCCCTGGTGAGCACGCTCATGAACGGTCAGCCCCTTTCTTGTCCTGATACATGCGTTGGTCAGCGACCCGGACCAGCTCGGACGCGGTGCGACCATCCTGCGGGCACAGCGCGTGGCCGACGGCGATGCCAAGCTGGGGAGGCACGGTCAGCCTCGTGCTGATCGGGTGGGTGGCCACAAGGCCCACCCGATGCTTGATCTCGCCGATGATCCGCGGATGATCGCTGTCATCGATCAACAGCGCAAATTCGTCTCCGCCCAGCCTGAACACCCGATCCGGATCGCCCGTTGTCCGCAGGCTTTCGGCCACGATGCCAAGGATCGCATCGCCAATATCATGGCCATGGGTGTCGTTGATCGCCTTGAAGCCGTTGCAATCGCAATAGAGCAGCAGAAACGGCTGGCCCTCGCTCTCGAACCGGGCCAGCGCCTGTTCGAGACCGCGCTCAAAGGCTGCCCGATTGCCCAGGCCGGTCATGCTGTCGCGCTCGGCCTTGCGCGACAATTCGCGGTTCTCGTGCCAAAGCGACCTGTTCCAGCGCTCCAGTTCCGTCAGCAGATCATTGAAATCATTCATGAAGCGATCCATCTCGGCAATCCCGGGCGGCGTCAGGCGCAACGACAGCTGGCGGTTCTGGATCACCTCGTGGGTGATATCGCCCACTTGGTCGAGCGGTTCGATGATGCGCGCCTCGAGCTGCCTGGCGAGGATCCGGGTCGCCAGCACGGTGATGCCGAGGCAGCAGGCACCAACGATCAGGGCGACCAAGACATAATCGCGGATCGCCCCGAGGCTGGCCACCGCCCGAATCGTGCCGAGGCGCTGGCCCTGATAGTGCATGTCGCGCTCGACCTTGCCCAGCATTGCGGCCGCCAGCACCTCCTCCTGCCCCGTGCCGGCCCTGCCCTTCTCGTGCCAGCTGACGATCGGTCGGCCCTCGGGATCGGTGATGCTGAGGCTGGCCAGATTGTTGTTTCGGGCGAGCCGCTCGACCAGCCGGGCCGCCGTCTCATGATCACCGAAAACCAGCGCCGGCTCCACCGTGTAGGCGATTGCCTCGCTCGCAAGCTCGAGGTTGCGCGCCGCATAGCCGCGAATCGCGATGACGCCGCTGACCGTGACCGAAAGGGTCGCCATCACGACTGCCAGCAGCACCAGCAACAGGTGCCCGCGCGCCAGCAGCGCGCGCAGGGTCTGCGGCCTTGCCGGGTTGCGCGCGCGCTTCATTGCTGCCCCCCCGCACCGAGCCGCAGAACCCGCGGATCGACCCGCACCTTGGAATTGGCCACGGAATCGATGTTCAGGCGAAAGGACAGCGCCTCGGCCTCGAACAACAGGCAGAACATCGCCCGGCTGCGGCACGCCGGGTCGTTCTCGGCAATCGTCAGCACCGCCTCGCCCCGCATCCGCGCGATGATCTGGCGCTGCTCCTCGAGCGAGAGCCGCCCGAGATAGACGATGTCGCAATCGAGCGGGCCGACATTCTCGGTGCTGCGTTGCACGCTCGTGACACCAACGGCACCCACTTCCTTGCCTTCGATCAGGGCCTCGGCATGATCGGTGGGCCCGACGATGCAGGCGGTCAGGCGACGCGGATCGTTGGGCCAGCGGCTGTATTGAACGATCCCGCGCACCATGCGCGCCACCACCCGGGCATAGGGATCGGGGCCATCGTCGAGCGGCAGGCCGGTGGGCCGGAGGGGGCCACTGGCGCCGAGCAGCAGCGCCCCGAGCGCGGATGCCAAGAGGCCCTTCACCGGCTCTGCCTGCCCTGCCTCAGGTGGTTCGCGTGCGCGCGCCCGCGCCCGCCGCGGGCCTTGCCTGGGGCTCGATCACGCGCAGGTGGAGTTCGCGCAGCGCCTTGGGCTCGGCCGGGCTGGGGGCGCCCATCAGCAGGTCCTCGGCGCGCTGGTTCATCGGAAAGAGCGAGACCTCGCGCAGGTTCCTTGCCCCGCACAGCAGCATGACGATGCGATCGACCCCGGCGGCCATGCCCCCGTGCGGCGGCGCGCCATACTGGAAGGCGCGGTAAAGCCCACCGAAGCGCTCCTCCACATCGGCCCGCGAAAGCCCCACGATCTCGAAGGCCTTGACCATGGTTTCGGGGCTGTGGTTGCGGATCGAGCCCGAGGCGATCTCGTAGCCGTTGCACACAAGGTCATACTGATAGGCCTTGATGCTGAGCGGGTCCTGGGTGGTGAGCGCCTCGAGCCCGCCCTGCGGCATCGAGAAGGGATTGTGCGAGAATTCGATCCGCTGTTCCTCCTCGTTCCACTCGTAGAAGGGAAAATCGACGATCCAGGCAAGCGCAAAGCGGTTTTCATCGACAAGGCCAAGCTCCTCGCCGATGCGGATGCGCGCGGCCCCGGCCAGCTTGGCCGCGTCCGCTGCCTTGCCGGCGGCGAAGAACAGCCCGTCGTTCGCGCCAAGGCCAAGCTCTCCATAGAGCCGCGCCATGCCCTCGGCTCCGTGGTTCTTGGCGATCGGCCCGCCGAACTCGCCCCCCTTGCGGGTGACATAGCCAAGCCCTGCATAGCCCTGCGAGCGCGCCCAATCGTTCATGTCGTCGAAGAACTTGCGGCTCTTTTCATGCGTTCCCGGCGCAGGGATGGCGCGCACCACCCCGCCGGAAGCGACGATCTTTTCAAACAGGCCGAAGCCCGACTGCGTGAAGTGATGCGAGACATCGCTGATGATGAGCGGGTTGCGCAAATCGGGCTTGTCGGTGCCATATTTGAGCATCGCCTCGTCATAGGGGATGCGCGGGAAGGCGCCCGCGGGGGTGACCGCCTTGTCGCCGGCAAAGGCGGCAAAGGTGCCCTGAATGACCGGCTCCATCGTCTCCCACACCTCCTCCTGGGTGACGAAGCTCATCTCGAGATCGAGCTGGTAGAACTCGCCCGGCAGGCGGTCGGCGCGCGGGTCCTCGTCGCGGAAGCAGGGGGCGATCTGGAAATAGCGGTCAAAGCCCGCCACCATCAGCAATTGCTTGTATTGCTGGGGCGCCTGAGGGAGCGCGTAGAACTTGCCCGGGTGGATGCGGCTGGGCACGAGAAAGTCGCGCGCGCCCTCGGGGCTGGAGGCGGTGAGGATGGGCGTCGAAAACTCGTTGAACCCTGCCGCCGCCATGCGCGCGCGCATGTCGGCGATGATCGCCACCCGGGTCATGATGTTGCGGTGCAGGCTCTCGCGCCTGAGATCGAGGAAGCGGTATCTGAGGCGGATGTCCTCAGGGTAAGGCTGCTCGTCGGCCACCGGCATGGGCAGCTCCTCGGCGGCGCTTTGCACCGTGACGCTGCGGGCGAAGACCTCGATCTCACCCGTGGCGAGATGGGGATTGACGGTTTCGGCAAGGCGCGCCTTGACCTCGCCCTCGATGGTCACCACGCTTTCGGCGCGCAGGCCCTCGAGCACCGGCAGCGCGGCGCTGTCACCATCGGCCACGATCTGGGTGATGCCATAGTGATCGCGCAGATCGATGAACAGCACCCCGCCATGGTCGCGCTTGCGGTGGATCCAGCCCGAGAGGCGGACGGTCTGGCCGACCTCGGCCAAAGAAAGCTGTGCGCAAGTATGCGTGCGGTAGGGGTGCATCTAAACTCTTGTCCTTATCGCGGCTATGACGCTAGGGCGCGCGGGCGCGGCACTGCCAAGGCCCAGGGGCCTGGCGACCGCGCGCTAACAGGGGAAGCCTTGCGCTTTGTCAAGCGGCGCGGGCGCAAACCGGGTTCATTCCCGAGGGCGGCACTCCGCCCGCAAGAGCACAAGAAGAGATGAAGATCCACCCGCTGATCACCACCACCGAGGCCCTCTGCGACCTCTGCGACCGCCTCGCCAAGTCCGATTTTATCGCGGTCGATACCGAATTCATGCGCGAGAACACCTATTGGCCCGAACTGTGCCTGGTGCAGATCGCCAATGCCGAAGAGGCCGCCGCGATCGATCCGATGGCCGAAGGGCTCGACCTTTCCCCGCTGCTCCGCCTGCTGACCGAGAACGAGGAGGTGCTCAAGGTCTTCCACGCCGGCGGGCAGGATGTCGAGATCATCGTCAACCTGACCGGCAAGACCCCGCACCCGATCTTCGATACGCAAATCGCGATGATGGCGATCAGCCAGTCCGAACAGATCGGCTATGCCAACCTGGTTGAAACCTGGCTGGGCCTCTCCATCGACAAGGGCGCGCGCTTTACCGACTGGAGCCGCCGCCCGCTGACCGAGCGGCAGATCGAATATGCCATCGGCGATGTCACCCACCTCGCCGCGATCTTCCCGCGCATCCTCAAGAAGCTGATCAAGACCGGGCGCGGCGCCTGGCTCGATGCCGAGATGGAAAAGCTCGCCGATCCGGCCAATTATCTCACCGATCCGGGCCAGGCGTGGAAGCGCATCCGCCAGCCGGGGCGCAATCCCCAGGTGCTCGGCCGGCTCAAGGCGCTTGCCGCCTGGCGCGAGGCCGAGGCCCAGCACAAGAACATCCCGCGCGGGCGGATCATGCGCGATGAAACGCTGGCCGATATCGCCAGCCACCCGCCCAAGGTGCAGGCCGATCTTGCCAAGGTGCGCGGCCTTTCGGCGGCGTGGAAGGACAATGACATCGGCAAGCGGCTGATGAAGGTGCTGGCCGAGGCCGCGCCGCTGCCCAAGGAGGAAATGCCCGAGAAGGTCAAGCAGGGCGCCCCGCTCGGGCGCGAGGGCGCGCTGGTGGCCGATCTCTTGAAGCTCCTCCTCAAGATCCGCGCGCGCGAGATCGACGTCGCCCCGCGCCTGCTCACCCGCGCCGATGAGCTCGAGGCGCTGGCCTCGGGGGTGCGCAACCTGCCGGTGCTCGAAGGCTGGCGCTACGAGGTGTTCGGCAAGGACGCGCTCGATCTGGTCGAGGGCAAGCTCGCCTTTGCGGTCGAGAAGGGCAAGCTCAAGATGACCCATATCGACGACGTGCTGGGCCAGGCGCCCGATGCGCTGGCGGCGGAATAGGCCGCGGTGACCACCTACCTGCCCACCATCAAGCAGCTGCAATATCTCGTCGCGCTGCACGAGCACGGCCATTTCGGCAAGGCGGCCGAGGCGAGCTTTGTCTCGCAATCGACCCTTTCGGCCGGGATCCGCGAGCTCGAATCGCTGCTCGGCGTCACGCTGGTAGAGCGCTCGCGCAGGGTGGTGCGCTTCACCGCGCTGGGCGAACAGGTGGTGGCCAAGGCGGGCCGGCTGCTGCGCGAGGCCGAGGAACTGGCCGATCTGGTGCAGGCCGCGGGCAAGCCCTTGTCGGGCGAATTGCGCATGAGCGTCATCCCCACCATCGCCCCCTTCCTCTTGCCGCGCATCCTGCCGCGGCTCAGGCGCGAGCGGCCCGACTTGAAGCTGATGCTGCGCGAGGAGACCAGCCAGGACGCGCTCGAATCGCTGGGGCACGGGCGGGTCGATTGCGTGCTGCTTGCCCTCCCCTATGACACCGGCGATGCCGCGCTCGCCCATATTGCCGAGGATCGCCTGTTCGTGGCCTTCCCCGCGGGCGATCCGCGCGATCCGCCGCCCTCGATCAAGCCCGAGATGATCGACCAGGGCCGGCTGCTGCTGCTGGAGGATGGGCATTGCCTGCGCGATCACGCGCTCGCCGCCTGCAACCGCACCGAACTCAGGGCCAGCGCCAGCGTGATCGGCACGAGCTTGCACACCCTGGTGCAGCTGGTCGACAATGACCTTGGCCTCACCATGCTGCCCGAAATGGCCTTGAAGGCCGGGATCCTCAACGGCACCAGGGTCGTCGCCCGCCCGGTGGACAGCCCCACCGCCAAGCGCGCAATCGTGCTCGCCTGGCGCAAGAACTCCCCGCGCGAGGCCGATTTCCAGCTGCTCGCCGAGGAACTGCGCGCCGGCTGAGGCCCCGCGACCCGCGCGCCGTCAATCCATGTGCTTGAGGCCGACGCGCAGATAGTCCCACCCGGTGATGCAGGTGAGCACCGCCGCGGTCCACAGGCTGATGAGGCCCACCAAGTGCACCCAGCTTTCAGCCATCGAGCCGCAGCCCTCGCCCACCGATTGGCACGGGGGCCCGTGCACCGCCCCGCCGAGGATCAGCGCGCCCAAAGCCACCAGCTGGAAGGTGGTCTTCCACTTGGCCAGCCGCGAGACCGGCACCGAGACCTGGATCCCACCCAGAAACTCGCGCAGGCCCGAAACCGCAATCTCGCGCACGAGGATGATGAGCCCGGCGATCACATGCACATCCCCGGCATAGGGCCCGCGCAGATAGCCCTGCGCGGTGAGCACCAGGATCACCGCGGCGACCATGATCTTGTCGGCGATGGGATCGAGAAAGATGCCGAGCTTGGAGACCGTCCCCTGCGCCCGGGCGAGATAGCCGTCGAGAAAATCGGTGAGCGCGATCACGCAATAGAGCACGAAGGCAATCAGATAGCCCAGCCGCCATGCGGGCCACCACAGGAAGAATGCGAGCAAGGGCACCGCGAGGATGCGCGAGAGCGTGAGGAGATTGGGCAGGCTCGACATGGCGCGCGGCTGGTCTAGCGCGGCTGGCGAGGCGACAAAAGCCCCCGCCGGAGCGCCATCCCCGGCCGTGGCCAGCGCCTGCGCCGGCGCCGCACCCTGCCCCACCCCGATCGCTCTGCCCCTTGTTTCGGCGCAGGCGCGCGCTATGTCCGCCGGGAAAGCCACCCGCACTCAGGCAGATCAGCCCCGCCCATGACCACCTCGACCCGCCTGATGCGCCAGCGCCGCTTCCTGCCGCTGTTCCTCACCCAGCTTCTGAACGCGCTCAACGACAACCTGTTCAAGAACGCGATGGTGCTGTTCGTGGTCTATCAGGTCTATGATTCCCCGGCGATGGAGACCTTCGTCAGCGGCATCGCCACCGCGGTCTTCGTGCTGCCCTTCGTGCTGTTCTCGGCCACCTCGGGCCAGCTTGCCGACATGCGCGACAAGACGAAGATCATCCGCTGGATCAAGTTTGCCGAGATCATCATCATGGCCGTGGGCGCGAGCGGACTGGTGCTCGCCGCGCGCGGGATCGAGGTTGAGACCCTGGCGATCCCGCTGATGTTCACCGCGCTCTTTGCCATGGGGGTGCATTCGACCTTCTTCGGGCCGATCAAATATGCGATCCTGCCCCAGCACCTTCACAAGGACGAGGTGCTGGCCGGCACGGGCCTGGTCGAGGCGGGCACCTATGTCGCCATCCTCGTTGGCATGATGCTGGGCGGGGCGCTGCCGATCATGGCGAGCACCGTGGCGGTGATCGCCATCGCGCTCATCGGCTATGGCGTGTGCCGCTTCATCCCCCCCGCCCCGCCCGAGACCAGCGAGCGCAAGGTGGACTGGAACCCTGTCCGCGCCTCGCGCGCGCTCATCGCCTTTTCCATGGGCAAGCCCGAGCTGCGCTATGCGGTGCTCTCGATCAGCTTCTTCTGGGCGATCGCGGCGATCCTGTCGGTGCAGTTCATCCCGCTCGCCAAGAACGTGCTGCTCGCCGACAAACAGGTCGCCGCGGTGATGCTGGTGGCTTTCTCCGCCGGGATCGCGATCGGCTCGGTCTCGATCAATGCCCTGCTCAAGGGCGATATCTCGGCGCGCTATTCGGCCCCCTCGGTGCTGGTGCTGGCGGGGCTGCTCATCAGCTTCTACCTGTTGTGCCGCAGCTGGAACCTCGCGCCTGCCGCGGGCGGCTTGTTCAGCGTCGGCGCGTTCCTCGCCGAGCCGCTGGCGCTGGTGCTGATCGCCAACCTTGTGCTGATCGCGGTGGCAGGGGGCATGTTCGTGGTGCCGCTCTATGCCTTCCTCACCACCCGGGTGGAAAAGTCCGAAGCCTCGCGCTCGGTCGCGGCCAACAACTTCATTTCCTCGCTGTTCATGGTGGCAGGCGCAGGGATTGCCGGGGCGCTCGGCTTTCTTGGCATTCCACTGGCCGAGCAATTGCTCCTGAGCCTGGTGCTGTGCGGCATTTCGGCGGTGCTGGCGCGGCGCCTCCACGCGCTCGAGGCGCTGCGCGCCCCCGAGGCAGCCTAGAGGATGAAGGCCAGCACCGCCGCGGTGGTGGCGACATAGGTGCTGGCCACGCCGCGCATATCGGCCATGGTCAGCCGCCACAGGCTTTCCGCCGGGATCGGGATCAGCTCGGCCTTGACATGCGGCGGCAGGAGCCGGCGAAACCAGTGGCGGGCGCTCTCGTCGGTGAGAACCAGGCTGCGGCGCATGGGCGAGTCTCCCTTGTCTTTGCCCCCAGCTTTAAGACTTTCTTAACCTTTGCGCACTGTCCGCGGCCAAGCTGTCGCAGGCTGGGACAGGCCGCGTTTGCGCCGCCGCGTCCGCGCGGCTAGAGCCGCGCGCGCCAAGGATGACGGGAGAGCTACGCATGTCCGATTCCCCCAAGAGCGCTGCGGCGCTGCTGGTCGATTGCCTGATCGCGCAGGGATGCGAGCGGATCTTCACCGTGCCGGGCGAAAGCTTCCTTGCCGTGCTCGATGCGCTGCTTGAGCGGCCTGAGATCGATCTGGTCACCTGCCGGCAGGAAGGCGGCGCGGCGTTCATGGCCGCGGCCGACGGGGCGCTGACCGGGCGGCCCGGGATTGCCTTCGTCACCCGCGGGCCCGGCGCCACCAATGCCAGCATCGGGGTGCACGTGGCGCATCAGGATTCGCAGCCGATGATCCTGTTCGTGGGCGATGTGGCGCGCCCGATGCAGGGGCGCGAGGGCTTTCAGGAGATCGATTTTCCCGCCTTCTTTGCGCCGATCGCCAAGTGGGCCGCGCGGATCGACGATCCGCAGCGCATCCCCGAACTGGTGGCGCGCGCCTATGCCGTGGCGATCAGCGGGCGGCCCGGCCCGGTGGTGCTGGCCCTGCCCGAGGACATGCTCGCCGATGCCGTGCCCGCCAGCCTTGCCCCGCGCCCCATGGTGCTGCGCCCGGCCCAGGCGGTGTGCCCCGATGCCTTTGCCGCGCTGCTCGATCTCATCGCCGATGCGGCCAGCCCCGTGGCGATCATCGGCGGGGCCGGGTGGAACGCCAAGGCGCGGCACTATTTCCAGCAATTTGCCGAAAGGATCGGCCTGCCGGTAGCGACCGCCTTCCGCCGCCAGGATGCGATCGCGCCCGACAGCCCGGTCTATGCCGGCAATCTTGGCTATGGGCCCAATCCCAAGCTGGTCGAACGGGTGAGGAACGCCGATCTCATCCTGGCCGTGGGCGCGCGGCTGGGCGAGGCGACCACCGAGGGCTATACCCTGCCCAGCCCCGATCACCCGGGCCAGGTGTTGGTGCATGTCCACCCCGATCCCGAGGAACTGGGGCGGGTCTATCGCACCGATCTGGCGCTGTGCTGCAGCGTGGATGAATTTGCCGAATGCGCCGCGCTGTGGGACACGGGCGCGATCATCCCCTTCGGCGCCGGGGCCGAGGCGCACCGCGAATGGCGCGAATGGGCAAGCCCCAAGCCCTCGGGCGCGGCGCTCGACCTGGCCCTGTGCGTGGCCGCCATGGGCGAGGCCCTGCCTGAAGATACCATCATCTGCAACGGGGCGGGCAATTTTGCCGGCTGGTGGCACCGCTACTGGCGTTATGCCGCCTGGCCCAGCCAGCTTGCCCCCACCTGCGGGGCGATGGGCTATGGCCTTCCCGCCGCGGTTGCCGCGGCGCTGCGCTTCCCAGAACGCTGCGTGGTCGCCATTGCCGGCGATGGCGATTTCCTGATGAACGGGCAGGAGCTTGCCACCGCCGCGCAACATGGCGCCAATCTGCTCGTGGTGGTGGTGGACAACGGCGCCTATGGCACCATCCGCATGCACCAGGAGCGCGAATATCCGGGCCGCGTTTCGGCAACCGCGCTCGCCAATCCCGATTTCGCCGCGCTCGCCCGCGCCTTTGGCGGCTGGAGCGCGCGGGCCGAGACCACCGAGGCCTTCATCGCCGCGCTCACCGAGGCAAAGGATCGCCCCGGCATCCGCCTGATCCATGCCGTCACCGATCTTGAGCACATTGCCGCGAGCGGGGCGACCATCAGCGGCTTGCGCTCGCGGCCACGCTAGGCCGCGCGAGGCCGAGCAAGGCCCCGGCTCTCACCCACCTTCCGCCCGGCTTTGGCATGGCTCTGGCGCCGCTTTGCCGGTGCTTTGGATGTTCCACGTGAAACAGGCGGGCGCCTTGCCCCCTCAGGCGCGGCCCATGGCGCAGATCACCGCCCATTCCTCTGCCGTCACCGGCGAGACCGAGAGGCGCGACTGGCGGATGAGCTGCATCTGGGCAAGGCGCGGCTCGGCCTTGATCGCCGCGAGGCTCACCGGGCGGGCAAAGCGCTCCTTGGGCTTCACCTTCACCGCCGCCCACTTGCCGGTGGGATCGGTGGGATCGGCAATCCCGGCGAGGCTGATGGTGCAGATGCCGACGATCTCCAGCCCCTCGCGCGAATGGTAGAAGAAGGCCTCGTCCCCCACCTGCATCGCCGAAAGGTTGTTGCGCGCCTGATAGTTGCGCACCCCGTCCCAGGTGCCCTCGCCCTCGGCGACCAGATCGTCCCAGCTGTATTTGAAGGGTTCGGATTTCATCAGCCAATAGGCCATGTCTTCGCCTGCTCCTGTGCCCGGTTTTCGGCCCGGCGATAGCCGCTTGGCCCCGCCCGCGCCAAGCCCTGCGAGGCGACCTTCTGAGGCCGCGGCGGGATTAACCCGATCTTCAGCGCGATATGCGAAGGGCTGCGAGGCAAGCCAACCTTGGCGGCCCGCCCGGCCTTTCGGGCAGCGACCGCCAGCGATGGGGCAAGAGGCGTTGAACGAGCACGAGCCAGAACGACCCTTGGTGAGCGCCGAGCGCGATCTGATCGCGCTGGGGATTGCCGTTGCCGCCTGCATCCTGCTGCTCGGCACCGGCGGCTCGCTCGTCACCCGCGCGCTCGAGGCGCTGCTGGGCGAGGGCCGCCAGCCCGATGTGCTGCTGGTCAATGCCCTCTTGCTCAATCTCGCGCTGATGATCTTCGGCTGGCGGCGCTACCGCGAGCTGACCCGCGAGATCGCCGAGCGCCGCCGCGCCGAGGCGCGCGCGCGGCTGCTCGCCGATACCGATCCGCTCACCCAGTGCCTCAACCGGCGCGCCATGCTGGCCGCCACCGAGGCCCTGCGCCAACGCGCCCGCGCGCGCGGCGAGGCGCTGGCCTATTGCATGATCGATCTCGACAATTTCAAGCAGATCAACGACGTCCACGGCCATGCCGCCGGCGATGGGGTGCTGGTGATGCTGTGCCAGCGCCTGCGCGACCTGCTGCCGAGCGAGGCGCGGCTGGCGCGGCTTGGCGGGGATGAGTTCGCCTTTGTCCTGCCCTATCCGCCGCAGCACCCCGAGCGCATCGACGATCTCGTCATCCGCCTGTTCGAGAGCATGGCCGATCCCTTCCGCCTGCCCCAGCTGACGGTGGAGCTGACGCTTTCGGTGGGGATTGCGGGCGACCATGATCCCACCGGGGCCGAGACCCCGGCGAGCGATGCCGCGGCACTGATGCACCGGGCCGACATGGCGCTCTACCACGCCAAGAAGGAGGGGCGAAACCGCTTCTTCTGGTTCGATCCCAGCATGGAGGCCGAACTGCGCTTCCGCCACCAGCTTGAATCCGGCATTCGCCGCGGCCTTGCCCGCGGCGAATTCGTGCCCTTCTACGAGCAGCAGATCGATGTCGAGACCGGCGCGCTGGTGGGCTTTGAAATGCTGGCGCGCTGGCAATCGCCGCAACTGGGGCTGGTCAGCCCGCAGATCTTCGTGCCGATCGCCGAGGAGATCGGCCTCATTGCCGAGCTTTCCGAACAGCTCATGGCCAAGGCCTTTGCCGATGCGCGCGAATGGGACGAGAGCCTGACGCTGGCGATCAACATCTCGCCGGTGCAGCTGCGCGATCCGTGGTTCGCCCAACGCCTGCTCAAGCTGCTCGTCAGCGCCGGCTTCCCGCCGCATCGGCTCGAGGTCGAGATCACCGAAAGCTGCCTGCACGAGAACACCACCCTGGTGCAGGCGACGCTTTCCTCATTGCGCAACCAGGGGGTGCGTATCAGCCTCGATGATTTCGGCACCGGCTATGCCAGCCTCGAGCAGCTGCGCAGCCTGCCCTTCGACCGCATCAAGATCGACCGGAATTTCGTGCGCGAGCTGCGCCAGCCGGGGCCGCGCTCGCCGATCATCGAGGCGATCATCACGCTCGGGCGCGGCCTCGATCTGCCGATCACCGCCGAAGGGGTCGAGGATGCCGCCATTCTCGAGTGCCTGAAGAGCCTCGGACGCCTCAAGGCGCAGGGCTATCTCTTTGGCCAGCCCGAGGATGCAGAGGCGGTGCGCGCGCGCCTTGCCGCCGCGGGCAAGCTCGCCCCGCAGGCCGCGCGGCCGCCAGCCGGGGCGGCGGGCACGCCCGGCGGCGCTTGCGAGCCGGCAAGCGAGCCGCGCAGCGCCCGTTCCTGATCGCCCGCCCGCGCCGTGCGCGCGCGGGGCTGGACGCGGGGCGCGCGCAGGCATAGAGGCGCTCGGCGTGAGTGAGACCATCCCCTTCGTCAAGATGCACGGGCTCGGCAATGATTTCATCGTGCTCGATGCCCGCATAGCGCCGCTGCCGCCGCTCACTCCTGCGGTGGTGCGCGCGCTCGCTGACCGGCGCACCGGGATCGGCTGCGACCAAGTGGTGCTGCTCGAACCCGATGACACGCACGCCTTCCGCATGCGCATCTTCAACCGTGATGGCAGCGAGGTGGGCGCCTGCGGCAATGCCGCCCGCGCCGTGGCGCTGCTCCACGGCGCGCCGGTGACGATCGCCACCGGCGGCGGGCCAATCACGCTCACGCCCGAGGCGGGCGGCGCCGCGGTGGACATGGGCAAGCCGCGGTTTGACTGGGCCGCGATCCCGCTTGCCTACCCGCTCGATACCTTCGCCATGCCGGTGGGCTGGGACGGGCTCGAGGCGCCCATGGCGATCAATGTCGGCAATCCGCATGTGGTGTTCTTCGTTGCCGATGCCGCGGCGGTGCCGCTCGAGACGCTGGGCCCGATGATCGCGCACGATCCGCTGTTTCCCGAGCGGGTCAATGTCAATGTCGCCAGCCTCGCCGGGAAGGATCACCTGCGCCTGTTCGTGTGGGAGCGCGGGGCGGGCCTCACCCGCGCCTGCGGCACCGGGGCCTGCGCCAGCGCGGTGGCGGCGATCCGCAAGGGCCTTGTGGCAAGCCCGGTGCGCGTCTCGCTGCCCGGGGGCGATCTCGTCATCACCTGGCAGGAGGGCGGCAGCATCCTGATGCACGGCCCTGCCGCGGAGAGCTTTCGCGGCCACTTCCGCTGGCCGGACTATGCCGCGCCCACCGGGGCGCAGGCATGAACGCGCCCACGGTGATCGCGCTGGGATGTCGGCTCAACCTTGCCGAGGGTGAGCGGCTGCGCGCCCTGCTCGCGGGCAAGAGCGATCTCGTGGTCATCAATTCCTGCGCGGTCACCGGCGAGGCGCTGCGCCAGACCCGCCAGGCGATCCGCCGCGCGCGCCGCGTCCAGCCGAGCGCGCGGCTGGTGGTGACGGGCTGCGCCGCCGAGATCGACCGCGAAGCGATTGCCGCCATGCCCGAGGTCGATGCGCTGGTGCCCAACGCCGCCAAGCTCGATCCTTTCGCCTGGAACCTTGCGGCCTCGCCTGCCCCCGCCGCGCGCACACCCGCCCCGGCGCGTACCCGCGCCTTCGTGCCGGTGCAGAACGGCTGCGACCATGCCTGCACCTTCTGCGCCATCCCCAGGGGCCGCGGGCCGAGCCGTTCGGCGCCCCTGGCCGAGGCGCTGCGTGCGGTTGAGGAGGCGCTTGCCGCAGGGGCGCGCGAAGTGGTGCTCACCGGGGTTGACCTGACCAGCTGGGGCCATGACCTTCCCGGCACCCCGCGGCTCGGCGCGCTGGTGCGCGCGATCCTCGATGCCTTCCCCGCCCTTGCCCGCCTGCGGCTCTCCTCGCTCGACGGTATGGAGATCGACCCACTGCTGCTTGAGCTGCTGGCGCAGGAAGCGCGGGTGATGCCCCATCTCCACCTCTCGCTCCAGCACGGTGCCGATCTCATCCTCAAGCGGATGAAGCGGCGGCATTTGCGCCGCGATGCGCTGGACCTGGTGGCGCGGCTCAAGGCGGCGCGGCCCGAAATCGCCATCGGCGCCGATCTCATCGCCGGCTTTCCCACCGAGGCCGCGGCGCACCACGCACAGAGCCTTGCGATCATCGATGAACTCGAGATCGTCCATGCCCATGTCTTTCCCTTCTCGCCCCGCCCCGGCACCCCGGCGGCGCGAATGCCGCAGCTGCCGCGCGAACTCGTCAAGGCCCGCGCCGCCGAGCTGCGCGCGCGCGCCGCGGCCCGGCGCAGCGCCTGGCTCCACAGCCTCGTGGGCCAGCCGCTCGCCGTGCTTGCCGAGCGCGGCGGCACCGGCCATGCCCCCAATTTCGCCCCCGTCGCGCTGCCCGCGGGCACGGCGCCGGGCACGATCATCACCCTTACCCCAAGCGGCCTTCAGGAGGGCCTGCTCGCATGAGTGAGACCAGCTGGACGCAGCGCCTGCTCGGCGGCTTTGCCAAGACCTCGCAGCGCCTTGCCGCCAACCTCGCCGGCGCGGGCGGCGCCAGCGCGCGGCTCGACGAGGCAACGCTCGACGAGGTCGAAGATGCGCTGATCCTCTCCGATCTCGGCCCGGCCGCGGCGCGGCGCATCCGCCAGCGCCTCGCCGACAAGCGCTTCGGCCTCGAGATCACCACCCGCGAACTGAAGGAGGCGGTGGCCGAGGAGATCGCCGCGATCCTGCGCCCGGTGGCAAAGCCGCTCGAGATCACCGCCTTTCCGCGGCCCCAGGTGATCCTGGTGATCGGGGTCAATGGCTCGGGCAAGACCACCACCATCGCCAAGCTCGCCCACCTGTTCAAGGAGGATGATTACGGCGTGCTGCTGGCCGCGGGCGACACCTTCCGCGCCGCCGCGATCGGCCAGCTGGCCACCTGGGCCGAGCGCATCGGGGTCGATATCGTCAAGGGGCCCGAGGGCGGCGATCCGGCGGCGATCGTGTTCGATGCGGTCAAGCAGGCCACCGCCAGCGGTATCGACGCGCTGATCGTCGATACCGCCGGGCGCCTCCAGAACAAGACCGAGCTGATGGATGAACTGGCCAAGATCCGCCGGGTGCTCGGGCGGCTCAATCCGGCCGCCCCGCACGATGTGGTGCTGGTGCTCGATGCCACCAACGGGCAGAACGCGCTCGCCCAGATCGACGTGTTCCGCGAGGTCGCGGGCGTCACCGGCCTGATCATGACCAAGCTCGATGGCACCGCGCGCGGCGGGGTGCTGGTGGCCGCGGCCGAGCAATATGGCCTTCCCATCCACGCCATCGGAGTGGGCGAGAAGATGGATGACCTGAGGCCCTTCGATCCCGATCTGGTGGCCCGGGTGATTGCGGGGGTGGCGTGATGGCCGATGGCGAAGGCAGGAAAACGGCCTCGAGCTGGCTCAATGTCGCGGTGGACTATGGCCCGCTGCTGGTGTTCCTCGGCGTCTATCGCTGGAAGGCCCCGGCCGATCCCGATCCGGTGGGCGAGCTTGCCGCGGTCATCGCCGGCACTGCCGCCTTCATGCTCGCCGCGGTGATCGCGCTTGCCATCTCGAGGTGGCGGCTCGGCAAGGTCTCGCCGATGCTGTGGTTTTCGACCGCGCTCATCGTCGGCTTCGGCAGCCTCACCATCTTCTTCGGCGATCCCACCTTCGTGCAATTGAAGCCGACGATCATCTATGCCTGCTTCGGCCTTGCGCTCCTTGGCGGGGTGCTGGTCGGCAAGGCGCTGCTCAAGGTGCTGCTCGAGGCCGCCTTCGAGGGCCTGACGGACGAGGGCTGGCTGAAGCTCTCGCGCAACTGGGGGGTGTTCTTCCTCGCCCTTGCCCTGCTCAACGAGGTGCTGCGCGCGCAGCTGAGTTTTGAAAGCTGGCTGTGGGCCAAGCTCTGGGTGTTCCTGCCGCTCACCTTCCTTTTCACCTTCAGCCAGATCCCGCTGCTGATGCGCCACGGGATGAGCCTTGAGGGCAAGGCAGAGGCGGGCGATCCCCCGGCCGAGAGCTAGATCTCGACCTGGCTGCCCAGTTCCACCACCCGGTTGGTGGGCAGCTTGAAGAACTCCATCGCGCTCGCCGCGTTGCGCAGCATCCAGGCGAACAGCTTCTCGCGCCAGATCGCCATGCCGGGCTTGGAGGACGGCAGCAGCGTCTGGCGCGAGAGGAAGAAGCTGGTCTGCATCATGTCGAAGGGCGCGCCGCACAGATCGAGGCGCTTCAAGAGCTTGGGCACGTCGGTTTCCTCGAGGAAACCGCAATTGATCGTCACCCGGTAAAAGCCATTGCCAAGGTCCTTGCACTCGTAGCGCTCGGCCTCATCGACATAGGGCACGCCCTGCACCGCCACGGTGAGGATCAGCACCCGCTCGTGCAGCACCTTGTTGTGCTTGATGTTGTGCAACAGCGCGCTCGGCACACCGGTGTTGGTCGAGGCCATGAACACCGAGGTGCCCGGCACCCGGGTGGCGCTGCCATGCGCGCTCTTGGCGAAGATCTCGATCGGCAGGGCGCTTTCGGCCATGCTCGCGCGCATCAGCTCGCGCCCGCGCGACCAGGTGGTGAGCAGGGTGAAGATGACAAAACCGATGAGGAGCGGCACCCACCCGCCGCTCGGCACCTTGACGAGGTTGGCGCCGAAATAGGCGATATCGACGATCAGGAAGGCCACCACCAGCGGCAGCGCCTTCCACCACGGCCAGCGCCACAGGCTGAACAGCACGCCCGCGAGCAGCAGCGTGTCGATGAACATCGCCCCGGTCACCGCGATGCCATAGGCCGCGGCAAGGTTGCTCGATGACTGGAAGAACAGCACCAGCAGGATCACCATCACCATCAGCCCCCAGTTGATCGCCGGGATGTAGATCTGCCCGGCCGCCGCGGCGCTGGTGTGGCGGATCTCCATGCGCGGGATGAAGCCGAGCTGGATCGCCTGCTGGGTGAGGCTGAAGGCGCCCGAGATCACCGCCTGGCTGGCGATGATGGTGGCAAGCAGCGCGAGGATGATCACCGGCACGCGCACCATGTCGGGGATCATCAGGAAGAAGGGATCCTCGATCAGCACCGCGGCGGCCTCGGGCGAGGTTTGCGAGAGGATCAACGCGCCCTGCCCCATGTAATTGAGCATCAGCGCCGGATAGACGAAGGTGAGCCACGAGAGCGCGATCGGCTTGCGCCCGAAATGGCCCATGTCGGCATAGAGCGCCTCGGCCCCGGTCACCGCCAGCACCACGCTGCCCAGCGCAATGAAGGCGACATAGCCATCGGTGATGAAGAACTGCACCGCGTTGAGGGGATTGATGGTCTCGAGGATGATCATCGGGTTGGCGATGAGGTGCATCACCCCCAGCGTTGCCAGCATGGCGAAATAGGTCATCATCACCGGGCCGAAGAGCTTGCCCACCCGGTCGGTGCCGCGCGCTTGCAGCGCGAACAGGCACACGAGGATCGCCACCGCGGTGGGCACGATCCACGGCTCGAAACCCGGGACGATATATTGCAGGCCCTCGGTGGCCGAAAGCACCGAGATCGCCGGGGTGATCATGCTGTCGCCATAGAACAGCGCGGTGGCAAACACCCCGAGCAGCACCAGCGGCCCGGTCCACCCGGCCTTGTCCGAGGTGCGCTTGATCAGCGCCAGCAGCGCCAGGCTCCCGCCCTCGCCGCGGTTGTCGGCGCGCATGATGGTGATGACATATTTGACCGTCACCACCATCATCATCGACCAGAACACGAGGCTCAGCACCCCGTGGATGTGCTGCGCATCAGGCTCGATGCCCGGCACCCCGTGATGCGAGGCAAAGGTCTCGCGGAAGGCATAGAGCGGGCTGGTGCCGATATCGCCGAACACCACGCCCATCGCGCCGATTGCCAGCGTCAGGGTGGAGGCGGCATGGGCCTGGCCATGCCCGGCCTTGGGATCGGCGATTGGGGAGGAAGTGCTCATGGCAAGGGGATTTCCCGTCAACTCGGTACTGCCCATGGGGCCGGCGCGACTCCGGCGATCAAGGGCGCGCGCCTAGCACCAGCCTTTCGCACCTGCAACATCACCCATTGCGCTGACACGCCAGCGTCACGGACCCTGGAGCATCGGCGCGCGGGCGATCATGGCATCGAGCCGCGCAATCTCGGCGGCCAGCCCCTCGCGCCACGGGGCATCGGCGGGCGAGCGCGCCACCAGCCCGGCCCAGATGTCGCGCGCCGCGCGCACCTCGCCGCTCTGGAGATAGGCATAGCCGAGGAAATATTCCGCCCCCGGATGAGCAGGATCGATTTGTCGGGCGCGGTTGAAGGCCTCGACCGCCGCCGGGGTGACATTGCCATCGGCATGGCCGATGAGCGCCAGGCCGAGCGCGAGCCAGCCTTCAAGATCGCGCGGGTTCTCGGCCAGGCCGCGCTGGAGCAGGCCGGCGGCATCGGCAAACTGCCCGCGCCGGGCAAAGGCATCGGAGGTGACGATATAGTCGGGCGGCGGCACCGCACGGTCGAACAGCGCGGCGCGGCCCTCGACCATGGCCTCGCCCTCACTGTTCAAGGCCCCGCCGGGGGCCTTGGGGGCTGCGGCAAGCCCGGGCGAGCCCTGCCAGGCATAGCCCGCAAGGCCGAACACCAGCACCGCGCCGAACAGCGCCAGCCCCTCGCGCGGCAGGCGCAGCACCAGCACCGCAAAGGCAAAGGCGCCGAGCGCCAGCGCGCCGACCGCAAGCCAGGTGGCGATCATGCTTCCTCCGTCCCGGCCTCGCCGCGGCGCCGCCCGAGCCGGCGCAGCAGCACCCCCGCGGCGACCAGGACCACCAGCGCAGGGATCACGAAAAGCGGCCAGGTGGTGGCGCTGACCCGCGGCTCGTAGCTGACATAGTCACCATAGCGCGCGATCAGCCAGGCGCGGATCTCATCCGGGCTTTCGCCAGCCAGGATGCGGCTGCGCACCTGGTGGCGCATGTCGCCGGCCATCGGCGCATCCGAGTCGGCGATCGATTGCGACTGGCACTTGAGGCAGCGCAGGGTGTGCATCAGCGCCGTGGCCTTGGCCTCGAGCGCCGGGTCTTCAAGCTGGGTATAGGCATAAGGCGCAGGCGGCATGGTGTCCTGCGCCAGCGCCGGGATGGCGATGAGGGCCGCGAGAAGGACGAGCAAGGCGCGGATCATTTCGCCTTCTCCAGCTCCTTCAGCAGCAGCGGCACGTGTTCGGGGCGGATATCGCCGATGTGCTGATAGCGGATCACGCCCTTGGCATCGATCACGAAGGTCTCGGGCACGCCCGAGGAGCCGATCGCCAGCTGCACCTCGGAAATGGGATCGGCGCCGATGCGGCTGTAGGGATTGCCGTGGCGGGCAAGGAAGGCGGCGACGTCCTCGGGCCGGTCACGGATGGCGATGCCGACGATCTCGACCCCGCGCGCCTTGAGCGCCTCGAGCTGGGGCGCCTCGGCGATGCAGGGCAGGCACCAGCTTGCCCAGATGTTGAGCAGGCGTGGGCGCCCGCCGACGAGATCGGCCCGCGAGAGGCCCGGCAGCCCGGCAAAGGCCGGCGCGAGCGCGAAGTCGGGCAGCGGCTGGCCGATCATCGCGCTTTCGACGAACTGGTCCTTCTCTTGCGTGAGCATATAGGCGGCAAGGCCGGCAAAGAAGGCGAACAGGCCAAGCGGCACCCACAGGGCAAGACGGCGCGCCATGCGGATTTACTCCGCCGGAACCGGGGCGCCGGCAAGCGCCTCGAGATCGGCCCGCCGCGCTGCGCCCTGGCGGCGAGCGAGGCGGCGCCTGAGATCAACCCGCACCCGGCCCGCGATCGCCAGCACGCCGCCGAGCGCAATCAGCATCCCCCCATACCAGATGAAGGTGACAAAGGGCTTCCACCACAGCCGCAGCTGCCAGCGCCCATCGGCGGCCTGATTGCCGATCACCGCATAAAGCTGGCCGTTCCAGCGCGTGAGGAGCGCGCTTTCGCTGGTCGATTGCGGCGGCGACCAGAAATTGCGCGCCTGGGGAGTGAGGATCACCGGGGCACCATCACCTTCGCGCACCGCAAGGCGCGCCTCGATCGCGGTCCAGTTGGGGCCGGCCACGGGCACCACGCGCTCGAGCGTCACGGCAAAATCGCCGACCTCGACGCTGCCCCCCGGCGCCACCGCGGCGAGGCGCTCCCTGGTGAAGGCGCCTTCCGAGGCCATGCCGAAGAGCGCGACCGCGACCCCCAGATGCGCCAGCACCATGCCCCAGGTCGCCACCGGCACGCGGGCAAGCCGGCGCCCGCGCAGCGGCAGGAAGGCGGCAACGCCAAGCCCCGCGGCAAGGCCAAGGCCAAGGAGCGGCAGGAAGGGGAAGGAGCCGAAGAAGCTCACCGCCGCAATCACGCCGATGATGAGCGCCGCCACCAGCATCACCTCGAACTGGATGCGCCCAGGCCTGTCCGCGCGCCAGCGCAACAGCGGGCCCACCGCCATCACCAGCAGCATCGGCACGGCAAAGATCGCGCTCGCCGGGTTGAAGTAGGGCGGGCCGACCGAGACGCGCACGTCAAAGGCCTCGGTGAGCAAGGGATAGAGCGTGCCGAGCAGCACGATCGCCAGGATCGCCGAGAGCATGACATTGTTGAACACCAGCGCGCCCTCGCGGCTCAGCGCGGCAAAGCGCTTGCCCTCGGCCACCGCCCCGGCGCGCAGGGCAAAGATGGCAAAGGCCCCGCCGATATAGAGCGCCAGCAGGCCGAGGATGAAGGCCCCGCGTTCAGGATCGACGGCAAAGGCGTGCACGCTGGTGAGCACGCCCGAGCGCACCAGGAAGGTGCCGAGCATCGACATCGAGAAGGCGAGCACGCCCAGCATGATCGTCCAGGTGCGCAGGGCATCGCGCGCGGCCAGCACGCTCACCGAATGGAGCAGCGCGGTGGCCGCGAGCCAGGGCATGAGCGAGGCATTCTCGACCGGGTCCCAGAACCACCAGCCGCCCCAGCCCAGCTCGTAATAGGCCCAGTAGGAGCCGGCGGTGATACCCAGCGTCAGCAGCACCCAGGCCCCCAGCACCCAGGGACGCATCACCCGGGCAAAGGCCGGGCCGACCGCGTGGGTGAGCAGCGCCCCCATCGCCAGGCTGAAGGCGACCGAAAGGCCGACATAGCCGGCGTAGAGCGTGGGCGGGTGGAAGGCGAGGCCGATGTCCTGCAGCAGCGGGTTGAGGCCGCTGCCTTCCGCCACGGGCACGGGCAGGCGCTCGAAAGGGTTGGAGGACAACAGCAGGAAGGCATAGAAGCCCAGCGCCACGAAGCCCTGCACCGCCAGCGTCGCGCCCAGGGTGCGCTCGGGCAGGCGGCGCTCGAAGGCGGCGAGCAGGCCCCCGGAGGCCGCCAGCACCGTGACCCACAGCAGCATCGAGCCCTCGTGATTGCCCCAGGTGCCGGTGAGCTTGTAGATCAGCGGCTTCATCGAATGCGAATTGGTCGCCACCAGCCTCACCGAAAGATCGGTGACGGCAAAGGCATAGAGCAGCATGGCAAAGGCAAGGCTGGCGAGCAGCGCCTGCACCACCGCGGCCGGGCGGGCATAGAGCGCGAGCGGGCTTGCCGCGCCCTCGCCCCCGCGCAGCGCCGCCGCCCCGGCAACGAGCTGCAAAGCCGCGAGCGCCGCGGCGAGCCACAGGGCGGCAAGGCCGATCTCGGCGATCATCGCGCCGCCTCCAGGCGCTCGGGCTTGCTGCGCGGCACGATCAGTTCAGCCCCACCGTGGTCTCGGAGGCCATCTTGGCCGCCGCCGCCGTGCCCATGCCTTCAAGCTCCCTTGGCACATAATTCTCATCGTGCTTGGCCAGAAGGTTGGTGGCGCGGAACACCCCGTCCGGCCCAAGACTGCCCTCGGCCACCACGCCCGAGCCTTCGACGAACAGATCGGGCAGGATGCCGGTGTAGCGCACCGGGATCGCCGCATCGCTGTTGCCGGTGACCCGAAAGGTCACGGTGACGCCATCGGCCGCGGTGACGAGCGAGCCCTTCTCGACCATGCCGCCGAGCCGCACCGCCTGGCCCACCGCCGGCGGGTCGGCTGCCATCTGTTCGGGCAGGTAGAAATAATTGGCCTGGTTGCGCAGCGCCCAGGCGGCAAGCAGGCCAGCGCCGATGATCGCCACCAGCGCGATCACCACCAGCACAAGGCGTTGATGCTTGGCCTTCATCCCATGCTCCCTGTCAGCGCCGCCGCGTGGCATCGCGCCGCGCCTCGGCCCGCTGCATGGCGCGCCAGGCCCAGAGGATCAGCGCGGCAAGCGCGATCGCCGAGACGGCATAGGCAAGGATGACGAAATCCCATTGGTCGAGCGCCTCGCGCATCAGGCCTGCTCCATCGCCACCGCCGCCGCCGCAGCAGCCGGGGGCGCCTCATCCTCGAGCGCGCGGCGACGCAGGCGCGCCTCGATCTGCCCCTCGGCGATCAGCGCGCGCATCCGCATCAGCACGATCCCGCCGAACAGCAGCGAGAAGCCCAGAACCGCCACCAGGAGCGGCACGAGGTAGGTCGCCTCGATCGCGCTCTTGCCTGCGGTGATGCTGGGCGGCTGGTGGAGCGAGTTCCACCACACCACCGAGCGGTTGATGATCGGCACGTTGATTGCGCCGACCATGCCGAAGATCGCGGCAATGCGGCTCGATCCGCCCTCGCGGCTGGCCGCCTCGGTGAGCGCCAGATAGCCGGCATAGAGGAAGAACAGCACGAGCATGCTGGTGAGCCGTCCGTCCCATTCCCACCAGGTGCCCCAGGTGGGCCGCCCCCAGATCGAGCCAGTGGCAAGGCAGATGGCGCAGAACACCATCCCCGGCACGGCAATCGCACGCGCGGCGATGGCGGCGAGCGGATGCTTCCAGATCAGCAGCATGGCAGAGGCGATCGCGATCCCCGCCCAGCCGCCCATGCCGAGCCAGGCGGCCGGCACGTGGATGAACAGGATCCGCACGGTCTCGCCCATCAGCCGGTCGGGCGGCACCGCCACCAGGCCCCAGCCAACCGCGCCGAGCGCAATCACCAGCCCGCTCCAGAACAGGAGCGGGGTGAGCCACTTGGCCAGCGACAGAAAACGGGTGGGATTGGCGTAGATGTGCATGATGGGTCGCTTTGGCGCGGGGGCAAGCCTTACACCCGAACCGGACGATAAGGCAATTCACCCAAGGGCAAATTCGTTCCCGCCGGCAAGCCCCGCCAGGCCCGAGCGATCAGCCCCGCCCGATGAGCTTCTGCGCCATGCGGTCGGCCACCACGTCGGCAGGTTCGCCGCGCGCCGCGCTTTCCTGCCAGATGGTCTCGAGCCGCTCGGGGATCTGGCCAATCAGCCGGGTGACCTCGGCAAGATCGGCATGGCGCCCTTCGCGCCGGGCGAGATATTCGATCCCCACCGAGATGATCCCCCCGGCATTGATGACATAATCGGGGGCATAGAGGATGCCGCGCCGTGCCAGCAGCGCGCCGTGCTCCGGCCGGGCAAGCTGGTTGTTGGCCCCGCCCGCCACGATCGCGCAATCGAGCGCGGCAATACGCGCCTCATCGAGGATGGCGCCGAGGGCATTGGGGCTGAAGACATCGCAGGGCGTGGTCATGATCGCCTCGCTGGCGACATGCGCCGCGCCCAGCTCGGCCGCGAGCGCCCTGGCGCGGTGCGCATCAATATCGGCAAGCGTCAGGCGCGCCCCATCGCGCGCCAGCAGCCGCGCCACACCGCCGCCAACGCTGCCCGTGCCTTGGAGCGCCACGTGCACCCCGGCAAGGCTGTCCTTGCCGAGCTGGTGGCGCACCGCCGCCTTGATACCGAGATAGATGCCTTGCGCGGTGAACGGCCCGGGATCGCCCCCGGCCTGGCCCGCGCCCGCCACCGGCAGGCCCGAGACATGGGCGGTGCGCGCGGCGATCGCCACCATGTCCGCTTCGCTCATGCCGACATCCTCGGCGGTGACATAGCGCCCGCCGAGCGCCGCGATCGCATCGCCGAAGGCGGCGAGCATGGCCGGCGTCTTGGTGCGCTCGGCATCGGCCAGGATCACCGCCTTGCCCCCGCCCAGCGGCAGCCCGGCCATGGCGTTCTTGTAGCTCATCCCGCGCGCGAGCCTGAGGCAATCGCGCATCGCCGCGGCCGGATCGGCATAGTGCCAGAAGCGGGTGCCGCCCGCCGCCGGGCCGCAATGGGTGGAGTGGACCGCGATGATCGCGGTCAGCCCGCTCGCCCTGTCGTGCACCAGCTGCACCAGTTCGTGCGCGTCGAAATCGGGCTCGGCCCAGAAAGCGGTCATCACAATCCCCTGTCGGGCGCGGAGCCAGGCGGCACGACGAGAACGGGGAGAAGGACGGATGGGGCGACCAACGGGGTTCGAACCCGTGACCTCCGGTACCACAAACCGGCGCTCTAACCAGCTGAGCTATGGTCGCCACACGCCTTTCGCCCGCATAGCACCTTTCCGGTGCGTGCCAAGCCCGCGCGAGGCAGGGCGGATGACCCATGGCGCGCGGGCGGTCAAGCCCGCGGGGCGCGGGGCAAGCGCCTGTTGCACAAAGCCCCGGCCAAGGGAAGCGAAAACTGCCGCGCGCGCACCTTCGCGCAAGATTGTTGCGCGCGCTGCCACGCCATTGCCAAGCCCGGCGCGGCATCTATCCTCACGGCGCCATGCTCGCCGCCGCCGATTCCATCGCCGCCCGTCTCGCCGCACACCCGGGGATGCAGCGCGTGCCCACCCCCAAGGCAGAGCTGTTCCAGTGCCGCCGATTCGCCAGTGCAGAGCTGTGCGCGGCGCTGATCGACCTCATCGAGCGCGACCGGCGCCCCTCGACCATCGCCGATGACAATGGCGATCCGCTGTTCCGCACCAGCGAGACCTGCGACCTTGCCGCCGATCTCGCCCCGGCAAGGCAAGTCGAGGCGCTGCTGAGCGCGGTCTCGGGGCTTGATCCGGCCTATGGCGAGCCGCTCCAGGGCCAGCGCTATGCCGTGGGGCAGGAGTTCAAGGCGCACACCGACTATTTCGTGCCGGGCGGGCGCGACTACCACAAATATTGCAGCCTTTCGGGCAACCGCACCTGGACCTTCATGATCTATCTCAATGACGTGCCGGCAGGCGGGGCTACCCGCTTCAAGCTGCTCGACAAGACCTTTCACCCCGAGGCGGGCAAGCTGCTTGCCTGGAACAACCGGCTCGCCGATGGCAGCATCAACCCGATGACGCTGCACCACGGGATGAAGGTGCGAAAGGGGATCAAATACGTGATCACCAAGTGGTATCGCGAGAAGGAATGGAGGGGATGATGCAGGACTATTCCGATCTGGCCGCCAAGCTGCGCGCGCGGCTTGCCGAACTGACGGCACGGGCGGACGAAATCGAGGAGGATCTGCGCCATCCGCTCGATCCCGATTTTTCCGAGCAGGCGATCGACCTTGCCGATGACGAGGCGCTCGAGGGGATCGACGAGGTGCTGCGCGCCGAGGCCGCGCAGGTGCGCGCCGCGCTCCAGCGGATTGCCAATGGCACCTATGGCACCTGCGCCAATTGCGGCGCCGAGATCCCGCGCGCCCGGCTCGAGGCCCAGCCGGTGGCGACACGCTGCGTCAAATGCGCTGCCTGAAACGCGAAAGGCGGCCCCGCAAGGCCGCCTTCCCCTGTGCCGCGATGTTGTGCCGCGAGCGCGCGGCTACGCGCTGGCGCGCAGGCTTACTTCTTGAGCGTGAGCCCGCCGAAGCGCTTGTTGAACGCCGCCACGCGCCCGCCTTCGGCCACCTGCTGGCGGCCCCCGGTCCAGGCCGGATGGCTGAGCGGGTCGATCTCGAGCGACATCACGTCGCCTTCCTTGCCCCAGGTCGAACGGGTCTGATACTCGGTCCCGTCGGTCATGCGGACCGTGATCATGTGGTAATCGGGGTGCCCTTGGGCCTTCATGTGCCTGTCCTTTGCAGCCTTTCGCCGGTGCCGACCGGCGGTGCTATGAATGAGAAGCGGCGCGCTTAGTGGGGATCGGGCGCAAATGCAACCTCTGATGAGGCCGCCCCGCCCCGATCAGGCGGGCGGATCGGCCATCATCGCGGTGAACTCGGCCTCGCAGGTCACCCGCCCCTCGACGCTGGCCTTGCCGGCGAAGCGATAGACGCGGCTGCGCTTCTGGGTGAACTCCACGTTAAGGTCGAGCAGGCACCCCGGGGTTACGGGGCTGCGGAACTTGGCGTTCTCGATCCCCAGGAAGATGACGAGCTTGCCGGTGCCGGCAAGCTCCATCGTCTCGATCCCGAGGATGCCGGCGGCCTGCGCCAGCGCCTCGATCTGGAGCACGCCGGGCATGATCGGCGCGCCGGGAAAATGGCCCTGGAAGAACTGTTCGTTCATGCTCACGGCCTTGACCGCGTGGATGCGCTCACCCGGCGTCATCGAACGCACCCGATCAACCAGCAGCAGCGGGTAGCGGTGCGGCAGGGCCTTGAGGATCCTGCCGATGTCATAATCCGCCGTGCCCGCTGCCGGGCCTGCCGCCTCGCTCATGGCGCTCGCTCCCTCGCGCCCCTGTCAGCGCCCGACCGGCGCCGAAGGGTTGCCCTGCTGCTGCTGCGCCGCGGCGGCCTGCTGCTGGGCGATCTGGGCGGCGATCAGGCGCTGCTGGATCTCCTGGAAGATCTGCAGGCCCTCGCGGCTCGGGCGCCAGTCGGCCGGCGGCACCACCCCCACGCTCGGCACCTTGGTGTTGAGCGCCGCGGTCACCGCCTGGGTGATGTCGGCCTCGGGCGGAGCGTAGAGCAGCGAGCCGGGATCGACCACCAGCTTGATCTGCTTGGCCTTGATCACTTCCTCGAGCGCGGCGCCATATTGCAGGATGATCTGCTCGATCGCATAGACCCGCGCGCCGTCGATCTGGTTGCCGATCGCCTGGATTTCCTGGTCGAGCGTCTGGAGCTTGGTGAAATCCGGGGTCTTGCGCTTGGCCTCCAGCTCGGCATCGTCCACCTGCTTGTCGCCGTTCTTGTCGAAGGTGGCGAGCAGGGTCTGGCGCTCCTGCGCCTTGTTGCGGCGCAGCTCGGCCTGGGGCGCGTAGGTCTGGGCGATCTGCTCGTAAGCGGTCTGGAAGGCGCTGGTGCCAATGATCGTGCGCGAAATATCGACCGTGGCAAGCCGGCCTTCGACCTGCGCCTGGGCCGGCACGGCAGCAAGGGCAGCAAGCGCAAGGCCAGCCGGGGCGATCAGTTTGGTGAGCATATTCATCAGAATTGGGTTCCTACGTTGAAGGTCAGGCGCCGTTCGTCATCGCCCGGCACCTTGCGGATGGTCTGGGCAAGGTCGATGCGGAACGGCCCGAAGGGCGAGTTCCAGTTGACCCCGATCCCGGCGGTGATGCGCGGACTGGGCGAATCGCCGAGGAAGGTCTCCTTGATCCGGCTGCCCGGGCGGATCGCCGGGGAATTGGGGCTGCCATTGGGCGCGAGCGGATTGGTGGTGCGGTCAAACACCGGCTGGCCATTGATCAGCACCGGCTGGCCATTGGCGTCGAGCCGCTGGGTGAAATAGACGAGATTGCCGTTGGCATCGCGTTCCTGAACGCCGAAGGGATTGTCCTGCAGCACCGGCTGCTCCACCCCCCACAGCGCCCCGATATCGGTCCAGATCGAGGGCCTGAGGCCCAGTTCGCGCGCGCCCGAGCCGAGCGGGATCTCGAGCTCCGCCCGGCCGAGATAGTAGTTGCGCCCGCCGATGGCATCATCGCGGGTCTGGTTGCGATCGGTGACGAGGATCGGCGGGCCGCCTTCAGGATCGTCAACATAGGCCTGGGTGAGCACCCGCGGGCCAACCCCGCGGATGGCAAAGCCGCGGAACTGCGGCTCGCCGAGGAAGAACCGGTCGGTCAGGAACACATCATCAACCCCCGCACCCGGCCGATCCTGGAGCGGGATGATGGTGCCGCCCTCAGCCAGAAGCGAGAAGATGAAGCCCGAATTGCCCACCCGCCAGAACTGCTGGGCGCGTCCGCGCAAGCGCACATAGCGCACATCACCCCCGAGCCCGGCAAATTCGGTGCTCAGCGTGATGCTGCGCCCTTGGGTCGGCCGAATGCGCGAGTTCAGCGAGTTGTAGTTGAGGCTGAGGCCCAGGATCGAACTCAGCCGCGTGCCCAGCGCATCGCACAGGAAGCGCCCGGCCAGCAGCGGATCGCACTCGCGCACCCCGTCGCCATTGATATCGGAGAAGAACTGGTTCTCATCGAGCGAGACGTCATCATTGTTGAGCGTGTAGCTGCCGATCAGCGCCATGTATTCGGTCAGCGGCACCCCGACGCGCAGCGAGAAGCCGGTGGTGGCCTGCTCGAAAGTGGTGTTGCGATCGCGGTTGGTGAAGTTGAAGCTGTTGAAATCGCGGCGGTAGATATCAATCCCGCCGGAGATGTTGCGATCGAAGATATAGGGCTCGGAAAAGCTCACCTGGGCCGAGCGCGAGAACTGCGAATAGTTGACCGAAAGGCCTACCGTCTGCCCGCGCCCGCGGAAATTGCGCTGGCGGATCGAGCCGGCAAGGATGAACTGCTCGATCGAGGAGAACCCGGCGGAAAACTGCAATTCGCCGGTCGGCTTTTCCTCGACATTGGCTTCGAGCACGATGCGATCGGGCGCGCTGCCTTCGACCTGCTTGACCTCGAAATTCTCCTGGAAATAGGCCAGCGAATTGATGCGGGCATTGGTGCGCTGCACCGCCAGGCTGTTGAAGGCATCGCCCTCGGCCAGGCGGAACTCGCGGCGGATCACCTTGTCCTGGGTGAGCGTGTTGCCGTTGACATCGACCCGCTCGACATAGACCCGCGGCGCCTCGCGCAGCAGGAAGGTGACATTCATCTGCCGCTTGTCGGCATCGCGGCGAAAGCGCGGCTGCACATCGGCAAAGGCATAGCCGAAGCGCCCCGCAAGCTCGGTGAGCTGCTCGACCGTGTCCTCCACGGTCTTGGCGTTGTACCAGTCGCCGGTCTTCATCGGCAGCTGGGTGCTCATGACGTCGCTGTCGAAGTCGCGCAACTGGCTGTCGACCTTGACTTCGCCGAAGGTGTAACGCTCACCCTCCTCGACCACATAGGTGATGATGAAGTCGCGCTGATCCGGGGTCAGCTCGGCCACGGCCGAGACCACGCGGAAATCGGCATAGCCGTTGGTGAGATAGAACTGGCGCAGCTTCTGCTGGTCAAACGCCAGCCGATCGGGATCGTAGCTGGTGTTCGAGCTGAAGAAGCTGGTGAGGCGGGCCTGCTTGGTCACCATCTCGCCGCGCAGCTCGCCATCGGAGAACTTCTCGTTGCCGAGGATGTTGATCTGCCTGACCTTGGACTTGGGCCCCTCGCTGATCTCGAAGATGATATCGACGCGGTTCTGCGGCAGCTGCACCAGCTTGGGCTCGACCTTGGCGGCAAAGCGGCCCTGGCGCTTGTAAAGCTCGATGATGCGGGCAACGTCGGCGCGCACCTTGGAACGGGTGAAGATCTGGCGCGGCGCGAGCTTGATCTCGGGCAGGATCTTGTCGTTCTTGAGCCGCTGGTTGCCCTCGAGCACGATGCGGTTGATCACCGGGTTTTCGACGATGGTGATCACCACATTGCCGTTGTCATTGCGGATGCTGGTGTTGGCGAACAGCTCGGTGGCGCCCAGATCCTTGATCGCCTCGTCGGCGGCAAGCGCAGTGTATTCCTGCCCGACACGCAGGCGGATGTAGCTCAGGATGGTGGTGGGCTCGAGCCTTTCGGCCCCGACCACGCTGATGCTGCGGATGACATTGCCGCGCTCGGCCGGGGCGGGAGCCGGCGCCGGAGAGGGAGCCGGGGCCGGGGCCTGCTCCTGCGCCAGCGCCATCGCGGGCAGGCCGGCGAGCAGCGAACCGCCGCACAGCAAGGCGGCAAGGCGCGCGCGGCGCGCCCCCCCCGGTGCCGCAGCGCCGCCCTGCGCCGGATTGCCATTGACCGGCGCCATCACCGTCTCGCTCGATGCGTTCATGCCGCTAAAATCCCGTCTTCATCCTTGCTGCCCGCGCCCCTGCGACGGACACGCCTTGCCGACCCTCAAGCCGGATGCCTGCCCCCCCGCCGTGCCGCCCCGCTGCGGCGCCAGCATCTCGGCCCTCGCCTGTGCCCGATGTGCCGAGCGCAATCAAGCCGCGCGGGCGGCACGGCTGCGACTGGACGCGCGCTTTCCCCGGCAAAGCGCGGCGCCGCGCGCGCGCTGCGCTCAGCTGCCGAACAAGGGGAGCGAAAAGAGGTCATTCACCGTCACCACCGCCATCAGCATCAGCACCAGCGCGATCCCGGTGCGATAGGCCCATTCGGTCGCCTGCGGCCCCACCGGCTTGCGGCGGATCGCCTCGGCCAGATAGAACATCAGGTGCCCGCCATCGAGCGCGGGGATTGGCAAGAAGTTGATGAATGCCAAATTAAGCGAGATGAGCGCGGCAAAGTGGACGAAGGCCGCCAGCCCCATGCTCATCTGCTCGCCCGAATATTTGGCGATCTTGATCGGCCCGCCCAGTTCCTTGACCGAGCGATCGCCGCTGATGATCTGCTGGATGCCGGTGACCATCAGCAAGGTGAAATCCCAGCTCTGCCTGATCCCAAGCCCGATCGCCTCGAGCGGGCCGACCTTCTCGAGCACGAATTTCCCGCCCACCGGCGCCACCCCGATCAGGCCCTCGGTGCTGACATTGCCGAAATTGTCGCGCCGCTCCACCCGCGCCGTGGTCACGACAACATCGCGCATCGCCCCATCGCGCGCGACGGTAAAGACCATGCGCTTGCCCGGGTGGAGCGCCACCTTGGTCTTGATATCGGTGAAATCGCGCACCGGCCGCCCGTCGATCGCCACCACCACATCGCCGACCTTGAGCCCGGCGGCCGCGGCGGGGCTGTTTTCGGTGAAGGCGCCGATGGTGCGCGAATCCTCGGGATCGACCAGCGTGGGCTTGCCGAGGATGGCAAAGAAGGCGGCAAAGATCGCCACCGCCACCACGAGGTTGGTGACCGGGCCGGCCGCGACGATCAGCGCGCGCTTCCACAGCGCCGCGGCCTGAAAGGCGCCTTCCTCCACCGGGGCGGAAGGATCGGGCACGCTCGCCGGGTTCATGTCGCCCTTGAACTGGACATAGCCCCCCAGCGGCAGGGCCGAGAGCTTCCAGCGGGTGCCGTGGCGGTCGGTAACGCCGAAAAGCTCGCGCCCGAAGCCGACCGAGAAGGCCTCGGCCTTGACCCCGAACAGCCGGCCCACCAGCAGGTGGCCCAGCTCGTGCACCGTCACCAGCGGGCCCAGCAGCAGCAGGAAGCCCACGACATACATCCAGAACGGGGGGCTATCCAACAAGGGCGGGGTTCTCCAGCAGGCGCCGCGCTTCACGCCGCGCCGATTGATCGATCGCCAGCACGTCCTCGAGGCTGGTGGGCGCAGCGCCCAGCGGGCTGCGCTGCAGGGTTTCCTCCACCACTGCCGCAATGCGGGTGAACCGCAGGTGACCGGCAAGGAAGGCGGCCACCGCCACCTCGTTGGCGGCATTGAGGATCGCCGGGGCGCCCCCGCCCGCGGCCAGCGCCTCGCGTGCCAGGCGCGTGGCGGGAAAGCGTTCCTCATCGGGCGCGTGGAAGGTGAGTTCGCCGATCGCGGCAAGATCAAGCGGGGCGAGCGGGGTTTCCATCCGCTCGGGCCAGGCCAGGCACGAGGCGATCGGCACCCGCATGTCCGAGGGGCCAAGCTGGGCGAGGGTCGAACGGTCGCAAAACTCGACCATCGAATGGATCACGCTTTGCGGGTGGATGACGATCGAGAGCTTGTCGAGCCCCACCGGAAAGAGGTGATAGGCCTCGATATATTCGAGGCCCTTGTTCATCATCGTGGCCGAATCGACGCTGATCTTGGCCCCCATCGACCAGTTGGGATGGGCAATCGCCTCGGCCGGAGTGGCGGTGTGGAGCCGCTCGGCGCTCCAGGTGCGCAGGGGCCCGCCGCTCGCGGTGAGGGTGATGCGCGCGACATCGGCGATGCGGCCCGCGGCAAGGCACTGGAAGATGGCGTTGTGTTCCGAATCGGTTGGCAGCAGCGTGGCGCCGTGGCGCGCCACCGCCGCCATCAGCACCTCGCCGGCCGAAACCAGCGCCTCCTTGTTGGCAAGCGCGATGGTGCCGCCGCGCTCGACCGCGGCCATGACGGGCGCGAGGCCCGCACAGCCGACGATCGCCGCCACCGTCATGTCGACGGGCCGCGCCGCCGCCTCGATCAGCGCCGCGCGCCCGCCCGCCGCGGCGATCCCGGTGCCGGCGAGCGCGTCGCGCAGCTCGGGCAGGCAGGCCTCGTCCCCCACCACCGCAAGCCGCGCATCGAACTCGATCGCCAGCGCGGCAAGCTGCGCGGCGCTGCAATGGGCGGTGAGCGCCTCGATCTGCCAGGCTGCGCGGTTGCGCCGCACCAGATCGAGCGTCGATGCCCCGATCGAGCCGGTCGCGCCAAGCAGGGTGAGCGTGCGCGTCATCCCCCCATCATCCCAGCAAAAGGGGCAGCGTGGCAATCACAAACAGCACGAAGAACACCGCGATGAAGCCGTCGAGCCGGTCAAGCAGCCCGCCATGTCCCGGAATGAGATGGCCCGAATCCTTCACCCCCGCGCGGCGCTTCATCCAGCTTTCGAAGAAATCCCCGGCCTGGGCGATGAGCGCGATCAGCACCCCGCCGAGCACCGCCATGCCAAGCGCCCCGGCGGTGGTGCCCGGCACCGCCGCGGGGCCGAAATCGCTGATCTCGACGCCCACGCCAACGAGCGCGGCGAGCGCGGCGCCGCCCCCGAGGCCCGCCCAGGTCTTGGCCGGGCTGATCCTGGGCGCGATCTTCGGCCCGCCGATCGCGCGTCCGGCAAAATAGGCGCCGACATCGACCGCCACGATCGGAAGGATGAAGGCGACGAGCACCTCGAGCGGGCCATAGCCCGAAGCAGAGGGATCGAGCGGGAGCACCTGGCGCCCGTTGCGCACCACCAGCATGGCCAGCGCCGCCCCGCCGATATAGATCACCCCGGCAAAGAACCACAGCGTCTCGCCCACCAGCGAGAGGCCAAAGCGGCTCACCAGCCGGTTCCACTCCCACAGCAGCCCGAGCGCGAGCGCGCCCACCAGCAGCGTCCACACCCAGCCGCCCAGCCACAGCGCCCCGCCTGCCACCACCAGCATCACGATGGCGCTGGCGAGGCGCACCGGCAGATCGGACACCCCTGCCCTCGGATCGCGCAGCCGGGTGCTATCGTCCGCCATAGCGCCGCTCCCTGCGGGCAAAATCATCGAGCGCCCGGGTGAGGTGGGCTGGCTCGAAATCGGGCCAGAGCGTCTCGACAAACAGCATCTCGGCATAGGCCGCCTGCCACAGCAGGAAATTGGACAGGCGGATCTCCCCGCTGGTGCGGATGAGCAGGTCGAGCGGGGGCAGATCGGCGGTGTCGAGATGGGCAGCGATGGTCTCGATCGTCACGTCCCCCTCGGCCGCCGCCTTGGCCGCGGCCCGGGCGATCTCGTGCTGGGCGCCATAATTGAGCGCCACCGCAAGGGTGCGCGTACCCTCGGCGGTGCGGGCCAGCGCGTCCTCGAGCATGGCGACGATGTCGGGCGCGAGCGCGCGCCAATCGCCGATGATCTTGAGCTTGACCTTGTTGGCGACGAATTCCTCGAGGTCGGATTTGATGAACCGGCGCATCAGGTTCATCAGGTCATCCACTTCCTCGTCGGGTCGCTTCCAGTTTTCCGAGGAGAAGGCATAGAGGGTGAGGCATTCAAGCCCGGTCGGCTCAAGGCTGCGCACCAGCCGCCGCACCGCCTCGACCCCGCGCTGATGGCCGACCGCGCGCGGCAGGCCCCGCTGCTTGGCCCAGCGGCCATTGCCATCCATGATGATGGCGACATGGCGGGCGCGCGATTGCTGCAAGCTGTCCCCCTTCACCGGCTGCGGCCCGCTTACTGGCTCAGGATTTCCTGCTCCTTCTTGGCGGCGGCCTCGTCGGCTTCCTTCACATATTGGTCGGTGAGCTTTTGCACCTCGTCCTCGCGGCGCTTGCGCTCGTCCTCGGAGATTTCCTTCTTCTTCTCGTCGGCCTTGAGGCTCTCCATCGCGTCGCGGCGCACGTTGCGGATCGCGATCTTGGCCTTCTCGGCATATTGGCCGGCGAGCTTGGCCAGCTCCTTGCGGCGCTCCTGGGTGAGATCGGGGATCGGCAGGCGCAGCGTCTGCCCGTCGATGATCGGGTTGAGGCCGAGATTGGCATGGGCGATGCCCTTTTCCACCGCGGTCATGTTGGCGCGGTCCCACACCTGCACCGAGAGCATCCGCGGCTCGGGCGCCGAAACCGTGGCGACCTGGTTCAAGGGCATCATCGCGCCATAGACCTCGACCACCACCGGATCGAGCAGGCTGGTGTTGGCGCGGCCGGTGCGCAGGCCCTGCAGATCGCTCTTGAGCGCTTCCACCGCGCCCTTCATCCGGCGTTCGACATCGGCCTTGTCATATTGCGGCATGGCTGGGGTTCCTTCGCTCTATCAGCTGTCTTGCACGATGGTCTGCACGCCCTTGCCGGCAAGCACGCGGGCAAGGTTGCCCTTCTCGCGGATCGAGAAGACCACGATGGGGATCTTGTTGTCGCGGCACAGCGCCACGGCCGAGGCGTCCATCACCTTGAGATTGTCGGCGAGCACCCGGTCGTAAGCGACGGTATCGAAACGGATTGCCTTGGGATTGAGCTTGGGATCGCTGTCATAGACCCCGTCAACGCTGGTGCCCTTGAGGAGCGCGTCGCACTTCATTTCCGCAGCCCGCAGCGCCGCGCCGCTGTCGGTGGTGAAATAGGGCGCGCCCACGCCCGCGGCAAAGATCACCACCCGGCCCTTTTCGAGGTGGCGCTCGGCCCGGCGGCGGATCACCGGCTCGCACACCTGATCCATCTGGATCGCGCTCTGCACCCGGGTTTCAACCCCCAGCTGCTCGAGCGCGTTCTGCATCGCGAGCGCGTTCATCACGGTTGCCAGCATCCCCATGTAATCGGCCTGGGCGCGGTCCATCCCCTTGGCCGCGCCGGCCATGCCGCGGAAGATGTTGCCGCCCCCGATCACGAGGCAGATCTCAAGCCCGGTCTCCTTGGCCGCCTTCACCTCCTTGGCCAGCTCGGCGACGAATTCGGGATCGATCCCGAACTGCTGATTGCCCATCAGCACCTCGCCCGAAAGCTTCAGGAGCACGCGCTTGAGCGGGGGAAGAGACATGGGGGCGATGGGCTCCGGGCTGGAATCTCGGGTGCGGCGCACTTAACGGGCAAACGGGCGCGGCGCAAAGGGTAAGCTGCAAGGCGCGGGCGGCGGCCCCACGCAAACGGCCGCCGCAGCATGGGCGCTGCGACGGCCGCAATGCCTGGCGCCGGGGGGATCAGCCCTTGACGGCGGCGGCCACTTCGGCGGCGAAGTCGACCTGTTCCTTCTCGATCCCCTCGCCGAGCTGGAAGCGCACGTAATCGACGAGCTTGATGGTCTTGCCCGCTTCCTTGGCGATGCGGGCGATGTGCTCCTCGACGGTCGCCTTGCCGTCCTTGACGAAGACCTGGCTCAGAAGCGCGTTCTCCTTGGCGAACTTCTTGACCGCGCCCTCGACCATCTTGGCCTGGACCTCGGCGGGCTTGCCGCTTTCGGCAGCCTTTTCCGCGGCGATCTTGCGCTCGCGCTCGATCACGGCGGGATCGAGGCTGTCGGCATCGAGCGCCTGGGGGAACATCGCCGCGGCGTGCTGGGCAATGTCCTTGCCGAGCGCGCTGAGCGTTTCGGCATCGGCATCGCTTTCGAGCGCCACCAGCACGCCGATCTTGCCCAGCCCTTCGCCCGCGGCATTGTGGATATAGGGCACGATCGCGCCCTGGGTGACGCTGACCGACTTGATCCGGCGGATCTGCTGGTTCTCGCCGATGGTGGCGACATTCTCGGTGAGCTTCTCGCCCACGGTGCCGCCATCGGGATAGGCCGCGGCCTTGAGCGCCTCGACATCATCGCTGCCCAGCGCCAGCGCCACCGCCGTCACCTTGCGCACGAAATCCTGGAACTTGTCGTTCTTGGCGACGAAATCGGTTTCCGAATTGACCTCGACCGCAACGCCCCGGGTGCCCTCGACGAGCACGCCGACGAGGCCCTCGGCCGCGGTGCGGCTCGACTTCTTCTGCGCCGTGGCCAGGCCCTTGGCGCGCAGCGCGTCGATCGCCGCCTCGATATCGCCATTGGCTTCGGCCAGCGCCTTCTTGGCGTCCATCATGCCAGCGCCGGTGCGCTCGCGCAGCTTCTTCACGTCAGCGACGGAAAAATCGGCCATGAGAATTTCCTTGTAGCTATGGGTTGCGCCCGCCCGGCCCTGCCCGCCTGTGGGGCCATGCCGGGCGCTAGAGGGGGAATGTGACGGGCGCTTGACGCCTGGCGACAGGCGCCCGCGGCAGAAGATCAGGCCCCGGCTTCCTCGGCGCTCGGCTCGGCCACGATCACCTCGCTCTCGGCCGGAGGCTCGGCGAGCGCGCCCATGTCCTCGGCCACATCGGCGGCAAGCTTGCCCTTGCCCGCCAGCGCCGCCTGGGCAACCGCCTCGCAATAGAGCCGCACCGCGCGGCTGGCATCGTCGTTGCCCGGCACCGGGAAGGCAATGCCCGAAGGATCGACATTGGTATCAAGGATCGCGATCACCGGAATGCCCAGCACATTGGCTTCCTTGATCGCCAGGTCTTCCTTGTTGGCATCGATCACGAACATCACATCCGGCAGCCCGCCCATGTCGCGGATGCCGCCGAGCGACAGCTCGAGCTTGTCGCGCTCGCGGGTGAGGTTGAGCACTTCCTTCTTGGTCAGGCCGCTGGTGTCACCGGCAAGGGTTTCCTCGAGCGCCTTGAGCCGGCGGATCGAGCCGCTGATGGTCTTCCAGTTGGTGAGCATCCCGCCCAGCCAGCGGTGATTGACGAAGTGCTGGCCACTCATGCGCGCAGCCTCGGCGATCGGCTCCTGGGCCTGGCGCTTGGTGCCGACGAACAGCACCTTGCCGCCGGCGCGCACGGTCTGCTCGACGAAATCGAGCGCACGCGCGAACAGCGGCACGGTCTGCGACAGGTCGATGATGTGCACCCCGTTGCGCGCCCCGAAGATATAGGGCTTCATGCGGGGGTTCCAGCGGTGGGTCTGGTGGCCGAAATGCGCGCCGGCCTCGATCAATGCTTGCATCGTGACGACAGGTGCCGCCATGGTCTTCATCCTTTCCGGTTGTGCCTCTGGAAGGCAGATGACCGCGCGGGCGAGCCTCTCGCCAAGCGGCACCGGCATGTGCGCCTTCCATGCGAATTTGCCCTGGTGACGGGCCCCATGCCCGCCGCAAGGCGCCGCGCGCTTAGCCGCGGCCATGGCAAAAATCCAGCCCCGTTTGGCTGGCCGACCCAGATTTTTCGTGCCCCGGTCACAAATGGCGCTTGACAGCGCGGAACATGTAGGGAACAAAGCACAGGAACAAAGAACGAACTCTTGCGAAAGGCCCGCCGATGACCGCGCTTCTTGCCAGCCTTGCCGCCACGCTCCTGTTTGCACTTGCCGGGCTGTTGGCCGTGGCGGTGCTGGCTGATTGCGCGTTCAAGGCGCAGGCGGCCCATGCCCGGCTGACGGCGCAGCTCGCGGCGCTGGCGCAGGGTGCGGGCAGCGGTGTCAGCCCTCAGGGCGCAAGGCTGCGGCGGCAAGCAGCGGCCGGTGTGCGCGCGGCTAGCCGCCCGGCGCGGCGGCAGGCGGCGGGGGCGGTTGCGCAGCCGCTGCCGCGGCCTCTTGCCTGCGCCGCCGCTTGATCCGCCCATATTTCACCAGCCCATAGGGCATCAGCGCCAGATAGGTGAGGCTGATCGCCGCGAGCGTCCACCATGGCTCGATCACCAGCGCGGCAAAGGCCATGGCGATGAGCGCGATGAGCGCGAGCCGGATCGAGCGGCGCGGGCGCAGCGAGGCCCAGCTCAGCGTGGCCATGTTGGAGATCATCAGGGTCGCGATCAGTGTCAGCCACAGGGCCATCAGCTCGGGCGCGCGGAAGATGTCGGCGCCGGTGCCGTGCCACAGGTAGAAGGGGGTGAAGGCCAGCCCCGCGCCCACCGGCGCGGGCACCCCGGTGAGAAAGCCGGCGGACTTGTGCGGCTGGTCGTCCATGTCGATCCGGGCGTTGAAGCGCGCCAGGCGCAGCGCGCAGCAGATCGCAAAGGCGAGCGCGGCAAACCAGCCGAAGCGCGGCCATTCGTGCAGCGACCACAGGAACAGGATCAGCGCCGGGGCGACCCCGAAGGAGATCGAATCGGCCAGGCTGTCGAGTTCGGCGCCGAAGCGGGACTGGGCGTTGAGCAGCCGGGCGATGCGCCCGTCGATCCCGTCGAGCACCCCGGCAAGCACCACCAGCGCGATCGCATGGGTCCACTGCGCATCGATGGCGAAGCGGATGCCGGTGAGCCCCGCACACAGCGCCGCGGCGGTGATCGCGTTGGGGAGCATCGCCCGCAGGGTAAGCCCGCCTGCGGCGGCGCTGGCGAGGCTGGCGCTCTGATCCTCGTCCTCGGCGGCCTTGGGCCCGAGCCGGGCGGGCAGGAAGCGCGCCGCGGCAAGCCGGCGCGCGCCCCGCTTGCGCGCGGGCCGGCTCATCGCGCCGCGCGCGCCGCGCGGCTCACTGCGCGATCCCCTCGATCAGCCCGCGCGCGCCGATCTCGGCGAGCACGGTCTCGCCCGCCACCACCCGCTGGCCGATCAGCACCTTGGGATCGGTGCCGGCGGGCAGATAGACATCGACCCGGCTGCCGAAGCGGATCAGCCCGACGCGCTGGCCCTTGGCCACGATGTCGCCGGGCTTGACGAAAGGCACGATCCGCCGCGCCACCAGCCCCGCAATCTGGGTGAAGCCGAGCTTCAGCCCGTCGGCGCGCTCGATCAGGATGTGCTGGCGCTCGTTCTCCTCGCTCGCCTTGTCGAGATCGGCGTTCATGAACTTGCCGGGGATATAGACCACGCGCCGCACCGTCCCGCCTATGGGCGTGCGGTTGATGTGGACATCGAACACGCTCATGAAGATCGACACCCGCGTCACCGGGCCCGCGGGAAGGCCCTTGATCCCGGTGCCATCGTCGATCTGCAGCTCGAGCGGGGGTTCGACCTCGGTGATCAGCGTCACCAGCCCATCGGCGGGGGCGACGATGCTGTGCTCGCCCTGCGGCACCACGCGCTCGGGGTCGCGGAAGAAGGCAAAGACGCCAAGGCTGAGCAGCACCATGGGCCAGCCGATGATTTCCCAATCGAGCGCAAGCAACACGAACAGGCTGATGCCCAGCGCAATCAGCCCGAACTTGCGCCCTTCGGGGTGAATGCTCGGCCAGGTCCAGCTCGCCTCGCCACGACCTTTGTTATCGAGGATTTCGCCTGCCATCGTGCCTCAGCTTCTAGGGGCGGCGCCGCGCCCCTGCAAGCCAGCGCCTCAATGAACCTTGCGCACGAACACCGTGCCGGCCGAATAGCCCGCCCCGAAGGAGCAGATGAGGCCGACATCGCCCGCCGCCAGATCATCGCTGTTGAGGTGAAAGGCGATGATCGAACCCGCGCTCGAGGTGTTGCCATAGGTGTCGAGCACGGTCGGGCTTTCATCCGCGCTCGCCTCGTGGCCCAGCACCTTGTGCGCGATCAGCCGGTTCATCCCGGCATTGGCCTGGTGCAGCCACAGCCGCCTGAGGCTTGCGGGCGCGATCCCGAGGCGGCTCGCCTCATCGAGGATCATCTGCGCCACCATCGGCACCACTTCCTTGAACACCTTGCGCCCCTCCTGCACGAACAGCTTGTCGGGCGCAGCGGCGGTTTCGGGATGGGCGCGGTTGAGGAAGCCGAAATTGTTGCGGATATTGTTGGAAAAGACGGTCTTGAGCCGCGTGCCGAGGATTTCCCAATGCCGCGCCGGGGCGATTCCCGCATCCTCCACCAGCACCGCGGTGGCAACATCGCCGAAGATGAAATGGCTGTCGCGGTCGCGCCAATTGAGGTGGCCCGAGGTGATCTCGGGGCTGACCACCAGCACGCTCTGCGCATGGCCGGCGCGGATATAGTCCGCCGCGGTCTGGATGCCGAAGGTGGCCGAGGAACAGGCCACGTTCATGTCGAAGCCGAAGCCCTCGATCCCCAGCGCCGCCTGGATCTCGATCGCCATCGCCGGATAGGGGCGCTGCATGTTCGAGGCCGCGCACAGCACCGCATCGACATCCTCCGCGCGGCGCCCGGCGCGCGCCAGCGCGTCGCGCGCGGCGGCCAGCCCGATCTCGGCCATCACCGACAATTCGTCATTGCCCCGCTCGGGCAGGCGCGGGCACATGATCTCGGGGTCAAGGATCGGCGCCTTGCTGAGCACGTGCCGTGCCTTGATCCCGCTCGCCTTCTCGATGAACTCGGCCGAGGAATGGGCGAGCGGCGCCAGCGCGCCCGCGGCGATTTCTTCGGCATGGGCGGCGTTGTAGCGATCGACATAGGCGTTGAAGCTTGCGACCAGCTCTTCGTTGGTGATGCTCTCGGGCGGGGTGTAAAGGCCGGTGGCGGCGATCACCGGGCGCCCGGTGAGCTGGGCGGCGGCGGCGGGGTGCGATTCCTGCATGGGCTGCTCTTGTGGTTTCCTGCGGGCGCGCCCTTACTGCCCGCGCCAGCGGGGTGCAAGCAGCCGCCGGGCGCGCCTGCCCGGCCGCCCTGCCCGAGGGGGCAGCAACGCTCTGTCAAATCCGCGTAACCTTGCCGGGCCAGCAGGTGCCCCTGCCCGCCCCGCGCCGCGGGCTTAGAGCGCCCAAGGAGCTTGCCCAAGCCTTGCCCATCGAGCTCGTCAGCGATCCGGCTGCCCACGGCGCGCCCGCAAGCCTTGCCGCGCGCCATGTCGCCGCCTTTCGCGCCGCGGGAACGGGAGCGCTGATCGCCAATGCCGCCTGCGAGGTGCTGCTGCTGCGCCACCAGGGCCGCGAATTGCCGGTGACGGTGGATGATGGCCGGCGCGGGCTTTCCTATGTCTCGAGCCCGCACAGCACCTATGTGCTCTATCCGCGCGACGAGATCGCGCTGCTCGGCTTCAAGCACCTGCGCCCGGCGGCCGAGGCGGTGCTCGCGCTGGTGGCGGGGCTGATCCGCCTTGCCGCGCTCAACCGCGCGGTGCATCTCGACAACTGGCTGCTTTCGACCAACCTCCACGGCAATTGGGACGGCAGCGGCCTTGCGGCGATGCGCGCGGGGCTGGCGGCGCGCTATCCCGATCATGCCCTCATCATCCGCTCGCTCGATTGCTGGAGCTGCCCGGCGCTGCTGGCGGCGGTGCGCGAAGATGGCTGGGTGCTGCTGCCCGCGCGCCAGGTGTGGGTGATCGACGATCTCGCGCGCGACTGGCTTTCGCGCAGCCACACCAGGGCCGATGCCCGGGCGCTGCGCCGCTCGGGCCTTACGCTCGAGCGGCCCGCGCAGATCGCAGGCGAAGATGCCGCGCGCATCGCCGAGCTTTACCGCCAGCTTTATCTGGCGCGCTATTCGCCGATCAACCCCTGCTTCACCCCGGCCTTCATCACCGCCAGCGCCGAATCTGGCCTGCTCCACTACAACCTGCTGCGCGATGGCGCCGGCAAGATCATGGCCTTCGCCGCGCTGCGCTGCGCCGGGGATATCGGCACCGTGCCGCTGATGGGCTATGACACCGTCCGCCCGCAGCGCGAGGCGCTCTATCGCATCGCCAGCCATGCGGCGATGGAACTGGCGCTGGAGCGCGCCCTGCGCTTCCACGGCTCGGCCGGGGCCGGGCAATTCAAGCGCAACCGCGGCGCGCGCGGGGTGATCGAATACATGGCCATCGATGCCCGCCACCTTTCGCCCATCCGGCGGGCGGCGCTGGCCGTTCTCGCCGCCGGGCTCAACCGCTTCATGGTGCCGCTGCTCACCCGCCGCGGCTGGTGATCAGGCCTCGGGCGCGGCGGCGCCGAGCACTTCCTTGAGCAGCGGGTTGGCAAAGGTGCGGGTGATGGTGACGGCAAAGAAAGGCTCGGCGATCTCGGGCAGCTGCGCGAGTTCACAGAGCAACCCGGCGTCCAGTTCGTCGCGCACCACGATCGGCGGGATCACCGCCACCCCGGCATCGGCGCGCGCGAGCAGGCGCAGCATCGCCATGTCATCGGCCTCGGCGGCGATGCGCGGGACGATCCCCATGCGCTCGAGCAAGGCATCAAAGCCGGCGCGCAGCGCGGTCTCGGGCGTGGGCAGGATCAGCGGCGCATGGGCGAGCAGATGCGCCAGGCCCTCGTCTGCCAGTGCCCGCCGCGCGCGCGCCCCCACCAGGCTCACCGGCTGTTCGGCGAGCCGGTGGACGAGATAGGGGCTCATCCCATCGCGCGCCGGCATCTGGTTGGTGAGCAGCACATCGATGCGCATCGCCTCGAGCGCGCGCAGCAGCGCGGCTTGCGTGCCCGAGCGCAGCACCACTTCGACATCATCGCGCCCGATCAGGGGGCTGAGGAACTGCAGCTGGAAGTTGCGCGAGAGCGTCGCCTGCGCGCCGATGCGCAGCACCTTGCGCTGCTCGCCCACGGCGCGGAAGGTGGCGGCAAGCTGATCGGCGGCGCGGAAGATCTGCTCGGCATAGTCGAGCGCGATCCGCCCGGCCTCGGTCAGCACGAGGTTGCGCCCGCGCCGCTCGAACAGATCGTGCCCGAGATCGGCCTCGAGCGCCTTGATCTGGGTGGAGATGGCGCTTTGCGAGATGTTGAGCGCGCGCGCCGCGGCGGTGAGCGTGCCCTCGCGCGCAACCGCGCGGAACAGGCGCAGGTGGTGGAGATTGATGCTGGCCATGGTCGGGAGCGGCAAATATTCTGTCTGATAGAATGTTTCGCAATAAAATATGTATTTTCTTTAATTCTGTCCAGCCTCTATGCGGCATGGTGTTCGCAACCCTGCTTTTGCCGGAGGCCTGCCACCCATGCCCGACATGCTGCCTGACATGCTCGCCCTGAGCTTCCTTGCGCCGCTGGCGCTGCTCCCCGCCGCATTGCTGGCGCGCCTGCGCCCCGGTCGCCGTCCCGGGATCGTGCCACGCCTGTCCGAGGGCGCGGCGCTGGCCGCCTTCGCCCTCGCGCTTGCCGGACTGGTGCAGGCGGCGATGGGCGCTGCGACCGGCATCGGGGTTGGGCAAGGCGCCCTTGCCCTTGGCCTGCGCGCCGATCTGGTGAGCACCAGCATCGCCGCGCTGGTCGGCTTCATCGGCTGGATCGTGCTGCGCTACAGCCGCACCTATCTCGATGGCGAGGCGCGCGAGGGGCTGTTCCACGCGCTGATGCTCACCACGCTTGCCGCGGTGCTGGTGTTCGTTCAGGCGGGCACGCTGCCGACGCTGATCCTCGCCGCGATCGCGGTGGGCGTGGCGCTGCGCCAGCTGCTGCTGTTCTATCCCGAGCGGCCCGAGGCCCAGCGCGCGGCGACCAAGTTCGCGCTCGTCTGGCACGCGGGCGATGCGATGCTGGTCATCGCCGCCGGCCTGCTGCTCGCCCGCTTCGGCACGCTTGATCTTGCTGCCCTTCCTGCTGCCGCCCAAGCGGCTGGGCTGGGCCTTGCCGGAGCGCTTGGCGTGGCCGCGATCATTGCTGCCGCCGCGCTCAAGACCGCGGCCTTCCCGCTGCACGGCTGGCTCACCGAGGTGATGGAGGCCCCCACCCCGGTCTCGGCCCTGCTCCATGCCGGGATCATCAATTCGGGCGGGGTGCTGCTGATCAGCGCGGCGGGCCTGGTGCAGGAGAGCGCCGGGGCCATGGCCGCGCTGGTGATGATCGGCGGCTTTACCGCGCTGTTCGGCGCGGCAGTGATGCTCACCCAGAGCGCGATCAAGACCGCGCTCGCCTGGTCCACCGTCTCGCAGATGGGCTTCATGCTGCTGCAATGCGGGCTGGGACTGTGGAGCCTGGCGCTGCTGCACATCATCGCCCACTCGCTCTACAAGGCGCACGCCTTCCTCTCCTCGGGCAATGCCGTGGCCGAAGTTGCGCGCATCCGCCGGCCCGGGCCGGTGGCGGTGCCGAGCGTTGCCGCGGTGCTCAAGAGCTTTGCCCTCGCTCTGGCGATCTTTGCCGCGATTGCCGCCAGCTTTGCCGCCGCGTTCGGCCCCAAGTCGCCGCAGGCGCTGGCGCTCGGCGCGATCCTGATCTTCGGGGTCGCCTACCTCGTCGCGCAAGGGTTGGCTGACCGCGCGCCGGTCGCGCTGACCAAGCGCACCGCCGCCGCCGCGCTCGCTGCCGCGATCGGCTACTTCAGCTTCCAGGCGATCGCGCAGGCGCTGTGGGGCCCGCTGCTGCCCCCTGCCCCCACCCCGGATGCGCTCGAATGGGCGCTGCTGGTGGTGGCAGTGGCGAGCTTTGGCCTCGTCGCCTTCGCCCAGGCGCTGTTCCCGCAGTGGGCGCACCATCCGGCGAGCGCGGGCCTCAGGGTGCACCTTGCCAACGGCCTCTACATGAATGCCCTGCTCGACCGCGCGATCGGCGGCCTTCGCACCACCCGCGCGCTCTGACCACCCCTTCCTGTATCAGGAGTCTGCCATGCTGTTGAACCAAGCCGCCATCGTTGCCCCGGCCCGCTTCTCTGCCCTGCTCGATGCTGCCGAGAGCGCGGTGCGCGCCATTCCCCCGGCCTTTCCGCTCGATGCCACCGTGGCGGTCAACCCCTTCCTCGGCCAGACCCACGAGGATCTCGCCACCGCCGCGGCGCGCCTTGCCCGGGTGGCGGGGATCCGCCTCACCCGCTCGGGCACGGATTACTGCGAGGCGATCGCCTCGGGCGCGATCAGCGAGACCGATCTTGCCGAAGCGCTTGCCGCCTGCTCCTCGCCGTTGAAGCCCGCCGATACCGCGATGCTGCGACACATCGCCGCGCGCATCGGCTCCGCGCCGCCGCCCGCGGCACTGCCCACGGTGGCCGATCTGGCCGCCGAGGCGAGCGGGATCGACTGGCCGGCGCTGATCGACCGCTGCTTCGGCCTGTGGGCGGCGGGCCATTTCGACCGTGGCCAGGCGCTGTGGTCGCCCGCCCCGGGGGCCGAGGCCTTCGCCGCCTGGCGCGCCTGGGCGATGCACGATCTCACCCCGGAGATTGCCGGGATGACGGGTTTTTGCGCCCATGTCGCCTGCGCGCCGGACACCACCGAGCGCGCGATCCTCTCGGCCGCCGAGACGCTCGGGATCGGCGATGCCGCCGCCCCCACCGCCTTCCACCGCCTGCTGATGAGCCTGGGCGGCTGGGCCCAGCACGCCCGCTGGCTGCTGTGGCAGGCAGAGCTGGAAGGCGGCACCGATCGCACCCTGCTCGATCTGCTCGCGATCCGCCTCGTCTGGGACGAGGCGCTGCTGGTCCGGTTCCCCGAGGTCGCCGACAAGTGGGCTGCGACGCTGGCTGCGCACGCTGCCCCCGTCACCCCCAGCGCCGAGGACGTGGCCCTCGCCATCCTCCAGGACGCAGCCGACCGCGGCCACCAGCGCCGCCTCGCCGCCGCGCTCGAGGGCGCGGCCGATCCGGCCGGGGCGCGGCCCTTCCTCCAGGCCGCCTTCTGCATCGACGTGCGCTCGGAAGTCTTCCGCCGCGCGCTCGAGAGCCTCGATCCCGGGATCGAGACGATCGGCTTTGCCGGCTTCTTCGGCCTGCCGCTCGCGCATCACGCCCATGGCTCGGACATCCGCGAGGCCCATCTGCCGGTGCTGCTCACCCCCGCGCTCGAGACCAGCAGCGCCGGCGATCCGGCGCAAGACCAGGCCAGCCGCATCGCCGCCCGCACCACCCGCGCCTGGGGCCGCTTCCGCCAGGCGGCGGTCTCCTCCTTTGCCTTTGTCGAGGCGATGGGCCCGCTCTATGCGGTCAAGCTGATCAAGGCGGCGCTGGGCCTCGTCCCGGCCCCCAGGCCCGAGCCGGCGCCGCAGGTGATCGGGGGCCTCAGCCCCGCGGCCAAGGCCGATACCGCCGCCGCGGTGCTGGGCGCCATGAGCCTCACCAAGGGCCACGGCGAGGTGGTGCTGCTGCTCGGCCACGGCGGCAATGTCACCAACAACCCGCACGAGAGCGCCTATCACTGCGGCGCCTGCGGCGGCTACACCGGCGAGGTTTCGGCCCGGCTGCTGGCGATCCTGCTCAACGATCCCGAAACCCGCGCCGGCCTGGCCGAGCGGGGCATCGCCCTGCCCGAGGACACGCTGTTCGTCGCCGGGCTGCACGACACCACCACCGACCGGATCACGCTCTATGCCGAGGATCTGCCCGCAGATCGCCGCGCCATGCTCGGCCGGGTGCAAAGGCTGCTCGACGAGGCCGGGCGCATCGCCCGGGCCGAGCGCGCCCAGCGCCTGCCCGGGGCGCGGGGCGAGACCATCGCCGCGCGGGCGCGCAACTGGGCCGAGATCCGGCCCGAATGGGGCCTCGCCGGCTGCGCCGCCTTCATCGCTGCGCCGCGCCGCGCCACCGCGGGGCGCGATCTGGGCGGGCGCGCCTTCCTCCACTCCTATGACTGGCAGGCGGACAAGGACTTCGCCACGCTCGAACTCATCATCACCGCCCCGGTGGTGGTGGCCAGCTGGATCTCGCTTCAATATTACGGCTCATCGGTCGCGCCCGAGATGTTCGGCGGGGGCAACAAGCTGCTCCACAATGTCGTCGGCGGGATCGGGGTGATCGAGGGCAATGGCGGACGCCTGCGCGCCGGGCTGCCGTGGCAGGCGGTGCATGATGGCGAGCGCCTGGTGCACGAGCCGCTGCGCCTCAATGTGATGATCGAGGCCCCGCGCGAGGAGATCCTCAAGGTGCTCGAGAAGCACCCCACCGTGCGCGCGCTGTTCGACAATGGCTGGCTCCACCTCTTCGTGCTCGAGGGCGGCAAGGTGGCGGCGCGCTACCTGCCCGGGCTGGCCTTTGCCGAGACCGCCGCGCTTGCCGCGGCCGCCTGAGGCCCGCGCCAGCCCCGGCGGCGCTGGCCTTGCCGGTCACCGCCGCCCGCCCGTCCTGCCCGCGCGCCCCGTTCGGAGCGCGCGGGCAGCAATGTTTCACGTGAAACATTTGGTGAACGCAAGCGAATGACCGGCCAAGGGCGCTGCCGAACCGAGCTGGCGGCCCCTGGCGCAGGGGCGCCGCAGGCAGATCGCCCCCCAACCTCACAAAATTGTTAGTTGCCCACTTGTAGGCGCAAGAGGCGTCATGTCCGCTGCAAAGGTCCGACAGACAAGGGCCAGCACAAGCGGTCAACCGCCAGGGGAGGGACAAGAAATGCGCATTGCGTCTGCTATTCGCAGCGGTTTTGTGGCCAGCGTATCGGTGATCGGCCTCATCGCCACATCGGCACAAGCCCAGGATGCAACCAGCCAGGATTCGACCGAGGAGCGCGGCGTCAGGGAAATCATCGTCACCGCGCAGCGACAGGCGCAGAACCTTCAGGACGTGCCGATCGCGGTGACCGCCTTTGATGCCACAGCCTTGCAGCGCCAGCAGATCAACAACCCGCTCGACATCCAGCTCACCCTGCCGAACATCACCTTCACCAAAACCAATTTCACCGGCGCCAGCTTTACCGTGCGCGGGGTCGGCGATCTGTGCGTGGGCGTGACCTGCGATTCGGCCACCGCGATCCATGCCGAAGGCATGCCGCTGTTCGCCACCCGCCTGTTCGAATCCGAGTTCTTCGATCTCGAACGGGTCGAAGTGCTGCGCGGGCCGCAGGGCACGCTGTTCGGGCGCAATGCCACCGGCGGCGTGGTCAACTTCGTGGCGGCCAAGCCGCGCTCCGACGCCATCCGGGCCGCGGGCGAAATCGAATATGGCAATTTCGATTCGCTGCGCCTCAAGGGCATGTTCAACCTGCCGCTCGCCGACAATCTCGCGCTGCGCGTGGCCGGCACCTATCTGCGCCGCGATGGCTTTACCGAGAACGTCTTCAACAACACCCGGATCGATGGGCGCGATCTTTATGCCGTGCGCGGCAGCCTGCGCTGGGAGCCGACCGCAGACACCACCATCGACCTGATGGCCTATTACTTCCGCGAGAAGGATGATCGCAGCCGCATCCAGAAGCAGCTGTGCCAGACCGATCCGACCGGCATTCTCGGCTGTCTGCCGGCACGCCGCGACTTCGGCTTCATCAACGCCAATTCGACCTTCGTCGGCACGCTGGCGAGCCGCGAGTTCCTGATCACCCAAGGCGGCGCCGCCTTCGGTGCGCTGGGCCTGGGCAGCCTTTATGGCACCGATGCCTACAATTTCCCCGGCAACACCAATCCCGCCAATGTGCGGCAGGTGCGCACCGATTTCACTCCCACCTATTTTGCCGAGGAAGAACAATACATGCTGCGCGTCCAGCATGATTTCGGCGGGATCAACCTGCAGGTCACCGGGATGTATCAGCGCAACGCGGTGGACAGCCAGGTCGATTACAACCTCTCGGTGTTCAACCCGGCGGTGGCGGCCAATGCCCTGGCCACGGCGCGGCTTCTCGCCGGGGCGATCCCGGGCCTCAACAATGTCGTCAACGCCGTCTCTTCGGGCAACCAGTTCTGCACCTCGCTGCCGACCCCCACGGGCCTTGGCGCCTATGGGGGTGAGCGGCTGTGTTCGGCGACGCCACAGGATTTCGACCGCTCCAACCAGGTGGTGCGCGGCAAGACCCTCGAGGCCATCATCAGCTCGCAGTGGGACAGCAAGTTCAACTTCCTGCTCGGCGCGATCTACGTCAACGCCGTGCTGCCCGAGAACAGCTATTACGTGAACAGCTGGGGCATCGACTATCTGGTCGGCGTGCTGGGCGCGGCCAATGGCGGCTATCTGGGCACCCCCTTCTTCCGCAACAACACCGATCGCTATGAGCTGGAAAGCTACGGCATCTTCGGCGAGGCCTATGTCAACCTTACCGATACGGTGAAGCTGACCGCGGGGCTGCGCTACAACCACGATGACAAGTATGTCCGCGCCCGCTCGACCCTGGCGAGCTTCTTCGTGCCCTTCGGCACCACCGGCAATGTCTTCAACTCGCCCTTTGCGGCTGGCTTCGATGCCGATCCGGGCCGCCCGGGGGTGCAGCCCTTCCAGGAGCGTGATGTCTCCTTCAGCGAACTCACTGGCCGGGCGGTGATCGACTGGCAGGTCACGCCCGACAATCTGCTCTATGCCTCCTATGCCCGCGGCTACAAGTCGGGCGGGATCAACCCGCCATTGCAGCCGATCTTCGCCGTGCCGGAAACCTTCGAGCCCGAGTTCATCGATGCTTTTGAAATCGGCTCGAAGAACACCTTCCTCAATGGCGCGCTGCAGGCCAACATCACCGCCTTCTATTACAAGTACAAGGGGCTGCAGCTCAGCCGCATCACCGCGCGCACCTCGGTCAACGACAATGTCGATGCCGATATCTACGGGGTGGAAGGCGAGTTCATCCTCGAGCCGGTGGAGAACCTGGTGTTCAACATCAGCGGCTCGGTGATGAAGACCAAGGTGACGAGCGACAAGTTCCTCGCCAATCCGCGCAATCCTGCCGGGGATCGCAGCGATGCGGTGATCATCAAGGACATCTCCAACGGGGCCAATTGCGCGGTCATCAACAATGGCCCCGGCGGGCAGGCCGCCACCCGCGCCTTTGTCAATAACGTCAATGCCGCGATCAATGCCGGGGCCGTTCCCGGTCTGCAGGCCGGGGCAGGCTTGCAGGGGGTTACCAACTTCCCGGCTGACAGCGGCCTGCCTGCCGGTGTGGGCGGCGCCTTCAGCTTCTGCGCGGTGCTCCAGGCGCTCAGCGCCAACACCGGCTTCCAGATGCTGCCCGAAGGCGTGCTGCAGAACATCCGCGGCAACGAGCTGCCCCAGGCGCCGGACTACAAGATCTCGGCCGGGGTGCAGTACACCTTCAATGTTGGTGACAACATGAGCTTCGTGCCGCGCTTCGATGTTGCCCATACCGGCCCCAGCTTCGGCAACATCTTCAACGGCGCGATCAACCGCGTGCCTTCCTACACGGTGCTCAATGCCCAGGCCCAGTTCAATGGCCCGGATGACAAGTGGTATGTGCGCGCCTTCGTCCAGAACCTCACCAACAGCAATGCGGTGACCGGGCTTTACGTGACCGACCAGTCCTCGGGCCTGTTCACCAATGTCTTCACGCTGGAGCCGCGCCGCTACGGCCTTGCCGCCGGCTTCCGCTTCTGAAAGGCAAAGCAAGGCAATCTGTTGCGGGGCGGTCGGCAACGGCCGCCCCTTGTTTTTGCCATAGGCGCCGGGCAAGAAGGCCAGCCGCATCCGGGTTTGCGCGAAGCTTCGGCTGAAGGGCAGAAGGGGTGGTGGACAGGGCTGGATTCGAACCAGCGTACGCTTGCGCGGGCAGATTTACAGTCTGCTGCCTTTAACCACTCGGCCACCTGTCCACACAGTCCCCGCTCTTGCGGGGGGCATCTGCGAGCCTTTCGGGCTCTCAACCTTGTGCGAGTCCCTTGCCGGGCCTGCCGCCGAGAGCGGCCCCTTTGGCGAAGCGGTGCTTGCCTGTCAATGGCCCTGCTGGCAGGGGCCTGGGCACATCAGCCACAGGCCAGGACAAGCGATGAGCAAGGCAGAACGAAAGCGCGCCCTCAGGGGCAGGGCCGGTCGGATGAAGGGCGGGCGCGGATCGGGCCGCGCCGCGCGCGCGCCGGTGCGCCTGTGGGGCCGGCACCCGGTCGAGGCCGCGCTCAAGAACCCCGAGCGCCAGCACCGCAAGCTCTGGGCCACGCCCGAGGGGCTCGCCAGCCTCGATGGCGAACTGCCCCCCGGCTTTCCGATCGAGCACGCCCAGGCGGCCGATCTGGCCCGGCTGGTGCCCCGCGATGCGCCGCATCAGGGGCTGGTGCTCGAATGCGCCCCGCTCGAGGATGTGTTCCTCGACGAGGTGGCGCTTGGCGAAGCTGCGCGGCCGATCGTGGTGCTCGATCAGGTCACCGATCCGCACAATGTGGGCGCCATCCTGCGCTCGGCGGCGGCCTTCGGGGCGGCGGCGATCGTCACCCAGGATCGCCACGCCCCGCCCGAAGGCGGGGTGCTGGCCAAGGCCGCCTCGGGCGCGCTCGAGACGGTGCCCTGGGTGCGGGTGGTCAACCTTGCCCGCGCGCTCGAGGAGCTGGCCGAGGCCGGATATTGGCGCATCGGCCTGGCCGGCGAGGCCGAGGCGGTGCTCGCCGAGATCCTGCCCACCGGCCCGGTGGCGCTGGTGCTCGGCGCCGAGGGTGAGGGTCTGCGCCCCAATATCGCCGCCCATTGCGACGTGCTGGCGCGCCTGCCGATCAGCGCCGCGATCGAAAGCCTCAATGTCTCGAACGCCGCGGCGATTGCGCTTTATGCGCTGGCCACCCGCGGCTAGGATGCCCCCGGGGCCGCGCCGCGGCGCTATGGGAGGGGAATGATCATGGCGATGCTTTCATCGATGCGGCTGCGCGCCGCGGCGCTGCTTGTCGGCCTCGCGCTGGCGCTTTCGGGCTGCTTCGTCTCGCCCGGCAAGTTCACCGCCGAACTGGTGCTGACCGGGCCGGACAGCTTCACCTTCCACTACGAGGGCGAGATCTTCTTCCTCGGCCTCAGCAAGCTGGCGCAGATGGGGGCCGAGGCGGAGGAAAAATTCACCCCTTCGCAGTGCTACAAGGATGGATCGGACGAGACCCGCCCCTGCACCAGGAACGAGATCGAGGCCCAGCGCGCCGAGTGGGAAGCCGGCGCTGCCGAGCGCGCTGCCAGGGCCAAGCAGGAAGCCCAGCAGATGGCCGCGATCATGGGCGGGATCGACCCCACCGATCCCAAGGCCGCCGATGAACTGGTGGCGCTGCTCCAGCGCCAGAAGGGCTGGGAAAGGGTGGTCAACAAGGGCGACGGGGTGTTCGAGGTCAGCTACCGGGTGAGCGGCAGCATGAGCCACGATTTCATGTTCCCGACGATCGAGGGCTTTCCCGCCACCAATCCCTTTGTCCAGGTGATCCAGCGCAAGGGCGGCCAGCTGCGCATCAACGCGCCGGGCTTTGCCACGCAGACGGGCGACCAGGCCGGCGGGCCAATGGGCGCGCTGTTCGGCCTCGGCTCGCTCGGCACGCTGGCGGCGATGGGCGCGGGCGATGCCCAGAAATCGGGCGAGAGCGAAGCCCTCAGGAATGTGCCGAGGATCGAGGGCACCTTTGCCATCCGCGCCGCAAGCGGCATGCGCATCCTTGCCAACAACACCGATGAAGGCCCGCGCGCCGAGGCCGGCGGGGGCGAAGCGCTGATCTGGCGCATTACCCCGCGCACCGCACAGATCCCGACCGCGCTGATCGCCACCACACACTGACAGGCCGTGCGCCCTGCGCCGCGGCACGGCGCAAGCGGCACAAGAAAACCCCGCTGGCCTCAGCGCCGGCGGGGTTTTCTCGCAGCGATTCGCAAAAAAGGCTTCAGCCGCCGGTCAGTTGACCGCGTCCTTGAGGCCCTTGCCGGCCTTGAACTTGGGCTGGTTCGAGGCCTTGATCTTCATCGGCTCGCCGGTGCGCGGATTGCGCCCGGTTGATGCCTTGCGCTTGGCCACCGAGAAGGTGCCGAAGCCCACCAGCCGCACCTCGTCACCGGATGCCAGCGCCTTGGTGATCGCATCGAACACGCCTTCCACCGCATTGGCAGCATCGGTCTTCGACAGGCCGCTGGCGTCAGCCACGGCGCTGATCAGGTCGTTCTTGTTCATAAGGGGACCCCCTCGTTCGTGGATTTTCTTGTCTGGATGAATCGCGCTTGCTCAAAGAACAGAGATTGAGACCTTTTTGCAGGAACTGTCAAAGACAAACCGCCACGTGCGGGCAGCCTCACGCCAGGCTGCCGCGCCCGTCCTGCCGGGCAAGGAACGGCGGCAGGGAATGTCAAACGGTTGCCCTCACATCTGCCGGAACAAGTGCGACCCTGCCGCGAATCACGGCAAGTGAGGGCGTTCTAGCGGTTCAATGCGCGGTTGGCACCTCTGCTGCGGCGGGATTTGCCGCGGCGGCGGCGGCATCCGGCTGGCTCGCCAGATCGTCCTCGTCGCTCCACTCGATCGGCTGCGGCGCCTCGACGAGCGCCCGGGCGAGCACCTCATCGACGTGGGAGACCGGCACGATCTCGAGCCCCTCCTTCACATTGGCCGGGATCTCGGCCAGGTCCTTGAGGTTTTCCTCGGGGATCAGCACCGTGGTGATGCCACCGCGCAGCGCCGCAAGCAGCTTTTCCTTGAGCCCGCCGATCGCCAGCACCCGCCCGCGCAGCGTGACCTCGCCGGTCATCGCCACATCGGGGCGCACGGGAATGCCGGTCAAGGTCGAGACGATCGAGGTGACCATGCCGATCCCGGCGCTCGGCCCGTCCTTGGGCACCGCGCCCTCGGGCAGGTGGATGTGGACGTTGCGGCGCTGGAACAGGCTGGGCTTGATGCCATAGGTGGCGCTGCGCGACTTCACGAAGCTGAAGGCCGCCTGGACGCTCTCGTTCATCACCTGGCCGAGCTTGCCGGTGGTCTTGATCTCGCCCTTGCCGGGGGTGGTGACGCTTTCGATGGTGAGCAGCTCGCCGCCCACCGAAGTCCAGGCCAGCCCGGTGACCGCGCCGATCTGCGGCTCGGCTTCCGAAACCCCGTGCTTGAACTTGCGCACCCCGGCAAAGTCGGCAAGGTTTTCGGGCGTGACGGTGATCGCGCTGGCCTTGTTTTCAAGGATCTGCCGCAGCGACTTGCGCGCCAGCCTGGCGATCTCGCGCTCGAGCGTGCGCACCCCGGCCTCGCGGGTGTAATAGCGGATGAGATCGCGCAGCCCCTCCTCGGTGAGGGTGAACTCGCCCGGCTTGAGCCCGTGGGCCTCGATCTGCTTGGGGATGAGGTGGCGCTGCGCGATTTCGACCTTCTCGTCCTCGGTATAGCCCTCGAGCCGGATGATCTCCATGCGGTCGAGCAGCGGCTGGGGCAGGTTGAGGCTGTTCGCGGTGCACACGAACATCACGTCGGACAGATCAAGATCGATCTCGAGATAGTGATCCTGGAAGCGGTTGTTCTGTTCGGGATCGAGCACCTCGAGCAGCGCCGCGGCCGGATCGCCGCGGAAATCCTGACCGAGCTTGTCGATCTCGTCGAGCAGGAACAGCGGATTGCTGGTGCCCGCCTTCCTCAGGTTGGCGACGATCTTGCCCGGCATCGAGCCGATATAGGTGCGCCGGTGGCCGCGGATCTCGGCCTCGTCGCGCACCCCGCCCAATGACTGGCGCACGAATTCGCGCCCGGTGGCCTTGGCGATCGACTTGCCGAGCGAGGTCTTGCCCACCCCCGGCGGGCCGACGAGGCACAGGATCGGCCCCTTGAGCTTGTTGGTGCGCGCCTGCACCGCGAGATATTCGACGATCCGGTCCTTGACCTTGTCGAGCGCGTAGTGATCGGCATCGAGCACCGCTTGCGCCCGGGCGATGTCCTTCTTGAGCTTCGACTTCTTGCCCCAGGGCAGGCCAAGGAGCACGTCGAGATAGTTGCGGATGACGGTCGCCTCGGCGCTCATCGGCTGCATCGCCTTGAGCTTCTTGAGCTCCGCCTCGGCCTTGGCGCGGGCTTCCTTGGAGAGCTTGGTCTTGGCGATCTTCTCGGTGAGTTCGGCGATCTCGTTGGCGATGCCGTCGTCCCCCCCACCGAGTTCCGACTGGATCGCCTTCAATTGCTCGTTGAGGTAATATTCGCGCTGGGTCTTTTCCATCTGGCGCTTGACCCGCCCGCGGATGCGCCGCTCGACCTGGAGCACCGACAGCTCGCCCTCCATGAAGGCCAGCACGAGTTCGAGCCGCTTGAGCGGATTGGCCTCGGCCAACAGGCTCTGCTTGTCGGCCACCTTGGCGCCGAGCGCGGCGGCGATGGTATCGGCAAGCTGCCCGGCATCATCGACTGCGCCAAGGTCAACCGCGGCATCCTCACCCAGCTTCTTGTTGAGCTTGGCATATTCGGCAAATTGCTGGGTGACCTCGCGCATCAGCGCGGTAACCTCGCTGCCCGAAACGGTCTCAGGCTCCACCTGCGCAACCGTGGCGGCGATATAGGCGCCCTCGTCGGCCAGGCCCTTGAGCCGCGCCCGGGCCTTGCCCTCGACCAGCACGCGCACCGTGCCATCGGGCAGCTTCAGGAGCTGGAGCACCTGGGCGATGACGCCGACATCATAGAGATCCTCGGCCCCCGGATCGTCGCAGCCGGGATCGAGCTGGGCGATGAGGACGATATCGCGCGAGGCTTCCATCGCCGCTTCGAGCGCCGCCACCGACTTCTCGCGCCCGACAAACAGGGGCACGACCATGCCGGGAAAGACGACGATGTCACGCAAGGGGAGGAGGGGGAAGGTTTCAGTCATGGCGGGGATATGGGGAGCGCGCCGGCCACCTGCAACACGCAAGGCCGATCGCCTGTGGATGGGCGCTGAGGCTGGGCGATGATGGCGGGCGTTTGGGCGGCAGGGCGCCCTTACCCCAGCCCCGGCAGGTTGAAGCCCGGCGGCAGGCCGATCGAAGCCTGCATTTCCTGCATTTGCGCCTGCGAGACCCGGTCGGCCCGGTCGCGCGCATCGTTGAAAGCGGCGGCGACGAGATCCTCGAGGATCTGCTTCTCCTCGGGCTTCATCAGGCTGTCATCGATGGCAACCCCGAGGATGCGGCCCTTGGCGCTGGCGCGGATCCTGACCAGCCCGCCACCGGCCTGGCCCTCGACCTCGATATTGTCGAGCCGCACCTGCATCTCGTTCATCTGCTTGCTGATGGTCTCGGCGGCGGCCTGCGCGGCCTTCATCATCTCTTCCATCGACTTCATCGCGGGGGTGCTCCTCAGTTCCAGGGGGGTGCGCCCGCACCGGCGGCGCGGGCGGGGCTGTCGATCAGTTCGGCCTCGGGAAAGGCCGCGAAGGCGGCCTTGACCAGAGGATCGCTGCGGATGCGCGCCTCGACGGCGCGGGCCTCGGCCTCGGCCACCTCGCCGAGCGAGGGCTGGGCCGGGCCGCTGCCGCGCTCGACCCGCCAGTGGCGCCCAGTGACCGCGCGCAGCGCCTCGCGGATCTCCGGGCCGGGATCGTCGGGAAAATCATCGGCCTGGGCATAGACCAGATGTTCGCGCGCAAGCGCGATCACCCGCACCCGGCGGCGCATCATCTCGGCAACGTGGAGATGCCCGTGGCGCTCGACCTCATCGACGAGCGCCGCCCATTGCGCGAGCAGCGCCGCGCCGGGATCAGCCACCACCAGCGCCGCCCCGGGCGCTGCCCCGGCCTGCGGTGCGGCCGCAGCGGCAGCGGCCAGTTCCTCGATCCGCCGGGCGAGCTGGCCGGGATCGGGCAGTTGCGCCGCGTGCAGGATGCGCAGCAGCGCCATTTCCAGCGCCACCAGCGGATCCGGGGCGGCCTTCACCTCCTCGTGCCCCTTGAGCAGCAATTGCCACAGGCGATGAAGCTCGGCCGGGCCGAGCCGCGCGGCAAAATCAGCCAGGGCGGCGCGCTCCTCCTCGCTCGGCGCCTCGGGGGGCGTGCCGGCCACCTGGGCGAGCGTGATGCGGTGGGTGAGATCCATCAGCGCCCGCAGCAGCGCCAACGGCTCGACCCCGAGGGCATATTGCTCGGCAATGGCCGCGAGCAGGGCCTTGGCATCGCCGGCGAGCAGATGGCCGAACAGGCGCCGCTGCGCGCTCTTGTCGGCGAGGCCCAACATGTCGCGCACTTGCGCCGCGCGCACCCGGCCTTCGCCCTCGAGATCGGCATGGGCGATGGCCTGGTCGAGGATCGAGAGGCCATCGCGCACCGAGCCTTCGGCGGCATTGGCGATGATGGCCAGCGCCTCGGGCTCGGCCGCGACGCCCTCGCGTGCGCAGACCTTGGCGAAGTGCTCGGCAAGCAGGGCGGCGGGAATGCGGCGCAGATCGAAGCGCTGGGTGCGGCTCAGCACCGTGACCGGCAGCTTGTCCACCTCGGTGGTGGCAAAGAGGAACTTCACATGCGGCGGCGGTTCCTCGAGCGTCTTGAGCAAGGCGTTGAAGGCATTGCGCGAGAGCATGTGCACTTCGTCGATGATGTAGATCTTGAAGCGCGCCGAGACCGCGGCATAGCGCACCTGCTCGATGATCTCGCGCACGTCATCGACGCCAGTGTTCGAGGCCGCGTCCATCTCGATCACGTCGATATGCCGCCCCTCGGCGATCGCCCGGCACGGCTCGCACACGCCGCAAGGGTCGATCGTCGGCCCGCCCGTCCCGTCCGGCCCGACGCAGTTCAAGGCCTTGGCGATGAGCCGCGCGGTCGAGGTCTTGCCCACCCCGCGCACCCCGGTCATCAGGAAGGCATGCGCCAGCCGGCCGCGGGCGATGGCATTGGCGAGGGTGCGCACCATCGCTTCCTGCCCGATCAGCTCGGCAAAGGTCTGCGGGCGATATTTGCGCGCGAGCACGCGATAGGGCTGCGCGGCGGCAGGCGCGGGCGCTGCGGGCGCCTCCACCGCAGGAGCAGGCGCGGCAGGAGCAGGCGCGGGCGCGGGATCGCCGAAAAGCGCGCTCTGCCCGGCCGCTTCCAGCTCGGCCGCGCTTGGCGGGGCTTCCTCCTCGGGCAGATCGGGATCGGATTCGTGCATCGCACCCATCTTAGGCAAGGCCCCAGCGAAAGTCGAAGCCCCGGCCCCGCCTTTCCCGCAAGCCGGGGCTTGACAAATAGGTTGCATTTTGCAATCTATCTTCGCGAAAGGAGCCCACCATGACCATCATCCCCGGCCGCATGACCGATGCCCACAGCGGCCCCCTCGTGGTGTTCCTGATCGGGATGCGGATCAACCATTTCCACAAGATCACGCGCTGGTGGCCGGTGATGCGGGCGATGGGGCCGATGCTGCGCGAACTGGCGGCAAATCCGCAAAGCGGCTTTCTCGGCAGCGAGGTGGCGCTGTGCTCGGTGCGGCAGATCATCCTCATCCAGTATTGGCGCGATTTCGACAGTCTCGAGCGCTATGCCCGGAACCGCGACGCGCTCCACTGGCCTGCCTGGACCGCCTTCAACCGCGCCATCGGCGGTGATGGCAGCGTGGGCATCTATCACGAGACCTATTGCGTTCCGGCCGAGACGCACGAGACGGTCTATGCCAACATGCCCGCCTTTGGCCTCGCGCGCTTTGCCGGAGCCTTGCCCGCCACCGGCGCGCGCAACGAGGCGAGCGGCCGGCTGCGCGTGGAAAAGGGAACAG
>JBKBHR010000014.1:0-80567 GCA_046297575.1 Erythrobacter cryptus
ACTTCTAATCTTGAGGCAGCAGGTTCGAGTCCTGCCGGGCGCGCCAGCCTGCGCCGCGGTGTGCCCGACCAAGTGCGGGTGCCGGCCCTCCCTTGCTCTGATTGGGGGGGACAGGTTCGGGCCGGCACCCGCGCGCATCACCAGCCGAAGCGAAGCGATGCGCGAAGGCTGTAGCCGATCTGGCCAAAGCGTTCCTCGAGGCCGGCTTCGCCGGCAAGTTGATAGGCGCCATTGCCGCCCAGCCCGCGCAGGCGGGCAAACCAGCCGCCATCGCGCGCCTCGGGGGTGAGCGTGAAGCGCTGGCCCTCGCCATAGCGCGCCACCGTCTCGCCCAACTCGCCCGCCAGCCGCACGCGCCAGCCGCCCTCGGTCTCGATCCGCAGCCAGCCGCGATCGCGCGGCCGCATGCCCCACAGATCGACCCCGAGCGCCAGCCCGGCATTGAGCCCGAGCTCGGAGCCGCGGCGCTCCTCGACCGTCAGGTTCAGCGCCGTGCCGCCCCCGGTCTCGGCATAGCCGTCCTCGGACAGGCGCAGATAATCGAGCACCAGCGAGGGGCGGAAGAAGAAGAACTGCCCCCCGCCCTCGAGCGCGATGCCGCCCGAGGCCGAGAGAAAATCGCCGCTCCAGGCGCGGTTGATGGTGTAGCTCACCGCATCGCTGCCGGTTCCCGCGGCAAATTGGCGCGAGCCCGAATAGTCCGCCGCGCCGATCCCCGCCCGGGCAAAGCCGGTGAGCGGGCCGAACTTGCCGCGCCAGTGCACGCCGGCCTCGTAATTGTCGGCCAGCACCGCGTTCTGGGCCGCGGCGCGGTGCTTGCTCCACAGCCAGGTGCCGGTGATGCCGAAGGCGCCGAGCTTGGTGAGATATTCCACCCCGCCGCGAAAGCCGAGGCCATCAAGGTCAAAGCCGGCCGTATCGCCGCGCTGCTTGGTGGCGTTCCAATTGGCAAAATCGCCCAGCACGCGCAGCTTGCCTTCCTCATCGAAAGGCGCGGTGGGATCGAGCAGCTGCCGATCGAAGCTGCGCAGCCCCTGGCTCAAGCCTTCGAAGGTTCCGCCGGCATGATCGGGCAGGGTCTGCGCGACATAGGCGCGGAACAGCTCGGCCCCGGCGATCGACAGGAACACGTCGGCCACCTTGCGATCCTCGCGCAGGGCCACGAACAGCTTGTCGAAGGCGATGCTTTCCGAGGCATTGAGACCAAGATCGGCGGTGGCCTTGCGGGTGATCGCAACGTTGATGGCGTTGCCGCTGACCGCGAGGCTGGCCTTGTAGAGGAAGGGGACAAGCGCGCTGTCGGCGGCAAGATCGCTCGCACCGGAAAGGCTGCCCGCCGCGATCACCGTGAAGGTGCCCTCGGCATTGGTGATGTCGGCAAGCCTGATCGCGATCTTGGCACCCTTGGCAAAGCTGGCGGCGCCGCTCACCGTGATCGCGGTGCTGCCTCCGGCCGGGCCGCCAAGGGTGGCACCGATGATCCCGCCCGCGCCCACATCGAGCGAGGCGATGGTGGTGGGGCCGGTGAGCGCGAGCGTGCCGCCGCTGACGGTGACGGCAAGGTTCTGCGCCCCAGTCAGCCGCCCGGCGAAGGCTGCGGCATTGGCAAGGCTGAGCGTTCCGGCGCCCCCGCCGAAATCGGCGGTGCCGCCAAACAGCGCATCGCCGCTCAGCACCATGCGGTTGGTTCCGCCGCCGAAGCTGACCGTGCCGCGCACGCTGCCATCGGCGATCTCGAGCAGGTCCGAGCCGCTGCCGAAGCGGATATCGCCGGTGATCGAGGGCGCGCTGATCCCGGCGCCGACCACGGTCTGGCGGATGATCGAATCCCCGCTGCGCGCCGAAAGGTCGATCGCCACGTTGCGGCTGGAGCCGGCATCGGCGCCGCTGGCGCTGATCGCACCGCTGTTCTCGATCAGGCCGAGCGTGCCCGAGCGGTCGAGGATGGCGATGGCGGTGCCGTCCTTGATCGTGGTGGCGGTGATGCTGCGGGCATTGCGCAGCACCGGCATCGCGGCGCCTTCGCCGATCAGCAGGGCGGTGGCCTGGCCGCTGGTGGTGCCGGTGACGGCGGCGGAAATCGTGCCGCTGTTGCGCAGTTCGGGCAGGCTGGCGCCCGCGGCCAGATCAAGCCCGGTGGCATTCGCATTGCGCGCCGCCCCGCCGATGGAGCCGTTGACCAGCATCCCGTTGGCAATGCTGACACCGCCGCCGCGCCCGCCGATGCGCATCCCGGTGCCGTTGACCCCGGCATAGGCCCCGTCACCCAGCACGCTGCCGGCAAGGATGATCCCCTGGCCGCCGGCGCTGTTCTGGGTTGCGCCGATGGTGATCGCGCGATCGGCAGCACCGATCTGCACCGCCGGCGCGCTGCCATAGGCGATGATGCGGGTGTTGCCCTCCTTGGCATCCTCGATCCCGTCCCGGTCCTCGTCATTGTCGCCCGCGACGAGATCGGGCGGGGCGGTCTCGAAGACGATGCCGCGCGCGACATTGCCTTCGATCACCAGCGCGCTGCCGCCCTGGAGCAGGTCATCGCTGTCGAGCCGCGAGGTGTCGCCCGGGGCGGGCACGGTGCGATAGCCGGTGGCGGTGATCGCGCTCTGCACCCTGAGCGCGCCGCCGAGATCGCCGCCGAACACCGCCCCTTGCGCGCCCGCACCCTTGATGCTGATCTCGCCGGCAAGGCGCACATCGCCCGAGATCGCACCCACCGCCACGCCGACCGACTGGTCGCCCGTCACCAGCGTTCGCCCGTCATGAGTGAGCGTGCCGGTGAGCGGCGCGTTGATGCGGATCCCGGCAGAGCCATTGCCTTCCACGGTGATTGTCCCTGAATGGCGGATGGTGCCGACAAGCGGGCCATCCACCCTGATCCCGGTGCGGCCCTGGCCAAGCGCGAAGGGCCCATCGAGATCGCCGTCATTGTCGCTGTCGCTGAGGGTATAGGTCTCGTCGATGGTAATCGTGCCGGTGTTGGTGATGTCGGCAATGCGCGGCCCGGTCACCAGGATGCCGCTGGCATTGTCAGCATTGCTGATGGCGATCTTGCCCGCGTTGGTGACATCATTGTCGCTGTCGATCGTCACCGCCGTGCCGGAAGAAAGGGTGATCGATCCGGCGGTCTCGATCCTCACATCGGCGCTCTGGCCATTGGTGCCCGCGGTGGCGGTGCGCACCGGCGTGGTGCGGGCGGTGTCGATCACCGCCTGCGCAGCCAGCGGCGAAGTCATGGCGATAAGCGCGGTGCCGACAAGAAGCCTCGGGTGCAGGTTGTGATGCATGGATCCTCCGTGTCTGTCGCAGAGCAAGACGGAGGCCTCGCCGCGCAGCCTTGGCCTTGCGGCAGAAAAATTTCGCGCGACCGCTCAGAAGCGGCTGTCAAAGCCGATGCGGATGGTGCGCGGCTGGAGCGGGGTGATCTGTTCGCGTCCGGTGGCAAAGGGGGTGCCGAGCGCGAAGCGGTTGCCCTGAGAATTGGCAAGGTTGGTGAGCGAGAGGCTGATGCCGCTGCCGCCGCGCGCGAGGCGCAGCACCACCCCGCTGTCGAGATAGTCGCCCTGGGGCGCCCCCAGCTCCGGCCCGACCCCGAGCCGCGAGGTGCCGACATAGCTCACCCAGCCATCGGCCTCGAGTCGGGTGCCGTCCGCCAGTTCATGCGTCCACACCAGCCCCGCGCGCCCCGCAATCCGGGCGATGTTGGGAATGCGCGAAAGCCGGGCGAGCGCGGGCATGGCAGGCGCATCAACCTTGCTGTCGTTGAAGCTCGCCCCAAAGGCGCCGCGCAGCCCCGGGGCCAGCCGCAGGCTGCCCGCAAGGCTGGCGGCAAGGATCGATCCATTGCCGATATTGGCGGTCGAGGGCAGCCCGCGCTCGTCGATGAAATCGGCCTGGATGAAGCGCCAGCGGGTGAAGGAGAGGCTGGCCGAAAGGTCGAAATCGCCGCGTTCCGGCTGGCCCCAACTCCCGCCCAGCTCGATCGTGCGGGCATGATCCGAGCGGAACTGGCGCACGAAATCGCCCGAGACCGCAAGCCCGCCGGGGCGGAAGCTTTCCTGATAGCGCAGATAGGCGCGCGCCTCGGGACCTAGATCGAGCAGCGCCGCAGCCGCCGGCAGAACCGCGGTCTCGTGCCGCTCGGCGGTAACCGCCGCGCCTGCGAGCGCGGTGAGCAACGGCACGTCCTCGGCAGCGCCGCCCAGCTCGACCCGGGTGACCCTCAGCCCGGCAGAGAGCGTCAGTTGCGGGGCGATGCGGTAGCTCGCCTCGCCATAGCCGGTCAGCTCGAACACGCGGTTGCGCACCCCGGTGCTGGCGAGCGCGGCGCCTTCAGGCCCGAGCGCGCGGGTCAGCCTGGTGCGATTGGCAAGGATGCTGGTGCCGAGCACCCAGCCGAAGTTCTGCTCGATCGGCTGCCACAGGCGGGTCTCGTTGGCGATCAGGCGGTTGCGGTTGCGCTGCACGAACAGCTGCGCGGCAGCGCCGGGCGGGGTGGCATCGTAGCGCTCGGTGAGATCCTGGCCGCTGATGCCGGTCGATGACCTGAAGCCGAGCGCGCCGATGCGGCCCGAGACCACCACCTGCGCCTGGCCATAGCGGGCGTGCGAGCCTTCGCGCACGCGCGCCGAATTGACCAGCCGCGCGCCTTTGCGGTCGGCATATTGGCTGTCTGCGGCCCGCGTGTCTTGCCCGAGCACGATCACGTCCGCGCTCCAATCGGGGGCCAGCGCGAGGCGCAGCGCGGCCCGGCCCGCGGCGATGCGGGTGCGGTTGACATCGCGCGCGCCGATCGCGGGCTTGTCGATATAGCCGCCGAGCGAGGCGAGATCGAGATTGGCGCGCAAGGTCGCCGTTTCGCCGGCAAGCGGCAGGTTGAGCGTGGCATGGGCATCGCCCCCCGGCTCTCCTCGGGCGATCGCGCTCCCCCCGGCCGCGACGGCAAGGCTGGTCACGCCCGGTTCGGGCGCGCGTGGCACCAGGCGGATGATCCCGCCGAGCGAACCGGCGCCGTAGAGCGTGCCCTGCGGCCCCTCGAGGATTTCGACCCGCTCCATGTCGGACAGGCGCAGGTCGGGATCGGGCGCGTTGTAGGTGAGGCGCAGGTCGCCGAAATATTGGCCGACCGTGGCCTGGGTCGGCCCGGTGAAGCTGGAATCGGCAATGCCACGGATGAACAGCTTGTTGCGTCCGCTGCCGAGATAGGTGGAGGTGACGGCGGCGCTGCGCTGGGTGATGCGCTCGCTCCCGCCCACGCCGCCACGTTCGAGCGCTTCGCCGCCGATGAGCGTGACCTGAGCGGCAAGCTCCTTTCGGGAAAGGTCGCGCTTGCTGGCGATCACCATGATCGGCTGGCCCTCGGCCAACTGGGGCAGCGGGGCGGGGCTGCGGTGCTGGGAAGCGGCAGGGCGCGTGAAGGTGTGCTGGGCGGGCTCACGCGGTGCGGCGACCAGCCGCCAGGCCGCCGGGCCAACCCTGATCGCGCGCAGCCCGGCGGCACGGGCGAGCCGCGCCACCGCCTCGGCAAGCTCCATGCGTCCGCGCAGGCCGGGGACCCGGCGCCGGGCCAATGCGGGATCGGCGATGATGATGCTGGCATCGCCGGCCCGCGCCAGCGCGATCGCCACCTCGGCAAGCGTGCCCGAGGGAATCGCCAGATCGGCGCTGCGCGCGGCCAGCGGCGCGGCCGAGGCCGCTGCGGCGAGCAGCGCGCCGAGGGAGGCGAGGCGGCGCATCATGGCTGGCTTGCAGCGATGATCCAGACCGCGCCCTCGCGCCGCACCGCAAGCCCCAGCATCGGGCCAAGGATGCTCGGGTCCTTGCGCACCTCTTCAAGCGCAAGGCTGCCCGAAAGGCGCATGTCGGCATCAGAACCTTCAGCCGCGGCAAAGGCGATCCCGGTGCTGCGCGTCAGCTCGGCGGCGACTTCGGCAAGGCTTGCCTCGCGCAGGGTGATCCGCCCGCGCGTCCACTCACCCACGTCAGCCGCAGCAATGGGGGAGAGCGTCAGGCGCCCGCGCGCCAGCACCGCCTGGCGCCCAGCATCGACCCGCACCGCCTCGGCCGCGGGGTTCACGATCACGGCGCCTTCGGCCACGGCAAGATCGAGCCCTTCGCCGCGCATCCGCACATCGAACACCGTCCCGGCATCGATCAGCCGCGCGGCGCCGGCATCCAGCACGAAGGGATCGCGCGCGTCGTGGCGGATGGTGAACAGCGCCTGGCCGGCTTCGAGCCGCGCCTGCCTTTGCTCCTTGCCGATGATCGCGATCCGGCTGCCGCCGCCCAGCTCGACCTTGCTGCCATCGGCGAGCGCGATCAGCCGGGTTTCGCCCGGCGCGGTGCGATAGAGCACCTCGCCACCGCCGCCGGGCCACATCAGGAAGGTGAGCGCCAGCACCAGCGCCGCCGCAATCGCGCCCCCCCACCAGCGCGCACGGTGGGTGGAAAGCGGCGGGGGGGGATTGTCGTTGGCGGGCGCGGCAGGCGCCGCTGTTGAAGCCTGAGGGGTATCACGCAGCAGCGCAGCGGCCTCGTCGAGCGCCAGTTGCAGCGCATCATAGGCCGCAGCATGGGCCGGGTCCTGCTCGAGCCAGGCGGTGAAGGCCTCCCACTCGGCAAACTCAGGGTCCGCGGTGCGCGCGGCCCAGCCAAGGGCCTCGTCGCGAATGCGCTGGTCAGGGGTCATGGCGTGCTTCTCCTGCCAGAAAGACGAAGACGATGCGCTCAAACCTCATCGGGCGACCCTCGCAAATCGGCAAGCGCGCGGTAGGCGCGCCGCAGATCGCTTTCGACCGTGCTGAGGCTGATGCCGAGTTCCGCGGCGATCGCGCGCTGGGGCTGCCCCTCGATGCGGTGCTTGCGGAAGATCGCTGCGGGGCGCTCGCCCAGCGCAGCCAGCGCCTGCTCAACCCGCGCCACTTCCTGGCGCGCAGCAATGCGGCGCTCGGCATCGGGAGCAGGGGCGATGTCATCGACAATCCCGGGTTGCAGCGCGCTCCAGGCCCGTTCGCGCGCGGCTTGCTGGCGCGCGGCGCGGTAGCGGTCGATCATCAGCCGATCGGCGGTGCGCAGCATGTAGCCAAGATTGGCCGCCGCCCTCGGATCAGGGGCGCGTGCGAGGCGCAGCCACAGCTCCTGCAGCAGATCCTCGGCCGCCTCGCCCGCCCCGCGGGCGCGCAGGAAGCGCAGAAGCTGCGCCCGGTGCGCGAGGTAGGTCGCGGCAAGCTGCGGGTCTGAGGCCATGCGCTGTGAGTGTGCCGAAAGATGAGCCGAGAACTGAACCACGCGCCTGCGGTTGAAAAGACCGGGTGCTGCTTGCCCGGTGCTTAGGAAGATCGTGGCTGAACGCAGCCCGAACAAGGCGCATGGGCGCGCAGGCGCGCCCTCACAAGCCCGCTTCGATCAACGGCGCATGGGCAGAGGCGGGGGGCATGGGGCCTTGCGCCTTGGCGCCTTGGGTGGGGCAAGGCCCCGCGCGCAGCTTCGCGTTGCCCCAGCCGTGATCACCCTCCCGCTCCTGCCGATCTTGGCGCCGGCGCCTTGCCGGTCTTGCGCGGATAGGCGGCGGCCCGTTTGAGGCCAAGCAGTGGCCGCAGCCAGCTGATCCTTCGGGCGATCTCGTAGGTCAGAGCGCAGCCGAACGGGGTCGTCAGCAGGATCACGACGAAGGCCAGTTCGTTCCCCGCTCCGGCCTGCCTCAGCCAGAAGCCCGCGGCGACGATGATGGTCTGGTGGATGATGTAATAGGGGAAGATCGCCTCGGTTAGGTAGCGCCGCACCGGGCCGTCATGGTGGAGCCGGGTCTGGGCGAAGCCGAGCAGGCCGAGGATCGCGCTCCACCCCAGCACCGTGCGCAGCAGCGCGCGGGTGGTGTCACCAGCGGCCGCTTCCTCGCTCAGGCCTTGCGCTGCAAACATGCCGGCGCAGGCCAGCTTGGCCAGCAGCGCACGCGAGACCACGCCCGAGATCACGAACAGCAACATGAGCCGCCAGGGGTTGACCGCCATCATCGGCCACACCGCCCATTCGACCGGCTGCGCGGCCTTTACGTGCCAGCCCCAGGGCACGAAGAACATGCCGATGTGAGATAGGATCAGCAGCGCAAAGGCGCCGATCCTCAGCCAGTCCAGCCCAAATTGGCGGCCTTTCATCACCTTGGTGGTTTGCATCTCCTGTCTCCATCGCCTCTATGCTGGGGCCAGGGTGGGCTGCCCGAACCCGGCTGTCATCGCCTCGGTGACGGGTGGCGGAGCCGGTGGGACGCGAGGTGGGAGGGCAAGTGACGAGCGGCGGCGAACCGGGGCTCAGCGGTGGGCAGCGATTGGGGCGCCTGCTGCGCGATCCCCGGATGATCACTGCTCTGGCCTTTGCCGGGTTCGGCCTGCTCTAGATGGTGGTCAACGCTGCCAGCATGATCGACCAGCGCCGTGCGCTCGGCCGACCGATCGCCGCATGGCAGGCGTGGGTGCTGGAGGGCACCAGCCTTGCCGCCTGGCTGGCGCTGCTGCCGGTCATTCTGGCGATTGCGGTCCTGCTGTCGCCGCGCCCGCCATGGCAGGTCATCATCGGCCATGGGGCCGGGCTCGTGGCGCTCTCGCTCGCGCATGGCGCGCTGATGACGGCCTTGCGGATTGCGGCTTGCCGTGCCGCCGGGTCCGACTATGCACCCGATACCCCCTTGTCCGCACGGCTCTTGTTCGAGGCCCGCAAGGACATCATCACCTATGCCTCGATCCTTGCGGGCTTCCTGCTCGCACGGCGCCTTGTTTCCACCGCGCCGCCTTCCACCCCGCCCAAGACCGGCGCACCGCGGCTGATCGCCTTGCGCGATGGCAGCCGACAGCTGATGCTGGCCCCCGACGAGATCGACCGGGTCAGCGCGGCGGGCAATTATGTTGAAGTGCACGGGGCGTTCGGCAGCGAGCTGGTGCGCCGGACCCTCGCTGATCTCGAGGCAGAGCTGGCCGACTGCGGTTTCGTGCGCGTGCACCGCTCCCACCTCGTGCGCCGCGCGGCGATTGCGGGGATCGAACCCCCCCAGAGCGGGGACTTTCTCATCACCCTGCGCTCGGGCGCTGAGCTTCCGGGCAGCCGCAGGTTCCGTCACCGGCTCGGCTGACGCTGCTCCGCTGGCCTGATTGCCGCCCAGGCTCAAGCCTTGCCAGTCCGGCACCGATTGCCACCCTAGCATCCGCTTGCGCTCGGCGCAGATAATGGGCAGCAGTCCAGCAGCGGGCAACCGCTGATGCGGGCGAGCGATGCGAGGGGATGATGTCAGGGGCAGTTGGGGCTGCCGCCCCTAGGTGATCGCATAGGCCCCGTCGATGCGGCGCAGCACGCTGCTCGGCCCGTCGAGCAAGGCCTTGGGCAGCAGCGCGGCGGGCATGTCCTGATAGCACACCGGGCGCAGGAAGCGCTCGATCGCCAGCGTGCCGACCGAGGTGCTGCGCCCGTCCGAGGTTGCGGGGAAGGGGCCCCCATGGACCATCGCATGGGTCACCTCGACGCCGGTGGGCCAGCCATTGGCGATGATCCGCCCGGCGCGCGCCTCGAGGATCGGCAGCAGTTCGCGCGCCGCAGGATAATCGGACGCGGCCATGTGCAAGGTGGCGGTGAGCTGGCCCTCCATCGCTGCGAGGATGGCGGCCATCTCGTCCAGATCAGTGCAGGTGACGATGATCGAGACGGGGCCGAAGACCTCGTGCCCAAGCGCGGGCTGCCGCCGGAAATCGGCGCCACTGACGGCAAAGACATGGGCCTGACCGCAAGGCCCGCTGCCGGCCGCGCCGGTGCCCACGAGGCGCGCGCCATGGGCCGTGATGGCGGCGATGCCGCTTTCGTAGGCGCGGTGGATGCCCGCGGTCAGCATGGTCTGGGCCGCGATCGGGGCGAGCGCGGCGCCCACTGCGGCGATGAAACGCTCGGCCGCGGGAACCGCCGGCACCAGCACGATCCCGGGATTGGTGCAGAACTGGCCGGCACCGAGCGTGAGCGAGCCGACATAGGCGCTCGCCAGGGCCTCGGCGGCCTCTTCCAGCCGGTGCGGCAGCACCGCCACCGGGTTGACGCTGCTCATCTCGGCATAGACCGGGATCGGCACCGGACGCGCGGCGGCGTGTTGCATCAGCGCCAGACCCCCGGCGCGCGAGCCGGTAAATCCGACCGCGGCAATCCGCGGATCCTTGACCAGCGCTTCGCCGAGCGCGTGATCGGTGCCGCCGAGCAGCGAGAACACCCCCTCGGGCAGGCCCATCTCGCGGATCGCGGCGAGCAGCGCGCCGGCCACCAGTTCGGAGGTGCCGGGGTGGGCCGGATGGCCCTTGACCACGACGCAGCAGCCTGCCGCCAGTGCCGAAGCCGTATCCCCCCCCGCGACCGAGAAGGCGAGCGGGAAGTTCGAGGCGCCGAACACAGCGACCGGCCCGAGCGGCACCTTGCGCATGCGCAGATCGGGCTTGGGTGGGGTGCGCTCGCGCAGGGCATGGTCGATCCGCAGCCCCTGCCAGCCGCCATTTTCGACCTCCTCGGCAAACAGACGCAGCTGGCCCACGGTGCGCCCGCGCTCGCCGATCAGCCGCGCTTCGGGCAGACCGGTCTCCTGCATGGCGCGTTCGGTGAGATCGTCGCCCAGCGCCTCGATCTGCGCGGCAATCGCCCGCAGGAAGGCAGCCCGATCGCTGTGCGGCAGCGCGGCGTAGGCCGCTTGCGCTGCCGCTGCGGCGGCGCAGGCATCGGCAACGTCATCGGCGCTGGCCTCGGCATAGGCGGGGGCAAGCGCTGCGCCGCTCGCTGCCGCCATGGCGGTGTAACTGCGCGCGCCCGAACGCCATTCGCCCGCAACCAGATTCTTGCCCGTCAGCATTGCCATTCCTCTCAAAAAGTGATTCCGCATGGTGAAAACGCGGCTTGCCATAGCGCGTTTTTCGGTCAAAGGTAGCGCTACCATAAACGGCAAGGCTTGCAACCGGCAAGCCAAGGGAGAGGGATCTTGGAGACACAGCGCGAAGGCGCCAACATGGCGCTGATTTCGGCGATCGTGGCAGTGGCCACGATCGGGGGCTTGCTGTTCGGCTATGACAGCGGGGCGGTGAACGGCACCCAGCCGGGGCTCAAAGGGGCCTTTGGCCTCAGCGAGGGGGGGCTGGGCTTTACCGTCGGCTCGCTCCTGATCGGGTGCTTCATCGGCGCCTTCTTTGCCGGAACCCTGGCTGACCAGCTCGGGCGGCGCAATGTCATGCGCATCGCCGCGCTGCTGTTTCTGGCCGGCGCGCTGGTGCAGGGGCTGACCGCCGATCACACGCTGTTCCTGATTGCGCGGATCGCCGGGGGCATGGCGGTGGGTGCGGCAAGCGTGCTTTCGCCCGCATATATCGCCGAAGTCGCCCCGGCCCATATCCGCGGGCGGATGACGACGGTGCAGCAGGTGATGATCATCACCGGGCTGACGCTGGCCTTCCTCGTCAATTACGCGCTGGCCGCCGCGGCTGGCGATTCGACCGGGGCCCTGTGGGGCGGGATCGCCGCCTGGCGCTGGATGTATCTGATGCAGGCCGTGCCTGCCGCGGTGTTCCTGGTGGCCTTGTTCTTCATTCCGGAAAGTCCGCGTTATCTCGTCGGCAAGGGCCGCCATGGCGAAGCTGCGCAGGTGCTGGCCAGCCTGTTCGGCCCGGTCGAGGCCGAAACCAAGCTGGCCGAAATCCGCGCCAGCTTTTCCGCCGATCACCGCCCGCGGCTTGCCGATGTGCTCGCCCCTGCCGGGGCGCCGTCCTTCCTCGGCATCCGGGCGATCGTGTGGGTGGGGATCATGCTGGCGGTGTTCCAGCAGCTCGTCGGCATCAACGTGATCTTCTATTACGGGGCAACGCTGTGGCAGCTGGCGGGCTTTACCGAGAACGACTCGCTGCTCATCAACATCCTTTCGGGCGCGGTCTCGATCGCGGCCTGCTTTGTCACCATCGCGGTGATCGACCGGATCGGGCGCAAGCCGCTGCTTTTGATCGGCTCGGCCGGGATGGCGGCAAGCCTCCTGGTGATGGTCTATGCCTTCAGCCAGGGCGGGCTTGATGCGGCCGGCAACCTCGTGCTTTCTCCGGCGCTCGGGACGGTGGCGGTGGTCGCGGCCAATCTTTATGTCATCTTCTTCAATGTCAGCTGGGGGCCGGTGATGTGGGTGATGCTGGCCGAGATGTTCCCCAACCAGATCCGCGGCTCGGCCCTCGCCGTGGCCGGGTTCTTCCAGTGGTTTGCCAATTACCTCATCGCCCAGACCTTCCCGCTGATGGCGGCCGGGATCGGCCTTGCCGCAAGCTACAGCTTCTATGCCCTGTGCGCGGTGATCAGCTTCTTCCTCGTCCAGCGTTTCATCACCGAGACCAAGGGCAAGGAGCTGGAGGAGATGGTGGGATGAGCACAGCCGCGCCGGGCCGGGGCGGGTGATGGGCGAGGCGCCGACCCCTGTTCGCGTGGTCGTGCTCGGCGGCGGCACCGCCGGGTGGATGACCGCGGCGGGGCTTGCCGGGCTGCTGCCGGGGCTTGCCCGCGTCAGCCTCGTCGAAAGCGAGGAGATCGGCATCGTCGGCGTGGGCGAGGCGACGCTGCCGCACATCCGCAGCTTTGTCGAACGGCTGGGGATCGACGAAGCCGCCTTCATGAAGGCGACCCATGCCACCTACAAGCTCGGCATCGACTTTCGCGATTTCGGGCGCATCGGGCAGAGCTATATCCACCCCTTCGGCTCCTTTGGCGAGGAGGTGCAGGGGGTGGGCTTCCACCATTGGTGGCTCGAGCTTGCGCGCCATGGCCTGGCCCGCGATCTGGGCGACTATTCGCTCGCGGTGGCTGCCGCGCGGGCCAACCGCTTCCGCCCGCCTGCCGAGGATGACAGCCTGGCTTCAACCTATGGCTATGCCTATCAGTTCGATGCCACGCTGTTCGGCCCCTTCATGCGCCAGTTCAGCCTTGGCCTCGGGGTTGAGCGCCACGAGGGGCGGGTGGTGGAGGTCGAGCGCGATGGGACAAGCGGCTTTGTCACGGCACTGGTGCTCGCCGATGGGCGCCGGATCGCGGGCGACCTCTTCGTCGATTGCTCGGGCTTTCGCTCGCTCTTGCTCGGGCAGGAGCTGGGCGAGGCGTGGGAAGACTGGGCCCATTGGCTGCCCTGCGATCGGGCTGCGGCCATGCCCTGCACCCACGCCAGCGCACAGCTGCGGCCCTACACCACCGCCACCGCCATGCCCGCCGGGTGGCGTTGGCAGATCCCGCTCCAGCACCGCATGGGCAATGGCTATGTCTTCTCCAGCGCCCACCTGTCGGAAGACGAGGCCTGCGCGGCGATCCTTGCCGCGGCCGAAGGCACGCCGCTCGCCGAGCCGCGGATCCTGAAGTTCCGCCCCGGGCGGCGCAGACGCTCGTGGAGCCACAATGTCATCGGGGTTGGCCTTGCCAGCGGCTTTCTCGAGCCGCTCGAATCGACCTCGATCTACCTGGCGCAAATGGCGATCACCTATCTCATCGAGCTTTTCCCGGTGGGGGGCGTGATCGATCCGCGCGATCGGGATGCGTTCAACCACCTGGTTGACATGGAATATGACCGGGTGCGCGATTTCCTCATCCTCCATTACCACGCCACCACCCGCGATGATTCGGACTTCTGGAACCACGTGCGCACGATGCAGGTGCCCGACAGCCTGGCCGGCAAGCTCGAATTGTGGCGGCAGGCAGGCCGGATCGAGAAATATTCCGACGGGCTGTTCTACGATGCCAGCTGGATCGCGGTCTATATTGGCCAGGGCCTGCTGCCCGAGGCGCACGATCCGCGCACGGCCCTGATCGATCCCAATGCCCTTGCCCGGGCGAGCGAGCGGCTGCGCCTTGCCGTGGCAGGCGAGGTGGCGACCATGCCGGAGCACCGCGAATATCTGGCGCGCGAGGCTGCGCGGCTGGCCGAGGCGGCGTGAGCGAGCCGCGCCAGCCCCTGCGCCGGGTGGTGGTGGTGGGCAGCGGCCCGCTCGGTATCCTTGCCGCCATCGCACTGCGCCGGGCGCTGCCGGGGTGCGAGGTGGTGGTGGTGGGCGAGGCGCCGGGCCCGGCCGCCTTTGCCGACCATGCGCCCAGCGCCATGCCCTTCACCAACAAGCTGCACGACCGATTGGGAATTGCCGAGGCCGATCTGGTGCGCCGCGCCGGCGGCTCCTATCGCCTGGTCACACGGCTCGCCGGCTGGGGCGGCGGGGGCCATGAGGGCCTGCTTGCCTATGGCGAGACCCTGCCGAGCGTGCTCAAGACCGCCTTTGCCCGCAACTGGGGCCGGGTGCGCCTGCCGGGCGAGGGGGCGCCTTCGGCCTTCAGCCTTGCCGCGGTGCTGGCCGAGGCGGGCCGCTTTGCCCCGCCACCCCCGGGCGAGCCAACCCCGATCTCTTCGGTTGATTACGCACTGCGCTGGAACCCGGCGGCCTATCGCGATCTGCTGATCGAGGTGGCCGAAGGCCTGGGGGTGATCCATTGTCCGGCCCATCCCGAAGGGATCGCGCCGGGCGCGGGCGATGAGATCGCCGCGATCCGTCTTGCCGGAGGCGATCTTATCGCGGCCGACCTCTTTATCGATTGCAGCGGGCCTGCCGCCCAGCTCATCTCCGCGCACCCGCGCTTTGCCTTCATCGACTGGTCGGCAAGCCTGCCCACGCGCCATGTCTATTTGGCCGCTCCCGGCGCGCCGCGCCTCGCGCTCGAGGACCGGCTGAGCCTCGGCGCGGCGGGCTGGCTGAGCGCGGTTGCGGGCCGTGATGGCACACACCTGATGCTCGGCACCGCGGCGCCCCTCAGCCGCGCGGCGGCGGAGGCGCAGCTGGGCAGCCGTGCGACAGGCATGGTCAACCTCACCCCGGGCCGGGTGCAAGCGCCGTGGCTTGGCAATGTCGTGGCGCTTGGTGATGCGGCAGCGCGGTTTGAGCCGTTGGGGCCGCTCCACCTCGATCTTGCCCATCGCCAGCTCGCCCTGCTGGTCGAGCTGCTGCCCGGCCGGCCCATCTGTGCGCATGAACGCGCCGAATATAACCGCCGGTCGGTGCTGATGATGGAAGGCGTGCACGAGGTGCTGGCGCTGCACTTCGCCGCGCCCGCTGCCGCAGCCGTGTTTGGCGCGCGGCCCCTGCCGGGCCGTGCGGCGGAGGTGATCGACCAGTTCACCCGGCGCGGGCGCATTCCCTTCCGCGAAGAAGTGCCGCTGCTGGGGCAGGAGCAGTTCGCCCTGCTCGCCGCGCTGGGCTGGGCGCCGGGCCTTCCCCCTGCCGCGCTGGCGACCGCCGCGCCGGGCGAGGCGGCTGCGCGCGCTGCCTTCGAGGCCGAGGCCCGCGCTGCGCTCGCCTTTGCCCCGCCCTATGGGGCCTGGCTGGCAAGCGTGCTTGGCGCTGGTGTTCGGCTCTAGCGCTTCGGTTGAGTCTTGGCCCGGCTTTGGCGGCCTTTCGGCTACGCTCAGGCGGCCAGACGCTCGGCCGGGCTGATCGCCCCGCCATTCTGCGCGAGAAACTGCGCCTGGCCCGGCAATTGATTGACGGTGTTGGCGATCACCGCGCGGATATGGGCAAGCCGCTTGCGCGTTTCGTCCTCGTCGAGCATCCAGGCAGCCGGGTGCCAGGCCTCGGGGCGCACCCCCTGGCTCAGCATCACCGAAAGCCAGCTGTCTTCGGTAAACAGCTCGTTGTTCTCGCGCACGATCCGTCCGGAGGAGCGGAACAGCTCGAGCTTTTCGGCAAGGCCATCGGGCGGCGCAAGGTTGCGACAATAGCGCCAGAAATCCGAATCATCGCGCTCGCTGGCCCGGTAATGCAGCACCAGGAAATCGCGGATATTGACATATTCGCGCACAGTCTCGGCATTGAAGCGCGCCCGCTCGACCGCGCCGAAGCGGGTATCGGGAAACAGCGCCAGCAGCCGGGCAATGCCCGATTGCACGAGGTGGATCGAGGTCGATTCGAGCGGTTCGAGAAAGCCCGCCGCCAGCCCCAGGGCAACGACATTCTTCTCCCACATCCGCGCGCGGTGCCCGGCCTTGAAGGAAAGGTGATTGGGCTCGGCCAGCGGCTTGCCGTCGAGATGGGAAAGGAGCAGATCGGTTGCAGCCTCGCGGCTGATATGGGCCGAGGAAAAGACATGGCCATTGCCGATGCGGTGCTGGAGCGGGATGCGCCATTGCCAGCCCGCCGGGCGCGCGGTGGAACGGGTGAGCGGCACGTCCTCGCCCCCCAGCTCGCAGGGGATCGCCACCGCGCAATCGCACGGCAGCCATGAGCTCCAGTCGGTGAAGGGCACCCCCAGGGTCTGTCCCAGGAGCAGCGAACGAAAGCCCGAGCAGTCGATGAACAGCTGGCCGGCAACCTCGCGCCCGTCCTCCAGCCTTACCGCGGTGACAAAGCCGCTTTCGCCATCCTGCAGGGCTTCGACGATGCGTCCCTCGATCCGCAGCGCGCCGCGCTCCTCGGCATAGGTGCGCAGGAACCGGGCATAACGGCCCGCATCGAACTGGAAGGCATAGGACAGCCGCGCGAGCGGCGACTTGGGCAGGTCGGGGCGCGGCCAGCCGAAGCGACCTGCCTTGCCGGCCATGGCGGCGATCGAATAGGCATCGATCGGCGCCAATTCGCCGATGCTCGCGCCGCGCAGCCAGAAATGCTGGAAATCAATGCCCAGCATGTCGATCCCGAAGCTGCCGAAGGGATGGACATAGGCATGGCCCGGCCGCAGCCAATCGACGAACTCGATGCCGAGCTTGTAGGTCGCGCGGGTTTCGCGCATGAACTGCATCTCATCGAGGCCGAGCAGGCGGTTGAAGCCGATGATCTGCGGGATCGTCGCCTCGCCTACGCCGACCGTGCCGATCGCCTCACTCTCCACCAGGCTGACAGACAGGCCCGGCAGGCCGCCCAGCACCCGCACCAGTGCGGCCGCGGTCATCCATCCGGCGGTGCCCCCGCCGACGATCACGATCCGGGTGACGGGGGCGGCGCTCATGCGGGCATCTCCCCGATGGCAAGGCTGTGGGCAGGGGCGGGCGCAGCCGCGTGCCAGCAGCCGGCCTGGCGCAGGAACTCCTCGTGGCCGGGCAGGCGTTCGGCGATCTCGGCATAGGCGGCGCGCATCTGCGCCATGGCCGCGGCGACCTTGGCCTCATCGAGCGTGTCGGCAATCGGATCGTGGCTCTGCGGCCAGACATTCTGCCCCAGCAGCACCGCCACCCAGCTCGGGGTGGTGAAGAGTTCGGCATTCTCCCGGAACACCCGCCCGCGGCGCTGCCACAGCGCCAGCTTGCGCGCGAGGCTGTCTGGCACTGCCATGTCACGCACATGACGCCAGAAGGCGGTGTCGCCGCGCTGAGTGGCCTTGTAGTGCAGGATCACGAAGTCGCGCACATCCTCGAACAGCTCGCGCATTCCGCGGTTGTATTCGTCGCGCTCGAGCGGCGTGATCGGCCAGTCGGGAAACAGGGCAAAGAGCCGCTGGATGCCGTTCTGGATGAGGTGGATCGAGGTTGATTCGAGCGGCTCGATGAACCCCGCGGCGAGCCCGAGCGCCACGACATTGTGGTTCCAGGCCTTGGCGCGCATTCCGGTGCGGAAGCGCAGCAGGCGCGGCTCGCCCAGCGCCTCGCTCTCGAGATGGGCGAGCAGCACCCGGCGCGCGTCCTCCTCGTCTGTAAAGGCGCTGGCAAAGACATGGCCGTTGCCGGTGCGATGCTGGAGCGGGATGCGCCATTGCCAGCCGGCGCCGTGCGCGGTGGCGCGGGTGAAGGGATCGGGCGGCCCTGCCGCGCGGCTCGCCACGGCGAGCGCGCGGTCCATCGGCAGCCAGTGGCTCCAGTCCTCGAACCCGGTTGCGAGCGCTTCCTCGATCAGGAGGCCGCGAAAGCCCGAGCAATCGATGAACAGCTCGCCTTCGACCAGGGCGCCACTGTCGAGCCGCACCGCGGTGACATCGCCGCTCATGGCATCGCGCAAGACCTCGGTGATGATGCCTTCGATGCGCCTGGTGCCCTGCCGTTCGGCAAGCCGGCGAAGATAGGCGGCATAGAGGCCGGCATCGAAGTGGTAGGCATAGGCAAGCTGGCGCACCAGCGATTGCGCCCCGGCAGCCGGGCGGGCGAATCGCCCGCGCCGCGCGGCCTGGGTGCTCATCGAATAGTCGCCGATCGCGCCGCCGCCGCCGCGCGCGTGCGCGCGCAGATAGAGCTGGTGGAAGGCGATGCCGTGGAGATCCTCGCCATGGACGCCGAAAGGGTGGAAATAGCGATCGCCGATGCGGCCCCAATTGACGAACTCGATCCCGAGCTTGGCGGTGCCGCAGGTTGCGCGCAGGAACTCGGCTTCGGGAATGTCGAGCATGGCGTTGAAGGCGCGGATCGGCGGGATCGTCGCCTCGCCCACGCCAACAGTGCCGATGGCCTCCGATTCGATCAGCGTGATGCGGCGTGCGCCATCATCGAAATAGCGCGAGAGCGCGGCCGCGGCCATCCATCCCGCCGTGCCGCCGCCGACGATGACGACCCGCTGGAGCCGCCGCGCGTTACCGATACCATCGCTTTCAGCCATCCTGCCGCCATCCTACCCTGCCGCGCCATTGTTGGCAATTTGCCACAGTTCCCCTGCAAAAATGCAAAGACCTATTGTCAAGTGCGGCGGCTCCCGATAAGCCAAGGCCCCATAAGAGGGCAAGCTATCCGATCATAAATGATAGCGCTAACATCAGGAGGGGATCCGAATGAACATTCCGACGCAGGAATGCCGCGTCCGTAACCGTGGGGGCGACGCCTGGCTGAAGACCGCGCTGCGCGCCGGGGCTTCGGTACTGGTGGTGGGCAGCATGATCAGCGCCACTGCCGCGATCGCGCAGGATGCGGCCGAGAGCGAGGAGAGCGAACAGGTCGCCGAGCCGGTCGCCGAGCCGGGCAAGGAGATCGTCGTCACCGGCCTGCGCGCCTCGCTCGCCAATGCCCAGAGCGTCAAGCGCAACGCCGATACCGTCGTCGATGCCATCACCGCGCAGGACATCAGCGCGCTGCCCGACCGCTCGGTGACCGAGGCGCTGCAGCGCGTTCCCGGCATTGCCATCAACCGCTTTGCCGGCTCGAACGACCCGGATCACTTCTCGGTCGAAGGCTCGGGCGTGGTGGTGCGCGGGCTCAATTTCGTGCGTTCGGAATTCAACGGCCGCACCGCCTTTGCCGCGGGCGTCGGTGGCCAGGCGCTCAACTTCGCCGACGTGCCCGCCGAGCTGCTCGGCTCGGTGATCATCAGCAAGAACGCCACCGCCGAGACCATCGAGGGCGGGCTTGCCGGCACGGTTAACCTCAATACCCGCAAGCCCTTCGACAACAACGGGCTGAAGTTCGCCTTCAGCGCCGAGGCCAATTACGGCGACTTCCGCGAGGAGTGGACGCCCACCCTCTCCGGTCTCATCAGCAACACCTGGGACACCGATAAGGGGCGCTTCGGCCTGCTTGCCAGCGCGTCCTATTCCCGCATCAAGAGCCGTGCCGACGGCCTGCAGGTCGCCAATTATCAGACGCGTGACGGGCAGCTGGTCAATGCCGCCAACACCGATGGGGTGCGGGTGTGCCGCAATCCGCTGCCGAGCGCTGCCGATGCCTTCACCCTGCCGCCGGGCGGGGCGGCCTGCGGCAATTTCGGTGCGCCGGGCGCCGATGGCTTTGCCGATTATGCACAATCGCGCGTGGCCCCGGTGGGCGGGCAGTTCCGCACCCAGGAGTTCGACCGCGAGCGCAACGGCATCGCGATTTCGGCCCAGTTCGAATCGATCGATGAGAAAACGCTGATCACCGCCGAATTCATCCGCTCGGCCTCGACCAACCGCTGGGGCGAATATACCTACGAGACCGCGCCTGACCTTGCCGAATATTCGACCTATCCGATCGGCTGCCTTCAGAACGATGCCGGTCCCAACCGCATCAATCCCGATGGTTCGCTGGGCGATCCCACCGCGCGGGCGCAGTGCCCGGTCGGGGGTTTTACCGATTACATCTATGACGAGAACGGGCTGTTCCAGTCGGGCTATATCGTCAACGCCTCGAACGGCTGGCGCGGCAACCCCGGCACATCGCCCTTCGTGCCGATCGGCGGGCTGCAGCAGTCGCTTGCCCGCCGGCAGGTCAAGGACGAGATCGAGAACGAAGACTGGTCGCTTAACCTCAAGACCCAGCTGACCGACCGCCTGTCGCTGCGGCTCGATGCGCAATATGCCACCAGCCGCAAGCAGAACCTCGACTTCAGCGTGTTCGGCTCGCTCTTTGCCGATCAGGAGCTCGATATTTCCGGCGATCTGCCGGTGATCATCCCGCGCAAGCCGCAGTTCCTCGGCTACACTTGGTCGACCCCGGGCGAGGTTCTCGCCGGTGCGACCGAGGAGCAGTATTTCACCGATCCGCGCTTCCAGTTCTGGCGCGCGGCGATGGATCACATCGAGGATTCGAGCGGCAAGCAATATGCCTTCCAGGCCGACATGGCCTACCAGTTCGACGAGGACTCCTTCATCCGCAAGGCCAAGTGGGGCGCGCGCTATCAGGACCGTGACCAGACGGTGCGCTACACCACCTACAACTGGGGGATGCTGAGCGAGACCTGGTCGGGCCAGCGGCCGATCAACTTTGCCGACACGCCCGCCGATTCCTCGCTGCGCTACGAATTTCCCAACTTCTTCCGCGGCAAGGTGCCTGGCCCTCCGGGCGGGTTCTACTACGCCGGCGACCTCATCGGCGACTATCAGGGCTCGGTTGATTTCTTCCGCTCGATCCAGGATCAGGCCCGTGCCCTGGGCGCCAGCCCCACCTGGGTGCCTCTCGCCGGACGGCAGAACGCGATCGTCGGCACGCCCTTTTTGCCGGAAGACATCCAGCCGATCGCGCAGCGCGACACCTCGGGCTACATCCAGTTCGATTTCGGCAGCGACGATCTGCTCGGGAGTGTGCGCCTGTCAGGCAATATCGGGCTGCGCTACGTCAACACCGCGATCCGTTCGCAGGGTTCGATCGGGGTGCCGAGCCAGCAGGCGCTCAATATCCTTGAACCCTTCGAGGAACGCTGCGAGGCGGTGGTGCCGCCCGGCGCGCCCCCGGGCACTGAGCCGCAACGCCCGGGCGGGGTGTGCAACCTCGGGCCCGAAGGCTATGCCCAGTTGCAGACCTTTGCCGGCAACGGGGTGACGCGGCTCGATGTGGCGCGGGCAAGCTATGATTTCTGGCTGCCCAGCCTCAACATCAAGCTCGGGCTCACCGATGACGTGATCGTGCGGCTTGCCGGTTCGCGGGTGATCACCCGTCCCGACAATTCCTATGTCCGCAACTTCCTGCAGATCGGGCTCGGGCAGAGCGGGGAGCTGACCGCCAACGCCGGCAATCCCTTCATCCGTCCGGCCTCGGCCTGGCAGTTTGATGCCACGCTGGAATGGTATTTCGGCCGGGTCGGTTCCTTGACCTTCAACGCCTTCTACAAGGACATCAAGGACTTCTTCTACCAGCAGATCACCACGCGACAGATCACCAGCAACGGGATCACCCGCGAGGTGCTGGTGCGCGGTCCGGCCAACTTCACCGAGAACGGCAAGATCAAGGGCTTCGAGATCGCCTATCAGCAGACCTATGATTTCCTGCCCGCGCCGCTCGACGGGCTCGGGGTGTCCGCCAATTACACCTATATCGAGAGCAAGGGTCTGCCCAATGTGTTCCTCAACACGGGCGAACCGGTGAACGAATCCACCATCCCGCCGGGCAATCTGCCGCTCGAGCAGCTCTCCAAGCACAATGTGAACGCCACGATCTTCTACGAGAAGGGGCCGCTCTCGATGCGCGCGGCCTACAACTGGCGCTCGCGTTTCCTGCTCACCCCGGCTGACGTGATCTTCCCCTACTACTCGATCTTCAACGAGGCGACGGGGCAGCTCGATGCGTCGATCTTCGTCAACATCACCAAGAACATCCGGGTTGGTGTGCAGGGGGTGAACCTGCTCGACGAGGTGACGAGGACAACCCAGGCCTACACCGGCAATGCCAACGACCTTGCACCCCGTTCGTTCTTCATGAATGACAGGCGCTTCTCGTTCATCCTGCGCGGCAATTTCTAGCCGCAAGGGTGCCAACCGCTCCCCAGGGAAAGGGCTCTCCGGCGCGTGCCGGGGGGCCCTTTTCGCATCCCCGCGATCGGCCTTGCGGGACGTGCATGCAAAAAGGCCCGGGGCAAGCGCCCGGGCCCGTCATTGCCCAAGCGGTGGTTGATCAGGCGGCCGCGGCGAAAACCGCGGCAAGCGCGCCGCGCAGCGGCTTGGGCTGGTAGTCCGAGGCATAGGGCGTGCCGCGCACTTCCTTGCCATCGGCCCGGCGCGCAGGTTCAAACCCCTGCAGCCAGTTGAAGCGATCGACCATGCCCCAGGCGAGGATGTCATCGAGGTGAGCGGCATAGTCGAACATCACCTCGAAATAGCGCCTGGCAAAGTCTGCCACCTTGGCATCGCGCAGGGCGATGTTGCCGGGAAGAGCCTTGTCCTTGACGTCGAACTCGGTGATGAGCAGGCGATAGCCCATGCCCGTCACTTCATCGAGGAAGCGGCGCCATTCGCGCTCGGCATAGGGGCCGACGCCGGTGGCAGGATCGATCGCGAAGATCTCGATATGCGACTGGATGCCCAAGGCATCGACCGGCGTGCCGCGCTTTCTGAATCCTTCGAGCAGGCGCAGCACATCGGCGCAGTGCTTCATGTGCTGCGGCTCCCAGCTCATGTAGTCATTATAGACCAGCTGCGCCTCGGGTAGCTCGGCGCGGGCGGTGTGAAAGGCAAGGTCGAGCACCGCCTCGGGGCTGCCCATCGCGCGGCTCAGGCTGGTCTCGATCGGGGCGTTGCGATCATGGTCGATCGCCTCGTTGACGACGTCGTAGCTGGTGATCACCCCCTTGTAGCGGCGGGTGACGGTCTGGATATGTTCGGTGAGGATCCTTTCGGCCTCGCGCACCGGGTTGGCGCCAAAATCATAGGTGTTGAGCCAGTTGGGGAACCACTGGGGGCGGTGCCACAAGAGCGTGTGGCCGCGCACGGCCAAGCCGTTCGCTCCGGCCCAGCGCACGATCTCGTCCATGCGCGTGAAATCATAGACCGTGGGGGCAGGGCGCACCGCCTGCCATTTCATCTCGTTTTCGGGCACGACGAGACCGCACTCGGCCTTGATGATGGCGGTATAGGCCGGGTTCTGCACCGATCCAGCCTGAAGCACACCGGGGATCGAGGCGATCGCGCTGCCGAAACGGCGCTTGCCCCTTTGCGCGAGGGCATCAAGCCCGGTTTGCGGCGCGGCGCCAGCGCTTGCAGGGGTCGCATTGGCCATCGCCATTTGCCCTGCACAGCCAGCAAGCGGCAGGGCGGCCATGCCGGCAAGCGCGGCGCGGCGCGAGAGCAACAGATGATCGGGCATGTCAGATGATCTCCACATCGGTGTATGAGAGGCTTGCTGAACTGTTGCCCGCCCACAGCCGCAGCGGCCCGGGCGGGTTGGTTTCCTCGAGCGCGTCGTCCCACACGGCCAACTCGCTCGGGGGAATGGTGAAGGTGAGGCTGCGGCTCTCCCCGGGATCGAGCGTCACGCGGGCAAACCCCTTGAGCTCGCGCACCGGGCGGGCAAGGCCAAGCTGCCAGCGGGTGATGTAGAGCTGCACCACCTCGTCGCCCGGGCGCGCGCCGGTGTTGGTGACGCGCACCTCGGCGACCACCGCCTCGTCGCGGGCAAAGCGGGGCCTGGCCGGGCGCGGGGGGGAAATGGCAAAGCTGGTGTAGCTCAGCCCATGGCCGAAGGGGAACAAGGGGCTGGCATCATCGAACAGGTAGCCCCGCCGGGCGCTGGGCTTGTGGTTATAGAACAAGGGGATCTGGCCCTCGTTGCGCACCACGCTCACCGGCAGCTTGGCGCCGGGATTGACGAGGCCAAACAGCGCCTCGGCCACCGCGCGCCCGCCTTCCTGGCCCGGATACCAGCACTCAAGCAGCGCATCGGCCCTGGCCACGACATTGGGCCAGCTCGGCGGGCGGCCATTATAGGCGACCACGATCAAGGGCTTGCCCAGCGCGGCGAGGGCATCGACGAGGGCGTTCTGTTCGCCCACCAGATCAAGGCTGGTGCGATCGCCAAGGTGGTTCCTGGCAAAGCCCTCGCGGCTGGTCTGCTCGGTATCGCCGATGGCAAGGATGATGGTGTCGGCGCTGCGGGCCACAGCCACGGCTTGTGCGATGAGGCGCAGGTTCTGCGCCCGGTCGGCCAGTGTGACCTCATCGGCCGAGCGATCCTCGCTGGTGGTGATGAACACGCCCTGGGCGGTGACGAAATCGACCTCGGGCGCCACCATCCGCAAGCCTTCGATCAAGCTCACCGTCTGGCGCGGCATGCTGGAATAGCCGCCCAGCCGGGCGATGGCATGGTTGGGGCCGATCACCGCGACCCTGCCCACGTTTTCGCGCGCGAGCGGCAGCACGCCCCGGTTGGTGAGCAGGCACAGGCTCTTGCGCGCGGCCTCGAGCGCGAGCGCGCGGGCCTCGGCATTGCCGGTTATCGCTTCGGCGAGGGCAGGATCGCCATAGGGGTTCTCGAACAAGCCGCAGCGCAGCTTGAAGGTGAGCATCCGCGCGCAGGCGGCATCGACAAGGCCAGGCGACACCCGCCCTGCGCGCACCGCCTCGACCAGCGTGGCAAAGGCCTCGCCATCGGGCAACTCGCTATCGACCCCCGCGGTGAGGGCCAGCCGGGCCGCGTCCTCGAGATCGCGCGCGACATGGTGCAGCGTTGCCAGCTCGTGCACGCCGCCATAGTCGCTGACGATGATGCCATCGAACCCCCATTCGCCGCGCAGCACCGCGCCGAGCAGCCAGGTGCTCGCGTGGCTGGGCACCCCGTCGATCTCGTTGTAGCTCGGCATCACCGCCCCGACCGAGCAGCGCGCGATCACCTTGCGGAAGGGCGGGAAGAAGTTCTCGCGCAATTCACGCTCGGCAATCGGCGCCGGGGCGACATTGTTGCCGCTTTCGGGCTGGCCGTGCCCGGTCATGTGCTTGAGCGTGGCAAAGACCTTGCCCGGCGCGAGGCGCTCGAACCGGCCCGGGCCCTGCAGGCCCTCGATTGCGGCGATGGCCATTTCCGAGACGAGGTAAGGGTCCTCGCCCCAGGTTTCCTCGATCCGGCCCCAACGCGGATCGCGCACGATATCGACCACGGGCGAAAGCACCAGTGGCACCCCGCGGGCGCGCACCTCACGCGCAATCTGGGCCTGGACGCGGCGCATCAGATCACGATCGAAGCTGCCGGCCAGCGCGATCGCCTGCGGGAACATCGTGGCCTGAGTGGCCATGTAGCCGTGGAGCGCCTCCTCGTGCAGCAGCACCGGGATGCCGAGGCGGGTGTCCTCGACCGCCCAGCGCTGGAGCGCGTTCACAAAGGCAATGGTTTCGGCCGGCGTGCGCCAGCGCGCCGCGGTGCCGCCCGCCGCGCCGGTGATGCCGGGCACCCCGCGCTTGTCGCTGGGGCGGGTGACATGGCCGATCCCGTGGGGGAAGGCGGTGCTGGCCTTCTTCGGATCGAAGGCCAGCCCATCGAGCATCGCGCCCTTGCCCGCCCAGGCGCTGCGCAGCTGGGCGACCTTTTCCTCAAGGCTCATGCGCGCCATGAGGTCAGCGACTCGCAGCGGGATCGGGGCCTTGGGGTTCTTGTAGAGCGGTTGTGCTTTTGCGGCCCAGCCGGGAGGCGCCCCGGCCAGCGCCAGCGCGCCGAGGCTGCCGCCCGCCAGCAGCCGCAGGGCTTGGCGGCGGGTGTGGCTCACTCGCGCACCGTCAGCGTGACGCTTTGCAGATCAACCGAATTGGGCCCGACCATGATGGTGAAGGTGCCCGGTTCCACCACCCGCTGCATCCGCGCGTTCCAGAGCATGAAGGCTTCGGGGCGGATGGGGATGGTGACCTCGCGCGTCTCCCCGGGCTTCAGCGTCACCCGCTTGAAGCCGACCAGTTCCTTGACCGGGCGGGTGACCGAGCTGACATCGTCGCGCAGATAGGCCTGCACCACCTCGTCGCCTTCGCGCGCGCCGGTGTTGGTGAGGCTGACGGTCACGCTTACCCCTTCGCCCGGCTTGATGGTGCTGGCCGAAAGCCGGGGAGCGCCAAAGGCGAAGGTGGTGTAGCTCAGCCCCCAGCCGAAGGGGTAGAGCGGGGTGACCTCGTCGAACAGATAGCCACGCCGGGCGCTGGGCTTGTGGTTGTAGAAGATCGGCAGCTGGCCGACATTGCGCGCGGTGGAAACCGGCATCTTGCCGCCGGGGTTGATCCTGCCCAGCAGCGCATCGGCAATGGCCGTGCCCTGCTGTTCACCGGCATACCAGGTTTCGAGGATGGCATCGGCCTCGGCCGCAATCGTCGGATAGCTGGGCGGCCGGCCATTGACGAGCACCGCGATCACCGGTTTGCCGAGCGCCTTCAGCGCCCGGAACAATTCGTTCTGCTCGCCCACCAGATCAAGGCTGGTGCGATCGCCCAGGTGATTGGCGGCCCAGCCTTCGCGGCTGGTCTTCTCGGTATCGCCGATGAAGAGCACGATGGTATCGGCCCGCCGCGCCACTTCGACCGCCTCGGCGATGCGGCGGCGGTTTTCTTCCGGGTCGGCCAGTTCCACGGGATCGTCCCACCAGTCGCTGTCGCCCTTGACGATCTCGACGCCGAGCGCATGGACGATCTCGGCCTTGCCCGCCACGGCGGCGCGCAGGCCTTCAAGCGGGGTCACGCTCGCGCGCGGCTCGCCGTAATAGCCGCCCAGCCGGGCGACATCGGCATTGGGGCCGATCACCGCGATCACCGGCTTTGTCGCCCCTGCGCCCTCGGGCAGCTCGAGCGGCAGGGCGCCATTGTTCTTGAGCAGCACCAGCGATCTTTCCGCCGCCAGCCTCGCCAGCGCCACCGCCTTGGGGCCGTTGGAGGTCTTGGCCTTGGCCGGATCGGGCCAGGGGTTCTCGAACAGGCCGGCATTGAATTTCATGGTCAGCAGGCGCCGCACCGCCTGGTCGAGCGCGGCCTCGGGCACCCTTCCGCTGCGCACGCTCGCGGCGAGATCCTTGAAGCCTGCTCCTTCGGGCAGATCGACATCGACCCCGGCCAGCAGCGCGATCTCGCCCGCCCGGGCATTGTCGGGGGCAATGTGGTGCAGGCGCGCCATGTCCTCGATTGCGTAGTAATCCGATACCACCGCGCCGCGGAAACCCCATTCCCCGCGCAGCACATCATTGAGCAGCCACGAATTGGCGTGGCTCGGCACCCCGTCGATCTCGTTGTAGCTTGCCATCACCGCATCGATCGCGGTGCGCTTCACCACCTGCTCAAAGGGCGGGAAGAACATTTCGCGCAAGGTGCGCTCGGCAATCGGGGCAGGGCCGACATTGGTGCCGCTTTCGGGCTGGCCATGCCCCGTCATGTGCTTGAGCGTGGCCATGACCTTGCCCGGCTTCAGCCTGCGATCGGTGCCGGGGCCGGTGAGGCCCTCGACCGAGGCGACGCCCATTTCGCCCACCAGGAAGGGATCCTCGCCAAAGGTCTCCTCGATCCGGCCCCAGCGCGGATCGCGGGCGACGTCCACCACGGGAGAGAGCACCATGTGGACACCGCGCGCGCGCACCTCTTCAGCAATGAGCGCATTGATCTCGCGCACGAGGTCAGGGTCCCAGGTGCTGGCAAGGCCGATTGCCTGCGGGAAGGCGGTCGCATCCTTGGCCGCAAAGCCGTGAAGCGATTCCTCGTGAAACAGGATGGGAATGCCGAGCCGGGTCTGGCTCATCGCCCATTTCTGGGCATCGATCACATATTGCACGCTCTCCGCGATCCCGCGGCGCGGCACCTTGCGCGGCGAGGCCGGGCCAGCCCGGTCGGAGGGCCGGGCGATCTGCCCGATCCCGTGGGGAAAGCGGACTGCGGCCTTGGCCGGATCGAAGCGGTCGCCATCCCCCTGGATCTGGGCCTTGCTGTCCCAGATGGTAAGGATCTGCGCGACCTTTTCCTCAAGCGTCATGCGCGCCAGCAGATCCTCAACCCGCTGCTCCACCGGCAGGGCCGGGTTCCAGTAGGGCGCGTCCTTCATCGCCCGTTCGGTCGTAGTCGGCACGCTTTGCGCCGAGGCGCCGGCGAAGGGCGTGCCGAGCAATCCCAATGCCGCCAGACCCACCCCTGCCGCCAGCGCGGCCCGCTTGATTCGCCTCATCTTAAAATCCCTCTCCCGATCCGGTGCGCGCTGTGCGCGTCGCCTTGGCTGCGCGAGACGGCTTGACTGACCGCTCGCGTGTGGTAGCGCTACCATGATGAGCGGGAGAGGGGTTGTCAACCGGCTTGCGAAGGTGATCGCCGCGGCGCTGGGCTGCGCCGTGGCGGGTGCGCCGCTGCGCGCCGAGGATGGCTATGCCCTGTGGCTGCGCCATGCGCTGCTCGAGGGCGAGGCGCTTGCCGATTTGCGCGCGGCGGCGCCCGTGGTGGTCGCCAGGACTGAGGATGGTGACAGCCCGACGCTTGCCATCGCCCTGGCCGAACTCGCCCGAGGCCTCGCCGCGCTGCAAGGCGAGGCGGTCTTGCGCGAAACGGCCCATTCGCTGCGCCTCGTGTTGAGGTGCGGCACGGCGCGCGGCGATGGGCGGGGCGGCTTTGCGATCACGCCGCAGCAGCGCGGGCATCGCCGCGCCTTGGTGATCTTTGCTCAGGATCACCTTGGTTGCCTCTACGCAAGCTACGCCTTGCTGCGCGAAGTGGCGCAGGGCCGGCCGCTCCATGCGATCCGCCTCGCCGAGGCTCCGGCCATGCCGCTCAGAATGCTCAACCACTGGGACGATCCCGATGGCCATGTCGAGCGCGGCTATGCCGGCCGCTCGATCTTCGATTGGTGGCGCCTGCCCGAAAGGCTCGATCCGCGGATGATCGACTATGCCCGGGCCAATGCCAGCATCGGGATCAACGGCGTGGTGGTGAACAATGTCAACGCCCGCGCCTTCATGCTCGAGCCGCGCTACATCGCCAAGCTCAAGCGGCTGGCCGATGCCTGGCGGCCCTATGGCATCCGGGTGTTCCTTGCGGCGCGCTTTTCCGCGCCGATGGAGATCGGCGGGCTGGCGAGTGCGGACCCGCTCGACCCTGCCGTCAAAGCCTGGTGGCAGGCCAAGGCGGACGAGATCTATGCCGCCATCCCCGATTTCGGCGGCTTTCTCGTCAAGGCCAATTCCGAAGGTCAGCCCGGCCCGCAGGACTATGGCCGCAGCCATGCCGAGGGTGCCAACATGCTCGCCGCCGCGCTGGGTGAGCGCGGCACGGTGATCTGGCGCGCCTTCGTTTACAAGGCCGAGGATGCGACCGACCGCACGATGCAGGCCTTTGCCGAGTTCGCCCCGCTCGACGGGCAATTTGCGGGCAATGTGATCGTTCAGGTCAAGAATGGCCCGCTCGATTTCCAGCCGCGCGAGCCGTTCCATCCGCTGTTCGGCGCCATGCCCAACACCCGGCTGATGCTGGAAGTGCAGATCGCCCGCGAATATCTCGGGCAGGCCAGCGGCATCGCCTATCTCGGCCCGCTGTGGCAGGAAGTGCTGGGGGCCGATACCGGGCGCGGCGGCAACCTCGCCGAGGTGATCGCGCCGGTGGGCATGGCCGGGGTGGCCAACACCGGATCGGATCGCAACTGGACCGGCACGCATTTCGACGCCGCCAACTGGTATGCCTTCGGCCGGCTGGCGTGGAACCCGGCGCTTTCGAGCGAACAGATCGCGCGCGAATGGGCGGCGCAGACTTTCACCCGCGACGCGCAAGCACTCGCCGCAATCACCGCGATGATGCAAGCGAGCCGCGAGCACGTGGTGAATTACACGGGCCCCCTCGGCCTTGCCCATCTGATGGGCACGGGCCATCACTATGGCCCGGCGCCGTGGGTCTGCGATCTCGCCCGGCCCGAGTGGAACCCCTGCTACTATCACCGCGCCGACAAGGACGGGATCGGTTTCGACCGCACCGCCAGCGGCTCCAACGCGCTCGGGCAATATGCGCCTGCCATCGCCGCGCAGTGGGCTGACCCGGCAACCATCGACCTGCGCTATCTCTTGTGGTTCCACCGCCTCGCCTGGGACGCTGCCCTGCCCACGGGGCGCAGCCTCTGGGCGGAACTGGTGGCGCGCTATGATGCCGGGGTTGCCGGCGTCGATGCCATGGCGGCGCAATGGGCACGCCTTGCCGGCGCGGTCGATGCCGAGCGCCACGCCGCAGTGAGCGCTGATCTGGCGATCCAGCGCCGGGAGGCGCGGTGGTGGCGTGATGCCTCGCTGGCCTATTGGCAATCGCTCAACGGCCTGCCGCTGCCGCAGGGCGCGGCGCCGGTGGCCGAGAGCCTTGAGGCCTATAAGGCGCGCCGCTTTCCCGAGGCGCCGGGGCAATGAGCAAGGGGCCTGCCGCGGCAATGTTAGCGCCGATCATCGCGCTTGCCGGGTTTCGGGGGATGGGCCTATGTCCCTCGCCATGATCAGCAAGCCCACAACGCCCGCCCAGGGCCGCAAGCGCAGCGCGCGCCGCTCCAACGCCGCGCCCACCATCACCGATGTCGCCCGCGAGGCGCAATGTTCGCCGATGACGGTGAGCCGGGTCATCAATGGCGAGGAGAACGTGCGCGAGGACACCAAAAAGAAAGTGCTCGCCGCGATCGCCAAGCTCAACTACGTGCCCAACCGCGCGGCCCGATCGCTCGCCGCCGGCTCGCAGCTGCGCATCGCCTTGCTGTTCGACAACCCCTCGGCCTCCTATCTCAGCGAGTTCCTGATGGGCGCGCTCGAGGAGGCCAGCCGCCGCGACATCTATCTGGTGGTGCAGGCCTGCGAGGATGCGGCCGAATCCCACGCTGTCATCAACAAGCTGCTGGCTGGCGGGATCGAGGGCTTCATCCTGCCCCCGCCGCTGTGCGACGATCAGAGCGTGCTCGATCTCATCCGCTCGCAGGGCGGGATCGCGGTCGCGGTCGGGCCCGGCAAGGCCAGCGGCAGCCACGGGGCGGTGCTGATCGACGAGTTCCAGGCTGCCTATGACATGACCCGGCACATCATCAGCCTGGGGCATGAACGCATCGGCTTCATCATCGGCAATCCCGAACAGGTCGCCTCGGGCCGGCGCCTGCTTGGCTATCGCGCGGCGATGAAGGACGCGGGCCTTGCGATCGATGAAAACCTGATCGCCCAGGGGCTGTTCACCTATCGCTCGGGCATGGTCGCGGCGGAACGCTTGCTGAGCCTGCCCCATCCGCCCACCGCGATCTTCGCCTCGAACGACGACATGGCCGCCGCCACGGTCGCCATGGCGCATCGGCGCCATCTCGACGTGCCCGGCGACATAACCGTGTGCGGTTTCGACGATACCGAACTTGCAAGCTCGATCTGGCCCGAGCTTACCACCATTCGCCAGCCGATCCGCGAGATGACCGCCGAAGCAGTGGCGATGATCGCGCGCGTCCACAAGCAGAAGGGGCGCAGCATCCGGGCGAAGCCCGAGCAGATCACGCTCGCCTATCAGCTGATCCGCCGCAATTCCGATGCGGGGCCGAGCCTCGCTGCCTCTTTCAGCCAACCCCCAGGGAGTCCATGACCAAACCATCCTCACCCCGGCGCCTGCGCTCGCGCGACTGGTTCGACAACCGCGAACGCATGGACATGACCGCGCTCTATCTCGAACGTTTCATGAATTACGGGGTGACGCCCGAGGAGTTGCAATCGGGCAAGCCGATCATCGGCATTGCCCAATCGGGCAGCGATCTTTCTCCCTGCAACCGCATTCATGTGGAACTGGCCCGGCGGGTGCGCGACGGGATCCGCGATGCCGGAGGGATCCCGATCGAGTTTCCGGTTCACCCGATCTTCGAGAATTGCCGCAGGCCCACCGCCGCGCTCGATCGCAACCTGCTTTATCTTGGCCTTGTCGAATTGCTCAACGGCTATCCGCTTGATGGCGTGGTGCTGACCACCGGCTGCGACAAGACCACGCCGAGCCAGATCATGGCCGCCTCGACCGTGGATATCCCGGCGATCGTGCTCTCCGGCGGGCCGATGCTCGACGGCTGGCACGAGGGTGAGCTGGTCGGCTCGGGCACGGTGATCTGGCGCAGCCGCCGCAAGCTTGCTGCCGGAGAGATCGATGAGGAGGAGTTCCTTGCGCTCGCCACCGGCAGCGCCCCTTCCGCCGGGCATTGCAATTCGATGGGCACGGCCAGCACCATGAACGCCGTGGCCGAGGCGCTCGGCCTGTCGCTCACCGGCTGCGCTGCCATCCCGGCGCCCTATCGCGAGCGCGGACAGATGGCCTATCGCACCGGCCGGCGGATCGTGGAAATGGTGCACGAGGATCTGAAGCCCTCGGATATCCTCACCCGCAAGGCGTTCGAGAACGCGATTGCCACGGTCAGCGTGATCGGGGGTTCGTCCAACGCCCAGCCGCACATTCAGGCGATGGCCGCCCATGCGGGGGTGCCGCTCGAGCCGGAGGTGTGGCAGACCCATGGCTATGATCTGCCGCTGCTGGTCAACATGCAGCCCGCAGGCAAATATCTGGGCGAGCGCTTCCACCGCGCCGGCGGGGTGCCGGCGGCGATGTGGGAACTGCTCGAGGCCGGTCGCCTGCACGGCGATTGTCTCACCTGCACGGGCCGCACCATGGCCGAGAACCTCGCAGGCTGCGAAAGCCGCGATCGCGAGATGATCCGCCCCTTTGCCGATCCGCTGATGGAAAAGGCCGGGTTCATGGTGCTGCGCGGCAACCTGTTCGATTTTGCCATTCTCAAGACCAGCGTGATCGGCCCGGAATTCCGCCAGCGCTATCTGTCGCGCCCCGGCAAGGAAGGCGTGTTCGAGGCACGCGCAATCGTGTTCGATGGCTCGGAGGACTATCACCACCGCATCAACGATCCCGATCTTGCGATCGATGAGGATTGCATCCTGGTGATCCGCGGGTCGGGCGTGATCGGCTGGCCGGGCAGCGCCGAGGTGGTCAACATGCAGCCGCCCGATGCCATGATCCGCGCCGGCAAGCCGTGGCTGCCGACGCTTGGCGACGGGCGCCAATCGGGCACCAGCGACAGCCCCTCGATCCTCAATGTCAGCCCCGAAAGCGCGGTCGGCGGGGGCCTCAGTTGGCTGCGCACCGGCGATATCATCCGCATCGATCTCAATGCCCGGCGCTGCGATGCGCTGGTGGATGAGGCCGAGATCGCCCGGCGCAAGGCAGAGGAGCCCTGCCCGCCGGTGCCCGAAAGCCAGACCCCATGGGAGGAACTCTACCGCGAGAAGACCGGCCAGTTGGCGACAGGCGGGGTGATGGAGTTCGCGCTCAAATATCGCGGCACGGCGCGCCGCCTGCCACGCCACAACCATTGACGGACAAGGGTATGACGCGCGCTTTCCTTCCTCTCCTCGCCTTGCTCGCGCCCACGGCGACGCTTGCCGAGCAGCTCCCCCCGGGCGCCAATCCCATCATCCGCGACCGCTTCACCGCCGATCCGGCCCCGCTGGTGGTGGGCGAGCGGCTGTGGCTTTACACCGGCCATGATGAAGCGGCGGACGGCGAGATGTTCACCATGAAGGAATGGCTCGCCTATTCCACCACCGACCTGCGAACCTGGACCTTCCATGGCCCGATCATGCGGGTGGGCGACTTTGCCTGGGCGATGAAGGATGCCTGGGCCGCGCAGGTGATCGCAAAGCACGGCCGCTTCTGGCTCTATGCCGCGGTCGAGCATGATGCGACCAGGCCGGGCAAGGCCATTGGCGTGGCCGTGGCGGATCGGCCCGAAGGCCCTTTCGTCGATGCCAAGGGGGCCGCGCTAATCACCAATGACATGACCCCCAAGGGCACCCACAGCTGGGAGGATATCGATCCCACGGTGTTCACCGATGATGACGGCACCACCTGGATCGCCTGGGGCAACCGGCATTGCTATATCGCCCGTCTCGGCGCCGACATGATCAGCATCGACGGGCCGATCACCGAGATCACCCCGCCGCATTTCGAGGAAGGCCCTTGGCTGCACAAGCGCGGGGATCTCTATTACTTGACCTATGCATCGCTCGATCGCTCCCGCCACAGCGACGAGCGCGTCTCCTATGCCACGGCGCCCCATCCGCTCGGCCCCTGGACCTATCGCGGCGAGCTGACCGGATCGGGCGAGGGCAGCTTCACCATCCATCCCGGGATCGCCGAATATCGCGGGCGCTGGTATATTTTCCTGCACAATGCCGCGCTCTCCATCGGCACGCGCAAGGGCGCGCTGGGGCGTCGGGCGGTGACGGTGGAGCATCTTGCCTATGACGAGAACGGGCTGATGCGCCCCGTCATCCAGACCGCCGCCGGGGTCACCGCGCCGCCGCCCGAATAGGTTCAGCCGCGCGCGATCCGAAGCGCCAGTTCCCACGTCGCACCGGGGGCGAGCAGCGGCATGCCGCCGGCATTGATCGCATCGGGCGCGTGGCTGCAGGGTTCAAGGCACAGCGTATCGCTCCCCGCCGGGGCATAGAGATGCAAGAAGGGCGCGCCGCTTGCGGTGAGCACGAGCACACCCAGATCGTCCTGCACCACCACGCGCCCGTCCCAGCCGGTAAAGCAATGATCGATCATTTGCGCGGGCAGCGGCGCGCCGCCGGGCACAGTGAAATCGGCAAAGCAGTCGGGCGCGCGCACGGCCCCGGTGGGGATCATGTCGGCCCCCACGGCAAGGCAGCCTGCCGCGTTGAAGGCAAGGCGCGTTTGCGCCCGGCGGCGCAGATAGGGGTGAAGGCCCAGCCCCGCCGGCACCGCCTCGCCAGCCAGATTGGTGAGCGCCAGCGAGAGGGTGCAGCCCGCCGCGTCAAGCGCCAGCGTCTGGCGCGCGACATAGGGCCAGGGCCATGCCCCGTCGCTTGCAGAGCCGGGGTGGTGATGGACGAGGACGCAGCGATTGTCGCTGCTTTCTTCCACCTGCCAGCGCGCCTGCCAGCCATGCCCATGGATAGCGTGCGGCTCGGGCGGGAAATTTGGAGCAAGGCGCACTGTGCGACCCGCCCAGGTAAAGCGCGCCCTAGCGATGCGATTGCACCAGGGCACCATGGCAAAGCAGGCCGCGGCAAGCGGGGAGGTTGCACCCTCGGCCATGGTGCGCAGCAGCGGCACCCCGCCATGCGACAGCGCGCCAACCAGCCCCGCCTCGGACCTCACCTGCGCGCGCCAGGCTCCACGGACAAGCTCGAGATCAGCCATCTGCTTGCCCTCGCGCTGATGCTTGCGGCCCGGCGCGGCGCCTCACCGGGTGATGGCCAGTTCAAAGCCCGGGATCGGCAGCCCGCTTTCGTCATAGAGGTTGACCAACGGCGCATCGGCCCAGGCGTGGCGCACCCGGGTGGGGACCACTCCCGCGGGCACGGGAATGACGAGGCGCTGTCCTTCGGCCCGGGCCAGCACGAAGCGGCAGGTGCCGGGTTCGGCCTCGCACAATTCGATGCCAAGCGGATAGGGGCCGCTCAGCACCGTCAACGATCCCGCCAGCCCGGAAAAGGCCACTTCGATCTCGCCTTTCCGGCTGATAGCATGCACGGGCATGGGCATGGCGCGCCCGGCAAAGGCTGCCGCCAGCCTTTCGCCAAGCACGTTCTTGTTGGCGGGATGAATGTCGCTTGGCTCGCCAAGGTCGATCGCGCTGACGAGCGCGGCCGCAGGGTCAGAGGCGACGGCCCGGCGCTGCGCCTCGCGCAGCTCGGCCCAGCCGGATTCGCCCGGGGTGCTGCGGCGCTCCCCGAAATCGGCAAGCTGCACCACCAGCATCCGCACCTCGGGCCCGAACTGGCGGCGCCAGCCCGCGAAAAGCTGGGTGAGGCGCGCCGCATAGCCGGGCTGGCCGACATCGGATTCCCCCTGATACCACGCCACCGCCGCGAGCCGCATCGCACCCAGCGGGGCGATCATGGCATTGTGCATCACTCCCAGCCCGGCATTGGCATCCCAGGGGGCGCGCGGCGGCACGCCTTGCACCGGGCTCAGCCAATAGCGCCAGTCGGCCCCGAGTGGCACCTTCTCGCCATTGGCGGCGGTGAAATAAAGCCGCTCCGGCCCGGCGTAAAATCCCCCCGTGTCCCAGGCATTGTTGGCGGCGATCAGGATCTCGTTGCGCCCGGGGCGCAGCAGCCGCGCGGGCACGCGGTAGTGCCGTTCGACCCCCCAGCCGAAGGTATATCCCACCGGCTCGCCATTGACGAAGGTGAAGTCCATGTCATCGATCGCGCCGATCGCCAGCGTGCCATCGCCCCGCGCCTGCGCCGGGGTGAGGGTAAGCGTCTGGCGCAGCCACACATTGGCGCGCGGGTTGGTGTCAAGCCCGGTGCCCTTCCAGTCGTTCCAGAAAGAAAATTGCGGGATCGGCCGCCAGGTGAGCGCATCGGGCCTGCGCCATGGCTCGCGCCCGCCATCTTCGCGGCGCCACCAGGCCAGCCACTGCGGGGCAAAGGCGCGGGTGGCGGCGAGCGGATCGCGAGCAGAGAGCGCCAGCAGATCGCGCGCCTCGGGCCCGTAAAGCGCGCTCACGGCTTCGGGATCGAGCCAGGCGCGCGCGGCGCTGCCGCCCCAATTGGCATGGATCAAGCCCACCGGGGTGGCCGGATCCTTGCGGCGCAGCGCCTTGGCCAGATAGAAACAGGCGGCGGAGAAGGGCGCCACGCTCTCGCGCGTCGCTGCCTGCCAGCGCGCCGGCGCGGCAAGGCTGCGCTGCGGCAATGGCGCGGTGGCCTTGGGCACCATCAGCAGGCGGATATTCTCATCCGCCGCGCGGGCAAGCTGGGTGTCGGCATCGAGCGCGCGGGTGACCGGCAGCTCCATGTTCGACTGGCCCCCGCACAGAACCACATTGCCGATGAGGATATTGGTGAAGATGCTGGCGCCGCGCGCATCGCGGAGCGTCAACACGCGCGGGGTGGTGCTGGCAGGCTGGGGAGGGAGGGTGAGGACAAAGCGTCCCGCGGCATCGGCCTTGGCCTCGCCGCTGATCGCATCGAGCTGCGCCGTCACCCTGGCGCCCGGCTCGGCCGTGCCGGACAACACCACCGGCATGCCCGCCTGCAGCACCATCCCCGCGCCATAGCCCGGATCGAGCGCAGGACTGGCCTGAGCGGTGGCCGGCACCCCCAGCGTCAGCCCGAGCGCGAGGGCGGTGAGCGCGGGTCTGGCCATGGCCGGCCTCATCCCAGCCGAGCAAGCGGCTGAACGAACCCAGCCACCGGCGCATCGAAGGCGAACAGGCTGCCTGCCTGGGGCATGTGCACCATGTCGCGCCCGCTCATGTTCTTGGTCGCCGAGGTAACGAACCCGGTCTTGAGGTCGGCCCCGCCAAAGGCAAGCTTGGTGATGTCGCGCGCGGGCATGGCCTGCGTCGCCACCAGCGTGCCATCCGGGGCGAAGCGCGCGACGCAGCCGCCATGGTAAAGTCCGGTCCACAGGTGGTCTTCGGCATCCACCACCGGGCCATCGGGATAGGCCTCGGGAAACAGCGCTCCGATATCGGCGAAGAGGCGCGGCTCGCCCGCACCTTCCTCTGACAGATCAGCAACGAAGATCTTCTGGCCGAGGGTATCGGTGAAATAGATGCGCGTGCCTGCGGTATTGACCGCCGGGCCGTTGGTGATGGCAATGCCGGCAGGGCCTGCCGCGCGGATGGTGCCGCGATCGAACACATAGAACCGGCCCGAGGCAGCGCTTTCGCCATCATCCATCGAGCCGAACCACACCCGGCCCCAAGGGTCGGTGCAGGCATCGTTGAGCCGGTTGCCGGCGGGTTCTCCCGGGACGGGGCCAAGGCGGGTGAAAACCTCGCGCTCGGGCGAGAAGGTGTAAAGCCCATCCTTGAGGCCGCACAGCAAGAACCCGCCTTCGGCCGGAAGGGCCCAGCCGATCTGGGCCGGGGCCTCGGTATAGCCATTGCTGCCATTGGCCGGATCAAAGTGCCACAGCCGCTGGCGCTTGATATCGACAAACCAGACGATCGCGCGGCCTGCATCCCACACCACGCCTTCGCCCAGCAGGCAATCGGCGGCGAGCGCCTGGCGCACCGGCAGGTTCATCTCCATCCGGCATCCACCCAGTAATTGTGCGCGGTGCAGAAGCGCGAATCATCGGCGGCGAGGAACAGCGCCATGGCGGCGATATCGGCGGGCTGGATGCGCCCATCGAGGCACTGCGCGGCGACGATCTCGGCCTCGGCCTCGGGCGAATACCACTTCATCTGCCGCGGGGTCTGGACATTGCCGGGGATGATGGTGTTGACCCGGATATTGTCGCGCCCCAGCTCGCGTGCGAGGCTGCGGGTCAGCCCCTCGATCGCGGCCTTGGCGGTCTGATAGACGACGAGGTCCTTGAGCCCCAGGTGCCAGCTGATCGAGCCGAGGTTGATGATCGATCCACCTCCGGCTGCACGCATCGCCGGCACCACCGCCTTGGCCGCGAAGAACTGATGCTTGAGGTTCACCGCGATCCGCTCGTCCCAATAGGCCGGGGTCACCTCCTCGAAGCTGTGGCGATCATCATTGGCGGCGTTGTTGATGAGCACGTCGCAGCCGCCCAGATGGGCGATGAGCTTGTCGATCTTGTGCCCGTAATCGGCACAATCGGTGATATCGCAGCGGATGAAGTGGGGCGGAATATCGACATCGGCGAGCCGCCGGATCAATTCTGCGCTTGGGTCTTCCTGGATATCGACAAAGGCCACCGCCGCGCCCTGCCGCGCGAAGGCCTCGACCACCGCCTCGCCGATCCCCGATCCGCCGCCGCTCACGATCACCTTGCGCCCCACCAGGCTCGGATAGATCGCGCTGTGCACGCCTGCGCTGCTTGAATGCGCCTTCAATTGCTGTCCCCATCCCTCAATCGCGGCCCGGATGATTGGTCACCGGCCGGCCGTTTCAATTCGTCATCTGCCGTCAGATCGCCGCGATCAGGCCGCGCTCGGCAAGGTTGCGGGCAAAGGCCGCGATCCCCATGGTCCAGGGCGGCGCATCGCGCGAGGTGGTCACCGTGTTGGTGAGCGTGCCGAGCCGCTCGGCGCGGATCGTCACCACATCGCCCGGCTTGTGGGTGAAGCCCGCGCCGGGCTGATCGCGGTCCTGCGTCGGCGCGAACAGCGTGCCGCAGAACAGCACGAAGCCATCCGGATAGTGATGCTCTGAAAGGCACTGCGCCACGAGGTCGAGCGGATCGCGGCTGATCTCGGCCATGACATTGCGTCCCTCGAGCCGATAGCCATCGGCACCCTCGATGATGAGCTCGATCTCGGCCCGGCGCACGTCATCGATGGTGAAGCGATCGTCGAACAGGCGGATGAAGGGGCCGATCGCGCAGGAGGCGTTGTTGTCCTTGGCCTTGGACAAGAGCAGCGCCGAACGCCCCTCGAAATCGCGCAGGTTGACATCATTGCCAAGCGTCGCGCCGAGCACCGCGCCGTGGGGGTCGCACACCAGCACCACTTCGGGCTCGGGATTGTTCCAGTGCGAATCCGAGCGCACCCCTACCATCGCCCCGGTGCCGACCGCCGAGAGCACCGGCGCCTTGGAGAAGATTTCCGCATCCGGCCCGATCGCCACCTCGAGATATTGCGACCACATGCCCTCGGCAAGCAGGGCGGCCTTGAGCTGTTCGGCCGCGGCGCTGCCGGGCGCCACGGCGCGGATCCCGGCGCCGATCTTGTCCTCGAGCTGGGCGCGGATTTCCGCGGCCCGGGCCGCATCGCCGCGGGCGCGCTCCTCGATCACGCGCTCGATCGCCGAGACCGCAAAGGTCACCCCGCTCGCCTTGATCGCCTGGAGATCGATCGGGGCAAGCAGCTGCCAGCCTTCGGGCAGGCCCTGCTCGACCGGGCCGATCAGCGTGCCGCCGCGCAGCACCCGGCGCGCAATCGCCCCGGATACGGTGGCCGCCTCGGCGGTGAGATCGTGGATCATGCCCTCGGCGATGGTGATCACGCAGGGGCCAGCGGGCGATTGTGCGCGCCCGATGAAATGGCCGTGCAGATAGTCCGCCGGCAGGCTGCTCAAAACATCAACGGCCATTGCTGGCTCTTGCCCTCCTCTCTGATAGCGCTACCATAGACAGGCAATCACGGGCCGGCAAGCCCCAAGCGCATGGCAAATTAAGGGAGGATGCGGATGAGGACGGGATGGGCGATGAAGGTGGGGGTGGCAGCGGCGGCGCTGGGGCTGGCAGCGGCGGCAAGCGCGGGCGGCCCGGTGGCCCGGTTCGACTATCTTGCCTACGAATCGCGCGAGCCTGCCCAGCCGCTGCCCGAGGGCACCTATCGCAATCCGGTGATTCCCGGCTTCCACCCCGATCCCTCGATCGTGCGGGTAGGCAAGGATTTCTATGCCGTCACTTCCACCTTCAGCTGGTTTCCCGGCCTGCCGATCCTCCACAGCACTGACCTTGTCAACTGGCGGGTGATCGGCAATGCCATTGATCGACCGGGCCAGCTCGATTTCAGCGGCCTGGGCACCAATCGCGGGCTGTTTGCTCCGGCGATCACCCATCACCAGGGCAGGTTCTGGATCGTCAACACCTGCATCGATTGCGGCGGCAATTTCGTCATCACCGCCGACGATCCGGCCGGGCCGTGGAGCGATCCCAGGTGGCTCGATTTCGGCGGGATCGATCCCTCGCTGTTCTTCGATGAGGATGGCAGCGCCTGGATCGTCTACAATGATGCGCCCCCGGGCCCGCCGCGCTATGAGGGCCACCGCGCCCTGTGGCTTCAGCGCTTCGATCCCAAGGCCATGCAGGTGCTGCCCGAGCGCACCCTCCTCGTTGATGGCGGGGTCGATCCCGAGGAGAGGCCGATCTGGGCCGAAGGGCCGCATATCTACAAGGTTGGCGGGTGGTATTATCTGCTCGCGGCCGAGGGCGGCACGGCAGACCAGCATTCGCAGACCATCTACCGCGCGCCCAAGATCACCGGGCCCTATGTGCCGGGGCCTTTCAATCCGATCCTCACCCAGCGCGATCTGCCGCCGAACCGCCCCGACCGCATCGAGGCGACCGGCCATGCCGATATCGTCGAGCTCGATGATGGCACGTGGTGGGGGCTGTTCCTTGCGACGCGGCCCTTTGCCGGGCAATCGACGCTGATGGGACGCGAGACCTTCCTGCTGCCGCTGCGCTGGAAGGATGGCTGGCCGCGCTTTCTCGATCGCGGCGAGCCGGTGCCGCTGGTGCTGGGGCGCCCGCGCCTGCCGCAGTCCGCGCCTTCAGCATGGGACAGCTGGCGCGAGGAGTTCGATGGCCCGCTTGGCCCGGAATGGATCGGCCTGCGCACCCCTGGGCCGCGCGCGCTGATCAAGCAGGATGACGGGGCGCTGCTGGTCGCGGCGGGCAGCGCCGCGGCGGGCAGCCTTGGCAAGCCGGCCTTCATCGGCCGGCGCCTGCGCCACCACCGCGCCGCCTTTGTCACCCGCTTCGCCTTTGCGCCCGAGCGGCGCGGGGATTTTGCCGGCCTGCTCGCCTTCATGGACGAGCACCACTTCCTCGCCGCCGGCAAGGAGGGCGCGCGCCTGGTGGTGCGCCTGCGCAAGGCCGCGGGCGAGAGCGCGCAGGGCGAAATCGTCGCCCAAGCACCGCTCACCACCCCCGGCCCGATCGAATTGCGGCTCGAACTCGATGGCGGCACCGCCCGGGTGCTGTGGCGCGCCGACACGGCAGGCGCCTGGCAGGCGCTCGGCGGGCCGATCAATGTCGAACCGCTTGCCTCGGTTCACGCCGGGTTGTTCACCGGGCTGGTGGTCGGCCCCTATGCCCATGCCCCCGGCTGACAGGGCAGACGAGGGGCGGCCTCAATTGGTCTTGAACACATAGACCGGGCCGATCTCCACGCTCTGCTTGGCCGCGGCGAAGTGGAGCGCCACCGCCGCATCGCCGGGGCCAAAGCCGCGGGTGGCGGTGAAGGGCAGATTGACCATCTGCCAGCGATCACCAAGCTTGAAGACCTTGTCGCCAAAGCCCTCAAAGGGGGGAAAGGCCCCCTGGATGCGGGCATAGATCAGTCCCTTGCCATCCTCGGTCTCGGCGCTGATGGTGCGCGCAATCACCGCCACGGTGAAGCGGTCGCCCTCGGCCACGGCGGTGGTGATCGGGATCGTGGTGCTCAGGTCCCAGCGGTTCTCGCCCACGGCATTGGTGGTGAAGCGGGTTGCCTTCTTGAGCCAGATCTCGGGCATGTCGAGATCCTGCCAGGTGCCCGCCGTGCCGCCGCTGCCCCAGCCGCGGTTGGTGGGATCGTTGACCAGCTGCCCCGCGCTGCGCAGCGCATCGGGCATCTCGATCGTGGCCGGGTCCTTGAGGCTGGGCTGGGGCGAGGTGGCGGCCAGATTGGCCCTGGCGGCGATGCTCGCGGCGTTCTTCACCACGATCGTCTGGCCGATCTCGAGCGTCTGGCGGGCGCCAGCCAGCTGCAGGGCGACGATCGCATCGGCGCGGCGGATGCGCTTGTCGGCAATTGCGCTGACCTCGTACCACTCCCACTCGCTGCCGATCAGCACATTGCTGTCGCCAAAGCCTCCATAGGGGGCGGCGTTTTCCTGAAAGCGCACCCCGATGATGCCCTTGCCATCGCTGCGCTCGCTCGCCAGCACGCGGGCATAGAAGCCCACCGTCACCTGTTCGCCCGGCTTGATCTCGCTCAGCAAGGGCACATTGGCGGCCACCGTGTAAGGAAAGGCACCGCGCTCCTTGATGGTGAACACCCGCGCGGCACCGCCGCCGGGGATGTCCTCGGCCTGGCGCCCGGTGGTCTCGTAATTCTCGCCATAGCTGGTCCAATCGATCCGGGTGGGATCGTTGATGAGATCGCCCGGTATCTCGGCATCGAGGGCAGCAAGGGCGGGCGGCAGCTTGGCCGCCAGCGGGCCTGCCAGGGCCAAGAGGCCGGCCCCGGCGAGCAGAAGGATGCGGCTGTTGGTCATAGTGATCGTCTCCCTGGGCTTACTCGCTTTCCTTGAGCCCCAGCGCGCCGCGCAAACCGGGCAGCCAGCGGCCCTTGTCATGGTCATAGAAGGGGAAGGTGTTGGCATAGGCCCACACGCAGATGCCGATCCCCGTGGGGGCGAAGGCATCGGTGATCATGCGGTGATACTTCACCCGCTCCGCCAGCGGGATGTGGCGATCGAAGGCGCCGACTTCGCCCATGAAGGGAACCCGCCCGGTGCGCGCCTTGAACGCCTCGATCGCCAGCACGTCGCGCGCCAGCTGCGCGGCGTCCTCGGTGGTGGGAAAGGCGCGGCCCACCGGGGGCACGTCGGGCGCGGTCCATTCGGCGCCCTGGTGGGTGTAGGTGAAGGGATCGTAATAGTGGAAGGTGGGATGGACGTTGGGATCATCGGGCAGGGGGAGGGTTTCGAGCGACCTGATCCCGCTCCAGTTCTCGCCGCCGATGATCACCGCCCGGGTGGGGTGGAGCGCCCGCACCGCCTTGAGCGCCGGGGCGAGGGTGGCAAGCAGATTGGTGTGGTTGAAGTTCTTGTGCGGCTCGTTCTCGAGCTCGAACCACAGCCTGTCCTCGGGATAGTCCTTGAAGCGCGCGGCGATCTGCTGCCACACGCCGCCGTGCCATTCGGCCACAGCGAGCGGGTCCTCATGGATCGGATCGAAATGGTGGCTGTTGAGGATGACGTTGAGCCCGGCGCCGAGCGCCCAGTCGACGATCTGCTGCACCCGGTCCATCCACTTGGGATCGACCGTGTAGGGCGGGGTGGAAAGCGACTTGTTGTGCCAGCGCACCGGCAGGCGCACGGTATCGAAGCCGGCCGCCTTGATGCGCGCGAAATCGGCCTTGCGCGCAGGCCTGCCGCCCCAGGCGCCCTCGCTCGGCGGCTCGAGCGTGTTGCCCATGTTGATGCAGGTGCCCACCGGCAGCGGCTTGGCCGGGGGCGCGCTCGGCGCCGCGGCCGCGAGCGCCGGGGTGCCCGAGGCCAGAGCCAGCACAGCCGCAAGGGCCGTGGCGAGGATGCGCTGTGTCATGCCAATCATTCTCCCCTTCATCGGCCTTCAGGCCCGTTGTTCTCTCACCAGCAGGGCATTGCTCAGCTGCAGGGCAGCACGGTTTCGGCGTCATTGCCCAGCCGCACCTCGGCAATGGCAAAGTCGGCCGGCCCCTCGGTCTCGATCACCAGGGGGCGGGTGAGCGCCGTGAGGTCAGCGCCCTTGGCCTGAAGGCACTTGAGCGCAATGCCATGGCGCACGAAGCCCGGCCCGGCAGGCAGGTTGACATCGAGGAAGCCCTTGCTGTCCGGCCCGCTCGCGCCGATCCGCATCTTCGTGGGCGCCTGCCACACCCGCAGCGTCACGAGCAGCTGCACATCGCCATTGGCCTCGCGGGCAAGATTGCGCGCTTCAAGATCGCCGAGCGCGATGCGCACGCTGCCCGAGGAAATGACAAAGCGGCGCGCACCTTCCTGAACCTTGTGGTTCTCTGCTGTCACCTGCACCCGCCCGTCGAGCATGGCCGCGGGCACGGTGGTCAGCCGGGTCTGAAGTTCATCGGCGGTGCCGCTCACCCACAGCGACCAGCGCGGCGCAGGGGTGCCGGCGGCAAACCAGGTGCGGCTGTCACCTTCGAGCACGGCAAGATCAAGCTCGGGCAAGGGCGTCCGGTCCGCCTTGGGACTGCGATAATCAAGCCCATAGCCCAGCGGGAACAGCGTGCCCTCGGCCAATTGGGTGGTGCGCGGCCAGGCTGCGGGCAGGCGGCCGGCAAAGTCGAAGCGCGCCTTGCCTTGCGCATCGCCCACCAGCACATCGGCGATGCCGCCGCCCTCGCTCCCCGGCAGCCAGGCGACGACAAAGGCATCGGCAAGGTTGAGCGCCGGGTTCACATAGAGCGGGCGGCCGGTGATCATCACCGCCACCACCGGGATGCCCTCTGCCTTGAGCCGGCGCATGGTGGCGATGGGAGCCATCAGTTCGGGATCGAGCGCGAGCGCAGCGCGATCCCCCTGGAACTCGGCATAAGGGGTCTCGCCAAAGACCACCACCGCGGCATCGGGCCGCACCGCATAGCGCCCATCGGGGGCAAGCTCGGCCTGCCCGCCGCCCGCCTCGACCGCCGCGCGCAGCCCCTGCCAGATCGAGGTTGCCCCGGGAAAGTGGCGGTTGTCGATCCCCGTCCCCTGCCAGCTCAGCGTCCACCCGCCCGACTGGCGGGCGATGTCGTCGGCCCCGTCACCGGCGACCAGCAGCCGCCCGCCCGGGGCCAGCGGCAAGACGCCATTGTTCTTGAGCAGCACCAGCGACTTGCGCACCGCCTCGCGCGCCACGGCGCGGTGTTCGGGCGCGCCCAGCAACTCCCACCGCCCCGACCAGGGGCGTTCGGACGGCTTGCCGGCGCTGAACAGGCCGAGCCGCGCCTTGACGCGCAGGATGCGCGCCACCGCATCATCGATCCGCGCCATCGGAAGCGTGCCGGCCCGGGCGCGGGCGAGCAGATCGTGATAGACCGCCTTCCAGCTGTCGGGCGCCATGTACATGTCGATCCCCGCCAGCAGCGCCTGGGGGCAGGCCTCGTTGGTGCAGCCCGCGACCTGGCCGTGGGCGTTCCAGTCCGAGACCACGAAGCCGCCGAAATCCATGCGCTGCTTGAGCACGCCGGTGAGCAGCGAGTGGTTGCCGGTCATCTTGACCCCTTGCCAACTCGAGAAGCTGGCCATCACCGTGGCAACCCCCGCCGCGATCGCCGGGCCATAGGGCCGGCCGTGGATGTCGCGCAGCTCCTCCTCGCTGATCGAGCTGTCGCCCTGGTCAACACCGCCATCGGTGCCGCCATCGGCAAGGAAATGCTTGGTCGAGGCAATCACATAAGGCCCGGAGAGAAGGTTGTCGCTGTCTGGCGGCCCTTGCAGCCCGCGCACCATCGCCCCGACATAGGCGGCCACCAGCTCGGGATCGGAGGAATAGCCTTCATAGGCCCGGCCCCAGCGGAAATCCTGCGGCACCGCGACCGTGGGGGCGAAAGTCCATTCCTGCCCGGTGATGCGGATTTCCTTGGCGGTGATGGCGCCGATCTTCTCCACCAGCGCCGGATCGCGCATGGCCCCAAGCCCGATATTGTGCGGGAAGATGGTGGCGCCGATGATGTTGGAATGGCCGTGCACCGCATCGGTGCCCCAGATGATCGGGATGCCTACGCCGCCATCGGAGCGGTCGATCGAGGCAAGATAGAAGGCATCGGCGGCCCTGAGCCATTCGGGCGCGGGGGCAAGGTCGTTGCCATTGGGGCCCGAATTGCCACCGACGAGGATCGAGCCGAGCTTGTAGCGGCGCACGTCATCGGGCGTCACGCAGCACAGATCGGCCTGCACCAGCTGGCCGATCTTCTCCTCGAGACTCATGCGAGAGATCAGCGCAGCGATCAGCGCCTCGTGTTCCGGGTGCCGGGGCACGGGATAGGTGTAGGCCGGCCAGAGCTCGGGGTGGGCCGTGCCCGGTGAGGGGGACGCGGCTCCTTGCGCGGTGCCTGCCTTTAGCGGGGCGCCGGCACCAAGGGCGGCAAGCACGATGGCGGCGCCCGTGCACGCCCGCAAGGCGCCCGATGTGATTCTCATGTCCCTCTCCCAAGGCGGCGATACCCGTCCGCCCGCGCATTGCTAACGCTAACATCAATCTTGGGAAATCTCGACTGCCAAGTCAATCAGCCTGCGCAGGTTTCGCCGCAGCCGATGGAATCATCATGCTCAAGACACGAAAAAAAAGGCGAATGAGAGAGGCGGAGCAAATCACAGGAAAAGGACGCAAGTATGATAGCGATACCAAATCGGCGTCAGGCGATTCGCCGCTCCGGCTGGCTTCAACCCCGGGCCACGGTCTCCAGCAATTCGCGGGTGACCGGATAGCCCGCATCGGCAAGGATCGTCAGCCAGGCCTTGCCATCTTCCTCGACCACCTGCGGCATGATCGTGCGCACCGGGATCGCCTCGGCCTGGGCGCGGGCTTCGGCGAAGCTCGAAAACAGCGCGAGGCGCTCAAGATTGCGGCGGGTGGGAAAGATGAGCTTGATCTCGCCGCGTTCGGCCGCCTCGAGCGCGCCCTTGGCGGTGGTCCAGAACAGGCGCGTGTTCTCGGCCGCGTCGATCGACACCTCGACATCGCCGGTGCCAAGGTCGGCGATGTAGAAACGGGTGTCATAGACCCGCGGGATGTTCTCGTTCTTGGGAAACCAGCGGGCGAAGGGGACGATCTGGGCAAGGTCGAGCCGCCAGCCGAAGGCCTCGAGCACCGGGGCGAGCGCGCCGGTCTCACCCAGCATCGCCCGCGCGGCCGCGGCGCTCTGGGCCGTGATGGCGCCGGCAAGGCCGAGCGCGAGGCCGGTTTCCTCGAGCGTCTCGCGCACCGCGGCAATCTGGTGCGCGGCCTCGTCGCTCGAAAGGCCCCATTCCCCGGCAACCTTCTCGCCCAGCGCATAGTCTGCAGGATCGACCCGCCCGCCGGGAAACACCGCCATCCCCCCGGCAAAGCGCATTTCGCGCGCGCGCACGGTCATCAGCACCTGCGGCGCGCCGCCATCGGGGTTCTTGCGGAAAATGATGATGGTTGCGGCCGGAATGCCGGCGCGGGGGGAATCAGCGCTCATCGCCCGCCAGCATGGCGCGGCGGCAGTCGCTTGCCAAGTGCACCCGGCGCGTGCCTGCCGCAGGCGCCGCGGCGCTGTCGGTCTGTTTTACACCTGCGCCGCCTGCGCGCGCATCGCGCTTGGGCAAAATGGCGGATTTCCGGGGTTTTTCAGCTTTGGCACGCGCCGTGCATATCCCCAAGCATCCGAGTGGTCTTCGATGCGAGGCGCGGCCGCTCCTGGTCTTTCGGGCCGCGCCTCCCCGTCAACGCGAAACCGCCCCGCACTGGTCCTGCGGGGCGGTTTTTCGTGGTGTCTGAGGCCTTGACGCCAAATCGGCGCGGGGGTCACTCGGCGCGGGCGACGCCGCTTTGAGCGAGCAGCTGCTGCAATTCGCCCGCCTCGAACATTTCGCTCATGATGTCGCTGCCGCCGATGAATTCGCCCTTTACATAAAGCTGCGGGATCGTGGGCCAATCGGAATAGCTCTTGATCCCCTGGCGGATCTCCATGTCCTGCAGCACATCGACGCTCTCATAGGCGATCCCGCAATGGTCAAGGATCGCCACCGCGCGGGCAGAAAATCCGCATTGCGGGAACAAGGGCGTGCCTTTCATGAACAGCACCACGTCGTTGCTGGAGACCAGATCGGCAATGCGGGCGTGCACCTCAGGCGTGTCGGACATGGGTTTTCGGGGCCTCGCTGATGACGGAACACACCTTAGGTGGGAACCACGGTGGTGACTTGCAAGGCGTGCAGCACGCCGCCCATGCGCCCGCCGAGGGTATCATAGACAAGCTTGTGCTGCTTCACCCGGCCAAGCCCGGCAAATTGCGGCGCGGTGACCTTGACCGCCCAATGGTCATTGTCTCCGGCAAGATCGGTAAGCTCAACCTTGGCTCCGGGCAGGGCGGCAAGGATCGCCTCTTCGATCTCGGCGGCGCTCATCGGCATGGGATCACGCCTCGCCCAGCAATTGGCGGCGCGCCTCGATCGCCAGTTCCTCCATCTTGCGGCGGATGTCGGCCTCGCTCACTTCGGCCTGGGCTGCGGTGAGATCGCCGAGCAGCTTGCGCACCACGTCCTCATCGCCGGCTTCCTCGAAATCGGCCTGCACCACCGACTTGCGATAGGCATCGGTCTCCTCGGGGGTGAGCTTCATCAGCCCCGCGGCCCATTCGCCCAGCAGCCGGTTGCGGCGCGCAGCAATGCGGAAGGCCATTTCCTCCTCGAGCGCGAAATGGGCCTCTTCCGCGCGTTCGCGGTCCTTGAAATCGGTCATGCGACAAGTCCCTCACAATGGGTTTGGCCCCGCGATAGAGCGCGCCGCGGTGCGCTTCAAGCACCAAGCGGCGCGCGGGAGGTGCTACTCCATGGTCACGACCAGTTTGCCCACCGCCTCGCGCGCCTCGAGCTTGGCGATCGCCTCGCCAGCGCGTTCGAGCGGGAAGGTTTCGGAGACCAGCGGGTCGATCTTGCCCGCGGCCATCAGGTCGAACAATTCCTCCACCTCGGCGCGGAACCGCTTCGGCTCGCGCGCGGTGAAGGCGCCCCAGAACACCCCGCAGATATCGCAGGATTTGAGCAGGGTGAGGTTCAAGGGCATCTTCGCGATCCCGGCGGGAAAGCCGACCACGAGAAAGCGGCCTTCCCACGCGATCGCGCGCAGCGCCGGTTCGGAATATTGGCCGCCGACAATGTCATAGACGATGTTGGCGCCTTCCGGCCCGCAGGCCTTCTTGAAGGCATCGGCGAGCGCCTTGGAAGCCTCCTTGTCCATCGCCTCGCGCGGATAGATCACCACCTCATCGGCCCCGGCCTTGCGCGCCACTTCGCCCTTGGCCTCGGAGGAGACCGCCGCAACCACCCGCGCCCCGAAGGCCTTGGCAAGTTCCACCGCAGCCAGGCCCACGCCCCCCGCCGCGCCCAGCACCAGCACCGTATCGCCCGGCTTGATATGGCCGCGGTCCTTGAGGCCGTGGATGGTGGTGCCATAGGTCATGAGCAGGCTCGCCGCCTTCTCGAAGGGCACGCCGTCCGGCACCTTGAACATCCGGCCCGCGGGCACCACCACCTTTTCGGCCAACCCTCCGTGGCCGATCCCGGCAAGCACCCGCTCACCCACGGCGAAGCCCTCAACCCCTTCGCCCAGCGCTTCGATCACGCCGGCAATCTCGCCGCCGGGGGAGAAGGGGCGGGGGGGCTTGAACTGGTAGAGGTCGCGGATGATGAGGCCATCGGGAAAGTTGATCGCGCAGGCCTTGACCGCAACCAGCACCTCGCCTTTGCCGGGGACGGGATCGGGCAGCTCGTCAAGCGTCAGGGTTTCAGGCCCGCCGGTTTGGTGGGTGCGGATGGCTTTCATGGTCTCTCTCCCGATTGATGCGTGTCAGCTGGCCGCTGCGGTGCCGCGCATCAGCCACGGCTGGGCGGCGGCGCGGCGTGCCTCGAAGGCGGCGATCGCCTCGCTGCGGGTCATGGTGAGGCCCACCTCGTCGAGCCCGTTCAACAGGCAATGCTTGCGGAAAGGGTCGATCGCGAAGGCGAAGCGATCCTGATAGGGGGTGGTGACGGTCTGCGCCTCGAGATCGACGGTAAGCTCGAGCCCCTCGCGCGCCACGGCGAGCAGGCGGTCAACCGCGTCCTGCTCCAGCACCAGCGGCAGGATGCCGTTCTTGACCGCATTGCCCGAGAAGATGTCGGAAAAAGACGGGGCGATCACCACCCGGATGCCAAGGTCAGCGAGGGCCCAGGCAGCATGCTCGCGGCTCGATCCGCAGCCGAAATTGTCACCGGCAATGAGCAGCTTCGCCCCTGCATAGAGCGGGTTGTCGAAGACATTTCCGGGCTCCGACCTGATGGCCTCGAAGGCGCCTACGCCGAGGCCCTCGCGGCTGATGGTTTTCAGCCATCTTGCCGGAATGATGACATCGGTATCGACATTCTTGAGGCCAAGCGGAATGGCGCGGCCGGTGACGCGGGTGAGGGGCTGCATGGCGTTCCTGTCAGTCGGGCGTTCTAGTCGGTTTGGGGCGGCTCGCCCGAGGGGATCGCGGGGGGCGGGGGCGGCTCGTCCGGCTTCTTCTTGCGCTTGCTGGCATAGAGCAGCGCCGCTGCGATTGCGGCGGAGCCGATCGCCCCCACCGCGGCGAGGGCGGCGGTGCGGGCGGTGTTGTTCCTGGGCTTGTCGGTCATGGGCTTTTTCATGCGCCTCGCGCAGCGCTTGTTCAAGGGGGGCAGGTTCAAACCAATTCGCGCACGTCGGCAAGCCGCCCGGTCACCGCCGCTGCCGCTGCCATTGCCGGCGAGACGAGGTGCGTCCTTGCCCCCGGCCCCTGGCGGCCAACGAAATTGCGGTTGCTGGTCGAGGCGCAGCGTTCACCCGGCGGCACCTTGTCGGGGTTCATGCCGAGGCAGGCCGAACAGCCCGGCTCGCGCCATTCGAAGCCCGCCTCGGTGAAGATCCTGTCGAGCCCTTCTTCCTCGGCCTGGGCCTTCACCAGGCCGGATCCGGGCACAACGATCGCCCAGCGCACATTGTCGGCCTTGCGGCGGCCCTTGAGCACCGCGGCCGCCGCGCGCAGGTCCTCGATGCGGCTGTTGGTGCACGAGCCGATGAAGACATTCTCGATCGGAATCTCGGTCATCGGGGTGCCGGGGACAAGGCCCATGTATTCCAGCGACTTCTGCGCGGCGATGCGCTTGGCCTGGTCGGCGAAGTCCTCAGGCGCAGGCACGCGCCCGCCGATGGCCACCACGTCTTCGGGCGAAGTGCCCCAGGTGACGCTGGGTTCGACATCGGCGGCGTTGATGGTGACGCTCTTGGCAAAGACCGCGCCCTCATCGGTCTTGAGCGTGCGCCACCAGGCCACCGCCGCGTCCCATTCCGCGCCCTTGGGCGCCATCGGGCGGCCTTTGAGGTAGGCGAAGGTCACCTCGTCGGGCGCGATCAGCCCGGCCCGCGCGCCCGCCTCGATGCTCATGTTGCACACGGTGAGGCGTTCCTCGATGCTCATGCGCTCGAACACCCGCCCGCGATATTCGATCACGTGGCCGGTGCCCCCCGCCGCGCCGATCCGGCCGATGATGTGCAGGATCAGGTCCTTGGCGCTCACGCCAAGGCCAAGCTCGCCCTCGACCCGCACCTCCATGGGGCGCGCCTGCTGGAGCAGCAGGGTCTGCGTCGCCAGCACGTGTTCAACCTCGCTGGTGCCGATGCCGAAGGCGAGCGCACCCAATCCCCCATGGCAGGCGGTGTGCGAATCGCCGCAGACGATGGTGGTGCCGGGGAGCGAGAAACCCTGTTCCGGGCCGACGACATGGACGATCCCCTGCTCGCGCGCCGTGGCCGGGATATAGCGGATGCCAAAGGCCGGGGCATTGGCCTCGAGCGCGGCAAGCTGGGCGGCGCTTTCGGGGTCGGCGATCGGCACGGGCCGCCCGGCAGCATCCAGCCGCGGCGTGGTGGGCAGATTGTGATCGGGCACGGCAAGGGTGAGTTCGGGCCGGCGCACCCGGCGCCCGGCGGCGCGCAGCCCCTCGAAGGCCTGGGGGCTGGTTACCTCATGCACCAGATGCCGGTCGATATAGATGAGCGCGGTGCCATCCGCGCGCGTTTCGACCACATGCGCGTCCCAGATCTTTTCGTAGAGCGTGCGCGGGCGGCTGGCCATGGCGGTGTGTCCGTTCGGGCAAAGGGGAAGGGGGAGGGGCTCCTTAATCAGGATTGCCGAGCCGTGGCAAGATTGCCGCGCGGCCTGCGCCAAGGCGGATGGAAATTGTCACAAACTTGCTTTAGGCACGGCCCATGACCGCCAACCCGCCGCCTGCTGCCCCCTATCACCACCCGATCACGGTGCGGCCCGAGGACATCGACTTCATGGGCCATGTCAACAATGCGCGCTATCTTGGCTGGGTGCAGGATGCGGTGCTGGCCCATTGGCACAAGCTTGCCCCGGCCGAGGAAATCGCGGCGAAGGCCTGGGTGGCGCTCAAGCACGAGATCACTTACCTGAGGCCCGCCTTTCTCGAGGATGATGTCTTTGCCCAGACCGTGCTTGAAGGCTTCAACGGGGCGCGGGCCTTCTATCACACGCTGATCAAGCGCGGCGAGGAGGTGCTGGCCGAGGTCAAATCGTCCTGGTGCTGCATCGATGCCGCAACCCTGCGCCCGGCGCGCATTGGCGAGCATCTGCGCGCCTTCTTCTTCCCCGGGGGTGAATAGCCGCGCACCTGCCTTGCGCTGCCTGCGAGGCGCTGGCCAACCAGGTGCTGGCCGAGGCGCTCACCGACCTCGGCCTGCCGACCACGCGCGAGATTCCGGGCGCATCGGCCTTCATCCGCGCGCTCGGGGCGCTGCCACGCGCGATCGCCTCGTCAAGCGCGATGGCGCGGCTTCATCCGTGTCTTGACGTGCTGGGCCTTGGCGGGGCCTTTGGCGATGCGGTGTTCAGCGCCGATCTCGTCCAGCGCGGCGAGCCACCTCACCGCCGGGCACGCCGCGCGCTCAGGCGATGCCGGGGCCGATGCGCTGGCCGGATCGTGGGAGGAAGTCGCGCGCCTGCTGGAAAGGCACGCTGCGGCTTAGCCGAACACCCGCCGCTCGTGGGTCACCCGGTCGGCCATGGCCATGGTGGTGAGCTGGGCGTTGACCCTGATGCAGCTTGGCATCACGCTCGCATCGCACACCAGCACATTGGTGGTGCCGTGGACGCGCTGATCACAATCGACCACGCCCCTTGCGGGATCGGCATTGATGGCATTGCCGCCGTGGGGGTGGCTTGAAGAGAGCACCACGTCGTCGGGCTCGCGGATCGCCTCGGCAAGGAAGCGGTCGATCTCGGAGTGGCTCATCCCGGCGTGCAGCGTCTGGCCCCTGAGCAGCGCCGGATAGACCTCCTGCGCGCCCCCGGCGAAGTGCACCTTGGCGAGCAGCGCCAGCGCCCGGCGCAGCACCGCCAGATCCTCCTCTGCGAGGCGGAAGGCCAGCTTTCCGCCCTTGATCTGCCCGCGCCGGTCGGCCGGGAACAGCACCCCGGCCGAAGTGAGGCGGTTGTAGCAGCGCATCCGGCGGAAATGCTCGTCGAACCAGCCCGGCACCAGCGTTGCCATGCTCATCGGCGGCTGGAAATGGCTTTCAATGAGAAAGTCGCCGCGGTCGATATAGGTGGCCATCTGGTCCTCGTCCCAGGCGCGCACCTCCTCGGCCATGAGCGCCGGCACGGGGCAGGCGATGTTGAGCGAGATGTTGCGCCCGGTGCCGGCGATGCCGCTGGCGGCAAGCAGGTTGGACGAGGCGATCGCCCCCGCGGCCACCACCACCCCGTGGCTGACGCCGATCCACTTGGCCCGCCCGTCGGCAAACACCACCTGCACCGCGCTTGCGACCCGGCGCCCGTCCGCGGCGCGCTCGCCCCAGGCAATGGTGCGCACCTCGGCCTCGGGCAGGATGCGCGCCTTGCGGGCAGCGTGGCGGGTGGCATGGGCAAGGAAGCTTTCGGGCATGGCGTTCTTGCGGCCATAGGGGCAGCCGGTGTTGCAATAGCCGCAGGAAAGGCAGGCATTGGGCGCGTGCTTGGCCCCCCAGTTCTTGCGGAACCAGCCACAGGTGGCGCGCGCATCCAAGGGGTCGGGATCGGGGGTGGCGGCGCGATAGGCCTGCCAGGCGGCGAGCAGCCTTGTGCCGTTGCTGCGCCCGAGCCGATGATCGATGGTGTGGATGCCGAGCCGCGCCTCGATCCGGGCATAGGCGGCGGCCAGTTCGTCTGCCGGGATGGGTGCGCCGAGCGCGGCCCAGCTCGCCAGCACATCGGGCGCATCAGGGTGGGTTTCGCCCGGGGCATCAAGCCTCAGGCAGATGCCGTTGTTGATCACCGTCGATCCTCCCACGGCGCGGCCCTGGAACACGATGATGTCGCGGTCACGGGTGGTCTGGATCGCGCCGTCCTTGAACAGGCTCGAGGACATGCGCAGCTCGTGCGGGGTGATGGCGGTGCTGGCAAGATAGGGGCCGGCCTCGATCACCAGCACCTCATGGCCCTGATCGGCAAGGTTGGCCGCCGCCACCGCCCCGCCCGCGCCCGAGCCGATCACCACCACCTCGACCCTGTCGGGCACCGCCTCGGCGCCGAGGAACACGCTGTCCGGCAGGTCATTGGCGGTGTGGAGTGCAATTCCAGGGTCATCCGCGGTGCCGGCCCTTTCGCGGTGGCGCGGCAGGACAAAGCCGATGCTGGCAAGCACCGGGTTCGTTGCATTGGCCTCCTGCTCGGCGGCATCCCCCGGCGCGGCGGCGGGCAGCCAATGGCCATAATAGCCCGCATAGACGATGCCGCGGATGCGGGCCATGTCCTGGAACAGATCGACCCGGGCGTTCTTCAATCGCCGCTCGATCCGGCGGATGCGCAGGTGGCGCGGGGCGAAATGCCACAGCGGCCCGCCGAGCACGATCCAGCAGGCGAGCACCGCCAGCGCGGTCTCGCGCGGTTTGGGCCCGGCGATATTGGCGAACATCGCCTGGAGATTTTCGACCACCTGCTGTGCGCTGATCTGCATCGCGTCCGGTTCGGCGAGCAGGGTTTCGGCCAGCCGGCGCCAGATCGCGGCGATGAACGGATTGAACGGCTTGCTGTTCATGACCCTGCGATGCCCCTCGTGCCCGGGCGCGATCCTGACACGGCGCCCGGCACATGCAAGCCCGCGCCGCCCAAGTGCCGTGCCACCCGGGCAAACAGCTTTGCCCTTTGCCGCGCGGCGATTATAGGCGTCCCCATGGCACCTGATTGCGTAAGCATTGAGGCATGAGCCTCACGCCTGCCCCGTCCTTCGCCCTGCCGCCCCGGCCGCTCCAGCGCGCCGTGGGGCTCGCGCTGGCGCTGGCGATCGCCGGCGGCTGGGTGGCGATCCATGCGTGGGGCATGTTCATCTTCCGCTTGAGCGCCGCCAACTGGCCGCTCGCGCTGGTGATGGCGGCGGTGCAATGCTGGCTGTCGGTGGGCGTCTTCATCATCTGCCACGATGCCATGCACGGGAGCCTGGTGCCGGGCCGGCCGCGGCTCAATTCGGCGATCGGGGCGGTGCTGCTGGCGCTCTATGCGGGCTTTGCCTGGAAGCAGCTGCGCGATGCCCATTTTGCCCATCACCGCCTCGCGGGGCGGGCGGGCGATCCCGATTTCGACGAGCACCACCCGGATGACTTCTGGCGCTGGTATGCCACTTTCTTCCGCCGCTATTTCGGCTGGCGCTCGATCCTGTTTGTCCACTCCGTGGTCGGCATTTACTGGCTGGTGCTGGCAATCCCGATGGCGCAGATCGTGCTGCTCTATGGCCTGCCCGCGCTCGGCTCCTCGCTCCAGCTGTTCTATTTCGGCACCTTCCGCCCGCACCGCCACTTGGGCGGGCGCGATGCGGCGGCCTTTGCCGATCACCACAACACCCGCAGCGAGGATTTCGGCACGCTCGCCAGCCTCGCCACCTGCTTTCATTTCGGCTATCATCTCGAGCACCACCGCCGCCCCGACGTGCCGTGGTGGGCGCTGCCGGGCGCGCGCCGGGCCGGGGTGGGGCGCGATGAACTTGCCGAGAAGGTGCCCGCATGAGCTGGCTCGAAATCGTCCTTACCGTCATGTCCTCGCTGATCGGGATGGAACTGTTCGCCTGGGTGGCGCACAAGTACATCATGCATGGCTGGGGCTGGGCCTGGCACCGTGACCATCACGAGCCGCATGACAAGGTGCTGGAAAAGAACGATCTCTATGCGGTGGTGTTCGGCACCATCAACGCGGCCATGTATATCTACGGCGCGCTCTACTGGGATTGGCTGTGGTGGTTTGCAGTGGGGATCACGCTTTACGGAGTGATCTACACGCTCGTGCATGATGGCCTTGTCCACCAGCGCTATTTCAAGTGGGTGCCGCGCAAGGGCTATGCCAAGCGGCTGGTGCAGGCGCACCGGCTCCACCACGCCACCATCGGGAAAGAGGGCGGGGTGAGCTTCGGCTTCGTCTTCGCGCGCGATCCGGCCAAGCTCAAGGCCGAATTGAAGGCGCAGAAGGAAGCCGGGATCGCGGTGGTGCGCGATAGTGCCGGGGCCATGGGCGAGGACTTCGAGGTCGCCGGGCGCAATCTCTAGCTCCCGACGCGCCCCTCCCCTGGCCTGCTCGGTCCGCAGCGGAGGAGGCCATGCCGGCGGGCGCGGGCAATGTTTCACGTGAAACATTGCGCGAACATCGGGGCGCGGCGGCGGCGTCGGCAGATCAGGCCTCTGCCAGCCGCGCGGCGTGCTCCTTGACCAGCGCGATCATGTTGGGAACCCCTTGGGTGCGGTTGCTCGACAGCTGGTTTTTGAGGTCAAAGGGCGCGAGCGCGGCCATCACGTCCATGCCCGCGACCTCGGCGGCGCTCTTGCCCTGCACCGCGGCGATCACCAGCGCCACGATCCCCTTGGTGATCGCGGCATTGCTGTCGGCAAGGAAGTGGAGCCGCGCCGGGTCGCTGCCTGCGGGATAGACCCACACCGCCGCCGAACAGCCGCGCACCAGCGTCGCATCGGTCTTGAGCGCATCGGGCATGGGCTCAAGCTCGCGGCCGAGCTCGATCAGCAGGCGGTAGCGGTCATCGCCATCGAGAAACTGGTATTCTTCGAGGATGTCGGGAAGGCTGCGCATGGCGCGCACCTAGTAAGCCTTACGTCCCAAGGCAAAGGGCAATTCGCCCTATGGCCAATCAGCCGAACAATCCGCCGGGGCGGGTGAAGGCGTGCCAGATGACATAGAGCCAGCCCAACAGACCGTGCAGGATCGCCCAGAGGATCGATTGGTGCAGGCTCCAGCTGATCGCCACGGCGATCGCGCTGCCCAGCCCGATCCCGGCCTGCGTGGCGGTGGTGCGACTGCTCACGGATCGACCCCGCTGGCGATCGCCTCGAGCTTGCGGATGCGCTCTTTCAGATCAGCCAGTTCGATCCGCGCGCTGCCAAGCCCCGTGCTGTCCTCGCCAGGACGCAGCGGCAGGCCGCGCTCCAACTCGCGCCGCTTGAGATCGAGCCAGCCCTGCCAGGCCCGCAGCAGCGCCGCGGCGATCACGACGAGGCCGATCAGCCACGAACTGGCGTCGATCAGCGCCGGGGCGAGAACCGTGGTCATGCCTTGTCTCCCTCCTCGCTGCGCGCGGGCAGGCTGCGCAGCGCTTCGATCTCGGCGGCGATCCGCGCCTGTTCGCGGGCATCGCTGCTGTGGGCGTCGGTGGCGATGCGTTCGAGCACCTTCACCCGTTCCTTGAGGTCGGCCAGTTCGCGCCTGGTGGCCTCCAGCTCGAGGCGCGATTGCCCCTCCTCACGCGGGACCAGCCGTTCATTGCCATCCTCATCGGTGACGATCCCGGCGCGGGCCTTGGCAAACTCGACGAGGCCGAAGACGATGATCGCGACGATCGCAACGATCGCCCAGCTGCTCATTGCACCTCGCTCCGCTCGCCTTGGCTCTCGGCAAGGTTGGCAAGGGCGCGGTCGCGCAGCGCATCGATCTCGGCGCCGAGGTGATAGCCGCCATCGGTGACGATCCGCTCGACATTGGCAAGCCGGTCCTTGATGCTGCCAAGTTCGGCGCGCAGCTCGGCGTTCTCCTGGGTGAGCAGGGTGACGCGGTGGGCGGTCTGCTGATCGGTGCCGGGCTTCAACGACTGGCCCCACATGCCTTCGAGCGGATAGCCGTTCTTGATCTTCATCCGGGTGGTCTGGAACGAGGCGAGGATTCCAAGTGCCCCAAGGCCGAAGCCCGCGGCGATGATCCAGCCGATATAGGGAAGGAAGGTTTCAAGCTGCATCAGATGCGCTCCTTGTTCTCTAGGCCGAGCGGCACGCCGCTGCCGGCTTCATCGACCCGGCGGGTATCGCGCAGCGCCTCGATCTGGGTGGCGATGTCATAGCCGCGGTCGGTGACGATGCGTTCCAGCACCTGCACCCGGTCTTCCAGTCGCTGGATCTGGCTGGCGTATTGCGCCGCCTTCTCCGCGGTCTGCTCGGCGGTGGCGCCGAGCTGCATCTCGGCGATCTTCTGCTGGTGCTTGGTCCAGATCGCGACGATCGGGATCAACAGCGCAACGATCGGGATCATCACGCCCAGGCTTGCGGGATCCATGCGGCAGTTCCTTTCCCCTGTTGTGCAGGCCCGCGTTCAGCGCAGCCGTTCGATTTCGGCATTGAGGCGCGGATTGCTGCCGACATAGTGGTGTTCGACCGCCGCCAGCCGCCGGTCGATGTCGCGGAAGGCAGCGCGGATCTCGCGCGCGGTGCGCTTGGGGCTCTGCCGCACGCCCTGCCAGTATTTCTGCTCGCTTGCGTCGCGGTAAAGGTGCGGCGGCTTCTTGTTCAGCAGGAAGCCGGCGACGAAATATGCCAGGATCGGCCAGCCCAGGCCGAGCGAGAGCGCCACCGTGGCAAGCCGCACCCAGAAGACGTTGATGCCGGTGTAATCGGCGATCCCGGCGCACACGCCCATCAGCCGGGCATTGTGCTTGTCGCGGTAGAGCGTGGTGCGGGGGCTGTTCACGGGCGGGCTCCTTTCTTCTCGGCGATCAGCGCTTCGAGTTCGCGCAGCTGCTGGTTGTCGCGTTCCTGATCGGCGATCAGGCGCCGGGCTGGGGTGAAGGACGGATCGTCCGCCGCCACCAGGCGCTCGACCGTGTCCATCCGCTCGTCGAGCCGCTTGGCGAGGTTGTAGAGTTCCTCGAGCAGCACCTCGTCATCGGTGGTGATGGTGGCGGCGGTCTTCCACTTGGTGATGTAGTGGAGGATCACCCAGGGCAGGCCGATGAACAGCGTCGCCATCACCACGACGACATCGAGATCCAAATCCATCGCCTATTCTCCCTTCTTCTCGCCCGCCTTGCCGAGCGCCTTCTTCATCGCCTCAAGCTCATCATCGATCGCGTCCGAACCGGCGAGCGCGGCAATTTCATCGGCGAGCGACGGGGCGCCGCCCTCGGCGATGCGCAGCGCATCGGCGCGGCCCTCGGCATAATCGACCCGGCGTTCGAGCTGGTCGAAGCGGGCGAGCGCCTCGTCGGTGCGCTCGGTGCTCAGCAGGGTGCGCAGCTTGACCCGGTTCTCGGCGCTTTCGAGCCGCGCGGCGATCGCGGTCTGGCGGCTGCGGGCCTCGCGCAGGCGGTGCTGGAGCTTGGCGATGTCATCCTCGTAGGCGCGCAGCGCATCGTCGAGCGCCGCGATCTCGGCCTTGAGCTGCTCGGCCATGTCGGCGGCCTTCTTCTTCTCGACCAGCGCCGCACGGGCGAGATCCTCGCGGTCCTTGCTGAGCGCGAGCTGCGCCTTCTCGGCCCAGTCGGCCTGGAGCTTTTCCAGCTTGAGGCAGTGGCGGTGCATTTCCTTCTGGTCGGCAATCGTGCGCGCGGCGCTGGCGCGCACTTCGACCAGGGTTTCCTCCATCTCGAGGATGATCATCCGGATCATCTTGGCCGGGTCATCGGCCTTGTCGAGCATGTCGTTGAAATTGGCAGCGATGATGTCACGGGTGCGACTGAAAATGCCCATGAAGGCTACTCCATCGAGAAACGTGTTTGCCTTGGCGCGCGGGCCGACTCGCTCGGCCCCTTGTGCGGACCTGTCCGCGCCAGCTTGCGCCTGCGCGGGGCTGCGGCGCAAGGCTTCGATTTCCTCGTCGAGCCGCGAGCGCCGACCCGAGGAAATCAGGCGAGTGGGACGGGCCGGAGCATCCGTGTCGTGCGCGGCGCGGGTGGGATGCGCGCCGGCGGCATCGGCAGCAGGAGGGGCAGCAGGAGGAGTGGCAGGGGGGACATCCTGCCCGCCATGCTCCGCCCCGAAGGGATCGCGAGGATCGCTCACCTCAGGCGATCTCGACCATCACGCCGGCTTCGGCCGCGGGATGGGCCATCGGCGCGGCGCTGAGCGGACCCGGCTGGATCTGCGAGGAAAGGGCAATCATCAGCGTCATTGCGGCGATGCTGGCGATCGCGGCGTGACCGAGCTTGCTGTTCCAGAAGCTGGCGTTGGTGTTGCGATGCTGCATGGCGGGTCTCCCTGGTGGTCTTGTCCTCTCTAATCGCAATGACCGTGCCAAACTTCAGGAATGGCGGAATTGCGCGGTTCTCCGCGAATTGTGGCGTCAAACACTTGGTCATTCTTGCCAAGCCTTGGGAATTTTCACTATAGTTTGGAAATGAAGCTCGAAACCCAGTTCATCGGCCAGTCGGGGCCGTTTCTCGATGCGGTCGAACGTGCGAGCCGCGCGGCGGCGATGAACCGCCCGGTGCTGGTGATCGGCGAGCGCGGGACGGGCAAGGAGCTGATCGCCGAGCGCCTGCACCGCCTCTCCAGCCGCTGGGACGAGCCGCTGGTGACGATGAACTGCGCGGCCCTGCCCGAGACCCTGATCGAGGCCGAGCTGTTCGGGCACGAGGCCGGGGCCTTCACCGGCGCCACCCGGGCGCGCGCCGGGCGCTTCGAGGAGGCCGACCGCGGCACCCTGTTCCTCGACGAACTGGCCACGCTCAGCATGGGGGCGCAGGAACGCCTGCTGCGCGCGGTGGAATATGGCGAGGTCACCCGCATCGGCGCCTCGCGCCCGATCCGGGTCGATGTGCGGATCGTTGCGGCGACCAACGAGGATCTGCCCGCGCTCGCGGCGGCGGGCCGGTTCCGCGCCGACCTGCTCGATCGGCTCAGCTTCGAGGTCATCACCCTGCCGCCGCTGCGTGTGCGCGAGGGGGATATTGGGGTGCTGGCCGAATATTTCGGGCGCCGCATGGCCGCCGAACTGGGATGGGAGCGCTGGCCCGGCTTTGCCGCGCATGTGATGGACGCGCTCGAGGACTATCCCTGGCCCGGCAATGTGCGCGAGCTGCGCAATGTGGTGGAACGGGCGGTCTATCGCTGGGCCGATGGCGAGGGGCCGATCGCCCATGTCCAGTTCGATCCCTTCGACAGCCCCTGGCGCCCGCGCAACGCCGAGCCCCGCCGCACTGCCAGCGCGGCCCAACCCGATCAATCTGCGCCACCGCCTCCCGGCCGCGCCGCGATCAATCTCGATGCGGTGGACGACCTGCGCGCCGCGGTCGATGCGCACGAGCGCGCGATCCTCCGGCACGCGCTCGGCAAGCATCGCTGGAACCAGCGCCAGACCGCCCGCGCGCTCGGGCTGAGCTACGATCAGCTGCGCCACTGCATCCGCAAGCATGGGCTGATGGAGGGGCAGGACTGAGGCGGCCAATAATACCAAAGCCCGTTGGGCCTGACTCATCGGGCTTTGGTTAAGCCCGTGCGACGCTTGCGCATTTCCAGGGCCTGATGCGTCAGCATCCCAGAGCCTTGGTATAACCTGTCAGAAAGGCTTTTCCCTTAGTGTTCTTGCCCGGCTTTGGATGACCTGTGCAGTTCTGTTCATGATGTCTGCCCATTGCTTTCTTTTCCCGCCTCCTTGCGCCGGCATCGCGCCGAGAGGCCGGCCTGCATCGGCAAGCGGCGATTCGCGCGCCGGAGCGGCGGTGGAGAAAGAGGGCTGAGATGCGCCGCGGCCTGGTCGCCACCTCCTCGCAGGAGGTGCTTGCAGCGCCGGCTCCGTCACATGCCGCGCTGCCGACGGGTGCTGCGCAAAGGACGGACGCTCCAGCCTCCCCGCCCATCCGCGTCGGGCGCCGTGCCGCACCGCGCCTGCGCCTCAGCCTGCCTGCGCAGCTGATCGCGGCCAACAGGGTGCAGGCCTGCATCCTGCTCAACCTCTCGCGCACCGGCGCGCAGGTGGCGCTGCTCGAGCCGCTGCGCCGAGGCGCGGGCGCGATCCTGCGCTGCGGCGTGATCAACCATTTCGCTATCGTCACGTGGAGCGATCCGGGGCGCAACGGGCTGGTCTTCGACAATCCTGTGGGCGATGCGGTGGTGCTCGAGACCCGGCGCTATCACGAGACCTTCGCGGAGCGCGAGCGGCGCGCATTGATGGAAGCCGCACGCCGATGGGCCACCGGCGACACCGACGGCGAGCGCCCGATCTGAGCATTGCTGCGGCGCGGCGCTGCTTGGCTCTTGCCAAGCGCGCAATCTGCGCCTAGAGGCGCGGGCATCCCGGCATTGTCGTGACAAGGTTAGGGTGCTGGCGCCGCGAGGGGCCGGCCCGAAGCCCATTGCCCCATGTGATCACGACAGGGCCGCCCGGAAGCAAGGACGTGATGGCCGATATCGCCCGCCTGACCCAGTTGATCGAGCCCGAGGCGCGCGCGCTCGGCTTCGATCTGGTGCGCGTGGCGTTTGTGCCTTCCGAGGCGGGCGATGGCGGCATGGCACTGCAGATCATGGCCGAGGATCCGGCCACCGGCCAGCTCACGCTTGACCAATGCGCCGCGCTGTCGCGCCGCGTCTCCGAGGCGATCGACGCGGCCGAAGCGGCGGGCGAGGTGCTGATCGAGGGGGCCTATCATCTCGAGGTCTCCAGCCCCGGGATCGACCGTCCGCTCACCCGGCCCAAGGACTTCATTGCCTGGGCCGGGCACGAGGTGCGGATCGTGATGGAGAAGGGCTATTGCGGCCAGCGTGTCAACAAGGGCGTGCTGGAAGGTCTCGAAGATGGTATGGTGCACGTGCGCGAGGTGAAGGCGGGTGCGGTGCGCCTGCCGCTCGAACAGATTCACACGGCCCGGCTCGTCCTGACCGACGCGCTGATCGCCGCCACCCGCCCGCTCGATGCGGGTGGGGCTGAAGAACTTGTCGCAGACGAAGACGAAGAAGAGGCAGACGACTGATGGCCAGCGCCATTTCCGCCAACAAGGCCGAACTCCTCGCGATCGCCAACGCGGTCGCGGCCGAGAAGATGATCGACAAGGCGATCGTCATCGAGGCGATGGAAGAGGCGATCCAGAAGAGCGCGCGCAACCGCTATGGCGCGGAAAACGACATCCGCGCCCGGCTCGACCCGCAGACCGGCGATCTGACGCTGTGGCGCGTGGTCGAGGTGGTCGAGGAGGTCGAGGACTTCTTCAAGCAGGTCGATCTCAAGCAGGCGCAGAAGCTCCAGCCCGGTGCCAAGATCGGCGATTTCATCGTCGATCCGCTGCCCCCGGTCGATCTCGGCCGGATCGATGCGCAGTCGGCCAAGCAGGTGATCTTCCAGAAGGTGCGCGATGCCGAGCGTGAGCGTCAGTATCAGGAGTTCAAGGACCGTGTCGGCGAGATCATCACCGGGGTGATCAAGTCGGTCGAGTTCGGCCACGTGATCGTCAACCTCGGCCGGGCCGAGGGGGTGATCCGCCGCGACCAGCAGATCCCGCGCGAGCCAGCGCGCGTGGGCGAGCGGGTGCGCGCGCTGGTGACCAAGGTCGAGCGCAACAACCGCGGGCCGCAGATCTTCCTCTCCCGCGCCCACCCCGATTTCATGAAGAAGCTCTTCGCCCAGGAAGTGCCCGAGATCTACGACGGCATCATCGAGATCAAGGCCGCGGCGCGCGATCCGGGCAGCCGCGCCAAGATCGGGGTGATCAGCCGCGATTCCTCGATCGATCCGGTCGGCGCCTGCGTCGGCATGAAGGGCAGCCGGGTGCAGGCGGTGGTGCAGGAGCTGCAGGGCGAGAAGATCGACATCATCCCCTGGAGCGAGGACACCGCGACCTTCGTGGTCAACGCGCTCCAGCCTGCCACTGTCAGCCGCGTGGTGCTCGACGAGGAGGATGGCCGCATCGAGGTGGTGGTGCCCGACGATCAGCTCAGCCTTGCGATCGGTCGGCGCGGGCAGAACGTGCGCCTCGCCAGCCAGCTCACCGGGCACCAGATCGACATCATGACCGAGGAGGAAGCCTCGGAGAAGCGCAGCCGCGAATTTGCCGAGCGCTCGAAGATGTTCGAGGAGGAACTCGACGTCGATGAAACCCTCTCGCAGCTGCTGGTGGCCGAGGGCTTTGCCGAGCTGGAGGAGGTCGCTTATGTCGATCTGGCGGAACTCGCCAGCATCGAGGGCTTCGACGAGGAACTGGCCGAGGAACTCCAGAGCCGCGCGCTCGAGGCGCTCGAACGGCGCGATGCCGCCTTCCGCGAGCAGCGCCGCGCGCTTGGGGTCGAGGATGCGCTGGCCGAGCTTCCGCACCTGACCGAGGAAATGCTGGTCACCTTGGGCAAGGCCGGGATCAAGACCCTCGATGACCTTGCCGATCTGTCCACCGACGAACTCATCGCTCGCAAGCGCGAGGCGCCGCGGCGGCGCAATGCCGCCGATGGCCCGCCGCTCAGGCGCGCCCAGCGCGACAGCGACAAGGGCGGGGTGCTCGGCGAATTCGGCCTTACCGAAGAACAGGGCAACGAGATCATCATGGCCGCCCGCGCGCACTGGTTCGCGGACGAGCCTGCCGAGGAGGCCGCCGATGCGGACTCCACCCCATGAGCGCCTGAGCGCCGACAGCGATGGACCCGCGCTTCCGGCACCTGCCGGAAGCGCGCGCCGCTGCATCCTTTCCGGCGAGCGGGCGCCGCGCGAGGGGCTTTTGCGCCTTGCAATCGCGCCCGACGGCCTGGTGCTGCCCGATCCTGCCGCCAAGGCGCCGGGGCGCGGCGCCTGGATCGGCGTGACCCGCGGCGAGCTCGCCGCGGCGCTGGCCGACGGGCGCCTGCGCCGCGCGCTGGCGCGCGCCTTCAAGGGTGCGCCGCTGAGCTTGCCCGCCGACCTGCCCCAACAGGCCGAGGCGGCGCTGGTGCGGCATCTGTGCGCCCGGCTGGGGCTGGAACTGCGCGCCGGGCACCTCGTGCTGGGCGCGGCGCGGATCGCCGATGAGGCCCGCGCCGGGCGCATCGCCGCGCTCTATCACGCCAGCGATTCGCGCCTCGATGGACGGCGCAAGCTCGATCAGGCCTGGCGCGTGGGGATCGGCGCCGAAGGCACCGGGCTGTGCGGCATGGTCTTGCCACTGGACCGCGCGGCGCTGTCTGTGGCATTGGGCCGCGACAATGTGGTCCACCTCGGTGTGGCTGGCCATGCGGGCGATATGCGCGCGGCCAGCCGCGTGGGCGAGGCGGTGTCCCGGCTGGTGCAATTCACCGGGGATCAGCGGGCAAGCGCTGCGATCGAAACGGGTCGGGATGCTCCCGGCTGCGCTGACCGGCCGCAGGACCGGGCAGCGGCACAAGACGAATACGTGAAGGACTGACGAAGCGATAATGAGCGACGACAACGACAACCAGCGCATCCGCAAACCCCTTGGGCTCAAGCGCTCGGTCGATGCGGGCGAGGTCAAGCAGACCTTCAGCCACGGCCGCACCAACAAGGTGGTGGTGGAAGTCAAGCGCCGCCGCGTGCTCGGCAAGCCCGGCGCCGAACCGGCCGCGCCGCCGAGCGCGGCAGCGCCCGCGCCCACGCCTGCGCCGACCCCTGCGGCCGCTGCCCCGCGCCCGGCTCCCGCTGCGCCGGCCCCGCGCCCGGCGCGCCCCGCGCCGCTGGGTGAGACCCCGCAGGAGCGGGTGCGCCGGCTCCAGCGCGAGGCCGAGGAGGAGCGCCTGCGCCTCGCCGAGGAGGCCCGCAAGCGCGAGGAAGAAGAACGCCGCCGCGCCGAGGAGGAGGAACGCCGCCGGGCGGAGGAACGCCGCGCCGAGGAGGAGGCCAGCGCCGCGCCTGCGGCCGCCGCGCCGGAACCGACCGCCAAACCCGCGGAGGAGCCCGCCGTAGAGGACGCGGCAGAGGCGCCCGCCGCATCTGCCGCTGCTCCGGCCCGGGCCGAGCCGCTGCCCGCCGCGCGCCGCTTCACCCCGGTCGAGCGGCCCGAGCCCAAGCGCCCCGCAAGCGAGGTCAAGGGCAAGAAGAAGGAAGAAAAGCGCGCCGCCCCGATCGATGGCGACAAGGACAAGCGCCGCTCGGGCAAGCTCACCGTCACCCGCGCCCTCAACGAGGACGAGGGCCGCCGCGCCCGCAGCCTCGCCGCGCTCAAGCGTGCCCGCGAGAAGGAACGCCGGATGCACGGCGGCGGCGCCGCCAAGCCGCGCGAGAAGCAGGTGCGCGACGTGGTGGTGCCCGAGGCGATCACCGTGCAGGAACTGGCCAACCGCATGGCCGAGAAGGGCGCGGATCTCGTCAAGGCGCTGTTCAACATGGGCATGATGGTCACCGTCAACCAGACCATCGACCAGGACACCGCCGAACTGCTCGTCACCGAGTTCGGCCACAACATCGTGCGCGTCTCGGACAGCGATGTCGATATCGACACCAGCGAGGACACCGATCCGGAGGAAACCAAGCGCCCGCGTCCGCCGGTGGTGACGATCATGGGCCATGTCGATCACGGCAAGACCAGCCTGCTCGACGCGCTGCGCGGCACCGATGTGGTCAAGGGCGAGGCCGGGGGCATCACCCAGCACATCGGCGCCTACCAGATCACCACCAAGGGCGGGCAGAAGATCACCTTCCTCGATACGCCGGGCCACGCCGCTTTCACCGAGATGCGCATGCGCGGCGCCAATGTCACCGATATCGTGGTGCTGGTGGTGGCGGGCGATGACGGGATCATGCCCCAGACGATCGAGGCGATCCGCCACACCAAGGCCGCCGGTGCGCCGATGATCGTCGCGATCACCAAGTCCGACAAGCCCGAGTTCAACCCGCAGAAGGTGCGCGAGCGCCTGCTCGAGCACGAGGTGATCGTCGAGGCGCTCTCGGGCGAGGTGCAGGATGTCGAGGTCTCGGCCAAGACCGGGGCGGGGCTCGACCAGCTGATCGAGGCGATCCTGCTTCAGGCCGAGCTGCTCGAGCTCAAGGCCCGGCCCGATCGGCCCGCCGAGGCCACGGTGATCGAGGCCAAGCTCGACAAGGGCCGCGGCCCGGTGGCCACCGTGCTGGTGACCCGCGGCACCCTGAAGCGCGGCGACAACTTCGTGGTCGGCACGCAAAGCGGCCGGGTGCGCGCGATCGTCGATGACAAGGGCCGCCAGCTCAGCGAGGCCGGCCCGTCGATGCCGGTCGAGGTGCTGGGCCTTGGCGGCGTTCCGGCCGCGGGCGACATCCTCACCGTGGTCGAAAGCGAGCAGCGCGCCCGCGAGGTTGCCAAGTATCGTCAGGAAAAGGCGACCGAAAAGCGCACCGCGCTGGCGCCCACCAGCTTCGACACGATGTTCAGCAAGCTCGCCTCCAACGTCAAGGAATATCCGGTGGTGGTGAAGGCCGACGTGCACGGCAGCGTCGAGGCGATCGTCGGGGCGCTCCATGCGCTGTCGAACGACGAGATCAAGGTGCGGGTGCTCAATGCCGGGGTTGGCGCGATCACCGAGAGCGACGTGACCCTGGCCGCGGCCTCGAAAGCGCCGATCATCGGCTTCAACGTGCGGCCCAACGCCAAGGCGCGCGACCTCATCAAGCGCGATGGGGTGCGGATGATGTATTACGATGTCATCTATCACCTCACCGAGGCGGTGGCCAAGGAAATGGCGGGCGAGCTGGGGCCGGAGCGGATCGAGACGGTCGTGGGCCGCGCCGAGGTCAAGCAGGTCTTCCCCGCGGGCAAGCGCGACAAGGCGGCGGGTCTGCTGGTGCTCGAAGGCGCGATCAGGAAGGGCCTGTTCGCGCGCCTCACCCGCGCCGATGTGATCATCTCTTCCACCAAGATCGCCTCGCTCAGGCGCTTCAAGGACGACGTCGAGGAAGTGCGCGCCGGGCTCGAATGCGGCGTGGTGCTCGAGGACACCAACGACATCAAGCCGGGCGACATGCTCGAGGTGTTCTCGGTCGAGGAGCGTGAGCGCACGCTGTGAGCCGGGACGATCCCACCTTTCCAAAGGATGCTGGGCAGTCGCCGCATACGGCGCTGCTCGGCAGCGAATTCGTCAGCTGGGACGAGGCGAGCCAGACCGTCACCATGCGCTTTGCCGTCAGGCGCGAGGTGTGCACCTGGCGCGGCGGGGTGCAGGGCGGGCTGGTCGCAGGCTACCTCGATGACGTGATGGGCTATGCCTTCGTCGCTGCCACTGGCGGGGCGATGGCCCCGCTCAATCTCGAACTGTCGATGAGCCTCATCCGCCTCATCCCCGAAGGCGCGCGGCTGATCGGCAAGGGCCGGGTGGTCAAGGCCGGGCGGCGGGTGATCTTCCTCGAGGGCGAGCTTTACGGCGAGGACGGCACGCTCCACGCCCGCGCCACCTCGACCGCGATCCCCACCCCGCGGCCGACGCCCGACAGCACCGGGATGGAATAGTGGCGCGCGTCCCCTTCACCGCCCAGCAGCATTCGGTGCGCGTGCTCAAGGTCGGCGAGCGGGTGCGGCATATCCTCTCCGAGCTGCTCGCCCGCGGCAGCGTGCACGACGAGGTGGTGAGCGCTGCGCACATCGCGGTCACCGAGGTGCGCATGAGCCCCGATCTGCGCCTTGCCACCGCCTTCGTGAAGCCGCTGATGGGTGCGGGCGAGGACGATGTTGTCCATGCCCTGCGGCAGAACACCGCCTTCCTGCAACGCGAGGTGGCCCAGCGGCTCGGCCTCAAGTTCGCGCCCAAGCTCAGGTTCCGCAAGGATGAAAGCTTTGCCGAGGCCGACCGGATCGAAAGCCTGCTGCGCGATCCGAGGGTGCGGCGCGATCTCGACGAGGGCGCCGCGGACTAGCGTTCGCGCGGCACCATCCGCGCCTTGAGGGTGATCTCCACCTTGTTGCCGACGAGCAGCTGATAGGCCTTCATCCCGTAATCGCGCCGGTCGATGGTGGTGGTGCCGGTAAAGCTCACCGGCCTTCCGGCCTGCGCTGCCGGATCGGCATCGAAGCGCACCGCGAGCACCTGCGGCCGGGTGATCCCGCGCGCGGTCAGCTCCCCTTCGAGCGTGCCGCTGGTGGGGCTGGTGAGCCTCAGCGCGCGGCCGACGAAGCGGATCTTGGGATATTTCTCCACCCAGAAGAACTTCTCGCCCTTGAGCCGGGCAAGCGTCACCGGATCGGGCGCCTCGATCGCAGCGGCATCGAAGCTGACATCGATCACCGCGCGTTCGGGCGCGCCGGGCACGATCGTCACCACCCCTTCCATCTTGGGAAAGCGTGCGGTCTTGCTGGCAAGGCCGAAGAACGGCACCCGCGCCGCCACCGTGCTTGCCGAGGCATCGAGGCTGTAGCGCAGCGGCGCGCCCGGCGCGCTGTTGGCGAGCGCGAGCAGCGCGGCGAGCGCCAGCAGCACGCGGCGCAGCGGATCACACTTGCTGATCATCCCGCATCCCATACGCATGATCTGCGCAAAAGGTTCACGCCCGCCTCGCCGCGGGCACGCGCCGGCGCTAGGCTCGGGCCATGGCCAAGCTCTATTTCTACTATGCCAGCATGAACGCGGGCAAGTCTGCCCACCTGCTCCAGGCCGATTTCAACTACCGCGAGCGGGGGATGCGCACCATGCTGTGGACCGCCGCGCTCGACAGCCGTTCGGGCGGGCGGGTGAAAAGCCGCATCGGCCTTGAAAGCGGGGCACGCCTGTTCGGCCAAGAAACCGATCTGTGGGCCGCGGTGATGGCCGAACATGCCGCCGCCCCGCTCGCCTGCGTGCTGGTGGATGAGGCGCAGTTCCTCATGCCGGAGCAGGTCTGGCAATTGGCCCGCCTTGCCGACGAGGCGGCCATCCCGGTGCTGTGCTATGGTTTGCGCACGGATTTCAGGGGCGAATTGTTTCCCGGCTCGGCGGTGCTGCTGGGGATTGCCGATGCGCTCGTCGAGCTCAAGGCGGTGTGCCATTGCGGGCGCAAGGCAACGATGAACCTGCGCGTCGATGAGAAGGGCCGGGCGGTCAGTGACGGCGCGCAGACCGAGATCGGCGGCAACGACCGCTATGTCGCGCTGTGCCGCCGCCATTTTTCCGCGGCGCTCGCCGGCGCCTGAGCCGTGCCCTCTGGCGCCGGGGCCGAAGGGTTCCTACCTTGGCAGGCATGATGCAGACCCTCTCCATCGCGCTGGTGCTGATCCCGGCGATCGTGATCGCGATCGTGTTCCACGAAGTGGCCCATGGCTATGCCGCGCGGCTCCTGGGGGACATGACCGCGAGCGAGCGCGGGCGGCTCACGCTCAATCCGCTCGCCCATGTCGATCCGGTGGGCACGCTGCTGGTGCCGGGGGGCCTGGCGCTGCTCGGCGCGCCGGTGTTCGGCTGGGCCAAGCCCGTGCCGGTCAACCGCTGGCGCCTCAGGAACCCGCGTTTCGGCATGATGGCGGTGGCCGCTGCCGGGCCGGGGAGCAATTTTGTGCTCGCCGCGATCGGCGCGGTGCTGCTGGGCCTCATCATGCCGGCAGGGCTCGGCTTCGGTGGGCCGGGCGGGGAAAGCCTGGCGCTCCTCGTTGACCGCATGGGCGAAACCCGCTGGCTCGAGACCGGCCTGTTCTATTTCATCCTCGTCAACCTCTTTCTCGGCCTGTTCAATCTCCTGCCGATCCCGCCCTTCGATGGTTCGCACATCGTCGGCGGGCTCTTGCCCGAGCGTCTGCGCGCCGGGTGGGAGCGGCTGCAGCGCCTCGGCATGGTGCTGCTGCTCGGCCTCATCGCCTCGACCTGGATCTTCGGCAGCAACTGGCTGGCGGCGATCCTGATGCCGCCGGTGGGCCTGGCCATGAGCCTCTATCTCGCGCTGGCAGACTGGATCGCGGCGCTGATCGCCTGATCGTCGAGCTTGAGGCGCGCGAACCACTGGGCAAGCCGCGCCTGCTCCGCGCCTGTCAAGTGCAGGCCGAGCTTGGAGCGGCGCCACAGCACGTCCTCGGCGCTGCGCGCCCATTCCTGGCGGATGAGATAGATCACCTCGGCCGCATGAAGCCCGCCGCCGAAATGCTGGCCGAGGTCTTGCACCCCCTGCGCATCGCCAAGCACCTCGGTCAACCGGGTGCCATAGGCGTGCGCCATGCGCGCCAGCATGGCCGGCGCGGCCCAAGGATAGCGCGCCCGCTGTGCGGCGAGGAAGGCGGCGAAATCCCCATCGGGAATGTCACCTCCCGGAAGCGGTGCCGAGGCGGTCCAGGGCCTTGCCTCGACGCCGAGCTTGGCAAGGGCGTGCTCGGCAAGGCGGCGATAGGTGGTGATCTTGCCCCCGAACACCGAAAGCAGCGGCGCCGCCCGGCCATCCCAGCCGCGATCGAGCGCCAGCACATAGTCGCGCGTCACGGCGGAATCGCGCTCCGCGGCATCGTCATAAAGCGGGCGCACCCCGGCATAGGCGGCCACCGCCTGATCGGGCGAGACCGGGACAGCGAAATATTCGCTCACCGCCGCGCACAGATAGGCGGCTTCCTCGGGGCTGATGGCCACCTTTGCCGGATCGCCGCTGAAGGCCACATCGGTGGTGCCGATCAGGGTGAAGGCGCCTTCGTAGGGAATGGCAAAGACGATCCGGCCATCGCGGTTCTGGAAGATGTAGCAATGCGCGCCCTCGTAGAGCCGGGGCAGGATGAGATGGCTGCCCTTGACCAGCCGCAGCGGCGCGCGGCGCGACCCGGGCAGGGCCTCGGCCAGCACCTTGTCCACCCATGGGCCGGCGGCATTGACGAGCGCTGCGGCCGAAATCTCCTCGATCCCGAGCGGCCCGGCGATCCGCGCCTGCCAGCCCCCGCCCTCGCGCTTCAGGCCGATACAGCGGGTGCGGGTGCGGATCTGCGCCCCGCGCTCGGCCGCATCGCGGGCGTTGAGCACCACGAGGCGCGCATCATCGACCCAGCAATCGGAATATTCAAACCCGTGGACAAGGTGCGGCGCGAGCACCCCGGCATGGGGAGGGCGGGCAAGATCGACACTGCGCGAGGGCGAGAGGCGCTTTCTCGGGCCGAGGTGGTCGTAGAGCCACAGCCCGGTGCGCAGCAGCCAGCGCGGGCGCAGGCCGGGCTCGTGCGGCAGCACGAAGCGCAGCGGCCAGATGATGTGCGGGGCGATGTCCAGCAGCCGTTCGCGCTCGATCAGGCTTTCGCGCACCAGGCGGAAGGCGAACTGCTCCAGATACCTGAGGCCGCCGTGGACCAGCTTGGTCGAGGCCGAGGAGGTGGCACCGGCAAGATCGCCCTGTTCGACCAGGCACACCTTGAGGCCCCGCCCGGCGGCATCGCGCGCGATCCCGGCGCCGTTGATCCCGCCGCCGATCACCAGCAGATCGAAGCTGTGGGGCCCGTTGATGTCCATGACGCGCAAAGCTTGGCCTTTTCCCCCGGGCTTGGCTAGGGGGAGCGGGTGAACGCAAGCACCCGATCCACCCCTGAAAAAGCCCGGAGCGCATCGCCGCTTTCGGGCTGGCTCGTGCTCGAAAAGCCGCCCGGGCTGGGCAGCACGCAAGCTGTGAGCGCGGTCAAGCGCGCGCTGCGCCAGGGAGGCTATGCGAAAACCAAGGTGGGGCATGGTGGCACGCTCGATCCTCTGGCCGAGGGCGTGCTGCCGGTGGCGCTGGGCGAGGCGACCAAGCTGGCTGGGCGGATGCTCGATGCGCGCAAGATCTATCGCTTCACGCTGCGCTTCGGGATCGAAACCGACACGCTCGATGCCGAGGGCGCGGTGATCGCCACCTCGGATCGGCGCCCCGCGCTTGCCGAGGTGGAAGCGGTGCTGGGGCGTTTTACCGGCGTGATCGCACAGGTGCCCCCGGCCTATTCGGCGCTCAAGGTGGATGGGCAGCGCGCCTATGATCTGGCGCGCGCGGGCAAGGCGGTGGCGCTCGCCGCGCGCGAGGTGACGATCGATCGGCTGGCGATCTGCCGCGCCGAGGCGGCCATGCCGGGCGGCCTCATCGATCACGTGACGCTCGAGGCCGAGGTCTCCAAGGGCACCTATATCCGTAGCCTCGCGCGTGACATCGCGCAGGCGCTGGGCACCTGCGGCCATGTCACCTTCCTCAGGCGCATCAAGGCCGGCCCCTTTGCCGAGAGCCAGGCGATTTTGCTGGACAAAGTGGACGAAGCCGCTAAGGGGCAGCGCCTTGAACACCTTCTCCTGCCGCTGGAGGCAGGGCTGGACGACATCCCGGCCCTTCACCTCGACCAGACAGGCGCGCAGGCGGTCCGACAGGGCCGGGTCTTGTCTGGAATGCCCCATCCATCCGGGCTCTATCTGGCAAAACTGGGCACGGTTCCGGTCGCGCTGATGGAAATTGCGGATGGGACGGCAAGGGTCGTCAGGGGTTTCAACTGTCCCGATGTCGCCGAGTAAGAGAGAAGCAACATGTCGGTGAGTGCCGAGAAGAAGCAGGAAATCATTGCCGCCAACGCCCGTGATCCCAAGGACACCGGCAGCCCGGAAGTGCAGGTCGCGATCCTGACCGAGCGCATCCGCAATCTCACCGAGCACTTCAAGGATCACCACAAGGACAACCATTCGCGCCGCGGCCTGTTGATGATGGTCAACAAGCGCCGCACGCTGCTCGCCTATCTCAAGAAGAAGGATGTCGAGCGCTATAACGCGCTGATCCAGAAGCTGGGTCTGCGCAAGTAACCGGCTTCGAGGCGGCCCCTGAGCGGGCCGCTTCGCTTATCCGGTTGGTTCATCGGGCGGCTTTGGCGCAGGCTTGCGCGGGCCGCCGGCAACTTAACGGCTTTCCTTCACAATCCGGTGGAGGGGCCTGGGGCAGACAAGGCCCCGCACCGGGCCGGGACGGTTCCTTTCCCCGGCAGATGAGGCCCCGCCCGGCAATCCGGCCGCGCGGGTCGGAAGGAAAACCGATGTTTGACACCAAGACCGTATCGCTGGAGTGGGGCGGAAAGACCCTCACTCTGGAAACCGGGCGTATTGCCCGCCAGGCCGATGGCGCCGTGCTCGCCACCTATGGCGAAACCGTGGTGCTGTGCGCCGTCACCGCCGCCAAGAGCGTCAAGGAAGGGCAGGACTTCTTCCCGCTCACCGTCCACTATCAGGAAAAGTTCTCCGCCGCCGGGCGTATCCCGGGCGGCTTCTTCAAGCGCGAACGCGGCGCAACCGAGAAGGAAACGCTCACCAGCCGGCTGATCGACCGTCCGATCCGCCCGCTGTTCCCCGAAGGTTTCTACAACGAGATCAATGTGATCGCCCAGGTGCTCTCCTATGACGGGGAGACCGAGCCGGATATCGTGGCGATGGTTGCCGCCTCGGCTGCGCTGACCATCTCGGGCGTGCCCTTCATGGGCCCGATCGGCGCTTGCCGCGTGGGCTATATCGACGGGCAATATGTGCTCAACCCAAAGCAGGACAAGGCGCTTGCCGAAGGGCGGCTCGATCTCGTCGTTGCCGCAACCGACAAGGCGGTGATGATGGTCGAGAGCGAAGCCAAGGAGCTTTCCGAGGACGAGATGCTCGGCGCTGTCATGTTCGCGCATGACGAATGCCGCAAGGTGATCGGCGCGATCATCGCGCTTGCCGAGCAGGCGGCCAAGGAGCCGTGGGAAATCGACCTTTCGGACGATACCGCCGAGATCAAGGCAAAGCTCAAGCAGCTGGTCGGCGCGGATATCGCCGCGGCCTACAAGCTCACCGACAAGTCTGCCCGCTCGCATGCGCTCAACGCCGCGCGTGAGAAGGCCAAGGCGGCCTTTGCCGAGGAAAGCCCGCAAACCCAAATGGTTGCGATCAAGACCTTGAAGAAGGTCGAGGCCGATATCGTGCGCACCGCCATCCTCAAGGACGGCAGCCGCATCGACGGGCGCCGGCTCGACGAGGTGCGCCCGATCGAGGCCATCGTCGGCTTCCTGCCGCGCACCCATGGTTCGGCGCTGTTCACCCGCGGCGAGACCCAGGCGATCTGCACCACCACGCTGGGCACCAAGGATGCCGAGCAGATGATCGATGGGCTTGAGGGCCTCAGCTATTCGAGCTTCATGCTGCACTACAACTTCCCGCCCTATTCGGTCGGTGAAGTGGGCCGTTTCGGCGCCCCGGGGCGGCGCGAGGTGGGCCACGGCAAGCTTGCCTGGCGCGCCTTGAACCCGGTGCTGCCGAGCAAGGAGGACTTCCCCTACACCATCCGCGTGCTTTCCGACATTACCGAGTCGAACGGCTCGTCCTCGATGGCGACGGTGTGCGGCGGGTGCCTCTCGCTGATGGATGCGGGCGTGCCGATCAAGGCGCCGGTTTCGGGCATTGCCATGGGCCTCATCCTCGAAGGCGACGAGTTTGCCGTGCTTTCGGACATCCTGGGCGACGAGGATCACCTCGGCGACATGGACTTCAAGGTCGCCGGCACCGCCGAGGGCATCACCACGATGCAGATGGACATCAAGATTGCCGGCATCACCCGCGAGATCATGGCCAAGGCGCTCGAGCAGGCCAAGGCCGGGCGGCTGCACATCCTCGGCGAGATGGCCAAGGCGCTGGGTTCGGCCCGCACCGAGGTGAGCAAGCACGCCCCGCGGATCGAGACCATCACCATCGACAAGTCCAAGATCCGCGACGTGATCGGCACGGGCGGCAAGGTGATCCGCGAGATCGTGGCCGAAACCGGCGCCAAGATCGACATCGATGATGAAGGCGTGATCAAGATCAGCTCGTCCAATCCCGACGAGATCGAGGCGGCCAAGCGCTGGATCCTCGGCATCGTCGAGGAGCCGGAAGTGGGCAAGATCTACACCGGCAAGGTGGTCAACATCGTCGATTTCGGCGCCTTCGTGAACTTCATGGGCGGCAAGGACGGGCTCGTCCATGTCAGCGAAATGAAGAACGAGCGCGTCGAGAAGCCCACTGATGTCGTCTCCGAGGGCATGGAGGTGAAGGTCAAGGTGCTCGAGATCGACAACCGCGGCAAGGTTCGCCTGTCGATGCGGGTGGTGGACCAGGAAACCGGCGAGGAACTCGCCGACACCCGCCCCGCGCGCGAGCCGCGCGCCGAGCGTGGTGGTGACCGACGCGGGCCCAAGGGCGATCGCGGCGGGCGCGGTGGACGCGAGCGCGGCGGGCGTGAGCGCGACAGCGCCCCGGCGGCGCTGCCCGATTTCCTCAAGGACTGATCGCGCCTTCAGGAACAAGCGCAGGCCCGTCGGGAGCGATTCCGGCGGGCCTTGTGCTGCCCGCCCGTGCGGGTGCGGGCGTCCCGCTTCAGAAATCGTAGATCAGCGTCACCCGGCTCTGCGTGTCGGTGCCCACCGCGCCAGGGGGCGGGTTGCTGTCATATTCGACGCTGTAGGACAGGCGCGCCTTGAGGCTGCGGCTGATCGCGGCATCGAGGCCGGTGACGAGGTCGATCGAGGTGTTGCGCGAATCGATGATCGCCACTGCCGAGGCGCCGGTCTCGGCCACGGCATTGGCAGTCTGCGTCAGCTTGAGCGTATCGGTGATGCTCCAGCCGAAATCGAGGCCGACCAGCCCGGCGATCCGGTTTTCCTCGCGCCCGTCGACGAAGCGGGTGGCGCGCCAGGCCGGCCCGGCCTTGAGCGAAAGTTCTATGTCCTCCTGCTTGATCGCCTCATAGCCGAGTCCGCCCGAGAGGGCATAGCGACCGAGAAAGCCCTGGAAGCGGTCGCGCTCATACTGCGCCAGAGCATAGACATAGAGGTTCCTGGCAATGTTCACGTTGGGCTCGTAACGCACGAGGAATTGCTCGCGCGTGGTGCGGCCCTTGGCGCGCTGGTAATCGATCCTCCCGGAGAGCCGGTGGCGCCAGGCGATGCCTTGCCGATCGAGCGTCACCCCGGCGGTGATGCCGGCATTGCTGGCATTGCCGGTGGCCCGGAAGGCTCCGAATTCGCCCCGGCCGCTCCAGTTCTCGAGCAGGCCAGCCGCGCGGATCGCGGCGGTGCGCGCTTCGGCCTCAGCCGCCTTGCGCGCCGTAAGCGTGGCCTCGAAACCAGCGACCAGCGCGTCGATCTCCTCGACCTCGGTCGGGTAGGTGCTGCGCGCCAGCTCGGCCACCACGCGCAGCTTGGTCTCATCGCCCGTGGCGATCGCCGCCTCGATCAGCGCCCGCACCGGCGGCGGCAGTTCGGCATGGAGCGGCTGCGCCAAAACCGCGGCGAGGATGGCTAGGCTTCCCAGGCGCAGCGCGGCCATCGCGTTCATGTTAGCGCTCCCTTTGCTCGCCCCGCGCCTTAGCCTTGCGCCGCCGCCGCGCGCAAGCGCCGTGCGCACGCCGGGCAGGGTGGGGAGGGGGGGCGCGGCGTTCCAGTGTCAGCGCACCCGCGGCCCGCCAAAGGGCAGCGGCGGGGGCGGGCGGCGCACCCCGCGCGGGAGCTGGGCCTGATAGGCGCGCCCGCAATGCTCGACGCAGTAGGGAAAGCCGGGGTTCACCGGCTCGCCGCAGAAATGGAAATCGGGCTCGCCCGGGTGGCCCATGGGCCAGCGGCACACCTTGTCCGACAGATCGAGCAGGCTGGTCTTGTCGGCGATCTCGGGGCTGGGCTTGGCCGGCACCAGCCGCCGCGGCGGGGCCGGGGGGATCGGCGCTTGCTGATCGCCCGGCCCCTGGCGCAGGAAGCCGCCGGGGCCGACCGAGACGATCCGGGGCGTTTCCGGCTGGGCACCGGGGATCGGCTGCGAGGCGGTGGGTGCGGGCGCGGCGGTGGCCGGCTCGCTGCGCGGCGGTGCTGCCGGCGCGGGCGCTGCCGGGCGCTGGGCCGGGCGCTGCGGCGGGGTGTCGCTGGCGCTCGTTTCGGCGCGCGGCTCCTCGGCGGGCCGCGCCGGGCTGGCGGCGGGCTTCTTCGCCGGGGCGGCGGCCTTCTTCTTCTCGTTGGCCTTGACCGGCGAGGGGCGCGCCTTGAGCCCGAGCCGGTGGGCCTTGCCGATCACCGCATTGCGGCTCACCCCGCCCAGTTCGGCGGCGATCTCGCTCGCGGTCGAGCCGCTTTCCCACAGCCTGCGCAGCGTTGCGATGCGCTCCTCGGTCCAGCCCATAGTCACGTCCTGCTTCCTTGTTGGGGGCGCTTGTCAGCCGGGCCGGTTCCGCCTAGGCACGCGCGCCATGGCCGAACCTGCTCCTGCACGTCCCGCGGCAAAGTCAGCCCCCGTGCCGCAAAAGCCCGTCGCTGACAAGACCGGCGGGGGCGCCCGCTTCCCGGCGCGCGGGGTCCCGGTGATCACCGGGATCAACCGCGTGGGGTTGCTTGCCCTTTATATGAAGGAGGTGCGGCGCTTTCTCAAGGTGCAGACCCAGACGATCTGGGCACCGGCCTTCACCACCCTGCTGTTCCTGGTGATCTTCGCCGTGGCGCTGGGGCGCGAGGGGCGGATGGTGCTGGGCGTGCCCTTTGCCACCTTCATCGCCCCCGGGCTGATCGTGATGGCGATGATGCAGAACGCCTTTGCCAATTCCAGCTTTTCGCTGCTGGGCGGCAAGATCCAGGGCACGATCATCGACTATCTGATGCCCCCGCTGTCCCCGGCCGAGTTGATGGGCGGCATTCTCGGTGCGGCGGTCACCCGGGCGATCGCGGTGGGCTGCACTGTGGCCCTTGCCATGGCGCTGTGGCCCGGGGTCTCGCTTCACCTTGCCCATCCCTTTGCGGTCTTGTGGTTTGGCCTGATGGGCTCGCTGCTGCTGGCGAGCCTTGGCCTTGCGACTTCGGTGTGGGCCGAAAAATTCGATCACAACGCCGCGGTGACCAATTTCGTCATCGCCCCGCTTTCGCTGCTGTCGGGCACCTTTTACGTGATCGACAACCTCCACGGCGTGTTCCAGCTGGTCAGCCGCCTCAACCCCTTCTTCTACGTCATCTCGGGCTTTCGCTATGGCTTTCTGGGGCAGAGCGATATTGGCGGGCCGGGTGATGTGCTGTTTGCGGGAATCGGGCTGCTGGTGCTCAATCTGGCGCTGGCCGGGGCGGTCTATGCCTTGTTGCGCTCGGGCTGGAAGCTCAAGAGCTAGAGCGTTTTCCCCACGTTCTGACTCGGTGGGGATTCCCATTCGGGCGTGGTTCTGATTCATCTTTTTTGCTGGATGCAGGAGGCCAGCATGGATGGCACGGACGCTTTCACAGGACCTTCGGGATCGGGTCGTTGCAGCGATTGATGGCGGCATGAGTTGTCGAGCGGCTGCGGCTCACTTTGATGTCAGCATTTCGAGCGCAATCCGCTGGAGACGCCTTGCTCTTCAGCATGGTAGGGCAGTTGCTCGGCCTCGCGGGGGCGACCGCCACTCTGGCAGGATCGAGGCGCATGGTGACTTTATCAAGGAACTGCTCGCGGAGCAGGGGGACATCACCCTGGTGGAGATCCAGGCACGACTGAATGAGCGCGGTGTGCCGGTGGGCATCGGCACCGTGCATCGCTTCTTCGCGCGTCACGGGATCACGCGTAAAAAAAGACCGGGCACGCGATCGAGCAAGACCGGCCCGACGTCCTGAGGCAGCGGCGGCGCTGGTTCGACGACCAACTCGATCTCGATCCTGAGCGTCTGGTCTTCATCGATGAGACCTGGACCGCCACCAACATGACCCGCAGCCACGGCCGCTGCCCGAAGGGCGAGCGGCTGCGCATGGGCTTCCCGCATGGTCATCGCAAAACGACGACGCTGGTCGCGGGCCTGCGCATGTCCGGCATGGTCGCACCGATGGTCCTCGACGGGCCGATCAACGGCGACTGGTTCGAAGCCTATGTCACCCAAGTGCTGGTGCCCGAACTCAAGCCCGGTGACGTGGTCATCATGGACAACCTGTCGAGCCACAAACGGGTGGCGGTAAAGGAAAAGATCGAAGCAGCCGGTGCCACGCTGCGCTTCCTCCCTCCCTACAGCCCCGACTTCAACCCGATCGAGAAGGCCTTCTCCCGGCTCAAGGCCATGCTGCGAAAGGCTGGCGAGCGCACCGTTCGCGGCCTCTGGGACCTGATCGGCAGGCTCGTTGACATCTTCCAGCCAGACGAATGCGCCAATTACTTCCGATCATGCGGATATGAGCCAGAATGAACGGAAAACGCTCTAGGTCCTGTCTGCATTCATCTTAACCAATCGAGTGCTGAGATGAGGAAGACAAAGCCCATGAAGCTGGTCAGCGTCTTCTCGCAGCGCAGGGCGATCCTGCGGAAGCGTTTGATCCGCT
>JBKBHR010000015.1:0-68278 GCA_046297575.1 Erythrobacter cryptus
GAGGGGGCGTTGCTGCTTGTTGTGTGGTGGCTGGGGGGGGGGGGGTGGGGGGTGGGCCGGGCTCTGATTGGCCCCCTCCTCCCCTCCCCCCGGGCCCGCGCGGTCAGCCGCATCTTCCTCGAGATGCGCCGTGGCAACCCCGCGATCCACCTCTATCGCAAGCACGGTTTCGAACCCATCGGCGAGCGCCGCAATTACTATCGCATGGCCAACGGCACGCGCATCGACGCGATTACTTTTGCGCGCAGCGTGTAGTTCTTGGACAATTTTGCGAAAACCGCACACAAGCATCGCAAGACAATTGCCAATCTTGCGCAAATGCCGCATGGGCCTGCTCGGGCGCACCCGTAAAGACGCCAAAGAGGAACTCATGCAGGAACCGGAATTCGCAATGAAGGAAACGCTTATCACGCTGACGAGCGATATCGTCGCTGCCCATGTCAGCAATAACGAGGTGGCCGTGGCCGATGTGCCCGCGCTGATCACCAGTGTCTATGCAGCGCTTGCCGCCCTGGGCGAAGCCCCCGCGGCGGAAGAACCCAAGCCGCAGCCCGCGGTGGCGATCCGCAATTCGATCAAGCCCGATTACATCGTCTGCCTCGAAGACGGCAAGAAACTGAAGATGCTCAAGCGCTATCTGCGCACCAATTACAACATGAGCCCCGAGGAATACCGGGCCAAGTGGGGCCTGCCGGCCGATTATCCGATGGTCGCCCCCAATTATGCCGAAAAGCGCCGCGATCTTGCCAAGCAGATCGGGCTGGGGCGCAAGCCCGGTGCCGCGCCGCGCGGCCGCCGCGCCAATAAGGCCGCTTGAGCGGCCGCTGACTGTGCCGCCCCGGGTCGCAGCCGCGGGCACCGGCTGCAAGGCCGCTGTTGAGAGGGCCGCGCGCCCGCTTGAGCAAGCCGCCCCGTCCCTGTAGGGTTGGGGCGGCTTGGCTTATGGGCGCGCCTTCCCGCCGGCGGGGCGGGCGCGCCCTTGCGATGGAGCGTTTCCTTGACCCGGAAGATCGATCTCGAACAACTCTGCGCCGAAAAGGGCCTGCGCATCACCGAACAGCGCCGGGTGATCGCCCGGGTGCTCTCGGAGAGCGACGATCACCCCGATGTCGAGCTGCTGCACAGCCGCGCCGCAGCGATCGATCCGCGCATCTCGATCGCCACGGTCTATCGCACGGTGCGCCTGTTCGAGGAGGCCGGCATCCTCGATCGCCACGATTTCGGCGATGGCCGCTCGCGCTATGAACCCGTGCCCGAGGCCCATCACGATCACCTGATCGATGTCGAGACCGGCAAGGTGGTGGAATTCGTCGATCCCGAGGTCGAGGCGCTGCAGCGCCAGATCGCCGAGCGGCTCGGCTACCGGCTGGTCGATCACCGCATGGAGCTTTACGGCGTGCGCCTCTCGCGCAATGACTGAGCGCGCCGCCGCGGCGCCGGATGCGCGCGCGCGGGCGCTGCGCGAGGCAGCCGTAAGGGGGGAGGCAACGCCGGTTTCCGCGCTCGGCTGGCTGCGCATCGGCCTGCGCGCGCTCGCGCTCATCGGCCTGCTCCTCGTCTTCGTGCCGCTGCACTATCTCTACCGCGCCCTTGCCTATGGCTCGCCCTTCCCGATGCTGTTCCTGCGCTGTGCCGCGCGGGTCTGCGGCGCCCGGGTCGAGGTGATCGGCACGCATCTGAAGCGCGACGTGTTCTTCGTCGCCAATCACGTCTCGTGGATCGACATTCTCGCGCTCGCCGGCGCGAGCGGCACCGCCTTTGTCGCCAAGGCCGAACTCGCCGAGGCGCCGCTGGTCGGCTGGCTCGCCCGGCTCAACCGCACCGTCTTCGTCAAGCGCGAGCACCGCATGGGCGTGGCCGAGCAGATCAATGCCCTGAAGGACGCGCTGGTGGACAATTGGTCGGTGACGGTGTTTCCCGAAGGCACCACCACCGACGGGCAATCGCTGCTGCCGTTCAAGACCTCGATGCTCTCGGTGCTCGAGCCGCCTCCACCGGGGGTGCTGGTGCAGCCGGTGATCCTCGACTATGGCCCGGTGGCCGAGTGGATCGGCTGGATCGGCAATGAAAGCGGGATCAACAACGCCAAGCGCGTGCTCGCCCGCCGGGGGAGCTTCCGCCTGCGCTTGCATTTTCTCGAACCCTTCAGCCCCGAGGACTTCAAGGGCCGCAAGGCGATCGGGCAGGAATCGCGCCGCCGGATCGAGGAAGGGCTGGTGGAGATCCTCGGGCGCCCGCTGCGCCCCTTTGCCCACAGCGTGCCCCCGGTGCGCTATGCCCCCGAGGCGGCCGAGCCCCCGGCGGGTTGAGGCGGCCTTGCGCCCAGGCGCCTACAGCCCGGCGCGCACCAGCCAATCGTGGAAGATGCGCACCGGGCGGCTTTCCAGCGCCACCGGCTTGCACACGAACCAGTAGGAGTAGGGGCTTTCCACGGGCACGCCCGGCAGGTTGGTGAGGCGATTGTCATTGGCGCGGCGCAGGTGATCATCGTGCATGATCGCAATGCCCAGCCCCTGGGCCGCGGCCTCGAGCATCAGCGCGCCCGAATCATAGTGGTCGATCGCCACCGGATCCATGTTCTCAAGCCCATTGGCCTTCTTCCAGGCGATGAAGCTTTCGGGCAGCTCGTTGTGGATGAGGAAGGTCTGCTTGGCCATCACCTCGGGCGTGATTGCAGGCCCGATCGCGCGCGCGACCTCCTTGGAGCAGATCGCGTGGACGAGGTTGTGATCGAGCCGCACCGCGTGCAGCCCGCTTGCCGGCCCGCGCGAAAGGATGATCGCCGCATCGAGCGTGTCGCCCACGCGGTCCTCGAGATGCGGGGCGGTGTCGATGTCGATGTGCAGCAGCGGGTGGCGCTTGCGCAATTCGCCAAGGCGCGGGAACAGGCGCTGGCTGCCGAACATCGGCAGCACCCCAAGCCTGAGGCGCAGCAGCGAGATATTGTCCGACTGGCTCTCGATCGCACGGGCGAGCGCTTCCATGTGCGGATTGACCGCCTCGTAGAAGGCCTGGCCCTCGTCGGTCAGCTGCATCGACTGGCGCGCCCGGGTGAAGAGCTTCTTGCCGACGAACTCCTCGAGATTGCTGATCCGCCGCGACAACGCCGAGGGGGAAAGGCCGATCTCCTCGGCCGCGGCCCGGGCGGAGCCGAGGCGGACAGTGCGCATGAAGGCTTCGAGCGCGCGCAGGGGGGGCAAGCGACGGGCGGGCATGACGGGTCTCCTTATGCGCGCAGATACGCCCGAGACGCCGAAAGGATGCAAAAAAGGAAAGAAAATTTGTGTGGGCAAGCGTTCCGTTGCGCCTACTGCACCTCTGCCGCGCGTGACGGGGGGTGCAGCCGCAGCCGGGTGACGTGGGTTTCATCCCCCGCGGTCACCTCAATGCGCCAGCCGCTCGGATGTTCCAGCACCGTGCCGACCTGCGGCACCGCCTCGGCCAGCACGAAGGCCAGCCCGCCCAGGGTGTCCACCGCCTCCTCGACTTCAGCCAGGCGCGGGTCGATCTGCTCGGCGATGTCGTCAAGCTCGGCGCGGGCATCGCAGTCCCACATGCCCTCGGGCAGCGGCACGATCAGCGGGCGCGGGGCATCGTCGTGCTCGTCCTCGATGTCGCCGACGATCTCCTCGACCAGATCCTCGATGGTGATGAGGCCATCGGTGCCGGAAAATTCATCGAGCACGATTGCCAGGTGCACCCGCTGGGTGCGCATGTCGGCCAGCACGTCGAGCGCGCCGCGCGTCTGCGGCACGTAGAGCGGCTGGCGCATCAGCGTGGTCCAGTCCTCGGGCGGGGCAATGCCCTTGGCCAGAAAGGGAAAAACGTCCTTGATGTGGATCATGCCGATGACATTGTCGAGCGTCTCGCGATAGACCGGCATGCGCGAATGGCCGTGTTCGGCGAAGGCGGCGACGAGCTCGGCCCAGCTGATCGCGGCATCGACCGCGATGATCTCGCCGCGCGGCACCGCCACGTCGTCGGCATCGTGCTCGGAAAAGTGCAGAAGGTTGCGCAGCATCTGCCGCTCGACCCGTGAGAGATCGCCGCGGCTGCTGCGGGCGGCATCGGCACCGGGATCGGAGCTGTCCTCCTCGTGCTCGTCGATCGCCTCTTCAAGCTGTTCGCGCAGCGAGCGGGCGCTGTCGAGCCCGAGCAGCCGGCGCAGCGCGGACATCAGCCCGCTGCTACTGTCCGCCTCTCCCGCCAGGGGTGCGGACGAATGGGAATCGGCCATGGCCTTGTGGGGTGCTCCCTGTTGCCTCAGTCGTCATATGGGTCAGCGATGCCCAGTTTGGCAAGTATCCGCCGCTCGAGCGCCTCCATCGCCTCGGCCTCCTCGTCCGAGGCCACATGGTCGTGGCCAGCCAGGTGCAACAGGCCGTGGACGATCAGATGGGCGGCATGATCGGCAAGCGCGATGCCCTTTTCCGCCGCCTCGCGCGCGCAGGTTTCGTGCGCCAGCGCGATATCGCCGAGCAGCACCGGCGGGCCATCGGGCGCAAGCGCCGCGAGCTCGCCGCGCGCGCGCATCGGGAAGGAGAGCACATTGGTCGGCTTGTCGCGCCCGCGCCATTCGCGGTTGAGCGCGTGAACCTCGGCGTCCGAGGTGAACAGCAGGCTCGCCGCAAGCCGCGCATTGGCGAGCAGCGGCTCAAGCGCGGCCGTTGCGGCGGCAGCGCGCAGCGCCAGTTCCTCCCACGCTCCCTCGGGCCAATCCTCGATGTCGATATCGAGTTCCACGCGGTGCGCTCTAGCGGGGTTAGGCGGACCAGGCCAGCGCGGCCGCGGCCAAGACTGCAAACGGCGCGAACATGCGCAACATTGGCGGCGGGATGCGCCGTGCCCAGAACACGGCATAGCCATTGTGCCAGCGCAACGGTATCATCAGGAGCACGATGGAACTGGCGACAATAAAGCTGCCTGCAATGGCGAAGAATTCGGGAAAGCGCGAGACCTCGGCGCGCACCACCATCGCTGCCCCGGCGATCAGGCGGGGCACCTGTTCGATGCCGTTGATGCGATAGGTTGTAGCCGTGCGGCTGAGCAGGTCGAGCGCATCGAGCGGTCGGAAGGCCATGACCCAGCCGGTCCACGCCAGCCACGCCGCAGCGGCGAGCAGCACGAGCCATGCAAGCGTCAGCATGCTTGCCTCGCCTTATCCGCCCAGATCCTCGCCCGTCCCCTCATAGGCTTCGACAATCCGGCCCACGATCGGGTGGCGCACCACGTCGGCGGCGGTGAAGCGGATGGTGCCGAAGCCTTCGACGCCTTCGAGCCGCCGCACCGCATCATTGAGCCCGCTCATCGCCGGGCCGCCGGGGATGTCCACCTGCCTGGGATCGCCGCAGATCACCATGCGGCTGTTCTGGCCGAAGCGGGTGAGGAACATCTTCATCTGCTCGCGCGTGGTGTTCTGCGCCTCGTCGAGGATGATGAAGCTGTCGGCGAGCGTGCGCCCGCGCATGAAGGCGATAGGGGCGATCTCGATCTCGCCGCTGTCGATCCGGCGCTGCACCTGTTCGGGCGGCATGCAGTCATTGAGGGCATCATAGAGCGGGCGCAGATAGGGATCGACCTTGTCCTTCATGTCGCCGGGCAGAAAGCCCAGCTTCTCCCCCGCCTCGACCGCCGGGCGCGAGAGGATCAGCCGCTGCACCGAGCCGGTGATGAGCTGGCTCACCGCCTGCGCCACCGCGATATAGGTCTTGCCCGTGCCCGCCGGGCCAAGCGCGAAGATGATATCGTCACGCGCGAGCGCACGCATGTATGCGATCTGGGTGGCCGAACGCGGCACGATGGTCTTCTTGCGGGTGCGGATCATCACCGCGGGCGCATCGTGCTCGCCCGAGATGATCCCCTCGAGCGTCGGCTCGGCTGACATCGCGATCAGCGCCTCGATCGCCCCGGCATCGAGCGCCTCGCCGCGCGCGAGCCGGTCATACATCGAATTGAGCGTGTCGCGCGCGCGGGCGACATCATCCTCGGCGCCTTCGATCATCACCTGGTGCCCGCGGGCGTGGATGAACACCCCGAGGCGGTTTTCCACCTGCACCAGATTGGCATCGAACTGGCCGAACAACGGCCCGAGCAGCGCCTGGTTCTCGAAGGTGAGATCGGCCCGCGCCCGCCGGCCTGCGGCGCCTGCGCGCGGATCAGACGAGAGCGCCGGGTTGCCGGCACGGGAGGGTCTGCGGCCCATAGGTTCCTTCGGCTGAGGCCGGGGGCGATCCCCGGCCCACGATTCGCAAGCCTAGGCGCGCATCGGGCCAAAGCAAGCGCCGCGCGCCCACGCGGCGGTGGAAAGTCATCACACGGCAACCGCGGCGCGCACCCGCCCCGAAAGCGAATTGGGCCCGGCTGCAGCCAGTTCCACCTCGACGAGATCGCCGATCGCGTGATCGCCCGCGAAGTGCACCGATTGCAGCCAGGGCGATTTGCCGAGCCACTGGCCGCGGTGGCGCCCGCGGCGTTCGACCAGCACCGTGCAGGTCTTGCCGAGGCTCGCCTCGTTGAAGGCGAGCTGGTGCGCGGCGATGCGGGCCTGCAGCCGCTGGAGCCGCTCATCCATCACTTCCGCGGCGATCTGGCCCTCCATGGTCGCGGCAGGGGTGCCGGGCCGGGGTGAGAACTTGAAGCTGAAGCAGGCGGCATAGCGCACCTCGTCCACCAGCTTCAGCGTGTCGGCAAACTCGGCCTCGCTCTCGCCCGGAAAGCCGACGATGAAATCGCCCGAAAGCGCGATATCGGGGCGCGCGGCGCGCACCTTCTCGATGATCTTCAGATAGCTCTCGGCGCTGTGCTGGCGGTTCATCGCCTTGAGCACGCGGTCATTGCCGCTCTGCACCGGCAGGTGGAGATAGGGCATGAGCTTGTCCACCTCGCCATGCGCGGCGATGAGGTCATCATCCATGTCCTTGGGGTGGCTGGTGGTGTAGCGGATGCGCGCGAGGCCATCGATCGCGGCCAGCCGGCGGATGAGGCCGCCAAGCCCGATGCGCCGGCCCCGCTCATCCTCCCCCGCCCAGGCGTTGACGTTCTGGCCGAGCAGGGTGATCTCCTTGGCGCCCTGCTCCACCAGCCGGTGCGCTTCGGCGATGAGATCATTGAAAGGCCGCGAGATCTCCGCCCCGCGGGTATAGGGCACCACGCAATAGGTGCAGAACTTGTCGCAGCCCTCCTGCACGGTGAGGAAGGCGCTGGGGCCGCGCTTCGCCCGCTGCGGGAGCGCATCGAACTTGGCGATCGCGGGCATGTCGGTATCGGTCGCGCGCCGGCCGCGCGTCGCTTGCGCGATCATCGCGGGCAGGCGGTGATAGGCCTGGGGGCCGACCACGATGCTCACCGCCGGGGCGCGCGCCATGATCTCCTCGCCCTCGGCCTGGGCGACGCAGCCGGCGACCGCGATCAGCGGCGCCTTGCCCCTCTCCCTGCCCGCCGCGACCAGCCGGCCGATATCGGAATAGACCTTCTCGGCCGCCTTCTCACGGATGTGGCAGGTGTTGAGGATGACAAGATCGGCCTCCTCGCCCTCCGCCGCCGGGGTGATGCCCTGCTCGGCCAGAAGCTCGCCCATGCGCTCGCCGTCATAGACGTTCATCTGGCAGCCGAAGCTCTTGACCCTGTAGGTCCGGGGGGCAGGGGTGGGTTTCATGATCGGCGCGCTCTTAGCCGCAGGGCGCCGCGCGCACAACCGCGACGCGCCCTCGGGCACATGCCGCGCTGCCCCGCCCTGCCCGCCTGGCCCCGAGACGCGGGGCGCAGCCGCTCAGGCGACGGTCGCCCTTACGATCTTCCCCGGCGCGCGCGGCGGCTCGCCCCGCGGCAGGGCATCGACATGCTCCATCCCGCTTTGGACCTCGCCCCACACGGTATATTGCCCGTCGAGGAAGGTGGCCTCGTCAAAGCAGATGAAGAACTGCGAATTGGCCGAATGCGGATAGCTGGTGCGCGCCATCGAACAGGTGCCGCGCTTATGCGGGGCATCGCTGAATTCGGCCCTGAGATCGGGCTTGTCGCTGCCGCCCATTCCGGTGCCGGTGGGATCGCCCCCTTGCGCCATGAAGCCATCGATCACGCGGTGGAAGATCACCCCGTCGTAAAACCCCTCGCGCGCCAGCTCGGTGATGCGCGCGACATGGCCGGGGGCCAGATCGGGGCGCAGGCGGATCACCACGTCCTTGGGCACGCCATCGCCAGTATCGAGCGTGAAGGTGAGGGTTTCGGCCATGGCTGCGGTCTCCTTGTGGTGCTGGGCGCGGCTTTTAGCAGGCAATCGCGCGCTGTCACCCTCCCGCGCTTGCTTTTCGCGCCTCCCCCCGTAAACGCCTCGCCATGGCCGTGGAGCACATCATCGACGAGCCGGCAGGCATCGCCGATCCGGGCGAGATTGCCGTGCGCCCGGATGACCGGGTCGATGACGAGCGGCTCGACAGCGAGAACCGGCTGAAGGCCGATTACGTCGCGTCCGTGCGCGCCGCGCTCGAGGCGGGCGACAAGGGCGCGGTCTATGACCTCGTCGAGCCGCTCCACGCCGCCGACATTGCCGACCTCATCGAACTGCTCGAGCGCTCCGAACGGGCCGAGCTCGCCCGCGCGATCAGCGACCTGATGACGAGCGAGGTGATCGCCGAGCTCAACGATTACGTGCGCGAGGATCTGATCGAGGCCCTGCCGCCCGAGGCGGTCGCCACCATTGCCGAACAGCTCGACACCGATGATGCGGTGCAGCTGATCGAGGACCTCGACGCGGCCGATCAGGCCGCGGTGATCGCCGAACTCGAGCCTGAAACCCGCGCCGCGGTGGCGAGCGCGCTCGCCTATCCCGAGGAGACCGCCGGGCGGCTGATGAGCCGCCACTTCGTCGCCGTGCCCGAGCACATGAGCGTGGGCGATCTCATCGATTACCTGCGCGAACAGGGCGATATCGAGCACGATTTCTACGAGGTCTTCGTGGTGGACGAAGGCTTCCACCCGGTCGGCACCTGCGCGCTCTCGTGGATCCTCACCACCCCGCGCAACGTCCGCCTCACCGATGTGATGAAGCGCGACCAGACCCTGATCCCGGTCACCATGGATCAGGAGGAGGTGGCGCTGATGTTCCAGAAATACGCGCTGATCTCGGCCGCGGTGGTGGACGAGAACGGGCGGCTGGTGGGGCAGATGACGGTGGACGATATCGTCCACATCATCTCCGAGGAGGCCGGCGAGGACGCGCTGCTGCTCTCGGGCGCGGGCGATGGCGACATCAACGAGCCGATCACCGACAGCTACAAGGCCCGGGTGCGCTGGCTGCTGGCCAACCTGCTCACCGCCTCGGTCGCCTCCTCGGTGATCGCCCAGTTCGAAGAGGTGATCGCCACCATGGTCGCGCTCGCCACGCTGATGCCGATCGTCGCCGGGATCGGCGGCAATGCCGGCACCCAGACCCTGGCGGTGACGGTGCGCGCGCTCGCCACCAACCAGCTCACCGATGCCAACACCTTCCGGGCGATCCGGCGCGAGCTGTCGATCGCCGCGCTCAACGGCAGCACCGTGGCGCTGGTGATCGGCACCATCGTCGCCCTCCTGTTCAGCAACCCGCTGCTGGGCGCGGTGATCGGCGCGGCGATGCTGTGCAACATCATGATCGCCGGCTTTGCCGGGGTGCTGGTGCCGCTCACCATCCAGAAGCTCAAGGGCGACCCGGCGATCGCCTCCTCGATCTTCGTCACCATGACGACCGATTCGATGGGCTTTCTGGTCTTCCTCAGTTTGGCAGTGGTCAGCGGGCTGGTCGGCTGATAGCCCTCTTTCCCCAAGGAGACGAGGGGAGAGCAGGATGGCAGGGCGCGTGGCCGGCAAGGTGGTGCTGCTGACCGGCGGGGCGATGGGCCTCGGGAAAGCTGCGGCACGGGCGCTGATCGCCGAGGGCGCGCGCGTCATCATCACCGACATCAATGCCGAGGCCGGCGCGGCGAGCGCGGCGGCGCTGGGCTGCGACTTCCTCCACCAGGACGTGACCGATTGGCCGCGCTGGCACGAGGTGATCGCCGAGGTCGAGGCGCGCCACGGGCGGCTCGACGTGCTCGTCAACAATGCCGCGATCACCGTCTATGGCTCGGTGATGGACATAACGCCGGAAGATTTCCGCCGCTGCTTTCACGTCGATGTCGATTCGATCTTCATGGGCTGCAAGGCGGCGATCCCGCTGATGGCGCGCCACAAGGACTGGGGGGGCGTGGGCGGCTCGATCATCAATTTCTCCTCCGCCGCGGGCAACAAGCCCTCCCCCGATCTGGCCGCCTACAATTCGGCCAAGGCCGCCGTGGCGATGCTCACCAAGTCGATCGCGCTCTATTGCGCGCGCGAGAAGAACGGCATCAGGGTCAATTGCATCCAGCCCGGCACCATCCTCACCCCCAATGTCGAAAGCGTGATCGCCGGCACGCCCGACCCGGAAGCGACCCGCGCGGCCTTCAGCATCGCCCAGCCGATCGGGCGGATGGGCGAGGTCGAGGACATTGCCCATCTCGTTGTCTATCTTGCGAGCGATGAAAGCAGGTTCGCCACCGGCGCGCCCTTCATCGTCGATGGGGGCCTGTCGATCGCATGAGCGCAAGGGCCGATGATCGCTTTGCCCTTGCCGATCTTGCCGCGCTCTACATGCGCGCGCTCGACCGGCTGGACGAGGCGCTGCTCGCAGCCCAGTTCTGGAGCGATGCGCGCTGCGAATATGGCATATTTTCCGGCGGCCCCAAGGATTTTGCCGCCTTCTGCATGGCCGCGCTCAAGGATCATGCGCGCAACCATCACCTCATCGGCCAGCACCTTCTCGAGTTTGCGGGGGAGGATGAGGCCTTTGGCGAGGTCTATTACCAGGCCTGGCACCGCACCTTCGATAGGCAAGGGGCGCCGCGCGATCTGTTCATCGCCGGGCGCTATCTCGATCGCTACGAGCGGCGCGGCGGCATCTGGAAGATCGCCTGGCGCACCGAACTGGTCGATTGGCTGCGCGACGATCCGGCAAGCGATGCCATGCTCGAGAGCGCGCCCTTCCTCATCGGGCAGCGCAAGCCCGATGACCGTCTCTACCAGCGCGAGGCGATGCGCCCGTGAGCACGCCCGATCCGGCCGCGCCGCACGCGCCCGCGCTGCCCCCGGGCGCAGCGCGCTGCCCCGGCCCCTCCTATCAGGACATTCTTGCCACCGATGGCGATAATCCCCCGCCGCCGCTGCGCGAAGAGCGCTATGCCTTCCTCGGCGATGGGGACATTCCCTTTGCCCGCTACCACGATCCGGCCTTTTACGAGGCGGAGATGGAGCGGCTGTGGCCCAATGTCTGGCAATGGGCCTGCCGCGAGGAGCACATCCCTGCGCCGGGTGATCGCCATGTCTATGATATCGGGCGCCATTCGGTGCTGGTGGTGCGGGGGGAGGACAGCCGCATCCGCGCCTTCATCAATTCCTGCCCGCACCGGGGGATGAAGTTTGCCCGCGAGGGCAGCCGCGGCGGCGTGCGCAGGGCGATCCGCTGCCCCTTCCACGGGATGAGCTGGAACCTCGATGGCTCCTTGCGCGAAATGCCGTGCCGCTGGGACTTTCCCCATGTGCGCGAGGCCGATTTCGGGCTGGACGAGATCGCCTGCGAGACCTGGGGCGGTTTCGTCTTCATCCACATGGGGGCAGCGCCGCCCCCGCTGGCCGAGCAGCTCGAGGTGATCCCCGATCATTTCCGCCACTGGCCGATGGATGATCGCTATGTTGCGCTCCACACCGAAAAGGTGCTGCCCGCCAATTGGAAGATGGCGATGGAGGCCTTCCTCGAGGCCTGGCACGTGCTCGCCACCCATCCGCAGGCGCTTTACACCGCCGCCGATGCCAATGCCCAGTATGACATCTTCGGCCCCCATGTCTCGCGCTTCATCCACGCGATCGGGGTGCCCAGCCCCCACCTGCCGCGCCCGGTGCGCGAGGAGGTGGTGTTCGCCCGGCTCGGGCGCGATCCGGCGGCGCTGCCCCCCGGCACCAGCGCCCGGGCCGAACATGCCCGGCTGCTGCGCGCCGAGCTGGGCGCGGCCTTCGGCATCGAACTGTCGCGCGTCTCGACGGCGGAAATGCTCGATTCGATCGAATATTTCCTCTTTCCCAACGCCTTCTTCTTCCCCGGCATCAATATCCGCCTGTGCTATCGCTTCCGCCCGCTGGGGGTGGAGGAGACCTTGCACGAGATCCTGCTGCTCCAGCCTCTGCCGGCAGGCGGCGCGCGCCCTGCCCCGGCCACCCCGATCCGCCTCGGGGTGGAGGACAGCTACACCACCATCCCCGGCTTTGCCCTCGCCGAGATCCTCGATCAGGACACCGAGAACCTGCTGCTCCAGCGCGAGGGCGCCCGGGCCTCGCGCAAGGCGGGGCAGACGCTGGGGAACTACCAGGAAGCACGCATCCGCCAGCTGCACCTGACGCTCGACAAATACCTCGCCGGTTGACTTGGCCGCGCGGCCGGGCATGAACCTCGCCCCATGCCTCTCCATCTCACCAAGATCGCCTATGGCGCCAGGAGCTATGCCGAGCTTGAAGGCTGGTATCAGGGCCGGCGCGAGGTGCGCCTCACCACCCGCAACCGCCCGACGCGCCATGCCGAGTGCATCGGCGGCTCGCTCTACTGGATCGTCAACCACACGCTGGTGGCGCGCTCGCCAATCCTCGGCTTTTCCGAGACCGCCGATGGCCGCTGGGACATTTGCCTTGCGCCGCGGCTGATCCGCGTCCACCCCCGGCCCAAGCGCGCGCACCAGGGCTGGCGCTATCTCGCCGCGGCCGATGCCCCGCGCGATCTCACCGAGGGCGAGGCACCGGGCGATGCCCTGCCCGGGCACCTTGCCATGAAGCTGGAAAAGCTCGGGCTTATGTAAGCGACCCGCCCACTGCGGTGCGGCGCCTCTCCACCACCCGGCGCAGGGCATTGACATAGGTCTCGGGCGCCTGCGCTCCGGGGATCAGGAACCTGCCTTCGACGATCATCGCAGGAACCCCGGTGATGTTCATGTCATGGGCCTCGCGCTGTTCGGCGCGCACGCGCGCATCGAGCGCCGTATCCGCGAGCGCCGCGCGCGCCGCCAGCCGGTGCAGCCCCACGCTGGCAGCGATCTCGAGCAGCACCTCGGGATCGGCCAGGTTGCGGCGCTGGTTGAAATGCGCGCGGAACAGCGCGAGCTTGAGCGCGGTCTGCACCGCGGGCCCGGCCTCATCGAGCGCAAAGGCGAGGAGCTTGTGGCAGGCGCGGGTGTTCCACATCATCGCTGTCGGCGCCGCGCCTTCGCCTTCCCAGGCAAGCGAGACCCCGGCCTCGGCGGCCAACGCCTGCATCTGGCCGCGAATCGCCGCGCCTTGCGCAGCCGAACGGCCATATTTGCGTTGCAGGTGGGCTTCCTGTTCCTCGCCCTCGGGCGGCATGTCGGGGTTGAGTTCAAACGGGCGCCAGCGGATGCTTGCGGCGATCTCGCCCTGCAACTGGTCAAGCGCCCGGGACAATTGGCCATAGCCGATCAGGCACCAGGGGCACATGACATCGGAGAAGATGTCGATGGTGACATGCTCGGGCGCGGCGCTGCTCATTGGTCGAGCCACCAGCAGATGAGGTGATGGGCAATGGCAAAGGGGCGCGGAAAATAGAGCAGGTCGGTCCCCGCCTCGCCCGCGGCGCGCGCGGCCTCGAGCTCGGCGCGGGTGAACCAGCGCGCGTCCTCAAGCTCGGTGGTGTCGATATTGAGTGCCGGGTCGTCAGCCACGCTGGTGCAGCCGATCATCAGCTGGCTGGGGAAGGGCCAGGGCTGGCTGGCGATGTAGCGCACATCGCGCACGGCAACGCCCGCCTCCTCGCGGATCTCGCGCACCACGGCTTCCTCGATGGTCTCGCCCGGTTCGACAAAGCCTGCGAGCGCCGAATACATCTTCGGCGGAAAGCGCGGCTGGCGGCCGAGCAGCAGCTTGCCCTCGTGCTCGACCAGCATGATCGTCACCGGATCGGTGCGGGGGAAGTGATCGGCCCCGCAGGCCGCGCAGTGGCGCTGCCAGCCACCCTTGGCGAGCCGTGTCGGCGCGCCGCAGCGGGCGCAGAAGCGGTGGCGCGCGTGCCAATCAACCAGGCTGCGCGCGGCGCCATAGATGGCAAGATCAGGCGGTGAGAGCTGGGTCATCAGCGCCCAGGCGCGCGGCGCGGAAGCGCCCTGGGCATAGGCCGGCCCCTCGGCCCCCCGCGCCGGCACGGGGGCGAAATGGGCCTTGCCCTCGATGAGGCCGAGGAACACCAGCTCGGCCTCGGGCGCGACATCGGCAAGGCTGCCCCAGACAAGCCCGCCCTGATCGTCCACCCCCGGCAACAGCCCATCGAGCAGCAGCACCCGCGCGCGCCAGTTCATCAGCCCGGCAAGCGCTTCATCGTCCATGCGGATGTGATCGGCCCGATCGAGCGGCGATCCGGCAAAGGCGATTGGCGCGGGCGCGGCGGGGGGCATGGCTGCAAGCATCACGCCGCCTTGCGCTCGGCCCGCAGCGCGGCCATGTCGGCCTCGATCGCCGCCTGGAACTCGGCGCGCACCGGATAGGCCTCGGCCGGCATGTATTGGGTGTAAAGGCCGCTGCGCAGCTTGAGATCGAAATCGACCGCGGCGAGCGTGCCCGCCGCCCCGCCCCAGCCATATTGCGCCCCGCGCACGCGCCCGCCCGCGCCGTGGCCCTCGCCCGCGATCCAGGTGCCCGAAAGATCAACCCCTGGGGGCAAAAGGTCGGAGGTGCCGGTGCGCACCGCTTCCTCGCTCATCACGAAGCGGCCATCGATGCGGCCATAGCCGAGCAGCATCCGCAAGAAGCGGTCATAGTCCTTGGGGCTCGAGACCAGCCCGCCGCCGCCTGCGGGCACCTCGGGCGGATCGAGATAGACCGAACTCGCCCCCGGATCGATCGGGAAGGGGGTGCCGCCGACGATTCCGTAATTGTCGGTGAGGCGGTGCGCCTCGCTGCGCGGCACGGTCATGAAGGTGCTGGTCATGCCGCAGGGTTCGAAGAGGCGTTTCTGCAGGAAAGCCTCGAAGGGCATCCCGCTGGCCACCTCGATCACCCGGCCGAGCAGATCGATGCTGCAGGAATAGCTCCAGCGCGTGCCGGGCTGATACATCAGCGGCAATTGCGCCAGCCGGTCGGCCCAGGCGGCAAGCCCCGGCGCCGGGGTGACGGGCGGAAAGCCCGGCAGCGGCATGCGGCTGACCCGCCCGCCGACGATCCCCTGCGCATTGAAGGCATCGCGCAGCGGCCCCTTGCTGACGATCTGGTAGCCAAGCCCGGCGGTGTGGGTGAGCAGGTGGCGGATGGTGATCGGGCGGATCGCCGGCACGGTGTTGTCGAGCGGGCCTTCGGGATCAACCAGCACCTGCATGTCGCGAAAGGCGGGCAGGATTTCATAGAGCGGCTGGTCAAGAGCGAGCCTGCCCTCATCGATCAGGATCATCGTCGCCATGCCGGTGATGGGCTTTGACATCGAATAGATGCGGTAGAGCGAGTTCTCGTCCACCGGCTCGGCCTTGCCGAGCGCGAGCGTGCCACCGCCCACCGTGTGGGCATGGGGCGCGTCCCCCCAGCCGAAGGTCATCAGCATGTTGGCAACCTTGCCGGTCTCGACATAGCGGCGCGCGAGGGCCGCGACATTGGGCCAGCTTTCCGAGGCATCGTGCAGCGCCAGGGCCGCCCGGCCAAAGGGGAGGGTCGAAAGCATCGCCCCGCCGCTCATCAGCACGCTGGCACGGATCAGCGCGCGGCGGGAGAACATGGGGGCGGCAGCGGGGTGGATGGACATGGGGCAAGAATCTCCGGCTGGGATGCGCGCCCCTTCCTGCGGCAGGGCGCCGGGCTGGTCAATCGCCGCGCAGCAAGCGCCGCGGCGCGCAGGGCGCTTGCACGCGGGCAGTGTCTTATCTATATAAGACACATGCTCAACGCGCTTGCCTATCTCGTCGGCCTGGTGAGCCTGGTGATCGTGATCCCGGCGCAGATCCCGCTGCTGGGCTGGGCCAATTGGCTGGCCCTGCCGCTGATCGTGGTCGGGATCGTTCTGGGGGCGCTGTCGGACCGTGATGGCGGGCGCAATTTCTGCCTGATCGTGCTGCTGATCGCGGCCATCCGCCTGACGCTGGGCGGCGGGGTGATCTAGCCGCCCGCCGCGCGCGCCAGCCTGGCTGCCTTGAGGAACAGGCTGGCAAGCCCGGCCCGCTCGATCGTGCCCACCGGCCACCATGCCCCCTCCCCTGGCGGATCGGCACTGGCTTCAAGCGCCTCGACGGCAAGGGTGAGCCGCGCATGGGTAAAGCCGTGGCGCACCGCGCCGAGCATCCGGCGCGGGCCCGCGATCGGGGCGCGGCCCGTGCCATCGGCGCGCGCGCTCCAGCCATCATCGGGCAGCGCGCGCATCCCGCCCAGCATCCCGCGCGGCGGGCGGGTGACGAGCCACACCTCGGCGCCGCCAGGTGCCGCGGGATTGGCGCGGGCGATCCAGAAGGCGGTGCCGCGCCGCTCGGGCACGGCGCGCTTGGGCAGGCGCCGGGGCAGCGATTCAGCATCGCCAGCGGCGCGCGCGGCGCAATCCTCGGCGAGCGGGCACAGCGGGCAGCGCGGCGCGCGGGGGGTGCAGACCTGGCTGCCCAGATCCATCATTGCCTGCGCAAAGTCCCCGGCGCGCGCCGCGGGGGTGATGGTCTCGGCCGCGGCGCGGATATGCGGCCGCGCCACCGGCAGCGGCGTGGTGATGGCAAAGAGCCGCGCCACCACCCGCTCGACATTGGCATCGACCACCACCGCGCGCGCGCCAAAGGCAATCGCGGCGATCGCCGCGGCGGTATAGGGCCCAAGCCCGGGAAGCCGGCGCAGCTCGGCCTCGCTGCGGGGAAATCCGCCGCGCGCCGCCACCTCGCGGGCGCAGCGCAACAGGTTGCGCGCGCGCGAATAATAGCCAAGGCCCGCCCAGGCCGCCATCACCGCGGCCTCATCGGCGCGGGCAAGCGCAGCGATGCTCGGCCAGGTGGCGATGAAGCGGGCGAAATAGGGCTTGGCCGCGGCCACCGTGGTCTGTTGCAGCATGATCTCGGACAGCCACACGCGATAGGCAAAGCCGGGATCGTCGGGCCGCGGCGCCCCGGGGGGCAGGCGCCAGGGCAGATCGCGGGCATGGCGATCATACCAGGCAAGCAGTTTGTCGGAGATGCTGGCACCCACGCCGCGCCTATGGCATGGCAGGCGCCATGACGCAAAGCGGCCCGCGCCATCCCGCCAAACCCGGCAAAGCCAAGCCCGGCAAGCCCCAGCCCTATGTCCGCCCGCGCGGGCAGGGGGTGCGCGCGATCGGCGAGCTGACGCCCGAGATCGGCCGGGCGGCCTTTCGCCGCTTCGGCTTCGTGCAAAGCTCGGTGGTCACCCGCTGGAGCGAGATCGTCGGGCCCGAGCACGCCCGGGTGTGCCGGCCCGAGGCGATCCGCTTTCCCCCGGGCGAGAAGGCCGAAGGGATTCTCGATCTGGTGGTGGTCCCGGCCCATGCCCCGCTGATCCAGCAGCTTGGCGAGGAGATCATCACGCGGGTCAACCGCTTCTTCGGCTATCGCGCTCTGGCGCGCATCAAGCTGCGCCAGGGCCGGGTATCCCCCCCGCCCGAAAGCCGCCCGCCCCCGCCTGCGCCTTCGCTCAAGCCGATCCCCATGGAACTGGGCGACAGCCTGCGCGATATCGGCGATCCGGAACTGCGCGCCGTGCTCGAATCGCTGGCGCGCAGCCTCACCGAGAGCGAGGCCGCAAGCCCCCCCACCAAGGACGAATACCCCCGATGATGAAGCCGCTTGTTCTTGCCGCTGCCGCCGCCGCGGGCGCGCTGGCGCTTGCCGGGGCCGCCCCGCTCGCCGGGCAGCCGAGCCTTGCCAGCGCCCAAGGCAGCCTTGCCCCCAAGCCCAAGGCCAAGGCCTGGCAGGCGACCATCACCCGCACGCCGCGCGGCCACCTCATCGGCAATCCCGAGGCGGAAGCGCGGCTGATCGAGTTCATCAGCTACACCTGCCCGCATTGCGCGCAGTTTGCGATCGAGGGCGAACCGGCGATCGAGCTGGCGCTGCTTGGCCCGGGCAAGCTCGCGCTCGAGGTGCGCCCGGTGATCCGCAACGCCATCGACCTTACCGTGTCGCTGCTCGCCCAGTGCGGCGATCCCGCCGGGTTCAAGACCCGCCACCAGGTGCTGATGCTCTCGCAGAACGACTGGCTGGCGCGCGCCGAGAACGCGCCGCAAAGCCAGCAGCAGATCTGGGCGCGGGGCGACAAGGCGGCGCGGATGAACATGGCCAGCGCGCTCGGGCTTTCGGCGATGCTGGCAAAGCGCGGGCAGAGCCAGGCCGAGATCGATGCCTGTCTCATGGATGATGCCGCCGCCAAGGCGCTGATCCGCAATGCCAGGGATGATTACGCCGAGTTTGCGGTGCCCGGCACGCCGAGCTTTGCGCTCGATGGCAAGCTGCTTGCCGATGTCCACAGCTGGAAGGCGCTCTATCCGGTGCTCTCGGCCCGCTTTGCCCCGCAAGCTCCCGGCTGATCCCGGCTGTTCACAGCCGAGCGGGCGCCCCTTGCTGCGCGGGCGCGCGCGCGGCTATCACCTCAACCCAAGACCCTTGCTCAAGGATCCCGTGCCGATGCGAAAGTCCCGCCTGCGCCTGCCCCTCCTTCTCGCGCTTGCCCCGCTCGCGCTTGCCGCCTGCTCCGATGCCACGGATGCCACCGGCGCGGGTGGGGCGGCCAATGGCGAGCCGATCCCGGCGATCGCCCCGCCGCCGGGCACCAAATGGGCCGATGTCGTCGCGGTGACGGACGAGGGCGGCTATCGCATCGGCAATCCGCAAGCGCCGATCAAGCTCGTCGAATATGCCTCGCACACCTGTTCCCACTGCGCCGAGTTTGCCCAGACCGGCAAGCCGGTGCTCAAGGACAAGTATGTCGCGAGCGGCGTGGTCAGCTTCGAACAGCGCGAGACCTTTCTCAACAGCTTCGATCTCGTGATTGCCCTGCTCGCCCGGTGCGGGGCCAAGGAACAGTATCAGCCGCTGTCCGATCAGGTGTGGCAGAACCTGCCAGCCGTGTTCCAGGGCCTGCAGGGCAATCCGCAGGCGGTCGAGGCCGCGGGCCGCTTGCCGATCGATCAGCGCTTCTTCGCGATCGCTGAGGCGACAGGGCTGATCGCATTCTTCTCCGCCCGCGGCATCAGCGCCGATCAGGCGCGCGTCTGCCTCTCCGACAGCGCCAGGATCGACGCCCTCGTCAAACAGGTCGAAGCCAACAATGCCCGCGACAAGGTGACCGGCACCCCGACCTTCCTGCTCAACGGCAGCAAGCTCGACGTGACCCAGTGGCAGCAGCTCGAACCGCTGCTGCAACGCGCCGGGGCGCGCTGAGGGCGCCGGCAGCGGGGGGCAGGCGCGCAGCCGATGCAGTTCCACCGGCTCAAGCTCAGCGGCTTCAAGAGCTTCGTCGAGCCGGCCGAACTGCGCATCGAGCCGGGGCTGACCGGGATCGTCGGGCCCAATGGCTGCGGCAAGTCCAACCTGCTCGAGGCGATCCGCTGGGTGATGGGGGAAACCTCAGCCAAGTCGCTGCGCTCGGGCGGGATGGAGGACGTGATCTTCGCCGGCACCGCCACCCGCCCGCCGCGCGATTTTGCCGAGGTGGTGCTCCACGCCAGCGATGATCGCGGCGAGGAACTCATCGTCACCCGCCGGATCGAGCGCGGCGCGGGCAGCGCCTACCGGGTCAATGGCCGCGACGTGCGCGCCCGCGACGTGGCGCTGACCTTTGCCGATGCCGCCACCGGGGCCCATTCCCCGGCGCTGGTGAGCCAGGGCAAGATCGCCCAGGTGATCGCCGCCCGCCCGGCCGAGCGCCGCGCCATGCTCGAGGAAGCCGCCGGGATCGCCGGACTGCACGTGCGTCGCAAGGATGCCGAGGCCAAGCTGCGCGCGGCCGAGGCCAACCTCGCGCGGCTCGAAGACCTGATGGCCGGGCTCGACGCGCAGATCGCCAGCCTCAAGCGCCAGGCCCGCCAGGCCGAGCGCTACCGCGAGCTGTCGCAGCAGATCCAGGCCGCCGAGGCGCGGCTGCTGTTCGCCCGCTGGCGCGAGGCCGCCACCGCTGCCGCCGCCGCGCGCGCCGCGGCAAGCGCCGCCGAGGCCGAGGTCGCCGCCGCCCAGGCGCGCCAGGCCGAGGCCCAGGCCGAGCAGGCCGCCGCCGCCGAAGCGCTGGCCGCCGCGCGCGAGGAACTGGCCGATCGGCGCGATGATTGCACCGCCCATTCGCACCGCATGGCCGCGCTTGCGGAAAAGCGCGAGGCGGCCGAGGCGCGGCTTGCCGATCTGGCCCGCCAGCAGCGCCGGCTCGAAGAGGACCGCGCCGATGCTGACCGGCTCACCGGCGCCGCGGTCGAGGCGCTCGCCCGGCTGGGCCAGGAACTCGAGGCGAGCCGCGCCGCGGTGGCCGCCGCCGAGGCCGCGCGCCCCGGGCTTGCCGCGGTGAGCGAGGACAAGGAGCGCGCCCACCGCGCCGCCGAACTGGCACTGGCCAAGGCCACCGCCGATCACGCCGGGGTCGAGGCCGAATGGCGCATCGCCGAGGCCGCCTGCGAACAGGCCGCCGCGCGCCTTGCGCGGATCGAGGCCGAGGCCGCGCGGCTGGCCCGGGCGCGGTCTGAGCTTGAGGCGAGTGGCGATCCCGAAGCCGAACTTGCCGACGCGCGCCGCGCCGCCGAGCAGGCCGCCGCCGCGCTTGCCCGCCAGCGCGAGACGCTCACCGCTGATCAGGCGCGCAAGGCCAGGCTCCAGGCCGCGCGCGACGAGGCGGCGAGCGCGCTCGCCGCGGCGCGGGCCGATCTGGCCGGGATCGAACGCGAGCACGCCGCCCTTGTGCGCGACCGCGAGGCCCGGGCGCGGCGCGAGGCCGGGCGGCAGGGCCTCACCCCGGCGCTCGAGGAGGTCAAGGTCGCCCCCGGCTACGAGCGCGCGCTCGCCGCGGTGCTCGGGCGCGATGCCAAGGCCCCACTCGGCGCCCCGGCACCGGCGGCCGAGGGGCGGTTCTGGGCCGGGGCCGAAGCTCCCGCGCCGGTGGCGGACAGCCTGCTCGCGCGCCTGTCCGCCTGTCCGCCGCAGCTTGCCGCACGGCTCGCCCTCGTCCACTGCCTCGAGGAGGATGATGGCCGCGCGCTCGCCCCCGGGCATTGGCTGGTGACCCGCGCCGGGCACCTGCGCCGCTGGGATGGCTTCATCGCCCGCGGCGAGGGCGCCGCCGAGGCCGCCCAGCTCGAGGCCGCCAACCGCCTTGCCGAGCTTGCCGCTGCCCTGCCCGCCCGGCGGGCCGCAGCCGAAGCCGCCGAAGCCCAGGATCGCGCGGTGCGCGAGGAACTCGCTGCGCTCCAGACCGCGCTGGTCGCCGCCGAGCGCGCGCTCGCCCAGGCAATCGAGGCCGAGCGCCAGGCGCTGCGGCGGCTCGATCAGGCCGAGGCCGCACGCGAGCGCCGCGCCGCGCGGCTCGCCGAGCTGGCCGCGAGCGCCAGCGATATCGAGGCCCAGCTCGCTGCCGCGCGCGCCGATCTGGCCGCCGCCGAGGAAGCGCGCCGCCGTCTGCCCGCACGCGATGCCGGGCGCGCCGCGCTCGAGGCAGCGCAGGCCCGCCACGCTGCCGCCCGCGCCGCGGTGCAGGCCGCGCTCGCCGAGCTTGCCGCGCATGACCAGGCGCTGGCCGCGGCGCGCGAGCGGCTCGCTGCGCAGCAGGCCGATCATGTCGGCTGGCAGGCGCGCGCCTCGGATGCCGAGCGGCGCCTTGCCGAAACCGCCCGGCGGCTCGCCGAGATCGCCGAGGAGCACGCGCTCCACGCCGATCGGCCCGCGGCGCTCGCCGCCGAACTTGCCGCGGGCGAGGAGACCGCTGAGCGCCTCGCCACCGATCTGGCCGAGGCCGAGGCCGCGATGCGCGCGGCCGAGGCGCGCCAGCGCGCGGCCGATGCGGCCCTGGCCGCGGCGGGCGAGGCCCTCGCCGAGGCGCGCGAGGCCCGCGCCGGCCTGTCCGCCCGGGCCGAGAACGAGGAGCTGCGCCGGGCCGAGATGGCGCGCATCTCGGGCGAGCGCTTCCAGTGCCCGCCGCCGCTGCTCCCCGCCCGGCTCGGCTTTGCCGAGGAGGATCTCGCCCCGGCGGCCGAGGAATCGGCCACGCTCGAGCGGCTCACCGCGGCGCGCGAGCGGCTTGGCCCGGTCAACCTCGTGGCCGCCGAGGAACTGGCGCGGATCGAGGCCGAGGCCGGCACCAGCGCCGCCGAACAGGCCGAGCTGATCGAGGCGATCGCGCGGCTGCGCGGCTCGATCGGCAGCCTCAACCGCGAGGGGCGCGAGCGGCTGCGCAGCGCCTTCGCGGCGGTGGACGGCCATTTCCGCCAGCTTTTCACCCGCCTGTTCGAGGGCGGGAGCGCGCACCTTGCGCTGATCGACAGCGACGATCCGCTCGAGGCGGGGCTGGAAATCTACGCCCAGCCGCCGGGCAAGCGGCTGCAATCGCTCTCGCTGCTGTCGGGCGGCGAACAGGCGCTCACCGCCACCGCGCTGATCTTCGCGCTGTTCCTCACCAATCCGGCGCCGATCTGCGTGCTCGACGAGGTCGATGCGCCGCTCGATGATGCCAATGTCGAGCGCTTCTGCGACCTGCTCGATGCGATGGTGCGCACCACCACCACGCGCTACCTCATCGTCACCCACAACGCGGTGACGATGAGCCGGATGCACCGTCTGTTCGGCGTGACCATGGCGGAAAAAGGGGTCTCGCGCCTCGTCAGCGTCGATTTGGGAGAAGCGACGCTGCTGGCGGCGGAGTGAACCTCACGCCTCGAGCGCGGCGGCGAGGCGGGCGCGGATGGCCTTGAGCGCGGCGATCGTCTCGGCGAGGTCTTCGCCCCCCTCGTCCACCAGCAGCCGCACCCCGGGCGCGCCATCGGCATCGGGCGCGGTGGCGCGGCGCTCGCCGCTGCGCCGCTCGGCGGTGCGCCGATCATGCGGCGCGCGCGCGGCGGCGCGCAGCACCGCCTCGGCGCCCTTGAGGGTATAGCCCTCGCGGTTGACCAGCCGATCGATCTCGGCGATCAGCGCCACGTCCTCGGGCCGGTAGTAGCGCCGCCCGCCGCTGCGCTTCAAAGGCCTGAGCAGCGGGAACTGCGCTTCCCAGTAACGCAGCACATGGGGCTTGATCCCGAGCCTGTCGCTCACCTCGCCGATGGTGCGCAGCGCGCCCTCGTCCTTGCGCTCGTCAAACCCGGGCATCGTGCCTCACATGCCTTGCGATCACCCCTTGGCGATCCGCTCCTTGAGCAGCTGGCTGGCGCGGAAGGTGAGCACCCGGCGCGGGGTGATCGGCACTTCCACGCCGGTCTTGGGGTTGCGCCCGATGCGCTCGTTCTTGTCGCGCAGCACGAAGCTGCCGAACCCCGAGATCTTGACGTTCTCGCCCCGGGCCAGGGCATCGCTCATCTTGGTGAGGATGGCTTCGACCAGATCGAGCGACTCGGCCCGGCTGAAGCCCATCTTGCGGTTGATCACTTCAGCCAGATCGGCCCGGGTCAAGGTGCCCACCGAACGCATCATGCGAACTCTCCCTCGCGGCGCGACCCGAAAGATGGCGTGCTGCTTACAGATTTTTCGCCGCTTTTGCAACGCGATGCCCGAAAATGGCGGGGACAGCGCAAGGCTCCTGTCAGCCGCTGGGAGACAAGCGGCCGGCAGCGCTACATGCGGATCAGGCTTGCCCCCCAGGTAAAGCCCCCGCCCATCGCCTCGAGCATGACCAGATCGCCCGCGTGGATGCGCCCGTCCCGGCGCGCGACATCGAGCGCCAGCGGCACCGAGGCGGCCGAGGTGTTGGCGTGATCCTGCACCGTCATCACCACCTTTTCAGGCGCGATGCCGAGCTTCCTGGCGGTGGCATCGAGGATGCGGGCATTGGCCTGGTGCGGCACCACCCAATCGATCTCATCGACAGAAACCTGAGCTTCCTCAAGCACTTCCTTGAGCACATCGGCAAGGTTGACAACCGCGTGGCGGAACACCTCCTGCCCGCGCATGCGCACGTGGCCCACGCTCCTGGTGGTCGAAGGCCCGCCATCGACATAGAGCAGATCGTGGCAGGTGCCATCGGCATGGAGCCGGGTGGCGATGATCCCCGGGGCCTGCGGATCGCCCGCCGCTGCAGCCGTGGGCGCCTCGAGCACCACCGCCCCTGCCCCATCGCCAAAGAGCACGCAGGTGGTGCGATCCTCCCAATCGAGAATGCGGCTGAAGGTCTCCGCACCGATCACGAGCGCGCGCCGGGCCATGCCGGTCTTGAGCAGCGAATCGGCAACGCCAAGCGCATAGAGAAAGCCCGAGCACACCGCCGCGACATCGAAGGCGATGCCCCCGGTGCAGCCGAGCGCCGCCTGCACCCTGGTGGCGGTGGCGGGAAAGGTGTTGTCGGGCGTGGCGGTGGCGAGCACGATGAGACCGATGCTCGACGCATCCACCCCCGCATCGGCCAAGGCCGCGCGGGCCGCGGCGATCGCGAGCGTCGCGGTGGTCTCGCCCTCGCCGGCGATATGGCGCTGGCGGATGCCGGTGCGCGCGGTGATCCATTCGTCCGAGGTATCGACCCGGCTGGCAAGCTCGGCATTGGTGACGATCCGGCGCGGCAGGGCCGAGCCGGTGCCGAGCAGGCGCGATCCGCTCACGCCGCGCCCCCGTCGGCGCTGCCGCTCTCGCCGCTGCGCGCCGCCGCCGCGGATGCCTTTCGGGCGGGCCGGTGCAGCGCGGATTCGCCCAGCTGGGCGAGATCCTGCGCGATGCGCTCGGTCAGCTTGTTCTCGAGCAGCCGCGCGGCCACCGCCACGGCATTGGCCACGCCCTTGGCGGTGGCGCTGCCGTGGCTTTTGACCACCACGCCGTTGAGGCCAAGGAACACCGCGCCATTGTGGTTGTTGGGATCGAGGTGGTGTTTGAGCAGCTCGGTCGCCGGGCGCGAGACCAGAAAGCCGATCTTCGAGCGCAGCGAGGAAGTGAAGGCCTGGCGCAGGAGATCGGTGACGAAGCGGGCCGAGCCTTCGATCGCCTTCAAGGCAATATTGCCGGAAAAGCCGTCGGTGACGACAACGTGGGTCTCGCCGCGGTTGATCTTGTCGCTCTCGACAAAGCCGTCGAAGGTGAGCGCGAGGCCCTCGGCGCGGGTGGCCTCGGCCAGCGTGGCGGCGGCCTCGCGCAGTTCCTCGGTGCCCTTGATCTCCTCGGTGCCGATGTTGAGCAGCCGCACCACCGGCTTTTCAAAGCCGTTGACGATGCGCGAATAGGCCGCGCCCATCACCGCGAACTGCACGAGGTTGCGGGCATCGGCCTCGGTGTTGGCGCCCAGATCGAGCATCACCACGTCATGGGCCTGCAAGGTCGGCATGATCGCAGCGAGCGCCGGGCGATCGATCCCCGGCAAGGTGCGCAGCGCCAGCTTGCTCATCGCCATCAGCGCGCCGGTGTTGCCCGCGCTCACCGCAGCGCCGGCAGCGCCGGTCTTCACCGCGTTGACCGCCAGGCCCATGCTGGTGGTCTTGGCCCGGCGGATCGCCTTGCTCGGCAGCTCGTCGCCCGCCACCACATCATCGGCATGGAGGATCTCGGCAGCGGCGCGCAAGTTTGGGTGGTGCTCGAGCGCCGCCGCGATCCGCTCGCTGTCCCCCACCAGCAGGAACTTGAAATCGCTATGGCGGCGCCGGGCCAGCGCCGCGCCCTCGACCATCACGCGCACGCCTTCATCCCCGCCCATCGCGTCAACGGCGATACGCGGCAAGGTCATGATGCGTGTCTCCGGCCCGATGTGAGGTGTCAGCGGCGCTTAGCCGACAGCCACCACCTGACGCCCGTTGTAAAAGCCGCAATGGCCGCAGATGTTGTGCGGGCGCTTCAATTCCCCGCAATTGGGGCATTCGTGGAAGGCCTCGACCTTCAGCGCATCGTGCGAACGCCGCATCCCGCGGCGCGAGGGCGTTACTTTTCTCTTGGGGACAGCCATGGCGGCACCAATTCCTCGAACAAACAGGTCAATCTGCGCCACCGGCGCGGGATTCGTGCGCCGCCCTTACGGCAAGGCGGCGGCGCGCACAAGCAGGCAAGCCGGCGCGCGCGAAGCCTTGGCCAGAGGCGGCAGGAAGGCGCGCGCTATAGCGAAAAAATCGCGCGTTGCAAGCGGGCGCGCCGCGTCCTAGCAGCACGGATAGCAACACAAGGGGTCTCATCACCAATGATCATGCTTCCGGTTACGCTTGCCGCTGCGGCCGCAGCGGCGGTGCTCAACATCTGGCTGGGCCTGCGCATCGCGGCGCTGCGCAATGCGCTTCAGGTGAGCGTCGGCGATGGCGGCAAGGAAAGCCTCCAGCGGCGGATGCGCGCGCAATTGAACTATGTCGAGAACACGGCCTTCGTGCTGGTGCTGGTTGCGGGAATCGAGCTGGCCGGGCGCGGCGGGGGCTGGCTCGCCTATGTCGCGGCGGCCTATTTTCTGGGCCGGGTGGCGCATGGCTTCGGCATGGACGGGGGCAAGGCGCAGGTCGGCCGGATGGTCGGCACGCTGGTGACGATGCTGGTGCAGCTTGGCCTTGCGGCGGTGGCGGTGCTGACGGTGATGGGCGTGATGTAGCCCCCCGCCCTCGCCCGCGGCACGGCCCGCCAGAGGGGTGCGGGGCGCAAGGGACGCGTCAGCCCGCGGCGCACCGGCGGCCTTCAGGAGAGCGCGTAATCGCTCACGAAGGCATTGGTCTTGCGCTCCTGGCCGAAGGTGCTGGTGGGGCCGTGGCCAGGGACGAACAGCACATCCTCGCCCAGGGGCCAGAGGCGCTGGGTGATCGAATTGATGAGGTCCTGGTGGTTGCCGCGCGGGAAATCGGTGCGGCCGATGCTCCCCTGGAAGAGCACGTCGCCGACGATGGCAAAGCGGCTGGGCGCGTGGAAGAACACCACGTGGCCCGGGGTGTGGCCGGGGCAATGGATCACGTCCAAGGTGAGTTCGCCCACGCTCACCGTATCACCATGCTTGAGCCAGCGGGTGGGCGTGAAGCTCCTCGCCACCATCCCCCAGCGCGCCCCGTCCTCATCGAGCCGCTCGATCCAGAAGCGATCATCCTCGTGCGGGCCTTCGATGGGCAGGCCCAGTTCGTCGGCCAGCATCCCGGCCTGCCCGCAATGGTCGAGGTGCCCGTGGGTGACAAGCAGCTTCTCGAGCGTCACGCCCGCCTTGGCGACCGCCTCCTTGAGCCTGCCCAGATCCCCGCCCGGATCGACCAGCGCGCCCTTCATGGTCTTGGTGCACCAGATCAGCGAGCAGTTCTGCTGCAAGGGCGTTACCGGGATGATCGCGGCGCGCATGGGGGGGAGGGGCTTGGGAGTGTCGGTCATGTGCGGGATGTGGCGGCTTGATCGTCTCTGCGCAAGTTCACAGCTTCGCGATCAGGTCTGTTCGAGCTTTCAAAGTGTCGATCGCGGCATCGCCATGCTGCAACACGACCTGCCGCACCTTGATCGCATGAGCTTCCAGACTGTGGACCAGCCTTTCGCAGAGCGCCAAGTGCTGGATTCGGCTGAGCGCTTGCGTTTCCTCGAGCGACGCCTCGCAATGGCTGAGCCACACCGTGATATTGCTCGCGACATCACGAAAAGCCGCATCCATCGGATCGGCGCCGCGGCCCCACATCTCGACGATTGCCTTTTCCGAGAAGACTATGCTCTCGCGTTGCTCAGGCAGAGCCGTCCGCAAATAGGCGGTGACATGCAGAAATCGGTCCCGCTCGCGCAGATCTGCACGTCGCCACGGTCGCTGCTTCTTCATGGGCAATCGACGAAAGGGCGCTGAAGGCTTCAGAAGCGGCGGCTCGCCTTGGCACTCGTCGCGCAACCGCGCCTCGGTGGCGCGGTCAATCTTGCCCGACCAGTTGTCTGCAAACCATCTGCGAGCGGTCATGTAAGCTGCAATGAAAGCGGCGATGGAAAGGGCCAAACCCGCCAACGCAGCGTCATCGGCTGCCAGCAATGATCCAAAAACAACCGCCCCGCCGATCAGCGCAACGAGGGCTGCTACAAGCGCAACCAGAAAAGGTCCGACTTTCCGCCAAATTTGGCGGATGATCCCATCAACCAGCGTGATGATCCTGATCAAGATCCATCCGGCAACTGCAAGCAGGGCAAGCGCGATGATGATCTGCATTACAACAGGTTAGTTCAAATGCATTGTTTGGCAAGACATATCCCATTCACACCCGCCCTCCCTTCCACACAACCCGGCCAATAATGGCCACCTCCTCGGCCGCGACTTCCACCGGCGGGTAGGCGAGGTTCTGCGAGAGCAGCGCGATGCGCCCCGGCCCGGCGCTGGCGAGGCGCTTGACCATCAGCGTGTCGCCCAAGCGCACCACGTGGATGCCATCGCGCAAGGGCCGCGGGGTGCAATCGACGAGAATCTCATCGCCATCATTGAGCAGCGGCTCCATCGAATCGCCCTCGACCCTGAGCGCGGCGAGGCGCGCACGATCGAGCCCCTGTTCAGCGAGCCAGCGGCGCGAGAAGCGGAAGGTATCGAAAGCGGCCTCATCGCGCGCCACCCGCCCCGGCCCGGCCGAGGCGCCGAGATCGAGCCGGGGGACTTCGACCCACTCGGCGACGCTCTGCCCTCCAGGGACTTCCACGTAGGAATTTTCCTGCACCTCGCGCAATTCCGCCTCGTCCACACCGAAGAAGCGGGCGAGGCGGGCGCGGTCCTGCTCCTCGAGCTTGCGGGGGCTGCCCTTGCGGATGAACTGCTGGAGATAGGAAGGGTTGCGCCCGATCATGTCGGACAGCGCGGCGAGGCTCACGCGGCGCTCATGCGCCAGTTCCAGCAGCCGCGCGCGCGGGCCGGGAGGGATTGCGCGGCTGGCTGCGGGCGAAGGAAGCATGAAAACATCCTACACGAAGGATTTTTCCTAGACAAGTAGGAAATCAGGTGAAACAAAACAGGAACATCGGGCGAATCGCCCGGTGCAGCGCCTTCGATCCGGCAACCAACAGGGACGCAAGAACCATGCTGCTTCGATCCATCGAAACCTTCCTGCGCGAGCACAAGCTGCCCGCCACCAAGTTCGGGCGCCTCGCCGCCCACGATCCGCGCTTCGTGCTTGACCTCAGGATGGGCCGCACCCCCCGCCCCGAGACCGAGCTGCGCACCCGCGCCTGGATGCAGGGCTATGCCGACCGCGTCGCCGCCGAGAAGAAGGAGCGCGCCTGATGCTGACCCAGTCGCTGCGCGATCCCTTCGCCGATCGCTGGCCCGGCCCGGCGCCGCTCGAGGCCAAGTCGCGCGGGCGGGCCTTGCGCCCCCGCCCGAGCCTTGCCGACCGCCTGCGCCGCAGCCTGATGCAGCTCACCGCCGGGCACGGCGCCGTGCTCTGCCACGAGGAGCGGGCCTGGGCCTCGATCACCTTTTCGGGCACCCGCCACGAGATCGTGCTCGAGTTCAGCGGGCCCGAGGCGGTGGCCGCCGGCGAGGAGCTCATCGAGCGCCTGCCCGAGCACGAATTTGCCATTCCCGGCCAATTGGTCGCCGATGCCAGCATCACCAAGGTCGATCACCGCTTCGGGGCGATCGAGCGGCTCGAGGTGACCTGCGTGCTGCTGCTGCTCGAAGAGGGGTGAGCCTTGCGAGCAGCCCGGCGGCGCGCTGCCCCCGCGCCGCCAGCGGCCCGCACGCGTGAAGGCGCGCGCCCGCAGGTGCCCTTTGGCAAAGCGGAAGCCTCAGCACCCGAGGACAAGGCCCCACAAGCGGGCCTTGCCATCAGGACATGCGCCGGATCACCAGATTGCGGATCTCGCTCATGTCCTCCATGGCAAAGCGCACGCCCTCGCGCCCGAGGCCTGAATCCTTGACCCCGCCATAGGGCATGGAGTCCACCCGGTAGCTCGGCACGTCGTTGATGAGGATGCCGCCAACCTCGAGCCGGTCCCAGGCATCGAACATCTGGAAGAGGTCGCGGGTGAAGATCCCGGCCTGAAGCCCGAATTTGGAGTTGTTGACCTCTTCCAAGGCTTCGTCGAAGCGCTCGAAGCGCTGCAGGATCGCCAGCGGCCCGAAGGCTTCCTCGTTGCGCGCCTTGGCATCGGCAGGGACATTCTCGAGCAGCGTCGCCTCGAGCATGTTGCCGCGGCTGAGGCCCCCGCCGCACAGCAGCGTCGCGCCCGCCGCGATCGCCTCGTCGATCCAGCCCTTCAGGCGCCGCGCCTCGCCTTGCGAGATCATCGGGCCGATGAAGGTTGCCCGGTCCTTGGGATCGCCCGCCACCAGCGTCCTGGTTCTGGCGACCAGCATCGCCTTGAAGGCCTCGTAAACCTCGGCATGGATGAGGATGCGCTGCACCCCGATGCACGACTGGCCCGATTGGTAGAAGGCGCCGAAGATCACCCGTTCGAGCGCGTCGGCAAGATCGGCATCCCTGTCGATGATCACCGCGGCATTGCCGCCGAGTTCGAGCACCACCTTCTTCTTGCCAGCCTTGGCCTTCAGCTCCCAGCCGACGGCGGGCGAGCCGGTGAAGGAGAGGAGCTTCAAGCGCGCGTCCTCGGTGAACAGGTCGGCCCCGTCGCGGCTGGCTGGCAGGATCGAGAAGGCGCCTTCGGGCAGCACCGCGCATTCGGCCAGCACCTCGCCCATGATGAGCGCGCCGAGCGGCGTCTTGGAAGCCGGCTTCATCACGAAGGGGCAGCCCACCGCGATCGCGGGCGCGATCTTGTGCGCGGCCAGGTTCAAGGGGAAGTTGAAGGGGCTGATGAAGCTGCACGGGCCGATCGGCACGCGCTTCCACATCCCCTGATAGCCGCGTGCGCGCGGGGAGATGTCGAGCGGCTGCACCTCGCCATAATTGCGCACCGCCTCCTCGGCGGCGATGCGGAAGGTGTCGATGAGGCGGGTGACCTCGCCCTCGGCATCCTTGATCGGCTTGCCCGCCTCGACGCACAGCGCATGGGCAAGCTCGTCAAAGCGCGCGCGGAAACGGGCAACGCAGTGCATCAGCACGTCCTGCCGCTCGTAGGCGGCCAGCCGCGCCATCGGCTCGGCCGCGCGCACCGCCCCGGCGATCGCCTCATCGATGATGTCGGGCGTCGCCAGCGCGGTGCGAAAGGCGATCGCGCCGGTATATTTGTCGGTGACGGCAAGATCGGTGTTGGGCTGCACCGGCCTGTTGTTGAGATAGAGCGGGTAGGTGTCTTTCAGTCTCATCGGGCATCCTTCCCCCTCGCGCCTGCGGGAGCGATCCGCGCGCTCACAGCTCCTTGCTCAGCCGCTTGATGTCGCGGTTGAGGATCTGGTCGTTCTCGCTGTAATCGACCGGGCAGTCGATGAGGTGCACCCCCGGTTCGGCAAGGCAGTGGCGCAACAGATCGGCAAGGTGCTCGGCGCTGGTCACGCGGTGCCCGTTCGCGCCATAACTCTGGGCATATTGCACGAAATCGGGGTTGCCATAGGTGAGGCCGAAATCCTTGAAGCCCATGTTGGCCTGCTTCCAGCGGATCATGCCATAGGCATCATCGCGCAGGATGAGGATGGTGAGATTGAGGCCGAGGCGCACCGCGGTCTCCATCTCCTGGCTGTTCATCATGAACCCGCCATCGCCGCAGATCGCCATCACCTTGCGCGAAGGATAGAGCATCGCGCTCATCATCGCGCTCGGCAGGCCCGCCCCCATGGTGGCCAGCGCATTGTCGAGCAGCACGGTGTTGGGAAGATAGGCGGCATAGCCGCGCGCGAACCAGATCTTGTACACCCCGTTGTCAAGGCAGATGATCCCGTCTTCCGGCATGGCCGCGCGCACCTGCGCCACCAGGTGCGGGGGGAATATGGGAAAGCGGGCATCACCCGCCAGCGCCTCGGTGTGCGCCAGTTCGGCGGCGCGATATTCGAGCATCCGGCGGAAATCCCACTTGCCCTGGGGGACGATGTCCTCCTTGATCTGGTAGATCGCATTGGCGATGTCGCCGATCACCTCGATCTGGGGGAAATAGACCGGATCGACCTCGGCGGTGCGGGTCGAGACGTGGATCACCGTGGGCGGGCTGTCCGATCCCACCGCGCCCTCGCCATCATTGCGCATGAAGAAGGGCGGCTTTTCGATCACATCGTGGCCGATGTTGACGATGCAATCGGCATCCTCGATCGCGCGGTGGACGAAATCGCCCGCCGACAGCGCCGCGCAGCCCAAGAACAGCCGGTGGCGTTCATCGACCACGCCCTTGCCCATCTGGGTGGTGATGAAAGGGATCCCGGTCTTGTCGATGAACTGGCGCAGCATCCGCCCGCACATCTTGCGGTTGGCCCCGGCGCCGATCACCAGCAGCGGGCGCTGCGCGGCCTCGATCGCCAGCACCGCCTGGCGCACCGCCTTTTCCTCGGCCGAAGGACGCCGGGCGAGGCTCGCGGCGATCGGGCGGCTGGCGGTGTGCTCCTCGGCGATGTCCTCGGGAAACTCGAGATGCACCGCCCCGGGCTTTTCCTCCTCGGCCAGGCGGATCGCCTCGCGCACCCGGCTGGGGATGTTGTCGGCGCTCGCCAGCTGGTGGGTGAACTTGGTGATCGGGGTCATCATCCCCACCACATCGAGGATCTGGAAGCGCCCCTGCTTCGATTTCTTGATCGGCTTTTGCCCGGTGATCATCAGCATCGGCATGCCGCCAAGCTGGGCATAGGCCGCGGCGGTGACGAAATTGGTTGCCCCCGGCCCCAGCGTGGCGATGCACACCCCGGTCTTGCCGGTGTGGCGGCCATAGGTCGCCGCCATGAACCCTGCGCCCTGTTCGTGGCGGGTGAGGATCAGCTTGATCTTGGTGGAATTGGAAAGGCTCTCGAGGAAATCGAGGTTTTCTTCCCCCGGCACCCCGAAGATATATTCCACCCCCTCGGCCTCGAGACACGCGATGAACAGGTCCGATGCCTTCTGCAACTTGCTCATGCCTTCCCCCCCTTGCCGGCCGAGCCTGAAGTTGCGGCCCGGCGCGCCCCCCCGGCGCTGCCCGGCCGCGCCCACGTGATGGCGCATCACGCGCGGCGAGTATTGCAGAAAAGCGCCAAGCTGCAAAACGCCGCGGCGAAAGGCCTACTCAATAGCCCTTGCGCGGGTCGAACAGCGGGGCGAGCGGCTCTCCGGCGAGATACTTGCCGAGATTGTCGAGGAAGCGCTCGGCCGAGCGGACGAACATCTTGTCCTGCGCCCGGCCGGAAAGGTGCATGGTGATGTGCGCGTTCTCGAGCGTCCAGAGCGGGTGATCGGCGGGCAGCGGCTCAGGCGTGGTGACATCGAGAAAGGCGCCGGCAATCGCCTTGGCTTCGAGGGCCTTGACGAGCGCCTCCTGATCGATGACGCTGCCCCGGGCGATGTTGACGATCACGCAGTCGCGCTTCATCGCCGCGAGTTCCTCGGCCCCGATCATGCCCTCGGTTTCTGGCGTTGCGGGCACGGCGAGGATCACCCAGTCGAATTCGCCAAGCCGCGCGCGCCATTCATCGGGGCCGAGCGTGCCCGGCCCGCCCGAACGGCGCACCACGCTCACCGCCACGTCGAAGGCCTCGAGCCGCGGCTTGATCAGCCGCCCGATCGCGCCATAGCCTAGGAGCAGCGCCTTCGATCCTGCCAGTTCGCGCTTGCCGGGCGAATCGGTCAGCCATTCGCGGGCGTCCTGCGCGCGCACCACCTCGCGATAGCCCTTGGCGATGGTGAGCATCCCCATCACCACATATTCGGCGATGGTAATGGCGTTGATCCCGGCGCCGTTGGTGACGGTGATGCCGCGCGCGATCAGCACCTCCATGGGCAGGAAATCGAGCCCGGCATAGATCGAATTGAGCCATTTGAGCCTTGTGGCCGCGCGCAGGGTTTCGGCCATGGCGGCCTGATCGTTCATGTCGAACCAGCCGATCTCGGCATCGGCCACCGCCGCGAGCGCTTCTTCCTTGGTCATGAACCAGCGCACCTCGAGGCCCTCCGGCAAGCGCGGCTCGAGCAGCGGACGGATGAGGCCGGAAATGGCCAGGATCACCGGGCGCGTGGTCATGGCTTTGTCCCCTTCATCGCATCCCCCCTTTGGGCCTCACCCCAATTTCCATTCCCAGCCCAGGGGATCGCCGTCCATCACCTCGACGCCTGCGGCGGCAAGCTCGGCGCGGATGGCATCGGCAGCGGCGAAATCCCTGGCGGCGCGGGCCTCGTTGCGACGGGCGAGCGCGGCGGCGATCTCATCCTCGGTGACGGCGGCGTCCTTGGGGCGGATGCGCAAATCCGCGCGGGTGAGGCTGAGAAGATCAAGGCCGAGCACGCTGTCGATCTCGGCGATGGCCGCGCGCTTGGCAGCGGGATCGACCTTCTTCATACCCAGCACCTCCTCGAGCGCGGTCAGGGCCACCGGGGTGTTGAGATCATCGCTGATCGCCTCGGCAAACCGTGCCATGGCCGGCGCGAGTTTGGGATGGGTTGCGCCCGCCTGCGGCGCCACATCGGCGAGCGGGGCGGCGGCCATCACCATGCGCTTGAGGCGCGTGAGCGCGGCGCCGAGGCCCTCCCAGGAAAACTCGAGTTCCGAGCGATAATGCGCAGCAAGGCACATCAGCCGATAGGCAAGCGGGTGATAGCCCCGGTCGATCAGCAATTTGAGGCGCAGGAACTCGCCTGAGGACTTGCTCATCTTGCCCGCGCGTTCGACGAGGAAATTGTTGTGCATCCAGAACCTTGCGCCCGAATTCGTTGGCTCATCGAGGCCGTTGGTGCAGCAATGGGCCTGGTTCTGGGCGATCTCGTTGGGGTGGTGGATCTCGCGGTGGTCGATCCCGCCGGTGTGGATGTCGAAGGGAAAGCCCAGCACCGCCCCGCTCATCACGCTGCATTCGAGGTGCCAGCCCGGGGCGCCGCGGCCCCAGGGGCTGTCCCACTCCATCTGGCGTTTCTCGCCCGGCGGGGTCTTGCGCCAGATGGCAAAATCAGCCGGGTTGCGCTTGCCCGCCACCGGCTCGATCCGGCTTTCGCCCTCATTGGTCTGCGCCCGGGCAAGCCGGCCATAATCGGCCACGGTCGAAACGTCGAAATAAAGCCCGCTCTCAAGCTCGTAGCAGTGCTTGGCGGCAATGGTTTGCGCAAAGGCGATCATCTGCGGGACATAATCGGTCGCCACCGTCCAATACGAAGGCTCGCTCCGGCCTTCCTTCATCGGCCCGCGGATGTTGAGCGCGCGCACATCGGCCCAATAGGCCTGTTTGTAATGTTCGGCGATGTCCCAGATCGATTGGGCCTTCTCGGCCGCCATCTTCTCCATCTTGTCCTCACCCGCATCGGCATCATCGGTAAGGTGGCCGACATCGGTGATGTTGATCACATGGGTGAGGCGGTAGCCCTTCCAGCTCAGCGTGCGCCCCAGCACATCGGCAAAGACGTAAGCGCGCATGTTGCCGATGTGGGGGTAGTTATAGACCGTCGGCCCGCAGGTATAGACCCGCGCCTCGCCCGGGTGCACGGGCGCGAACACCTCCAGCCTGCGGGTGAGCGAGTTGTAGAGCGTGAGCGGCGCGTCGGTCATGGCGGGAGTGCGCCTTTGCTTGCGCCGGCGCGCCGCGTCAATCCCAGCCGAGGAAGCGCACCTGCTCTTCCAGCGGCACCCGTTCGCGTTCAAAATTGTTCACCGGGGCATCCGGATCGCGGTAGCCGATCGCCATGCCGCAGAAGAACATCGTGCTTTGCGGATCGAGGCCGAGGAACGCGCGGATCTGCTTGGCATAGAAGGCCATGAATTCCTGGAAGCACGAATCCAGCCCCTCCTCGCGCAGCAGGAGGGCGATGGTCTGGAGCCACATGCCGGTGTCCGACCATTGCGGCTCGAGCATGAAGCGCGGGAAATAGCACAGGAGCAGCACCGGCGCGTCGAAATTGGTGGCGTTGCGCGCCATCGCCGCCATGCGCCCGGCGGCATCGTCGCGGGCGATGCCGAGCGCTTCGAACATCCTCGCCGAAACCCCGCCGAGCCGGGCCTTGTATTGCTCGTGCGCGGCGGGCGCATCCCAGCTGTATTCGAGCTCGCCGAGCGGCTGGCCGGCGATCATCGCGCGCAGATCGGCCAGCGGCTGGCCGGTGAGGATGGTGGCCTGCCAGGGCTGGTAGTTGCAGCCCGAAGGCGCCCAGCGGGCCTTGTCCATCACCCGGTGGATGACCTCGTAGGGCACCGGCCTGTCAAGAAACTGGCGGACGGAACGGCGGGTGGTGACGGCTTCGGTAACGGTCATTTCTTCTCGCTCTTGTCGTTGTCAAAAAGGGCAACAAGCCAGGCACGCGCCTGTCGCGAAGTCTCGCTCAGCCATCGGCCCGACTCGTTCCCCGCTGTCTGGATTGCTGCGCTCACTGCCTCGCCATATTCACCAGCAATGGTCGCGCCCGAAACTATCGAAGCCCCGATTGTCGTGGCAGCGTCTCTGGCCATGACAGATGCCTGTTGTGCAACAAGGATTGCTTTGTCGCTCACGGATTTTGTGATGTCGGCGATCGATCGGCCGAACATCGTCGCATATTCCGTGACCAGTGCCTTGAGCGAGCGCATCGTTTCGCTGTCAAGCAATCGTGTCAGACTGGATTCAACGTAGGAAATCAGGGATTTGATTAACTCGACGCCGACCTGTAGCCCATCCCGCAATTTCGCGAAGAAGCGCTCCCGCTCGTCTTCGCTCAGCGCGTGATAGCCGTAGAACAATGCGCCGATGGCCGCACAGGTGGCTGCGGTGGGATTGGTAAAGACAGCAGCAGTGCCGACCGTGACCGCTGCATCGAGAGAATTGCCCAGCATCAGCTGGCCCGCCGCAATGACTGCCGTAGATGCCATATACCCGATGCCGAATCCGGCAGTCACTCCATCAAGCACTTGGCCGGTCTGCGCGATAATCGCCACATCGGAGGACTTCAGATGCGCGATATGCTCAGCAAAGAACATATTCAGGCTTGCAGGACCAAGCGCGGTTGCGCCGTATGATTTGGCAAGACTGATCACCATTGGCGCGACTTGGGATGCCAGCATAGCTTATCTTGTCCTCCCACCCTTCTCATCCTCGAACAGCTCCGCCAGCTGCTCGATGATCGTGCCGCCGAGCTGTTCCACGTCCATGATCGTCACCGCGCGGCGATAATAACGGGTGACATCGTGGCCGATGCCGATCGCCACCAATTCAACCGGCGAATGGCGCTCGATCCATGCGATCACGCTGCGCAGATGCGCCTCGAGATAGCCCGCGCTGTTCACCGACAGGGTTGAATCGTCCACCGGCGCGCCGTCGGAGATCACCATCAGGATGCGCCGCTCCTCGGGCCGGGCGAGCAGGCGGGCATGGGCCCACATCAGCGCCTCGCCGTCGATGTTCTCTTTCAGCAGCCCCTCGCGCATCATCAGCCCGAGATTGCGCCGCGCCCGGCGCCAGGGCTCGTCGGCCTGCTTGTAGATGATGTGGCGAAGATCATTGAGGCGCCCGGGGTTGGGCGGCTTGCCATCGGCGAGCCAGGCCTCGCGGCTCTGCCCGCCCTTCCACGCGCGGGTGGTAAAGCCGAGGATCTCGGTCTTGACCCCGCAGCGCTCGAGCGTGCGCGCCAGAATGTCGGCGCTGATCGCGGCGATGCTGATGGGCCGCCCGCGCATCGAGCCCGAATTGTCGATCAGCAGGGTGACGATGGTGTCCTTGAACTCCACGTCGCGCTCGACCTTGTAGGAAAGCGCGGTGCCGGGCGAGACGATCACCCGGGCGAGGCGCGCGGCATCGAGCACGCCTTCCTCCTGATCGAAATCCCAGCTGCGGCTTTGCTGCGCCATCAACCGGCGCTGCAGGCGGTTGGCAAGCCGCGTCACCACGCTCTGCAGGCCGGTGAGCTGGCTGTCGAGATAGGCGCGCAGGCGATCAAGCTCATCCGGATCGCACAAGTCGCTCGCCGCCACCTCCTCGTCGAAGCGGGTGGTGTAGGCGCGGTAGTCCAGCCCCGCCGGGATCTCGCCCTGCGGCCGGTTGGGGCGCAGCGGGGCCTTGGCGCCATCGCCATCCTCGCCCGGATCGCCCTCGGCCAGCTCGCTGGTCGCCTCGGCCTCGGCGCTCTGCTCGCCATCGCCCTCGCCTTCGGCCATCTCGCCGGCCATCTCGGCGGCCTGGGGATCGCCGGCGCCCTCGCTCTCGTCCTCGCCCGCGCTCTCGTCGCTCGGCGCGTCCGCGTCATCGGGGGTGTCGTTCTCACCGGCATCGGGGGCATCGGCGGGCCGGGTCAGCTCAAGCTCGCGCAGCATGTCGAGCGCGAGCTGCTGGAAGGCCGCCTGATCGCCCATGCGCTCGGCCAGGCCGGCAAGATCGCCCCCGACCTTCTCCTCGAGATAATCGCGCACCAGCGCGATCCCGCCGCGCGCCTTTTCGGGCACGGCCTCGCCGGTCAGCGCCTCGCGCACCAGCAGCGCGAGCGCGGTCTGCAGCGGCACCTCGGCAGAGTTCTGCGCCCGCACGATCTTGTCGGAAGCGGTGCGCAGTTCGGTCGCGGCATCGAGATTGGCCTTGATCCCGCCGAAGCGGTTGGCCCCCAGCGCCTCGTAACGCACCTGCTCGATCGCGTCATAGCAGGCCCTTGCGATCGGCTCGGGCGGGGCGGCGCGGGCGTGGAGCGCGGGATCGTGGTGGCGCAGCTTGAGGGCAAAGCTGTCGGCAAAGCCGCGCGCCTCGCGCACCTGCTCTGCCGGCAGGTCACGCCCGGGCAGCGGCACGCGGAAGCGGTTGCCCGTGCTTCCCGGGGCATCGGCGCTCCAGGCGATCTCGACCTCGCCATCGCGCGCGATTGCGCGGCTCGCGCCGGTGAGCGCCTGCTTGAAGCGATCGAGCGGGGATTGTTCGGCCATGGGCTTGGGGCGCGCTAGAGGATGCTCTGGCCGGTCCTGGCCCAATCGGCAAGGAAGCCCTCGATCCCCTTGTCGGTGAGCACGTGGCGGAACAGCGCGTGGATCACCGCCGGCGGCGCGGTCATCACGTCGGCGCCGATGCGCGCGGCCTCGAGCACATGGTTGGTGTGGCGCACGCTTGCCACCAAGATCTCGGTGGCAAAGGCGTAATTGTCATAGATGAGGCGGATGTCGCGGATCAGCTCCATCCCGTCAAAGCCATTGTCGTCATGCCGACCGACGAAGGGCGAGACGAAAGTCGCCCCGGCCTTGGCCGCCAGCAGCGCCTGGTTGGCCGAAAAGCACAGCGTGACATTGACCATGGTGCCATCGCCGGTGAGCGCCTTGCAGGTCTTGAGGCCATCGACGGTGAGCGGCACCTTGATGCAGACATTGTCGGCGATCTTGCGCAGCACCTCGGCCTCTTTCATCATCGTGGCGTGATCGAGCGCCACCACCTCGGCGCTCACCGGGCCATCGACGATGCGGCAGATCTCGGCGGTCACTTCCTTGAAATCGCGGCCCGACTTGGCGATCAGCGAGGGGTTGGTCGTCACCCCGTCGAGCAGCCCGGTGGCGGCCAGGTCACGGATCGCCTCGATCTCGGCAGTGTCGACGAAGAATTTCATGCAAGCTCTCTTTTCGGATTCCTGTGGCGGGCGCAGCGCGCGGCGGCTAAGCGCCGCGGCGTGACTCAGCCCGCCGCGCGATGCCTGCTCCTGCTTGCCGCCAGCTTTGCCGCTTGGCAACCATCCAAAGCGCGCGCCGCGGATGAGGATGTGCAGCTGTGGCTCTATGCGGTTGCCGTTACCGACCTCGACGATGATACCAGGCTGACCTTCGATGCCTCGGCGCGCTGGCGCGAACAGCGCCGCGGCGACGAACAGCAGACCATCCGCTTCAATCTCGAACAGACCATCGCCAAGGGCACCCGCATCGGCGGCGGCGTGGCGCTGTTCGATGCCGGCGGGCAGACCGAGATCCGCCCGCACCAGGAGATCACCTTCACCACCGGGCGCCTGGCGCTGCGCACCCGGTTGGAGGAGCGCTTCTTCGACGGCGCCGAGCGCGTGGAGCTGCGCTTGCGCCAGCGCGCGCGCTACACCCTGCCGCTGACCGAGAGGCTCGATGCGCGCTTCGATGCGGAATATTTCAACCTCCTCCGGACCCAGTCGCGCCGCCCCGGCCTTGCCCGCGATCAGTGGCGCGGGCGGGTGGAACTGGGCTGGCGGGCAAGCAGGGCGCTGCGCCTCTCGCTCGCCTATCTCGGCATCTACACCCCCACCCCGACGGGGCGCGACATCTACAACCACGTGCCGCAGGTGTGGGTGGAATACCGCTTCTGACCGCTAGAGCCGCCGGCCCACGCCGAACACGCCGATCAGCAACGGATCGCGGGTGGCCGCGGGGTCGGCGCGGATCGCGGCTTCCTCGCGGGCGATCGCAGCCCAGATCGCATCCTCGATGGCGCGGCCGAAGCGTTCGGCCATCCCCGCAACCTCGGGCCCGGCGAGCAGCGCGACCACATCACCGATCAGCGGATCGCGGCTGAGGCGGAGCGCCTCGCCCAGCTCGGGCAGCATCGCATCGATCAGCGCGCTGCCCATCTCGGCGCGCAGGTAAGCGCTCGCCGCATCGGGCCCGCCGCGGATGATGGCCAGCGCGTTCCGCACCCCGATCACCCGCACCGCATCGGCCACCACCGGGGCGGCGCGAGAGGAAGCATCGATGGCCAGATCGGCAAGCCGCGCCTCGAGCTCGGTGCGGATGCGCGCGGAGCCGAGGATGCGCGCCAGCACCTCGCCGCGCCCGCCCAGGAGCGCGGGCAGATCGAGCCGGGCGATCTGCTCGTCCCACAGGCCCCCCGGCGCGGTCAGCCGGGCAAAGGCGTTTTCGCTCGCCACCAGCAGCAACCGGCGCACCGCTTCCTCAAGGCTCAAGGGCGCAGCCGTGCTGGCGCAGCCGGGCAGCAGCGCCAGGCCCCCAAGCGCCGCGGCCCCGGCGATGAGCTGGCGGCGGGTGGACAGCGGCGCGCTGCCGGGCCGGGCGAGGGGCAGGGCAATGGGCATGGTCATAAGTCGGGCATCCCTCCTTGCCTCACCGCTTTGCCCCGCCCCATATGGCGCCAGGATGAACCGCGTGCGCCTCCTTGTCCTCAATGCCGCGCTCGGCCCGCTCGATTATCGCCTGCCCGAGGGCATGGAGGCGCCGGCCGGCAGCGTGGTGGTGGCCCCGCTCGGGCCGCGCAAGGTGACGGGGATCGTGTGGGACGAGGGCGCCCTGCCCGGCGATCCGGTGGCGCCGGAGCGGCTGCGCCCGATCCTCGAGGTGCTCGCCGTCCCCCCGCTCGCCGCGCCCCTGCGGCGCCTGATCGAATGGACCGCGGATTATTATTGCGCGCCCCTCGCCAGCGTCGCGCGCATGGCGCTGGCGAGCGGCGGCGCTTTGGCCGGGCCGCACCGTATCACCGAATACCGGCTCGCCGCCGCCCCGGCGCCCGCACGCCTCACGCCGAAGCGCAAGGCGGCGATGGAACGGCTGGCGGGCGCGCAGGGCAGCCTGCGCGAGCTTGCCGCCCTTGCCGGGGTGTCCGAGGGCGTGCTGCGCGGCATGATCAGCGCCGGGCTGATCGAGCCGGTCAGCGTCGCGATCGACCGGCCCTTCCCCCGGCTCGATCCCGATCACGCGCCGAGCGCGCTTTCGGCCGAGCAGGCCGCGGTCGCCGCGCGGCTCACCGCCGCGGTCAGGGCCGCGGACTTTGCCCCCTTCCTTCTCGATGGCGTCACCGGATCGGGCAAGACCGAGACCTATTTCGAACCCATCGCCGCCGCGCTCGCCATGGGCCGGCAGGTGCTGGTGCTGCTGCCCGAGATCGCGCTCACCGAAAACGTGCTCACCCGCTTTGCCGCGCGCTTCGGCGCCGTGCCGGTGCTGTGGCATTCCTCGCTGAAAGCGAGCCAGCGCCGCCGCGCCTGGCGCGCGATTGCCGATGGAACCGCGCAGGTGATCGTCGGCGCGCGCTCGGCGCTGTTCCTGCCCTATGCCCGGCTCGGGCTGATCGTGGTGGACGAGGCCCATGAGGTCAGCTTCAAGCAGGATGACGGGGTGCGCTACAACGCCCGCGACGTGGCGGTGATGCGCGCCCGGTTCGAGCGCGTGCCGGTGATCCTCGCCAGCGCCACCCCGGCGCTCGAAAGCCTGCACATGGCCGCGATCGGGGTCTATCAGCGCTGCGAACTGCCGCGCCGCTTTGGCGGGGCGAGCCTGCCGCGCGTGCGCCTCATCGATCTCACCCGCGATCAGCCGGGGCGCCAGCGCTGGCTGGCTGCGCCGCTGGTCGAGGCCCTGAGCGCGCGGCTCGAGCGGGGCGAACAGGCGCTGCTGTTCCTCAATCGCCGCGGCTATGCCCCGCTCACCCTGTGCCGCAATTGCGGGCACCGCTTCAAATGCCCGGCGTGCAGCGCCTGGCTGGTCGAGCACCGCCTCTCGGCCCGGCTGGCCTGCCACCATTGCGGCTTCGAGGCGCGCGTGCCCGGCGCCTGCCCCGAATGTGGCGAGGCCGATTGCCTGGTTGCCTGCGGCCCCGGGGTCGAGCGCATCGCCGAGGAGGTGCGCGGCCTGTTCCCCGAGGCGCGCCTGGCCATCGCCACCTCGGACACGCTCGGCAGCCCCGAGCGCGCCGCGCGGTTCATCGCCGAGGCCGAGAACAAGGCGATCGACATCATCATCGGCACCCAGCTGGTCACCAAGGGCTTCCACTTTCCCGAGCTGACGCTGGTCGGCGTCGTCGATGCGGACTTGGGCCTCGAAGGCGGGGATCTGCGCGCGGCCGAGCGCACCTATGCCCAGATCGCCCAGGTCGCCGGGCGCGCCGGGCGCGCGGCCAAGCCGGGCGAGGTGCTGATCCAGACCCGCCACCCGGACGCGCCGGTGATCGCGGCGCTGGCGAGCGGGGATCGCGATGCCTTCTACGCCGCCGAGACCGAGGACCGCCGCGCCGCCGGCGCCCCGCCCTTCGGACGCTGGGCGGCGATCATCCTCTCATCGCAAGACGAGAAGGAGGCGCGCGAGGCCGCCGCGCGCCTTAGCGAGGTGCGCCCGCAGCTGGGCGATATCGCCATCCTCGGCCCCGCCCCGGCACCGCTGGCGCTGCTGCGCGGGCGCTATCGCTTCCGCTTCCTCGTCAACGCGCGGCGCAGCGCCCCGCTGCAAGAGGTGCTGCGCACCTGGATCGCGCGCGTCCCCTTCGCCCCCGGGGTGCGGGTGGGGATCGATATCGATCCCTACAGCTTCGTCTGACCCCGCCTGAAACCGCGCCCGGCCCCCAAGCGTATCGCCGCCATGCCCAGCCCCATTCTTGTCCCCATCCTCGGCGACCAGCTTTCGCATGGTCTGCCGAGCCTCGAGGGCCTCAGCCCCGCCGATGCCCGCATCCTGATGATGGAGGTGTGGGACGAGGCGACCTATGTGAAGCACCACAAGCAGAAGCTCGTGCTGATCTTCTCGGCCATGCGCCACTTTGCCCAAGAATTGCGCACGAAGGGCTTTGCGGTCGATTACGTCACGCTCGAGGATCCCGATAACAGCGGCAGCCTCACCGGCGAGGTTGCCCGCGCCGTCGAACGCCATGCCCCGCGGGAAATCCGTGTCACCGAAAGCGGCGAGTGGCGCGTGGAACAGGCGCTGCACGAATGGCAGGGCCGCTTTGCCTGCCCCGTCACCATCCTGCCCGACACCCGCTTCATCGCCAGGCGCGCCGAGTTTGCCCGCTTTGCCGAAGGGCGCCGGCACCTCACCATGGAGCATTTCTACCGCGCCATGCGGCGCAAGACCGGCCTGCTGATGGAGGGCGCGCGCCCCGTGGGCGGGCAGTGGAACTATGATGCCGAAAACCGCGCGCCGCCGCGCGCGGGCCTCAAGCCCCCGCCCGCCCCCAAATTCGCCCCCGATGCCATCACCCGCGAGGTGATCGGCCTCGTGGCCAGGCGCTTTGCCGATCATTTCGGCGAGCTTGAACCCTTCGCCTGGCCGGTGACGCGCGCGCAAGCGCTCGCGGCCGCCGAGGCCTTCTTCACCGAGCGCCTTGCCCTGTTCGGCCCCTATCAGGACGCGATGATCGCAGGCGAGGACGACCTTTATCATTCGCTGCTCTCGACCAGCCTCAATATCGGGCTGCTCGATCCGCTCGAGCTGTGCCGCCGGGCCGAGGCTGCCTATTTCGCGGGCACGGCTCCGCTCAATTCCGTAGAGGGCTTCATCCGCCAGATCATCGGCTGGCGCGAGTATGTGCGCGGCTTCTACTGGCACCTGATGCCGGGCCTGGCCGAGGCCAATGAACTCAATGCCCACCGCCCCCTGCCCGAATTCTTCTGGACGGGCGAGACGGCGATGCGCTGCCTTGCCGATTGCCTGCGCACCACCCGCGAAGATGCCCATGCCCACCACATCCAGCGGCTGATGGTGCTCGGCAATTTCTGCCTCATCGCCGGGATCAGCCCGCAGGCAGTGGCCGACTGGTATCTGGCCGTCTATGCCGATGCCTTCGAATGGGTGGAGCTGCCCAATGTCGCAGGGATGGTGCTCTATGCCGATGGCGGGCGCCTTGCGACCAAGCCCTATGCGGCCAGCGGGAATTACATCAACAAGATGAGCAATTACTGCTCTGCCTGCCGCTACAAGGTGGCGCACAAGACCGGCCCCGATGCCTGCCCCTTCAACGCGCTCTACTGGCATTTCATGGCGCGCAACCGTGCACGGCTTGAAAGTAACCACCGCATCGGGCGGATCTATGCCACCTGGGACCGGATGGGCCAAGGCAAGCAGGCGGAATATCTGGAAACGGCCGAGAAATTTCTCGACTCGCTTGTGCCGGCGCGCAAAGGCTGGGCCAGAAACGCCTGAAGCAATGGACGAGGGAGAGAGCCGTGCTCACCATCCACCACCTGCGCCTGTCGCAATCCGAACGCATCGTCTGGCTCGCCGAGGAGCTGGGGCTGGACTACGAAGTGAAGCTCTACACCCGCCGCGCGGACAATCGCCTTGCGCCCGATGACTACAAGGCGCTGCACCCGATGGGGATTGCCCCCGTCATCACCGATGGCGATCTGGTGCTGGGCGAAAGCGGGGCGATCATCGACTATATCGTGGCCAGATATGCCCCCGATACGCCGCTCGTGCCGCGCAGCGACCACCCCGATTTTGCCGATCACCTGTTCTTCTATCACTGGGCCAATGCCACCTTCATGACCAATGGCATGATGGCGCTGGTGGCGCAGGCGCTGGGCGCGCGCGAGCTGCCCCCCTTCGTCGCCGAGCGGATGGCCAAGGGCTGGCAGATCGTCGAGGAGCGGCTCGGCAAGGCTGCCTATTTCGGCGGCAGCCAGCTCACCACGGCCGACATCATGATGGGCTTCCAGCTCACCACCGCGCGGGCAATGAGCGCGATGAGCATCGACCATCTGCCCAACCTCAAGGCCTACCTCAAGCGCATCGGGGAGCGCCCCGCCTACCAGCGCGCCATGGCCAGGTGCGAGCCCGGCATGCCGCCCAAGCTCGACTGACCACCCGTCACCGCGGACTTGATCCGGGGCCCGGCTGCCTCGACGCCGCGGCGCTGAGGTCGGGCGCGGGGGTGATGCCCAGCCTCACGGCCGCGCCGCGCGTTCGCGCCGCAGCAGTTCGGCCTTGATCTTGCGTCCCCAGGCATAGCCGCCGAGCGTGCCATCGGCGGCGATCACCCGGTGGCAGGGGGTGAGCACCGCGACCGGGTTGGCGGCATTGGCCCCGCCCACCGCGCGCGCCGCGCCGGGCTGGCCGAGCGCGGCGGCAAGCTGGCCATAGCTGCGCGTCTCTCCGCAAGGGATGCGGCGCAGTTCCTGCCACACCCGCTGCTGGAAGGCGGTGCCCGCGACATCGAGCGGGATCGCGGCGCTGTGCGGCCCGGGTTGCTCGACCGCCGCCAGCACTTCGGCGAACAGCGCTTCGAACTCCGCGCCCGCTGCGACCAGCTCGGCCTTGGGGAACCTTGCCCGCAACTGCGCCTCGCCCGCGCCAAAGGCCAGGCAGCACACCCCTTTGTCGGTCGCGGCGACCAGCATCTGCCCGAGCGAGGTCGCCAGCACCGCCCAGTGCATGCGCTTGCCCGCGCCGCCGCGGCGCCAATCGCTCGGGCTCATCCCTTCCCTCCCCTTCCTTTCGGCATAGAAGTGATCGGGCTTGGCATAGCCTGCCGCGGCAATCGCTTCGCCCACGCTTTGCCCCGCGATCAACGCCGCTTCGGCGCGGCTTTGCCGCAGTGCCCGCGCATAGGCGGCGGGCGAAAGCCCGGTGCTGCGGGTGAAGATGCGTTGAAAATGCGTCGCACTATAACCTGTGAGCCGCGCCAGCTCGGCAAGGCTCATGCGCCCCTGCGCCGCGATCGCCGCGATCGCCGCGCGCACGCAGGCTTCGGCAGCGCTCTGGCGATCGGGCGCGCAGCGCTTGCACGGCCGCAGCCCCGCCGCTGCGGCCGCGGCGGGGGTGGCGTAGAAGCGCACGTTGCGGCGATGCGGCAGGCGCGCCGGGCACGAGGGGCGGCAATAGATCCCGGTCGAATGGACGCCGGTGACAAAGGCCCCGTCGAACCGCCGGTCCCTGGCCCTGACCGCCTGCCAGCGCGCCTCGTCATCCATGTTCGTAAAATGTTCCACGTGAAACATTGTGCCAGCTTGCGCGCCGCGGCGCACCCCCCGGCCTTGCGTTCAATCTCGCGCGCGGCGAAATTGCCGCTATAAGCACCGCCATGCTGCCGCTGCTGCGCGCCCTTGCGGCGCTCCTTGTCTGCCTTGTCTGCCTTGCCGTGCCCGCCGCGGCCGATCCGGGCGATCTTGCCGCGGCGGCGCGCGGGGTGGTGCGGGTGGTGATCATCGGCGAGGAGGGCGGCGCGCCCGCGCCGGTGAGCCACGGCACCGGCTTTGCCGTCAGCCCCACCCGGATCGTCACCAATGCCCATGTGGTGCGCGAGGCGGTGCAGGATGACACGCTGCGCATCGGCATCGTCCCGCCCGAGGGCGCCGGCGGGGCCTTTGCCCGGGTGGTGGCGGTGAGCCCGCGCAACGATCTTGCCCTGCTCGAGATCACCGGGGGCAGGCTCGCCCTGCCGCCGCTGGCGCTTGCCGGCGGGGCCGGGGCGGCGGGCAGAGGCGCGGGCGGCGCCGGCCTCGCGGAAGTTGCGGCGGTGGGCTATCCGATGACCGTCGATCTTGCCCAGGGCCTTGATATGTCTGACATATTCCGCGCCCAGCCGCCAGTGACCTCGCGCGGCTTCGTCTCCGGCGAGCGGCCCGCGCGGCAGTTCGACACGATCCTCCACACCGCCCCCATCGCCCGCGGCAATTCGGGCGGGCCGCTGCTCGATCCCTGCGGCAGGGTCGTCGGGGTCAATTCCTTCAGCACCGATTCGGGCAATGGCGATGGCGAGTTCTACTTTGCCGTCTCGCTGCGCGAGCTGGTGCCCTTCCTCAAGGCCAACGGGGTCGAGCCGGTGACGAACACCCTGCCCTGCCGCTCGCTCGACGAGCTTGACGCGGCCGAGCGCCAGCGACTCGAGGCCGAGCAGGCCGCCGCCCGTGCCCGCCTGGCCGAGCGGGCCGAGCGGCAGCGCGCGCTGCGCGAGAAGGCGCAGCTTGCCGCACAGATGGAGGTGCTCGCCGCGCGCGAGAACCGCATGGCCATGGCGCTCCTCGCGCTGCTCATCGGCCTCGGCGCGGCAGCCGCAGCGCTGCGCTGGCGCGGCGCAGAGGAGGGGGACGCGGCGGGCGCCAGGCGGCGCGCCGCGATCGCCGCCACCCTGGCGGGCCTTGGCTTCATCGCCGCGGCGGTGCTGTGGCTCACCCGCCCGGGCCTTGCCGCGATCGAGGACAAGGTTGCCGCCGCGTTGGCCGAGGCGGAGGCCGCGCCCGCCCCCGCCCCCAGCGCCAGCGCCGCCGCCGAGGGCGCGCTCATCTGCACCTTCGTGCCCGAGCGCAGCCGGGTGACGAGCGCGCGCACCGATGATGTCGCCTTTGAATGGTCGGCCGATGGCTGCGTCAACGGGCGCACCCAATATGGGCTTGGCCCCGGCGGCGCCTGGCAGCGGGTGTTTGCCGCGCGCGAGGATGCGGCGGTGGCGGTCAACACCTTCGACCCGGCCACCCGCACCCTGCGCACCGACCGCTATCTCCTGAGCCAGGAGGCGCTCGAACAGGCGCGCGCCGCCCGCGCCGCCTATACCCCGCCGGCCTGCGGGGTGAGCGACGGGGCGCGCACCTTGGGCGAACAGCAATCGGCGCTGATCGCGCTGCTGCCGGAGCGCCCCAACGAAAGGCTGGTCTATTCCTGCGCGCCGCGCGGCTGAGCACACGTTCACCCGGGGTTCAGCCGCGCGAAGGACGATATTGATTGGTGATGCTTTCCCAAGCCCTCTGGACGCGCGCCACGCGCCTCTGGCCGGTTCTGGCCGCGGCGCTTCTGGCCGCTCCCGGCGCGGCGCAGGATCATGCCGGCGCGGTGCCCGATCCCGCCGGGGAAAGCCCCGCCGCGAGCGGCCCGCGCGAGATCGTCGTGCCCGGCAACCGCGTGCTTGCCCCCCGCGCCATCACCACCGATCTGCGCCGGCTGACCGTCCGCGAGAAGTTCACCGCGCGTCCGGCGCGCTTCTTCGATCCGCTCTGCCCGGTGGTCGTCGGGCTCGATCCGCCGCTGGCCGACAGCATCGCCGCACGCATCCGCGCCAACGGCGCGATCGCCAAGCTGCCCCCGGCCAAGCCCGATTGCCGCGCCAATGCCATCGTCATCGTGCTCGATGAGCCCGCCAAGACTTTCGAGCAATTGCGCAAGAAGCGCCCCGCGCTGCTGGGCACCCATGAGTTTCGTGACCGCCCGCTCGGCACCATCCGCGCCGAACTGGCTGCCGGGCAGCCCGCGGTCTCGTGGAGCCAGCTGACCCAGCGCCCCACCAATGGGGTGCTGCTCGGCAATCTCGATGGCAACGAGCTGCGCACCAATTCCATCCCCCGGCTGCGCCCCACGGTGATGATGCAGAAGGACACCGCGGTGGTGCTGTTCGACCGGCGCCAGCTGGTCGATGTCGAGGTGGGTCAGCTGGCCGATTTCGCCACGCTCCACCTGCTCGGCGGGCCGCGCTCGGGGGCCGACCTCGAGGGCATCGGCGTGCCGACGCTGATGACCCTGTTCCGCGACGGGCCCAAGGCCGCGCCCGATGGCCTCACCGAGTTCGACCGCGCCTATCTCGCCGCGCTCCATTCGCTCGATGGTGAGGCGCTGGGCAAGCCGCTGGCGGCCAAGGTCCTCGCGTTCTTCGAGGAGGAATGCGCGCTTGAGGGTGGCACCTGCGAGGTCACCGGGCCTGCCCCCTGACGTCCCCGGCGCCGGGCGGGGCGCACCTCGGCCCCAGGCTTTTTCTCGCAGCTGCAACAAAATCCCCGGCGCTTTCTTGCACTCTGGCAGAGCCGGTGCTAGGCGCGCGCCAGCCTTGCCGGGGGCCAGCCTTCCCGCGGGCCACACATCGCACCCCTTGTTGCCTTTTCACGATCCGAGAGGATGAAGCGCGCGTGGATATTTCCGCCGGAATCAAGGCCAGCCTCGAAGGGCGCTATGCCGCGGCCCTGTTCGATCTTGCCAGCGAAAGCGGCGTGGTCGGGCCGGTCGAAAGCGATCTTGATGCCCTCGCCAAGGCGCTTGGCGAATCGGCCGAGCTTGCCGGGCTGATCGCCAATCCCGAGCTGTCGCGCGCCGCGCAGGGCAAGGCGATCGCCGCGGTGGCCGAGGCCATGGGCCTTGCCCCGCTGGTCGGCAAGTTCCTCGGCGTGCTCGCCGCCAACCGCCGCCTTGCCAAGCTGCCCGGCATCATCAGCGCCTTCAAGGCGATTGCCGCGGCCCAGCGCGGCGAGATCGCCGCCACCGTCACCAGCGCCCACCCCTTGAGCGCGGAGCAGCTCGCCGCGCTCAAGGCCAAGCTCACCCAGCGTGAAGGGCGCACCGTCATGCTCACCGCCAAGGTCGATCCCGAGCTTCTCGGCGGCCTTGTCGTCACCATCGGATCGCAGCGCATCGACGGCTCGATCCGCACCCGCCTCAACGCGCTCGCTCAGGCAATGCGGGCATGAGCCGAACCCCCGTGCACAGAACCCACGTGCCCCCAACCCACGTGCCCCCAACCCACGTGCCCATGCAGGCCTAAAGGAAGAAACATGGAAATCCGCGCCGCAGAAATCTCGAAGGTCATCAAGGAGCAGATCGCCAATTTCGGCACCGAGGCCGAGGTCAGCGAAACCGGCACCGTGCTCAGCGTGGGTGACGGGATCGCCCGCATCCACGGGCTTGACAAGGTGCAGGCCGGCGAGATGGTGGAATTTGCCAACGGGGTGCAGGGCATGGCCCTCAACCTCGAGGCCGACAATGTCGGCGTGGTGATCTTCGGCTCGGACGCCGAGATCAAGGAAGGCGATGTGGTCAAGCGCTCGGGCACGATCGTTGACGTGCCGGTGGGCAAGGGCCTGCTCGGCCGCGTGGTCGATGCGCTCGGCAACCCGATCGACGGCAAGGGCCCGATCGAGGCGAGCGAGCGCCGCCGGGTCGAAGTCAAGGCCCCGGGCATCATCCCGCGCGAATCCGTGTCCGAGCCGGTGCAGACGGGCCTCAAGGCGATCGACGCGCTGGTGCCGATCGGCCGCGGCCAGCGCGAGCTCATCATCGGTGACCGTCAGACCGGCAAGACCGCGGTGGCGATCGACACCTTCATCAACCAGAAGGAAGTCAACGCCTCGGGCGACGAGTCGAAGAAGCTCTACTGCATCTACGTCGCGGTCGGACAGAAGCGTTCGACCGTGGCGCAGATCGTCAAGCAGCTCGAGGAAAACGGCGCGATGGAATATTCGATCGTCGTGGCCGCCACCGCCTCCGAGCCGGCGCCGCTGCAGTATCTTGCGCCCTACACCGGCTGCGCCATGGGTGAGTTCTTCCGCGACAACGGGATGCACGCGGTGATCGTCTATGACGACCTGTCGAAGCAGGCCGTGGCCTATCGCCAGATGAGCCTGCTGCTGCGCCGCCCGCCGGGCCGCGAGGCTTACCCCGGCGACGTGTTCTATCTCCACAGCCGCCTGCTCGAGCGCGCCGCCAAGATGAACAAGGAAAACGGCCACGGCTCGCTCACCGCGCTGCCGGTGATCGAGACCCAGGCGGGCGACGTGTCGGCCTATATTCCCACCAACGTGATCTCGATCACCGATGGGCAGATCTTCCTTGAAACCGGGCTGTTCTACCAGGGCATCCGCCCGGCGATCAACGTCGGCCTGTCGGTGTCGCGTGTGGGCGGTGCGGCCCAGACCAAGGCGATGAAGAAGGTCTCGGGCTCGATGAAGCTCGACCTTGCCCAGTATCGCGAGATGGCCGCCTTCGCCCAGTTCGGCTCTGACCTCGATGCGGCAACGCAAAAGCTCCTCAATCGCGGCGCGCGCCTCACCGAGCTTCTGAAGCAGAAGCAGTTTGCGCCGATGCCGTTTGAAGAGCAGGTGGTCTCGATCTATGCCGGCACCAACGGTTTCCTCGATCCGATCCCGGTGAACCGGGTGAGCGAATACGAGGCGCAGATGCTCGATTACATGCGCCGCGAACATGCCGAGGTGCTCGCCGAGATCCGCACCAGCAAGAAGTTCGAGGGCGAGACCGAGGCCAGGACCAGGGCCGCGCTCGAAGCCTTCGCCAAGCAGTTCGCCTGAGGGAGCAGGCCCGGTGCCCTCGCTCAAGGAACTCAAAGGCCGGATCAACTCGGTCAAGTCGACCCAGAAGATCACCAAGGCCAAGCAGATGGTCTCGGCGGCCAAGCTGCGCCGTGCCCAGGCCGCGGCTGAGGCGGCGCGCCCCTATGCCGCGCGGCTGGCCGCGGTGATGGCGAGCCTTGCGGGCAAGGTGGCTGGCGACAGCGCGCCCCGGCTGCTGGCCGGCACCGGCGCGGACCAGCGCCACCTGCTGGTGGTGGTCAACACCGACAAGGGCCTGTGCGGCGGGCTCAATTCCAACCTCGTCAAGGCCGCCAAGGCCAAGGCGCAGGAATTGCAGGCCGCCGGCAAGCAGGTCGCCTTCTTCCTCGTCGGCAAGAAGGGCCGCGCCCCGCTCAGCCGCGAATTTCCCGGCCTCATCACCGGCGGCTTTGATACCAGCACGGTCAAGACCCCGGGCTTTGCCGAAGCCGAGGCGATCGCGAACGAGCTCATCAGCCTGTTCGAGGCGGGCCGCTTCGATGTCGCCCACCTCGTCTTTCCCACCTTCAAGTCGGCCCTCGCCCAGGAGCCGACCGTCACCCAGCTGATCCCCGTCCCCGCCCCGGCCGAGGCCGGCAAGGGCGATGCCGTGGTCGAATACGAGCCGGGCGAGGAGGAAATCCTTGCCGAACTGCTGCCGCGCTATTTGCGCACCCGGCTGTTCGGCGCGCTGCTCGAGCGCGAGGCCTCCGAACAGGGCGCCTCGATGACCGCGATGGACAACGCCACGCGCAACGCGGGCGAGCTGATCAACAAGCTCACCATCCAGTACAACCGCAGCCGCCAGGCCGCGATCACCACCGAACTCATCGAAATCATTGCTGGCGCCGAGGCGCTGTAATCTAGGCTCAAGGAACGAAAGATGGCCACCGCCCCCGCTCTCAACCAGACCACCAACGGCACGATCTCGCAGGTCATCGGCGCCGTCGTTGACGTGCAGTTCGAAGGCGAGCTGCCGCCGATCCTCACCGCGCTCGAAACCAAGAACGGCGACAAGACGCTGGTGCTCGAAGTCGCCCAGCACCTCGGCGAGAACACCGTGCGCACCATCGCCATGGACGCGACCGAGGGCCTCGTGCGCGGGCAGGAAGTGATCAACACGGGCGCGCAGATCTCGGTGCCGGTCGGCCCCAAGGTGCTGGGCCGCATCATGAACGTGGTGGGCGAGCCGATCGACGAGCGCGGCCCCATCGGCGCCGAGCAGACCGCGCCGATCCACGCCGAGGCCCCGGCCTTCGTCGATCAATCGACCGAGGCCAGCATCCTCGTCACCGGCATCAAGGTGATCGACCTGCTCGCGCCCTATGCCAAGGGCGGCAAGATCGGCCTGTTCGGCGGCGCGGGCGTGGGCAAGACCGTGCTCATCCAGGAGCTCATCAACAACATCGCCAAGGGCCATGGCGGCGTCTCGGTCTTCGCCGGCGTGGGTGAGCGCACCCGCGAGGGCAACGACCTCTACCACGAATTCCTCGACGCCGGCGTCATCGCCAAGGATGCCGATGGCAATGCCATCTCGGAAGGCTCGAAGGTGGCGCTGGTGTTCGGCCAGATGAACGAGCCGCCGGGCGCACGTGCGCGCGTGGCGCTTTCGGGCCTGACCATGGCCGAATATTTCCGCGACGTCGAAGGCCAGGACGTGCTGTTCTTCGTCGATAACATCTTCCGCTTCACCCAGGCGGGTTCGGAAGTGTCGGCGCTGCTCGGGCGCATCCCTTCGGCGGTGGGCTATCAGCCGACGCTCGCCACCGACATGGGCAAGCTGCAGGAGCGCATCACCTCGACCACCAAGGGCTCGATCACCTCGGTCCAGGCGATTTACGTGCCCGCGGACGACCTTACCGACCCGGCCCCGGCGACCAGCTTCGCCCACCTCGATGCCACCACCACCTTGAGCCGCTCGATCGCCGAGCTTGGCATCTATCCGGCGGTGGACCCGCTCGATTCGACCAGCCGCGTGCTCGAGCCGCGGGTGGTGGGCGAGGAGCATTATGAAACCGCCCGCCGCGTCCAGGCGATCCTGCAGAAGTACAAGAGCCTGCAGGACATCATCGCCATTCTCGGCATGGATGAGCTGTCCGAGGAGGACAAGCTCACCGTCGCCCGCGCGCGCAAGATCCAGAAGTTCCTGAGCCAGCCCTTCCACGTCGCGGAAGTCTTCACCGGCATTCCGGGCGTGTTCGTGCAGCTTGAAGACACGGTCAAGAGCTTCAAGGCGCTGGTCGATGGCGAATATGACCACCTGCCCGAACAGGCCTTCTACATGGTCGGCGGGATCGACCAGGCGGTCGAGAAGGCCAAGAAGCTGGCCGAAGAGGCGTAAGCGGCGATGGCGCTCCACTTCGAACTCGTCACCCCGGCACGGCTGGTGCGCTCGGAGGATGTCCACATGGTGGTCGTCCCCGGCACCGAGGGCGAATTCGGCGTGCTCGAGGGCCATGCGCCCTTCATGAGCACGATCCGCGACGGCGCGGTGCAGGTCTATGCCAAGGAAGGCGCGGCACCCGAGGTGATCGAAGTGCGCGGCGGCTTTGCCGAGGTGAGCGAAGCAGGCCTCACCATCCTTGCCGAGCACGTCGAGGGCTGAGCCCCTGCGACCGATCGACGAATGACCAACGAGGGCGGGCCGCTGGCTCGCCCTTTGTGCTTGGGCCCCTTTCCAAGCGCGCGCGCGGCGGGCACAAGGGCGGCCTGCCAATCCCGACGGAGAGGACGCTTGAAACTTGTCTCCACTTTTGCACTGGCGCTTGCCATGAGCCTTTCTGCCACACCCGCCGCTGCCGAAGACCCCGCCACCCCCGGCGTTCCCGGCCCCGAGCAGGACCCTTACATCTTCCTCGAACAGGCCCGCAGCCCCGAAGCGCTCGAATGGGTCGCCAAGGAAAACGAGCGCACCCTTGCGGTGCTCGCCAAGGATCCGCGCTATGAGCAGCTCGCGGCCGAGGCTCTGGCGATCTTCGATGCCGAAGACCGCATCCCCTTCGTCTCCTTCCGCCCCGATGGCCTCTACAATTTCTGGCAGGACAAGGCCAACCCGCGCGGGGTGCTGCGCCGCACCAGCCTTGAAAGCTATCGCAGCGCAAACCCGCAATGGGAGATCGTGCTCGATATCGACGCGCTCGCCAGGGCCGAGGGGCGCGAATGGGTCTATCAGGGCTCGACCTGCCTGCCGCCCAGGCTCACGCGCTGCATGATCGCGCTTTCGGATGGCGGCGAGGATGCCACGATCCTGCGCGAATTCGACACCACCACCAGGCAATTCGTCGCAGGCGGCTTCGTGCTCGATAGCAAGAGCCAGGGCGGGGTGCAGTGGATCGACGAGGACACCCTGCTGGTCGGCCGTTCCTTTGGCGAAGGCACGCTCACCGAAAGCGCCTATCCCTTCACCAGCCGGGTGTGGAAGCGCGGCACGCGAATCGCGGATGCGCCCGAAATCTTCCGCGGCGCGCCCAGCGATGTCTGGGCCGGGGCCAGCCTGCTGCGCGATGCCAAGGGCACGATCCACGCCCGCACCGCCTTTCGCGGCATCAGCTTTCACGAGAGCCTCCATTTCGTCGAGAAGGACGGGGCCTGGCTCCGGCTCGACATTCCCACCAAGGCCGCGCCCTATGGCATCGTCGATGGGCACCTGTTGTTTTCCACCGATGTCGATTGGCAGGTCGATGGCCAGACCTTCCCGGCCGACAGCCTGATCGCGGTCGATCTCGAGGAATGGAAGCGCGATCCCAACGGCGCGCGCAAGACCCTCGTCTGGGCGCCGGGGGAGCGCCAGACCAAGCAGGGCGGCGCGATCACCGCCAATGGCCTTTACGTGGCGCTGCTCGACAATGTCGTGGGCCGGGTGCTGCGCTTCAATTTCGAGAATGGCGCGTGGGTCAGCCGCCCGGTGCCCCTGCCCGACAACGCCACCATCGGGATCGCCGCCGCCTCGGACGAGACCGACGAGGTGATGTTCACGGTCAGCGATTTTCTCAATCCCACCACGCTCTACTATTCCGATGGCAGCGCCGATCCGCAGGTGATCAAGACCAGCCCGGCCTATTTCGACCCCACGGGCATGAGCGTCGAACAGCACCAGGCCAAGAGCAAGGACGGCACGCTGATCCCCTACTTCATCGTCAAGCCCAGGGGCATGGCGCAGGACGGCACCACGCCGACGCTGCTCACCGGCTATGGCGGGTTCCAGGTGCCGCGCCTGCCCGCCTATCTCGGCACCACCGGCAAGTTGTGGCTGGAAAAGGGCGGCGCCTATGTGCTCGCCAACCTGCGCGGCGGGGGCGAGTTCGGCCCCCAGTGGCACCAGAGCGCGATCCGCGAGCACAAGCAGCGCACCTGGGATGATTTCATCGCCGTGGCCGAGGATCTGGTGAAGCGCGGCTTCACGCGGCCCGAACGCCTCGGCATCATCGGCGGCTCGCAGGGCGGCCTGCTGGTGGGCACCGCCTTCACCCAGCGGCCCGACCTCTTCGGCGCAGCGATCGTGCAGATCCCGCTGTTCGACATGCTGCGCTATCACCTGATCGGGCGCGGGGCCTCGTGGATCGGAGAATATGGCGATCCGCGCATTCCCGAGGAGCGCGCCTGGATCGAGGCCTATTCGCCCTATCAGAAGATCGTTCCCGGCGTGCGCTACCCGGCGCCCTTCCTCTGGGCCTCGACCGCCGATGACCGCACCCACCCTGCCCATGCGCGCAAGGCCGCCGCGCGGCTGAAGGCACAGGGCCACCCCTATCTCTATTTCGAGGACACCACCGGGGGCCATTCGGGCGGGGTGGACAATGCCCAGCGCGCCAAGCTCCAGGCGCTGCAATTCGTCTATCTGATGCAGCGGCTGATGGATCCACAGCCGGCGAAATAGGGGCCTTGCGCAAGCGCCCCGCCCGCCGCGGTGGGGTGCGCGTGGCTGCCCCATCGGGGCCAGGTGTAAACCTGCCCGACACCCGTGCCTCGGCTCATCGCAGGTGCGGCACGGAGTAAGTGCTCAACCCGAGCTTAACCCTGTCCGGCAGGGCCTCGTTAAGCCTTTGGCCCAATCCTCGAAAGCTGTCGGGGGCGACATGCGACGAGGAGCACCAGCAATGGCCTACCCGAAGGACATCTCGATCGCCGAGGCGATCAAGCGCTACCGCCACCTGCCCAAGAGCCACCGGGTCCACTGGTCCAAGGCGCGCAAGGACGAAGTGGTGCGCGCCGTGCACGACGGGCTGATCAGCTTTCACGAGGCCCGGGCGCGCTATCTGCTCAGCCGCGATGAATTTGCCGCCTGGGAGGCCGATTACATCGCCACCGGCGGCGGCGAAGCGCAGGGGCGGCTGGAGGAGGCCTGAGCCCACCGTGCGCGCCCTAGCGCGTGGGCGCATCGAAATCAGCGGGCTTGCTTGCGATCCAGGCGATGAAGCGCGCCATCGGCGGATGGCTGCGGATCGCCTCGGGATCGTTGCCGATGCGCGCCAGTTCGCTGTTGGTGAAATTGGCGTGGATGGTCTTGTGGCAGATCGGGTGGACCGGCACCTTGATCTTGCCCTTCTTCGACTTGGGCACGGGGTGATGCCACTGCACGATCCGCCCCAGCGGGCGGGCGCAGAGCCAGCAGACCAGCGGCGCCAGCGCCCGCGCCTCCTGCGCGCCCTCGGGCGGCGCGCTCACCCCTTCTTCTCCGCCGCCTTTTTCTTCTTCATGGTGTCATGGAAGCGATCGGCCCAGCCGGGCTTGACCAGCTGCTCGGCACGCACCATGCGCAGCTCGCCCGGCGCCACGTCGCGGCTCACCGTGCTGCCCGCCGCCACGATCGCATCGGCCCCGATCGTCACCGGCGCCACCAGCGCCGAATTGGAGCCGATGAAGGCGCGCTCGCCGATCACCGTGCGATATTTGAAATAGCCATCGTAATTGCAGGTGATCGTGCCCGCGCCGATATTGGCCTTGGCCCCGATCGTGGCATCGCCGAGATAGGTGAGGTGGCTGGCCTTGGCCCCGGGGTGGAGCACGGCGTTCTTGACCTCGACGAAATTGCCGATGAAGCTGCCTTCCTCGAGCACCGTGCCGGGGCGCAGCCGGGCAAAGGGGCCGACCTTGACCCCGCGTTCAAGCCGCGCGCCCTCGATATGGCAATGGGCGCGGATCAACACCCCATCTCCCACCACCACGCCGGGGCCGAAGAACACGTTGGGCTCGATCGTGACATCGCGCCCCAGCACCGTGTCATGGGCGAAGAACACCGTCTCGGGCGCGATCAGGGTGGCGCCCTCGTCCATCGCCCGCCGGCGCCGCGCCGCCTGCCAGCGGCCTTCCGCCGCGGCGAGTTCTGCGCGCGAATTGATCCCCGCCACCTCGTCCGCGCTCGCGGCGATGATCACCGCGCAGGGCCGGCCATCGGCAATCGCGATGTTGACGATATCGGGCAGGTAATATTCGCCCTGGGCATTGGCATTGCCGACCCGCCCGAGAAGCGCAAACAGATCGCCCGCGCGCGCCGCCAGCAGGCCCGAATTGCACAGGCGGCAGGCGCGCTCGCCCGCGTCGGCATCCTTGTATTCGACCATGCGCACGATGCGCCCGTCATCATCGGCGATGATGCGGCCATAGTGGCCCGGATCTTCCGGCTCGAAGCCCAGCACCACCGCAGCGGGCGCATCGGGCCCATGCAGGCGCTCGAGCATGGCGCGCATGGTGTCCGGCCGGACGAAGGGCACATCGCCATAAAGCACCAGCACATCGCCGGCAAAATCGGCAAGCGCGCCCTCGGCCTGCTGCACCGCGTGGCCGGTGCCAAGCTGGGGCTCCTGCACACAGATCGCCGCGCGCGTCCCCACCGCCGCCTCGATCTGTTCGCGCCCGGCGCCCACCACCACGGCCAGGCGCTCGGGGCCAAGCGCAGCGACGCTCTCGAGCAGGTGCGCGAGCATCGGCCGCCCGGCGATCGGGTGGAGCACCTTGTGGAGCGCGCTGTTCATGCGGGTGCCCTTGCCCGCGGCAAGGATGATCGCGGCGAAAGGATGGGTGGCTGTGGTGGTCATGCGGCTCTCTCTAGGCAAAGCCGCGCCTGCCAGCAAATGCTTGCGGTTTTGTGATCGCTGCGCCACGGCCTCGGGGCCATGAACGCCATCCCCTTCGATGCCATCGGCTTTGACCTTGACGGCACCCTCATCGACAGCTTCCGCGATCTCGGCGCGGCGGTGAACCATGCCCTGCGGCTTGGCGGCTTTGCCGAGGTGTCGGTGGAAAGCAGCAAGGACCTCATCGGCGGCGGGGCCAAGATCATGCTCGCCCGCGCGGTGGAGGCGCAAGGCGGCCTGCCCGAGGCCGAGTTCCGGGCGCTCTACAAGGCGATGCTCGCCTATTACGAGGATCATTGCGCGGTCCACACCGCGCCCTATCCGGGGGTGCGCGAGACCCTCGCAGAGCTGGCCGCGCGCGGCGTCCGCCTCGGGGTGGTCACCAACAAGTTTGCAGGCTTTGCCCGGCGCATCCTCACCGCGCTTGACCTTGCCGGCTTCTTCCAGACCGTGATCGGGGGCGACAGCCTCGGCCGAGGGCCAGACGGGCAGTTCCTCGCCAAGCCCCACCCCGCCCCGATCCATGCCGCCTGCGCGGGGCTGGGGGGCGGTCGCTTCGTCTTCGTGGGCGATTCGAGCTATGACGTGCGCGCCGCAAAGGCCGCGAGCGTGGCGGTGGTGGCGGTGAGCTATGGCTATGGCGATGGGCCGCCGCAGGAGCTGGGCGCCGATGCGGTGATCGATTCGTTTCCGGCGCTCATCCCCGCGCTCGAAGGGCTCTCCCGGCGCCCCTGACCCTACGGCATCGGCCCTGTGTCAGTATGGCGGTTGCAAGCGGCTCATGAAAGTGCCACGCAGCGCCGCGCAACAGCATTGACGCGCGCGTAAAGCGCGCGCCGCATAGCCACAGACAGGAGAACAGCCATGACCATCAGCTTCAAGGACAAGGTCGCGATCGTCACCGGTGCGGGCGGGGGGCTGGGCAAGGCCTATGCGCTCGAACTCGCGCGCCGCGGCGCCAAGGTCGTTGTCAACGATCTGGGCGGCGCGCGCGATGGCACCGGCACCTCCGATGCCGCCGCGCAGGTCGTCGCCGAGATCGAGGCGATGGGCGGTGAGGCCATGGCCAATGGCGCATCGGTCACCGAGTTCGAGCAGATGGAAAAGATGGTCGCCGATGCCAAGCAGAGGTGGGGCGGCGTCCACATCCTCATCAACAATGCCGGGGTGCTGCGCGACAAGACCTTCGCCAAGATGGACCCTGCAGATTTCGAATTCGTGCTCAAGGTGCATCTCACCGGCTCGGCCTTTGCCACCAAGGCCTGCTGGGAAACCTTCCGCGAGCAGGGCTATGGCCGGGTGCTGATGACCGCTTCCTCGACCGGGCTGTTCGGCAATTTCGGCCAGGCCAATTACGGCGCGGCCAAGCTCGGGCTTGCGGGCCTGACCAAGACCCTCGCGCTCGAAGGGGCGAAATACAACGTGCGGGTGAACACCCTCTCGCCGGTGGCGGGCACGCGCATGACCGAGGATCTCTTCCCCGAGGAAGCCTTCAAGCTCTTCGCGCCCGAAAACGTGGTGCCCGCCGCGCTGTTCCTCGTCTCCGAGGATGCGCCCACCAACGCCATCGTCGGCGCCGGGGCGGGCGGCTTCCACTCGGCCTGGACGGTGATGAACGAGGCGGTGTGGCTGCCCGAAGAGGAACGCACGGTCGAAGGCTTCGCCGCGCATTGGGACAAGATCAGCGCCTTTACCAACCTCATCGCCCCGCAATCGGGCTCCGAGCAATCGGCCAATATCCTGAAGGCGATGCAGAAGGTGACCGGCACCGGCCCCTCGAGCGCGCGGGGCTGAGCAAACCCACTCCAGGCCCTTGCAAAAGACAAACCCCGCGTCACACTGGCGCGGGGTTTTTCATGGGGGTGCGCGCGTGTCCGCTGACTTGCCCAAGTATCACGAATTCATGCTGCCGACCCTGCGGGCGCTTGACAAGCTCGGCGGATCGGGATCGGTTGACGAGATCGAGGATGCGATCATCGCCGAAACTGGCCTTACCGACGCGCAACTTCAGCTAACCTATCCGACCAGCGGCGCCGCCATCGCTTCGGATCGCATGTCATGGGCGCGCAGCTACCTCAAGCACGGCGGCTTCATCGAGAGCGCCGGGCGCGGCATCTGGCTGCTGACCGATCTGGGCCGCGAAGCACTCGGTTGGCCGCAGATGCAAATCCGCGAAAGCTGCAATGCCGAACTCAAGGCCAAGCAGGCGCTCAAGGCCACAACCCAGGCAGAGGCCGAACCTGGCGTCGATGGTGATGCCCAAGAGGCCGAAGGCGCCAAGGATTGGAATGATATTCTGCTCGCGCAGCTCAAGGCCATGGAGCCGGCTGCCTTTGAGCGTCTGGCGCAGCGCATCCTGCGCGAAAGCGGCTTCGTCAAGGTCGAGGTTACCGGCAAATCGGGCGACGGCGGGATCGACGGCACCGGCGTCCTCAGGATGAACCTCATATCCTTCCAGGTGCTGTTCCAGTGCAAGCGCTATGCCGGTTCGGTGGGCGCCGGCGTGGTGCGCGATTTTCGCGGCGCGATGCAGGGCCGGGCCGACAAGGGCCTGATCATCACCACCGGCACCTTCACCCCCGATGCGCGCAAGGAGGCCACGCGCGACGGCGCGCCTGCGATTGATCTTATCGATGGCGATGCCCTGTGCGAGCTGCTCAAGTCCTTGCGGCTGGGGGTGGCGGTGAAGGAAGTCCGCAGCGAGGAAATCACCATCGATCCGGCGTTCTTCGAGAAGATCTGAGCTACTCCTCCACCACCTTCAGCAGCCGCCGCTCCACCGGCGCGAGCACGTTCGCGAGGTCATGCCCGCGCTTCAGGACCTGGCCGTGCTCGCCATAGAGCGTCCACATGCCCTGCTTGGCCCTGAGCGCGGGGCGCTTTTCGAGGCGCGCCTGGGGCCTTTCCGCGCTGCGGCGGAAGGCGGCGAAGGTGGCGGCGTGGCGGGTGAAATCCATCGCGTAGTCGCGCCACTCGCCGGCGGCGACCATGCGGCCATAAAGATCGAGGATCCGCATCAGCTCGGCCCGTTCAAACCCGACCTGATCGGCGCCCCGGCGGGGAAAGGTCACCACCTGGCAGGTGGCATCGGGGCCGTGGGCAGCGCGCGTCAATCCTCGGTCCCGCTCTTGCGGCGCCGGGCCACGCCCACCGGCGCTTCGCGCTCGGCCATAGCCGCGCGCAGCGCCGCCAGTTCCTCGCGCAGCGCGGCGACCTCGGCCTCGAGCTTCTCGACGCAATCGCGCCGCGGCCGGCCCTGTTCATCGCAGGGCGGATCGTCGCAGGGCGTGCCATAGGGAATGAACTCCCTGAGCCACTCCTCGGCCGGCACCAGGGTGGAGCGGGCCTTGATCCCGATCATCGTCGCGCCCGCGGGCACATCATCGGTCACCACTGCATTGGCCCCCACCCGGGCGCGCTCCCCCACCACGATCGGGCCGATGATCTGCGCGCCCGAACCGATGATGACATTGTCGCGGATGGTGGGATGGCGCTTGCCGCCCTTGCCATTGGCAGGGTTGGTGCCGCCCAGCGTGACGCATTGGTAGATCGTCACATTATCACCGATCTCCGCCGTCTCCCCGATCACGGTAAAGCCATGGTCGATGAAGAAGTTCTTCCCGATGGTCGCGCCGGGGTGGATGTCGATCGCGGTCAAGAGGCGCGAAATGTGGTTGACCAGCCGCGCAAGGAAATAGAGCCGCGCCTCGAACAGCCAATGGGCGATGCGGTGAAACCCGAGCGCCCAGACGCCCGGATAGAGCAGGATTTCCCAGCGCGAGCGCGGCGCCGGATCGCGGGCGCGCACCGAGTCCAGATAATTGATCAGCCGCTCGAACATCGCCCTCTCATTCCCATCAAAACGCGCCCGATGCAATCGCGGTCGCGCGTCAAAGCAGGCGCTGCTGTTCGGGGCCGTGCAGGGCTTCGAGCGCGGCGCGCCAGACAGACATGGTGGCGGGGCTCTGGCGTTCAAGGGAGATGCGATCGATCGCCGCGACCAGCGCCTCGATCGCGGCAAAGCTGCGGGTGGTGCGCGGCACCAGATATTCCGCCGCGCCCTCGGGCAGGGAAAGCCCGCGCGCCTCGGCATGGGCGCGGATGAGATCGGCGGCCATGGCATCATCGAGCGGGCCGATGGCAAGCTGGAGCGAGCCGCCGAGCCGCGAGGCGAGATCGGGCAAGGCGATGCGCCAGCCCCCCTGATCGGGATCGGCATTGGCGATCACCAGCAGCGATGCGCCCGCGCGGCTGCCGCCCTGCTGCACCGCGTTCCAGCGGTGGAACAGCGCCGCCTCCTCGATCCTTTCGGCATCGTCGATCACCTCGAGCCGCTCGGGCCCGTGCCGCGCCAGCGCCCAGCGCCCGAGCAGGCTCTTGCCCGAGCGCGGCGGGCCGGTGAGCACCGCGACACGGAAGGGCCAGCTCTCGGGCTTCTCGAGCGCGGCCACCACGGCCGCATTGGCCGCACCCGTCACGATCCGCTGCACCCCTGCCGGGGCGCGGGGGGCAAGCGGCAGGGCGATCTGGCTGGGGCCATGATCGGGCATTACCGGCCTTGATCCCCTAGCGGCTGATGGCGAGCGCGTTGGCCCCACGCCGCACCGCAAAGCCGCGCGCCTCGAGCGCTGCGGCAAGCTCCTCGAGCGTGCCGGCAAAGGCGACGCTCATCACCGAGGTGCCGCCGATCGCGGTGCTGGTGACGCTGGCGGAGCGCACCCCGGCCGCGGCGCGCACCCCGCCGAGCGCCGCATCGAAGGCGGCGGCATCGGGGGTGGCAAACTGCACGGTGAAGCTGCGCACCGCCACCTCGCCCGGCTCGATCCCGGTGACCGGCTGGGCCTCGATCCGCGGCGCTGCCGCTGCCGCTGCCGCCGCCGCGGCCTCGGCCGCGCGGCGCGCCTCGGCAGCACGGCCAATCTCGATCAACCGCTGGATCGCCGGGTCGATCTCGCCCATCATGCCGAGCCGCAGGCTAGGATCGGGCGTGAGCTTGCCCGCGGCGAGCGCGGCGGTGAAGATCGCATCCATGCGCTCGACCGCCTGGGCGAGCATCGCCGGCAATTGCTCCGGGCTCTCGGCGGTGAGGGTGAAGCTTTCGAGCAGGCGATCATCCGGGCCATAGCGCGCGGTGAAGGTGCCGCGCACCGGCCCGCCGGGGAACTGGTGATCGAGCCGAGCGAAGGCCATCAGCACATCGGTGGCGCCATATTGATCGAGCATGGTGCGCCACCAGGCGCGGCTGCGGCGCGTGGTCTGGCCGAAATTGACCAGCAGCGAATCGCCCCCCGCCCCCGAGAGGCGGACATAGTCGATCCGGCTGGTGCCGGGGTTGAACTCGGCCCAGGCGCGCTGCCAGGGATTGCGCTGCTCAAAGGTGATATAGGCGCCCGCGCTTTCCATCACCGGGATGAGCAGCAGCGGGGCTGAGCGCGAGGCCTGAGCCGGCCCGCCGAGATAGGCCGAGGCGCGCTGGCGATCGAAGATCACCCCGAGCGTGGCGATATAGCGCCGCGGCCCCAATTGTTCGCGCTCGATCACGATCGCCGAGACCAGCCCGTCAAGCTGGCTGTCCGACAGCTTGGGCCCGCCGAGCTTGGCCCAGGCCTGGCGCTGGGCCTCGCGCCAGCCGTTGCTGCGCGCCTCCTCGGCGCTCTTGCCATGGACATCGACGCGCAGCCCCTTGACCTCGATATCCGCGCTCGCCGCGGTGGGGGCTATGCCGCGCTCGCCCGCAACCTGGGCGTAGAGGCCATAGGCGCCGCCCACAAGGCCCAGCGCCAGGGCCGCGGCGCCAGCGGCGCGTCGCAGCGCTGGTGGCAGGGCCATGCGGGGAACGGGGGGAGACAGCGGCGCGCTCATGGGGAAAATCGCCCCCCCTTTGCCCAATGGCGAGTGGAATTCCAAGCGCGAACCGCTAAAGCACCGGGCATGACTGCGGGGACAGACGCCACCGACCGGCCCGAGGATGGCCGCTACACCTATGCCAGGGCCGGGGTTTCGATCGCGGCGGGCAATGCGCTGGTCAAGGCGATCGCCCCGCTCGCCCGCGCCACCGCGCGCCCCGGGGCCACGAGCGAGCTGGGCGGCTTTGGCGGCTTCTTCGATCCCCGCGCCGCCGGCTACAAGGATCCGCTGCTGGTTGCGGCCAATGACGGGGTGGGCACCAAGCTCAAGCTCGCCATCGAACATGACCGGCACGACACCGTGGGCATTGATCTTGTTGCCATGTGCGTCAACGATCTCATCGTCCAGGGCGCCGAGCCCTTGTTCTTCCTCGACTATTTCGCCACCGGAAAGCTCGACAACGCCGTTGCCGAAAGGGTCATCGCCGGGATTGCCGAGGGCTGCCGGATCGCCGGCTGCGCGCTCATCGGCGGCGAGACCGCGGAAATGCCGGGGATGTATGCGCCCGGCGATTATGATCTTGCCGGCTTTTGCGTCGGCGCGGTCGAGCGAGGCGAGGAGCTTACGGGCGACAAGGTGGCGCCGGGCGATGTGCTGCTCGGCCTTGCTTCCTCGGGCGTCCATTCCAACGGCTATTCGCTGGTGCGGCGCCTCGCGGCAGACAAGGGCTGGAAGCTCAATCGCCCCGCCCTGTTCGATCAGGAGCGCCTGCTGATCGATGCGCTCATCGCCCCCACCCGCATCTATGTGGCAAGCCTGCTGCCGCTGATCCGCGCCGGGCTGATCCACGGCCTTGCCCATATCACCGGGGGCGGGCTGCTCGAGAATGTCCCGCGCATCCTGCCCGCGGGCGCCCATGCCCGGATCGATGCCGATCTGTGGCCCCAGCCGCGGCTGATGGCCTTCCTCCAGGCGCAAGGGAACATCGAGCCGGAGGAGATGGCGCGCACCTTCAATTGCGGCATCGGCATGGTGCTGGCCGTGAGCGAGGCGAAGGTGGACGAGGTCACCGCGCGGCTCGCAGCGGCGGGGGAGAGCGTGTGGCGCATCGGCGCGATCGAGGCGGGCGCAAAGGGCTGCACCGTGCGCGGATCGATCGAGACCTGGGCGGCCAGGAGCGATTGGAGCGCGACCCATCTTGGCTGAAAGGGCGCGCATCGCCGTGTTCATTTCCGGCGCGGGCACCAACATGGCCGCGCTCCTCTATGCCAGCCGGATGCCGGAATGCCCCTATGAGCTGGTGCTGGTGGCGAGCAACGATCCCGCCGCGCCGGGCCTTGCCTTGGCCGAGGCCGAGGGCATCGCCACCTTTGCCCTGCCCCACAGGGGCATGACGCGCGAGGCCCATGATGCGGCGATGGAGGCCGCCGCGCGAGAGGCGGGCGCCGAATATATCGCGCTGGCTGGCTATATGCGCATCCTTTCGGGCGGGTTCGTGTCGCGCTGGGCCGGGCGGATGCTCAACATCCACCCCTCGCTCCTGCCCAGATACAAGGGGCTTGATACCCACGCACGCGCCATTGCCGCGGGAGAGAGCCACGGCGGGGCGAGCGTCCATCTGGTGACTGCCGAGCTCGATGCCGGCGAGGTGCTGGCGCAGATCGCCGTGCCGATTGTGTCGGGCGAGAGCGCACAGAGCCTTGCCGCGCGGGTCAAGCTGGCCGAACATCAGCTCTATCCCCGCGCGCTCGCCGATTACGTCAGCCGCTGGCGCAACCCTGCCTGGCTGCTGGCGCAGGTGCGCAGCCTCGCGCTGGCCCTGCCCGAAACCAGCGAGCAGGAAAGTTTCGGCGCTGCCGGTTTTCGCGTCGGCGCGGGCAAGGCGGGCAAGTATTTCGCCTATTTCGCCGATCGCCACCACGGCCACCGGGGCATTGCTCTCCTGGTCAAGACCAGCGGGCCGGACGAGCTTGCCGCGCTCGTCGAAGACCGGCCCGAGGCCTATTTCCGCCCGGCCTTCTACGGGGCGAGCGGGTGGGTGGGGATCGTGCTCGATCGGCGCGATCTTGATTGGGAGGATATTGCCGCCTGGCTCCAGCGCAGCTGGCGCAGCGTGGCCCCCAAGCGCCTCACCCGGCTGATGGATGTGGCGGAGCAGTTCTGATGGCGCCGCCGCGCGATCACCTGCTCGCGCGCAGCCCGCTGGCAGAAAGGGCGAGCGCGTTCCTCGGGCGGGCGTGGGCGCGCGGCTGGCTGCCTGCGCCCGATCTTGATCCCGATGCGCTCTGGGCGCTTGCCGCCAGGCCCCATGGCGCGCGCGCCGAGGCGGCCGAGCATGGCGGGCGCAGCGCGGAAGACGTTGCCGATTTCCGTGCGCGGCTCGAGCACCTGTGCGCCGCGCTTCAGGCCGAGGCCGACTTGAACCCCCTCGGCCGGGCGATGGCCTGGGGGCAATTGTCGCGGGTGGTGAGGAACCGCCTTGCCCTTGGCGCGCTGTGGCACGAGCGGCCCCACCTCATCAAAACCCCGCTCGCGGCGCCGATCATTGTCGTTGGCCACATGCGCTCGGGCACCACCCGCATCCAGCAGTTGCTCGCCGCCGATCCGGCGCATGCGCACACCCGCTATTGCGATGCCTATCACCCGGTGCCCGCGCCGCTGGGCTTGAACCGCGTCAAGGCCGCGCTGGAACTGGCGCTGCTGGGCCTGCTCAACCCGTGGATGCAGACCATCCATCCGATGGCGCCCGCTGCGGTCGAGGAAGAGCTGGCGTGGCTCTCGGCCGCGCTCCACCATTCGATCTACGAAAGCCAGTGGCACATCCCGGCCTATTCGGCCTGGAGCGAGGCGCGCGATGCCGCCCCGATCTACCGCGAATTTGTCCGCATCCTCAAGACCGATGCCGCCACCCGCGGGCTGGCCGAGCGCCCCCGGGTGCTCAAGGTGCCGGCCTTCGCCGAGGATTTATCGACGCTGCTCGCCCTGTTCCCCGATGCCCGGCTGGTGATTGCCGAGCGCGACCATGCGGCGGTGCTGCGCAGCGCGGTGAGCCTCGCGGCCAACCAGATGGCGCTGCAATCCGATTCCTGCGATCTGGCCAGCATCGAAGCGCGCTGGCGGCACAAGATCGCACTGCGCGAAGCACGCATGGCCGCGGCGCTCGCGGGCTGGCAGGGGCCGGTGGCGCGCGCCTGCTTCGATGCCCTCAATGCGGATTGGCAGGCCGCGATGAGCGCGATCTATGCCGATCTCGGCCTCGCGCTCACGCCCGCGGCGCTCGCCGCGATGCGCAAGGTGATGGCCGCCAGCGCGGATGGCCACCACCACGCCCACGCCGCGCAATTGGCCCGCTTTGCCGGCGCCTGACAGCAAAAGGGCCGCCCCTGAAGGACGGCCCCTTGCCTTTCGGACCATCGGAAAGCCTTAGGTCCTGTCTGCATTCATCTTAACCAATCGAGTGCTGAGATGAGGAAGACAAAGCCCATGAAGCTGGTCAGCGTCTTCTCGCAGCGCAGGGCGATCCTGCGGAAGCGTTTGATCCGCT
>JBKBHR010000016.1:0-40971 GCA_046297575.1 Erythrobacter cryptus
CCCCTCAATCCGCGCCCACTGCGCGTCCGTCAATGTCCGCCTGCTCAAGATCGCCTCCGTTTTCGATCTTGAATCAGAACTCACCTAACAGGGGAACCCCCTAAATGCAGACAGGACCTAGCCGCGTCACCGCGTCCCTTGCAGCTTGCGGCTTGCGCTTCCGTTCCAGCATGTTAGCGCTATAGCCCAGCCATGCCGCCGGGCCATGGTCCCGGGCACCAGCGGGAGAGCAAGAGACCATGACACGAGAGGCGCTCGGGACCGGGAGCGTAGACGGCTCGGTGCGCGCCACCGAGAGGCGCGTGATCATCGCCTCCTCGCTCGGCACGGTGTTCGAATGGTATGATTTCTACCTCTACGGCCTGCTTGCCACGATCATCTCGGCCCAGTTCTTTTCGGGCGTGAACGAGACCACCGGCTTCATCTTCGCGCTTGCCGCCTTTGCCGCGGGCTTTGCGGTGCGGCCCTTTGGCGCGCTGGTGTTCGGGCGGCTGGGCGACCTCGTCGGGCGCAAATACACCTTCCTCGTCACCATGGGGCTGATGGGCCTTGCCACCTTTGCCGTGGGCCTGCTGCCCTCCTATGCCAGCATCGGCCTTGCCGCCCCGGTGATGCTGGTTGCCCTGCGGCTGGTGCAGGGGCTGGCGCTCGGGGGCGAATATGGCGGGGCGGCCACCTATGTCGCCGAACACGCGCCCGATGGCAGGCGCGGGCTTTACACCAGCTTCATCCAGACCACCGCCACGCTCGGCCTGTTTGCCGCCCTGCTGGTGGTGATCGCGGTGCGCACGGCGATCGGGGAAGAGGCCTTTCGCGATTGGGGCTGGCGCCTGCCCTTCCTGCTTTCGGCGGTGCTGCTCGGGGTGTCGCTGTGGATCCGCCTCCAGCTTGAGGAGAGCCCGGTATTCCGGCGGATGAAGGCCGAAGGCAGCGCCTCCAGGGCGCCGATCACGGAAGCCTTCGGCCGCTGGGCCAATGCGCGCTGGGCCTTGGTGGCGCTGATGGGCGCGGTCGCCGGCCAGGCGGTGGTGTGGTACACGGGCCAGTTCTACGCGCTGTTCTTCCTCGAAAAGATGCTGATGGTCGATGGCGCCAGCGCCAATATCCTCGTTGCGATCGCACTTGCCATCGGCACCCCCTTCTTCGTGCTGTTCGGCTGGCTTTCCGACCGGATCGGGCGCAAGCCGATCATTCTTGCCGGCTGCGCGCTTGCCGCAGCGAGCTATTTTCCCGCCTTCAGCCTGCTGACCGAGGCGGCCAACCCGGCGCTCGCCCGCGCGCAGGCCAGCGCCCCGGTGCGGGTGATCGCCGATGCGGGGGAATGTTCGGTGCAGTTCGATCCCCTTGGCCGCAACCGCTTTGATGCCACCAGCTGCGACATCGCCCGGGCCTTCCTCGCCCGCAGCGGGATCAGCTACGAGGTGGTGGCCGCGCCGGCCGGCACGCGCGCGGCGATCACGATCGGCAAGGCCCGCCTTGCCGCGCCCGACCCCGCCGGGCTCGAGGGGGAAGCACGCCGCCAGGCGATCAGCGCCTACGAGGCCGAGGTCAAGGCGGCGCTCACCGCGGCAGGCTATCCCCAGCGCGCCAATCCCGGCGCGATCAGGACCGGGCAGGTGATCGCCATTCTCACCTTCCTCGTGCTGCTGGTGACGATGGTCTATGGCCCGATCGCGGCGCTGCTGGTGGAACTGTTCCCCGCCCGCATCCGCTACACCGCGATGAGCCTGCCCTATCACCTTGGCAATGGCTGGTTCGGCGGGTTCCTGCCCACCACTGCCTTTGCCATCGTGGCGGCCACCGGCAATATCTATGCCGGGCTGTGGTATCCGGTGGCGATCTGCCTCATCACCGTGATCGTGGGCCTCGTGTTCCTGCCCGAGACCTTCCGCCGCAGGATCGACGCCTGAAAGGCAGGCGGCGCCGGGTGATCCGGCCCGGCGCGCAAGCAGCCTAGCGGTTCAATCGCCCTTCGATCAGCCGATCGACAAGGCCGGGATCGGCCAGGGTCGAGGTATCGCCGAGCGCGCCGAAATCATTCTCCGCGATCTTCCTCAGGATGCGCCGCATGATCTTGCCCGATCGGGTCTTGGGCAAGCCATCGGTGAAGTGGATGAGATCGGGCGTGGCGATCGGGCCGATTTCCTTGCGCACATGCGCCTTGAGTTCGGCGCGCAGCGCCTCGCTCCCTTCCTCGCCGGCGTTGAGGGTGACATAGCAATAGATGCCCTGCCCCTTGATCTCGTGGGGATAGCCCACCACCGCGGCCTCGGCCACCTTGGGGTGGAGCACCAGCGCGCTTTCCACCTCGGCGGTGCCCATGCGGTGACCGGAGACATTGATCACGTCATCCACCCGCCCGGTGATCCAGTAATAGCCATCCTCGTCGCGGCGGCAGCCATCCCCGGTGAAATATTTGCCGCGGTAGGTGCTGAAATAGGTCTGCTCGAAGCGCGCATGATCGCCATAGACGGTGCGCGCCTGGCCGGGCCATGAATGAGTGATGCACAGGTTGCCCGAGGCCGCGCCCTCAAGCACCCCGCCGTCGTTATCGACCAGCTGCGGGCGCACGCCGAAGAAGGGCAGGCCGGCGCTCCCCGGCTTCATGTCGTGCGCGCCGGGCAGGGTGGTGATCATGCAGCCGCCGGTTTCGGTCTGCCACCAGGTGTCGATCACCGGGCAGCGGCCCTCGCCCACCACGTCGAAATACCAGCGCCAGGCTTCGGGGTTGATCGGCTCGCCGACGCTCCCGAGCAGGCGCAGCGAGGCGCGGCTGCGGCTGGTGACGTGATGATCGCCCTCGCGCATCAGCGCGCGGATCGCAGTGGGGGCAGTGTAGAGGATATTGACCTGGTGCTTGTCCACCACATCCCAGAAGCGGCCGTGATCGGGATAGTTGGGCACGCCTTCGAACACCACCACCGTGGCGCCATTCATCAGCGGCCCATAGACAACATAGGAATGGCCCGTCACCCAGCCGATATCGGCGGTGCACCAGAACACTTCGCCCGGCTGGTAATCGAAGATGTAGTGGAAGGTCGTCGCCGTCCACACGCCATAGCCGCCGGTGGTGTGAAGCACACCCTTGGGCTTGCCGGTGGAGCCGCTGGTATAGAGGATGAACAGCGGGTCTTCCGCATCCATCACTTCGCAGGGGCAATCCGCGTCGCTGACAAGGGCCTCAAGCCAGTGATCGCGCCCTTCGACCATGGTGATCGCGCCCCCGGTGTGGCGCACCACCAGCACCCCATCAACCGCGATCCCCTCATGCGCGAGCGCGGCATCGACATTGGCCTTGAGCGGCACGCGCTTGCCCCCGCGCAGGCCCTCATCCGCGGTGATGAGGAAGCGGCTGGCGCAATCGGCGATCCGCCCGGCCAGCGCCTCGGGCGAAAAGCCGCCGAACACCACCGAGTGAATCGCGCCGAGCCGAGCGCAGGCGAGCATGGCGACCACGCCTTCAAGGATCATCGGCAGGTAGATCGTCACCCGATCACCGCGCTTGACGCCCAGGGCCTTGAGCGCATTGGCCATCCGCACCACCTCGCGGTGCAATTCGCCATAGGAAAGGCGCCGGGTGGGCGCGGCCGGATCGTCCGGCTCGAAGATCAGCGCGGTGCGATCCGCATCATGGGGCAGGTGGCGATCAACCGCATTGTGGCACAGGTTCAATTGACCATCAGCAAACCATTGAATGGCCACCGGATCGTAGGACCACTCGCCGGCGCGGCTGGGCTGGCGCACCCAATCGAGCCGCCGCGCCTGTTCGAGCCAGAAGGCATCCGGATTGTCGAGCGAGGCGCGATACATCGCCGCATATTGCTCGGCGGTGCAATGGGTGGGGACGCTGGCCCGGGGCCGCTCGACGGCATGGATCATCTCGACTCTCCCTTGTTCCTGCCCTGCCTTAACCCGTGCTACACGCAAGGCGCAGTCAGACAAAGGTCTTACAAAGCGCAGGCAAACCCCGCCAGCCATGGGGCCAGCGGGGTTGCAGGAAGCGCCGAGCCGCGCCTCAGAAGCGCCAGGCCAGACCGGCGCTGATCACCCAGGGATCAAGCTTGTGCTCGGTCTCGATCGCAAGCGTGTTGCCGACCCGCCAGCGCGCGGTGGTGTCGATGAAATAGCGCTTCACATCGAGGCTGAGGCCAAGCCCCTTGTCCCCCACCGGCACATCGATTCCGGCCTGGAGCACCGCGCCCAGCTCATCCGACAGGTCGGTATCGGTGACGCCAAGCGGCAAGGTCGCCGCGCCGGGCTTGTCCTTGAGCCAGATGAACCACGCCGCCCCGGCGCCGAGATAGGGCTTCGCCGCGCCGAGATCGAAGTGAACCTTGGCCGTCACCGTTGCCGGCAGCAGCAGCGCGTCAGAGACCAGCTCGGCCCCGCGCGGCAGGCCGGCGGTGGCGGTGACATCGTGCTGGGTCACCCCGGCGATGGTCTCGATCGAGACATTGTCGGTGAAGAAATATTCGACCGCGAGCGTCGGCACGACATTGTCATCGGCCTTGGTCTGGGTGGTGGCCGGAAGGCCGGGCACGTTGACATTGATGTCGGTGATCTTGCCATCGGGCAGCACCGCGGTGCCGAGCAGCTTGATCTGGATATCGCCGGCGCGCCCCTCATCCGGGTTCTGGGCGAGCGCCGGGGTGGCGGCGAGCGCCAGGGCCGCGCCGCCAATCATCAGCAGGGTCTTCATTCGTCCATCCTCTTTGGGCAGCAGCGGCCGCCCGTCGCGGCCCAGGGTGTTTGCTGCCTGTGGCCCGGCCGATAGCCTTGGCGCGCGGCCGCGCTCATTGATCCGGGTCAAAGACCGGCGCGCCCGCATGCGCCATGGGCGCCGATCATGGCGAGCATCAGCCCCCTTGCAGCGCAGGCCGGATTCGGTGCCTTCTGCGAAGCCCTGCCCCCCGAAGCGCAGGCAAGCGCGGTGGCGGCGCGGCTGTGCGCGATTGGCACGCGCGTCGCGCTTGCCCGCGGCGAGCGGCTCGGCTGCGATCGGGAGACCGATCGGCTGGTGTTCCTTGCCAGCGGCGCGGCCAAGCTGGTGGCCCTGACAGCTGAGCGCCCCGCGGCCTCGCCCATGCCCGGCGGGCAAGTGCTCGCCTTCCACTTTGCCGGCGATCTCGTCGCGCTTCTGCGCTGCGAGGGCGGCGCCCCGGCCGGCCCGCTCTGCCTTGTCGCCCTCAGTGCGTGCGAGCTCATCGTCTTTCCGGCCGAGCGCTTCCTCGACATTGCCCAGGAAGACCCGGCGGTGCTGCGCGCGGTGCTTTCCCGCGCGCTCCAGGCGCTGCACCGCAGCCGCACGCGGATGATGCAGATGGGGCACAAGTCGGCCGCGGCGCGGATCGCCGATTTCCTCGTCACCATGGCCGATCGCCTCGCTGGCTGCAGAGCCGGGGCGTGCTGCTTCACCTTGCCGATGAGCCGCCGCGACATCGGCGATGCCTTGGGCCTCACCATCGAGACGGTGAGCCGCCAGTTCACCGAGCTGCGCGAGGCGGGCCTGGTGGCGACCGAGGGGCGCGCCAAGGTGTGCCTTGCCGATGTTGCCGCGCTCGCCCGGCTCGCCGGGCGCGCGGCGCCAAGCGCGGGGCAAGGCCCGGAAACTGCCGATTTTTGATCTGGATCAACAACAGGGATCAGCAAGGCGCGCTAAGCCTGCGCGCCGACGGAAGGGATGACATCAACATGGAAACAGTCGTCAAGCGGCTGGGGGCATGGGCGGCGGTCCTGCTCGCAGCGATCATTGCCATCGCGCTCACGCAGGATCGGGGCTTTGCCATCCACGCAGGCATCGTGGCGCTGGTTGCCGGGGTGCTGATCATGGCCACGCTGGGCACCTATGATCCGCTGGCGCGCGCGCAGAGCATCTTTCGCATGCCCCCGGGGCCTTCGCGCTATGATGATGACGTGGTGCGCTGGGGGGTGATCGCCACCATGTTCTGGGGGCTTGCCGGCCTTTTGGTGGGGGTGGTGATCGCCGCGCAGCTCGCCTTCCCCGCTCTCAACCTTGAACCCTATCTCAATTTCGGGCGGCTGCGCCCCCTGCACACCAGCGCGGTGATCTTTGCCTTTGGCGGCAATGCCTTGCTGGCGACGAGCTTCTACGTGGTGCAGCGTACCTGCCGCACCACGCTGGCGCTTCCCGGCCTCGCGCGCTTCGTCTTCTGGGGTTACCAGCTGTTCATCGTGCTCGCGGCCACCGGCTATCTGCTGGGCATCACCCAATCGAGGGAATATGCCGAGCCCGAATGGTATGTCGATCTGTGGCTCACGATCGTGTGGGTCGCCTATCTGGCGGTCTATGTCGCCACGATTCTGAGGCGCCATGAACCGCATATCTACGTCGCCAACTGGTTCTACCTCGCCTTCATCATCACCATCGCCATGCTGCACGTGGTCAACAACCTCGCGCTGCCGGTGAGCCTTTTGGGCGCAAAGAGCTATTCCGCCTTTGCCGGGGTGCAGGATGCGCTGACCCAATGGTGGTATGGCCACAATGCGGTGGGCTTCTTCCTCACCGCCGGCTTCCTTGCGATGATGTATTACTTCGTGCCCAAGCAGGCGGGGCGCCCGGTCTATTCCTATCGCCTCTCGATCATCCACTTCTGGAGCCTGATCTTCCTCTACATCTGGGCCGGGCCGCATCACCTCCACTACACGGCTCTCCCCGATTGGGCGCAGACGCTCGGCATGGTGTTCTCGATCATGCTGTGGATGCCGAGCTGGGGGGGCATGATCAACGGGCTGATGACGCTCAACGGCGCCTGGGACAAGGTGCGCACCGATCCGATCATCCGCATGATGGTGCTCGCGCTCGCCTTCTACGGGATGAGCACTTTCGAAGGGCCGATGCTCTCGATCAAGGCGGTCAACTCCCTGTCGCACTACACCGACTGGACCATCGGCCATGTCCATTCCGGCGCGCTCGGCTGGAACGGGATGATCACCTTTGCCTGCCTCTATTACCTCACCCCGCGGCTGTGGGGGCAGGCGCGGCTCTACAGCTTGCGGATGATCAACTGGCACTTCTGGCTCGCCACCTTGGGAATCGTCTTCTACGCCGCCAGCATGTGGGTGGCGGGGATCACCCAGGGCCTGATGTGGCGCGAATATGGCGCCGATGGCTACCTGGTGAACAGCTTCGTCGATACCGTCGCCGCGCTTCACCCCATGTATGTGCTGCGCATGGTGGGCGGGCTGCTCTACCTCGCCGGCGCCGGGATCATGGCCTTCAACCTCGCCATGACCATCGCCGGGCGCCAGCGCCAAGAGGCGCCGCTCGGCGAGACGGCGCACGATGCCGCCGCCGACCGCCCGCTCCTGCCCCAACCTGCCGCCGAGCCCGCCGAATAGGCTCGGGCGCAAAGGAACGCCACCATGTCCAAGAATGCCCCTCACTCCCAGGTGTTCGAAAGCCACAAGAAGCTCGAGAAGAACATCACCCTGCTCTCCGTCGTCACGCTTCTGGTGGTGGCGGTGGGCGGGATCGTCGAGATCGCCCCGCTGTTCTGGATCGACAACACCATCGAGAAGGTTGAAGGGGTGCGCCCCTACAGCCCGCTCGAACTGGCCGGGCGCGACATCTACATCCGCGAAGGCTGCTATGTCTGCCACAGCCAGATGATCCGCCCCTTCCGCGACGAGGTCGAACGCTACGGCCATTACAGCCTCGCGGCGGAATCGATGTATGATCACCCCTTCCAGTGGGGATCAAAGCGCACCGGGCCTGATCTGGCCCGGGTGGGCGGGCGCTATTCGGATGCCTGGCACGTCCAGCACTTGAAGGACCCGCGCTCGGTGGTGCCCGAGAGCATCATGCCCTCCTACCGCTTCCTCGCCGAAACCGCGCTCAAGGTGGCCGATGTGGCCGCCAATCTCAAAACCCTGCGGCGGCTTGGCGTGCCTTACAGCGATGCCGATATCGAAAGGGCCGAGGCCGATCTCATGGCCCAGGCCGATCCCGAGGCCGATGCCGGAGACCTCGCCGCCCGCTATCCCAAGGCGCAGATCCGCGACTTCGATGGCGATCCGGCGCGCGTGACCGAGATGGATGCGCTCGTCGCCTATCTCCAGATGCTGGGCACGCTGGTCGATGTGAACAGCGCCGCCGCGCAGGAAGTCCTCAGCAAGGAGCAGGGCCGGTGAGCCTTTACGAAACCTTGCGCCACTTTGCCGACAGCTACGGCCTTGCCGCGATGGTGGCGCTCTATCTGGCCTTGTGCCTATGGCCCTTCCGCCCCGGCGCGAAGGCCCACGTGGACGCAGCGAAGAATCTGATTTTCAAGGATGAAAACCATGGCCAACAAGCGGATTGACGCGCCCACCGGGACCGAATTCGTCGGGCATGAATGGGACGGGATCGAGGAGCTCAACACCCCGCTGCCGCGCTGGTGGCTGTGGACCTTCTACGCCACGATTCTCTTCAGCCTTGTCTATGTGGTGCTCTATCCGGCCTGGCCGCTGATCGACCGCGCCACCGCGGGCACGCTCGGCTGGTCGAGCCGCGGTGCGCTCGCCAAGGAACTTTCTGCCGCGGACGCCGCACGTCAGGGCACCTTCCAGCAGATTGCCGCAATCCCGATCGAGGCGCTGCCGGCACGCCCCGAACTGATGCAGGCCGCGATTGCCGGCGGGGCGGCGGCCTTCAAGGTCAATTGCGTCCAGTGCCATGGCGCGGGCGCGGCGGGATACCAGGAACACGGCTATCCCAACCTCAATGATGATGACTGGATCTGGGGCGGCACCCTGCCCGAGATCGAATATACCATCACCCACGGCATCCGCTGGGAAGCCGATGAGGCCACAAGGGTCAACTTCATGCCGGCCTTTGCCGGAGTGCTCGATGCCGGGCAGGTGCGCGCGGTGGCGCGGCACGTGCTTTCGCTCTCGGGCAAGGCCAGGCCCAGCCCGGCGGGCGCGCAGATCTTTGCCGACAACTGCGCTGCCTGCCACGGCGCTGGCGGCGAGGGCAACCCGGCGATGGGCGCGCCCGCGCTCAATGATGCGATCTGGCTCTACGGCAGCAGCGAGTCGGCGGTGCGCCAGCAGATCCTCGGCCCGCGCCACGGGGTGATGCCGGCCTGGCAGGGGCGGCTCGATCCGGTGACGATCAAGATGCTCGCCGCCTATGTCCACTCGCGCGGCGGCGGCCAGCAGGCCCCGGCTGCCAGCCCTGCCACGGCCACCAGCGCCGCGGCCGACACCCCTGCCAAGAAGGCCAACCCCGATGGCTGAAGCCGACGAGATCGCCCGCCCCGCCCCGTCCGCCCAGCCTGCCGGGCAGGGCAAACCCACACCCCCAAAAAGGGACTGGGCGGGCGCGCTCGGCCCATCTGCCGCGCCCGGCGCTGACGGAGAGGTCGAGGTCGGCTTCATGGGCAGCGCGCTCTATGAAAAGGGCAAGACCGTCCACAACAAGCGCATCGATGGGCCGTTTCGCCGCTTCAAGTGGCTGGTGATGCTGGTGACGCTGACGATCTATTACGTCACCCCCTGGATCCGCTGGGATCGCGGCCCCTATGCGCCCGATCAGGCGGTGCTGATCGATCTTGCCCACCGGCGCTTCTACATGTTCGATATCGAGATCTGGCCGCACGAGTTCTATTTCGTCGCCGGGCTGCTGATCATGGCCGGGATCGGCCTGTTCCTCGTCACCTCGGCGGTGGGGCGGGCCTGGTGCGGCTATGCCTGCCCGCAGACCGTGTGGACCGATCTGTTCCAGCACATCGACCGCCTCTTCGATGGCGATCGCAACGCGCGGATGCGGCTCGACAAGGCCCCGTGGAGCGCGGCCAAGATCGCCCGGCGCAGCGCCAAGTGGAGCGTCTATCTTGTCATCAGCCTGCTCACCGGCGGGGCGTGGATCCTCTATTTTGCCGATGCCCCCACGCTGGCGCGCGCCTTCATCAATGGTGAAGCGGCGCCGGTGGCCTATGCCACGGTGGCGATCCTCACCGGCACCACCTTCTGGCTGGGCGGCTTCATGCGCGAACAGGTGTGCATCTACATGTGCCCCTGGCCGCGCATCCAGACCGCGATGCTCGATGAAAAATCGCTGATCGTCACCTACAAGCACTGGCGCGGCGAACCGCGCGGCAGCCTCAAGAAGGCGGCGAAGAACCCCGGCCAATTTGGCGACTGCATCGATTGCAACCTGTGCGTTTCCGTCTGCCCCACGGGGGTGGACATCCGCCAGGGCCAGCAGATCGGCTGCATCACCTGCGCGCTGTGCATCGATGCCTGCGACAAGGTGATGAAGGAGATCGGACGCCCGCGCGGGCTCATCGACTATGCCACGCTCGAACAGTGCAAGGCCGAAGCCGCCGGCGCTGCGCCCATGCCCGCGTGGAAGGCGCTGCTGCGCCCGCGCACGCTCATCTATTTCACCATCTGGGCCGGGATCGGGGCTGGCCTGCTGTTCGCGCTCGGCACCCGCAGCCACACCGATCTTACCGTCTCGCCCGATCGCAACCCGCCCTACATGCTGATGAAGGACGGCTCGGTGCGCAACGCCTACACCCTGCGCCTGCGCAACATGGAAGCGCGCCCGCGGCAGATGGAGGTCGCGCTTGCCGGCCTTGCGGATGGCGCGGTGATGTGGACCGATGGCATCCCCCGCGATCAGGCCGCGCCGAGGCAGATCCTCGCCGTGCCTGCCAATGCCACCCGGCTGGTGCGCGCCTATGTCACCGTGCCGCCCGGCACCAGCGCCGGGTCCTTTGCCTTCCGCCTCACCAGCCTTGATGAACAGCGCGAGCGCGACGAGGCGGCGACCACCTTCACCACGCCGGGGAGCGAATGATGGCAAACCACAGGGCCTTCACCGGCAAGCACATGGCCTTGGTGCTGAGCGGCGGCTTTGCCGTGGTGATCGCGGTCAACCTGCTGATGGCCAGCCTGGCGATCGGCAGCTTTCACGGCACCGTGGTCGATAATTCCTATGCCGCCAGCCAGAACTACAACGCTTGGCTCACCCGGGCCAAGGCCACTGCGGCGCTGGGCTGGCAGGTGGAGGTGCGCCGCGGCGCGGGCGGGCGGGTGGAAATCACGGCGCCCCGCGTGCCCGAAAGCGCCGCGATCACTGCCGAAGCCGAGCGCCCGCTCGGCCCGCGCAAGACCACGCAGCTTGCCTTTGTGCCGCTGGGCGATGGGCGCTGGCGCTCGACCCAAGCGCTGGCCCCGGGGCGCTGGCGGGTGCGCCTCGCGATCCGCGCGCAAGGCCAGCAATGGGCCGGGCAGAGCGAGCTCTCATGAACGCCCCCGCCGCCACCTTCAGCACCGCTGCGGACGCGGCCGCCAGCTGCACCACCCGCCTTGCCGTGCCGGGGATCAAGTGCGCCGGGTGCATCGGCAAGATCGAGCGTGAATTGCCGCGCACCCCCGGCATCCACGCGGCACGCGCCAATCTTTCCACACGCCAGGTCGCGATCCGCCACGATCCCGCGCTCGGGCCGGATGCCCTTGCGGCGGCCCTCGTCAGCCTCGGCTTTGAGGCCCAGCCGATCAGCGACAACCCGCTCTCGCACGACGCGGCCGAACAGCGACGGTTGCTGCGCGCGCTTGGGGTGGCGGGCTTTGGCATGATGAATGTGATGCTGCTTTCGGTCAGCATCTGGGCCGGGGCCGATGGCGCCACGCGGGCGCTGTTCCACTGGCTCTCGGCGCTCATCGCCCTGCCGGTGATCGCCTATGCCGGGCAGCCCTTCTTTGCCAGTGCTTGGGCAGCGCTGTCGCACCGGCGCACCAACATGGATGTGCCGATTTCGATCGGGGTGATCCTCGCAAGCGGCCTCAGCCTCTACGAGACCATCACCGGCGGCGGCCACGCCTATTTTGAAAGCGCGGTGATGCTGCTGTTTTTCCTGCTCGCCGGGCGCGCGCTCGATGCGATGATGCGCGCGCGCACCCGCGCCGGGATCGGCGCCCTGCTCTCGCGCATGGGCAAAAGCGCCAGCGTTATCGGCCCGGATGGCAGCACCCGGCGCCTCGATGCCAGCGAGCTTGAGCCGGGGATGCTGGTGCTGCTCGCCGCGGGCGAGGCGCTGGCCGCCGATGGCGAGGTGATCGCGGGCACCAGCACGCTCGACAATGCCATGCTCACCGGCGAAAGCAGGCCCGAGCCGGTGGGGCCGGGCAGCGCCGTGCACGCTGGGGCGATCAACCTTGGCGCGCCCCTGCGCGTGCGCCTCACCCACGTGGCCGAAGACACCGCCCTTGCCGAGATCGCCCGGCTGATGGACGAGGCCGGGCAGGCGCGCAGCCGCTATGTCCGCATCGCTGATCGGGCGAGCCGCCTCTATGCCCCGGCGGTGCACAGCCTTGCCGCGCTCGCCCTTGTTGGATGGATGCTCGCCGGGGCGGGCTGGCACCAGGCGCTCACCATCGCGATTGCGGTGCTGATCATCACCTGCCCCTGCGCCATGGGGCTTGCGGTTCCGGCAGCCCAGGTGGTGGCGGCCGGCGCGCTGATGAGGCGCGGGGTGCTGATCAAGGATGGCAGCGCGCTCGAGCGCCTGGCCGAATGCGACGTGGCGGTGCTCGACAAGACCGGCACGCTCACGCTTGGCACCCCGCGGGCCGAGATCGGCGCGCTCGATCCCGAAGCGCGGGCGGTGGCGCTGGGCCTTGCCCAGGCGAGCCGCCATCCGCTGAGCCGCGGCCTTGCCGAAAGCCTGCGGCGCGCAGGCGTGACCCCGGCGGCGGTTGAAGAGATCGTCGAGACCGGCGGCACCGGGCTCGCCGGACGCTGGCAAGGGGTGCCGGTCGCGCTCGAACGCGCGCAAGGTGAGAGCGCCGAGCTTGCCGCGAGCCTTTGCATCGGCGCCCGGCGGCACACCATCACCTTCACCGATCCGCTACGGCCCGATGCGGCCGAGGCGCTCGCCGCGCTGCGGCGCGAGGGCCTCGCGCCGCGCCTGCTCTCGGGCGACCGTGCCGGCCCGGTCGCCGCGCTCGCCGCCGCGCTCGGGCTCGAGGCCGAGGCCGAGGCCAGCCCCAAGGCCAAGCTCGCCGCGCTCGAGGCGCTCAAGGCCAGCGGCCACCGCCCGCTGATGGTGGGCGATGGTCTCAATGATGGCCCGGCGCTCGCCGCCGCCCATGCCGCGATCGCGCCCGGCACCGCCTCGGACGCCAGCCGCCAGGCGGCGGACGCGGTGTTCCTCGGCGAGGCGCTGATGCCGGTGGTGCACGCGGTCAAGATCGCGCGCCGGACGATGCGGATCGTGCGCCAGAACTTCGCCTTTGCCATCGGCTACAACCTCCTCGCCGTGCCGCTGGCGCTCGCCGGGCTCGTCACCCCGCTCATTGCCGCGATTGCCATGTCGGCCAGCTCGCTGGTGGTGATCGCCAATTCCCTGCGCCTTGCCCGGAGCGCGCAGGGATGACCGGGCTTGCCTTCCTCATCCCGATCGCGCTCGGCATGGGGCTGGCTGGGCTGGCCGCCTTCCTCTGGTCGCTGCGCGATGGGCAGTATGAGGATCTCGACGGGGCGGCCGCGCGCATCCTCATCGAGGATGAGGAGACGGGCGCATGATCCCCCCGGCGCTGGGTCTGGCGCTGGCGGCGCTGGTGCCGGTGATGCTTGGCCCCCTGCCCGCCCCGCGCGCCGCGATCACCGCGCGGCTGTGCAACGGCGGCACCATCACCCTGCCACTCGGCGATGAGGCCCCGGCGCAGGATCGCCCCTGCCCTCCCAAGGGCTGCCACGCCGGCACCTGCCGCGCGGGCGAACGCGCCGCCAAATTGATCCAGCGCAAGGACAGCTGAGCGCCGCCCTGCTTGATGGGCGCCATGTGGCCCTATCACCCCGAACTCATCGCCCGCGCGGTGCCGCGCTATACCAGCTATCCCACCGCCGCAGATTTCGGCCCATTGGCGCCGGGCAGCATCGAGCGCGCGATTGCCCGGGCCGATGGCGACATCTCGCTCTACCTCCACATCCCCTTTTGCGAGGCGATCTGTCACTATTGCGGCTGCAACACCAGTGCGGCCGGACGCCGCGCGCGCGTCGAAAGCTATCTCGCCGCGCTGCACCAGGAACTGGCGACTCTCGCCAGCCTGCTGCCTGCGGGGGCAAGGGTGCGGCGCATCGCCTTTGGCGGGGGCAGCCCCAATGCCATCCTTCCGGTCGAACTCATCGCGCTCGTCGATGCGCTTCATGCCCATTTCCCGCTCCATGCCCCCGACTGGTCGATCGAGATCGACCCGCGCAGCCTCACCTCCGATTGGGGCCGGGCGATCGGAGCGGTCGGCTTTGCCCGGGCGAGCCTCGGGGTGCAGACCCTTGCGCCCCATTGCCAGCAGGCGATCGGGCGGGTGCAGCCCTTGGGGATGATCGCGCGCGCCACCGAGATGCTGCGCCGTGCCGGGGTGCAGTCGCTCAATTTCGATCTGATGTATGGCCTGCCGCACCAGTCGCTCGGCGATCTTGCCGATACGCTCACCCAGGCGGTGAGGCTGGGGGCGGATCGGCTGGCCGTGTTCGGCTATGCCCATGTGCCGCACCTGGTGCCGCGCCAGCGGCTGATCCCGGCCGAGGCTCTGCCAGGGGCCGAGGTGCGTTTCGCCATGGCCGCTGAGGCCCATGGCTTTCTGATCGGCGCGGGCTATGAGCCGATCGGCTTTGATCACTTTGCCCTGCCCCACGATCCGCTCGCCCGCGCCGCGCGGGCTGGGCGGCTGCGGCGCAATTTTCAGGGCTTTACCGACGATCCGGCCGAGGTCCTGCTTGGCCTCGGGGCCAGCGCGATCAGCTGCTTTCCGGCGCTGATCGCGCAGAACGAGAAGCACACCGGGCGCTATCGCCAGCTGAGCGCCGAGGGGCGCCTGTCGGCGAGCCAAGGCATTGTCCGCTCGGCCGAAGATCGCCTGAGGGGGGAGGTGATCGAGATGTTGCTGTGCTACGGTGAGGCCGCGCTTGCCCCCTGCCTCATGGCCGAGGTGCAGCCGCGCCTTGCCCCCTTCATCGCCGCCGGCCTCGCCCAGCTGTCGGGCACCCGCCTTGCCATCCTGCCCGCGGGCCTGCCCTATGCCCGCGTCATCGCCGCGCTGTTCGACGTCTATCGCCAGGATGCGCCCAAGCGCTTCAGCGCCGCGATCTGACGCTCTCCCGCACCGCCCCGATCATCCTTGCCAGCGGGGGGCTTTGCACCGATAAAATGCCGCAAACAGACAAGCGGTGTCTCTATCGGGCGCATACACCGACTAGGCGTAATCTTGGGGGGAAACATCATGGCAGTCACCGATCACGTCGACCTCAATGGCTTCATGGAGGGCGTGAAGAAGCGCAATCCGCACCAGCCCGAATTCGTCCAGGCGGTGCAGGAGGTGGCAGAGGACATCTTCGACTTCATCCAGGACAAGGAAGAATACCACGCCCAGCAGATCCTGCGCCGCATTGCCGAGCCGGACCGGGTGGTCTCCTTCCGGGTGTGCTGGGAAGATGACAACGGCAATATCCGCGTCCAGCGCGGCTGGCGGGTGCAGAACAACAACGCCATCGGCCCCTACAAGGGCGGCATCCGCTTTCACCCTTCGGTCAATGAAAGCGTGCTCAAGTTCCTTGCCTTCGAGCAGACCTTCAAGAATGCATTGACCGGCCTGCCCATGGGCGGGGGCAAGGGCGGCTCCAACTTCAACCCCAAGGGCAAGAGCGTGCGCGAGATCATGCGCTTCTGTCAGTCCTTCATGACCGAGCTTTACCGCCATATCGGTCCTGATGTGGACGTGCCGGCGGGCGATATCGGCGTGGGCGGGCGCGAGATCGGCTTCATGTTCGGCCAGTACAAGCGCATCACCAACCACTGGAACGGTGTGCTCACCGGCAAGGGGCTGGAATGGGGCGGCTCGCTGATCCGCACCGAGGCAACAGGCTATGGCGCGGTCTATTTCCTCGAGAACATGCTGGCGACCAAGGGCGAGAGCGTCGCGGGCAAGACCGCGGTGATCTCGGGCTCGGGCAATGTCGCCACCCACGCGGCAGAGAAGATCGTGCAGCTGGGCGGCAAGGTGCTGACCCTTTCGGATTCGGGCGGCTTCATTCACGATCCTGATGGCATCACCCAGGAAAAGATCGATTGGGTCAAGACCCACAAGACCCACCGCCGCGGGCGGATCGAGGAATATGTCGAGGCTTTCCCCGGCGCCACCTTCCACCCCGGCAAGACCCCCTGGGGCGTGCCTTGCGATGTCGCCCTGCCCTGCGCCACGCAAAACGAGCTTTTGGGCGAGGATGCCAAGACCCTCATCGCCAATGGCTGCAAGGCGGTGTCCGAAGGCGCCAACATGCCGACCGATCTTGACGGGGTGCACGCCTTCAAGGCAGCGAAGATCCTCTACGCGCCGGGGAAGGCCTCGAACGCGGGCGGGGTGGCGGTCTCGGGCCTCGAGATGAGCCAGAACTCCGAGCGCCGCTCGTGGAAGGAGGAGGAACTCCAGCAGATGCTCAAGGACATCATGAAGGGCATCCACGATTCCTGCATCCGCTATGGCGATCAGGGCGGCGGCTATATCGACTATGTGAAAGGCGCGAACATCGCCGGCTTCAAGAAGGTTGCCGACGCGATGCTGGCCTTCGGGGTGGTGTAAGCCTCACCCGCCATGGCAGCTGACAAGGCCCCCGTTGCCACCCGGGCACGGGGGTTTTTCATCTGCGGCCAAAGCCGCCAAGGCGGACAACCTGTTTGGGTGCCTTCGGGTCCTTGGTTGTTTTCGGGACGGTTGAGGCCACCTGCGTCAAGCGGACGGACAGGGGCGCGGGGCCGGGGCAATAACGATTGGGAAGAACGGTCTGGCGCGCAGGTTAGCGCTGCAAGCGTGTCTAGGAAACGGGGCGCTGCTGTCCGTTATCGAAGCAGAGGAGGCGAAAGCTGCCATGCGGCAAACGACCCCGTTGCGGACAATGCCAAGCCGGCTGCTCGCTGCGCCAGGCGCAGTCAACTTTGGCAACAACGGCCTTGCTGGACTGGCGGGCATGGCACTGTCCCGAACGAACAGAACACGCAGCAGTCGCCAGCAAGTGGCTTCAGTCGCGTGCCGCAACCGTCGCATTGATAAAAGAACCAACATGCATCGGTTGGCATCTCCTCGTCCTTTTCGAACCCGCAGTCAGGGCAACGCAAGCGGCAAACAAGGATTAGGTCAGGAGTCATTGCGATAGCCAGAAGATGACGGTTGCGGCGATGAGTCCTGAGCTTAGCCCGTCCAACCAGCAACAGCATAATCGTGATAATGGTCGGCGGACAATGGGCGATTGCCCGAAATGGGCCATGACAAGCAGTGCGGTCGCGGCGAATGGGCCGCGCCTACTCAACCCCGAGCGCCTGCGCCTGCCGCCGCAGTTCGGCAGCCTCGCCCGGATTGGCCCTGATCGCCGCCTCGAGCGCGGCCCTCGCCTTGGCCGGTTCGCCCAGCGTCATGCGGCTGCGCATCAGCATCACCCAGCCATCGAGGTTTTTCGGCTGGCTTTTCAGGCGCTCCTCAAGCTGGGCAACCATTCCCTCGGCCATCTGGCGCTGTTCGGAAGGCTTCATCCGGCTCGCCGCGGCGACTTCCGCCGCGCTCGGCCCGCGCACGTTGGGCGAGGCGGCCTCGCCCGCGACGCTGCCCGAGCCGGGGGCCAGCAGCGCCGGCTTGCGCGCCCCTTGCGCCTTGGCGATGCGCGGGGCGACGTCGATCTTGTTGATCTGGCCAACCTGCTCGATGGTGCGCACCAGATCGGCCTCCCACGGCGCGCCCGGGGGCGTATCGGCCAGCAGCGCCAGCCAATCGGCGATGGCGCCCTCGTGATCCTTGTCGAGGTCCTTCTTGGCGGCGAGGAAATAGCGCGCGCGCGGGTCCTGCGGATCGAGCGCCAGCGCCTTCTCGAAGGCCAGGAGCGCTTCGGCCGGCAGCGGATCGCGCTTCGATCCCATCACCAGCGCCTCGCCCAGCGCCGACCACAGCACCGCGGCCTCGGGATCGATATCGACCGCGCGGCGATAGGCCGCCGCCGCCTCGTCGAAACGGCTCTCCTGGAAATAGGCATAGGCCAGCTCGGTCCAGGGCCGGGCATCGTCCTTGGCCGCCTCGGCCGCGGCGCGCAGCTGGTCGATGCTCGGCGCACCCGTGCCCTCGGCGGCCACCGGCGCGACGCTGTCCCGCCCCATGAGGTTGAACCCGATCGAGCCGGCCGCCAGCACCAGCGCCCCGCCCAAAAGCAGCCAGCCTGCCCGTGTCGATCCGCCCCCGCCCGCAGGCCCCTTGCCTGTGTTGTCCATCATCGCCCCTGCCATCGCCATCCCGCTAGCATCCTCGCCCAGCGGCGGCAATTCGCGCTGGCATCGGGGACGGTTTTCATTATGGTAGGGCCCATAGAGCGATCTATCCGAGGGGGGGAAGGATAGTTGGCCGGGATGTACAAGGTTGCCATCATCGGATCGGGCCCCGCCGGCATCAGCGCGGCGGCGCGTGCGGCCACGCTCGGCATGAGCCACGTGCTCCTCGAAAAGACCGATCACCTCTCCGATACCATCTTCAAGTACCAGAAGGGCAAGCACGTGATGGCCACGCCCGCCAACCTGGTGTTGCGGTCGGACATCGCATTCGAGGCGGGCAAGCGCGAGACCATCCTCGGCATCTGGAATCGCCAGCTCAGGGTCGAAAGCGACAGCGTGCCGCGCCACGAGGGGCCGGTCAGCGAATTTGCCGTCAACGTCAAGTTCCTCGCCGAAGTCAAGGCGATCCGTGGCACCGGCGATCCGATCCCCGGCAGCGTGCAGCAGATCGTCACCCGCGCGCGCGATGGCAGCAAGAGCGTGAAGGAAATCCAGCGCCACGCCCCGCCCTATGCGATCGAGCTGACCAATGGCGAGGTGGTGATGGCCGAGAACGTGATCCTCGCCATCGGCACCCAGGGCAACCCCAACCGGATGCGCTGCCCCGGCGCCGATCTGCCGCATGTGCAGTACCAGCTCGACGATCCGGCCGAATATGTCGATGAGCACATCATCGTGGTCGGCACCGGGGATGCCGGGATCGAGAACGCGCGCGGCCTTGCCGAAGACCCGGCGCAGCGCAACACCGTCTCGATCCTCAACCGCGGCACCGAGTTTCCCACCGCCAAAGACGCCAATGTCAAGGCGCTGCTGGCCGATCACGAGGCGGGCAAGCTTACCATCCGCTTCGAAACCGAAACCAAGGCAATCGAGCCGGGCTGGATCACGCTTGCCACCCGTGACGGGGAAGTGCGCATCCGCTGCGACCGGGTGATCGCGCGCATCGGCTCGGCCCCGCCGCGCGCCTTTGTCGAGGAATGCGGGATCGAATTCACCAGCGAGGATCGCGGCGCCTTTCCCAAACTCTCGCCGGTGTTCGAATCGACCGCCCCCGGCATCTTCGTGATCGGGGCGCTGGCGGGCTATCCGCTGATCAAGCACTGCATGAACCAGGGCTATGACGTCATCGAGTTCATCAACGGCAACACCGCGCTGAAGCCCGCGGACGAGCCAATCATCGCCGCCAAGTTTGCGCAGCTCCCGGGCAAGCGCAGCACCGAGGAATGGCTCGAGTTCCTGCGCGCCAATGTCTCGATCCTCAATGGCATGAACCCGCTGCAGATGCGCGAATTCATGCTCGATTCCGAGGTCCGCTTCTTCCGCGCGGGCGAGGTAATCTTCGAACGCAACGCGCCCGGATCCTCGCTGTTCGGCATCGCCAGCGGCTCGGTCGCGGTCGAGGTCAACCCGGCCGATCCCTCGATCACCGTGCCGATCGGGACCGGCTCGATCTTCGGCGAGGTCGGCCTCATCTCGGGCTGGCGCCGCGGCGCCACGATCCGCGCGGCCGAAGACACGATCGTGGTCGAAATCTCGCGCCTCGCCGCACTCAAGCTGCAGTCGCAGGTGCCGGCGGCGAAGAAGACGATCGAGCAGATTTCGATCGAGCGGCAATTGCTGCAGATGTTCGGATCGGGGCTGACGCCCGAGGATGTCGCCCCGCTGGTCGCAGCGGCCCGGGTGGAGGAGAAGCGCGCCGGCGAGGTGGTGATTGCCGAGGGCGCCGACGACAAGGACGTGTTCATCATCCGCCGCGGCTCGATGATCGTCGAGAAGCAGATCGGCGGGCGGCCGGTGTTCCTTTCCTATCTGCCTGCGGGCAGCTATTTCGGCGAGATGGCGGCGATCGACGGGTCGGCGCGCACCGCCACGGTCAAGGCGGCGATCAAGTCGGAGGTGATCCGCCTGCCGGGCGAGGGCTTCCTTGCCTTGCTCGACAAGCGCCCGGCGCTGCGCGAGCGCGCGCTCAGGGACATGGCCGCCCGGCGCGCCACCAACGCCTTCATCGAGAGCCGCAAGGACAGCTTCTCGAGCGCGGTCGATCTCTATTCCGAGACCGCGCAATTCCTCGTCGACAATGGCATTGGCGAAGCCACCGACGTGCTGCTGATCGACGAAACGCTGTGCATCGGCTGCGACAATTGCGAGCGCGCCTGCGCCGACAGCCATGACGGCCTCTCGCGCCTCGACCGCGAGGCCGGGCGCACCTATGCCCATCTCCACGTGCCGACCAGCTGCCGCCACTGCGAGCACCCGCATTGCATGGCCGATTGCCCGCCCAACGCGATCAAGCGCGGGCCCGACGGCGAGGTGTTCATCGATGAAACCTGCATCGGCTGCGGCAATTGCCAGCGCAACTGCCCCTACGGCGTGATCCGCATGGACGCCAAGCCGCCGAAGAAGCCGAGCCTGCTCCAATGGATGCTGTTCGGCAAGGGGCCCGGCCCGGGCGAGGCACCCTATGCCTGGCGCAAGAAGGCCGCCGAGAAGGAGGGCGCGCAGAAGGCCAAGCAGGCGATCAAGTGCGACATGTGTTCCGGGATCGATGGTGGCCCGGCCTGTGTGCGCGCCTGCCCCACGGGTGCGGCCATCCGCGTCAGCCCGGACAAGTTCCTGACCTTCACCAAGCTCACCGAGGATGTCGAATAATGGCGAGCGCGGCGCAGCAGCGCAGGGCGCAGGCCGGCCCGGGCCGGTTCTCGCAGGATGAGCGGCGGCGCGATTCGGATCATGTCAGCTTCCTCAAGCACCGCCGCTTTCGCTGGCTGTGGATCGCGCTTGGCCTCAGCGCCGCTGCGATCATCGGCTATGCGCTGATCGATCAGGAACCGCGCCCCAATGGCGGCTCGTGGTATGGCTACACGCTCGGCACGATCGGTCTTGCCCTGATCGTCTGGCTCTCGCTCCTCGGGGTGCGGAAGCGGCGGATCACCCCCGGGGCCTGGAGCCTCAAGGCCTGGACCTCCGCGCATGTCTATCTGGGCCTTGCGCTGATCGTGATCGGCACGCTCCACACCGGCTTTCAGATCGGCTGGAACGTCCACACGCTCGCCTATGTGCTGATGCTGCTGGTGATCGCCAGCGGCATCTATGGGGTGATCGCCTATGCCACCTTGCCCCCGGCGCTTTCGGCCAACCGCCGCGAGATGACTCGGGCGCAGATGCTCGAGGCCCTCGGCGCGATTGACCGTCAGCTCGAAGCCGCTGCCCAGCCGCTGGGCCGGGCCGAGGCTGACCTCGTGATCGCCGCGCTGGAGCAGGATCCCTTTGCCGGCGGGCCGCTCGCGCGGATTACCGGCAGCTATCCCTTCTGCGCCACGGCACGCGCCCTCAAGGGGCTCGACCGGGTGGCGAGCGCCGATCCCGGCGCGGCGGAAAGGGTGCGCGCGCTGCTCGAGAAGCGGCGCGAACAGCTGGCGCAGATCCGCGGGGCGCTGCGCATCCGGGCGCTGCTCGAGATCTGGCTGTTCGTCCACGTGCCGCTCACCTTCGCGCTGCTCGCCGCGCTCACCGCCCATGTCATCAGCGTGTTCTATTACTGGTGAGGGAGCGCGCGCGTGGCTTTCCTGATCCGCACCATCGACTTCACCGCCGCGGGACGCGAGCTGATCCGCGAGCGGACGCTCGATCAGGAGAGCCTCACCATGGGCCGCGCGGCCGAATGCGACATTCACCTGCCCGATCTAGCGGTCGAGCAGCGCCACGTTGCCCTTTCCCGGCAGGCTGACGGCACGCTCGCCGCCCGCGCGCTGGGCACGCTCGCATTCGGGCTTGACGGGCGGATGCTGACCGAGGCCCGGATCGATCCGCGCACCGGGGGCGAGATCGCGCTTGGCGCGGCCCGGCTCGCGATCAGCCGGGAGAGCGACGGGCGGGTGCTGATCACCATCCGTCAGATCGCCGCCGAGGAAGGCAAGGGCGATGTGCTGCGCAGCTTCGCGCTTGCCAGCGTGCTGCCTTCCAAGCGGGCGATGAGCTGGATCTTCGCAGGCACGATCCTGCTTTTGCTGCTGGCCGTGCCCGTGACCAGCCACCTGGTGCGCAGCCCGGCCAAGCCCGATCCTGAGGGGATGACGCCGGGCCAGGTGCTGTTTGACCGGGCCTGGATCAGTGGCGATCTGTCAGTGAAGCACCAGAGCCTCGCCAACAATTGCGAAAGCTGCCACGTCAAGGCGTTTGAAAGCGTGCAGGATGAAACCTGCATCGCCTGCCACGAGGAGATCGGCGATCACGCCAGCATGCCGCGGCTTGCGCAGGGGATGCCGCCGCTTTCGGCCGGCGATGCGCTGCAGTGGCGGATCGCCACCAGCCTCGGCAAGGAAGGGCCGCTCGGCTGCGTTGCCTGCCACAGCGAGCACGAGGGCGCAGTGCGCCAGCAGCCCGCAAGCGAGGCCTTTTGCGCCGATTGCCACCGCGCCCTCAAGACCCGGCTGACCGACACCGCGCTTGCCAATGCGCATGATTTTGGCAAGGCCCACCCACAGTTCCGCCCGCTCTATTTCGCCAGCTTCGGCGCCGCCCGGCCAGTGCGCGCCAGCCTTGACACCCGCCCGATCGAGCGCAGCGGGCTCAAGTTCCCGCATGACGTGCACATGAACCCGCGCGGCGGGGCGGCGCGCATGGCGGTGAGCCTTGCGCAATATGGCAAGCCGCTCGAATGCAGCGATTGCCACAGCCTCAATGCCGATCGCATCGGCTTTGGCGAGGTCGATATGGAAGAAGACTGCGAGGCCTGCCACAGCCTCGTTTCGGGCCGCACCGCGACCGGCGGCTTTGCCAAGCTGCGCCACGGCGACATCAAGCACCTCGCCGAAGACTTGGCGCGGATCGGCACCGGGCGGCGCCCGGCGCTCGCCCCGGGGCGCAGCCGTCCGGGCCAGCTTGGCAGCGGGGGCGGCTATGCCGCCGATTTCGGGCGCCCGGTGCGCGCCTATATCGGGCTTTCGAACGCGCTGTCCGAAGGCGGCATCTGCACCGAGTGCCACCTGCCCACGCGCAGCGCCAGCGGCCAGGCCGATCTCATCCCCGTCAACCTGCCCGATCGCTTCCTCACCCGCGGCTATTTCAACCACGAGGCGCACGAGAAGGAAAAGTGCACCTCGTGCCACGCGGCCACCACTTCGAAGCTGGCCAGCGACCTTCTCATCCCCGATCTGGCCAGTTGCCGCGAGTGCCACCTAGGGGCAAGCGCGGCCAAGACGAAGAAGATCGTGCCTTCGGACTGCGCCATGTGCCACGCCTATCACCTGCCCGCGGGTCAGTGGCAGCCCAAGGGCAAGGCGCCGCATTACCTGCCGCTGCCACCGCCTGCTGAGAGCGGCAAGGCAAGCAGCGTGGTTGCAGCCTTGGCAAGGCCCGTTAGGAAATAGCCATGGGAGCCAAAGCCGCATCCGCCCGCCCTGTGCTGATTGCGCAGATGACCGACATCCATGTCGGCTTTGCTCCCGAGGAAAAGCCCGAGGAGCTCAACCTCGTGCGCTTCCGCGCCACTTATCGCCGCCTGATCGAAGGGCCCAACCGGCCCGATATGCTGGTGCTGACCGGCGACATCACCGATCACGGCGATGATGAAAGCTTTGCCAAGACCGCCGAACTGCTCAGGGACTGCCCCTTCCCGGTGGTGCCGATGGTGGGCAATCACGACAGCCGCCGCGGTCTTTTGAGCGCTTTTCCCCAGGTCACCCCGGCCGATGGCGGTTTCCTCCACTATGTGGTCGAGGCAAGGCTCGGATTGCGGATCATCTGTCTCGACACGCTCGAGGACGGGCGCCACGGCGGGGCCTTCTGCGAGGCGCGCGCGGCCTGGCTCGCGGCGCGCCTTGCCGAAGCGCCCGATCAGCCGACGCTCATTTTCATGCACCATCCCCCGGTGGTGGCGGGCATCGACTGGATGGACCCGGCGCCGGACGAGCCATGGATTGTGCGCCTGCGCGAGGTGCTTTCCGGGCAGAGCCAGGTGCTGGCGATCCATTGCGGCCACCTTCACCGCCAGATCACCACGCGCTTTGCCGGGATCCCGCTGGGGGTGACGCCCTCGGTCGCGCCGCTGGTGGCGATGGATCTTTCCCCCATCGACCAGCACACGCCTGATGACCGCGAGCTGATCACCACCGAGCCGCCGACCTATGCCATCCACCGCTGGGACGGGGCGAGCCTGGTCTCGCATTACGAGCGGGTGGGCGACTGGCAGATCCTCGCGCGCTTCCATGCGGGGCTGCAACCAATGATCGAAGGCATGTTTGCCGAGCGCGAGTAGCGCTGGCCCCTGCGCCAAGCACCCAAGGCCCTGCCGCGGGCCACTTGCCTGCCGCCAAGCCTCAAGCACCGCACGGGGCCCGCGCCCCTGCCCCGCTCGCTCCAGCCTTCTGGCCTATTTCATCCGCGCTGCGGCGCGCTGCGGCGCAGCAGGGGCAAGGCCGACCCAGCGGTTCATGTCGACCTTGTCATTCACCTTCCACGGCACCCCGGAGCGGGTCATGAACAGGCGCTCCATCTCGGCCCGGGTGAAGGGGCGCGAACCCAGGCGCCCGAACACCGCCATCTGCCCGCCGGTCTCGTCCACCGCACGGTCACGATCAAGCCCCTTGGACAGGGCGATGGCAGGCGTCGGTGTCTTCGCCCAGGCGATCAGCTCGGGCTTGGGTGCAGGGGAAAAGCCATAGAAATTGCGCTGGCTTTCCGGGCTGGTCAGCTGCAGCACCTTCATCCCGTTGCGCCCATCAGCGACATAGGCAAAGAGCGAGGCATTGGTGCTGGCGACGATCACGTCCTCGGCATCATTGAGCGCCCCGTCCAGTGTCACCCGCTGGTAGATCCGCGGACGGCGCGGGTTCTTGACATCGAGGATGACGAGCCCCTCGGCCTTGGCCGCGACATAGGCATAGGTGCGCGCGACATAGAGCCGCCGCGCATCGGCGAGCGGCACGCTCGCCTCGGGCACGGGAGCCGGATCGCGCAAGGACGTGATGTCGAACAGCTTCACCCCTTCGGCGTCCGTGACCCAGAGATAGCGGAACTGCACCGCGCTTGCCCGCGCGTCACGAAGCTCGCGCACCGCCGCGAGCCTGGGCGTGTCGGGGTTGCTGAGATCGACCACCACCAGGCCCTTGTCTGCGGTGATATAGGCCACCTCGCCCGCCAGCACGATGTGCCGTGCGCCGGTGAGCACCCCGCCCGGGTTCCACGCATTCGAACCGTCGGCATAGACCTTGCGGCGCAGCTGGTTGTTGCGGAATTCGCCATCGGCAAGGGTGTTGACGTTGACGAGGATCAGCCCCTCGACCGCATCGGTGATCGCCGCATAGTTGTAGATCGGCAGGAACGGCTGTTCCTGGTTCATCTCGCGCATCTCGGGCGTGTTGCGCTGCGGGGCGATCGGCTGGTTGGTGGCAAGCGCCATGCAGGTGGCGTTGGTGGTCTTGACGTTGGTGTCATGCCCCAGCGCCGAGAACGGCCCCTTGAGGATGCGCTCGGACACGCCCTTGTTGGCGATGCTGGCGACGTCATAGGCGGTAAAGCCGCCCCGCCCTTCGGCAACGAACAAGTATTCGCCGCGCAGTTGCAGGCAGCCGACCCGATCGCGCGTGCCCTCGTGCACATTGGCGAATTCCTCGAAGGGGTGGGTTTCACCCGAAAGGTTCTTGTCGAAGGTCTTGCCCCGCACCCAGTTCTTCAGCTCCCGTCCATTTTGTTCGACGTGCAGCTTCCAGTAATCGGGATAGGCATAGCGGTGCAGATAGGAGCCGATCACCGCCTGCGGCTCGTCATATTCGGTCACCCGCGTGGCCTGGATACCGCCTTCCAGCCCCGCCCAGGCGTTGAGCCCGACGAAGTTGACGTAATTGGTGCCGAGCAGCAGCAGCTGCGCCATGATGGCGTTGTTGTCGTCCTGATCGGACAGGTGGCAATCGGTGCAGGTCTTGGTCTCGGTCAGCCGCACGGTGTGGGGGAAGTGCGGGGCGAAGGCCTGACTGGAAAAGCCGATCGCGCTGATCGGCGGCTGCTGCACATAGATGCGTTCGCGGTTGATATTGGTCGATGACAGCACCAGCGCCGAGGAGGAGCGCACCGGGGCGATCTGGTTGCCCTTGGTGGTCTGGTGCTTGCCCAGCTGGAACATCTCATCGCGCGCCACCTGGGGGTTGTAGGTGGCGAAATTGCGGGTCTCGATCCCTTCGTAGCGGTGGCTCTTGGTCTTCCAGTTGGCCTCGATCGGCAGGTGGCAGCCGCCACAGCTGGTGGTCCACGACAGGTGGCAGGTAAAGCAGGCCATCTCGCCCTCGCGGTGGGCGCGGTCCTCCTCGGCGATGCCGAGGCCGAACTCGAAATTGCCGGTCTCCGCGCCATAGCGGCTCATCAGCTTGGCGCGCGCGGCCTTGGCGTTGAAGGCGGGGGTGGCCGGATCGACCGAATCCTTGACGAGGCTCATCTCCCACTCGAGGTTTGGATCGACGATCGAGCGCTGGATCAGCTTGCGCCGCCCATCCTCGCCCTCGATCCATTCAAAGCGGCGCTTGCCATCGGGGTTGCGCAGCAGCGCGAGATTGTGCCCTTCGGGCGGAGCCGCCGGGCCGCTGGTGCGCAGCGTGGGATAGGCATCGGCGGTGCCGTGGCAATCCTTGCAGCCGATCTCGATCGCGTTGGCCACTTCGCCATAGATGAGGCCGTTGCCGTGGCTGTCCTGCTCGAAATGGCAATCGGCGCATTGCAGGCCCTTTTCGGCGTGAATGTCCATGAGGTGCACCGCCTTGCCGGGGTTGACCCCAGGGGGCACGAACTTGCCCTCGCCCGCCTTGCGCCACTTTTCCGGATCATCAGGATCGACGATGCGCCCCTCGGCATCGAGCAGGTTGCCCTCGCGGTCGCGCTTGAAGATCGCGCGGAAGTTCCAGCCATGGCCGTGATAATCGGCAAACTGGGTGTCCTTGAGCTTGGGGTTGAGGTCATAGACATTGCGCAGGAAATCAATGTCACCCCACTTGCCCCGCGGGGCGGCGCCTTCGGGGTTGCGGTCATTGATCGCGCGCACCTCGGCTGCGGTGGGATATTTCTGCTGCGCCGGCCACATGAAGGGCGCATCGCTCTCGTAATCCCACATGGTGTAGCCGAGGTAGGAATTGAGGAAGATGTTGGGCTGGTGCATGTGGCAGTTCATGCACTGGGCCGTGGGGATCGCCCGGGTAAAGACGTGCTGGAGCGGGTGCCCCTTTTCCTTGGGCTGGCCGTTTACCGTCAGGCTATCATCCGCGCGCTTGCCCGCGCCTGCGCCGACGCCTGCCGCGCCAGCTTCTTCCGTCTCGCCCGGCTGCTTGACCGCGCCGTGCCCGCCGTGCTTGCCCTTCCCCTTCGCGCCATAGCCTGCCGCCTGCTCGATCTTGCCGGCAATCGTGGGATCGACGGTGATGGTCTGCCCGTCGCGCCCATACTGGGCATAGATCAGCGAATGGCGCGGCTCGCGGTCATTGGCATAGATGACATGGCAGCTCGCGCAGCCCGAATGGCGATAATCGCCCGGCTGGTCATTGGTGCCCATGAACCAGGTGAAGGGATCGTTGAGGCGCGTCTTGTGGATGTTGAGTGCCGGGATCGCCACCCTCAGGCCAGTGCCGGGCCCGCGGTTGGATTGCTTGAGATCGGGCCGCCCCGGCTCCTCGAGCCGCTGGATCTGGCCGGTGGGATTGGGCAGACCGATCTCGGGAAACTGCGAGTTGATGGTGCGCCCGCCGCGCTCGAACACGCGGAAAATGTCACCCGGCGGGATCACGTGCCAGGTGGGCAGCGGATACATCTCGGCGAGCACCCCGCGTGCGGCCTGCTCGCGCGAGAGCTTGCCCCCTTCGCCCATGCCCGGTGAGTTGATCCGCGCCGGCTTGCCATCGCGGGTATAGGCCTCGCCCAGGACATAGTTCTTGAACGGCAAGATCCCGTTGTTGTAGGCCGCCCCGCCCCACAGCATCGCGCCTGTTGCCATGATCGAGCGTTCCGCCGCCTCGATCGCCTGGATGTGGCAGGCCCCGCAGGCCTCGCGCGCGACGCGGTAATCGGAGGGGTTCACAAACTTGATGAACTCGGGCGCTTCCTTGTTGAGCAGCGCGTAGGAGCGCTGGGGATTGGCCGAGGAGGGGAAGTGCCAGCTGCCCGGGTATTTGGGCAACACGTGGGCCTTGTCACGCGCGGCGACATAATCGGGGTGGTCATGCGGCAGCTCGGCATTGCCGCGCACGCGGGGATTGCCGCCGTGGCAATCGGTGCAGCCCAGCCGCACCGCAGGGCTGACATGCATGGTGGGCGCATCGGTCTTGACGTGGCAGGTGAGGCACCCTTCGGACTTGGCCTCCATCTCCGCCACCGATTGCCGCGCCGGGGCGGGCGGGGCAAGGACCGCGCTGTAATCGCGCTTGACCGGCTTTTCCTTGTCGGCGGCCTGGGGGGCGCCGGCAAACAGGCCAAGCGCCAGCACCAGCGCAGCGGCCAGAAGCGCAAGATGACGGGCGAGGGAATGGCCGAGCGTCTGCATCAGTAGGTCAGCACCACATTGGCAAGCACCGAGACGAATTCCTTGCCGCCGCCCCGGGCGGTGAACAGGTCCTTGAAGCCATCCCCGGCAAGCAGCGCCGCGGCGGAGAGGCGAAAGACGATGTTCTGCGTCGCCTTGGGGCGCCAGATCGCCGAGGCGGACAGATCAAAGCCGATCTCCCTGGGGATCGAGCCCTCGTTCCTGAGCACCTCGAGGCTCGAGGTGTTCTCGAACCACAGGTGGTTGGCATTGGCCGACAGGCGCAGTTCGGGGGTGAGATCAAAATCGGCCCCCGCACCAATCAGGATCAGCCCCGGATTGTTGAAATTGCTCTGCCCCTGTTCCTTGGACGAGCGCAGAGAATTGAGGATGCCGTTGCGGCCATTGACGGCAATCGCCCGCCCGCCGCCGGCAAAGGGGATGGTCTGGCGGATCCAGTAGGAGGTGTCGGCCCCGGCAAAGACCGGGTTCTCGAAGATCGCATCGAACCCGCCCTCGCTGTCATCATAGGGATCGGAATCGCCGCTGGCATAGGCCGCCGAGAGGCGAAAGCGCATCCAGTCGCGGTCATAGCTCGCCTCGAGCGCGGCGAACTGGGCGTTGATGTCCGCCGGGCGGTCGGTGAAGAAGGAATTGCGATCCTCGCCCAGCGCCCAGTAGAAACTGCCGGTGAGGTTCACCCGGCCGATCCGGCCATCCATGTTGTAGCCGAGATAGACCACGTCATAGTCGCGCCCGCGCAGCGTGCCGAGCAGGGCCGGGCGCACCGGAAAGCCATTGTCGTCGATCTCGATCTCGTCGGCCTCGCGGTTGCGGTTGTAGGCCAGGGTGAACTGGCTGGTGAGCGCCGGGATGAGAAAATCCTGGCGATAGGCATTGGCGATGAAGACGAAATCATCGCGGGGGCGCTGGACGATCGAATTGAGGCCCGAATTGGTGTCCTTCTCCAGCCGCCAGAAGGCGCCGAGGTTGAACTGGAAGCGGTTGTTGTCGCGCGAGCCGAACAGGCGCACGCCGAGTTGCTGATCGTTGAACAGGAAGCCGCGGAAATCGGACTGGAACGGCTGGATCCCGGCACGGATCGAGATGAAGTCGAAGCGGTCGGTGTCGAACTGGCTGAAGTGATAGTCGATGAAGGCTTCCTGCACCCCGAGGAAATGGTCGAGCCGGGTGGTGCCGCGGGACGGCTCGACGAACAGCACCCGCCGCTCGGGCACGGTGACATAGTTGACGTTGTAGGCAAGGGTCAGACGGTATTCGATCGTCGGCGGCTTGAAAGTGGTCGAGCCTTTGAGCAGGGCAAAGCCGGCGATGAAGGTCTGGCTGAAGACCTGGCTGAAATCATTGCCAAACACATCGTTGCGATCGGGATCGTCGGTGGTCTGCACCCCCACGGGGATGGGGAAGGTGCGCGGCTCATAGACGCTGTCGGAGACGAGGTTGGCAACGAAGAACCAGTCATCGCCCTTGATCGGCAGCCAGGGCACCTTGGCGCGGTTGATCGGGCGATCGCCCTTGTAGGTGTTCTGGTTGTAGGGATCGAGGATGTTCTCCTTGACCAGTCCGAGGCTCTGGATAAGCCGCCAGCGATCGGGGATCGGGAATTGCTCGGTGGGGAAGGCCTCGGGCGGCGGGGCGCGCACCGCACCTTCGTTCTTCTGTTCGATCCGCTCGGGCAGCGGGGCGTTGTAGCCCGGACGCTGGCGCCCCTCGATGATCTCGGGATCGACGGGGGGAATGTCGATCTCCCAATCGCGCGGGGGCGCGGCCTCGCCCGGCGGCGCCAGCGGCGGCTCCACCTCTTCGGGCGGGCTTGCCTGCAGCAGCAGCAGCGCAGGGAGGAGCACGGCCATGCTAGAGCCCCTCGCACACGTTCTGCGCCGTGCTGTCGATGAACGGCGCGAAGGGGCAGTTGACATAGCGCAGCCGCACCTGGCGGCTGCCGACCTGAATGACGATGCGATCGGCACGGATCTCGCGCGGGGCATTGCCGAGGCCGCCCCCGGCGCGCGCAGCCGCGTTGTTAAGGCCGAGGAAGCTGATCATGTCGTCCTGGTCGATCCCGTCACCCGACACCCCGATCCCGCCGACGAGCTGCCCGCCGCGATAGACCGGCACCGATCCGGGGAAGATCTGGATGCCATTGGCAAGCCGGGGGTTGCCCCCTGCAACCCCCGGCAGGCTGGTGCAGGCGCGCGGCGTGTCCTGCGCGCTTGCTCCGGTGACAAAACCGAGGTGCTGAGCGAGATTGCCGAGCACCAGCGCGCTTTGCAGCCCGGTGGAAAAGGGGCTGAACTTGTCGATCGGGCGCGACAGCGGCCCATTGGCCTGGGCGACCTCGCCATCGGGGAAATAGGGCCGCGACAGATTGCAGATGGCGCGATTGCCAAAGGCAAAGCCACCGGTGAAGGCATTGGCATCGCCAAGAAAGCTGCGGGTGCGCGCGACGAATTGCGGCACCTCACCGCTCGCTGCCAAGAGCTCGGCGGCAGCAAAGCGCCCGGAGAAGAAATTGGCGGTGCGGGCCTTCTGCAAGGACACATCGATCCCGAAGATCGGCGCATCGGGCGAGCGCACGATGCCGAGCACCACCCCGCGGGTATCGACGAGGCTGATCGTCACCTGCGCGCGGCTGTCAAGCGGCTGGCGGATCTGCGCCCGCGCCCGGCTCATCAGCGCGAAGGCCTCCTCGAGGATGATCCGGGCCTCTGCCGCGGTGAGCGGCTGGGCCACATCCCCCGCATCGCTGCCGCCGCGCACCGGATAGCGATTGACCCCGGCGCCGTTGCTGAGCACGAAGGCATCGCGATTGGCAAACTCGGCCGCGGTGGAAGCCCGCACGCCCGAGGCCTCGGTGCCATAGGCAGTGCCCGCCAGCAGGCCCGTGCCGCTGTAATAGCCCGCCACCGGCACCAGCGCCCCCGGGGTGCCGGCAAAGCTGGCGCCGGCGACATTGCCGAGCTGGGGATATTCGATATCGGTATAGCGCAAGGACGTGCCGTCGGCGGTGATCCGATCCGCCCGGATGTTGACCGGCGCCTCGAAGCCCACGGTGCCAGCGAGCGCCACTGCCTCATCGACATCAGTGTCACGGTCGAGCACGTTGGGATCAAAGCCATAGGTGCCATCGGCGATCACGCCGATCCCGCCCACCACAACGCCGTTCTGATAGAGCGGAAAGCCCCCGGGATCGGCGGCAAGGCCGAGCGGCGAGCGCTTCGGCCCGATCATGCCATCGCCCGCCCGGGTGGCAAGATCGCTGCACGGCAACTGGCTGAACTGCACCCCGAACAGCGGCCCGCTTTCCAGCCCCACGGTGCTCGGCGCCGGGGGGAAATGCTCCTGCACGATGAAGCTCGCCGTGCGGGTGGAAAAGGCATTGCCCCCGCTCGAAAGATAGGCCCCGGTGATCGCCTTGGCGATCGCAGCGGCGGCACTGGGGATGGTGAGGCCTTGCGCATCATTGTTGCTGCCATCGCGCGCCGAAGGGATGCGCGCGGTGGGCGCCGCGCCGGGCATGGCAAAGACGCCAAGGACATTGCCGACCCGGTCGGTCACGGCGATGGTAGCCGCCACCCCGCGGGCACGTGCCTCGGCGGCGGCTTGGGCGATGATCTGGCCGACCTCGGCGGTGCTGAGGCTTTCTGCCGCGGGAACGGCGTAGGCCTGGCCAGCCGGCGGCGGCGTGGGCGTGGGCGCGGGCGCGCCGCCGGTGGCGCCCCCATTGCTGGGCGGGCCGCCCCCGCCCCCGCAAGCGGCCAGCAGCAGCGCGGCTGCGGCAAGGCCGATGCTTCCCCCCCAGCGCCGCATCGCTATTGCAACCTTCCGATGGCGCCCGCCGCCGCCTTCAATGCCGCGCGAAAATCAGCCGGGCGATAGGCATTGGGATCCTCCACCGCCTTGTAGGCGCGGGCGATGTCGCCGCGGATGCCGGTGGCCGCGCCTTGCGTTATCCGGCCCTCGCGCACCAGCGCATTGAGCAGCGTGTCCACCGCCATCACTGCCTGCACCGATCCGGCATAGTCGGTAAAGCGCGGGCTGGTCGCCTCGCCAGCGATGATCGCGATCACCCGAAAGGCTTCGCCACTGCCATAGCCGCGCATCGCAAGCGCCTCGGAAAGCGCCCCGGCCCGGACCGCGAGCGCCTGCGCGGCACTGCGCGCCTCGGCGCTGCCCACCCCCATGGCCTTGTGAAAATCGCGTGCCGCCGCCTCGAAGGCACGCGCCTCGCCCGGCACCAGCGCGCCCGCCACCGCCTGGAGCATGATGATATTCTCATCATTGAAGGGCGGATTGCCGAAGGGGATCGGCCGGCCGGGGTTGGTCTCGAAGGTGAGCTTGCGGCTCGGCCCGTCGGTGATGGTGCGGTGGCACGAATGGCAATCGTAGAAATAGAACTGCGGGAAGGCCCCTTCCATGGCAAAGCGCGGCTGGGCGAAGAGCTGGCCCGCGCGGCGCACCGCTTCCGCCTGGCCCACCGCCCACAGCCGCACCGAACTCAAGGACCCCTTGCGCGCGGCGTAATCGGCATCGGCATTGTGGTGCTGCTGCAGCGCGCTGAATAGGTCGAGCTCGAAGGAAACCCGCGGATGGCCCGCCGCCATCATCGCGTGGGTGACGAATTGCCCGGGCTTGGCCGAGCCGTAGTGGCAATCGAGGCACACGTTCGCGCGCGTGCGCGGATCATCGAGCGGGGTGAGACCCGCCGCGACATTCGAGGCGTGGGTGGCGGGCAGGGCATAATGTTCGGCAAGCCAGGCGCCGCCCGATGCGCCGTGGCAGCTTTCGCAGCCGACCCCGTCGGTAAGCGTGAACTTCGCGCCGCGCTGGCCGCTGGGCGCATAGGTCGAATGGCAGCCCAGGCAAGCCGGAGCGGCAGTCGCCTTGCCGAGGCCGAGGCTGGCGGCGATCTGCTGTCCGCGCCGCCCGGCCAGCGCGGCATAGGCGCGGCTATGGGCGCCGGCGGGGGAGGATGGCTCCTGCCAGGTGGCGATCTCGTCCTGCCGCACCACCGCGCCATTGCCTTCGGCCCGACCATGGCAGGTCGATCCGGCGCAGCTCGCCACGCCCTCGAAGGTTGGATTGCCGATCGCACCGGCCACCGGATAGAGCAGCGCAAGGCCGATCACTGCCAGCACCCGCATGGCCAGCGGCCTTGCGGCAAGCCGTGCCCAGCAGTCTGCCCAAACTCCCGTCATCCCATCCCCCCCGAGATGCGCCTTCGCCCGACCGGTGCCAGCGGCAGGTTATCAGCGGGACTGAACCGGCGCTTGTAGCACCGCGTCAGGATCGCTTTGCACCCTGCCGATTCCTCTGCCATTCGGCAAGCCCCTTGCCGCGCCCAGACCATATCCCTCCGGTGACGCGAACTGCTGCCCAACAGCGCCTGTTTGCGCAGGGCGCGGCGTGTGGGTGGCCGGCAGCAAGGCGGGCTGCGATCGGCAGGCGACCGGCGCGCGCGGCGCCGCGATCACCCCCCGGCCGCCGCCTCGAGGCTGTTGGCGAGGGTTTCGAGCTGGACCGTGCAGCCCTTGGCGATCAGCGCCTCGGCCAGGGCATCAGGCGCGGCATAATCATCGGGCAGGGCGACAAAGGTGACATGCGCCGTGCTCGCCCCACCCGGCGCCGTGATGACATAGTGCCCGGCCTCGCTGATCGGCAGGCGCGCAGGATCGAGCGCGGCGACGGTGACGGTGTCATCGAAGGTCACCTGCGCCTGCGCGGAACCATCGGCATTGGCGATGGTGTAGGTCGAGGTTCCCTGGTTGCCGGGCCGCCACAAGCGCACCGTGGCAAGGTCATAAAGGCAGATCGTGCCCGAGCGGGTGACATCGACATACCACAGGTTGGGGTTGGTGATGACCTCCTCGGCATCGCCGCGCACAGCCCCGGTGCGCACCCTCGTGGCGGCGCGCTTGCGGGTAAGCAAGGCAAAGCGGTCCGCAGCCACCTGCGGCCGATCCCCGACCCGGAAGGTGCCCGCCCCCTTGATCACCCTGGTCCCTTGCGCGGTCAGCACGGTCACGACATCGCCCTCCTTGAGGGTGATGGTGGCATTGTCATCGAGCTTGGTGCCCACCGCATAGCGGCTTGCCGAAGGGCCGGTGGACTTGACCACCACCCCCGCGAGCGCCGCTGCCGGCAGCGCCAGCGTCGCTGCCCCCAGGGCAAGCGCGGCAAGCCGGGCCTTCATGCTATCCGAGAACATAGACTCCTCCCTCGTTTGCTTCAGCCATGCGCCGGGCAAGATTAGCCAGCGCTGAATCGTTGGGGTGGCGCGCGGCCACAGCCGCCACCATCGCGGCAGCAGCCTCGCGGTCACTTGCCGCGAGCGCACTCGCCCGGGCGAGGATCTCGCGGTCCTCGATCGGGAAATCGGGCGCCGGTTCAAACAGATCGACCGGGCGGGCACGGCCGCGCAGCTGCACCCGGCCCATCGCCCGCCACCAGTTGAGGCCTGAGGCCTCAGCGAATTCGCGGCTCGCCATCACCGCGGAATCGAGCGCCTTGTTGGCGGCCTCGAGCCGCGCGGCGGTGTTCATCGAATCGCCAAGCGCGGTGTACTGGATGCGGGTGGCCCCGCCGAAATTGCCGATCACCGCCTCGCCGTAATGAAGACCCACCCTGGTCTTGCCGATTGGCGGCAGATCGGGGTCCATCGCCGCGACCTCGGCGCGGAAGGCCTCGCCCGCCTGCCACAGCGCATAGCCCGCGCGCGCAGCGCGCTCGCCATCATCGGGCCGGGCAATCGGCGCGCCCCAGAAGGCGACCACGGCATCGCCCACGAACTTGTCGATCACCCCGCCATGATCGAGCACCACCTGGCTCAAGAGGTCGAGATAGCGGTTGAGCAGCTTGGCCACCATTTCCGGCGGGATCGCGTGGCTCATCTTGGTGAAGCCCTCAAGATCGCTGAACAGCACGAAAATGGCGCGCTTCTCGCCGCCAAGGCTGAGCAGTTCGGGCCGATCGATGATCGCCTGGGCAATGTCGCGCGGGATATATTTGCCGAGCGCGCTGGTGGCGAAATTGCGCTGCACCGCTCCTGCCGCGCGCGCCGCGGCATTGACCGCGGTGTAGGCGATGATCCATCCCAGAAGCCAGCCCACCGCGGGCAGGCCATAGGTATCGACATTGGCAAGCTGCAAGGCGACCGGGATGCCGATGAAGGCAATCAGCAGCAGCACCACGAAGGGCGCGATCCGCCGCGCCGGCCATTCGAGCAGCGCGGTCAGCGCCGCGCTCACCACCACCAGCACCGCCATGGCCCAGAGCATCCACACCGGGATGGGGGTGAGATAGCGGTCATCGAGCATCTGCGCGATGATCTCGGCGTGAACCGCTAGCCCCGGCGGTGTTTCCCCGTTGATCGAGGTGAAGGTGGTCTCGACCCGGTCATAATCGACGATGTCGCCGCCGATCAGCACATATTTGCCGCGGATCTGCTCACCGAGGAAGGCGAGCACCTCGGGATCGGGCTCGGCAGCGGCGAACAGATCGATCTGGAGCGAGGCGAACAGCGGCTCGTCGAGAAACCTGGCGCGGCGGTAATCGATCGCGCCCTCGTAGGTGGCAAAGCGCGGATTGGCCTCGCCCGCATCCTCCATCATCGCCCGCCCGAGCAGCGGCGGCAGGCCGGGCACGATCGTGGGCCACACCCGGGTGGCGCCGAAGGTGTTGTCGAGCCGGATGCTCGCCGGGCGCGCCCTGCTGCCGGCCAGCTGCGCCTGGAAGTCCTCAAGATAGCGCTGCTGCTCGTAGACCACATCGTCCTTGTTGGTGGCGACATTGGCATAGGCGACGCCAACCGGGGTGCGCATCGCCCTCAGCGCGGCGAGCAGCTCGGGGTCTTCGTCCTGCGGCTGATCGAACAGGATATCGATCCCGATCGCCTTGGCCCCCATGCCATCGAGATTGCGCAGCGCGCGCGCCAGCATCCCGCGATCAAGCGGCGAGCGCTTGCGCGCGGCGATCAGCGTCTGATCGGTATAGACCACCATCACGATCCGCTCGTCCTGGCCAACGAGATCGGCGGCGTAGTAGGCTCTGAGGTCATAGAGCGCGCGTTCGGCCTCGCCGGTGAGCGGGGTGGGCACCTTGCCATCGGGCAGCACCCAGCTGAACCGGGCGATGAACAGCGCGGCCAGCACCACCAGCACGGTCGCGGCGAGTTGCAGCGCGCCGGCCTCGCGCACGTTGCGCCAGCCGCGCGCCAGCCAGCCCAGCGACAGCGCCGAAGGCGCCGCCGGCGGGATCATCGCCTGTCCGCCCGGCCCCTGTCCGCCCAGCCCATGCATGCGCTCAACGGCTCAGCCGGGTGGCCCCGTCGCCCACCACGGCGAAGGCCGACCAGTAGAAGGGGTGCGAGGTTTCGGCCGCGTCCATCAGCGTCAGCTGCGATTGCCTGAGCGCTGCGGCGGTCTCCTGCCCCTCTCCGGCAAACAGGCCCGAGATCAGCTTGCCGGTGGCCCCGAACTCGTCGGGCACCGGCCAGTGGCTCGCCAGCACCGTGCGCCCGCCCGCGCCGACAAAGGCGCGCACCAGTCCGTCGAGCGCGAACTCGCCCCCGCTCGTCACCCCGGCCTCGCGGGTCGCCCCCACGGTGGCGCTGCCGGCGGTGTCGCAGGCCGAAAGGATGACGAGGTCGGCATCGATCCTGAGGCCGAAGATTTCGGCAAAGCTGAGCAGCCCGTCCGATCCCTCGGCGGTATCGAAGCTGGTCAGCAGCGCCGGGCGCGGCGGACACTCGGGCTGCGGCGCGGTGACGAGGCCATGGGTGGCAAAGTGGAGGATGCGGTATTCGGCAAGGTCATCGCGGCCGACAATCGCGCTGTCGGTGAAGGCGTCCCCCGTGATCACCTGCGCACCCTCGCCGAAGCGGTTGGCGGCCACGCGCAATTCGTCGGCCTTGACCGGGCTCGCCCAGATATTGGGCGACCACTGGCACTTCTCCCCGCTTTCGAGGGCGGCCCGGGTGCGCGCCGCCCCGGGCGAGGCGACGCCGATCGGGGTATTCTCGCCGAGGCCGAGATAGGCGCGCTTGCCATCCGAGGGCCGGGCCGCGCGCACATCGCGGAACGCCGCGGCGGCAACCGAGGTGCTGATTTGGGCCGTGCGCCCGAGCCAGGCAGTGCCGCGGAAATCATATTCGTCCGCCCCGGGCCGGGCGATGCGCGCCTCATAGGCGGAAACGCTGGCATCATCGGTGACCAGCAGGTTTATCGGCAGCTTGAGCAGCGCCCCATCCGGCTCGAAGATGATGTGGCGCGCCTTGGGCAGGGCTTCGGCCACCGGGGCGAACAGGCGCACATAAAGCTTGCGCGAGGCGGCAATGTCGAAGGGATAGGTGAGCACCTGCCCGCCCTCGGCCACGGCGATGCTCTCCCGGATCTGGGTGACGAGGCTCTCAAGCTCGGCCGGGGTCGCATCGGCGCGCCAGGCCATGGCGCTCTCGCGGGTGACATAGACGAGATAGGCATCACGCTCGAGCGTGACCAGCTTCACATAGGCCTCGCCCGGAGTGAGGATCGCCTGGAGTTCGCTCAGTGGGATCGCCGCATCGCTCACCGCGCGGTAGCGCGGATAGCTGGCGAGCTTGTCGAGCACCTCGGCCTGCTGCTGCTGCAATTGTTCGAGCCGCGCCTGCCCCTCGGTCATCTGCGTGGCCTGCTGGGGGCTGATCTGCGGCGCGCTCGACAGTTCGAGCAGCGCCAGGCGCTGCTGCTCGATCGCGCGGGAAAGATTGGTGGCGGCGCGGAACAGCTGCGCCGCCTCATCGCTCCCACCCGAAAGCTCGCGCGCCAGCGCCGCCTGGGTCTGGGCGAGGCCGGGGCGCTGGAGCAGCTGGCTGGCGGCGAACAGATCGGCGACCGTAGCGGCATCCGCCGTGGCTCCATTGTTCCCCACCAGCAGAGCGAAATAGGGTGCCATCAGCCCGCGCAGCGAGGGCAGCGCCCGGCCTTTCGCATCGACGATGATGGTGCGGTAGAGGCCGAGCGCCTCCTCGCGCCGCCCGCTGCGGACGTAGAAGCCGGCAAGCTGCGCGCGGGCGCTGCCGAGCGCGGGCGAGCCGGGATAGACCGTGCCGATGAGCGCGATCGCCTGGCCGTGCAGCCGCTCGGCCTCGGCCGGGGCGCCGCTCAGCTCGGCCAGTTCGGCAAGTTCGCCCAGCACCTGCGCGCGCAGCCAGGCGACTGAGACCACCCGCCCCCCGCGCACCGCGACAAAGGCTTCCTCGGCAGCGCGCAGCAGATCTTTGGCTTCGCCCGTCCGCCCGAGCTGGCGCAGCGCGGTGGCCTTGAGATAGGCGTGCTGGCCATCGAGCAATTGGGCGCGCTCGATCGGGGTGAGGCTGGCCGAATAGATCCCGCCGACCCGATCGGTCTCGCTCGCAAGCTGGCCGGCCAGCGACATGTCGATCCGCAGCGCCCTTAGGGTTTCAAGATTGGTCTGTTCGACCTGGAGCGGGGTCTCGAGGATCGCGAGAGCCGCCTGCGGGCGCTTCTGGTTGAGCGCGTCCATCGCCTCGAAATTGCGTTGCAGCCGGGCGAGCAGCGGGCTCGTAGCGCTCGCCTCGCGGGTGGCGGCAAACAGGCGCCGCGCCTCGGCATAATTGCCGAGATTGGATTGCTGGAGCGCGGCGTTGAGCCTGGCCTCGATTCGGCCCTGCCCGGCCAGCGCCGCGGCCGATGCGGCAAAGAATTCCGCCGCCTCGGCGAAATTGCCGGCATTGCTGCGGCGATAGGCTTCGACCAGCGCCTGATCGGCGGCGATTGCCTGGGCCTGCTGGCGGGCAAAGGCGATCGCATCGGTGGTGCTGATGAGCGGGATCTCGACCGTGCCGGGCACCGGCTTGTCGCTGGCGAGCGAGGCCAGCCCCAGCTCGAGCGCCTTGGCATAGGCAGCCAGCCCCGCTGCGGCGTAGGTGCGCCCGCCGCGCGTGCCGACCAGCAGATCGGTGCGCAGCAGGCTGCCGGGGCGCGTGCAGGACAGGCGCCGGGTATCGGCCAGCCCGGGCAGCCCGCCCGGCCCGGCACCATCCTCATCGGCGCAGCTTGCCCCTGTGCCGAGGAAGCGTGCGGCAGGATCGGTGTCAGGCCGCGCGCGCACCACCCACAGGGTGCCAACCGGCGCGGCGGCATCACGGCAGATGATGGTGTAGCGCCGGTCGAACAGCCCGGCCCCCGGCTCGGGCGCGACGATCTGCGCCTCGCACAGCCCGTTCGAGCCGATCGGGAAGGTGTCGCGCAAGGCGAGGCTGGTGCTCTCGGCGCTGCGCGCGGCAAGCGGTGCCGGGGCCGGCGCAAGGCCCGCCGCCATGCCCAGCGCCGCGATGAGCGGCAGGACCTTGCGGCGATTGCGGGGGTGCTGCACCATCTTACTGGCCTCCTGCGGACGCGGCCTTACCGCTGCCGTAGAGCGAGGGATCGCCGCCGCTCGTCACCGGCTCGTCGAGCAGCGGATCTTCGCTGATCAGCTGGGCATCGGGCTGTTCGGGGAAGTCCATGCCGAACTGCTCCTCGACCCCGATCGACGGGCCGAGTGCATCCTTGCTGCCAATCGCTGGGACGAGCGAGATCGGGCTGTTGACATCGCCCGGGGTCGGCAGCGGTTCGATGGTGAAGGTGCCAGGAACGAAGGTGGTGGAATAGTTCGGCCCGGCCGAAAGCGTGCCCTGGCGGATGGTGTAGGTGCCCTGGAACTCGCCCGGATCGCGAGTGAGGCCGCCGCTGAGCGTGTCGCCATTGACGAGGCCCAGCCCGCCCACGGTGAAGGTGAGCGGCGGATCGGGCAGGCCGAGCAGCTTGGACAGGTTGTCCGCCGTCACCGTGATCGGCCGCGGGGTCACCGTCAGCGTGCCGTTGACGAAGGTCAGCGCGTAGTTGCTGCTCGCCGCCAGCGTCCCCTGCGTGATCGCATAGGGCCCCACCGGCGAGGTCGCATCCGCCGCAGTCGCCAGCGCTCCGGTGAGCGTATCGCCGTTGACCAGGCCAAGGCCCCCCACGATGAAGGTCAGCGCCGGATTGGCATTGCCATAGATGCGCGAGAGATTGTCCGCGCTCACCGTGATCGGCCGCGGCGTCACCGTCAGCGTGCCGTTGACGAAGGTCAGCGCATAGTTGCTGCTCGCCGCCAGCG
>JBKBHR010000016.1:41071-66724 GCA_046297575.1 Erythrobacter cryptus
TCCCCTGCGTGATCGCATAGGGCCCCACCGGCGAGGTCGCATCCGCCGCAGTCGCCAGCGCCCCGGTGAGCGTGTCGCCGTTGACCAGGCCAAGGCCCCCCACGGTGAAGGTCAGCGCCGGATTGGCATTGCCGTAGATGCGCGAGAGATTGTCCGCGCTCACCGTGATCGGCCGCGGCGTCACCGTCAGCGTGCCGTTGACGAAGGTCAGCGCATAGTTGCTGCTCGCCGCCAGCGTCCCCTGCGTGATCGCATAGGGCCCCACCGGCGAGGTCGCATCCGCCGCAGTCGCCAGCGCCCCGGTGAGCGTGTCGCCGTTGACCAGGCCAAGGCCCCCCACGGTGAAGGTCAGCGCCGGGTTAGCATTGCCATAGATGCGCGAGAGATTGTCCGCGCTCACCGTGATCGGCCGCGGCGTCACCGTCAGCGTCCCGTTGACGAAGGTGAACTGGTAGCCCTGCGGACTCACCAAGGTGCCCTGCGCCGCATTGATGGTGTAGGCCCCAACCGGCGAAGCGCCATCCGCCAGCGTCGTCAGATCGGGCGCGCCGAGCAGGTCGGCAACACTGTCACCGGGCTGGAACCCGGCATAGCTGGCGGTGAAGGCCGGGTTGGCATTGCCGTAGAAGCGGCTGACATCGTTGGCTGTCACCGTGAGCACCGGGGCGATGCGGAAGGCGGCGAAATTGCCGCCAAGGTCAATCGCATCATATGCCGCGGCATCGGCAACATTGTAGCGCCGGGCATAATTGGCGAAGGAGCCGATCTGCGAACCGGCCGGAGAGGCGGCAAAAACGCCAAAATGCCCGCCGCCGCTAAGGACAAGCCCCGCATCGCCCGCAAGATTGATGACCTCGCCATTGAGCGAAGCCAGATCAATCGCGCGGCCCGTGCCCGAAGCGGTGAGCACACCGGTTGCCAGCACATTGATATCGCTGCCGGGATCGGCGCCGAAATTGCGCACGTCGATGCTGCCGGCGCTGACCTCGGAAAGGGTGATCGGCCCGCTCAGCCGACCGGGCACACCGCCGCCATCGCCCATGTGGACGGTCACCACGCCGCTGCCGGCCGCGATCGCGGCATCGCCGCTCATGGTGATTTCGGCTGCGACAGCTGGGCTGGTGGGCAACGCCGTGCCGTTGTTGGCAAAGAGGCTGACCGGCCCGTCATTGGCGCCGATGCGCGCGCCGAGGAGGATCGCGCCACCGGCAAGGACGCTGATCGACCGGCCGCCAAGGCCAAAGCCGCCGCCATCATCATCCGCGATCGTGACGCTGCCGTTCGAGGCCAGCGAAATCGCGGTGGTGCCAGTGGCCACCGGCGTGCCGATGATCGCATCATTGCCGGTAAACACATCGATGTCGCCAAGCGCGCTGGCATCGAGCGTGCCCGAGACGAGGAGGCTGCCACCCTCCGCCCGCAGGAGCGAAGCGGGGGCGCTGTCTGCGAACCGATCGCCAAGCGCGCTGGCGGCAAAGCTCGCAAGGCTCACACTGCCTCCGCCCAGATCGACGAAGAATTGCCCGGCAGTGTTGGCTGCGTCGAGCGGATCGGCACCCGAGGCATTGGCCTCGAGCCGCATCGCCACGCCGTTGAACTGAGCGGTGCTGCCCGACAGCACATCTAGCCGCGCCGAACCGGCAAAGCTGGCCCCGCCGGGGCCGGTCACGGCATTGCCCGAAAGCTCGACCTGCGCGGTGGTGACCAGACTGTCCCCAGCGAGCGCCAGCCGCGCCGCATTGGCTGTGGCAGTCCCGCCAAAACGACTTGGCCCACCATCGGCAATGGCGTCGGCGCGCACGGAGACCTCGTCCACCGAGAGCGATGAACTGGCAATGCCAAGGTAAGCCGGCCCGCTTGTCGCATTGCCAACCTGGCTGCCCAGCCCGCCGCGCGCCTGCGATTCGACCTGCAGACGCCCCGGCGCGCTCGGGCTGATTGCGGCGATCGTCGTCGCCGTGCCGAGGAGCGACAGGTTGACCAACCCGCTCACCGCCGTCCCGCCGCTGCCGCCCGGGATGTCTCCGCCCGCACCTCCGAGCGCCTCGGCGATGAAGCGGTTTTCGCCGATCAGCTCGAGGCGCGAGTCGGTGATCGCGATCTCAAGTGGCGCATTGCTGGCATTGCCGCCAATGCCGTCCCCGGCCAGCGCGTTGCCGCCGCGCGCGGAACTCACGAATTCAATCGTCCCGCCGACCAGGGTGGTGTCGCTCAGGGTCAGTTCCCCGGTGGCGGTGATCGCCTCGCCGCCCTGCGCGATCCCCTCACCACCGAGAGTGTTGCCACCGAGCCGGATGCCGGCGCTGCCAAAGGTATTGGGCGTGACGCTGATGGTCGAATCATTGGCAATGAAGCGCACCTGCGAACCGGAAAAATCGCCCAGCGCATCGCCGCCACTAACGCCCGCGCCGCCGCGGGTCTGATCGAGCACCGCCATCACCCCGACGATGTTGAGCGTGCTGTTGGCAAGCGAGATGATGTTGGTGCCGCCATGGCCAGTGCCGCCATTGCCGAGCCCGCTGCCATTGCCGCCAAACCCGCTGGCGATGCCCGCGGCAAGTTCCGCGGTGAGCGTGGCCCCGCCGGTGAGGCTGACCCGGCGCTCGCCCCCGAATCCCGCCCCGCCAGTGATGGTGAGGTTGGGATTGGCACTCGATCCGCCCTGGCCGAAGGCCGAGAGCACGCTGGTGCCGATCTCGACCGCGGTGCCTGCGCCATCGAGCGTGATCCGGGCACTGCCGCCGATGCCCACCCCGCCAAGACCGCCATCGGCCGCCGAATCCCCGCCAATGCCGCGTGCGGTGAAGAGCAGCACCGTATCGGTTGCGGCGGGATCGTTGATGATGTCGGTCGGAAGGCCCATGATCGCCCCGCCGGCGGCGCTGATGGTCAGCGTTCCGCCAACCCCCGTCCCACCGATACCGCTGCCGCCCTGGGTCAGCTCGCCCACCCCATCGGCGCTCAGCATCGCCGATCCGCCAAGTGTCTCGGTAAACAGGTCGGGCACGTTGCGGGCAATGGTAAGGCTGGCTCCTGCGCCTTCGGCGCGCAGAAGCACCGTGCCGCCGGTGCCGCTGCCTCCCTCATGCAGCGAGGCGGCGCCGCCCACCCCGATCGCGGTCATCTGGAGCGAGCCGAAATCCTTGGTGCTCCCCGCCCGGGTGATGATCGAGGCATCGCCGCCCTGCCCGTCACCCGCAGCCTGCGAGCCGAAGGCTGCGCCCCCCACGCCATTGGCAAAGACCTGGGTGTGCCCGCCCACGGTGAGCGCGCCCGGATCGCCGAGGCTCACCGAGCCGATATAGGCCTCGCCGCCGAACCCGTCGCCACCCGCGGCCAGATCGGACGCGCCGCCGGTGCCGGTCGCATCGAGCAGCAGATTGTTGCCGATGATGATGGTGGTGCCGTCGATCTCCATCTCGGCGGTGCCGCCGCGCCCCACACCGCCCGATTGCAAGACCGAAAAACCGCCGGTGCCCGTGGCGAGGATATCGGCGCTGCTTGCGGTCAAGACCCCGCCAAAGCCGCCCAGGATCGCCGCTTCTCCGCCCTGCCCGCTCCCGGCATCGAGGCCAAACCCGCCATTGCCGGTTGCAGCCAGTTCAATCCCGTCAGCGCCCACGAAACCTGCGCGCGCCGTGAGGACGGCGAACCCACCGGTGCCATTGCCGCCATCGCCCGAGCTCGCACCAAGGCTCGTGCCATCACCAATTCCGCCGAAGCCGTCGGCCTGGGCAAGCACATTGCCGAATATCGCCGAGCCGCTGCCGATCGTGCCGCTGCCGCCAAGCAGCGCAAGCCCCACTTGCGCCAGCCCGCCGAAGCCATTCCCACCGCGCCCGCCGAGATAGATGCCATCGCCGCTCCCGTCACCCCCCTGGCCCTGCGCCTGCGCCAGCGCTTCGCCCCCGACAATGATCGTGCCATTGTCGCCCCCGGCCAGGATGAAGGCGCCGCTGCCAAAAGCAGGATCGGCCTGATTGGGCACGGCAAGCTGCCCGCCAATCCCATCGCCGCCGCGCCCTGCCGCGATGGTGATGCCATCGCTCTGCCCGGCAAGCCCGCCAAACCCGCTGGCAATGGCTTGGGCATCGCCGTTGATGATGATCGTCGCGGTCTCGCTTGCAGTGCCATTGGCCTGGAAGAAGGCATTGCCCCCACGCCCGAGGCCGCCATCACCGCCCCGGCCAAACTCGGCTGCCCCGCCCGCGCCGACGCTGGTGGCAAAGGCACCATCCGAAACATTCACCGACCCGGTGATCACGTTGATCCCGGCCATACCGCCAAAACCGTCACCCCCGGTCCGACCATTACCACCGACGCCTTCCCCGGAAGCGGTGAAGAATGCGCCGAAGTTGATGTTGCCGCCGCCCTGAACCAGCGCCGAAGCCCGACCGCCAAGGCCAGTGCCGCCGCTACCCCCGGCATTGCGACCGCCCTGTCCGATGGCGCTGAGATTGACCGAAAGGCCAAAGTTGATCCCGCCTGCGCCTTCCACGCTGATCACGGCTTCGCCGGCATCGCCTAGCGAACCATTGTCGGTCGTATTGCTGCTGCCCCCCGAAGCGCTGGCGTCCAGTTCAGTGAAATCGGAGACATCGATCGCACTGTCATCGCCTAGAAGGGAGATCGCAGCGGTGCCGCCAAAGGCATTGGAAACGCCCGAAGGATTGGCCAGACGCCCATTGGCGCCCACGGCATCGGCGCGGACAGCAAGGTTCTGCCCGATGAGAACCGTGCCGCTCTTTTCGGCATAGAGCCGTGCCGTGCCGCCGCGCGCCTCGGCGCCAGCGATCACCGCCAGATTTCGGATGCCAATTCCACGGGCCTGCACGTCGGCAGAACCAGCGATAACGACCAAGCCGCTATCGACTGCCCCGACCAGCGCGCTGCCCCCCTGCGCCGAGCCGGCGATGAGGTTGAGATCATCCGCCCCGCCAAGGCCATCGGCGGTGACGAGGACATTGCCGGCAATCTCCACGCGCCCTGCGGTATCGGCAAGGATCCGCGCAGTGCCACCGGTCGCATTGATCTCGTCGATCGATTGCAGGAGCGAGCTGACAACTCCGTAGTCGCGCGAATCCACCAGCACGTCGCCCGAAATGGTAAAGTTCCGACCGAGCGCTGCGCTCAGCCCGGCGCTCTGCTTGCCCACCAGCATGAGATTGCCGGTTACCGAAGAATCGACCTGTGCAGCACGCGCCAGAACCTCGTTGGTGCCGATCGCCAGCAGGCTGCTCGAAGCGGCGAAATCCTCGACAAAGATGTCGGCGCGCACGGCGTTGGGATCGGCCTTCTGGCGGAACACCGCGTTGATCCCGTCGCTGATCGTGCCGCCCGCAACCTGGCGCTGGGCGACATCATAATTGGCCGACAGGATGATCTCGCCGTTGATCACGCCAGCGCTCACCGCCGGCTCGAAACCGAGATTGCCGCTGAAGAGCATGGTGATGGGATCGGTCTGGGCGCGGGCAACGCCATAGATCATGTGGTTGTCGCCTGCCGCCCCGGTGCTCGACGGCCCGCCGACAGTGCCATTGACCGTCATCACCGTGCCGCTCGACGCCGTGCCGAGCGGCACGGTGATATCGAACAGCCCGTTTGTGTAGCGCAGGTTGACCCGCTCGCCCACGACATAGGCATGGCTGCCGTTGACCAGCGCGGTGCCCCGCATGTCGATCTCGGCGGCGACCACGGCGAAGTAGGAATTATCGGGCGATGCGGTGATCTGAGCGCCGGGGTTGATCTGGATCCGCGCGGTCGATCCCGAAGCGCCGGTCAGAACCAGAGTGCCGCCGAGGCGAAAACCGTCGAACGAGGCCGGGGTCGTATCAAGCGTGGTAAGCAACAATCGGCCGACATCAAAGGCCGCATTGTTGCCGATCAGAAGCCCGGTCGGAGAATAGAAGGCCACCAACCCGGCGGCGAAGGACGGTCCGCTGACCGGAACGAAGCGTGAAACCACCGTCCCGTTGATCACCGCGACATTGTTGTTGGGCGAGGGCAGGATGCGGTTGAGCACCGCGAAGTTCGGCGTCAACGAGGTCTGGAAACTCCCGGTCGAACCCGATGGGATGAAGTCCAGCGCATTGCCCGAAACGTCGAGATCGGGGACCCAGTCGATCACTGCCGTGGGCGTCGTCAGATTCACCGTCGTTGTCGATGGACCATTGGTGATGGTCGCTCCGCCCGAAACCACGGTTGGCGTGGCCTGGATGCCCTGTGCCGCGGCGCGCGTGGGCGCCATGGCCAGCGCCAGCGCCAGCGCCGCCCCGGCACAGCCGCCAAGCAGGCGCGAACGGTTGCGGAGGGGGTGGGTCATCTCAAAATCTCCAGGGCAAGAGACGGGCGGTCAGCGTGAACAGCAGGCGCACATCGCCCTTGTCGGCCGCCAAGTCGGGCCGGGCGAGCGGCACGGCGATGAACAGATCGCTGCGGATCCCTTGCGCCCAGGAAATCCGCAGCCCCGCGCCAGCGGACCACAGCCGGTCGGGATTGCCGGGCCGGCGGCTCGCATCCTCGTTCCAGACATAGGCCAGATCGGTGAAGACATAGGGCTGGAAGGCAAAGGGCACGGTGGTCGAAGGCAGGAGCGATCCGTAGCGCAGCTCGAGGCCGCCCATCACCCCGCTGTCGCCCAGCACCGCACCCGGATCGTAGCCGCGCCCGATCGAGAAGTTGCCCGCCGCGACCTCCTCGAAGGCAGGCAGGGGATCGCCGGTCAGCTGGGCCTGGCTGGTCAAGGCAATGGCAAGGCGCGGCACCGGGCGGAATTCAAGGCCTGCATCCATGCGCAAAAGGAAAGGCGTGGGATCGGCCTCGATCCGGCTTGGCGGCACCCGCCCGCCGCCGATGCAGCCCAGCAGGTTTGGGCGGCAATCGGGGCTGGCGCCGAAGACATCGAGCCCGTGGCGCGCCTCGATCCCGTAGCTCAGGCGCAGGCTCGGCTCATAGGGGCTGTAGCCGCCAACCCGCTGGACCGAGGGTGCATCGATCCATTCGCCCTCGAGCCGGGCATAGGCCATGCGCACCCGGTCACGGGTGAGGCCGATGGCGTTCACCGTCACGTCCTGATCGACATAGTCGAACCCCGCATCAAGGCTGAGCGAGTGGCGGCGGGTGCGCAGCAGCGGATAGCTGGCAAACAGGCTGAAGAAGATCGTATCGGAATCAAGGTTGAGGCCGGGCAGGGCGACCGAGGGCTCGGCCCAGCTGGCGGTGAACTGCCCGCCGAGCCGCAGCCCTTCGCTGCCGAGCGCAAAATCATGCGCGATGCGCAAGGTCTGCTGCTCGGTGAAATCATGGGTGCTGAACAGCGTGATCGAGGTGCGATCGCCAAGGCCGGTGAGATCGTAAAGCTCGCCCCGCAGCGTGCCGCCAAAGCGGCCGAGCGCACGCGAGCCGAGGTTCTGGATGCTGACATCGGCCATGGCGCGCTGGCGCACCACCGCGATCTCGCCGACAAGATCGCCCGGCGCTCCGCCCGCGGCCGGGCGCAGCGAAAGGCGCACGTCGAGCCCGGGCAGATCGTCGGCCAGCAGCAGATAGCGCTCGGCGGTGTTGATGTTGAACACCTCCTCGCCGGTGAGCTTTTCGAGATAGCCCGCCACCAGCCGCTCCGAAGGGCCGGCCTCGCCGCGCAGGCGCACGCTCGCCAGCCGCCCGAACACCACGTTGAAATCAGGTTCGCCATCGGCAAGGCTCTGCTCCGGGATCTCGACCGTGGCGAGATAGCCTTGGCGGCGCAGGATGGCATTGGCCTCGGCGCGGATGTCGCACAGCACCGAGACCGGCAGCTCGCGCCCGACATAGCTTTCAAAGGCCGCCCCGAGCGAGAGGCCCGGCACCTTCTCCAGCCCGTTGAAGCGCGCACCCGTCACGGTGAAGCGGATCTCGGCAAATTCGCTGCGGTCGAGTGCGCAGGGCGGACGCTCGAAATCGCCATCGACGGTGAGCGTCGTGGCCCGCGCATCGCGGCGCTGATCGGGCGGGACCAGCTCGTTGCGGTTGAGCGGGGCGATCTGCTGGGCGGCAACCGGGACGCCCCCGGCAATGAGCGCGATGCCGAGCGCCAGCGCCGAGACCGGCGCGCGCCAGCCGCCGCGCAGGGCGCCGCAACGACTTGAAGCACCCTTGCCCGCCGAAACCGGCGAACGGGAACAGAACGGACGCGCGAAACTGTGATGCTGCGGCAAGGCTTTCCCCCCAAAAGCTGACGCGGCCAGCCACGAGGGACACCGACCGCGGCGCTATGCCCGTTTTTTCATGGCCCCGCGCGAGCGACTGTGCGCCTGTGCGCCTGTGCGCCTCTCTCACCCGATGCCAGCGACCCAACCGTGGGCAAACACTACTCCCCCCAAGCGCAAAAACAAGGATTCTCGCGCCCGCACGGGGCCGGGAATGCAGAATGTCGCGTTTTGACAAATGCCCAAGGCCAGCCCGGGAAGCACGCCGCAGCCGGAGCGGCGGGGCCGCTCAGCCGACGGCCAGCAGCACCCGGGCCGAGAGCGCCGAAAGCGCCCCGGGCTCGACCGCGAGGCGGCCCGGGCGGGTCGCGGCGGGATAGGCCTTGGCCAGCATGTCGAGCGCGGCGGCGATGCGCGCATGGGCCTCGGGGTTCTCGGCCTTGATCGCCGCGCCCTCGGCGGCGAAGCGGCTCGCCGCGACCCGGGCAAAGCCGTAGCCATCGAGATAGGGCTCGTAGCGATCATCGCGGGCGATGGTGCGATACATGGCGCTGGCGCGCTCGACCTGGTCGGCCACCACCCCGATGGCGACCTGCGCCTGCGACTTGCCGGCCTTGGGGGCCTTGGCCGCGGCCCCGCGCAGCGCGGCGATGATCGCGCCATAGGCCTTGTCGACCTCGGCAAGGCTGCGGCCCTCGGAGGCCGCGAGCGAGGCCTCGGCCAGCAGCGGCTTGAAATCGGCAACGCCAAGCTTGGCAAAGACCGGGTCCATCTCGACCAGCACTTCGGCGGCAGGATGGGCGAACATCTCGGCCGCGGCCTCCTTGCGGCCCGCGGCATAGGCATCGCGGGCGGCAACCACATGGGCTTCGGTCACCGCAAGGGCAATGCCATAGGCGACCGGGTCGCTCGCCGCCTGGCTCACCGCTACCCCGCCTTCGCCCTCACCGCCCACGCCGGGTGCCTCGGTCGCGCTGTCGGCCCCGGCGGTCGCGTCCGTGCCAGCACTCTTGCCCGCCCCATCGGCACAGCCTGCGATGAGGCCCCCGGCAAGCGCGGTTCCGAGGCCGAGCGAGGTCCAGATTTTGAGCGTGGTCTTCATCAGCGCAGGGTCCTTCATTTGCGGGCGCGGGATTCTGCCCGCCCCATGGCGGAAATGATAATCATTCGCAAGAGCCTTTCGCGCCAAGACCCACCTTGCGCACGGCCCGGCGCCGCCAGCCGGTTGCCAACGCGGAGCAATCAGGTTAAGAGACGTTATAACATTTATTCCTTCCGCTGCCCTGCCCCTCGATGACCAGACCTTGCGCGCGCATGACCCGAGCGATGGACAGGCCCGATGTTTTCGCCGCGATCCACGATCCCGATTGCCATCTTGCGATCTGGCGTCGGGCGCCTTTTGCCAACCTTGCCCCGCTCGTCGAGGGCACACCGCAGGATCTGCGCTTTGACACCACCCCTGCCGCCCTACCCGCAAGGCTGGCCGCGCAACTGGCCCAGAAGGGCTTTGGCGGGCCAGCCGCGCTGCACGCGGCGCTCACCCGCGATGTGGCCGATCTTGCCGCGCGTTTCTGCGCGGTGATGGGCCTTGCGCGCCTCGAACTGCGGCTCGAGGTGGTGCGCAGCGATTCGTGCCGCAGGTTCCACGCCGATTACGTCACCGCCCGGCTCATCACCACTTATCTCGGCGAGGGCACCCAATGGCTGGACGCGGCCGATGCCGCGCGGGTCCAGGCCGGGATGGAGCCGCAGCGCATCCACCAGCTTGCCCCCTTCGATGTCGGCCTGTTCAAGGGCAGGCTCGCCGGCGAGCGCCCGGCGATCCACCGCTCCCCGCCGATCGCGGGAAGCCCGGGCGGGGTGCGGCTGCTGCTGGTGCTCAATCCTGTCAGCGCCGAGATGGAAGCGGCGCTGCAATCGCCCCTTTCGCGCGGCGCCGCCTTGGCCTAACGGCACAGGCATTGCTGACGATAAGGGGCGGGCGACGAGGTTCTTGCGGCCTGATCTCCCGACCGACCGCCCGGCCCCGGGCCCGCACGAGGAATAAGATGACCAAGACCCTTCTTTACGCCGGGGCTTCGGCCCTGATGCTCCTTTCCCCAGCTGCCGCTCTTGCTGATGAAGGCATGTGGCTGCCCAGCCAGACCGGCGCGATTGCCGAAGCGATGAAGCAGGCCGGGCTCGAACTTGATGCCAGCGCGCTGGGCGACCTCAAGCGCCCGCCGCTCACCGCGATCGCCTCGCTCGGCGGCTGTTCGGCGGCCTTCCTTTCGCCCCAGGGACTGGTGGCGACCAACCACCACTGCGTGGTCGGATCGCTGCAATACAATTCCTCGCCCGAGAATGATTATCTCACCAACGGCTTTCTCGCCCGGACCATGGCTGACGAACTGCCCGCCGCGCCGGGCAGCCGCATCTATGTGATCGAGGATCTGCGCGATGTCACCGCCGCCATGCTCAAGGGCACCGAGAAACTCGATGGGCGCGCGCGCTATGATCGCCTCCAGGCCAACCGCACCGCGCTGATCGCCGCCTGCGAGCGCCAGCCCAATCGCCGCTGCGATGTGCGCGCCTATTTCGGCGGGGCGCAATACTGGCTGCAGCAGCAGCTCGAGATCAAGGACGTGCGTCTCGTCTATGCCCCGGCGGCGGGCGTGGGCAATTTCGGCGGCGAGAAGGACAACTGGATGTGGCCGCGCCACACCGGCGACTTTGCCTTCTACCGCGCCTATGTCGCCCCGGATGGCTCCTCAGCCCCCTATGCCAAGGAGAATGTGCCCTTCCGGCCCAAGGCCTTCCTGCCGATCGCCCGCGAGGGCGTGAAGGACGGCGACTTCGTCATGGTCGCCGGCTTTCCGGGCGTAACCGAGCGACTGCGCACGGCCGAGGAAGCGCGCTTCTATTTCGAGGACCTCTATCCCTATCAGCAGCGGATGCTGGCCGAATATGGCGACCTGATCGACGCGCTCACCGAAGGCAAGCCGGCCGCCAAGATCGCCTATGCCGCAACGCTTCAGGGGGTGGAGAATTACGAGAAGAAGATCGCCGGGCAGCTTGCCGGGGCCGAGGCGATCTCGCTGGTCGAGAAGAAGAAGGCCGAGGAGGCGCTGTTCCGCGCCTGGATCGCCGCCGATCCCAAGCGCTCGGCGCAATATGGCCCGGCGCTCGCCGCGCTCGATGCGCTCGTCGCCGAGGCCAATGCCGCCGAACTGGCCGACGCGCGGCGCAGCCTGTTGACCCGCGGGCAGCTCTATGCCGCCGCGCGCCTGCTCTACCGCTGGGCCAATGAACAGGCCAAGCCCGACAAGGAGCGCGAGCCGGGCTACCAGGCGCGTGACCGCGCCTTCATCACCCAGGCGATGCAGCGCATCGAGCGGCGCTTCGTGCCCGAGATCGATCAGGCACTGTGGGCCGCGGCGCTTGCCGAATATCGCAAGCTGCCGGAAGGAGATCGCATCAGGAGCCTCGATGCCTTTCTGGAAGGGCGCGAACTGGCCGCGCTCTACGCCGCCACCACACTCGGCGACACCGCCACGCGCCTTGCCTGGCTCGACAAGAGCCCCGAGGAGTTCCGCGCCTCGAGCGATCCCTTCATCCAGCTTGCGGTTGCCACCCATGACGAGGCGATGGCCGCCGAAGCGGCGGAAAAGGCGCGCGCCGGGCGGCTGCAGAAGGCCCGCGCCAAGGTGATGGAGGCGCGCATCGCCCATGCCGCCAGCCAGGGCAAGGTGCTCTATCCCGATGCCAATGGCTCGCTGCGCTTCACCTATGGCAAGGTCACCGGCAAGGCGGTGGACGGGCAGATCTGGACGCCCTTCACCACCGCCGAGGGGATCATCGCCAAGCACACCGGCCGGGGCGAGTTCGACGCGCCCGATGCCATGATCGAACGGATCAAGGCGAGGGACTATGGCCGCTACGCTGCGCCCGAACTCGGCACGCTGCCGGTCGATTTCCTCTCCACCGTCGATATCACCAACGGCAATTCGGGCTCATCGACGCTCAATGCCCGCGGCGAATTTGTCGGCCTTGCCTTCGACGGCACGATCGAGGGCGTGGTGAGCGACTGGATGTATGATCCGGCGATCAACCGCACCATCCATGTCGACAGCCGCTTCATGCTCTGGACCATGGAAAAGGTCGATGGCGCTTCGCGGCTGCTCGAGGAGATGGGCGTGCGCGCGCCGTGAGAGGCTGAATACATATGCCGCGTGGGCTTTGCGTGCGGCCCCTGCTATGGCTCCTTTCCGCAGCATCGGTGAGACGAAAGAGGCGCAGCGGGGGGAGCCATGGACGAGCTGGTGGTGGTCGATATCGGCGGCACCCATGCCCGCTTTGCCCTCGCCAGCTTCGCGGCCGATGGCACGATCACGCTCGACGCGCCCGAAACGCTCCACACCGCCGATCATGCCAGCTTCCAGACCGCCTGGGAGGCGTTCCGCGCGCGCAAGGGCGGGCGCCTGCCGCGCGCGGTGAGCATGGCGATAGCCGGGCCGGTGGGTACGCCGGGCAATCCCAATCCGGTGATCCGCTTCACCAACAATCCCTGGATCATCCGCCCCGCGCTGATCCCCGAAAAGCTGGGGGTGGAGCGCTTCACCCTCGTCAATGATTTTGCCGCGGTGGCCCATGCCGTGGCCCGCGCCGATGACAGCCAGTTCCTCCACCTGTGCGGGCCTGACCAGCCGCTGGCAAGTGAGGGCACGATCAGCGTGATCGGCCCGGGCACGGGCCTCGGGGTGGCGCATCTCTACCGCTCTGGTTCCTATTACCGTGTGCAGGCGACCGAAGGCGGGCATATCGACTTTGCCCCGCTCGATGCGATCGAGGATGCGATCCTCGCCCGGCTGCGCCAGCGGCACCTGCGCGTCTCGGTCGAGCGGGTGGTGGCCGGCCCCGGCATCGTCGATATCTACCAGGCGCTCGCCGCGCTCGAACACCGCACCGTGCCCGAGCGCGATGCGATCGAGATCTGGAACCTCGGCACCAGCGGCGCGGACAGCCTTGCCGCAGCGGCGGTGGATCGCTTCTGCCTCTCATTGGGCTCGGTCGCGGGCGATCTGGCGCTGGCGCAGGGCGGCTTTGCCGGGGTAGTGATCGCTGGCGGGCTGGGCTACCGCATCCGCGAGACCTTGCTGTCCTCGGGCTTTGCCGCGCGCTTCCGCGCCAAGGGGCGATTTGAAAGCCTGATGGCGCAGATCCCGGTCAAGCTGATCGTCCACCCCCAGCCCGGCCTGTTCGGCGCGGCCGCGGCGTTCTTCTGCGAACACGGGCAGGCGGCATGAGGACGATTGTCGAGCTCGAGGCGCGGCTGGGCGAGCTGCACCAGCGCACGCGCGAGACCCCGCTGTTCAACCCGGTGTTCCAGCTTTCGCTCGATCTTTCCCGCGCGCTCGAGGGGGGCACGCTCAGCCTCGATGACCTCGCCGAACTCGTCGCCGCGCTCGAGCGCGACGGGCTGGCGGCGCGGGCGCGGCGGCTGCGCGCACTGCTCACCCCGCCCGCCGATCCGCCACCGCTCGCCGCCACGGACGAGGATTTTGCCGCCTTCGCCGCCCGCTGGCAGCACCCGCAGCTCCACGCCGTCTTCACTGCGCACCCCACCTTCCTGCTCACCGAGGCCGAGGCCGAGGCCGTGGCCGCGGCAGCCTCGATCCGGGAAGGCGCCCCGCCCCCCGCCAGCCCGGTGGCGGGCGAACGCCCGGCGGTGACGCTCGCGGCCGAGCACCGCGCGGCGATGGCCGCGCTCGCCCGAGCCCAGGATGCGCGCGACGTGATCGTCGAACGCCTGCTTGCCGAGGCCGAGGCGCGCTGGCCCGATCAGTGGCGCGCGCTGCGGCCCATGCCCTTCCGCTTTGCCACCTGGGTCGGCTATGACATGGACGGGCGCACCGACATCGGCTGGCACACCTCGATCGCCTTCCGCCTTGCCGAGAAGGCCGAGCGTCTCGCGCGCTACGCCGCCAGCCTCGAGAGCATCGATCCCGCCCACCCCCTCAACCCGCGGCTGGCCGCTGCCACCGCCTATGCCCGGGCGCGGGCGGCGGATTTTGCCGGCGACCTTGCAACCGCCGAGGCGCTCGCCGCCGCCGCCAACCGGCTGACCGCCGCCGATCCCGACAAGCTGCTGAGCCTTGCGCCGCTGGTCGCCGCGCTCGAGGCCGAGGCCGAGACCGCTCCTCCCGTTCGCGCGCGGCGCCTCATCACCCTCGCTGCAGCGATGCGCGCCGATGGCCTTGGCATGGGCTGGATCCATTTCCGGGTGAACGCCAAGCAGCTGCACAACGCCATCCGCCGCCGCCTGGGCGAGAGCGAGGCGATCGACCTCGCCAGCAAGAGCGCGCTCGCAACGCTGCGCCGCATGGTCGATGAGGCGCAGCCGCTGCGCAGCAATTTCGCCGCGCTCGCCACCGAAAGCTCGACCGCGATCCGCCAATTCCTGGCGATGGCGCAGATCCTCAAGCACATCGATGCCGATGCCCCGATCCGGATGCTGGTGGCCGAATGCGAACAGCCCGCCACGGTGCTTGCCGCGCTCTATTTTGCCCGGCTGTTCGGGGTGGAGGACAAGGTCGATGTCTCCCCCCTGTTCGAGACCGAGGCGGCGCTTGAACATGGCGGGCGCTTTCTCGATGCCCTGCTCGCCGAACCGGCCTACCGCGCCTATGCCCGGCGGCGCGGGCGGGTGGCGGTGCAGACCGGCTTTTCCGATGCCGGACGTTTTGTCGGCCAGGTGCCGGCGGCGCTCGCGATCGAGCGGCTTCAGGGCCGGTTGGCCGAGGCCATGGCCGCCAACGGGCTTGGCGATGTGGCCGCGCTGGTGTTCAACACCCATGGCGAAAGCATGGGCCGCGGCGCCCATCCGGCAAGCCTTGCCGACCGGCTCGAATGGCCGCTTTCGCCCTGGGCGCGGCGGCGCTTTGCCCGTGCTGGCATCAGGCTCGAACCCGAGGTGAGCTTTCAGGGCGGGGATGGCTATCTGTTCTTCGCGACGCCCGAGCTGGCGCTGGCCACGCTCTCCCGCATCGCCGAGGCGCGCCCGGCCGAGGCCGATCTTTCGGCCCCGGCCGATCCCTTCTACCACCGCACCGATCTCAGCCTCGATTTCTACCGCGCGATCAAGGAGCACCAGAAGGCGCATCTGGCCAGCCGCACCTATGCAAGGGCGGTGACCGCCTTTGGCCTTGGCCTGCTCAATCCCACCGGCAGCCGGGTCTCGCGCCGCCAGAGCGACATCGCCGCCGAGCGCGAGATGAGCCTGCGCCAGATCCGCGCGATCCCGCACAACGCCATCCTCCAGCAGCTTGGCTATCCGGTCAACGTGATCGCCGGGATCGGCACCGCCGCCGATGCGGGCCGCGAAGAGATCGCCGCGCTGCTCGCCGAATCGCCGCGGGGGCGGCAAATCATGCGGCTGGTGCTGGCCGCCAATGGGCTCGCCAGCATCAAGACCGTGGCGGCCTACGGCGAGCTGTTCAATTCGGCCTATTGGGCCAGCCGCACCTATCGCGGCACCGAGAGCCATATTGCCGCTGCCTGTTCGGCACTGGCCGAATACCTCGTGGGGGATGATCGCACGGGGGTGTTCCGCCGCCTTGCCTCGCGCCTCAGGATCGATGCGCTCAAGCTCCATCGCCTCACCGATCTCATGCCTGGTGAGGCCGCGGGCGAGGGACGCGAGGCGGTGCGCCGCCGCATCGGCGTGCTGCAGGCGCTGCGCCTCGCGCTGCTCCAGCACATGTTTCTCAAGGTGGTGGCGGTGCCCGCCTTCAGCCGCGCCAATGACATCAGCCGCCGCGATGTCATCGACATGGTGCTCAGCCTCCGGATCGACGAGGCCCTGTCGCAGCTGCGCCGCGCCTTTCCGGTGCGCCTGCCCGGCCCGCGCGACTTTCCGCTCGATGAGCCGAGCGACTATCCCGATGGCGGCGAGGAAGGCTATGGCGCGATCGCGCGCGACTTTATTGAGCCGATCGCCCGCGCGCACGGCCTGATGCTGCGGATCGGCACCGCGATCGCCAACGAGTTCGGCGCCCACGGTTGAGCGGCCTGCCCCCTTGAGAGGGGACGGATCAGCGCGCGGTGCTGCCCCGCGCGATCAGCCGCACCGGCACCCGGCGGCGCGCCTTGGTGCCGGCCTCATCGAGCACCGCCTCGACCAGCGCCGCGCCGGCCTCGGCCGGATCAGGGGCGATGCTGGTGAGGCTCGGGCGGCTGAAGCGCCCGGCGAGCAGATCGTCAAACCCCATCACCCCGATCTGATGCGGCACCGCGATATCGGCATCGGCAAAGGCCTCCATCGCTCCCAGCGCCATGGCATCGCAGGCGGCAAAGACGGCATCGACCTCATCGCCCCGCTCGATCAGCCGGCGCGCGGCGCGGCGGCCTTCCTCCTCGCGGCTCGCGGCCTTGACCGTTGGGGCAAGGCACGGCTCGAGCCCGGCCTCGCGCATCGCCGCGGCATAGCCTTCATAGCGCTCGGTGAACTGCACCTGCGGGGTATTGAGAGCGCCGAGAAAGCAGGGGCGGCGATAGCCCTGGGCGAGCAGGTGCCTGACCGCGAGGTGCCCGGCGGCGTGGTTGTCCGAACGCACCCAATCGAGATCATCGAAGGGCGAGCCCCAATAGGCCACCCGCCGGTCCGGCCCTTCGATCCCGCGGAAATATTCCCAGGCGGCCTCGTTGGTGGTGGTGCCGATCACGATCAGCCCATCGGCGCGGCCCTGTTCCTGGTAGTGGCCGAAGAAGGCCTCGCCGCGGGCCTGGAAGCTCACCAAGGTCTCCAGCCCGCGCTGCGAGGCGGCAACGCACACGCTGCCGAGCAGGGCATAGGCAAAGGGATTGATGGTCGCGGCGCTGTCATCCTCGCGGCAGATCACCACCACCGCAAGCGTGCCGGTGGAGCCGCGCCTGAGGCGCGCGGCGCGTTCATCGACGAAATAGCCCAGCGCCTCGGCCGCGGCGATCACCTTGCGCCTGGTTGCCTCGGCAATCGCGGGCGAGCCCGACAGGGCGCGGCTGACGGTCGGCTGGCTGACGCCTGCCAGTTCCGCCACATCGAAGGATGTCGGTCGCCGCTTGTGACCCCCGCTCATGCCCGCTTCTCTAGGGCGCAAGCCACCGCACGCGCAAGCGTGGGGCTTGCATTCCTATTCGCTCTGGAAATCACCTTGCGGCTCTTGCAGGTTGACAGGCGCGCGCAAGGTTGTGAACGTTCGCAACACAAATCGCAACACAGGGCGCGACAAGGGGAGAGAGAGCAGCAATGGCATTGGCACCGGGTGCGGGCGCGGCTTCGACCGCAGGAGCAGGCGCATACGAGGCGCAAGGGGGGCAGGTCGATGCCCCGGGTCTCAACTATTTCGTCTTTGCGCTGTTCTTCATCTTCGGCGGGATCACCAGCCTCAACGATGTGATCATCCCCAAGCTGAAGGAGCTTTTCACGCTCAGCTTCTTCGAGGCGAGCCTGGTGCAGTTCTGGTTCTTCATTGCCTATGCTGTCATCGGCATTCCCGGCGCGCGGCTGGTGAAGCGGCTGGGCTACATGCGCGGCGCGGTGGCCGGGCTGCTGGCGATGATGGCAGGCTGCCTGCTGTTCATCCCGGCGAGCCAGACCGCGGCCTTCCCGATGTTCCTGTTTGCCTATTTCATCCTTGCCACCGGGGTGGTGCTGGTGCAGATCGTCGCCAACCCGCTGATCAGTCTTCTGGGGCCGGAACGCACCACCCACAGCCGGCTGACCTTTGCCCAGGCGTTCAATTCGCTTGGCACCACGGTCTTCCCCTATTTCGGGGCGATCCTCATTCTCGGCAGCCTTGCCACGGTAAGCGCGGCGGAGCTTTCGGGGGCAGAGCTTGCCGCCTATCGCACCGCCGAGAGCCAGGCGATCGTCAAGGGCTATCTCGGCCTTGCCGCGGCGCTGGCGGTGGTGGCGGGCGTGGTGTGGCTGTTCCGCAACCGGCTCAAGGGCGAGCGGCACGAGCACACCAGCCTCGCCGAGGGCCTCGCGCTGCTCAAGCGCCCGCGCTTCGGCTATGGTGCGGCCTCGATCTTCCTCTATGTCGGGGCCGAGGTCGCGATCGGCAGCTTCATCGTCAGTTACCTGATGCAGCCGCAGGTGCTGGGACTGCCCGAACAGGAAGCGGGCAAGCTCATCTCGCTCTACTGGGGCGGGGCGCTCATCGGGCGCTTCATTGGCTCGGCGGTGCTGCGCCTGGTCAGCCCCGGCCTCGCGCTCGCCAGCGTGGCCACGGGAGCGATCTGCCTCCTGGCGATCTCGGCCAACGCCACCGGAGCGCTTGCAGGCTACAGCCTGCTCGCCGTGGGGCTGATGAACGCGATCATGTTCCCGACGATCTTCAGCCTCGCCTGCGAGAAGCTGGGGCCAAGGGCGGCGGATGGATCGGGGATCATCAACGTTGCCATCTGCGGCGGGGCGATCATCCCGCCGCTGTTCGGCGCCCTCGCGGACGCAACCAGCCTTGCCTTTGCGCTGGTGCTGCCCGCGGCCTGCTATGCGATCATCGCCGGCTTCGGCATCTTCGCCCGCCGGCCTGCCGCAGAGGCCCAAGCGGCAAGCGCCCCATCTGAATAAGTATGCGCCCTCTGGCGGATGATCCCGCGCGCGCCTAGGAAGGGCGCACGAGGGAAAGGCCGCTGACATGAGCTTCACCGCTGATCGCCTGCTGCTGTTCGGCGCCACCGGCGACCTGGCCCAGCGCATGTTGCTGCCGAGCCTGTTTGCGCTCGATGCCGACAGGCTGCTGGCGAGCGACCTCAAGATCATCGGCACCGCGCGCAGCAGCCTGTCTGACAGCGAATTCCGGAACTTCGCACGTGCGGCGCTGGAGAAGTTCCTGCCCGCCGAGCGCCGCGGGCAGATGGCGGGGTTCCTCAACCGCCTCTCCTACCAGACGCTCGATGCCACCACGCGCGAAGGCTATGACGAGCTTGCCCGCAAGGTCGGCAAGCCGGGCCGCGGCCTTGCCATCTTCCTTTCCACCGCGCCCAGCCTGTTCGGCCCCACCATCACCGGCCTTGCCGCCGCCGGCCTCACCGGCGAGAGCGTGCGCATGTGCCTTGAAAAGCCGCTCGGCAGCGATCTTGCCTCGAGCCGGGCGATCAATGATGCCGTGGCCGGAGCCTTTCCTGAGTCCCGCATCTTCCGCATCGATCACTATCTCGGCAAGGAGACGGTGCAGAACCTCCTTGCCCTGCGCTTTGCCAACCTGATGTTCGAGCCGCTGTGGAACGCGGCGCATATCGACCACGTGCAGATCACCGTGGCCGAGACCGTGGGCCTCGAAGGGCGCGTCGCCTTCTACGATGATGCCGGGGCCTTGCGCGACATGGTGCAGAACCACATGCTCCAGCTCCTTGCCCTGGTGGCGATGGAGCCGCCCGCGCATTTCGATGCCACCGCGGTGCGCGACGAGAAGGTCAAGGTGCTGCGCGCCCTGCGCCGCGTGGGCGCGGGCGAGACCGTGACCGGACAATACCGCGCCGGCGCGATTCTTGGCGCCCCCGTGCCGGGCTATGACGAGGAGCTGGGCAAGCCTTCCGAGACCGAGACCTTCGTCGCGATCAAGGCCCATGTCGACAACTGGCGCTGGAAGGGCGTGCCCTTTTACCTGCGGACCGGAAAACGCCTGCCCAAGCGCGTGACCGAGATCATCATCCAGTTCGCCCCGGTGCCCCATTCGATCTTCGCCGGGAAGGGCGCCACCATGCAGCCCAACCGCCTCGTCATCGGCATCCAGCCCGAGGAAAACATCACTCTCTCGCTGATGGCCAAGGTGCCCGGGCTTGACCGCGATGGGCTGCGCCTGCGCCAGGTGCCGCTCAACATCGCCATGCCCGATGCCTTCACCGGCGCGGTCAGGCGCATCGCCTATGAACGCCTGCTGCTCGATCTCATCGAGGGTGACCAGACCCTGTTCGTGCGCCGCGACGAGGTCGAAGCCCAGTGGGAATGGATCGATGCGATCCGCCAGCAATGGGCCGAGGAAGGACTGACGCCGAAACCCTACACCGCGGGCACCTGGGGCCCGAGCGCGGCGATCGCGCTCGCCGAACGCGACGGCGTGACGTGGCATGAGTAACTGGGCATGAGCAACTGGGCATGAGTAACTGGGCATGAGCACGCTCAACGACACCCTGCACCGCGTCACCCGGCGGGTGATCGAAAGATCGCGCCCCACCCGCACGGCCTATCTCGATCTCATCGCCCGCGAGGCCGACCGCATGGGGAACCGCAGCGCGGTCTCCTGCTCCAACCTTGCCCATGCCTTTGCCGGCACGCCCGAGGATCAGGCCGCGCTGGTGGCGGCGCGCGGCCCCAATATCGGCATCGTTTCCGCCTATAATGACATGCTCTCGGCCCATGCGCCCTATTACCGCTATCCCGAGCGGCTCAAGCTCTATGCCCGCGAGGTCGGCGCCACCGCCCAGGTGGCGGGCGGCACCCCGGCGATGTGCGACGGGGTGACCCAGGGCGAAACCGGCATGGAGCTGTCGCTCTTCAGCCGCGACGTGATCGCGCTCAGCACGGCGGTCGCGCTCTCCCACGCGATGTATGATGGCGCGCTGATGCTCGGCATCTGCGACAAGATCGTGCCCGGCCTGCTGATGGGGAGCCTGCGCTTCGGCCACCTGCCGGTGATCTTCGTGCCATCCGGCCCCATGCCCTCAGGCATCCCCAACCAGGAAAAGCAGCGCGTGCGCCAGCTCTATGCCGAGGGCAAGGCGACCCGGGCCGAGCTTCTCGCGAGCGAGATGGCCAGCTACCATTCGCCCGGCACCTGCACCTTCTTCGGCACCGCAAATTCCAACCAGATGATGATGGAGATGATGGGCCTGCACCTGCCCGGCGCGGCCTTCATCCAGCCCGGCACCCGGCTGCGCCAGGCGCTTGACCGCGCGACGGTGCACCGCTGCGCCGCGATCGGGCGCAAGGGCAATGATTATCGCCCCTTGGGGCGCGTGGTGGACGAAAAGGCGATCATCAACGCCGCGGTCGGCCTGCTCGCCACCGGGGGATCGACCAACCACGCGATCCACCTGCCCGCCATGGCCCGCGCGGCGGGGGTGATCATCGACTGGGACGACCTTTCCGAGCTTTCGGGCGCGGTGCCGCTGATCGCGCAGATCTATCCCAATGGCGCGGGCGATGTGAACCAGTTCCACGCTGCGGGCGGCATGGGCTATGTCATCGGCGAACTGCTCGAAGCGGGCCTTGCCCATCCCGACATCCTCACCGTCAGCGAGCACGGCTTTGCCGCCTATGCGCGCGAGCCGGGGCTTGACGGGGAAGCGCTGGTGTGGCGCGAGGTCGGGCCAAGCGGGGATGAGACCATGCTGCGCCCGGTGGCGAGCCCCTTCAAGCCCGATGGCGGCATGCGCCTGCTCACCGGCAATCTCGGGCGGGCCTGCTTCAAGACCTCGGCGGTCGCGCGCGAGCGCTGGACGATCGAGGCCCCGGCCCGCATCTTTGCCGATCAGGCCAGCGTCAATGCCGCCTTCAAGGCCGGCGCGCTCGATCGCGACGTGGTGGTGGTGGTGCGCTTCCAGGGCCCGCGCGCCAACGGCATGCCCGAACTCCACAAGCTCACCCCGGCGCTCGGCGTGCTCCAGGACCGGGGCTTCAAGGTCGCGCTCGTCACCGACGGGCGCATGTCAGGCGCAAGCGGCAAGGTGCCCGCGGCGATCCACTGCACCCCCGAGGCGCTCGGCGGCGGGCCGCTCGCGCGCCTGCGCGATGGCGATGTGGTCAAGGTCTGCGCGGTGACCGGTGCGCTTTCCACCACGGCAGACCTTGCTGCGCGCGATCCCGCCCCCGATCCGGCGGCAGAATGGGGCACGGGGCGCGAGCTGTTCGGCATGTTCCGGCGTTTTGCCGACGGGGCCGAGGCCGGAGCGAGCGCGATGCTCGCCATGGGGGGGCTGTGAGCCATGGATATTGACGCGATCATGCGCTTGTCGCCGGTGATCCCGGTGATCGTGATCGAGGACGAGGCCCACGCCATCCCGCTCGCCGAGGCGCTGGTGGCAGGCGGGCTGCGGGTGCTCGAGGTCACCTTGCGCACCCCGGCGGCCCTGCCGGCGATCCGTTTGATGCGCGAGGTTGCGGGCGCGATCGTCGGTGCAGGCACGGTGACGGCCCCGCGCGATCTGGACGCCGCGCTGGCGGCGGGGGCGCAGTTCATCGTCTCGCCCGGCCTTACCGAAACGCTCGGGCGTGCGGCGCTCGCCAGCGGCGTGCCCTTCCTTCCCGGGGTTGCCACCGCGGGCGATATCATGCGCGGGCTCGATATGGGGCTTGATCGCTTCAAGTTCTTCCCCGCCATGGCCGCAGGGGGCCTTCCGGCGCTCAAGGCGCTGGCCGCGCCCTTCGGGCACGTGCGCTTCTGCCCCACCGGCGGGATCGGGCCGGACAATGCCGCCGAATGGCTCGCGCTCGATCCGGTGCTGTGCGTCGGCGGCTCGTGGGTGGCGCCGGGGGGCGCGCCTGACGGGGCAGAAGTGGAGCGGCTGGCGCGCGCGGCCTGCGCGCTGCGCGGCGGCTGAGGTGCTTCATGCCAAGGCTCTGAGATGCTGACGCATCAAGCCTTGGACATGCTCACGCGCCGCACAGGCTTAGCCAAAGCCCGATGAGTCACGCTCATCGAGCTTTGGTATCACTCCTTCGCCAGCAGCCAGGCAAAGATTTCGGGCAGGCGCGCCGCCCAGGCGTTTTCCTCGTGCTCGGCGCCTTGATAGACGCGGCTTTCCCAGTCGCGCCCCCTGTGCCAGCCGGCCGCGGCAAGGCGCGCGTCCACCACCGCCTGATAGGGGGCGTAATGGGCATCGAGCGTGGCGGTGCCGTGGTCCATCCACAGCCGCCGCCCCGCGGGCGGGCCGAGCCGGGCGGCAAACCATGCGTCCCACAGTGCCTTGAGCGCCGCGTCCTCGCCCGCCACGGCGCGCGGATCGACCGCGGGCCAGTGCGACGAGACGCAGCCTGCCCGCCCGAACACCTGCGGCGCCTCGAGAAAGGCATAGCAGCTCATCAGCCCGCCCATCGAGGAGCCGATGATCGCGGTGTCATCGCGACCCGGGCGGGTGCGAAAAGAGCCATCGACCCAGCTCTTGAGCGGCCCGGCGATCCAGGCGAGATAGCGATCGGAGACGATCTCGCCCCCGGCGGCGGCGTCCATCTGCGCGCGCAGCGGCGCCGGGGCGGCCTCATAGGCGCTGCGGGGGAGATATTGGCGGTATCGATCAGCCCCCGGCGCCCAGATGCCGATGATGATGTGCGGCTCCACCCGGCCGCTGGCCACCGCCGCCAGCATCGCCTTGTCCGCCGCCCAGACCTTGTTGAAGTTGGAGGTGGCCGGATCGAAGAGGTTGTGGCCATCGTGCATGTAGAGCACCGGATAGCGGCGCGCGGAAGCATCATAGCCCGGCGGCAGCCAGATGGTGAGGCGCTGGTCGGGAAGGCCCGCAGCGGCGATGCGCGGATATTCGAGAAAGCGGCCCTGCCCCGCGCCGGCGCTCGCCAGCGCGGGGCTTGCGCCAGCGCCGAGCCACATCAACCCCAGCACCAGCGCGGCGATCAGACGCAGCATCGGCAGGCCTCCCACTCCTTTTTGCCTTGCCCTTATCGCGGCGGGAGCGCGCAGGCTCAAGCCCCGCGCGCGGCCGCGGCGGCGAGCATGAGCGCGCCGGTGATCCCGGCATCCGTCCCAAGCCGGGGGGCGATGATGCGCTGGCGCGCGGTGCCAGGCAGGTAGCCGGCATCGCGTTCGCGGGTGCGCGCCGCGATGCGATCAATCAGCCCGGGGGTCTGCGCCACCCCGCCGCCGATCACCACGGTCTCGAGCGCGAGGCTGGCAAAGAGCACGTGGCAGGCCTCGGCAAGATAGTGGGCGATGATCGCGTGGCCCGGGTGCGCGGCGGGCAGCGCCGAGAGCGGCGCGCCCCAGCGCGCGCTCACCGCCGGGCCGCTCGCCAGCCCCTCGAGGCAATCGCCGTGATGGGGGCAGACCCCGGCAAAGGCGCCGTCATCGGGGTGGCGGCGGGGGAAGATGTGGCCGAACTCGGGATGGGCGGTGCCGTGCACGGGGCGGCCATCGAGCACCAGCCCGCCGCCGATCCCGGTGCCGATGGTGAGATAGGCCAGCCCCGCAGGCGCTCTGGGTGCGGCGGCATATTCGGCAAGCGCTGCGGCATTGACATCGGTATCGAGCCCGATCGGCACGCCAAGGCGCGCGGCAAAGAACCCGGCAATGTCGCACCCGGCCCAGCCGGGCTTGGGGGTGTTGCCGAGCCGGCCCCAATCGGCTGAAGCGCGGTCGAGCACCAGCGGGCCGAAGCTCGCGATCCCGAGCGCGGTGAGCGGCCCTTGCGCGGCGAGCCAGTCCGCCGCTTCGGCGAGCGTGGTGGCCGGATCGCGGGTGGGGATGGTGTGGCGCGCGAGGATACGCCCGGGCGCGGGGCCAACGGCGAGCACGAACTTGGTGCCCCCGGCCTCGATCGCCCCGAGCATCACGCGCGCTCCTCTGCCACCGGCGCGCGCAGGAATGCGCGGTCGCCCTCGAGCGCCAGTTGGAGGAGCGGCGCGGGCGCCCCGCCGAAGCGCCCATCGGGCAGCACGTCGATGAAGCTCGAGACGGCAAGGCTGGCATCGACATGCCAGCTATAGGTCTGCTGCGGGCGATCGGGCGGATTGGCGAGCACCAGAGCGCTGCCATTGACCGGGCGCCAGGGCCCCGCCAGGCTCTCGGCCACCATGGCATAAAGCCCGGTCGGCGCATGGCGCAATGCGGGCGCGAAGGTCGCGCTCTGGGTTGACCAGAAGGCATAGTAACGCCCGGCGTGAAACACGAGGTGGGCGCGTTCGAGCTCGTTGTTGACCCCATCGGCATGAAAGCAGGGGGCCAGCGCCTCCCAGCCCGAGGCCGTGCGCCGCGCCAGCCCGAAGGCGCCGTTGAAAGCGCTGCTCGAACCGGCGAGCGAGGCGGTGAAGGCGAGATATTCGCTGCCATCGGCCGGATCGCAAAACCAGGCCGGATCGCGCAGCGCCTTGATCGTGCCGGGCGCGCCCTCGTGGGCATCGGCGGCCATGTAGTGCGGGGCGGGATCGGCAAGGATTGGCTCGGGCGGCGCCCAATCGCACGGCCAGCCATCCGCGCCGATCCGCGCCCGCGCGCTCCACAATTGCTGCTGATAGCCCCCACCGCGCGCGGCGCTGCCGGCGGCGGTGAAGAACAGCGTCACCCCGTCATCATCGAGCAGCGCCGAGCCGGCCCATTCGCGCTCATAAGGCACATCGAAGCGCGGGAGCACCGGGCCATGATCGCGCCAGCCCCCCTCCTCGCGCACGAGCCAGTGGATCCGCGCCTCGAAATGGCGCAGCGCCGGATCGCCGCGATCGGGCGCGCTCAGCGCCATCCACAGCTCGCGCCCGGCAAGCCGGGTGCGCTGGCCC
>JBKBHR010000017.1:0-64667 GCA_046297575.1 Erythrobacter cryptus
GCAAGGTGCCGCGGGCAAAAGCGCGACACGGGCCGATCCGCAGGGATCGGCACGGCCGCTTCACTCGGCACCGCAAGGTGCCGCGGGCAAAAGCGCGACACGGGCCGATCCGCAGGGATCGGCACGGCCGCTTCACTCGGCACCGCAAGGTGCCGCGGGCAAAAGCGCGACACGGGCCGATCCGCAGGGATCGCCGCGCGCTGCGCGCCGCGTCGCAAGGCCAAGGCGCAATCCGATCCCTTCCCGCGGCGCGGATAATCGCATATCCCCGCCGCGCCCGTTTGAGCATGAAAGGTGCATGACCGTGACGCCGATTCGCCGCCGCCTCGCCCTGGCCGCCCCCCTCGCCGCCCCGCTTGCCGCCGCGCTTGCGCTCGGCCTAGGCGCCTGCGCCCAGCAGCCCGCCGGTGATGGGCCCCAGGCCGTTGCCGCCGAAACCGCGCCGGTGACCGAGGGCACCTGGAGGCTCGATCCGGTGGCCTCGCGCCTGTCCTATGTCAGCATCAAGGCGGGCGAGGTGGCCGAGACCAACCGCTTCGATAGGCTTGCGGGCAGCGTTGCCCCCGATGGCAATGCCAGCCTCGAAATCGATCTCGCCTCGGTCAACACCGGGGTCGATATCCGCAACGAGCGGATGCGCGAGATCTTCTTCGAGGTTGCCGGCAATCCCAAGGCGACCGTCACCGCCAAGCTCGATCCGGCAGCCTTTGCCGGGCTTGCCGTGGGCCAGTCGCTCACCCGCCCGCTCAAGGCCACGGTGACGATCAAGGGCGCGAGCGCTGACGTCGAGACCGAGGTGCTCGTCACCCGCGTGGCCGAGAACCGCGTCACCGTGGTGCCGAGCGCGCCGGTGATCATCTCCACCGACATGTTCGGCCTCACCGACGAGCTGGGCGAGCTGCGCGCCCTGGCGCAGCTGCCCTCGATCACGCCCGCCGTGCCGGTGACCTTTGCGCTCAGCTTCACCCGGGCTTAACCGGGCGGGGTTGGCTTGCGCGTCCGGGCCCGCGGCGGGCCGCGTGGAGGCTGGCCCATGCCCGAATTTCGGTTTCACGCCCCCGCCCTGATCGAGGCGGGCGCCGCGGCCGAGTCCCCTTTCGATCGCTTCCACGGCGCGCCTGCGGTGGCTAATGCCAATGCGCCGCACAAGCGCTTTGCCCATTGGCTGGCGGGCAAGCTCACGGCGCGGGGCCATCGCGTGCAAGGGCCGGAACCCGACGAGGAGGGCTGGATCCTCGCCATCCCCTCGAACGGGGCCGCGGCGCAGCTGGTGATCTGTTGCGCGCTTGGCGGGCCGGGCGAGATCGTGCGCGATTGCCTGTTGCCTGGCCCGGCCGATCCGGCCAGCGCCGCGGCCTGCGAGGCGATCCTGGGCAGCGCGCCCGAGATCGGGCAGCTTTGCCTGCGCGGCTGACACAGCCTGCTGGGCGCCCGCGCCAGCGCCGCCCCTCGTTGCGCTGGATCAAGGCCGCGCGCGGGCGAATCGGGCATGACACGCTGGCCGGGTGCGGACGAGGCGGCCCGATCCCACCGCCCGCCCGCCGCCCGGCTCCCCCCTCTCGCACCGGGCTGACGCTACGGCGCGCAAGCGCCGCGCCGGCCCGCCCGCGCGGCGGCCTTGGTCGGGGCTTGCCAGCCGCGCGGCGCCTGGCGCATGTGCCTCGCCAACCAGGCCATGTGAGGGGAGAGCAAGCGCCATGAAGACCGCGATCACCGAGATGTTCGGCATCGAGCACCCGATCATCCAGGGAGGCATGCACTATGTCGGCTTTGCCGAGATGGCCGCGGCGGTCTCCAACGCCGGGGGCCTCGGCATCATCACCGGGCTCACCCAGGGCACGCCGGAGAAACTCGCCAACGAGATCGCCCGCTGCAGGGACATGACCGACAAGCCTTTCGGGGTGAACCTCACCATCCTGCCCACGCTCACCCCGCCCGACTATCCGGGCCTCGTCAAGGCGGTGATCGACGGCGGGGTGAAGGTGGTCGAGACCGCCGGGCGCAACCCGGTCGAGCTGCTGCCGCCGCTCAAGGACGCCGGGATCAAGGTGATCCACAAGTGCACCAGCGTGCGCCACGCGCTCAAGGCGCAGGAGATCGGCTGCGATGCGGTGAGCGTCGATGGCTTTGAATGCGGCGGCCACCCGGGCGAGGATGATGTGCCCAACTTCATCCTCCTGCCGCGCGCCGCGGATGAACTGGAAATCCCCTTCGTCTCGAGCGGCGGCATGGCCGATGGACGTAGCCTGGTGGCGAGCCTGGCGCTCGGCGCGCAGGGGATGAACATGGGCACCCGCTTCATCGCCACCAAGGAGGCCCCGGTGCATGACAACGTCAAGCAGGCGATCCTCAAGGCCACCGAGCTTGACACCCGCCTCGTCATGCGGCCCCTGCGCAACACCGAGCGGGTGCTCAACAACGCCGCGGTGGAACGCCTGCTCGCCAAGGAAAAGGCGCTGGGCGATGCCATCACCATCAACGACATCCTGCCCGAAGTCGCCGGGGTTTATCCCAAGATCATGCAGGAAGGGGCGATGGACGAAGGCGCGTGGAGCTGCGGCATGGTGGCCGGGCTCATCCACGACATTCCCACCTGCAAGGAACTGATCGAGCGGATCATGCGCGAGGCCGAGGAGATCATCGCGCGCATGCAGGCGATGGCGCACGCCTGAAGCCGCGCCTTCGCGGCGCGCAGCGCGCGAGGCGCCTGTCCCCGCGCGCCTTAGCCGCCCGCAGCGCTTGCGCGATCAACGCGGGTGTAGGGGATGAAGTCCTCGAAGAACACCACCCCGGTGACCACGCCCGAGAACGGCGCGATGCTGGTCGCCCGGTCGCTGCGGCACAGCTGATGATCGATCAGCCGCCGCACCGAGAGCATGTCGGTGCTGTCGATCCGCGCCGGATCGGTGGTGCGCTGGAGATAGATCGTATCGCCCCGGCCATAGACATAGGCCGTGCCATCGATCGCGGTGACCACGAGGTTGCGCCCGGTGGGAATGCAGGCGACGGGCGCGCCCGCCTCGCGCCCTTCGAGCAGCCGGGCGAGCTTGCGCGCGCTCTTGCTGGGCGCGGCGGCGGCGCTTTCGTTCTGGTCGGCCCGGGCCTCGGCCGCGGCCGGGGCGGCGAAGGCCAGCAGAGGGGCGAGCAGCGCCGCCAGCGCGGCGCCGCCGATCATCCTTGGCGGAACATGCGAGACCTGTGTCATCTTCAAGCCTCCCGAGGTTGCAGGCGTGATGGCCTAGCCCAGCCGATCTGAACCGGCGCTGACCGCCTTCAGCCGCCCACCGGGCTCGACCCGGCGGAAATATCGGGCAGCGCGGTGTGATCGGCGCCATCGGCCGGGCCGCCCTTCAGCACGAAACGCCGATCGCAATAGCCGCAATCGACATAGCCATGCTCGTCGATCTCGAGGAACACGCGCGGATGGCCGAGCGCTGCCGGACGAAAGCCCGCGCCGCCGCGGATGCCGCTGGCCCCGTCGCACGAGACGCGGCGGGTATCAACCAGCAGGATTTCGGGTGGGGGAATGCTCATGGGGCCTGCCGATACTCTCCCGCCTGCCCCGGCGCAATTGCCTTCCTGCGAGCAAGGTTCTAGGGGCGCCTCGCATGCCTTGCGAACCTGCCATCCGCATCGACAAGCTGGTCAAGCGCTATGCGCCTGCCAAAGGCGCGAAGGGCAGTGTGAGCGAGGGCAAGCTCGCCCTCGACGAGGTCAGCTTCGAGGTGCCCGAAGGATCGATCTTCGGCCTGCTCGGCCCCAATGGCGCGGGCAAGTCGACGCTCATCAACATCCTTGCCGGGCTGGTCAACAAGACCGCCGGCACGGTGGAAATCTGGGGCTTTGATATCGACCGCGACCGGCGCAATGCCAGCCGCGCCATCGGGATCGTGCCGCAGGAGATCGTCTTCGATCCCTTCTTCACCCCCTTCGAGGTGCTCGAGAACCAGGGCGGCTTCTACGGCATTCCGGGGGCGCTGCGCCGCTCGGAAGAACTGCTTGAGGCCGTGCGCCTTGCCGACAAGCGCGATGCCTATGCCCGCACGCTTTCGGGCGGCATGAAGCGGCGGCTGCTGGTGGCCAAGGCGATGGTGCATTCCCCGCCGATCCTGGTGCTCGACGAGCCGACCGCCGGGGTCGATGTCGATCTCAGGCGCCAGCTGTGGGAACTGGTGAGCGACCTCAACCGCGAGGGCGTGACCGTGGTGCTCACCACCCACTATCTCGAGGAAGCCGAGGAGCTGTGCGACCGCATCGCCATCATCAACCACGGCCGGCTGATCGCCAACAAGCCCACCCGCGAGCTGGTGGAAATGGCGCGCGAGAAGATCGTCGCCGTCACCGCCGCCGCCGATCTTGCCGCCGCCCCGGCGCACCCGGCCTTTGCCAAGGTCGAATGGGATGGCGGGCGCGGCGTTGAGGTGACCTACAACAAGGATCGCCTGAGCGCCGGGCAGGTGCTCGCCATCCTCCAGGAACAGGGCCTCACCATCGAGGATGTCACCACCCGCGAGGCCGATCTCGAGGACGTGTTCGTCCAGCTCACCGCGGGCAGGTGAGCCATCAGGGCGCAGGCGGCCCGGCTTTGTCCTCGGGGCGCCGGCGCCAGTCGCGGCGTCCATGCCGCGCGATCGGCGCGCCGCAATGGCGGCAGCGGCCGATATAGGCGCGCCCGTCCCATTCCACCGCGCGGCGCACCGGGCGGTGGCGATTGATCGCGCACCCCACAAACGACAGGAAGGACATGGGCAAAACCTGCTCCGATCAGCTTGCGACCCGCTGACTGAACCTCGTGCGCCCCCCCCCCGCATCGGTCTTGAGCCGAACCGCGGATTGTGCAGGTGCGAAGACATCACCAAGGCGCACCTGCGCATCACCCTTTAGATGACGCAGCTTAAGCTTGTGTGACGCCCAAGTCTTGCCGCCGCGGGCTTTGCACGGCATGGCCGGTTCATGCACGCACAGCACGACAATCAGACCACGCATGATGTGCTGGTGATCGGTTCGGGCGCGGCCGGGCTGACGGCGGCGCTGGCGCTGGCCGAACAGCGCCGGGTGCTGGTGCTGGCCAAGGGTTCGCTCACCGGCGGATCGACCGCCTGGGCGCAGGGCGGGATCGCCGCGGTGCTCGACGCCGGGGACACCTTTGAAAACCACATCCGCGACACCATGGTCGCGGGCGCGGGCCTCAACGATCTTGCCACGGTGGAATTCGTCATCACCCGGGCGCCGGCCACGATCGACCGCCTGTGCGCGCTCGGCGTGCCCTTCAACCGCGAGGCCGAGGCGCTCCACCTCACCCGCGAGGGCGGCCATTCGCACCGCCGCATCGTCCATGTCGATGATGCCACCGGCTGGGCGGTGCAGCAGGCGCTGCTCAAAGCCGCCGAGGCCCATCCCAACATCACCCTGCTGCCCGGGCGCGCGGCGATCGACCTCATCACCGATCGCCACCGCGCGCAGTTTTCCGCAGCGGGGCGGGTGTGGGGCGTCTATGCGCTCGACGAGGCGAGCGGCCGGGTCGAGCGTCACCTCGCGCGCGCCACCATCCTTGCCACCGGCGGGGCGGGGCGCGTTTACCAGTTCTCCACCGCCCCGCGCGGCGCCACCGGCGATGGCATCGCCATGGCCTGGCGCGCCGGCGCGCGGGTTTCCAACATGGAGATGATGCAGTTCCACCCGACCTGCCTTTACCATCTCGAGGTCAAGAACTTCCTCATCACCGAGGCGGTGCGCGGCGAGGGCGGGCGGCTGATCAACCCGCGCACCGGCAAGCGCTTCATGGAGTTCTATGACTCTGCGCGGATGGAACTTGCGCCCCGTGACGTGGTCGCCCGGGCGATCGACGCCGAGATCAAGCGCTTCGGGCTTGATTATGTCCATCTCGACATCAGCCATCAGCCCGCCGATTTCGTGCGCGGGCATTTCCCCACCATCCACGAGAAGCTGATGGGCCTTGGCATCGACATGACCAAGGGACCGATCCCGGTGGTGCCGGCGCAGCACTATACCTGCGGCGGGGTGGTGGTCGATCTCAACGCGCGCACCGATGTGCCGGGGCTGTGGGCCGCGGGCGAATGCACCGAAAGCGGGCTGCACGGCGCCAATCGCCTCGCTTCCAACTCGCTGCTCGAATGCTTCGTCTTTGGCGAGGCGGCGGCGCAGGACATCCTCGCGCAGTGGGACAGCCTGGCAGCACCGCCCGCGATCCTGCCCTGGGACGAAAGCCGGGTGACCGATTCGGACGAGGAAGTCGTCATCAAGCAGAACTGGACCGAGATCCGCCGCTTCATGTGGAACTATGTCGGCATCGTGCGCACCACCAAGCGGCTCGAACGCGCCGCGAGCCGCATCGAGCTTTTGAAGCGCGAGGTGCACGAATATTACAGCGCCTTCCGGGTGACGACCGATCTCATCGAACTGCGCAATCTTCTGCAAGCCGCCGAACTGATCGTGAGGAGCGCGCTCGCCCGCAAGGAAAGCCGGGGGCTGCACTACACGCTCGATTATCCCGAGCTGGCCGATGAGGCGAAGGACACGGTGCTGGTGCCCTAGCTTGGGAACGCGCCCGTTTTGCCGGGGTTCATGGCCGGGCGCCTATCCCGGCCCGATCTGCCCCCAAGGCCTGCCATGATGACGCGCGTTCTGCCCCTTGCCGCTCTCCTCGCCGCCCTCGCCGCCGCGCCGCTGGCAGGGCAGGAGCCCGCGCCCGCCCCGGCGGAGAGCGAAAACGCCATCATCGTCACCGCCCGGCTTTCGGGCGCGCCGATGTGGACGATCGACACGCCCTCCGGCACGGTGATCCTGGTGGGCGAGATCCGCGCGATCCCCAAGACCACCCCGTGGGAGCCGGCACGGCTCGAGGAAGCGACGCGCGCGGCCGACCGCGTGATCCTCGGCGCGCGACCGAAGATTTCGCCCGGCGATATCTTCCGGCTGATGTTCTCGGGCGGCAAGCTCACCAGGCTGCCGGGCAAGAGCGTCGCGGCCGACTATCTCGATGCAGCGCAGCTCGAGCGGCTCGAGGCGCTCGCCGCGGCGCACAAGAAGGACTACGCGCGCCAGTCTTTCCTCCTCACCGCCTTCAGGATGCTGCGCGAGGAGCTGCGCTTCAACCGCGACACCGCGCGCGAGCCTGCCGATGTGGTCAAGGACGCCGCCGAGAAGGCCGATATCCCCATCACCCGCGCCGCCACGCTGCGCGGCGAGGACGTGATCGACAACCTCTTTGCCGCGCCCCCGAGCGCGCATGTCCCCTGCCTTGTCGCGGCGATGGATGCGACCGAGGCCGGGCCGCAGGTGGTGGAGGAGCGCGCCGCCAACTGGCGGCGGTTCAACATCCCGGCGGTGATGGCCAATCCGCTCGAAGCCGCGCTCGGCCAGTGCTGGCCCTGGGCCGACGAGACTTTGGGCAGCGAACTGCGCGGCATCTGGGTGGCGCGCATCGCCGAAGCGAGCGCGGCCAAGGGCACCACGCTGGCGGTTGTCCCCCTGCGCGTGCTCGCCGAAAGCGGCGGGGTGCTTGACGAATTGGACGCGCGCGGCTTCGATATCGCCGGCCCCGCGTGGAAATAGGCGCGCAGGGGCCTAGCCTGCGAGAGGATCACGCCGCCCATGCCCACCATCACCACCCCCAACACCGGCATCGAGATCTTCTACGAGGATCACGGCGATCCTGCGCACGAAACCATCCTGCTGGTGATGGGCCTTGCCGCCCAGCTCACCTTGTGGCCCGACGAACTGGTCGAGGCGCTGGTGGGCGCCGGCTTCCGGGTGATCCGCTATGACAACCGCGACATCGGCCTGTCGCAGAAGATGGAAGGCGCGCGCGCCCCGCGCCTTGCCTGGCAGGTGCTGCGCAAGCGGCTCGGCTTTCCCGCCAAGGTGCCCTATACCTTGAAGGACATGGCCGATGATGGGATCGGCCTGCTCGATGCGCTCCGGATCGGCAAGGCCCATGTGGTCGGCGCCTCGATGGGCGGGATGATCGCGCAGCTCATGGCGGTGCACTATCCCGAACGGCTCATCAGCCTCACCTCGATCATGTCCACCACCGGCAATCCCCGCCTGCCCCAGGCCGAAAGGCACGCCATGGCCGCGCTCACCGCGCCGATTCAAAGCCTCGAGGAGGAGGCGGTGGTCGCCCATGGGCTCAACATCGCCCGCAACATCGGCAGCCCCGGCTTTCCCTTCGACGAGGCAGCGCAGCGCGAGAAGGTGCTGCGCGGCGTGCGGCGCAGCGTCTATCCGGCGGGCCTGCCGCGGCAATTGGCGGCGATCATCGATGATGGGAATCGCACGTCGCGCCTTGCCCGCGTGCGCACCCCGACCCTGGTGCTCCACGGCGAGGCCGATCCGCTGGTCAAGGTAGAGGCGGGCATGGACACGGCGCGCGCGATTCCGGGCGCGCGGCTGGTAACGATCCCCGGCTGGGGGCACGATCTGCCGCTGCCGCTGGTGCCGCGCATCGCCGAGGAGATCGCCGCCCATGCCCGCGCGGCGGCGGGCTAGAGGTTGAAGCTGCCCTTCAACCCGTCGATCACATATTGCGCCGCGAGCGCGGCGAGCAGCACCCCCAGCAGGCGGGTGATCACCGCCTCGACCTTGTCGCCAAGCAGGCGGATCAGCGGCCCGGCGGCCACCAGCGCCGCGGCGGTGATCACCAGCACCGCGGCGAGCGCGGCGAGCACCTCGGCGCGCTCGCCCCAGCCCTCGGCCTCGTTCATCAGCAGCATGATTGCCGCGATCGCGCCGGGGCCGGCGAGCATCGGCATCGCCATGGGGAAGACCGAGACATCCTCGATTTCGGGCGTGGCGGCGATCTTCTCGGCGCGTTGCTCGCGCCGCTCGGTGCGCTTTTCGAACACCATGTCGAAGGCGATGAAGAACAGCATCAGCCCCCCGGCGATGCGGAACGAGTTCAGCTCGATGTGGAGCGCGCCCAGCAATTGCTGGCCGAACAGGGCGAAGATCAGCAGGATGATCGCCGCGATCGCCGTGGCGCGCAGCGCCATGGCGCGCGCCTGCGCGGCGCTCGCCCCCTTGGTCAGCCCGGCATAGATCGGCGCGCAGCCGGGCGGGTCGATCACCACGAACAGGGTGACGAAGGCGGAGAGGAAGAGTTCGGTCATCACCATCGCGCGCGCGGTTCCGTGTGGCGCATCACTCGGCGCTGCCCGGCGGCAGCACCAGCTCGAAGGCGGTGAGCCAGCGGCCCTCGCGGAAATAGTCGGCCGCGGCAAAGCGGGTGCCATCGCCGCGGTGCTCCCAGCGCCAGCGCAGGGTGCCATCGCGCGACAGCCGGGCATCGGCGCGGGCCTCGTCGCCCACCGCGATCGGCGGGGGCGGCGGCACCGGCACCCCGCCCCGCGGGCAGCTGGCGACCAGCCCCTGTACCGCATCGAGCGCGGTGACCACGATATTGCCTTCCTCGATCTGCTGGCGCGGCGGGGGCTGGGGCACATCGAGCCCGCCGACATCATAGACGAAGCGATAGGCGCCATCGGCCTGGCGCTCCCACACGGTGAGGAAGCGCCCCACCCGCCCGTCAGGCGCGCGGGTGCGGCCATGGCTCACCGCCAGCGCCCCATCGCAGCTGATCGCGACCGCGCGCGGCGCCCATTGCAGCGCTTGGGGCGGATCGCGCTGCTCGGCCAGCCACGGCGCCAGCGCGAAGGGGCCGCCAGCCCCGTGAAGCTGCGCCCCCGGCGCGGCATAGAGGCGGAAGGCGGTCCATTGCCCGCGCTCGCGCGCCGCCCGGGCAAAGGCAAGCTCGGTGGCGACGATGGTGCTCGGCTGGGCGGCCCCCGGCGCCCCGGCAAGCGCGCGGTCGATCATCGCCACCTCTTGGCGCGTCGGCTTTTTCGGCCCGCTGCCCCCGGCGCAGGCCGCGAGGAGCGCCGCCCCGGCGGCGAGCAGGATGAGAGGCCGGCGCGCGCTCACAGCCCCTCCGGCAAGGGAAGGCCGGCATGGCGGTGCGCGGCCTCGAGCGTGTTGCGCAAGAGCACGGCGATGGTCATCGGCCCCACCCCGCCCGGCACCGGGGTGATCGCGCCCGCGACCTCGGCGACCTCGGCAAAGGCGACATCCCCCACGAGGCGCCCCTTGGCCTTGCCCGCCTCGGGTGGAAGGCGGTTGATGCCGACATCGATCACGGTCGCGCCGGGCTTGATCCAGTGGGCGCGCACCATCTCGGGCCGGCCGACCGCGGCGATGACGATATCGGCCCGGTGCACCACTTGCGCCAGATCGCGGGTGCGGCTGTGGGCGATGGTGACGGTGCAATGGGCCGCGAGCAGCAATTGCGCCATGGGCTTGCCGACGATGTTGGAGCGGCCGATCACCACCGCCTCCATTCCCGCAAGATCGCCGAGCCGATCCTGGAGCAGCATCAGGCAGCCGAGCGGGGTGCAGGGGATGAAGCCCGGCTGGCCGACGCTGAGCCGCCCGGCATTGATGACGTGGAAGCCATCGACATCCTTGTCGGGGGTGATCGCGGCGATGATCGCCGCTTCATCGAGACCGCCGGGGAGAGGCATCTGCACGAGGATGCCATCGACCGCCTCGTCCTGGTTGAGCCGCTCGATCAGCGAGAGCAGCGCCGCCTCGCTGGTGTCGGCGGGCAGGCGGTGCTCGAAACTGGCGATCCCCACCTCGGCGCAGGCCCTGGCCTTGGCGCCGACATAGACCTGGCTCGCCGGATCCTCGCCCACCAGCACCACGGCAAGGCCGGGCTGGCGCGCGGCCTGATGGGCAAAGGCGGCCGCGCCCGCGGCGATGCGCGCGCGCAGGCCCGCGGCAAAGGCCTTGCCGTCGATCAGCGCGGCTTGTCCCATCAATAGGCCCCGCCGATGCCGACCAGCACCCGGGTGAGGACTTGCAGGCCAAGGATCAGCACCAGCGGCGAGAAATCGATCGCCCCGGTATCGGGCATGATCCGCCGGATCGGCCGCAGCACGGGGGCGAGCAGCCGGTCGATCGAATCATAGACCTGGCGCAGGAAATCATTGGTGGGGCTCACCACATTGAAGGCAAACAAAAGCCCGATGATGAACTGCACGATGATCAGCATCACCAGCACATTGGTGAGCATCACCAGGATATCGACGAGAATGGCCAGACCTTGCATTGCACCTCATTCCCTTGCGCTGCCGCACCCGGCCGCGGCCGCGTGAATCCCCTGCCCCCGTCCCCGGTTGGCGTATTAGCCACTTAATACGCCTCGCGCCACACCCGAGTTGGCCCGGGACTTGCCGCCTTGCCCCTCAGGCCCGCACCAGCGTGCCGGCCCCGCGCGCGGTGAAGAATTCGAGCAGCATCGCGTGGCCCACCCGCCCGTCGAGCACCACCGCGGCCTCACAGCCCGATTGCACCGCCTTGATGCAGGTTTCGAGCTTGGGCACCATCCCGCCGCGGATCACCCCTTCGGCGCGCAGCCGCGCGATATCGGCGGGGGTGAGGTCGGTCAGCAGCGTGCCATCGGCATCGAGCACCCCGGCGACATCGGTGAGCAGGAACAGCCGCGCCGCCCCCAGCGCCGCCGCGATCGCGCCGGCCATGGTATCGGCATTGATGTTGTAGGTCGCCCCATCGGCGCCGGGCGCGATCGGCGCGATCACCGGGATCATCCCGGCGGCCACCACGGTGTCGATGAGGGTGGTGTCAACCGCTGCCGGCTCGCCGACAAAGCCGAGATCGACCACCTGTTCGATATTGCTGTCGGGATCGCGGCTGGTGCGGGTGACCTTCTGCGCGGTGACCAGACCGCCATCCTTGCCCGAAATGCCGATCGCCTTGCCCCCGGCAGCGGCGATCCAGCCCACCAGCTCCTTGTTGATCGCGCCCGAGAGCACCATTTCGGCAACCTCGGCGGTGGCCGCATCGGTGACGCGCAGGCCATCGACAAAGGTGCTTTCCACCCCGAGGCGCGTGAGCATCTGGCCGATCTGCGGGCCGCCGCCATGCACCACCACCGGATTGATGCCGACGGCCTTGAGCAGCACGATATCCTCGGCAAAATCGCGCGCGGCCTCGGGATCGCCCATGGCGTGCCCGCCATATTTCACCACGAAGGTGCGCCCGGCATAGCGCTGGAAATAGGGCAGGGCCTCGATCAGCACCTCGGCCTTGGCGAGATCGAGGTCGGTGGGGGGGGCGTGATGGGTCTTGTCGCTCACCTTCGCGGGTCTTCTTGGCTTGGCCAGGCGCCCCAGCGCGCCTGCAGGGGTGCGCCCTAGCCGCTTGCAGGCGCGCGGCCAAGGCCCTTGGCGCAAGGGTGGCCCACGCCGATTAGGCGATCGGGCCGGGCGGTGCTACACCCGCGTGATCGAGGAGAGGCAGCGATGGCAGAGGATGAGTCCGGAACAGCGGCCGGTGATGCCGGCGACCGCCGGCAGGGGGACAGGCGCAAAGCGGCGCAGGCCCATGAGGGGCCCGAGCGGCGCGAGGGGGAGCGGCGCTCGGGCAAGGATCGCCGCGCCAGCCCGCGCGAGGGTGGCGGCGCGGGGCAGGCCTGAGCGGCTCTAACCGGCGGGCGCGTTTTCCAGCATCGCCGCGATTCCATCGAGCAGATGCAGCCGCTCGCGCTTGAGCGCCTCGAGGCGCTCGTCGCTCGCCGCCTCGATCCCGCTTTCGATCCGGTGGATTTCGCGGTTCACCTGGTGGTGATGCGCCGCCAGCCGGGCGAAATGGGCGTTCTCGCGCTTGAGGCGCTGGATCGCCGCGGCATCCGCGGGGAAGGCTTCGTGGAGTTCATTGGGGGTATGTGCGGACATCATGGTCTCCCGTGGCTCTGTCCCCCTTTGCTGCCCGCCGCGGGTGGCGCAGGCATTGATGCGAATCAATTTCGCTGGAATGGCGCGGCGGCGGCGCTAGGCTGCCGGGCGGGATCAATCCATGCACACGATGCGATCATGGCGCCGCTTGGCGGCCTTGGCGATGGGATGCCCGCGCAGGGGTTGCCCCGCGTGGCCTCTGAGCGGGCTGCGCGGGGCGCCGCCCGGGCGGGGCGTTAGCGGAGTGTTGACCCGATGCGCGACATGATCCGGGCCATGGGCAAGCTCATTCCCTTTCGCCGCCCGCAGCCGCGATCCGCCTGGACGCGCATCGAGGCCTATCGCCGCCCGAAGCCGCGCGGGCAAGGGCCGGCGGCGCGCGCCAGGCGCTTGACCGCGCTGCTGGTGGGCCTGCCGCTCGCTGCCTTTGCCGTGGTGCTGCTGTGGCCCGCGGGCGGGGCTTGGCATGGGGCAGGCGAGGGGGAGCGCGCGGCGGGTGCGGCAGGCGTGGCCGGGCAGGCCAGCGCTGCGGGGGCGGCGGAGGTCACCCGCCGGCAGAGCCTGGAGCGCAGCGCCGCCGCGCTCGATGCCGCGCAGCCGCAGGTTGCCGCGGGCCTCGCGCTGGCCGCCGGCAGCGCGCCCGAGGTGCTGGCAGGGGTGGACCGCGAACGGGCTTATTTTTCCCTGTGCTCCGGCCCGGTGCGGGTGACCTGCGTGGTCGACGGCGACACCATCTGGTATCGCGGCGAGAAGATCCGCCTTGCCGATCTCGACACGCCCGAGGTCTCGCGCCCCGGCTGCGCCAGGGAGGCCGCGCTGGGCCGCAAGGCGACGCGGCGGCTGCAGGCGCTGCTCAATGCGGGGCCGTTCACGCTGGAGGCCAACCCGGCCGGGCACGCCACTGACAATTATGGCCGCAGCCTCAAGCTGGTCACCCGCGGCGGCGAGAGCCTCGGCGCGGTGCTGGTGCGCGAGGGCCTCGCCGAACAATGGGGCGGGCCGCGACGGGCGTGGTGTTAGGGGAGGGAGCGGACAAAGCGGGCAAGTGATACCAAAGCGCGATGAGCTTGACTCATCGGGCTTTGGTTAAGCCCGCGCGGCGCTTGCGCATTTCCAAGGCTTGATGCGTCAGCATCTCAGAGCCTTGGAGTAAAAGCTGTCCGCAGCCCCGTGATCCCAGCGAAAGCTGTGGCTTGAAGTGCCACAGCACAACGCTTGCCGCCCGTTGACGCCGCTCTCTCTTGGGTGACCAAGAAAGGCTGCCTTCCCCTCCCCCCATCGTAACTGTCTTGATTCGGGATCGCGGGCGAGCACGCAGAGCGGCTGGGGGGAAGGAAGCTGGAACCCGGATCAAACGCGGGGTTACGAAGGTCGGCGCGGCGAAGTAGTCGCTGGGCCAGTGGCGCCCTTCGCAACCAATCAACCGGCTCGCCCCATCGCTTCCCACATGAGGGAAGGGTTTGGGGCAGGCCTTCCACGTGCTGGTGATATGAGAGGCGTTCAGGCAATCAGCCTGTAAGTGCCGCGGTTGTCCACGAACTCGATGACCCCTGCATCCCGAAGCTGTTGCAGTTCGCGACTTACCGTCTGCATCGGGGTGGCGCCGCTGGTACCGGTTTCGATACACATTCTTTTGCCTTCGGTATCGAGCAGCTCCCGTCTCGTGAAAATGCCGTCGGCTCGCCCCTTGGCGAGGCGCCGGACGGCTTCCGACACAGCTTCAGTCCAAGTCAGCAAACCTGCGTTCTTCCCTTGCTTGAGCCTGCTGGGGCCACCCCCTACTCCGCCGCCTCGGCCCCGAACAGGCCGGCTTCGGCCTCCTCGCCCGTGCCGCTTTCGTTCGCCGCCCTGGCCTTCTGGCGCTTGTCGAAGGCGGCCCACACGTCGTTCCAGTTGCCGCGCGTGGCGCCCTTGGAATATTCGGTCGCGCGGGTCTCGAAGAAGTTGGCGTGCTCGACCCCGTTGAGCAGCGGCTGGAGCCAGGGCAGCGGGTGGTCTTCGATCAGGTAGATCGGCTGCAGGCCCAGCTGCTTCAGGCGCCAATCGGCGATGTAGCGGATATATTTCTTGATTTCCTTGGCGCTCATGCCGTCAACCGGGCCCATCTCGAAGGCAAGGTCGATGAAGGCATCTTCCAGCCGCACGGTCTTCTGGCAGATGTCGATGAGGTCTTCCTTGACCGCCTTGGTCAGGCACTGGCGTTCCTCGCAGAAGGTGTGGAACAGCTTGATGATGCCCTCGCAATGCAGGCTTTCATCGCGCACCGACCAGCTGACGATCTGGCCCATGCCCTTCATCTTGTTGAAGCGCGGGAAGTTCATCAGCATGGCAAAGCTGGCGAACAGCTGCAGCCCCTCGGTAAAGCCGCCGAAGGCCGCGAGCGTGCGGGCGATGTCCTCATCAGTCTCGACGCCGAATTGGCCGAGGAAATCGTGCTTGTCCTTCATCTCCTCATATTCGAGGAAGGCCGAATATTCGGTCTCGGGCATGCCGATGGTGTCGAGCAGGTGCGAGTAGGCGGCGATGTGCACCGTCTCCATGTTGGAGAAGGCGGCCAGCATCATCTTCACCTCGGTGGGCTTGAACACCCGGCCATAGTGCTCGTGATAGCAGTTCTGCACCTCGACATCGGCCTGGGTGAAGAAGCGGAAGATCTGCGTGAGCAGGTTGCGCTCGTGATCGGTGATCTTCTGCGCCCAGTCGCGGCAATCCTCGCCCAGCGGCACTTCCTCGGGCATCCAGTGGATCTGCTGCTGGCGCTTCCAGAACTCGTAGGCCCAGGGATACTGGAAGGGCTTGTAGGTCGAGCGGGCTTCGAGCAGCGACATGGGCGGGTTCTCCTGAAGGCGGTAAGGCTAGCAGATACGCGGCGCGGCGGCGCGCGGATTCAAGGGGGGCATCACGGGGCGTAGGCGATGAGGATGTAGAGGCAGAAGGGCACGAACATCGAGACCATGGCGATGTGGATCATCGCCGCGTTGCGCGCGTGGCCGGGCCGGTCGCGCCTGAGCTCGCGCAGCGCGGTGAAGGCGAAGATGGCGCAGACCACGAGGCCGAAGATGGCCGCGGCAATCGGCAGGTTCATGTCGCCTTCTCCCTTCCTTCACTCCGGCGCGCAGCCCCGCGGCGTGATCGCCCCTACTGGCAGCTCAGGCACTCCTCGTAATCGGTCTTCTCGCCGCTGGCCGAAAGCTCGATCCGCGGCGGCTCGGTGGTGTTGTCGGCCTCGACCCCGCCGACGAAGCCGGCCCGCTGCACGCTCTTGGAACGCAGGTAATAGAGCGACTTGATGCCCTTTTCCCACGCCTGGTAGTGCAGCATCATCAGGTCCCACTTGTCGACATCGGCCGGGATGAACAGGTTCAAGGACTGGGCCTGGTCGATATAGGGGGTGCGGTCGGCGGCGAATTCGAGCAGCCAGCGCTGGTCGATCTCGAAGCTGGTCTTGAACACCGCCTTTTCCTCCGGCGTGAGGAAATCGAGGTGCTGCACGCTGCCGCCGCGCTCGAGGATCGCGTTCCACACGTTGGTCGCGTTCTTGGCCTTCTTCTCGAGCAGCCTTTCGAGATAGGGGTTCTTGACGATGAAGCTGCCCGACAGGGTCTTGTGGGTGTAGATATTGGCCGGGATCGGCTCGATGCACGCCGAGGTGCCGCCGCAGATGATGCTGATCGAGGCCGTGGGCGCGATCGCCATCTTGCAGGAAAAGCGCTCCATCGCCCCCATCTCGGCGGCATCGGGGCAGGGCCCGCGTTCCTGCGCCAGCAGCATCGAGGCCTCGGAAGCCTTGGCGCTGATGTGGCGGAACATCTGCAGGTTGAGCGCCTTGGCCGCCGCGCTTTCGAAGGCGACGCCTTTGGATTGCAGATAGGAGTGGAAGCCCATCACCCCCAGGCCCACCGAGCGTTCGCGGCTGGCCGAATACCTGGCCCGGGCCATTTCCGGTGGCGCGCGGTCGATATAGTCCTGCAGGACATTGTCGAGGAAGCGCATCACATCCTCGATGAACTGCCGCTCGCCCTTCCACGCGTCCCACTTCTCGAGGTTCAGCGAGGAGAGGCAACACACCGCCGTGCGGTCATTGCCAAGGTGGTCGATGCCGGTGGGCAGGGTGATCTCGCTGCACAGGTTCGAGGTGGAAACCTTGAGCCCCAGGTCGCGGTGATGCTTGGGCATCATCCGGTTCACCGTGTCGGAAAAGACGATGTAGGGCTCGCCCGTGGCAAGGCGGGTCTCGACCAGCTTCTGGAACAGCGAGCGGGCATCGACCGTGCCGCGCACCGAGCCATCGCGCGGCGAGCGCAGGTGGAACTCCTTGCCATCGCGCACCGCAATCATGAATTCATCGGTGACGAGCACGCCGTGATGCAGATTGAGCGCCTTGCGGTTGAAGTCGCCGCTGGGCTTCCGGATCTCGAGAAACTCCTCGATCTCGGGGTGCGAGATATCGAGATAGCAGGCCGCCGAGCCGCGCCTGAGGCTGCCCTGGCTGATCGCCAGCGTGAGCGAATCCATCACCCGCACGAAGGGGATGATCCCGCTGGTCTTGCCGTTGAGCCCGACCGGCTCGCCAATGCCGCGCACATTGCCCCAATAGGTGCCGATCCCGCCGCCCTTGGCCGCGAGCCACACGTTCTCGTTCCAGGTGCCGACGATGCCCTCGAGGCTGTCCTCGACCGAATTGAGGTAGCACGAGATCGGCAGGCCGCGGCTGGTGCCACCATTGGAGAGCACCGGGGTGGCGGGCATGAACCACAGGTTCGAGATATAGTCATAGAGCCGCTGGGCATGGGCCTCGTCATCGGCATAGGCATCGGCAACGCGGGCGAAGAGATCCTGGAAGCTCTCGCCCGGGAGCAGATAGCGATCCTTGAGCGTCTCCTTGCCGAAATCGGTGAGGTTGGCATCGCGCGCCGCATCGGTGCGGATGGCAAAGCGCCGGGCATTGACCTTCTTGCTGTCGGCCTGGGCAGAGGCCTTGGCCGCCTCGGCCAGCGCCCCGGCCAGCGCCTCGCCCGCCTTGGTCGCGATCAGCGCCTGCGATCCGGCATCATCCCTCGTCATGCTCACCGCCTTTTCATCTCCGCGCGCAGCGCCGGCCGCACCAGCGCCATCACCCGCAATCTCCGCCTCGCCCGGCACGTTCTCGCTCAGCCTGAATTCCATGTCCTGCCCCATGCCCCCCCGAATCGAACATAGGCCAGCGGCCCCATGTTCTGATTCTGTTCCATACCCTTGCGTCCACAGGCTTGCCAACCGCCCTGTCCCGAAAGGGGCGCCGCGCTGGCCTGTCATGCCGCCTGGCCCCGGCGCGCCGCGCACCCCCTTGCCGGCCGATCCTTCCCACCCTTGCCCCGGGTGGAGCGGCGGGATGATCACCAAGGCTTGGGGGTTCGATGCGAGCCGAACCACTAGATGATGAATCAGGGCGGGAATCGCGTCAACGCCCGATTAAGCCCGGATTAACCGCAAGGCCGGTGCCAGCTTGCCCCCCTTGCCCCGCGACGCGTGGAACAAGCTTGAGTCGCGGCGCGCGCAAGCCCCAAATTGAATCTGTGAAGAAAAATATGGGGAGTGAATCTTTGGAATCCAGCCGTGAATCTTTTGCACGCAAGCGGGCATGAATCTTGCGCGCAAGCGAAACGCGCAGGTGGGCGCACCTGAGGGCGGTGCGTCTAGCCTGCCCGGGCGGCGACTTCGGCGGCGTCGAAATAGTGGATGTGGAGGGTCTTGAGCAGCCCGTCCGTGAAGGTGCCAAGCTCGCAGATCGTCTGGGTGAAGGGGGCCGAGCCGTCCCTGGGGTGCATGGTGAGGCGAATCACCATCACCGCGTGGCTTTCGCCCCCGGTGCAATCGAGGATCTCGAGCCGGGTGTCGGCCCAGGTGCCATACATCGCCGCGGCGCAGCGCTGCAGCGCGTCCTTGCCGCGCCATTCGCCGCCAAAGGGCAGCGAGGCGGCCTCGTAGAGCACGAAATCAGGGTGGATCAGCGCCTCCACCGCCGCCCAGTCGCGCGTGGCGGCGGTGGCATAGACCCGGGCGAGCAATTCCCGGGGGCTGGTCATCCGTCTTCTTCGATGGTGCCGATGAGATCACCGACCTTGTAGGTCGCGCCCTCCTCGCCGGTGGGATGGATGATCCCGCTCGCCGGGGCCTCGATCTCGGTGGTGCTCTTGTCGGTCTCGACGGTGTAGATCACCTCGCCCTTCTCGACCCGCTCGCCGGGGCCGAACATCCATTCGACCAGGGTCATCTCGAGCGCGCTCATGCCGAGCTTGGGAATGCGAATTTCGACAGCCATTTGCGAAGCCTCAACTTTCCGGTTCTTGCTGCCAAAGCCCTTCCCCGGGGAAGGGCCGGGATGGGGGGCCGCCTGCGAGGGGGCAGAGCCCCCACCTCCAACCCCTCCCCGAGGGGAGGGGCGTCGAGAACGGCCGCTAAAGCCTGCCCATGCTCGCCTTGATCTGTTCGACGATCTTGGGCTTGGTCGGGATCCACGCCTGTTCGAGGTGGCTGGCAAAGGGCACCGCCGAGAAGGTGCCGCCCACCCGCCGCACCGGGCCCTTGAGGCTGTCCCAGCACTTTTCCTGGATATTGGCGGCGATCTCGGCCCCGGTGCCGAAGGGGCGCACCGCCTCGTGCAAGGTCAGCGCGCGGCCGGTCTTGCGCACGCTCGCCAGCACCGTCGCCTCGTCATAGGGGGCGATGGTTCTGAGGTCGATCACCTCGACGCTGATGCCTTCCTTGGCAAGGTCGCCGGCGACATCAAGCGCATCGAGCACGGTGCGGCCATAGGTGATGAGCGAGATATCGCTGCCCTCGCGCGCCACCGCCGCCTTGCCCAGCGGCACGCGGTAGCCCGGGCCGGGGTCTTCGCCCTTGAGGCCATAGCACAGGATGTTCTCGATGAAGATGACGGGATCATTGGCATCGATGCTCGCGCGCAGCAGCCCGCGCGCATCGGCCGGGTTTGAAGGCGTGACGACATGGATGCCCGCCACGTGGGCGAACCAGGCCTCGAGCATGTCCGAATGCTGCCCGCCAAAGCCCACGCCCACCCCGGTGGTGGTGCGGATCACGATCGGGCAGGGGGTCTGCCCGCCGCTCATGAACCTCAGCTTGGCGGCATGGTTGACGATCTGGTCCATGCACACGCCGACGAAGTTCATCAGCATGATCTCGGCGATCGGGCGCTGCCCGGCGAGCGCCGCGCCCACCGCCGCGCCCACGATCGCGGTTTCCGAGATCGGGGTGGCTCGCACCCGGTGCGCGCCATATTTCTCGGTGAGGCCCTGGGTAACCTTGAACACCCCGCCGCCCTGCTTGGCCGAAACATCCTCGCCGAGGCAGAACACCCCCGGGTCTTCGGCCATGGCCTCGTCAATCGCGAGGTTGAGCGCCTGGGTCATGGTGATCTGCGCCATCACGCGGTCTCCTCGAGCACGTCACGATAGATTTCATCGACATCGGGCAGTGGTGCGGCCAGCGCATGCGCCACCGCGGCGTCGATCTCAGCGTCGATCTGGGCGACGATGGCGTCGAGCTCCTCCTCGGTGAACTGGTGCTCGAGCATCACCTTCCTGAGCTTGGGCAGCGGGTCCTCGCGCTTCATCTCCTCGAGGTGCTCGGGCGGCATGTAGCTGAAATCCGAGCCGAAGAAATGGCCCATCATGCGGTAGCACATGGCCTCGATCAGCGTCGGCCCTTCGCCCGCCCGGGCGCGGTCCACCGCTTCTTTCACCGCCGGATAGATCTGGAAGACGTCGTTGCCATCGACCCTCACGCCCTTCATCCCATAGCCTGCGGCGCGCATCGCGATCGAGGGGCTGGCGGTGTGATCGGCATAGGCCGTGTGCTCGCCGTAGCGGTTGTTCTGGCACAGGAAGATCACGGGCAGCTTGTAGAGCTGGGCCATGTTGAGCGCCTCGTGGAAGGCGCCGATATTGGCCGCCCCGTCGCCAAAGCTCACCAGCGTCACCCGCCCATCGCCATTGTTCTGGCTCGCCATGGCAAGGCCATTGGCGATGGGAAGGCCGCTGCCCACCACCCCGGTCGTCACCATGATCCCGGTGGCCGGATCGGTGATGTGCATGGTGCCGCCCTTGCCCTTGCAGGTGCCGGTGGCCTTGCCGAGGCATTCGCCCCACCACTTTTCCATCGGGATGCCCTTGGCGGTCTGTTCGCCCTGGCCGCGATAGGTGCACACCACGTAGTCCTGCGGCTCGAGCGCGGCCATGGCCGCGGCCGAGACCAGCTCCTGCCCGCGCACGCAGTAATACATCACCGCCACCTTGCCGCTCATCAGCAGCTGGCGGAACTTCTCGTCGGTGCGGTTGACCTTCATCGTGCGGGTGTAGATGTCGCGCAGCTTGTCGCGGTCGATGGCAGCCATGGAAAGAGGCCCTTCCTGTTTCGGGTGAAGCTCAGAACTGGACGCGCTGCGTGAAGCCGCCATCGACCACCACATTGGCCCCGGTCATATAGGGCACCGCGGGGCTGGCGACGAAGACGATCGCCCTGGCGACCTCGACCGGCTCGCCGAAGCGGCCCATCGGCATCTTGGCGAGCGTTGCATCGAAGAGCGGCTTCATGTGCTGCTCGATCACCTCCCAATTGCCGCCCTTGTAATAGATCGCGCCGGGGCTGACGGTGTTGACGCGGATGCCCTTGGGCGCGAGCGCCTGGCTCAATTGCGAGGCATAGGTGATGAGCGCCGCCTTGATCGCGTTGAAGGGATTGGGGGCGATGAAGGTTTCGAGCGCGGCGGTGGAGGAGAGCATCACGATCGAGCCCGAACCCGACTTCTCGAGATGCGGGGTGAGGGTTTCGACCGCGAGCGCGGCGCCCTTGATGTCCATGTCAAGGCAGGCCTGCCAGTCGCCCGTGCCCCCGGTGCCGGAGGCAGAAGCGGTGTGGACGAAGATGTCGCACCCGCCCAGCGCGCCCGCGGCCTTTTCCAGCCAGGCCTGATAGGCCTCGGCGCCGCTCGCCATGTCGAACACTTCGGCGAACACCTTGCCCGGCCCGGCGGCATCGATCGCGGCCTTGGCGGCCTCGATCTTGTCTTCCTTGCGCGAGAAGAAGGCGACATCGGCGCCCTCGGCGGCGAAGAGCTTCAACGATTCAAGGCCAAGGCCGTGCGCCCCGCCGTTCATGATCACCTTCTTGCCCTGAAGTCCCAGATCCATCGCGCCTCTCCCCGGCAATTGCGTGCTGGGAAAGGGGATAGCCGAGGGCGCCAGCGCGGCGGATTGGCACTTTTGGGGGGATGGAGGGACGGGCCGGCGGGCAAGGCCCGGCCCGGCGCTTCATCCGCCTATTCGCACAGGCCCGCGGCGCGCTCGGCGAGGCCCTTCAAGCCCTTGCACTTGGGCTTGCGCGGGCGCGCCGCGGGCGTTGCGTCATCGTCCCCTGCCGCACCAAAGCCGCCCAGCGCTTCCATCCCGGGCAGCAGCATGGTCGAGGAGCGCAAGCGCACCCGCGCGATCCATTCGGGCTTCCAGGGTTTGCGCACATCGGCCGGGCGCGGCGGATAGGCGAAATCGGCCTGCGGGCCATAGGCCTGGAGGTTGACCATCAGCGCCTCGCCCGCGGCCTTGATGACCTCGGCCGGGATGGTGCAATCGCGCTGCTCGGGCGGCATCACCGTGCCCGCGGCGATGAGCTTTCTCACCCCGGCGGGCGAGATCCAGTCCCACAGCGGGCCGCCGAAGGCCTGCTCCCTCGACGAGGCCCACCACACCATCTCGCTCGGCGCGCCGCGGCGCCTGTCGCCCTTGGCGCCGATCGCCCAGGCATAATAGCCGGTGGCCTTGTCGAGCCCCTTCCACGCCAGCATGGTCGCGCCGCTCGCCAGCGGGCTCGCCGTCGCCTCGAGCGGGGGCATGAAATCATCGGCGAGGGTGAAGTTGATCTCGCGGGCATAATTGGCGGCGATCCGGTGCGCGCCCAGGAGCGAGGCATTGGCGGGCACCTGCTTCATGTCCTCGCCATTGGGCCAGGTGGTGTAGGTGCGGCTGTTGGCGCTGGTCACCTGCCAGTCATCGGGCAGGTCGATCGGCGCGGCGAACAGCCCGGGCGGCACCTCGCCCGCGGCGAGGCGGGAGAAATCGATCACCACCGGCTGACCCGCGGGCGCGCGTGCGCCGCAGCCCCAGAACAGCAGCAGCCGCCCGCTCGGGCGCTCAAAGCGCGGCGGTGCCTCCGGTTCGCGCGCCCCGCCCTGGCCACGCTGCGGCGGGAGCAGGCGCACCGAGGCGCCCAGCCCCGCGCCGGCGGGCATGAAGTGATCGGCCTGGGGCTGGGGCGCGCTGGTGGGCGCCCCGTGGTGGAGGCTGAGCATCCGCACCGCCTGCGGGCGCCCCCCGCGCATCATCCCCAGCACCGCGCCCATGCCGCCGCCGCTGCCCATGGCGCCAAGCCCGCTCATGGTCGCCGCGTCCATGGCATAGCGCACCGGGCCCGGGCTGCCCGCCTGCGAGAGCGCGCTTGCCGAAACCAGCGCCGAGGCCGCCGCCAGTCCCACGAGCGCCGCGCCAAGAAGCTTGCCTTTCATTGCGATTCTCCCCCCCAAGGATGCCACTTTACGATAGCACAGAGCGCGCCGAAAGGGGAAAGCCCGGCGACGCGCAGCGCCAGAGGTGCACGCCGCGCCGCATCCACGCAGCGGCGCGCAGGTCGAAGATGGGGGCAAGGGCGGCCTGTGGCGCGCCGATGGGGACGCGCAAGCCAAAGGAGCGCTCGGCGAGGCCGTCCGCATCGAGAATGGTGCTGCTGGGGAGGATTGAACTCCCGACCTCACCCTTACCAAGGGTGCGCTCTACCACTGAGCTACAGCAGCGCCGCGGGCAGGCGCGCCCTATTGTCGCGCCTCCCCCCAATGTCAAGCGGACTTGCACGGCTCCGGCGATCCCGTCGCTTTGCCGCTTGAGCATCAGGCCCGATAGGGCCAATGCGTTGCTTATGCGTGAAGAGCCCCGCAAGAATATGTCGCGCGAGGAGCGCCTCGCCGCCAAGCTGCGCGAGAACCTGCGCCGCCGCAAGGCCCAGGCGCGCGCCCTTGCCGATTCGGCGCCGCCCGAAAAGGCCGCGCCGCAGGGGCTTTGCAAGCCGCCGCGCGAAGGCTAACCCGCCACCCGCACCACACCCGCAGCAAGGCCCCGCCACCCGCCAACCGGAGTAACGATGCCCAAGCTCATCCTCTTGCGCCACGGCCAGAGCCAGTGGAACCTCGAAAACCGCTTCACCGGCTGGTGGGATGTCGATCTTACCGACCAGGGCGTGGCCGAGGCGCGCGCCGCGGGCCGGCTGCTCAAGGACAAGGGGGTGCTGCCCACCTGCGCCTTCACCTCGCTCCAGACCCGGGCGATCAAGACCCTGCATCTCGCGCTCGAGGAAGCGGGGCGCCTGTGGATCCCCGAAGTCAAGGACTGGCGCCTCAACGAGCGCCACTATGGCGGCCTCACCGGCCTCAACAAGGCCGAGACCGCCGCGCGCCACGGCGAGGAGCAGGTGAAGATCTGGCGCCGCTCCTTCGACGTGCCGCCCCCGCCGCTGGCGCCGGGCAGCGCCTATGACCTGTCCGCCGATCCGCGCTATGCCGGGATCGCGGTGCCCGCCACCGAGAGCCTCAAGCTCACCATCGCGCGGGTGCTGCCGTTCTGGGACAGCGCCATCCAGCCGGCGCTGGCACGCGGCGAGACGGTGATCATCGCCGCCCACGGCAACAGCCTGCGCGCGCTGGTCAAGCACCTTTCGGGCATTTCCGATGCCGAGATCACCGCGCTCGAGATTCCCACCGGCGCGCCGATCATCTATGACTTTGCCGACGGGGCGCCTCAGGGCGAGCGCTACTATCTGAAGGACGCGTGATGGACGAGGCGGGGGGCAAGGTCGCGATCGTGATGGGCAGCCAGTCCGACTGGCCGGTGATGCGCTGCGCTGCCGAGGTGCTCGACGAGCTTGAAGTGCCCTATGAGGCGCGCATCACCTCGGCCCACCGCACGCCTGACCGGATGGTGGCCTTTGCCAAGGGGGCCGAGGGCGAGGGCTTCTCGGTGATCATCGCCGGGGCCGGGGGCGCGGCGCACCTGCCTGGGATGGTCGCCAGCATGACCCATCTGCCGGTGCTCGGGGTGCCGGTGCCTAGCCGCGCGCTCGCCGGCATGGACAGCCTGTTGTCGATCGTGCAGATGCCCGCCGGGGTGCCGGTCGGCACGCTGGCGATTGGCGAGGCCGGGGCGAAGAACGCCGCGCTGCTCGCCGCGGCGATCCTTGCCCTGTCGGACGAGGCCCTGTCCGAGCGCCTGCAGGACTGGCGCGCCGCCAACAGCGCCGCGGTGGCCGAGGTGCCGCACGAGGATGCCGGCGCCTGATGCTGCCGCCCGGCTCCACCATCGGCATCCTCGGCGGCGGCCAGCTCGGGCGGATGCTCGCCATGGCGGCGCTGCAGCTTGGCTATCGCTGCATCGCCTATGCCCCGCCGGGCGACAATGTCGCGGCGGATGCCTGCGCCGATTTCTTCGCCAACCGCTGGGACGATGCCCGCGCGCTGGCCGCCTTTGCCGCCAGGTGCGATGTGATCACCTGGGAGTTCGAGAACGTGCCGCTCGCCACGCTGGCGGCGCTCCCGCCGGCGCGGCTGGCCTGCCCGGCGCGCGCGCTCGAGGTGGCGCGGGACCGGCTCGCGGAAAAGCGCTTCATCGCCGAGCTGGGCGGCACCCCTGCCCCCCATGCCCGGGTCGAGAGCGAGGAAGACCTCGCCCGCGCGCTCGATGCCATCGGCACCCCCGGCATCCTCAAGACCGTGCGCGAGGGCTATGACGGCAAGGGCCAGTGGCGGATCGGCTCGCGGCTCGAGGCGGCCGCCCTGCGTCTGCCGGGGGTCCCTTGCGTCTATGAGGGCTTCGTCACCTACGAAACCGAGTTCTCGGTGATCCTGGTGCGCGCGGCGCGCGGCGAGGTGCGCTTCTGGGATTCGCCCGCCAACCTTCACGAGGGCGGGATGCTCGCCCGCTCGATCCTGCCCGCCGGCGCGCTGGTCGAGGAACAGGTGGGCGCGGCCCGCGCGCTGGCCGAAAAGGTGGCGGCGGCGCTGGGCTATGTCGGGGTCTTGTGCCTTGAATTCTTTGCCACCCGCGCCGGGCCAGTGTTCAACGAAATGGCGCCGCGGGTGCACAATTCGGGCCACTGGACGATCGAGGGGGCGGCCACCAGCCAGTTCGAAAACCACATCCGCGCGATCTGCGGCCTGCCGCTCGGCGGCACCAAGACCCGCTTTGCCAGCATCGAGATGCGCAACATCATCGGCGAAGCAGCGCTCGAGGCCCATCGGATCCTCGCCGAGCCGGGCGAGCCGCATCTCCACCTCTATGGCAAGCGCGAGGCGCGCGCCGGGCGCAAGATGGGCCATGTCACCCGGGTCGGACACGGGCCGGCATGAGCGGCGAGATCGTCATCATCTATGCCCGCGCCGCCAATGGCGCGATCGGCAACGAGGGCACGCTGCCCTGGCGCCTGCCGGCCGATCTCAAGCGCTTCAAGGCGCTGACCATGGGCAAGCCGATGATCATGGGGCGCAAGACCTTCGAGAGCCTGCCCGGCCTCTTGCCCGGGCGGCGCCACATCGTGCTCTCGCGCCGCGAGGACTTTGCCCCGCCGGGGGTGGAACTGGCCGGCACCGTCAGCGAGGCGCTGGCGCTGGCGCGGCGCGAGGACCCTGCCACCGAGATCGCGGTGATCGGCGGGGCGGCGATCTATGACGTGTTCCTGCCGCTCGCCCAGCGGATCGAGCTCACGCAGATCCACGCGGATTATCCGGGCGATATCTTCATGGCCGAGCCGGGCCGGGGCTGGGTGCTGCAGGCGCGCGAGGATCACGCCGCGCAAGGGGGGCATCCGGCCTTCTCCTTCCTCACCTACCGCCGCGAGGGGGCCGCCTGATGCGCTGGCTCGATCACCGCGATCCCGTGCCCGAGGCGCTGCGCGGCGCGGTGATCGCGCTCGGCAATTTCGATGGCTTTCACCGCGGACACCAGGCCGTGGCGGGCGCGGCGATCGCCTGGGCCAAGGCCGAAGGGCGCCCCTCGATCATCGCCACCTTCGATCCCCATCCGGTGCGCTTCTTCAAGCCTGATGTTCCGCCCTTTCGCCTCACCACGCTCGAACAGCGCCACGAGCTTTATCTTGCGGCAGGGGCAACGGCGATGCTGGTGTTCCACTTCGATGCCGCGCTTGCAGGCACCAGCGCCGAGGATTTCATCGCGCACATCCTCATCCAGCGGCTCGGCGCGCACGGGGTGGTGACGGGGGCCGATTTCACCTTCGGCAAGGGCGCCAAGGGCAATGTCGCTCTGCTGCGCGGCTTGGGCGGCGAACTGGGGCTGCAATCGCGGGTGATCGCGGCGGTGGCCGATGGGGGTGAGGTGGTCTCCTCGAGCCGCGTCCGCCAGGCCCTGCGCGATGGCGATCCGCAGCTTGCCGCGCGGCTCCTGACCCGGCCCTTTGCCATCCGCGGGATCGTCGAGCACGGGGACAAGCGCGGGCGGACGATCGGCTATCCCACCGCCAATCTCAGCCTCGAGCATTACCTGCGCCCCAGATACGGCATCTATGCCGTGACCGGGCGCATTCTGGCGACGGGCGAGGTGCTCAAGGGCGCGGCCAATATCGGCATCCGCCCGCAATTCGAGCCGCCCCGCGAATTGCTCGAGCCCCATTTCTTCGACTTTTCGGGCGATCTTTACGGGCAGGAGATCGAGGTCGCCTTCCATCACTACCTGCGCGGCGAGGCGAAGTTCGAGAGCCTCGCGGCGCTGATCGCCCAGATGGACAAGGATTGCGCCGAGGCGCGGCGGCTTCTAAGCGCGCAGCCGCTATGACCGAAGAACCCCAGCACGCCAAACAAGCCAAGGACTATCGCGGCACCGTTTTCCTGCCGAAGACCGATTTTCCGATGAAGGCCGGCCTGCCGCAGAAGGAGCCGGGCATTGCCGCGCGCTGGGAGGAGATCGGGCTTTACCGCAAGCTGCGCGAGGCCCGGCGCGGGCGCGACAAGTTCATCTTCCACGATGGCCCGCCCTACGCCAATGGCGACATGCATATCGGCCATGCGCTCAACCACATCCTCAAGGACATGGTCTGCCGCACCCAGAACCTCTTGGGCCGCGATGCGCCTTACGTGCCGGGCTGGGATTGCCATGGCCTTCCGATCGAATGGAAGGTCGAGGAAGCCTATCGCAAGGACAAGCGGCCCAAGCCCGTGCTTGCAGGCAGCGGGCGCGATGAGGCAGCGGTCAAGGCCTTCCGCGATGAATGCCGGGCTTACGCGCAGCACTGGGTGGACGTGCAGCGCAACCAATTGAAGCGCCTTGGCATCATGGCCGATTGGGACAATCCCTATCTCACCATGCAGAAGGAGAGCGAGGCGGTGATCGTCGCCGAGCTCTTGAAGCTGGCCGAGGCGGGGAACCTCTATCGCGGCGCGAAACCGGTGATGTGGTCGCCGGTCGAACAGACCGCGCTCGCCGAAGCCGAGGTCGAATACGAGGACATTGTCTCCACGCAGATCGACGTGGCGTTCGAGATTGCGAAATGTCCGAACCTTCCGGAACTGGAAGGCGCTTATGCGGTCATCTGGACGACCACGCCCTGGACGATCCCGGTCAATCAGGCGATCGCTTATGCAAAGGACGAAGAATACACAAAGTGCCGGGTTGTTGGCGGAACTGGCGGGCGCACACCCGCGCTAAGCAAAATCGCTCTTCAACTTAACGGGAAGATTCTGCTCGTAGCCAGCAAGCTCGTCGATGAATTTGAGAAAAGGATTCGCAAGGACTCTCTCGGCGATGGGACATTTTTCTTCACTCGTGAAGGAACAATCAAGGGCTCCGCTCTAGAAGCGGCCGAGGCGCGCCACCCGATGCACCATTTGGGCGGCTTCTTCGCCACCCCGCGCCCGCTGCTCCCCGGCGATTTCGTCACCACCGATAGCGGCACCGGCCTCGTCCACATGGCGCCCGATCACGGCGAGGACGATTTCGAGTTGTGCAAGGCGAACGGCATCAATCCCGTCTTCGCGGTGATGGACGACGGGCGCTACCGCGATGATTGGCCCTGGCTCGGCGCGGCAGACGCGCGGCGCATGAGCGTGATCAACCCGAAATTCAACGCGCCCGATGGCCCGATCTGTTCCGATCTCAAGCAAGCGGGCGCGCTGCTCGCCGCGAGCGCGGATTACCAGCACTCCTACCCGCACTCGTGGCGCTCCAAGGCCAAGGTGATCTTCCGCGCTACGGCCCAATGGTTCGTGCCGATGGACCGCGATCTTGGCGACGGCACCACGCTGCGCAGCCGCGCGCTTGGCGAAATCGCGCGCGTCCACTTCACGCCGGACAAGGGCCGCAACCGCATCGGCAGCATGGTCGAAGGCCGGCCCGATTGGGTGCTCAGCCGCCAGCGCGCCTGGGGCGTGCCGATCACCCTGTTCGTGCGGCCCGACGGCACCTATCTCAACGATCCGCAGGTCAACGCCCGCATCATCGCCGCCGTGCGCGAACAGGGCATGGATGCCTGGTGCAGCGCCAACAAGGCCGCCTTCCTCGGCCCGGACCACGACCCGGCAGAGTTCGAGATGGTCACCGACATTCTCGACGTGTGGTTCGATTCGGGCTGCACCCATGCCTTCGTGCTCGAAAGCGGGCGCTGGAGCGATGTGCGCTGGCCCGCCGATCTTTATCTCGAAGGCTCTGACCAGCACCGCGGCTGGTTCCAGTCCTCGCTGCTGCAATCCTGCGCCACCCGCGGCCGCGCGCCCTATGACCAGATCCTCACCCACGGCTTCACCATGGATGCCCAGGGCAAGAAGATGTCGAAGTCGCTGGGCAACACGGTCGATCCGATCAAGGTGATGGAGACCTATGGCGCCGACATCATCCGCCTGTGGGCCTTGAGCGTCGATTTCACCGAGGATCACCGCATCGGCGAGGAAATCCTCAAGGGCGTTGCCGACCAGTATCGCAAGCTCCGCAACACCTTCCGCTATCTCTTGGGCGCACTCGATGGCTTTGCCGAGGCCGAGCGCGTGGCGGTGGAGGCCATGCCCGCGCTCGAGCGCCATATCCTCGCGCTGCTCGGGGCGCTTGACACGAGGCTCAGGGCCGCGGCGATCGCCTATGATTTCAACACCTACACCCGGCTTTTGATCGAGTTCTGCAACGAGGATCTTTCGGCCTTCTTCTTCGATATCCGCAAGGACTGCCTCTATTGTGACGCGCCCAGCGATCCCAAGCGCCGCGCCTATCGCAGCGTGCTCGACACCCTGTTCCATGCCCTGGTGCGCTATGCCGCCCCGGTGCTGGTATTCACCGCCGAGGAGGTCTGGCTGTCGCGCTACCCTGAAGGCGAGAGCGTCCACCTGCTCGAATGGCCCGAGGTGCCCGCGGTTGAGGCCCCGGCGGCGCGCTGGCAGGCGCTGCGGGCGCTGCGCGATGCGGTCAACGAGGCGATCGAGCCGCTGCGCCGCGACAAGGTGATCGGATCGAGCCTTGCCGCCGCGGTCGAGGTGCCTGCCGCCGCCGTGCCCGAGGGGGTGAGCGAGGCCGAACTCGCAGAACTGTTCATCACCGCGACAGTCACCCGCGGCGATGGCGACAAGGTGACGGTAAGGCCCACGAGCGACCACAAATGCGCGCGCTGCTGGCGCCACCTGCCCGAGGTGGCGGAAGGAGGCACGCTCTGCCAGCGCTGCACCGCTGCACTCGAAGCGCTCGGCGAGGCGGCGGCGTGAGCGGACGTGTCACCCGCGCCCGGCTCATGGGCCTTGCGCTGGCCGCGCTGGTCGCGCTCGTCGATCAGGCGGTCAAGTCCTACATCACCGGCCCGCTGGAACTGCACCGGGTGGGGCGGATCGACCTGCTGCCCTTCTTCGACCTGACCTATACCGAGAACCGCGGCATCTCGCTGGGGTTGCTCCAGGCCTCGAACATGGAGATGCGCTGGCTGCTGGTGCTGCTCACCGCGGCCATCGCGCTCGGGGTGCTGGTGTGGATGCTGCGCGAGACCCGGGGGTGGGACATTGCCGGGCTGGCGCTCATCCTCGGCGGGGCGCTCGGCAATATCCGCGATCGCTATGAGCTGGGCTATGTGATCGATTATGCCGATTTCCACATCGGCTCCTTTCGCCCCTTTCTGGTCTTCAACATCGCCGATGCGGCGATTACCATCGGGGTGGTGATAATCCTTGCCCGCAGCCTGTTGCTGCGCGACAAGCCCGAGATGCAAGCCGGGGACGGCCGGCGTGGAGAGCCTGATGATGCGTAAGTTTGCCCCCCTGATCGTGCTCACCGGTGCTGCCAGCCTGCTGGCGGGCTGCGGCAGCAGCGGGATCTTCAACCGCGAGCGCCCCGACGAATTCGCGGTGCAGCGCCAGGCGCCGCTGGTGGTGCCGCCCGATTTCACTCTGACCCCGCCCGCTCCCGGCGCCGCGCGCCCGAGCGAGGGCACCGCGGCCGAACAGGCGCTCGAGGCGCTGTTCGGCGGCCCGGCCCCGCGCAGCCGGGTGGAAGCCAGCGTGCTCGACCGCGCGGGCAGCGCCGCGCCGGGCATCCGCTCGCAGGTGGGCGATGCCAATACCCCGACCGTGGCCAAGGGCCGGGTGACGCGCGACATCATCGCCGCGCCGGAAGGCGACGGGGCCTCGGCCGCGACGGTGATCCCGGGCGCCTGAGCGCGCCCGGTCAATCCTCGCGCACGCGGGTGACGAGCAGCTTGTCGATGCGGCGCCCGTCCATGTCGACGACCTCGAAGCGCCAGCCCTGATCGGTGAAGTGCTCGCCCTCGCTCGGCAGCTTGCGCAGCACCGAGAGGGCATAGCCCGCCGCGGTGCCGAACTCGCGGTCCTCGCCATATTCAAGGCCCAGCCGATCAGCGAGGGCATCGGCCGAAAGCGATCCTGAGACGAGCAGCGAGCCATCCTCGCGCTCGACCACGCTCGGCAGGTCGCCATCATCGCTGTCGCTGGCGAAATTGCCGACGATCGCGGTGAGCAGGTCAACCGGGGTGACGATGCCCTCGAAATGGCCATATTCGTCGGTCACCGCCGCCATCGCCACCTCGGCGGCCTGGAGCACCCGCAGCGCGTCCATGGCATCGAGCTGGTCGGGCACCACCTCGAGCCGGCGCATCATCGCGCGGATCGCCACCTCCTCCCCCGCCACCAGCCGGGCGAGCACGTCGCGCACCTTGATGACGCCGAGGATCGTATCGGGCGAGCCTTCGGCCACCGGCAGCAGCGAATGCGAGCTGGCGGCGATGGTCTTGCGGATCTCGGCAAGATCGGCATCGGCATCGATCCAGTCGACCTCGGTGCGCGGGGTCATCAGCTCGCGCACCGGGCGTTCGGCGAGCCGCACCACGCCGGTCAAAAGCTGGCGCTGCTCGGCCTCGATCACGCCCGAGCGGGTGGCCTCGGCAAAGATCATCTGCAATTCCTCGGCGGTGACCGAAGGCTCGTTGCGCCCGCGGATGCCGAGCAGCCGCAGCACCGCGGCCGAGCTGCGATCGAGCAGCCAGACGAGCGGCGCCGCCGCCCGGGCGAGAAAGGCCATCGGCCGCGCCATCACCAGCGACACCGGCACCGCCGCGCGCAGCGCCAGCTGCTTGGGCACCAGCTCGCCGATGATCAGGCTGGCATAGGTGGTGAGCGCGATCACCAGGGCAAAGCCGAGGCTTTCGGCATAGCGATGGGGCACCCCGACAAGCGCCAGCCGCTCGCCCACCGGGGCGCCGAGGCTCGCCCCCGAATAGGCCCCGGCAAGAATGCCGATGAGGGTGATGCCGATCTGCACGGTCGAGAGGAACTTGCCCGGCTCGGCGGCGAGGCCAAGCGCCACCCGCGCGCTTGCCGATCCGGCCTCGGCCCTGGCCTCGAGCGCGCTGGTCTTGGCCGAGACGATCGCCAGTTCGGACATGGCGAAGACCCCGTTGAGCACCACCAGGGCAAGGATGACGACAAGGTCTGACCACGGAAAGGGTGTCACGCCTGCGGCGCTAGCACAATCGCGCGCGCTTGCCAGCCGGGCATTCGCGGCGCTTGGCGGGGCGGCGGCAAGGCCGTTCAAGCCCGGTCAAGGTCGGGGAGGGCAGGAGCGTGCCACCCCAGGGGCCTTGAAGCGATTGCCGCCGGCACCGCGCCATGGCATGGTGGCCCCGCGAGTGAGGGAGGAGAAATATGACAATTTCAAGGATTTTGCTCTCGGGCACGGCAGCGCTGGCGCTGCTCGGCACCAGCGCCTGTGTCACCGATCCCAACACCGGCGAGAAGAAGGTCTCGCGCACCGCGATCGGCGCCGGGCTGGGCGGCACGCTCGGCTATCTGCTCGGCGGGGCGATCGGCGGGGATACCGGGCGCATCATCGGTGCGGGGATCGGCGGCTCGGCCGGGGCGGTGATCGGCAAGCAGTATGACGACCAGATCCGCGAACTCAAGGAACAGACCGCGGGCAGCGGCGTCGATGTCGAGGAGATCGGCAACCAGGATGCGATCCTCGTGCGCCTGCCCGATGGCGTCACCTTCGCCACCGGTTCGGCCAGCATCAACCCGGGCTTTTACGACACGCTCAACTCGGTCGCCGAGACGCTGATCAAGTATCCCAACAGCCTGATCGACGTCTATGGCTTCACCGACACCACCGGCTCGCCCGATTTCAACCAGCGCCTGTCCGAACAGCGCGCCCAGGCGGTGGCCGATTACCTCGCCGCGCGCGGGGTGGCGCGGGCGCGGATGGCGACGCGCGGCTATGGCGAGCAATATGACTATCTGCGCATCAAGACCGGCGACAATGTCAACGAACCCTTGAACCGCCGGGTGGAGATCAAGATCATTCCGGTGAGCCAGGACGATGTGAACCGCGCCCGCGCGGGCCGGTAAGCCCGTCAGGGCATCACGCCTCGAGGCACGGGCTGCCTGCCCTGCGGGCGGCCCGACCTCTGTTTCAGCGTAGCGCCGCGGCTCTGGCGGCGAGGCGCTCGACCGCCGCGGCGTGGATCGCGGGCGAGCACACCAGCACCCCGAAATCGCGCGGATCGTGCTTGTTGTAGGCGAGCGGGCGACCGAAGGCGTCGGTCACCTCGGCCCCGGCCTCGCGCGCGATCAGCGCGGCTGCGGCAATATCCCACTCATAGCCCCAGCGCAGCGTGGCGACGAGATCGGCGCGGTCATCGGCGACCATGGCGATGCGCAGCGCGATCGAATTGGGCTGTTCGACCGCGACGAGATCGGCATCCTCGCGCGGCAGGCTGTGGGCCGGCACCCGCGCCCCTGCAAAAGAGGTGCGCGTGCTCGCCCGGATCGGCAGGTTGTTGCGCCGCGCCCCCTGGCCTGCCACCGCCACCCATTCCTCGCCCCGCGCCGGGGCCACCAGCATCCCGATCAGCGGACGGCCCGCGCTCACCAGCGCCACCGACACCGCCCAGCCATCGCGCCCGCGCACATAGTCGCGGGTGCCATCGATCGGATCGACCAGCCAGATGAGGCCGCTCTGGGTGCGGGTCTTGTCATCGGCGGTTTCTTCCGAAAGCCAGGCGGCTGAGGGCAGCAGCCGGGCAAGCTCGCGCTTCAGGAAGCGATCAACCTCGAGATCGGCCTCGCTCACCGGGTTGCCGGGGCTCTTGTCCCAGCTCGAAAGCGCATGGCCCGCGCCCGGCCAGCGCGCCGCGGCGATGCGGCCCGCCTCGCGGACAATGGAGTGGAAGCGCTCGCGGTCGATCATGGCTGGCAATCTTGAGAGGCCCTGCTGTTGGCCCTGCCAAGGGCACTTTTCAAGTGGGGCGATCCGTGCTTAGGCCGCGCCCGCAACCGCCTCTCCGGCACCGCCACGCATGAAAGGGATCGACACGCCATGAACATCCACGAATACCAGGCCAAGGAGCTGCTTGCCAAAGCCGGGATCGCGGTTCCCGCGGGCTATCCGGCGCTCAGCGTTGCCGAAGCGGTCGAAGCCGCGAAGAAGCTCCCCGGGCCGCTCTATGTGGTCAAGGCGCAGATCCACGCCGGCGGGCGCGGCAAGGGCAGGTTCAAGGAGCTTGGCCCCGATGCCAAGGGCGGGGTGCGCCTCGCCAAGAGCCTCGAGGAGGTCGAGGCCCATGCCCGCGAGATGCTGGGCAACACCCTGGTGACGGTGCAGACCGGCGAAGCGGGCAAGCAGGTCAATCGCCTCTACATCACCGACGGGGTCGATATCGCCAGGGAATATTACCTCTCGCTGCTGGTCGATCGGGCGAGCGGGCGGGTGGCCTTCGTGGTCTCGACCGAAGGGGGCATGGATATCGAGGCGGTGGCGCACGAGACGCCGGAGAAGATCACCACCTTCACCATCGATCCGGCCCAGGGCTTCATGCCGCACCACGGCCGGGCGGTGGCCTTTGCGCTGGGGCTTACCGGCGATCTCAACAAGCAGGCCCAGGCGCTCGCGCGCCAGCTTTACGAGGCCTTCATCGCCCATGACTGTGCGATGCTCGAGATCAACCCGCTGGTCGAGACCGCCGATGGCAAGCTTACCGTGCTCGATGCCAAGATGAGCTTCGATTCGAACGCGCTGTACCGCCACCCCGAGATCGAGGCGCTGCGCGACGAGACCGAGGAAGACCCGGCCGAGATCGAGGCGAGCAAGTACGACCTCGCCTATATCAAGCTCGATGGCAATATCGGCTGCATGGTCAATGGCGCCGGCCTTGCCATGGCGACCATGGACATCATCAAGTTGAACGGCGCCTTCCCGGCCAACTTCCTCGATGTCGGCGGCGGCGCCTCGACCGAGAAGGTGACCGCGGCGTTCAAGATCATCCTCAAGGACCCGGCGGTCGAAGGCATCCTCGTCAACATCTTCGGCGGGATCATGAAGTGCGACGTGATCGCCAACGGCATCGTGCAGGCGGCCAAGGACGTCAACCTGCAGGTGCCGCTGGTGGTGCGGCTCGAGGGCACCAATGTCGAACAAGGAAAGGCGATCCTCGCCAATTCGGGCCTCGCGATCGTGCCCGCCGACAACCTCGGCGATGCGGCGCAGAAGATCGTCGCGGAAGTGAAGAAGGCGGCCTGAGCCGGAGCGGCGAGGGCCGCGCCCGCGCTCATACAAACGGGCGCGGCGTGCGTATCGGTTTTGCGCAGGGCTTCGCCGCCCCGCCGCGGCTTGACGTTTACGTAAACGCAAGCTAGGCGGGCGGCCGAGGCCCCTGCGCCGGCGTGATTCTGTTGAGAGGAAGGACAAGCCCCATGAAGATCCTCGTCCCCGTCAAGCGGGTGATCGATTACAACGTCAAGCCGCGGGTCAAGGCCGACGGCAGCGGCGTTGACCTTGCCAATGTCAAGATGAGCATGAACCCCTTCGACGAGATCGCGGTCGAGGAAGCCATCCGTCTCAAGGAAAAGGGCAAGGCCAGCGAGATCGTCGCCGTTTCCATCGGCCCGGCCAAGGCGCAGGAAACCCTGCGCACCGCGCTCGCCATGGGGGCAGACCGGGCGATCCTGGTTCAGACCCCCGATGAGGTCGGCGCCGAGGTCGAGCCGCTCGCCGTGGCCAAGATTCTGAAGGCCATCGCCGATGAGGAACAGCCCGGCCTCATCATCCTCGGCAAGCAGTCGATCAGCGATGATTCCAACCAGACCGGGCAGATGCTCGCCGCGCTGATGGGCCGTCCGCAGGGCACCTTTGCCAACACCGTCGAGGTCGAGGGCGATCACGTCATCGTCAAGCGCGAGGTCGATGGGGGCCTCCAGACCGTCAAGCTCGCCCTGCCCGCGGTCGTTACCACCGATCTTCGCCTCAACGAGCCGCGCTATGCCTCGCTGCCCAACATCATGAAGGCCAAGCAGAAGCCGCTCGCCACCAAGACCCCGGCCGACTACGGCGTCGATATCACCCCGCGGCTTACCACCCTCAAGGTCAGCGAACCCCCGGTGCGCCAGGCCGGCATCAAGGTCGCCGACGTTGCCGAGCTGGTCGAGAAGGTCAAGGCGCTCGGCATCGCCTGAGCGGCCCCCGCAAGTTGAGAGGACATCCCCATGAAGACTCTGGTTCTGGTCGAACATGACAATGCCAAGCTGAGCGACGCGACGCTCGCGGTGGTGACGGCGGCGGGCAAGCTGGGCGAGGTGCACCTGCTCGTGGCCGGGCATGGCTGCGGCGCGGTGGCCGAAGCGGCAGCGAAGATCGCGGGCGTCGCCAAGGTGCTGGTGGCCGACGATCCGGCCTATGCCAATGGCCTTGCCGAAAACGTCGCCCCGCTCGCGGCCCAGTTGATGGGCGATTACGACGCCTTCCTCGCGCCGGCCACCACCAGCGGCAAGAACATCGCCCCGCGCGTGGCCGCGCTGCTCGACGTGATGCAGGTGAGCGAGATCCTCTCGGTCGAAGGGCCCAAGACCTTCACCCGCCCGATCTATGCCGGCAATGCCATCGCCACGGTCGAATCCTCCGATCCCAAGCTGGTGATCACCGTGCGCGGCACCGCCTTCGAGAAGGCCGCGGCCGAGGGCGGCTCGGCCCCGATCGAAGCCGTCAGCGGCCCCGGCGATGCCGGCATCTCGAGCTTCGTCGGCTCGGAGATCGCCAAGAGCGAGCGGCCCGAGCTGACCAGCGCCAAGGTGATCGTCTCGGGCGGGCGCGCGCTCAAGGATGCCGAGACCTTCGCCGCGGTGATCACCCCGCTCGCCGACAAGCTCGGCGCCGCGATCGGCGCCAGCCGCGCGGCGGTGGATGCGGGCTATGTCCCCAATGACTACCAGGTCGGCCAGACCGGCAAGATCGTCGCCCCGGAAGTCTATTTCGCCATCGGCATCTCGGGCGCGATCCAGCACCTCGCCGGCATGAAGGACTCCAAGGTCATCATCGCCATCAACAAGGACGAGGACGCGCCGATCTTCCAGGTGGCGGACATCGGGCTGGTGGCCGATCTCTACCAGGCCGTGCCGGAGCTGACGGCGTCGCTGTAAGCTCTTCAACGCAAAAGACTTTGAAATGCAAGAAACCTCCGGCAGTCTGGCTTGACTGTCGGAGGTTTCTTGTGCGCCATTTCCTTGCTGCCTTCACCGCTCTCGCCTGTGCGAGCCCTCTGTGCGCCGCACCTGCCGCTGTCGCGATCCCCACCGGCGGTTGGGAAAGTTCCTCCGAAGGTGGGCTGTGCCGGGTGCAGCGCGCCTTCGCGGCGGATGGGCGCCCGCACCTCCTGATTGTCGAACAGAACGCGCCGGACCGGGCGGTTGGAATCGCGCTCGCCGGGCCATCGCTGGCGAGCTTTCGTCCCGAGGCGCCGCTGCGGGTGAGCTTTGCCGCGGATCACGCCGGGTTCAAGACAGGGGCGCGGATCGAACCCAACAGCCAGTTCGGCCACGTCGCCGTGATCGAGGGCGTGTGGCTCAGCAACACTCCGCCGCAGCGCGACGGCAACCGCAGCCACATCGATGTGGCGGCGGCAGAGCGCGTTGATCGGATCGCGGTGGCGCAGGGGAGCGGCGAGGTCGGCTTCGCCACCGGCGCGCTGGGAGATGCCGCCAGGGCCCTCAACGCCTGCACCGCGCAGATCATGCGGGGCTGGGGCCTCGATCCCGAGGTGCAATACCGCCTGCAACGCTCTGCCGCACCTGTCGACGTCGATCGGATGATGAAGCAGTTGCGCAAGGCCTATGCGCACCGGGCGCTGCGCGCCTTGCAGCAGGGCACCATCGACCTCGTGGTGCTGACCGATGCGCTTGGCAAGGCCCGCGATTGCCGGTTGCTGGTCGCGACCGGCTATGAAGCGCTCGACAAGGCGATGTGCGCCGCGGCGATGAAGGAAGGCTTCACTCCGGCGCTCGGGCCCGACGGTCAGGCGACGGCTTCCTATTGGCGGCTGCGCACGCGCCTGCGGGTGGCCTTCTCGGGATAGGGCCGCGGTGGCGGGCGGCTACAACACCCCCGTCAGCGCGTGCAGCGCCATTCCGACGAGGCCGCCCACCAGCGTGCCGTTGATGCGGATGAATTGCAGGTCGCGGCCCACCGCGCCTTCCACCCGCGCGGTGATGGTGGTGGTGTCCCAGCGCTTGACGGTCTCTGACACCAGCCGCACGATCTGGTCGCCATAGCGGGTGGCCACGCCCACCACGGTGCGCCGGGCAAAGCGGTTGATCTGCTGCTGGAGCCGCACATCGGTGGCCAGCGCCTCGCCCAGTTCGGCGAGCATCTGGCGCATCTCGGCCCCCATCCCGCTCTCCGGATCGCGCGCGCGGCGGATCAGCGAGCGGCGGATGCGTTCCCACACCCCCGTCCACCATTCGGCCACCGCCGGGTTGGCGATCAGATCGCGCTTCATCGCCTCCACCCGGGCGCGGGTCTCGGGATCGTGCTGGAGGTCGTGGCCGAGCTTGGCCAGCCCCTCCTCGATCTTGGCGCGCAAGGGATGGTCGGGGTGCACCAGCACCTCGGCGAGCAGCTTGTAGAGCCCGTCGAGCACGCTTGCGGAGATGGTCTTGTCCAGCCCCGCCCAGCGCAGCACGCCTGAGACGCGCTGGTGGATGATCTCGCGCAGCGTCTCCTCATTGTCCTCGATGGTGAGGCCCGCCCAGCGCACGAAGCCATCGATCAGCGGCTGGTGGCGCTTGTCGGCCATCGCCATCTCGATCATCCGCCCGGCGAGCGGGGCGATGTCGAGCCGGGCGAGCTGCCCGGCCAGCCCGGCGCGCACCTGCTGGCCGAGCCGGTCGGGATCTAGGCTTTCGAGCACCTCGGCGAGCAGTTCGGCGGCGCCGCTGGTGATGCGCGAACGCGCCTCCGCGCCGCCGCGCGCGGGCGAGGCGGCGAGAAACTCCCCTGCCGCCTGCGCAATGTTCATCCCCGCCATGCGCCGCGCCACCACCGCGGGCGTGAGGAAGTTCTCGCGCAGGAAGGCGGCCATGGTCTCGGCGATGCGGTTCTTGTTTTCCGGGATGATCGCGGTGTGCGGGATCGGCAGGCCCAGCGGATGGCGGAACAGCGCCGTCACCGCGAACCAGTCAGCCAGCCCGCCCACCATCGCCGCTTCGGCAAAGGCGTTGAGGTAGCCCCAGGCCGGATGGCCGCTGGTGGCCAGCCCATGGGTGGCGATGAACAGCCCGGCCATGGCGCCGAGCATCGCGGTCGCGGTCCAGCGCATCCGCCGCGCGCGGTCATGGGAAAGCGGCTGGCCGCGCAAGGTCAGCGGCGGCAGGGATCGGCGTGCCATGAGCCTTGCCTTAGAGGCTTTTGCCGGCGGGGGGAATGACCCGCTCGCCCGCGCCAGCCGCGCCTATTCGGCCGGCTGGGCCTCGGCTTCGCCCGCCGCGCCCGCACCGGCAGCCGCTGGTGCCGGGGCGCGCACCTCGTCACCCGGCCGGTAGGTGAGAAAGCGCGTGCGCAGCCACGGCCCGACGCGCTTTTCAAAGCCATCGGCAAGGCTGAAACCCGCCGGCACGATCAGCAGCGTCAGCAGGGTCGAAAGCGTCAGCCCGCCGATCACCACGATTCCCATCGGCTGGCGCCAGGCCCCATCGCCCGAAAGCGACAGCGCCACCGGCACCATCCCTGCGGTCATCGCCACGGTGGTCATCACGATCGGCTGGGCGCGCTTGTGCCCGGCATCCATGATCGCCTCGAGCTTGGGGATGCCCTTGTTCATCTCCTCGATGGCAAAGTCGATGAGCAGGATCGAGTTCTTCGAGACGATCCCGAGCAGCAGCAGGATGCCGATATAGACCGGCATCGATTGCGGCTGGCCGAGCAGCCAGATCAGCAGCACCCCGCCCAAGGGCGCCAGCGCCAGCGAGGTCATGTTGACCAGCGGGCTCATCAGCCGCTTGTAGAGCAGCACCAGCACCGCAAACACCAGCAGCACGCCCGAGATGATGGCGATGATGAGGCTGACGATCAGCTCCTGCTGCCACTTGTCCTCGCCCACCACGTCGCGGATCACGCCCACGGGCAGGTTCTTGAGGATCGGCAGGGCATCGATCTGGGCCTGGGCCTCGCCCTTGAGCACGCCCGCGGCAAGATCGGCGCCCACCAGCACCCGGCGGTTCTGGTTGTAGCGCTGGATCGCGGTGGGGCCCGAGCCGAAGCGGATTTCGGCCACCCGGCTCAAGGGCACCGAGCCGCCGTTGATGGTCGGCACCGGCAGGTTTGCGATCGTGCTGAAATCGCTGCGCGCCTCGGTCGAGAGGCGCACCTTGATCGGGATCTGCCGATCGGAGAGCGAGAAGCGCGCGGCGTTCTGCTCGATCTCGCCGAGGGTGGCGATGCGGATCGCCTGCGAGAGCGCCGCGGTGGTGACGCCGAGTTCGGCGGCGATCTGGTCGCGCGGGATGATGATGATCTCGGGCCGGTTGAGATCGGCGCTGATGCGCGGGGCGATGATGGTGTCGAGTGTCTTCATCTGCTCGACCAGTTCGGCCGCGGTCTTCTCGAGCAGCACCGGATCGGAGCCGGCCAGCATCACCGTGATGTCGCGCCCCGACCCGAAGCCGCTGCGCTGGCTCTGGAAGCGCACCCGGGCATCGGGGATGCGCGCGAGTTCCGGCGCCAGTTCGCGCTCGAAATCATAGGATGTGCGGCTGCGGTCATCGCGCAGCTTGATGAAGATGGTCGAGCTTTCGCCCAGGCGGATGCGCTCGAGCAGGCGCTCGACATCCCGGTCCTGGCGCAGGCGCGCGGCCACCCCGTTGACCAGCCGCTTGGCCTCGGCCAGCGTGGTGCCGGGCACCATCTCGATCTCCACCCGGCTGTTCTCGGTGTCGATGGTGGGCTGGAACTGCGGCGGCAGCTGGCCAAACAGCTTGATCGTAACCAGCAGCGAGAACCAGCCGACGCCGAGCATCCACACCCGGTGATCATAGAAGCGCGCGGCCAGATAGCGCATCGCCCCCGCCAGCCGCCCGGCCCCGCGCGCCGGCCATTCGATCAGCTTGAAGGTGGCAAGCCCGGTGCCAAAGGCGAACGCCGAGACCACCAGCAGCTGCACCACCTCGAACAGCTTGAGCACCACCTTATGGGCAAGCCCGTAGGAATCGTGCGAGACCGCCGCGGCGATCTGCTTGGGCAGATTGAGCGACCAGATCAGATCAAAGCCGATGAAGAAGGCCGCCGCGGTGGCGCCGAGCAGCGCCAGCACGGTAAGGAGCAGCCCGATGACATAGGCCGCGCGCCGCCGCGGCGGGGCGATCCCGGCGCGCATCGCGCGCATCTTGCCGGTATCGAGCGTCCAGGCCAGCACCTTCAAGTAGCGGTCCATCCACTTGCCGCCGCCATGTTCGGCCGGGCCGTGCGCGGCGAGGAAATAGGCCGCCATCAGCGGTGTCACCATGCGCGCGACCGCGAGGCTCATCAGCACCGCGACCACCACGGTCAGGCCGAAGTTCTGGAAGAACTGCCCGGAAATCCCCGGCATCAGGCCCACCGGCAGGAACACCGCGACGATGCAGAAGCTGGTGGCCACCACCGGCAGGCCGATCTCGTCGGCAGCGTCGATCGCGGCCTGATAGGCGGTCTTGCCCATGCGCATGTGGCGCACGATGTTCTCGATCTCGACGATCGCATCGTCCACCAGCACGCCCGCCACCAGCGCGAGCGCGAGCAACGAGAGGAAGTTGAGGTTGAAGCCGAGGAGATCCATGAACCAGAAGGTCGGGATCGCCGACAAGGGGATCGCCACCGCGCTGATGAAGGTCGCCCGCCAGTCGCGCAGGAACAGGAACACCACCACCACCGCCAGCACCGCGCCTTCGACCAGCGCCCAGATCGAGGACTTGTATTGCCCACGGGTGTAGTTGGTGGAGGTGGACAGCTTGATGAACCTGACCCCCGGGGTCTCGGCCTCGATCTTGTCCATCTCCGCCACCGCCGCATCATAGACCGCCAGGTCAGACGCGCCGCGGGCGCGGTTCATGAAGAAATTGACCACTTCCTGGCCATTGACCTCGCTGATCGAGGTGCGCTCGGAATAGCCGTCGCGCACCTCGGCGACATCGGCGAGGCGCACCGTGCGCCCGCCGCCGAGCTGGATCTGCAATTGCGACAGCTCATAGGCGCTCTTGCTGTTGCCGAGCACGCGCAGCGACTGGCGGGTGCCGCCCACTTCGGCAAGGCCGCCGGCGGCATCGAGATTGACCTGCCGCAGGACATTGTTGATCTGCGCCGCGGTGACCCCGAGCGCCTGCATCCGCGCCGGATCGAGGATCACCTCGATCTCGCGATCGACGCCGCCGAAGCGGCCGACCTCGGCCATGCCGGGGATCTTGAGCAGGCGCTTGGCGACGGTGTCGTCGATGAACCAGCTCAATTGCTCGATCGTCATGTCCTTGGCTTCGACCGCGACATAGCCGATCGGCTCGCCCACCGCGTTGACCTTGTTGATCCGCGGCTCGAGGATGCCCTCGGGCAGGCTGCCACGCACCGAGCCGATCGCGGTGGTCACCTCGCTCAGCGCATCGGTGACATCGGTGCCGATCTCGAATTCGACGATAGTGGTCGAATTGCCCTCGCGCGCGGTCGACTGGATCGAGACCACCCCGTTGATCGAGCGCACCGCGCTTTCCACCCGCTGGGTGATCTGGTTCTCGATCTCGGTCGGCGAGGCGCCGGGCTGCGAGATGTTGACGATCACCGCCGGGAACTCGACGTCGGGGTTGTTGGTCACGTCCATGCGCAGGAAGCTGACCACCCCGGCGAGCAGCAGCGCGGTGAAGAACACCAGCGGGATCACCGGGTTGCGGATCGACCAGGCGGAGATGTTGCGAAGGCTCATGCGGTATCGGCCCTGTTGGCGCAGGTGGCAGGCAGGCGGGGCAGAATCATGACTTGGCCGGCTGCGGATTGACGCTTTCGCCCGGGGTGAGGAAGCCCCCGGCGCGCAGCACCACGCGCTCGCGCCCGGTCAGGCCCTCGGTCACCACCACCCCGCGCGGCGTGACCATCCCGGTCTTGACCGCGCGGCGCTCGGCCTTGTTGTCCTTGCCCACCACATAGACGAAGCTGCCCTTGTCATCGGCCAGCACCGCGCTTTCGGGCAGGATCGTGGCGGTCAGTGTGCCGCTGCTGATGCGTGCCGTGGCAAAGCCGCCGGGGCGCAGCTCGGGCGCCCAGGCGAGCGCGATGCGCGCGGTGCCCTGGCGCGTGGCCTCGTCGATCACCGGAGAAAGCTGCCAGATCTGCCCGGTGAATTGCTTGTCCGATCCGGTCGGGATCACGGTGACGCTGGCGCCCTTGGGCAGGCGCGCGAGCTGATCCTCGCTCAGGCGCGCGAGCAGCTCCATCTCGCCGCCGCGGGCGATGGTGAACAGCGCGCCCGAGCCCGGCCCCACGGTCTGGCCCGGCTCGACATTGCGGGTGAGCACATAGCCCGCCGCCGGGGCATAGATGTTGAGCCGCTGGTTGCGCGCGCGCAGCTCGCGCAGCTGGGCCTCGGCCACCTTGACCCGGGCGACCGCCGCATCGCGGGTCGCGGTCAGCCGATCGACATCGGCCTTGGAGACAAAGCCGCGCGCCACCAGCTGCAGGGCGCGGTCGAGATTGGCCTGGGCGAGATTGGCATCGGCGCGGGCCACCTCGATCTGCGCGGCCTGGGCCTCGGCCTGCTGGACCTGCACCGAACGGTCGATCACCGCGAGCACCTGCCCGGCCTCGACCCAATCGCCCGCATCGACGGTGACGCGCACCACCTGCCCGCCCTCGCCCACCACGCCCACCGGCATCGGACGGCGCGCGGCGAGCGTGCCGGGGGCCTCGATCTCGCCGGTGACGGTGGTGGTGCCGGGGGTGATGACGGTGACCGAAGGGGCCTGCGAACGGTCATCCCCGGCGGGCACGGGCTCGCCCCCGGCGAGTGCGAACCACGCCGCGATCGCCAGCAACAGGCCGATGAGGCCGAGCCCGGCAAAGATCAGCCAGCGCGGAAAGGCCGGGCCTTCGCGCAGGCGCGCCCCGGCAAGCTCGCTGCTCACCCCCTCGGCAAGATCGGCCGTGATGCTGGTCTCGTAATTCATCGCCATTCCCTCACCCGGGCCGCCCGCCCACTGGCAGGACGCAGCTTCCCAAGTGTATTACCCCTGTAAGGCACTATGCGCAACCGATAGGCGCCGCCGGCGCTTGCGGCAATGCGCGCATCGACCGGCGACTTCCCATCTAGACGAAGGGCAGGCCGGCCCGGTTCCCGCCAACAGGCAGGAACGGGGCGGCGCCGCGCTCAGCGCAGCTTGCCGCGCTGCATCAGGTTGAGGATGCCGAGCAGCACCACCGCGCCCACCAGCGCGCCGAGCACCCCCGACCAGTCGGGCGGCCAGGCGCCGATGGTGCCCCCGCCCAGCAGGAACGAGAGCAGGCTGTTGCCGATGAACGAGCCGACGATCCCGACGATCACGTTGAGCACCATGCCCATCGATTCGTCACGCTTCATGATCAGGCTGGCAAGCCAGCCGATCACCCCGCCCATGATGATGAACCAGATGAATCCCAGCATTGTGACACACTCCCTCCCCAACCCGCGGCCGGAGTGGCCGGGGCAAGGGGGGGGTATGCCCGCCAAAGCCAGCAAGGGCAATAGCTTGCACCTTGGCGGGGCGGGGCTTGCGGGGCTTACGAGGCGGGGCTTACGAGGCGGGGCGGGCGCGCCGCGGCGGCGGGCGCCTCAATATTTCTGCTGGCGTTCGTAGAGTTCGCGGTAGTGCTGGAGCTTGGTCACGCGCAGGCCGTGCATGCCCGAACGATCGACCGCGCGCTGCCACGAGGCGAATTCCTCGAGCGTCAGGCGATAGCGCGCCAAGGCCTCATCGAGCGTGAGCAGCCCGCCATTGACCGCGGCCACCACTTCGGCTTTGCGCCGCACCACCCAGCGCTTGGTGTCGGGCGGCGGGAGGTCGGCCAAGGTCAGCGGCTCGCCGAGCGGGCCGATCACCTGGGCAGGGCGGATGTCCTGGTTCTCAATCATTGCACGTCTCTCGCATCGCCGCCGGCCGCGTCGGGCATGGCGCCTGCCTGTGGGCCGGGGCGGTTTGCATCACTGGCCGCGATCATGGCGTCCAAGATTTTAGATTGTCCTAAAGCATCAGGGTTAATTGCCCCTTCGCCATCCGCGAGGAGGGCGAAATAGCGCGCCGCGGCATCGCCGAAGCTGGCGGCGACCGGCTCGATCGGGGCCTGGCGCTCGCTGCGCAGCAGCAGGCGCAGATCGCGCGCGGCGTTGAGCCGGGCGGTGAGCTCGCTCCAGGCGAGCGCGCGCAGCGCCTCGCCCGCGCGCCGTGCCGGAGGCGGGCGGTGGCCGGGGCTGCGGGCAGCGCCAAGGGGACTCGCTTTCTCGAACATCACCCCCCGGCCTAGCGCGCCAATGTCAAGATCGGGTAAAGGCGCCGTTTAACCGGGCTTGGCAATCCGCCGCCCACCCCCCCACGCGCCGCGGTTGCGGCGGCACTGGCGCGCGGCGCGCCCAGAAGCTATGGCGCTCGCGCATGAGCGCCCCCCTTCGCCTTGATACAGCCCTGATGCCGCGCGCCGAGGCCGCCGCGCTGTTCGATCTGCCGCGCCCCGCCGCCGATTGCCGGATCGTGGTGGCGATGAGCGGCGGGGTCGATTCCTCGGTGGTCGCCGCGCTCGCCCGGGCGAGCGGCGCCGAGGTGATCGGGATCACGCTCCAGCTCTATGATTATGGCGCCGCCACCGGGCGCAAGGGCGCCTGCTGCGCGGGCGATGACATCCGCGATGCCCGCGCCGTGGCCGATCGGCTGGGGATCGCGCACTATGTCTTCGATCACGAAAGCGCCTTTCGCGAGGAGGTGGTCGAGGCCTTCGCCGACGAATATCTCGCCGGGCGCACCCCGGTGCCCTGCATCCGCTGCAACATGGGGCCCAAGTTCACCGATCTTTTCGCCATGGCGCGCGAACTGGGGGCCGATTGCCTCGCCACCGGGCACTATGTGCGCCGGGTGATGGGCACGCAGGGCCCCGAGCTGCACCGCGCCTGCGATCCGGCGCGCGACCAGTCCTATTTCCTCTATGCCACCACCGAGGCGCAGCTGTCCTTCCTGCGCTTTCCGCTGGGCGGCATGGACAAGCCCACGGTGCGCGCGCTGGCCGAGGCGGCGGGCCTGAGGAACGCCGCCAAGCCCGATTCGCAGGACATCTGCTTCGTGCCCGATGGCGATTATGCCCGGGTGGTGACGCGCCTGCGCCCCGAGGCCGCCGCCCCCGGGCGGATCGTCCACGCCGCCACCGGCGAGACGCTGGGCAGGCATCAGGGGATCATCCATTTCACCGTGGGCCAGAGGAAGGGCCTGGCCATCGGCGGGCAGGCCGAGCCGCTCTATGTCATCGGGATCGACGCCGAGACGCGCGAAGTGCGCGTGGGGCCGCGGCGGATGCTGGGCGTGAGCGCTGCCCATCTGGTCGAGACCAACCGCATCGGCCCGCTTCCCGATGCGCCGCTTACCGCCAAGGTGAGGAGCCTCGCCAGGCCCGTGCCGGTGACACTCGATGGCCCGCTGGGCGAGGGCAGGGCCACCGCCATCCGCTTTGCTACGCCCGAATATGGCGTCGCCCCGGGGCAGGCGGCGGTGCTCTATGCCGGCGAGCGGGTGGTGGGCGGCGGCTGGATCGCCGGGCCCGAGCAGGCGGAAGGCTGAGCCGCCGCTGCCACGTGCGCCTCACCCCTCCCAGGGATCGAGCACGCAGCCATAGCCCGGCTTGAGGCGCGCGGTTTCCTCGGCCACCAGCGGGAAGCGCGCGGTGACGCTTTGCTCCGCCGCATCCTCGCGCAGCGTCACCAGTTCCATGCCAGCGAGCTTGTCCTTGGCGCAGTCTTCCAGGCTGCGCCCGGCAACGAAGCGGCACGAGCAGGCGACCCGGGCGGAATAGGCCGCGGCAGTGGTGCCATAGCCCGTGATCGGGGCGCGATAGGCGAAGGCGGCAAGCGCGAGCGCGATCAGGCCGGCAGCCACCAGCCACAGGCCCCAGCGCCGCGAAGGGCGCGCCGTTGCCGCAGGAAAATTCGCCATTGCCAAGCCTTTCCGGTTGGGGAATGGGGGGCCATGCCCCGCCCAAGCCCCGTCCTTAACCGCGCCGCCGCGCTCGCGCCAGCCCTGCTCGCGATGGCGGGGTGCAGCGCCGAGTCCCCGGCGCAAAGGCCCCCGCTCACCGAGGCCGCCCGCGCCGCGGTGACCGCCGATGCCGGGGCCCCGCGCGCGCAATTGGCGCGCGAGATCGACGATCTTTTCACCCTGCCCGGCCTTGGCGAAACCCGCGCGGTGGTGGTGATGGCCGATGGCAAGCTTGCCGCCGAACGCTATGCCCCCGGCTATGGCCCGCAGACCCGCTTTGTCAGCTGGTCGATGGCCAAGACGGTGACCGCGGTGCTGATTGGCCTCCTCGTGGCCGATGGCAAGCTCAGCCTCGATGCCCCCGCCCCGGTGCCGCTGTGGCAGCGGCCCGGCGATCCGCGCGCCGAGATCACCTTGCGCCACCTGCTGCAGATGCGCAGCGGCCTCAGGCACACCGAAAGCGGCGATCCGCCCTACGAATCGAGCGAGGTGAGGATGCTGTTCCTCGACGGGCGCGACAACATGGCGCGCTGGGCCGAGGAACAGCCGCTCGAGGCCGAGCCGGGGCGCAAGTTCGAATATTCCTCGAACACCAGCGTGATCCTTGCCGATATCGCCGCGCGCGCGCTCACCTCCAGCACCAGCCCCGAGGCGCGGCGCAAGGCCGTCGCCGATTATCTCGAGCTGCGCCTGTTCGGCCCCCTGGGCATGACCAGCATGGTTCCCGAGTTCGATGCCGCGGGCACGCTCATCGGGGGCAGCCTGATGCACGCCAGCGCGCGCGATTGGGCGAAGTTCGGCGAGTTCCTGCGGCGCAAGGGCCGCGCCCCGAGCGGCGAGCAACTGGTGCCGCAGCGCTGGATCGAGGCGATGATCACCCCCAGCCCGGTGCGCGCCAATTACGGCTTTCAGACCTGGCTCAACCGCCCGCTGCCCGAGGGCGAGGAGCAGCCGCTGTTCCCCGACCGCGCGCCGCAAAGCCTGTTTGCGATGATCGGCCACATGGGCCAGTATGTGCTGGTCTCCCCCCAGCAGCGCGTCACGCTGGTGCGGCTTGGCCATTCGGATGACAAGCAGCGCCCGCCAATGCTCGCGCAGGCCGCCGACGTGCTCGCGCTCTACCCGGTGAGGTAGGCCTCACAGGAAAAAGCGGCCCTCGACCACGGTGATGCAGGGCCCGCCCAGCCACACCCGCGCGCCATCGAGCCGCAAGGCAAGATCGCCACCACGCGCCGAGGCCTGGTGCGCGGTCATCACCGCGCGCCCCAGCCGCTGCGCCCAGAACGGCGCGAGCACGGCATGGGCCGAGCCGGTGACCGAATCCTCGTCCACCCCCGCGCCGGGCACGAACACCCGGCTGACGATATCGGTGTTCTCCCCGGGCGCGGTGCAGATGAACTGGTCTGGCCCCAAGGCTCCAAGCGCGCGCAGATCGGGCGTGAGCGCGCGCACCGCCGCCTCGCTGTCGAACAGGAAGATGTTGTAGCGATCATCATTGCGCCACACTTCCAGCGGCGCCGCGCCGAGCAGGCGCACCGCCTCGGGGTATTCGCCCCGCGCGGTCGGGATCGCCGGGAGCGCCAGTTCATACCCCGCGCCGGCCCGCACCACCTCGAGAAGGCCCGCCTGGCGGGTGCGGAAGGTGACGCGCGCGCCCCCGCCTTGCGTGAGCAGGACATGGCCCGCGGCCAGCGTCGCATGGCCGCACAGCGCCACCTCGCAGGCCGGGGTGCACCAGCGCAGCTCCCAATCGGCCGCGCCGCTGCAATCGCGCACCACGAAGGCGGTTTCGGCAAAGAGGTTTTCCGCGGCAATGGCGATCAGCTCGGCATCGGGCAGCCAGGACTCGAGCACCATCACCGCCGCCTGATTGCCGCCAAAGGGCCGCGCGGCGAAGGCATCGACGTGCCAATAGGGGAAGGTTTGCGGCATGATCGGCCTCACGGATAGAGCAGGGTGTCGTGCCAGGGCGCATCGGGGCCCGCGCGGGTGAAGAGCCGGCGATCATGCAGCCGGTTGGGCCGGTCGATCCAGAACTCGATCCGCCGCGGCGAGAGGGTAAAGCCGGTCCAGTGCGGCGGGCGCGGCACCTTGCCTTCTTGCGCATGCGCGGCCCAGATCTTCTGCACCCGGGCAAGATAGGTGCGCCGATCGGCGAGGGGGCGCGACTGGTCGGAGGCGGCGCTGCCGACCTGGCTCTTGTAGGGTCGCGCGTGGAAATAGGCATCGGCGCGCTGCGGCGAGACCTCGCTCAAGGGGCCTTCGATGCGGATCTGGCGGCGCAGGCTCTTCCAGTGGAACAGCAAGGCGGCCTGCATGTTCGCACGGATTTCCTCGCCCTTGCGGCTCTGGGCATTGGTGAAGAAGGTAAAGCCGCCCCCGGCGATCTCGCCGGCCCCGTGGCCCTTCAGCAGCACCATGCGCACCGCGGGCGCGCCCGTGGGCGTGGCGGTGGCGAGCGCCATGGCGTTGGGATCGTTGGGCTCGCCCACGTGGGCAGCGGCAAACCACTCCTCGAACAGCGCGAAGGGATCGGCCCCGGCCGGGATCACGCTGTCGGCAAGCGCGGCATCATCGAGCGGGACGGGATCGGACATTGGGCAAAGTCTCCCTTGTGACAGGCTGCGGCCATAGCTACGCCGCCGGGCAGGGGAAAGCCGCAAGCACGCGCCTTTGGCGGAGCGGATCGGCGGCTCGTCGATTGGGGCGAACGGCCCGCCGCGCCCCGCCACCATTGAGGGCCCGCTTGCACCCGGGCGCTGTATCACCTAGCTAACACGCCATGCGCGATCCCTATACCATCCTCGGCGTTCCCCGCACCGCCTCCGAAGCGGACATCAAGAGCGCCTATCGCAAGCTCGCCAAGGAGCTGCACCCCGATCGCAACAAGGACAATCCCCAGGCGGCCGAAAGGTTCGCCGAGGCCACTCGCGCCTATGATCTGCTCTCGGACAGGAACAAGCGCGCCCAGTATGACCGCGGCGAGATCGATGCCGAGGGCAACCCCGCCAATCCCTTCGCCGGCATGGGCGCGCGCGGCGCCTATGGCCGCGGCGGCACCTATGGCGCCGGGCCCGGCGGCGCGGGCGGCCCCGAGTTCGGCGGCTTCGGCGGCGAGGAGATCGATCTGAGCGAGCTGTTCGAGGGCCTGTTCGGCACCCGCGCGCGCAGCCAGCCGGGGGGCAATGGCACCCGCCGCGGCTTTGGCCGTCAGCCCCCGCCGCCCCCACCCAGGCGCGGCGCCGATATCCACTATCGCCTCGCCGTGCCCTTCGTCGAGGCCGCCGCCGGCCGCGACCAGCGCATCACCCTGGCTGATGGCAAGGCGATCAGCCTGAAACTGCCCGCCGGGGTGGAAGACGGCACGATGATGCGGCTCAAGGGCAAGGGCCAGCCCGGCCCGGGCGGCAATGGCGATGGGCTCGTGATGGTCGAGATCGGCCCGCACCCCTTCTTCAAGCGCGATGGCGACAATATCCGCATGGATCTGCCGATCACGCTCGACGAGGCGGTGCGCGGGGCCAAGGTCAAGTGCCCCACGGTCGATGGCGCGGTGATGCTGACGATCAAGCCCGGCAGCTCGAGCGGCACGGTGCTGCGCCTGGCCGGCAAGGGCTGGACCAAGAAGAACGGCAAGCTCGTCGATGGCAAGATGGAACGCGGCGACCAGCTGGTGACGCTCGAGATCCAGCTTCCTTCGGATCTCGCCGAGCTTGAGCGGCGGCTTGAAGGCTGGATCGATCCGGCCCGCCCGCGGGAGAAGTTCGGCCTCTGAGGGGCCGGGCGCGCGGGGCCTTGCAGCCGTGGCCGGTGCCAACACCCCCACCCGCGCGCTCGGGATCATCCGCCGGGTGGCGGTGGGCACCTTCAACGATGGGTTCATCCACGCCGGCAACCTTGCCTATCTGGCGATGCTGGCGATCTTTCCCTTCTTCATCATCGGCGCGGCGCTGTTCGATCTCATCGGCGGGCGCGCCAATGCGCGGGCGATGGTCGAAGCCGTGGGCGCGGCGCTGCCGCAATCGGTGGCCGCGGTGATCGTGCCGGTGGCCGAGGACGTGATCTATGCCCGTTCGGGCTGGCTCTTGTGGCTGGGCGCGGCGGTGGGGCTGTGGACGGTCTCGAGCCTGATCGAGACCATCCGGGATATCTTGCGCCGCGCCTATGGCGCCCCGCCGACGGGCCAGGCCTTCTGGAAGACCCGGCTCGGCGCCTTCGGGCTGATCCTGGGCGCGGTGGTGGTGCTGATGCTCTCGCTCTTTGCCCAGGTGGCGATCGGCGCGGCGCAGGTGGTGATCGCCAAGGCCTTTCCCGAACTCGCCGAGGCGATCGCCACCTTGAGCCTCTCGCGCATCGTCCCGGCGCTGGGGCTGGCGGGCTCGCTCTACACCCTGTTCCTGGTGCTCACCCCCGCGCCCTATCGCCGGCGCGAGGTGCCGCGCTGGCCGGGCGCGCTGTTCACCATGGTCTGGTGGCTGGCGGTCGCTGCGGCGCTGCCGATCGTGCTCGGCACCTTCTTCACCTATGATCTCACCTACGGCAGCCTCGCCGGGAGCATGGTGACGCTGCTGTTTTTCTGGCTTGTCGGGCTCGGCCTCGTTATCGGCGCGCAGTTGAACGCGGCGCTGGCGCCGCCGCTTGGCAAGCCCGCCGGAGCGGGCGAGGAGACGCAGGAATGAGCGGATTGATGGCAGGAAAGCGCGGCCTCATCATGGGGCTGGCCAATGACAAGTCGCTGGCCTGGGGGATTGCCCGCAAGCTCAGGGAACAGGGGGCAGAGCTTGCCTTTTCCTACCAGGGCGAGGCGCTGGCCAAGCGGGTGATCCCGCTGGCAGCCGAACTGGGCAGCGATTTCACCTTCGCATGCGATGTTGCGCGGATGGAATCGCTCGATACCGCCTTTGCCGCGCTCAGGGCGCGCTGGGAGACGATCGATTTCGTCGTCCATGCGATCGGCTTTTCCGACAAGAACGAGCTGCGCGGCAAGTTCATCGACACCAGCCTCGACAATTTCCTCCTCACCATGAACGTCTCGGCCTATTCGCTGGTGGCGGTGGCCCAGCGCGCCGCGGCGATGATGCCCGAAAGCGGCGGGGCGATCCTCACCCTGTCCTATTACGGCGCGGAGAAGGTGGTGCCGCATTACAACGTGATGGGCGTGGCCAAGGCCGCGCTCGAGACCAGCGTGCGCTATCTGGCCAATGACCTTGGCCCGCGCGGCATCCGCGTCAACGCCATCAGCGCCGGGCCGATCAAGACCCTGGCCGCGAGCGGGATCGGCGATTTCCGCTATATCCTGAAGTGGAACGAGCTCAATTCGCCGCTGCGGCGCAATGTCACGATCGAGGATGTCGGCGGGGCCGGGCTCTATCTCCTCTCCGATCTCGCCGCGGGCGTCACCGGCGAGGTGCACCATGTCGATGCGGGCTATCACATCATCGGCATGAAGCAGGAAGACGCGCCCGACATCGCGCTTTCTTAACACCCGCGCGGCTAAGGGGTGCGGCGATGCAGACCGTTCTTGTCACCGGATCGGCCGGGTTCATCGGCTATCACCTTGCCGAATGCCTGCTCGCGCAAGGCTTTCGCGTGGTCGGCTATGACGGGATGACCGACTATTACGACGTCACGCTCAAGCAGCAGCGCCACGCCCTGCTCAGCGCCCATCCGCGGTTCACCGCCACCGAGGCGCTGCTCGAGGATTTTGCCTGCCTGCGCGAGGTGGTGCTGGCCGCGCGGCCCGAGATCATCGTCCATCTCGCCGCCCAGGCTGGGGTGCGTTACAGCCTCGAAAACCCGCGCGCCTATGTCGATGCCAACCTCGTCGGCACCTTCAACCTCATCGAATGCGCGCGCGAGGTGGGCGCGCGCCACCTGCTGATCGCCTCGACCAGCTCGGTCTATGGCGCCAACAGCGCCATGCCCTTTGCCGAGGGCGACAAGGCCGATACCCCGCTCACGCTCTATGCCGCGACCAAGAAGGCGGGCGAGGTGATGGCCCATGCCTATGCCCATCTCCACGGCCTTCCCACCACCTGCTTTCGCTTCTTCACCGTCTATGGCCCCTGGGGCCGACCCGACATGGCGCTGTTCAAGTTCACCCGCGGGATTCTCGAGGGCACCCCGATCGAGATCTACAACGCGGGCGAGATGTATCGCGATTTCACCTATGTCGGCGATCTGGTGCGCGCCATCCGCCTGTTGATCGATGCGGTGCCGCCGCAGCCTTCCAACGCCGGGCCGGGCGTGCCGGGCGACACGCTCTCGCCGGTGGCGCCCTACCGGGTGGTCAATATCGGCAATGGCCAGAAGGTGCGGCTTGCCGATTTCGTCGATGCGATCGAGGCCGAATGCGGGCGCAAGGCCGATCGGCGCCTGCTGCCGATGCAGCCCGGGGACGTGCCGGCGACCTGGGCCGACAATCGCCTGCTCATGGCGCTCACCGGCTATGCGCCGCAGACCCCCTTGCGCGAAGGGGTGGCGCGCTTCGTTGCCTGGTATCGGGACTATTACGGGGTTTGAGCGGAGGCCTATTCGGGCGGGGCAGGCGGGGCGCCTTCGCCCGGCAGTTCAGCGGCGCGCTCGCGCGCGAGCCGCTCCATGTATTCGCGCTCGATCATCTCCACCCGCTCCTGCTCGGCGGCGGCCTCGGCATCGATCTGGGACAGGCGTTCGGCGCGGGCCTTTTCGATCAGCTGGCCGAAGCGCACGGCATCGGCCTCGGCGCGATCCTTGTAGGCGGCCTCGATGAACTTCTGGGTGCAGCCGGTGAAGCCGCCAAGCCCGGCGGGCGAACAGCTCATCGCCCCGAAATCGCCGATATACTTGATCTCCTCCACCTGCCGCGCCCAGGCCTTGTTGGCCGGATCGGTGCTGGTGCGCAGCGCCGTCGGGATGCGGTAACGTTCCTCCTCGACGAGGATCTCGCACACCACCAGCTCGCCCGGCTGGGCCACCGGGCATTCCTCGGCGCTGAAGGCGATCACCATGTTGATCTTTTCATCGGCGCTCTGGGCCGCGGCGGGGGCGGCCAGCGGCAGCGCCGCGGCGGCGGTGAGCAGGGCGGGGGCGAAGATGCGCGTCATCGCTTGGGGTTCCTTGTCGAAGGAGCAGGCAGCACCAGCGCCCCATGCCCCTCATCCGGGGGGCTTGTCTAGCCTTGCCGGGCTGAATGGCGGGTGAAGTGGCGCGCCTGCCCCCTCGCCGCTCCCCCCTCGCCGCCCCCCTTTCTGCCGCGCGCGGCGCGGCTCAGATCCGCTCGCTCAGGCGAATGGCGATGCGGCAGCCAAGCCTGATCGCCGCCGAGAGCAGCGGATAGGCGGGCGCGCGCTCGGCCCCGTGGGCGAGCGCGGCGTCGCGGTGTGCGCGCTCATCCTCGCGGAAGGCGGCGATCATCTCGGCCAGTTCCGGATCGGCCCCGCTTTCCTCGAGCGCTGCGAGCTGCTCGGAATAGTGGCGGTCGATCTCGGTCTCGATCGCCGCGGTGCAGGCCATCGCCGCCTCGGGCCCGATCAGCGCCGTGCCCGCGCCAAGCGCATAGCCGGCGGCCGACCAGAAGGGATGGAGCGCGGTGGGGCGCACCCCGCGCCGGGCGAGCAGGGCATCGAACCTGGCGCGGTGCTCGGCCTCCTGCGCGGCCATGTGGCGGATCTCTGCCGATTGCGGCCCGCGATCCCCCATCACCGCCAGCTGGCCCTCATAGATGCGGGTGGCGCCGAACTCCCCGGCCTGATCGACCCGGATCATGCGGTGCAGGGTCTTGGTGTCCATGCCGTGCTCCTTTGCGCCTTGCGCGCCTATCGCTTATACGCGGCGAGCGCCAGAATGGCCGCACCGGCGGCGGTCGAGATGAGGAAATTGAACCCTGCGAGCGAGATGCCCCACAGGCTCCAGGGCGCGACATCGCAGCGCACCAGCGGGGCGGCGGCAGGGTTCATCACGTCGATCTGCCCGGGCAGGGTGGTGCAGGCGGTAATCCCCTGCCACCAGCCATATTCGACCCCGGCATGAAAGCCGCCGATCAGGCCCGAGATGAGGATGGCAAGCCCCGCGAGCGCCGCCCACACCCGCGCCGGCTGAAGCCTGAGCGCGGCAAGCCCCAGCCCAAGCGCGGCGAAATGGGGATAGCGCTGCCACCAGCACATCTCGCAAGGGAACAGGCCAAAGCCATATTGCGCGACATAGGCCCCGCCGAGCAGCGCCGCCGGCACCAGCACGGCGAGCGCGCGGGCCTTGCCCAGAGCATCCATCGGCAGCGTCCTATTGCTTGGCGGGGCGCGGATCGGGGCGCAGCGCGATGCTGCTGCGGGTGGTGCGGCGCAGGGTTTCGAGCGCATAGTGCAGCTGGAAATCCTTGATCCCTTCCGCCTCGAGCTCGGCAGCGGTGAGCTGGAAGCGCGGATCGGCCAGCTTGTCCTGCTCCATTTCCTCGTCCTTCAGCGCCGCCTCGTTGATGAGGTGGCCGCGCAGGTCGCTCTCGCGCATCTGGTATTTCATCCGCAGGGCATAATCGGGATCGGAGATCTGCGGCACCGCGATATCGGGCTTGATCCCGCCCTCCTGCACCGATCTGCCCGAAGGGGTGTAATAGCGCGCGGTGGTGAGCTTGAGCGCGGCATCCTTGCCCAGCGGCAGCAGCGATTGCACCGAGCCCTTGCCGAAGCTGCGTTCACCCATGATCAGCGCCCGGCGGTGATCCTGCAGCGCCCCGGCGACGATTTCCGAGGCCGAGGCCGAACCGGCATTGATCAGCACGATCAGCGGCACGCCTTCGGCCATGTCGCCGCGATAGACCGTCTCGGCATCATAGAGCATGGTCTCGCCCCGGGCGCGGCCGCGCTGGCTGACGATCCGGCCCTCGCTCAGGAACAGGTCCGCGAGGGCCACCGATTCATCGAGGCTGCCGCCCGGATTGTTGCGCAGATCAAGCACCAGGCCATTGACCCGCCCGCCGGGCGCGGCCTTGCGGATCGCCTGCCAGGCGGCAAAGACATCGGCGCCGACATCGGCGGAGAACTCGTTGACCGAAATCACCCCGATATTGCCCGGCTCGAGCTTCCAGGTCACCGGCTCGAGCTTGATCACCCCGCGGGTGACATCCAGCTCGATGCGGTCATCGCGCCCGGGGCGATAGATCGTCAGCCGGATCTTGGTGCCCGCCGGCCCGCGCATCTGCGCCACCGCGTCATCGAGCTTGGTATCGACGATCAGCCGCCCGTCGAGATGGGTGATATAGTCCCCGGCCTTGACCCCGGCCTGCTCGGCCGGGCTGCCGCGGAAGGGCGAGACCACCTTGACCGCGCCCTGCTCCATCACCACCGACAGGCCCAGCCCGGAATATTTGCCGTTGATCATGGTCTCGAGCCGCTGGAGATCGCCGCCATCGAGATACGCCGAATGGGGATCGAGCGCGGCCAGCATCCCGTCGATCGCGCCGCGGATCAGCACCTCATCCTCGACCGGCTCGACATAGCTCGCCTTGACCCGCTGGAACACCGCGAAGAACTTGGCAAACTCCGGCCCGGCGCGGCCATCGACCTCAGCCATGGTGGCGGTGGTGGCGGGGATCAGCGCGACGGCGGTGACCAGCGCGGCGCTGCGCAGGAGAGCGGCAAGGTTCATGGGCGATAGTGGCTCCTTTGCGCGCGAATGTATCGCCTGCAGCCGATGAACGCCAGATGACAGGCGCAGGCACACGCGGGCGTATGGCAATGGCACAGGCCGTCCCGCACCGCCGCCAGGGCCTCCGGAATTATCCGAGGAATTGCAGCGGGTTGACCGGGGTGCCCTGGCGCCGCAGCTCGACCGTGAGCGGGGCGGAACCCCCGCCTGCCACCCCCAGCGGGCTGCCGCCGATCACCTGCGCGCCCACCGCCACATCGACCCGGGCAAGCCCGGTGACGAGGCTGGTCCAGCCGCCCGCATGCTCGATGATGACGATTCGCCCGAAGCCGCGATAGGGCCCGGCAAAGGCCACCCGTCCGCGCGCCGGGGCGACCACCTGCGCGCCTGCTGCGGGCGCGAGGGTGAGCCCGGTGCTGACAAGGCCGCTCGCACGCCGGGCGCCGAAGCCGATGAGGGTGCGGCCCTGCACCGGCAGTTGGTAATCGCGCGGCGGGGCGGCGGCGGGGCTGGGGGGCGCGGGCGGCGCGGCGGCCTCGGGCGGCAGCGGCGCAGAAAGGTCGGCCGGGCGCAGGATCGGGCCGGGCAGCGCCGCCAGTTCGGCCCTGAGCGCCGCCATCTGACCGAGCCGATCGACCAGGCTGTCGAGATCGCGCGCCTCTTCGGCAAGGGCAAGCGCACGTTCGGCCTCGCGCAGCGCCGCCCCGCGCGCAGCGCGCGAGGCGAGCCGCTGGCGGCTTTCGAGCGCGGCAAGCTCGGCGCGGCGCTGGCGCAGGGTCGCCTCGCTGGTGCGTATTTGCGCGAGCGCACGCGCGGCGCGCGCCTCGAGCGCGCGGCCCTTGGCAAGCTCGGCGCGCAGCGCCGCGGTGCGCGCGCGGATTTGCGGCACCGCGCTCGCCAGCACCGCGCGCACATGCACCACATCGGCAAGCGAGCCGGGTTGCAGCGCCGAGAGCGCCAGCGGGCGGCGCGCCACGGTCTGGAGCGCGGCGGCGAGGCGGGCAGTCGGGGCCTGCTGCTCGGCGAGCCGGGCGGCGAGCGCCGCGCGCGCCGCGCGGGCGAGCGCGAGGCGGGCGCGGGCAGCCTCGGTCTCGGCCTCGGCCTGCTGGATGCGCGCGGCGAGCGCCGCGGCCTCGCGCGCGGTGCGCTCTGCCGCCTCGCCTGCCGCCTCGGCCTCGCGGGTCAGGCGCGCGGCCCGCGCCGCGGCCATGCGCCCCTCGCGACTCGCCCGGGCGAGCGCGGCGCGCGCCTCCTCAGGCGCCATCAGCAGCGCTGCCGGGGTGGCAGTGGGGCTGGGCAGGGCCGGCCCGGCCAGCCCCAGCGCCGCAAGGGCGCTGAGTGCGGCGAGCGGAGCGAGGGGATGACGCCAGGACATGCTGGCGTCATGCCCGATGATAGGGATGCCCGGCAAGGATGGTGGTGGCGCGGTAGAGCTGTTCCAGCAGCATCGCCCGGGCGAGGAGGTGCGGCCAGGTCGCCGGGCCGAAGGCGAGCAGCAGATCGGCCCCGGCGCGCTCGGCATCGCTGTGGCCATCCGCGGCACCGATCATGAAGCGCGCCTCGCGCACCCCGGCATCGCGCCAGCGGGCGAGGAGCGCGGCGAAGTCTTCCGAAGACAGCGCCGTGCCGCGTTCATCGAGCAGCACCAGGCGGCAGGGGCTGAGCGGCTCGGCGGCCTTGCCCGGCCCGCGCTCGGGCCATTCGCTGAGCCTTGTCGGCCAGGTGATGCGCTGCAGGTAGCGCGCCACCAGCTCGCCCTCGGGCGAGCGGCCGATCTTCCCGCGCGCGATGATGTGAAGGAGAATGGCGTCAGACCCCGCAAGACAAGCACAAGGCTTTCGGGCCGCCCGCAGGGCCGCATCGACACGCGCACCCTGCCTGCCGCAACGCCCGGCAGGCCGCAGCGGCGCTCAGGCGCGCCCGCCGGCGGCCTCGGCGCCGTCGAACGACCACATGCGTTCAAGGTTGTAGAAGCTGCGCACCTCGGGGCGGAACAGGTGGATGACCACGTCCCCGGCATCGAGCAGCACCCAGTCGGCTGCCGGCAGGCCCTCGATCCGCACCGGGCCGAAGCCGGCCGCTTTGATCTTCTCGGCGAGCTTCTGCGCGATCGCTGCGACCTGGCGGGTCGAGCGGCCGCTGGCGATCACCATGTGATCGGCCACCGAGCTCTTGCCCGCGAGCGGGATCGAGACGATCTCCTGCGCCTGATCCTCGTCGAGCTGGGCCAGCACCAGGCGGTGGAGCGCCTCGGCGCCGGCGCCGGTCTCCGTCAGCGATTGCGCGATCCCGGCGGCGGCCTGCACCGGGCCGAGCGGGATGGACGCGATGGTTGCCTCACTCATCGGCAAAGTCTGGTCTCCACAGTAAGGGGCAGGGGCGGGCGGCAGGCACAGCGCGCGGCAGCGGCGAAGGGCGGGGCCTTGCCGGCGCAGCGGCGCCTCATGCCTCCTCCCATTCGCGGATGCTGCGGAATGTCAGCCGATCGCGCAGCGGGCCGGTGCGATCCTTGCCGATCAGTTCCTCGGCCCACCCGGCATGGGCACGGCGGATCGCCGTGGCCGAACGGTGATCGGGATCGAAACGCAATAACACCAGGGCCGGTGCGCTCCATTGCCCCCGTTGGCGAAAGCTGGCGGCAGGCACGCGAAAGCGCCTGAGCCAGGCCATGGCGGGGCTCGTCATGGCCGCCGCATCATAGCCCGGACGCGCGATCACCGCAATCGGCATTGTCCGGGCGATTGTCCGCCAGCCCTTCCACAGGTGGAACTGGGCGAGATTGTCGGCCCCCATCAGCCAGACGAAGCGCCGCCGGGGATAGCGCCGGGTGAGGCGCTTGAGCGTATCGACGGTGTAGCGGGTGTCCAGTTCAAGCTCGATCGCGCTCGGCACGATCCGCGCGCGGCGGCTCAGCCGCATGGCCGCGCGCAGCCGCGCCTTGAGCGCGCCCATATCGTCCTGCGGCTTCAGCGGGTTGCCGGGGGAGACCAGCCACCAGGTCTCATCCAGCCCCAGCGCCGCGGCGGCAAACAGGGTGATGCGCCGGTGCCCGCCATGCGCGGGGTTGAAGCTGCCGCCGAGCAGCCCGGTGCGACAGGGACGGTTCATGCGCGCGGAAGGCTCAGGGCCGGGTCTGGCCGGCCCCGCGCACCTGCCACTTGTAGGTGGTAAGCCCCTCGAGCGCGACCGGCCCGCGCGCGTGCAGCCGCCCGGTGGCAATGCCGATCTCGGCCCCCAGCCCGAATTCGCCGCCATCGGCGAACTGGCTCGAGGCATTGTGCATCACGATCGCGCTGTCGACCTCGGCCAGGAAACGCTCGGCCGCGGCCTCATCTTCGGTGACGATGGCATCGGTATGGGCCGAGGAGTGCCGCGCGATATGGGCCAGCGCCGCATCCAGCCCGTCGACCATCGCCACCGAAAGGATCGCATCGAGATATTCGGTGTCCCAATCCTCCGCGCGCGCGGGGATCACCCGCGGATCGAGCGCCTGGATGCGGGGATCGCCGCGCACCTCGCAGCCCTGGTCGATCAACGCGCCGACCAGCGCCGCGGGCGCGGGAAAGGCGCTGTCGATCAGCAGGGTCTCCATCGCCCCGCAGATGCCGGTGCGGCGCAGCTTGGCGTTGAGCGCGAGGGCCTTGGCCATCTCCGCATCGGCGGCGGCGTGGACATAGGTGTGGCAGATGCCATCCAGATGCGCGAGCACCGGCACCCGGGCATCGGCCTGCACCCGGGCAACGAGGCTCTTGCCCCCGCGCGGCACGATCATGTCGATGAGGCCCGCCGCCGCCAGCATCGCCCCGACACAGGCGCGATCCTGCGAGGGGATGAGCTGCACCGCCTCGGCCGGAACCCCGCCCGCGACGAGGCCCTCAATGAGCGCCGCGTGGATCGCGCGGTTGGAATGGACCGCCTCGCTCCCCCCGCGCAGCAGCGCGGCATTGCCGGCGCGCACGCACAGCGCCGCCGCATCGGCGGTGACATTGGGGCGGCTCTCATAGATGATCCCGATCACCCCTATGGGCACGCGGATGCGGCTGAGCCTGAGGCCATTGGGGCGCGTCGTCGTATCGATCACGCTGCCCACCGGATCGGGCAGATCGGCCACCGCCGCCACCGCATCGGCGATGGCGCCAAGGCGCTTGTCGTCGAGCGCCAGCCGGTCGAGCATGGCGGGGGCAAGGCCATTGGCCTTGCCCGCAGCAAGATCGGCGGCATTGGCGGCAAGGATCGCCGGGGCGGCGGCGCGCAGCGCCTCTGCCGCGCGGTGGAGCGCGGCGGCGCGCGCCTCACTTCCCATGGCGGCAAGCTGGCGCTGGGCGCGGCGCGCGGCGCCGGCAAGCTCGGTCACGAGCGCGGCGGGATCGGCAGCGCGCGTGTCAGGGGCGCTGGGGGCAGGGGCGCTGGGGGCATCGGCAAGCTGATTCATGCCCCCTTCCTAGCAGCGCGGCGCGGCGCTGTCAGGCCATGCGAATCGCCCCCTGCGCCCGCCCCGCTGACCCCGCGGAAAGCCCGTATGACGCCCCCGCGGCGCGCACGCGCAATTCGCCGCGATTCCGCATCGCTTCATCGGCTCGGATGCACGCGGGATTCGACCCGGCGGACGCGCCTTGGTAGCGCGCGCCTCCGGGGCGATCATAACCATAACCGGGGCCGCGCTTGTCTGACCAATCTTCCGCACGCACGTGGGGCCAGCGGCTGCGCCGTTGGTTTCCCGATCGCGAGTTCTTCATGCGCGCCGATGGGCAGGTGCGCTTCATCCGCATTTCCGCGCAATTGCAGATGCGCTGTGCCGCGGGCGCGCTGGCGCTGGTGCTCGTCTGGCTGATGGCGCTCGGGGTGATGGCCTGGGGGCAATGGCGCGCCGAGGCCGATCTTGCCGCCTTTGCCGCCGAGAAGGCCCGGGTGGCGAGCGCGAGCGAGCGGCTCAAGGCCTATGGCGGCAATCTCGACAAGGTCGTCGATGATCTCAGCGAACGCCAGGATTTCCTTGAGGAAATGGCGCGGATGATCCCCGAGGACGTGGTTACCGAGGGGAAGGCCGACACGGTGAGCGATTCGCGCGCCGCGGCGCGCGAGACGGTGAAGAAGGTGAGCGCGCTCATCCCCGAGGCGCGCGGCCTTGCCGAGATCGAGGCGCGCCAGCTTGCCTTTGCCGAAAGGCTCACCCGCTTTGCCGATGCCCGCGCCCGCCGCGCCGAGGCGGCGATGCGCAAGCTCGATCTCGATCCGCGCCTCATCAGCCGCGAGACGCAGGAGGCCATGGGTGGCCCGTTCGAGGCGGTGCTCGGCGCCCGCGGGGAGATCGATCCGCGCTTCGAGCGGCTGGGCCTCAGCCTGGCGCGCATGGCGGTGCTCGAGCGCGCCCTTCAGGGCATCCCCCAGGTGGTGCCGGCGAGCGCCGAGGCGATCACTTCGGGCTTCGGCTATCGCCGCGACCCCATCAACGGGCGCGCGGCGATGCATTCGGGGATCGACTTCAAGGGCCCCTTGGGCTCGCCGATCTATGCCGCGGCGGCCGGCCGGGTCAGCTTTGCCGGGTGGAAGGCGGGCTATGGCCAGGCGGTCGAGATTTCGCATGGCAATGGCATCGTCACCCGCTATGCCCACCTTGCACGCATCGATGTGAAGCCGGGCCAGGCGGTCGCCGCCGGGGCGACCATCGGCGGGCTGGGCAACACCGGCCGTTCCACCGGCCCGCACCTGCATTTCGAAGTGCGCGTCAACGACCGCGCGATCAACCCCCGCCCGTTTCTGGAGGCCGCCCCCGATGTTCTCAAGGAAGTCCGCGACGCCGGATCAGCCCGCCCCCGCGCGCGCGGCGCGCAGCGTCCCTAGCCGGAGCATGGGCATGGCTTCGGGTTCGACCTTCTCGGTGATCGGCGCCGATGTGACCATCACCGGCAATATTGCCGCCTCGGCCGATCTGCATGTCGATGGCACGATCGAGGGCGATATCGCCTGCGCCGCGCTGGTGCAGGGCGAGACCAGCACCATCCACGGCGCGATCACGGCGCAGAGCGCGCGGCTTGCGGGCAAGGTCACCGGCTCGATCACCGCGCGCGAGCTGGTGATCCTCAAGACCGCGCAGATCGAGGGCGATGTGCATTATGATGCGCTGACGATCGAGCAGGGTGCCGCGGTCGAAGGGCGCTTTGCCCCCAACGCCCGCAGCGCCGCCCCGGCCGAGCCGGTGCGTGCGCTCAGCGCCGGGGAAGCGGCCTGACAGGCTAGAGCACCTCGGCGCGCAGGGCCTTGCGATCGAGCTTGCCGATCATGGTCTTGGGCAGGCTGGCGCGCACCACCACCTGATCGACCCGCTCGTGCTTGCCCACCCGGGCGTTGAGCCAGCTTGCCAATTCCTCGCCCGTGGCTGACGCGCCTTGGTTGAGCGTGACATAGGCGCGCGGCGCCTCGCCGCGATAGGCATCGGGAACGCCGATCACCAGCGCTTCCTTGACCGCGGGATGTTCGAGCAGCACATCCTCGACCACGCTGGGGAAGACCTTGAAGCCGCCAACCGCGATCATGTCCTTGATCCGGTCAACGATTTCGAGGAAGCCGTCGGCATCGATCCGCGCCACATCGCCGGTGCGCAGGTAGCGCTTGCCCGCGCGCACCACGAAGGTCTCGGCATCGGCCTCGGGCCGGTTCCAGTAGCCGCGCATCACCTGCGGGCCGTGGATCGCAAGCTCGCCCGGCTCGCCTTCCGGGGCAAGGCGCGCAGGGTCTTCCTTGTCGAGCAGGATCGCCTCGGTGCCCGGCACCAGCTGGCCGATGGTGCCGCGCTTGCGCAGGCCCTCGTAGGGATTGGCCGCAACCACGCCCGAGCTTTCGGTGAGGCCATAGCCCTCGCACACGCGCACCCCCGTTACCTCCTCGAAGCGCACATGCACCGGCGCGGGCATCGGCGCCCCGCCGGAAATGCAGACCTTGAGGCTCGACAGGTCGGCGCGCGGCAGATCGGGGTGATCGAGCAGCGCCTGGAACATCGTCGGCACCCCGGGAAAGCCGGTGCAGCGATAGCGCGCGATGGTTGCGAGCACCTGCCCGGCCGCGAAGCGCGGCACCATCGCGATCGCAGCGCCCGTCACCATCGCGTGGTTGAGCAGCGCGGTGTTGGCAAAGACGTGGAAGAAGGGGAGCGCCCCCATGAACACCTCGCCCGCCGGATCGCCAAACGGGTTCAATGCGGCGACCTGCTGGGC
>JBKBHR010000018.1:0-54181 GCA_046297575.1 Erythrobacter cryptus
ACCGGCGCGACCGTGGTCTCGACCGGTGCGACCTCGGTGGGCACCAACCTCACCGTTGGCGGCGCGGCCTCGATCGGCGGGAACACCTCGATCGGTGGCACGCTGGGTGTGACCGGTTTGACCTCGACCAATGGTATCGCCAACACCGGCACGATCACCAGCACCGGCAACATCACCAGCGGTGGCACCATCACCGGTGCGGCTCTGGTTTCGACTGGTGACACCTCGGTGGGCGCCAACCTCACCGTTGGCGGCGCGGCCTCGATCGCGGGCGCGACCTCGATCGGCGGTGCTCTGAGCGTGGTGGGCAACTACACCACCGCGGCCGGCAACATCAGCACCACCACCGGTCAGATCCGCGCCGGCAATGTGCTGATCAACCCGTCGAACAACGGGAAGATCACCGGCCTGACCGATGCCACCCTGTCGGCGACCTCGACCGATGCGGTGACCGGGCGTCAGCTCAACGCGACCAACCTCGCGCTGGCTGCTCTCGATGCCCGCGTCACGCAGGACATCGACCGCCTGTTCAACCGCACCGACAAGGCCTACCAGGGCGTTGCCATGGCCTTCGCGATGAATGCTGCGCCGCTCAGCCTCTCCAACGGCGAAGGCGGCATCAGCGGCGGCGTGGGCGTGTTCGAGGGCGAATGGGGCGGTGCGATCCGCGCCCAGTATGTCACCGACGCCGGCGTGACCCTCGGGGCCAACTTCGGCTTCTCCGACAACTCGGTCGGCGGCGCTGTCGGGGCCGGCTTCAAGTTCTGAGCCTCACCGCAAGCCTGAATGGGGAGCGGGCCGCAGCGATGCGGCCCGCTTCTTTTTTCCTGATGCGCTACAGCCCTTCCAGCCCAAAGCTGCGCCTTGGCTGATCCTGGACGCGGCCCGGTTGATTTCAGTGACGGTTCAGCCGATCCGATCCACCAGCCACCCGTGGCAATCCATGAAACAAAGAGGAACCCCGTGCGACTTTGTGCTCTGATCGCCAGCATGTTCTTCGCTGTCAGCGCCGTGCCGGCGGCTGCCAATGGCTTCGTCAACAACCGAGCCCAATGGCTGCAACTCAGCCCCGAGGCTCAAGCCGCCTACGCCCAGGGCCTCAATGACAGCCTCAATCTCGTCTTTGCCGATGATGATCTCAACGCTGCACTGGTGAAGGTGGGCCGCACCCAATGCATGATCGAAAACAAGATCACGGCGGCCATGCTCGCCGACAAGATCAGCGCCGCTTATCGTGACGAGCGCTTCGCCCAGCTCAAGCCCGCCGCGGTCTATCTCATCCGCATCACTGACGAGTGCAAGCTCACGATCAACCAGACGCGGCTCAGCTTTGGCCTTGGCCCCATGTAACCGGGCGCCGCGAACACGAGGCCAGGTAAACCGAGCCACAGCCCCCGGCCTGTGCATCGAGCGCGGCCACAAGTCCGGGCTGATGCCAGCGGGAAGCGGAAGTCTTGCCGCATGAGGCAACCGCCCGGGCAAGATACGCGCCGCGGCCGCCCGGCCCGGCACAGCTTGCGGTCGGGCGACGTTGCCCCCCTTCTCCAGGCCTAACGCAGGCGGATCATGCCGCGCTTGCCGACCACCACGAAGCTTGCCAGCAGCACCAGCACATAGAAGGACGAAAGCAGGTCGATCGGCTGTGGGCCGGCGACATAGCCGAGGTGCGCCAGCAGCGCCCAGCCGCCCACCAGCAGCAGCACCAGGTGATAGGTCAAAGCCCCGGTCTCGAGATTGACCGCGCGCATCAGCTCATCGAGCAGCGGGTTGAGGCGGATCGCCACCACCACTCCGCCGGCAAGGCCGACGATCCCGATCACGAGCGCCACCTGCTGCGGCACCGGGCCATCGGGCGCGGCCAGCGCCAGCGCCAGGAGCGCCGCGCCCCACAGCGCCATCGCCACTCCGGAAAGAATGAAAGCGCGGCGCTGCTCGCGCAGTTCATCGGCATCCTCGACATTGAGAAAGCGCGCGCCCATCTGCGGGTTGAGCGCGCCGAACAGCACCGCAAGCGCAATGAGGCCATAGAGCATCCCCACCACCGCGGCGATGGTTTCCGAGGTGCCAAGGCCGCCCACCAGCGGCCCGTCGATGGTGCTGAACAGCACGTAGGAGGCGGCAAAACCGGCCACGGCGCCGGCCAGCCCCGGGATCACCAGCTTGCGCAGCCAGGAGATGGGACGGGGGGTATCGGTCTTGCTCATCATGCTTCGGGCTCCCAATGATCGATGAAAAGTTCGGGCACGCTCACGCCGAACAGCCGCGCCATGCGCAGCGCCAGCGGGAGCGAGGGATCATACTTGTCGGTTTCCACCGCATTGACCGTCTGGCGCGACACGCCGAGCCGGCGGGCAAGCTCGCCCTGGCTCCAGCCGTGCGCCTCGCGGTGCTGCTTCACCCGGTTTTCCACCTCGGTCCTTTCCCGGGACACGGGCCCGGCGATGGCTGGTCTCATTGCTGCCAGCCTGGCCAGGGCTGCCCCCGCGGGAGCGAATCGGCCGGGCTGACAAGAGCTCTTTACTGACAAACATTCTTGTCAGTCAAGAACTCTTGTCATGCCCCGGCGAATCGCCTAGAATTGTGGTGCTCGTGCAAGCGGTTGTCGCTCACCAAGGGGGAGGGTGGCCGGGCGCGCGAGCCTGTTTCATCCATGCCACAGGTGCCATCATGACCCGCCTCAGCCTTGCCGCCGTGTTGAGCGCGCTTGCGTGCCTCTTAACCCTTGCCGCGCCCGCACAGGCCGGCTGGCGCGTCGCCGAGACCGAGAACTTCATCTATTACAGCGAAGCCCCGCCGCAGGAGCTGCGCCAGACCGTGGGCCGGCTCCAGACCTTCGACAAGCTGGTGCGCGCGCTCACCGGCAACCAGCGCCCGCCCAGCCCGCTCAAGGTGGTGATCTTCGAGGTCGCCGACATGGACGAGGTCAACAACACCTTCCCTTACGAATCCTACGGCGTGGGCGGCTATTACAGCAGCACCCGGCAGGGCCCCTTCCTCGTCACCTTCCGCAACGTGTTGCGCACCGGGCAGGGTTCGGCCTTCAAGGCCAGCCGCCAGAGCCTGACCTGGGGCCCGGAAGTGCGCCAGCACGAATATCTCCACCACTACATGTATCAGTATTTCAACGCCAATTACCCCAGCTGGTATTCGGAGGGCTTTGCCGAATATTACGGCACCATGGCCTTCCCGGAGCCCAATGTGGTGGAGATCGGCCATGCCCCCTATTTCCGCATGGACGCGATCCGCAGCGGCGACTGGATCCATGTCGAGAAACTGCTGACCGCCAAGTCCTATGCCGATGTCCGCGATCAGATCGGGGCGCTTTATGCCGAGGGCTGGCTACTCACCCACTTGGCGGCCACCCGGCCCGAGCGCGGCGCGCAGCTCAAGGCCTATCTCAACGCCGTGGCGAGCGGCACGCCTTACGACCAGGCGGCGCGCGAGGCCTTCGGCGATCTTGATGCCTTGAACCGCGAGCTGCGCAAGTATCGCGGCGAATTCAAGGCCGTGCGCCTTTCGCTCAAACCGATTGACGAGGCCGCGATCCCGGTGCGCGAACTCACGCCGGTGGAAAGCGAGCTGATGCGTTACCAGATCCGGCTCTATTCGGGCTTCGACTATGCGGCGCTCGCGCAGATCGTCTCGGCGGCGCGCAAGATCCGCGCGGCCGAGCCTGACAATCGCATGGGCCTGCAGATCCAGGTGCAGCTCGAAAACCTCGCCCACAAGCATCAGGACGCGCTCGAGACCGCCACGCGCCTGCTGGCGCTCTACCCCGGCGATACCATCGGTCTTACCCATCTCGGCATTGCCCGTGCCGGGCTGCTCACCCCCCAGAGCAGCGAAAAGGAATGGGAAGCGGCGCGCGAACCGCTGCGCGAGGCGATCGCCACCTCGGCCATCGCGGTCGAGCCGCGGGTGGCGCTGTTCCAGACCTTCCTCGATCAGAAGGTCATGCCCAGCCCCGAGGCGCAGAACCGCATGGTCGAGGCCTTCACCCTCGTGCCTTCGAATGATGACATCCGTTACCTGCTCGCGCGCGACTTCGAGCAGCGCGGGATGATCGAGGATGCGATCGGGGTGATCAAGCCGGCGGCCTTCGGCGCCTTTGATGGCGACGAGCGCGAGAAGGCGCGCCGCGAAAAGCAGCTCGCCCAGGCGGCCAAGCGCTATTCCAACATCTCGGCCTATGAAAGCCCGGTCGACATGCTCAAGCGCCTCGAGGCCAAGCGCGATGGCCGCTGGGACGAGGCACGCGGGGTGATCATCGCCGCCGCCAGCAACTGACCGGCCCTCGGCCCACGCGCGCCCCTGCCCTGCGGCGAGGATCGCCAAGACGGGGGCACGCGCGTTTTTGCGCGAAGGGTGTCGATCCGGGCATCCTGCAAGGGGCGCGCGGCTGAGGCGGCGCCCCCGCCCCTGCCAAAGCGCTGCGAGGCATTTCCTACCTGGCGATTTTCTGGCTTGCTTGGGCTGCTGTTCCCTCCTGCCCGTGATCGTGAGGTAATCCATGCCCGGCTCTCCCCCGCGCTCTGCCCTTGGCGTGCTCTGGCGCATTCTTGGCCTTGCCGGCGATGAAGAAGACCGCCGCCCCGCCGAACCCGCACCCCCGCTGCCCCCACCCGCCCCTGCCCCATTGGCACCTGCGCCCGCACCATCCCGGCCCACCCGCATCGGCCCTGCCGGCCTTGCTCTCATCAAGCGCTTCGAGGGGCTCGCGCGGCTGCGCGCCGATGGCCTTGTGGAAGCCTATCCCGATCCCGGCACCGGGGGCGAACCCTGGACGATCGGCTGGGGCGCCACCGGGCCTGACCGCTTCAACGGCGGGCGCATCACCAGGGGCACGGTGTGGACCCGGGCGCAATGCGACCAGCGGCTCGATGAGGACCTTGCCCGCTATGCCGCCGAGGTTGCCGCCGCGCTCGGCGATGCGCCGACCAGCCAGAACCAGTTCGATGCCCTGGTAAGCTTCCACTACAACACCGGCGCCATCGCCCGGGCGACGCTGACGCGGCGGCACAAGGCCGGCGATCATCAGGGCGCGGCGGCGGAGTTTGCCCGCTGGAACCGCGCCGGGGGCAAGGTGCTGCCCGGGCTCGTCCGCCGCCGCGCGGCCGAGGCCGCGCTCTACCGCGGCGCGGCTCAATAGTCGCGCGAGGCCTGCACCAGCACCGAGTCGCGCCCGATGGTTGAAACCGTGCCGAGCAGCGAAAGCCAGCTGGTGATGCGGTATTCGATCTGGGTGGCGCTGTAGCCGCGCCCATCGGTGACGAGTTCGACATAGATGTTGCGGGTGATGTTCTTGCCGATGGCGATCCCGGTCTGCCGCCCGGTGAGCGGATCGGCGCTGATGATGCGCAGCTGATCGAGCCCGATCGAGCGGCGCAGCTGCCCGATCGGATCGAGCCCGCCGCCCCCGCCCTGGAGCGCCGCCAGTGCCGCGGCAAGCTGCACCGCATCGGTGGCCGAAAGCGAGGTGACCGAGCCGCCGAACAGCAAGCGGGCGAGGATCTCCTCGTCGGGCAGGGCCGGCTCGCTTGAAAAGGCGATTGCCGGAGAGAGCGCATTGCCGGTGATGGCGATGGCAACATTGGTGCCGCTGCGCGCCGCCTCGGCGCCGATGTCGAGCCGCGGGTTGATCGGCTCGCCGGCATCGAACAGGATCCGCCCGCGGGTGAGTTCAAAGCGGGTGCCGGCAAAGGTATAATCGCCGCGCACCAGCCGCGCGGTGCCGCCGATGCGCGGATCGTCCACTGTGCCGCGCAGGGCGATGTCGATCCCCCATTCGCTCTCCAGCCCCATGCCATCGACCTCGATCCGGCCCGGGCCGGACGCGTTGACGAGATAGCGCCAGGCCGCGCCCCGCGCCGAGGCCTGACTGCGCGCCGGGGCGAGGCCATCGGCGCGATTGATCTCGCGCGTGGCGATCACCGGCAGGGCCATGTCCTCGCCCGCCACCCCCAGCGCCCAGCGCGCGCGCTCCACTCTGACGCGCCCGGCGATGGTGCCGCCAAGCCCATCCGAGATGATCCGCAAGGGGCCGGTGAGTGTGGCATCGAGCCCATTGGCGTTGAGCAGGCGCGCGCCCTTGGCCGCGGCGCGCAGATCGAGCTGCGGCCCGCGGCCCTGCCCCATGCGCGCCAGATCGATCGTGCCGCTGCCGCTGATCGACCCGCCCCCCGGGGTCGCTCCGGCAAAGCGCACAAGCTCAAGCCGCGAACCGGAAAAGCGCCCGGAAAGCGCGATCTTCTCGATCCGGGTGCCGGTGAGCGCGCTGGCCAGCACCAGATTGCTGCTGCGCGCGGTTCCGATAATGCGCGGGTCAGCAAGCGTACCGGTGGCGCGCGCGGCAAGGCTGACCGGGCCGGACAGGTCGAAGGCCTCGATCGCGGCAAGGCGCCAGAGCGCCTCGGCCGCGCCCTCATAGGCGAGCCGCGCATCGAGCCGCCCGCGCATCAACCGCTCGCCGAGCGCGCCCTCGCGCCCCAGCCCGGCGATCCGCAAGGCCACATCGCCAAGCCGCGCCTCGCCCGCGAGCAGGCGCCCGGCGGCGGTGAGGCGATCGGCGTCGAGCTCGATCACGCCGAGCACATTGACCGGCCTTGAGGAGAGCACCAGCCCGGCGCGGCTGAAGCGTTCGATCTGGATCCGCGCCCGGCCCTCAGGCGGCGCGCGCGGCGCCTGGCGATAATCGATCACCCCCGACATGCGCCCGCCAAGCCCAAGATCGGCCCCTGCGAGATCGAGCAGCCGCAGCGGCATGTGCGCCAGCTTGAGGGTGAGCCGGGTCTCCTCGCCCCCCAGCGCGCCCTCAACGAGGGCAAAGCCCCCGCCAAAGCCGATCTGGCTTGGCGCCAGCTGCCAGCCGCCCCCTTCCGCTGCGGTGAGCACCGCGCGGCGCGGCATGGTGATCGCCATGCCGGCATAATCCCCCCGCAGCGCCGCGGCGATCCGCCCGGGGGCGAGCGCGGCATCGAAATTGAGCGCAAAGCGATCGGTGCGCCGCCCGGAGATGGTGCCGCGCACCGCGCCGCGCCCATCCTCGATCTCGGCCTTGGCGGCAATATTGGCGAGCCGCAAGGCGCCATAGGCCAACCCGCTGCCGGAAAGCTCGGCGGCGATCCGGCTCGTCCCCTCGCCCAGCCGCCCGCTGGCCTTGAGCTCGGCGCGGGCAAGGCTGATCGGGATTGCACCGGAAAAGGCAGCGTTGCGCGCCGCCAGATCGAGCTCGAAGCCGGTTGCCCCGGCGCCCTCGGGCCGCAGCGTGGCGGTGCCGGTGATGCCCCCGCCCGAAAGGCTGAGATCGCCCGAAGGCCCGCCCGCGCCCAGCACCACTGCGCCGGCAAGGCGGGTGCGTGCGATATCGAGCCGGTCGATCGCGATCCGCGTGGGCGCATTGGCTTCGAGCACCAGCGCCAGCGCGCCATCGAACGGCCCGAGCAGCGATTGGCCCGCGATATCGAGGCCGAAGCCCTCTGCCCGCGGCGCAAGCGCGATGCGCACGTCCTTGAGCCCCGCGGCGGGATAGGGATCGGCGAGCACCAGCACCCCGCGCGGGCCATCGGCAGCGATCTCGGCATCGAGGCTGAAGGGGCCATAGCGCGCCTGGCGCCCGCTTCCGGTGAGCACGGTGCGCCCCCCTCCCCCGGCGCTCACCACCCGGCCGGTGAGGCGGGCATTGAGTCGAGGCGCGGTGATCACGGCATTATCGAGCACGATCGGCGCGCCCGCGCTCACTTGCAGCGCGCCCGCAAGGCGGATGCGTTCGCCTGCAAGCTCGACAAGGGTGGCATTGGTGATGCGGCTGAGGCTGCCATCGAGATTCGCGGCAAGGCGCCAGGGCGTGGCCGACCCGAAGCTGGCAAGGACATCGGCCGTGGCATTGACCTCGCCAAGCCCATCAAACCTGAGGCCGCGCGCGCTGACCGGCCCGGCCAGGGCATAGGCTCCGGCGCCGACATCGCCGCGCAGCGCGAAGCGCGCATCGAGCCCGGGGAAGGTCAGCCGCGCGCCATCGATGGCGAGGCGCTGGCGGGCAAGGTCATAGGTCAGCCGCCCGCCGAGCCTGCCCTTGACCAGCCGCGGATCGGCCAGGGCAAGGCCGGTGGTCACCTGCTCGGCGCGCATCACCAGCGGCACGCTGAGCACCCCTTGGGTGAGCCGGGCGCTGCCCTCCTGGCTGAGGCCAGCGGCGCGAAAGCCTGCCGCCTCGAGCCGGGCGAGCGCGATCTCGTGCTTGATCGCAAGATCGGCAAAGGGCCCGGAAAGGTTGGCCGCGAGCCGCGCGCGATCGAGCGTCACGTCGGGGCCAAGCAGCGCCGGATCGCGCAGCGCCAGCTGCACCCGTGCGCCGTTCACCCGCTTGTCGGCAAGATCAACCACCCCTGCGGCGCGCCCATCGAGCGCGGGCGAGACCAGTGCCGCGCGCCCCTCGATCACGCTCTCGGCCAGAGTGAAGCTGGCGGCGAGCGCGGTGGTCTTGCCCAGCGCGCGCCCGGCCAGCGTCTCGGTTCCAAGCGGCGCGTTGATCTGGCCGAGCACGCCGTAGCGGCCGGCATCATTGCTGATGGTGAAGGCCGCCACCCGCTCCCCGCGCGTGCCTGGGCTTGCCGCCCCACCCGATGGAGTAATGCGCCGTGCCAGCGCCGCCCCGCGCCAGCGCTGCCAGGTGCCATCGCCGATGATCCGCGCCTCATAGCCATCGCCGAGGCCCGCAAGGCCCGCCAGCACCCCGCCCGCCGGGGCGCGATAATCGCCCTCGATATCGAAGCGGTCGCCATCGGGCTCGGCATCGATGAGGAGCCGCACCCGGTCGGCGGCCCCGAGTCGCGCCGTTGCATCGATCAGCGCGCGGCCCTGGCGGATATCGACCTTGGCGGAAAGATTGGCGCGCTCGTCCCGCGGCGTGGCGAGGCCCTGGACGATCACCATGTCCTCGATCGTCAGCCGATCGACCCTGATATCGAAATCGGGCAGCAGCGGCGCATCGGGATCGCCGGGCAGAAGCTCGGGAAGGCGGGTGAGCCGGGCGCGGCGCGCGGTGAGTTCGCGGATATCAAGCCCGCTCCACAACCAGGCGAGCGGACGCCAATCAAGCCGCACCTCGGGGATGGTGAGGAACACGCCCTTGGGATCGCGCACCGTCACCCGGCGCAGCACCGCCTTGCCGAAGACGTCGCCCTCGATCCGCCCGACGGTGAACCTGAGGCCCGAGGCCGGGGCGGCCGCGGCGATCTGATCGGCGATCACCCGCTTGCCGATCGGCGTCGCCAGGAAGGCGCCGATAAGCAGCAGCGGCGCCAGCACCAGCGCCAGCGCCCAGCCGAGGCGCCTCGCCCACACCCGCGCTTGCCCCTGCCGGGGTGCGGGTGTCTGCGGGGCGGTGCTGCGCGCCTCACCCGCCATCAGAACGCCTGCCCGAGGCTGACATAGACCACCACCGGGCTGTCAAAGCGGGTGGGGTTGAGCGGGGTGGCAACGTCAACCCGCACTGGGCCGAAGCTGGTCTTGTAGCGGATGCCGATCCCCGCCCCGGCGCGAATCTCGCCGAAATCGGGGGTCGCCCCGCGCGCCACCGTGCCCGCATCGATGAAGGGCACGACCTCGAGCGCGCCGCCGAACAGCGGGGTATCGATCCGCGCCTCGGCCGCGGCCTCGACGAGCGAGGCCCCGCCGATCGGATTGCCGAGCGGATCGCGCGGGCCCACGCCCTGGAAGCCATAGCCGCGCACCGAGCCGCCGCCCCCGGCATAGAGCCGCCGCGAGGGGGCAATATCGGCCGCCGCCGCGCCCTGGATCGTCGCCGCCCGCACCCGCGCGGCCAGCACCGTGCCGCCGAACGCATGGTAATAGGCCGCATCCGCCTGGGCGCGCAGATAGGCCCGGTCTTGCCCTTTCGAGCGCGAGACCTCGGGCGCGAGGAACAGCGTGGCGCGATAGCCGGTGGTGGGATCGAGCAGATTGTCGCTGGCATCGAGCGTGAGGCTGCCGAACAGCCCACCGATGAGGAAGGTGCGGCGCGGCTCGGGCGCGCCCGGAGCGATCCGCACCCGCCGGTTGCGCTCGTCGGTAGAGACCAGTTCGCCGCCGAGCTGAAAGCTCACCGGCTTCTGGAACAAGAGGTTGGAGACCTTCTCGAAGGCGCCGCGCAGGCCGAACCCGCGCGAATCGACCGCGAGCGTGGTGATGTCGCTGGCATAGAGATCGGCGCTCAGCACCTGATCGCGGCCGCGGAAATTGTTGCTCCGCACCCCGATGCTGGCGAGCGCCTCGCGCGTGCCGAGGATGCCGCGCAGCCGCAGCGCGCCCTCGGGCGGAAAGAGGTTGCGGTGCTCCCAGCGCCCCTCGAGCTTGAAGCCATCCTCGGTGCCGTAACCGATCGCCCCGGCGATGGTGCGCAGCGGCGCGCGCTCGAGCGCAACATCGAGCGCCACCTCGCCCGGCTGGTCGCCCTGGGGCGGGCGGCTTTCACGCGGGGTGACGGTGACGCTCGACACCAGAGAGGTGGCGATGATCGCGCGGCGCAGATCGGTGGCCATGCTCTGGCGGAACACCTCGCCGGGGCGGAAGCGCGCAATGCGCTGAAGGTGGCGGCTCGAAAGGAAGGCCGGATCGCCGCTTTCCACCGGGCCGAAGACATATTTGCCCCCCGGGCTGACGGGCAGCGCCAGATCGCCCTCGGCCCGGGCGTGATCGATCGTGAGTTCAGGCTCGGCCAGCGCCGCGAAGGGATAGCCGCTTTCGCCAAGCGCCACCCGCAGCTCGAGCTCGCGCTCGAGGATCCGGTCGGCATGAAGCGGATCGCCCGGCTGAATCGCAAAGGCCGCGCGCAAGCGGCTGGCATCGGGCTCGGCGAGCGTGCCAAGCCCGCCCAGATCGATCCGGCCAAAGCGGTAGCGCGTGCCCGGAATGACATCGAAACGCACCTGCGGCTCCTCGGCCGCGGCGCTATCCACGCCGCTTGCGTCGCCGTCGCGCCGCCCGCCGGAAAGCTGGCGGATCACCGCGCCGTCATAATAGCCATAGGTGCGCAGGAGATCGCCGAGCAGCGCCTCATCGGCGCGCGCCCGGGCGGCGATCTGCGGGGCGGCATCGGCCTTGTCATCGAGCGCCTCGAGCCGCGAGAGCGCGCGGAAGCGGGTGATGAATTCGGCGCGCTCGGGGAAACTTTCGGCCGCCGGCAGGCCAAGCACCAGCGCCGGGCCGATCCGCGCCTCGGCAAGCGGGGGCAGGGCCTCGAGCACCGGGGCGGCGAGCACCGCCTCAGCTTCTTGGTCGGCCTCGGGACCGGGCGGCAGCGGCTCGGGCAGATCGAGGGCGAAATCGGCAAAGGCGGCATCGAGCGCGCCTTCAAGGGCCGCAGGCGGCGGGGGGACGAGGCCGGCGAGCGGATCGGCACCGTCCGGCGCCGCTTCGGGCACGGCATCCTCCCCGGCCACGCCGGAAACCGCGCGCGTGGCCCAGCCTTCCGGATCGGCGAGCGCCTCGGGTGGGATCAGTGCCTCGAGCGTGTCGGGCACCGGCGCGGGTTCGGACGCGGCATCATCCGCACCCTCGCCGGGCGCCTCGGGGGGTACGGACGCGAGCGCATCGGCGCTCTGGGCCGCCAGAGCGCCAACCTGGGCCGCCTCAGCCGGTGCGGCCTGGGCCAGTCCTGCAGCAATGGCGAGAGCGAGAAAGACCGGGCGGCGGACGTCAGCTGGTCGGAAACTTGACAGGCTGGCCATCCTTGCCCCGCGCACCCGCGAAAGCCGTCTCCTCGCTGCGCCGCGACCGGGTGGCGGCGGCGATCAGGCGGTGCTGTTCATCGGGGTCCATCAGGTGCCAGCCGTCACGCGTGAGCCGTTCGAGCGGGCGGTAACGCACCTTGTACTGCATCCGCGGGCTGCCATCGACCCAGTAGCCGAGATAGACATAGGGAAGGCCCTCAGCCGCGGCGCGGCGGATGTGATCGAGGATGATGTAACTGCCAAGCCCGCTGCGGGTGGGGTGATCGGGCTCGTAGAAGGAATAGATCATCGACAGCCCGTCGCTCTGGCGGTCGGTGAGGCAGGCGCCCACCAGACGCCCGGGCCGCCCATCGGCGCGCGGTTCGCGATATTCGGTGACCACGGTGTTGACCGGGGTGTGCTCGATCATGTCGGCATAATCGAGCTCGTCCATCGCCGCCATGCCGCCATCGGGGTGGCGCTGGCCGAGATAGCGGGCGAGAAGCGAAAACTGCTCATCGGTTGCCCAGGGGCGGCATTCGCTCACCACCAGATCGGCGTTGCGGCGGATCTCGCGCTTCTGCGTCGCGGAAGGCTGGAACCGCGCTGCCACCACCCGCACCGAGACGCAGGCCTGGCAATCGAGGCAGGACGGGCGATAGGCCACCGTCTGGCTGCGGCGAAAGCCGATGCGCCCAAGCGCCTCGTTGAGCTGGTCGGCGTGGGGGCCCTTGAGTTCGGTGAACACCTTGCGTTCGCTGCGCCCCGGCAGATAGGGGCACGGCGCCGGGCTGGTCACGAAGAACCGGGGGAAGCGGATCGGTGCCGTCACGGGTGGGGCCTGTCCTTTTCTGCCGATGAATCGCGTGCGCGTGGCGTCAAGAAATTCTTATGCCTGCACCGGCCCTGCGGTAAAAGTCCCTTAACCATGAATTGCGCCGAATTTTGCCCAGACCCGCAAGGCGGCGCAGGGACAATTCATCGGGGTTGGTGCAAACCGGGGCGCAAATCGGGGCGCAACCCGCAAGCGCGCGCTGCCCCTAGCCCAGTTCGACCAGCTGGACCGAATAGCCCTTGGCCCTGAGGCCGGCCACCAGCCGCTCGACCTGCTCGGCATCGCGCGCCTCGCATTCGATGTCGGTGATCAGCCCCTTGGCCGGCAGGGTGGTGAAGATGCGCTGGTGATAGATCTCGATGATGTTGACATTGTGCTCGTCAAACAGGCGCATCACCTTGAACAGCGCGCCGGGGCGATCCTGCAGCGTGATCCTCAGGCGAGCCAGCCGCCCCTGCCGGGCAAGATCGCGCAGCAGCACATTGGCCAGCAGGCGGGTGTCGATATTGCCGCCGCACAGGGCAAGGCCGATCGACTTGCCGGCAAAGCGTTCGGGATTGGAAAGCACCGCGGCCAGCCCGGCCGCGCCCGCGCCTTCGACCACGGTCTTCTCGATCTGCAACAGCAGCGCCACCGCCTGTTCGAGCGCGGGTTCATCGACGAGCAGGATGTCATCGACCCTTTCGGCCACCACCTGCGCGGTGAAGGCGCCGGGCTGCTTGACCGCGATGCCCTCGGCCAGGGTGTCGCCGCCGCAGGGCAGCTGCGCGCCCTTGATGCGATCGAACATGCTGGGAAACAGCCCCGCCTGCACGCCCACCACCTCGATAGCAGGATTGATCGCCTTGGCCACGGTGGCCATGCCCGAGATCAGCCCGCCCCCGCCGATCGGGGTGACGAGGCAATCAAGATCGGGCTTCACCTCGAGCATCTCGAGCGCCACCGTGCCCGCCCCAGCGGCGACATCGGGATCGTCAAAAGGGTGGACGAAGGTGAGGCCCAGCTCGGCCTCGAGCCGGCGGGCATGGGCATAGGCCTCATCGAAGGTCTCGCCCTCGAGCACCACCTTGCCCCCGACGCTTTCGGTCTGCATCACCTTCACCGTCGGCGTGGTGCGCGGCATGACGATGGTGACCGGCACCCCCAGCCGGGTGCCGTGGTAGGACAGGCCCTGCGAATGGTTGCCCGCCGAGGCCGCGATCACCCCGCGCGCGCGCTGCTCCTCGCTCAGCAGCAGCAGGGCGTTGAGCGCGCCGCGCTCCTTGTAGGCGGCGGTGAACTGCAGGTTCTCGAACTTCAGCCAGATATCCGCGCCGGTGATCTCCGACAGGGTGATCGAATGCATCATCGGGGTGTTGACCACCGCCCCCTTGATCCGCGCCGCAGCGGCCCGGACATGCGCGAGCGTGAGGTCAGCCGGCGAAGCGGCGGCACCCTTGGGGCTGGAAGAAGCGATGCGCGTTGCCATGATGCTGGCGCGCTTAGAGGCTTGGCGGGCCAAGGGCAATCACCCGCGCGTCCCAATCATGCTGCGGGACGGCGCCTTGCGCGTGTCCCGCGATGATTGGCAAGCGCGCAGCAAGGCTCTAGGCAGAAGCACCAAGGCCGCCGCGCGCCATCGCGCTGCAGCCCCGCCACAAGGATCGCCATGCTGCCTGCCTTCTTTGCCCGCCCCCTGTTTGCCCTTGCCGCCGCTGCCGGCCTCCTCGCGCTCGCCAGCCCCGCCGCCGCCGATACGCTGGTGGACAATGTTGATGGCATCACCATCGATGCCGAGGGCAAGGTGCGGCGCTTTACCGGCCTTGTCTATGATGACGATGGGCGGATCGTCGCGGTGCTCGCGCGCGGGGACAAGCGCCCGCGCACCGATTACCGTATCGATGGGCAGGGCCGGGTGCTGCTTCCGGGCATGATCGATGCCCATGTCCACGTGATGGACATCGGCTTTGCCGCGCTCACGCTTGATCTTTCGGACACCACCTCGCTCGCCGAGGCGCTGGCACGGATCAAGGCCTTTGCCGAGGCCAACCCCGCGCGCCCCTGGATCCTCGGGCGCGGCTGGAACCAGGAGAAATGGGGGCTGGGCCGTTTTCCCACCGCGGCCGAACTGGACGCCGTGGTGCCCGATCGCCCGGTCTGGCTCGAGCGAGCTGACAATCACGCCAACTGGGCCAACAGCATGGCGATCGCCGCCGCCGGGATCACCGCCAAGACCCCCGATCCTCCGGGCGGGCGGATCGTGCGCGATGCGCGCGGCGCGCCGGCGGGGGTGTTCATCGACAATGCCATTCAGCTTGTGAGCAAGGTGGTGCCCCAGCCCCGCCCGCAGGAGCGCGACCTTGCCTTTGCCGCCGCGCAGGACGCGCTGCTCGCGCGCGGCGTCACCGCGGTCGCGGACATGGGCACGACGCTCGCCGACTGGAGCACCTATCGCCGCGCCGGGGATGCGGGGCGGCTCCGTTTGCGGATCATGGCCTATGCCCGCGATTTCGACACGCTCGAGCTGGCCGCCGGGGCCGAGCCGACCGGCTGGCTCTATGATGATCGCCTGAGGATGGGCGGGATCAAGCTGTTCGTCGATGGCGCATTGGGCTCGCGCGGGGCGCTGCTCAAGGCCCCCTATGCCGACGAGCCTGCCGCGCGCGGCCTTGCCCTGCTCAGCCCGGCACAGCTGCGCAACCTGATGAGCCGGGCGGCGATGGCCGGGTTCCAGAGCGCGGTGCACGCGATCGGCGATGCCGCCAATGCCGAGGTGCTAAGCGCGATCGAGGAGCTTTCCGAGACCTATGCGGGCGATCGGCGCTGGCGCATCGAACATGCCCAGGTGATCGACGAGGCCGACCTTCCGCGCCTCGGGGCACACGGGGTGATCGCCTCGATGCAGCCGCTCCACCAGACTTCCGACCGCACCATGGCCGAGGCGCGGCTGGGGCCGGGGCGCCTTGGGGGCGCCTATGCCTGGCGCAGCGTGCTTGGCGCCGGGGGAAGGCTTGCCTTCGGCTCGGACGCGCCGGTCGAGCCGGCCGATCCCTGGGCCGGGATCGCCGCCGCGATCAGCCGCACCGATGCGGAAGGCCAGCCCTTCGGTGGCTGGTTCCCGCAGCAGGCGGTGAGCCGCGAACAGGCGCTTGCCGCCTTTACCGCCGATGCCGCCTTTGCCGGTTTTGCCGAAGGGCGCTTTGGCCGCCTGATCCCGGGCGAGCGGGCCGATTTCATCCTCGTCGATCGCGATCCCCTGCTCGCCTCGGTGGACGAGATCCGCGCCACCCGGGTGCTTGGCGTGTGGATCGGCGGGGTCAGGGTGCGCGGCGAGTAGCTATTCGGCCGCCGCACCCTCGCCGGTGCGCTCGCCTGCCGGCGCGGTCTCGGCGGCGCGTGCCGCCCGATCCGCCTCGACCACCTTTTCCTGAAGGCGCATCAGCAGCAGCGAGGCCTCGAACAGCAACAAAAGCGGCACCGCAAGGATGATCTGCGAGCCGGGATCGGGCGGGGTCACCACCGCGGCAAGGGCAAAGATCGCCACGATCACATAGCGCCGCGCGCCTGCCAGCTGCGCGCGGGTGATGATCCCGGCGCGGTGGAGCAGCAGCAGCAGCACCGGCAGGAGAAAGGTGAGGCCGAAGGCGAGGATGAACTGCATGACCAGGCCGAGATAGTCCCCGGCGCTCGGCAGCGCCTCGACCGTCAGCCCCCCGGCCTCGCCCCCGAAGCCGAGGAAGAAGCGGAAGGCGGTGGGCATCACCACGAAATAGGCGAGCGCCGCCCCGGCAGTGAACAGCACCGGGGTGGCGATGAGAAAGGGCAGGAAGGCGCGCTTTTCGCGGGCATAGAGCCCCGGGGCGACAAAGGCCCAGAGCTGGTTGGCGATCACCGGGAAGCTGACCATGAAGCCGGCAAACAGCGCCACCTTGAGCTCGACGAAGAACACCTCGGGCAGGCGGGTAAAGATCAACTGGCCCTGCCCTTGCGGGAAGGCCTGCTTGAGCGGCCAGACCAGAAAGCCGAGGATTTCATCGGCAAAATAGAGGCACACGCCAAAGCCCACCGCCAGTGCGAGGAGCGAGCGGATGATGCGGGTGCGCAGCTCGATCAGGTGATCGATCAAGGGCGCGCGGGTCTCGTCGAGATCCTTGATCTCAAACATCGCCGCTGTCCTTGGGCGTTGCCGCGGGCGATGGGAGCGTCGGCGCAGGCGGAGCCGCCGGCGCCAGAGCCGGGCTGGCAGGCGCATCACCGGGCGCTGGCGCCTCGGGCGCCTTGTCGATCGGGGGCCGCCCGGTCATCACCGGGGCGCCCGCCTCGGCCTCGGTCAGCGCGGCCGAGCGGCGCATGATCTCCTCGTTGTGCGCCTTCCAGCGCTTTTCCATCTCCTCAAGCTCGGCCTCGCGCACCATCGCATCGACCCCGGCGCGGAAATGGGCCGAGATGCGCCGCATCCGGCCGATCCAGCGCCCGGCGGTGCGCATCGCCAGCGGCAGATCCTTGGGCCCGATCACGATCACCGCAACGATGATGATGACCAGCAGTTCAGCAGCGCCGATGTCGAACATGGCTTGGCTGCGGCAGCGCCGCCTCCTTCAGGTGCTCAGGCGCCGGTCGAATCGCGTGTCTGGCTCACCTCGGTCTCGGCCGCGGTGGGGGCGGCAGCGGGCGGCTCGATCCGGGGCTTGGGCGCCGCCTCCTCGCCCTCGTTCATGCCCTTCTTGAAGCTGGCGATACCCTTGCCGAAATCGCCCATCATTTCCGAAATGCGCCCGCGCCCGAACAGCACGAGCACGACCAGCGCGATGATGAGGATTTGCCAGATGCCGATATTCATGGGGCGCAACTTTCACTCTTGGGGGGCCTTGCATATAGGCGCCTTGGCGGCGCGATGCCACCCGCGATCGACGATTGGCGCAGGGGGCGCGGCGCTATTCCCCCTCGTCCTCGCTGGAAGCCGCGTCCACCTCTGCCTCGTCGGGGCCGAAGCGGCCTTCCCCGCCGAGCGCGGCCTCCATCGCCGCATCGACCGGATCGAGCAGCCCGGCGGCGCGCAGCTCGTCGAGCCCGGGCAGATCGCGGCGGCTGGCAAGACCGAAATGGTCGAGAAACTCAGGGGTCGTGGCATAGATCACCGGACGGCCCGGCACCTCGCGCCGGCCCACCGGGCGCACCCAGCCGGCTTCCATCAGCACGTCGAGCGTGCCGGCGCTGGTCTGCACCCCGCGGATCGATTCGATCTCGGCCCGGCTCACCGGCTCGTGATAGGCGATGATCGCCAGCACCTCGGTGGCCGCGCGCGACAGGCGGCGCACCTGCTCCTGCTCACGCCGCAGCAGGTGGGCAAGATCGGGCGCGGTCTCGAAATGCCAGCGCCCGCCGCGCTCGACGAGGTGCACCCCGCGCGCGCGGTAATGCAAGGCCAGCGCCGCGAGCGCCGCGCGCACCGCCCCTTCGCCGACATCGCCGAGATGCGCGGCCAGCGCAGCCGGGCTGAGCGGCTCCTCGGCGGCAAACAGCGTCGCCTCGAGCGCGCGTTCGAGCGCGGAGGGCTCTGCGCTCATGCCGCGCTGTCCCGCAGGCGGCGAATGCGCAAGGGGGCGAAGGCCTCCTCCTGCGCGATCTCGGCGCGCCCGCGCTTGGCCAGTTCGAGCGCGGCGACAAAGCTCGAGGCCAGCGCCGAGCGCCTCAGTTCGGGCGAGGCATGGGGCGGGAGGAAATCGCGGATCTCCATCCATTCGAGCGTCACCCCAAGCATGGCCGAGACCCGCTCGAGCGCGCTTTCGAGCGTCATCACCGGGCGCGCGGCGACGTAATAGACCCGCGGCGCGGTGCGCGCCTTGACCTGGCCATAGGCCTGGATCAGGCTGAAGAGGTCCGAGCGCCAGACGATCCGGCGATCGGTGCGCAGCCCCTCGGGCGCGCCGCGCAGGAACACATCGCGTCCGATGCGGTCGCGGGCCATCAGCCGGGCGGCGGCCTCGCGCATCGCCCCGAGGCGCTGAAGCCGCAATTGCAGCCGCAGCGCCAGTTCTTCGGGGCTCGGGTCTTCCTGCTCGGCCTTGGGCAGGAGCAGCGCGGACTTCAAGTAGGCCAGCCAGGCCGCCATCACCAGGTAATCGGCAGCCAGTTCCAGCTTCAGCGCCCCGGCCCGCGCGATATAGCCGAGATATTGATCGACCAGTGCGAGGATCGAAATCTGCCTGAGGTCAACCTTCTGCCGCCGGGCAAGGTCGAGCAGCAGATCGAGCGGGCCTTCCCAGGCGCCGAGCTCGAGATAGAGCGCATCATCCTTCTCGCGCGGCGCGGCGCCGCTGAGCATGAAGGGGGCCTCGACCTCGCTCATGCGGCGCTCTCCACCAGCGACAGCAGGCGATCACGCGTGGCGATGAGCTCGCGCGCCTCGGCCGCCAGCCCCGGGGCGATGCGGGTGGGGGCGAGCGCGCGCGCGAGCCTTTCAGCGGTGGCCGCGGACATGGCGGGCAGCGCCGCGCAGATCGCCTCCATGTCATCAAGCCGCGCCCAGCAATTGAGGATGATGTCGCAGCCCGCCGCGTGGGCGCGCCGGGCCCGCTCGGCAATGGTGCCGCCCAGCGCCTTCATGTCGATGTCATCGCTGAGCAGCAGGCCGTCAAAGCCGATCCGCTCGCGGATGATGTGCTTGATGACGAAGGGCGAAAGTGTGGCCGGGTTCTCCCCGTCCCAGGCGGTGAAGACGAGGTGCCCGGTCATGCCGATGAGCGCGTGGCTGAGGCGCACAAAGGGGGCAAGGTCATCTTCCAGCACCTCGGGCGCGGCGCTTACCACGGGCAGGGCCTCGTGGCTGTCCACCGTGCTGCGGCCATGGCCGGGCAGGTGCTTGATGCAGCCCGTCACCCCGCCCGCGGCCAACCCTTCGAGGATCGCCCGGCCCAGTGCCGCGACCTGCATCGGGCTGCTGCCGAGCGCGCGATCGCCGATCACCTCGTGGGCCCCGGGCACGCGCAGATCGAGCGGGGGGTGGAAATCGACCGTGATCCCCATCGCCGAAAGCTCAAGCGCCATCGCCGTGGCATTGGCGCGCGCCGCTTCGATCGCGCTGGCCGGCGCAAGGGCATAGAGCCGATCGAACGCCGACCCTGGCGGATAGGCCGCCCAGTGCGGCGGTCGCAGGCGCGCCACCCTGCCGCCTTCCTGATCGATCGCGATCAGCAGCTGCTCGCGCCCGTGGAGGCTGCGCAGATCGTCGGTGAGCGCCCGCAGTTGTTCGGGCGCGATGCAGTTGCGCGCGAACAGGATGTAGCCCGCCGGATCGGCAGCGCGGAAAAAGGCGCGTTCCTCATCCGTCAGAACGGGGCCGGACAGGCCGAAGATCGCCGGAATCATGCCATGAGGTTTGCAGGCTTGCCCGCCGCCGGCAAGTCCGGCAGGGGATCACGAACGGGGATAAGGTGCCAGCGGGTGCCGATGGCAGAGCCTATTTGATCTGGCAGGTAAGGCCATCGGCCTTGAGCGCGCTGCACAGCTTCTCGGCCTCGGCGCGATTGGGGGCGAGCGCCTGGAGGCGATAGACCGTGCCGCTATCGACCTTGGCCTCGACCACCCGGTGGCGCACCCCGGTAAGGGCATCGGTGCGGCGCGCCAGATCGCCCCAGCCCTGCTCGGCGCGGGCGCGGTTGCTGTAGGCGGCAAGCTGCACCGCCACGGCGCCCGCATCGCCCGCCGCAGCGGTGGCTGGCGCTGCGGACCCGGCCGCGGCAGCGGTGGCAGGCGCGGGCGCGGCAGCGGGCGAAGGGGTGGCAGAAGCAGCGGCAGGCGGCGCTGCTACCACCGCCGGGCGCGCGCCACCCTCGCTCACCACCGGGGCGACATTGCCGGTGCCGGCGAACTGCTTGCCGCCCGGATCTTCGGGCCGCTGCTTGACCGGGCCCTCGGGCGCCGCGATCACGCCGCCCTCGGGCACGCCCTGCCCGCTCTCGGCCCTGCTGGTGAAATACCACACCGCGCCCACCGCCGCGCCCAAGAGCAGCACCAGCGCAGCAAGGAACAGCATCACCTGCCCGGGATCGAGCCCGCCCGGCTCCTCATCCTCGGCGCCGGACTCGAGCCAGGGCAGGCTGTCGGTATCGGCAAGGCCAAGCGCGCCCTCGCCAGGGCCCAGTTCCTCGTATTCTGCCTCGATCATGCCTTTCCCCCGTGCCGCGCCAAGGCGCAGGCCCCTACATGCTCTCCACCGCCGCAACGCCCAGAACGCCAAGGCCGTTGCGGATCACTTGCCCGATTGCCGCGGCGAGATAAAGCCTTGCCGCGGTAAGCGCGGCGTCCTGTTCCAGGATGAAGCGCTTTTCCGGCCGGTCATTGCCGAGGTTCCAATAGGCGTGGAAATCGGCTGCCAGATCATAGAGGTAGAAGGCGATCCGGTGCGGCTCGCGGGCGCGGGCAGCCATTTCGATCTCGCGCGGGAACTGCGCCGCGCGGGCGACGAGCGCCAGCTCCTCGGCCCCCAGCCGCTCGAGCGCCTCGGCCGCGGGGGCATGGCCCGCCTCGGCCGCCTTGCGCAGGGTCGATGAAATCCGGGCATGGGCATATTGCACATAGAACACCGGATTGTCCTTCGAGGCCTCGACCACCTTGTCGAAATCGAAATCCATCTGCGCATCGGGCTTGCGGGTGAGCATGGTGAAGCGCACCACATCCTTGCCGACCATCTCGACCACATCGGCAAGGGTGACGAAATTGCCCGCCCGCTTCGACATCTTGAACGGCTGCCCGCCCTTCAGGAGCTGCACCATCTGCACGAGCTTGACCTCGAAGGGCTTGGGGCTTGCCCCGTCAGCGCTGGTGAGCGCGGCGACCGCGGCCTTGATCCGCTTGACCGTGCCGGCATGGTCAGCCCCCCAGATATCGACCAGCGCATCGGCGCGCTGGGCCTTCTCGAAGTGATAGGCCAGATCGGCGCCGAAATAGGTCCAGGCGCCGTTCGATTTCTTGATCGGGCGATCCTGATCGTCGCCGAAGCGGGTGGAGCGGAACAGCGGCAGCACCGTCGGCTCCCAGTCCTCGGGCGGGGCCTTGCCCTTGGGCGCCTCGAGCATCCCGTCATAGACAAGATCATGCGCGCGCAGCCAGGCCTCGGCGGCATCGACCTTGCCCGAGGCCTGAAGCTCGGCCTCGGAGGAAAAGACATCATGGACAATGCCAAGCTGGGCAAGGTCGGCGCGGATCATATCCATCATCGCCGCCACGGCGCGGCTGCGAAACAGGCCGAGCCATTCGCTCTCGGGCGCAGCGGCGTAGCGTGTCCCGAACTCGGCAGCGAGCGCCGCCCCCACCGGCTTCAGATATTCGCCGGGATAGAGGCCTGAGGGGATCTCGCCGACCGCCTCGCCCAGCGCCTCGCGGTAGCGCAGGTGCACCGAGCGGGCGAGCACATCGACCTGCGCCCCGGCATCATTGATGTAATATTCGCGGATCACCTTGTGCCCGGCAAATTCGAGCAGGCCCGCAAGGGCATCGCCCACCACCGCGCCGCGGCAATGGCCCATGTGCATCGGCCCTGTGGGATTGGCCGAGACATATTCGACATTGACCGTGGTGCCCCCGCCGAGGCCCGAGCGCCCATAATCGCCCCCGAGCGTGTGGATGGCCTTGAGTTCATCACGCCACACCTCGGGGACAAGGCGCAGGTTGATGAAGCCCGGCCCGGCGATTTCGGCGCTGGCAATGGTCTGGCAGCGCGCGAGCCGTTCGGCGATGATCTCGGCCAGCGCGCGCGGGGCCAGCCCCGCGCCCTTGGCCAGCACCATCGCGGCATTGGTGGCAAGATCGCCATGGGCAGGATCGCGCGGCGGCTCGATCGTCACGGAGGCAAGGCTGGTCTCCGCAGGCAGGGTGCCCTCGGCGATCAGCTCGCCAAGCACGGTTTCGATAAGAGCCGCGTGGGCGGCATAGAGGGTCTTGGTCATGTGGGTCTCGTGCGATGGGCGCAAGCGTGCGCGCGTGCAAGAAAGCAAGCACTGCCCGCGGTCAAGCCCGACCGGGCAGCAGGTAGGGCGACGGCGGCGCCAGCGCCAGCCTGCCGTGAGCGATGAAGCGGATCGGCTTTGGGAAAGCCTTCAGCGCGTCACGTTGTAGGCAAGCTGGTCCTCGGTCAGCTGGAAGCCCACCAGCACCTCGAAGCGGCTGCGGGCGATCGCCGCCTTGACTTCGGGGTCAGCCAGCGGATCGAGCGCCGCATCGGCATCGCCCGGTCGTCGCTTCTTGGTGATCTTCTCGCGGATGTCGGGCGGCAGGGTGGCATCGGCGCGGTTGACGAAGGCGCCCGCCCTGGCGGTGGCGCTGGCGCGCTCCTGCCCGTCGGCAAAGGTGAGGGTCACGGTGCCGATGCGCTTGGAGACCACCGCGCTGCCGCCGCGCAGCACGGTGACGAAATAAGGGAGGCTCACCGTGCGCGCACCGCGGGTGTCACTGCGGCGCGCATTCACGGTGAAGCTCGCCTCGGAATAGATGCGATCGCCGGTCTCGTTGCACTGGGCCCTGAGGTTGGTCATCGCCGCGCTGACATCGAGGCTGGCGAGGGAACGGTCAGCCGGATCGCGGAAGGTGGTGATGTCGCCGGTGTAATCGGGAATGCCGATCGCCGGGCACAGCGAGAGCACGCTGGCGACGCCCACCCCTTCGTTGATCACCAGCTCGCCCTCGCTCGCGCAGGCGCTGAGCGCCGCCGCGGCGCAGGCCGCAGCCGACAAGGCCATCATGGGGCGCGCGCGAAGCTTCATCGAAAACCCGTCCTTAGCTGATAACGATCCAAGGCGCGCTGCGGCCTTGTGGCCGCGGCGATCCCATACACGCCCTAGCGAGACGCGCCGGAAAGCGCTAGGGGGTGAGCGATGAACGCGCCCTTTCCCGCCTCGCCCGCCGCACCCGCAGCACCCGTCGAGGGCGATCCGATCGCCGCGCGGCCGCCGCTCAACCTGCTGATCGCCGCCCCGCGCGGCTTTTGCGCCGGGGTCGATCGGGCGATCGAGATCGTCGAGAAGGCGCTCGAGCGCTATGGCTCGCCGGTCTATGTGCGCCACGAAATCGTCCACAACAAATATGTGGTCGAGGGGCTGAAGGCCAAGGGGGCGATCTTCGTCGAGGAGCTCGACGAGGTGCCCGATGATGCCCCGGTGGTGTTCAGCGCCCACGGCGTGCCCAAATCGGTCCCGGCCGAGGCGCGGCGGCGCAACCTGCTCTATGTCGATGCCACCTGCCCGCTGGTCTCCAAGGTTCACCGTCAGGCCGAACGCCAGATCGAGAAGGGCCGGCACATCATCTTCATCGGCCATGCCGGCCACCCCGAAGTGATCGGCACCATGGGCCAGGTGGAGCCCGGGCAGATGACCCTGGTCGAGACCATCGAGGACGTTGAAAAGCTGCCCTTCGATGCCGACGAGAACCTTGCCTATCTCACCCAGACCACGCTGTCGGTGGACGACACGCGCGAGGTGATCGAGGCGCTCGAATGGCGCTATCCCAACATCGTCGGCCCGCGCGCCGAGGATATCTGCTATGCCACCTCGAACCGCCAGGCGGCGGTCAAGGAACTGGCGCAGGATTGCGATCTGGTGCTGGTGATCGGCGCGCCCAATTCCTCCAATTCGCTGCGCCTGGTTGAGGTTTCCGAAAGGCTCGGCACCCCGGCCAAGCTGATCCAGCGCGCCGAGGAGATCGACTTTGCCTGGCTCGAGGGGGTCGAAACCCTCGGGCTTACCGCCGGGGCCTCGGCGCCCGAGATCCTGGTGCGCGAAGTGGTTACAGCGCTCGGCCGCTACCGCCCGATCCGCGAGAAGACCATCACCGCGGCGGAAGAAAAGATGGTGTTCAAGCTGCCGCGCCAGCTGACCGAATAGGCCAAACAGGCGGGGGCGCATGGCGGTCTATACCCATCTGGGGGCGGAAGATCTCGTCCGGCTGATCAGCGAATACGAAGTGGGGGCGCTGGTTTCGGCCAAGGGCATTGCCGAGGGCGTGTCCAATTCCAACTGGCTGATCGAGACCACCGGCGCGCCCGGCACCGGCACGCGCTTCATCCTCACCCTTTACGAAAGGCGGATCGACTATGCCGATCTGCCCTATTTCCTCGGCCTGCTCGATCACCTTGCGGCAAGGGGCTGCCCGGTGCCGCGCACCATCCATGATCGCAGCGGCGCCGCCTTCCGCATGGAGCGGGGCAAGGCTGCGGCGCTGATCGAGTTCCTGCCCGGGGTCTCGCCCACCCGGCCCACTCCGGCCCAGGCCGGCGCAGTGGGGGAAGTGCTGGCGCGGATGCACCTTGCCGCGCGCGATTTCCCGATGCGCCGCGCCAATGCGCTCGGCTTTGCCGCCAATGCCGCCACGCTCGAGGCCTGCGGGACGGCGGCGCTGGCGCGGATCGATCCCGAGCTGCCCGCCATGCTCGGCCCGGCGCGCGCCGCCGCGGCGCTCGATCTGTCCCACCTGCCCCAGTCGCAGACCCACACCGATCTGTTTCCGGACAATGTGCTGATGCTGGGCGACAGGGTGACGGGCCTCATCGATTTCTACTTCGCCTGCAGCGGACCGATGGCGCTCGACCTGGCCGTCACCCACGCGGCCTGGTGCTTCGATGCCGAGGATCGCTTCCTTCCTGCCTGCAGCACGGCGCTGATCGCGGGCTACGAAGCCGTGCGTCCCCTTGCCGCCGATGAACGCGCGCTGCTGCCGGAGATTGCCAAGGGGGCCTGCCTGCGCTTTGTCGCCAGCCGCGCCGAGGACTGGCTCGACACCCCCGATGATGCGCTGGTCGCGCGCAAGGATCCGATGCAATTCGTGCGCCGCTGGCGCTTTTACGATGCTCATGGCGCCGCCGCGCTTGCCTAGGCGGCGCGGCCGGGCCTAGGCGCGCAAGCGATGAAACGGGTCGAGATCTTCACCGACGGGGCATGCAAGGGCAATCCCGGCCCGGGCGGCTGGGGGGTGCTGCTGCGCATGGGCCGGCACGAAAAGGAGCTTTCGGGCGGTGAGCCCGAGACCACCAACAACCGCATGGAGCTGACCGCGGCGATCCGCGGGCTTGAGGCCCTGCGCGAGCCCTGCGCGGTCGAACTTTATTCCGACAGCCGTTACCTGCTCGACGGGATCGAAAAATGGGTCCACGCCTGGCAGCGCAATGGCTGGGTCAATGCCGCGAAGAAACCGGTGAAGAATGCCGATCTGTGGCGCGCGCTGATCGACGCGGCGCGCCCGCACCGCATCACCTGGCACTGGGTCAAGGGGCATGATGGCCATGCCGAGAACGAGCGTGTCGATGCGCTTGCCAGCGCCGCCGCGGCGCGCGCGGCGGTCGCGCGGTGAGGCGCGATTACGTGGGCCGGCAGGTGCCCTGCCCCCGCCTTCTCGGCGCTGGCCGCTTCAGCTGTGGTCTTCGATCGGGGCCTCGGGCCCGTTCTTCTTGATCGATTCGATCGCGTTCATGGCGCTCGCCTTGCTGGCATAGCCTTCGGTGGCGAACATCACTTCCGAATTGTACTTGAACCGCACCCGGTATTCACCGGCCTTGTCCTTGTAGATCTCGAACTTGTGCGCCATCGCGCGTCCCCCTTCCTCCTGGTTGGCTGTGCCCGCTCACGTGCCAGAAGCACAGCCGCTTGGCTAGAGCGCAAGGCCTTGTTTCCCCGACTGAAGGCGCAGCCGCGCTGGTGAATAGGCTTCGCGGTCGAGCGCGGCGGTCATCGCGTCAGGCCCAAGGCCAAGCAGCCCCTGGGCGGTGAGGCGGGCCGCGGCCGGCGCGGTCTGGATGCCAAAGCCCCCCTGGCCTGCAAACCAGATGAAGCCTGGCACCGCGGGATCAGGGCCATAGGCCGGCAGCCGATCGGGCGCAAAGCTGCGCAGGCCCGCCCAGCGCCGCTCAACCGCTTCGATGCGCCACGACGTGACCTTTTCGAAGCGGTCGATCGCCACCGCCACGTCGAGCTCCTCGGGCGCGGCATCGCACGGCGCGGAAGGAATCTCGTCATGCGGCGAAAGCCACAGCCGCCCGGCATCGGGCTTGAAATAGAAGCCGCCATTGATGTCGAGCACCAGCGGCAGATCGGCAGGCGCGGGCGGATCGACCCGCAGCACCACCACGGTGCGGCGCAGCGGGGCAAGGCCGATCGGGGATGCTCCGGCAAGCACCGCCACCTCATCAGCCCAGGCCCCGGCGGCATTGACGATGGCAGCGGCGGCAAAGTTTTCACCGCGCGCGGTGGCAATCTGCCACACCCCGCCGGATTGGCGCAGCCCGGCCACCTCGGCGCGGCAGGCAAGCTGCGCGCCGTGCTGGCGGGCGCGGGCGAGATAGTGCTGGTGTAGGCCCGCCACGTCGATATCGGCACAGGCCGGCTGGTGCAGAGCGAGACACCATTCGGGGCGCAGCTGCGGCACCATGGCGCTGAGCGCTTCGCCCTCACACGGCACGATCTCCACCCCGGCTGCGGTGAAGGTCTGCCGATGCGCGGCAAGCGCGGCGCGATCCTCGGCCCGGCCGAGATAGAGCGCGCCGCGCATGGTGAGAAAGCCGTGCTCGGCAAGATAGGGCCCCGAGGCCCGGGTGAGCGGCACCACCCCCGGCCCGCCATAGGTCTCTTCCCAGAAGGCGGCCGAGCGCCCGGTGGCATGGTAGCCCGGCGCCGCCTCGGCCTCGAGCAGCAGCACCCGGGCATGGGGGGAAAGTTCGGCCGCGAGGCTCGCCCCGGCCATGCCGGCGCCGATAATGGCAAAATCGTGGATCATGCCGGCGCCGGCCGCTGGGGGGCGACCCGGTCGAGAAAGTCGGCGATGCGCGCCATCACCGCGCTGCGCACCGGATCGGCCTCGCGCAGCACCTCGTGCGCCGCCTCTGGTCCAAGCGCCATGATCTCGCCGCGCGGCAGGCGCGCGGCCGCGGCGAGATTGGCGCGGTGGCTCACCAGCCGATCGGCCGCGGTCGAGATGATCAGCACCGGGGTATGCACCTGCTCGAGCGCGCCGGGCGCCACGAGCTTGCGCCAGGAGGCATAGGCGCGCTCGACCCAGCGCCAGCTTGCCGGGCCCATCACCAGTTCGCTGCGCGCCGCGCGCCACCATTCCTCGTCAGCATAGCGCTCGGGATCGTGGGTGAGGAGCTGCTGGCGCCCGGCGGGCAGTTCGCCCGGCTTCTCGCTCCACTTCCACGCCTGCCGGGCCGGATCGCCAAGCGCGCACATCACCCGGGCCGCGGCGTGGAGCACGCCGAGCGGCAGCGGCGGGCCGTTGACCCCGATCATCGGGGCGCTCAGCACCACGGCATCGGGCGCAAGGCGGTGCTCGACCAGCGCCCGCAGCACCAGGTGCCCGCCCATCGAATGGGCGGCAAGCACGTGCGGCGGTGGGGTTTCGGCCACCCACTGCGCCCACAGCGCGGCAAGATCGTCGATCCAGATGGCAAAATCGGCGATATGCCCGGTCACCGCGTCGCGCCCGCAGCGCCCCGATCCGGCCTGCCCGCGCCAATCGGACGCGGTGACGCGCCAACCAGCGCGGTGCCATTCCTCGAGCGTCTCCAGATATTTCTCATAGAAATCGCCGCGCCCGGGCAGGAACAGGATCGATCCGCGCGGCGTGCCATCAGAGGCCCCCGGCCAGTCGATCCGGCGGATGGCATGGCCATCGCCCGCCCGCCAGCGGCTCTCGCGCGCCGCAGGGGGAATGGCGCGCCGATCAATCGCCGGGCCCGGGCTGTGTGCAGCAACAGGGCCGGTCATGGGGAAAGGCATCTCGGGCAGGGAAGCGACGTGGTTACTATTTGGTAAGCCATGATCTGTAGCACGTGTCCCAATCATGGACAGCCCGGCACGCCGCGGGGCTGGCTTGCGAGGGGCACGATGGCGATGACTACCCTTTCCTACGTTCTGCTGGCGGCCTTGGCAATCGCGCTGGTCGTGGCGGCCTTCACCGACCTCACCCGGCGGCAGATCGACAATTGGCTCAACAGCGCGATCGCGCTTGGCGCACCGCTGTTCTGGTGGGCGAGCGGGCTGGCGCTGTGGCCCGATGTGGCGCTGCAGCTGGGGGTGGCGCTGGCGGCCTTTGCCGTCTTTGCCGGCCTGTTTGCCTTGCGGATGATGGGAGGCGGGGATGTCAAGCTGCTCACCGCGCTCGCCTTGTGGGTGCCGCCCTATCAGTTCGTCCAGCTCCTCCTGGTGATGGCGATTGCCGGGGGGGTGCTCACCATCGTCATGGGCGCCTGGCACGTGGCGCGGCGGCAGAAGCACCGTCTCGCCATCCCCTATGGCGTGGCGATTTCCTTCGGCGCGCTGTGGGTGCTGGCGGCCAATTACCTGCCCGAGACCGCGCTTCAGGGCCTCAATGCCTGAGCCTGCCGCCTGAAAACCCGATCTTAACCAGTCAGGCTTTACCCAACGCAACCATACCCGCCCGCTAACCAACTGCCGGGCTTTGACAAGGGGGCTATTCGGCCATGGACAGGAAGAAACTGGTTCTGCTGCTCGGCGCGCTGATCGTCGCGATCGGGACAGCCTTTGCCGCACGCACCATGCTCAGCGGCCAGGCTGCCCCTCCGGCCGAGGCAGCGGCGGTGCCGACTGGCCCCAAGGTCCTGGTGGCCAAGCGGGCGCTGCCGGTTGGCACCATCATCACCGCCGATGCGCTGGGCTTCCAGCCCTGGCCCAAGGAGCTGGTGCAGGATGCCTATTTCCTTGAGGGCGAAGCCGATCTCAACAAGCTGCTCGGCACGGTGGTGCGCTATCCGATCACCGCGGGCGAGCCGGTGACGCAGGGCTCGCTGGTGGCGCCGGGCGACCGCGGCTTTCTTGCTGCCGCGCTCGGGCCGGGGATGCGCGCGGTCACCATTCCGGTGTCCGAAGACACCGGGGTTGCCGGCTTCATCTTCCCGGGCGATCATGTTGACCTGGTGCTGACCCAGGAAGTCCAGGGCGAGGGCGATGGCCCCTCGCTCAAAACCGCCGAGACGGTGCTGCGCAACCTGCGCGTGCTCGCCACCGACCAGCGTACCGAGACCGCGACCGACGAGAACGGCAAGACCGTGGTGGCCACCTCGAGCAACGTCACGCTCGAAGTGACGCCCAAGATCGCCGAGAAGATCGCGGTGGCCCGCACCATCGGCACGATCAGCCTGGTGCTGCGCTCGATCGCCGACAGCCAGGCTGAACTGGAACGCGCGATTGCCTCTGGCGACGTCAAGATCCCCGACAACGCCACGCCCGAGCAGGAGGAAAAGCTGCTCAAGGCCGCGATGGGCCGGCCGATGGACAAGGGCACCAGCTACAGCACCGGCGGCGATGTCTCGCGCTTCCAGCGTTCGACCGTGCCGAGCAAGCCTGCGGCGGCGGCTCCGGCGGGCGGCGCGCCGGCGGCGGCCCCGGCCGGGGGTGCGCCGAGCACCCCGGTCTATACCGGGCCGAGCGTGCGCGTCACCCGCGGCAAGGAGACAACCGAGGTTCCGGTGAGCGGCAAGACCGCTGGCGGGGCGATCCTCAGCGGCCAGTCGCAGGGCCTCAAGCGCGCCGGGGCAACCATGCCCGCCGCCCACGCCACCGTGATCAATTAAGGGCCATGGCAATGATGCCGATCAAATCCATCCTTCGTCCGCTTTCGACCAAGGCGGCTCATGGCAAGCCCGAGGGGGGCCATTCGATGACACGCACGTACAAGTCCCGGCTGCTGCTGGCCGCGCTCGCCGCGGTGCCGATGGCGGCCATCCCCGCTGCCACCGCCACCGCCCAGGCGATCGTCAGCCCGTCGCAGGAGATCGTCTTGTCGATTGGCAAGGGCGAGCTGGTGACCGTGCCGGGCAGCATGGCCGATGTCTTCGTCGCCAATGACGAGATCGCCGATGTCCAGGTGAAATCGCAGCGCCAGCTCTATGTCTTCGGCAAGGCCGGGGGCGAGACCACGATCTATGCCAGCAATGACCGCGGCGACGTGATCTTCTCGGCCAATATCCGGGTCGGCTCGAACATCGGCAGCCTCGATCAGATGCTGGCGCTGGCCATGCCCGATGCCAAGGTCAAGGTGGCCACCATGGGCACCAACACCGTGCTGCTGACCGGCACGGTGGCCGCCCCCGAGGATGCCGCCGAGGCCGAGCGCCTGGTGCAGGCCTTCCTCGGCAAGGAAACCAATGTCATCAGCCGCCTCAAGACGGCAACGCCGCTGCAGGTCAACCTCCAGGTCAAGTTTGCCGAGGTCAGCCGCTCGCTGGTGCGCGAGATCGGGGCCAACCTGACCACGGCCGATTCCACCAACGGGTTCCAGATCGGGATCGGCACCGGGCGCGGGGCGCTGCCGCAATACACCCCCGGCGGGCCGGTGGGCACCAATGTCACGATCGGCGGCCAGGGCACCTCGGTGGTGACCACGGCCGGAGGCACCACCCTTGCCGGGCTCGGGCGCCTGTTCGGGATCGACCTTGCCGGCACGCTCGACCTGTCCGAGCGGCTGGGGCTTGTCACCACCATTTCCGAGCCCAACCTTACCGCGCTTTCGGGCGAGACCGCGACGTTCCTCGCCGGCGGCGAGTTTCCGATCCCGGTCTCGCAGGGGCTCGGCCAGGTGACGGTGGAATACCGCCAGTTCGGCGTCAGCCTCGCCTATACCCCCACGGTGCTCTCCAACGGGCGCATCTCGATGCGGGTGCGGCCCGAGGTCTCCGAGCTTTCGACCCAGGGGGCGATCACGCTCAACGGCTTCCAGGTGCCCGCGCTCACCACCCGGCGCACCGAGACCACGGTCGAGCTGGGTTCGGGCCAGAGCTTCATGATCGCCGGGCTGATGAGCGCCAATGCGCAGAACCTGCTCGACAAGGCCCCGGGCCTTGGTGACGTGCCGATCCTCGGCAACCTGTTCCGCAGCCGCGAGTTCCGCCGCGGCGAAACCGAGCTGGTGATCATCGTCACCCCCTATCTGGTCAAGCCGGTCGATGCCAAGGACATCAAGCTGCCGACCGATGGCTACCGTTCGGCCAATGAGTTCGAACAGCTGCTCGGCTTCCAGGAAAACGCCGGCACTGTCGGCGAACGCCGCCCCGGCCCGACCGCCTCGCCCGCCGAGGCGCCCGCGCCGCGCGTGAGCGAGATCGATCCCGCCGGGATCGTGCCCACCCAGCCGGAACAGCCGCGCCGCGCCGAGCGCAAGCCGCGCAGGGACAAGCGCGAGGCCAAGGCCCCGGCCGCGGCCCCGGGCTTCAGCCTCTAACGTGAGAAAGGTGAGTATCATGCCCGTTGCCCGAAACACGTCGCTGGCCCGGCTTCCGGCCACCGCCACGAGGCGCGCGCTCGCACTCTCGCTGGGGCTTGCCCTGGCAGGCTGCGGCGGGATGCCGACCAACACCTCGCTCTACAGCGTCAAGCAGCCGGTGGTGGAGCGCACCAATTTCACCCTCGATGTCAACACCAGCCCGAGCGGCCTGCCGATCTCCGAACAGCAGCGCCTCAACGGATGGTTCGAAACCCTGAACCTGCAATATGGCGATCGCATCGCGGTGGAGAACCCGTCGCAGAACCCGGCGGTCACCAATGCGGTGCGCGAGCTGGCGGGCCGCTATGGGCTGATGATCGCCGAGACCGCGCCGATCACCAGCGGCTATCTCCAGCCGGGCCAGGCGCGCGTCGTCATCACCCGCGCCAGCGCCAGCGTGCCGGGCTGCCCCGATTGGTCGGCGCGTTCGGATATGAAGTACACCAACGGCACCAGCCCCAATTATGGCTGTGCGATCAACGGCAACCTTGCCGCGATGGTGGCCGATCCGCAGGATCTGCTCGAAGGCAAGAAGGGTTCGAGCGAGACCCTGATCACCACCTCGAACAAGGCGATCTCGAGCTATCGAGAGATGGAGCCGACCGGCAAGGGCGGCCTGATGGACAGCGGCGCCGGCGGCGGTGGCGCCGGCGGCGGAGGAGGTAACTGAGCCATGAATGCACCCTGGAAATCGGGCCTGCCCGGCAACCGCGATCCCTTTGCGGCCTTCATCTGCGACGACAACGCGCTCGACGTCATCCGTCCGGTGGTGATCGAACTCGGCTGGCAGCCGGAGAAGTGCTACAAGGGCGGCTTGCGCAACGCCGTGCAGTCGCTCTCGGTCACTGCCTCGCCGGCGATCCTGGTGGTCGATCTTTCGGAAAGCGGCGATCCCCTCAACGACATCAACGCGCTCGCCGAGGTGTGCGAGCCGGGCACGGTGGTGATCGCCATCGGCCAGGTCAACGACGTGCGGCTCTACCGCGACCTTTTGGCCAGCGGCATCCATGACTACCTCTTGAAGCCGCTTTCGGCCCAGCAGGTGCACGATGCGCTGAGCCAGGCGCTGGCGGTGTTCATGAACCCCAAGGCGGGCGATCCCGATGCGGCCAAGCGCCACATTTCCACCGCGGTGGTGGGCACCCGCGGCGGGGTGGGCGCCTCGACCCTCGCCACCTCGCTCGCCTGGCTGTTCGCCGAGCAGCACAAGGCCCCGACCGCGCTGTTCGATCTCGATGTGCATTTCGGCACCGGGGCGCTGGCGCTCGATCTCGAGCCGGGCCGCGGGCTCACCGATGCGATCGAGAACCCGAGCCGCATCGACCCGCTGTTCATCGAACGCGCCATGGTGCGCGCCGGGGACAACCTCTCGATCCTTTCGGCCGAGGCCCCGATCAACCAGCCGCTGATGACCGACGGATCGGCCTTCGTGCAGCTCGAGGACGAGTTCCGCCAGGCCTTCGAGATGACGGTGATCGATCTGCCGCGCAACATGCTGATCAACTTCCCGCAGCTCTTGGCCGATGTGAACCTGGTGATCCTCACCTGCGAGCTGACGCTGGCCTCGGCGCGCGACACCATTCGCCTCCTGTCCTGGCTCAAGACCAATGCCGGCCATGCCCACCCGATGGTGGTGGCCAACAAGGTGCAGCCGTCGCTCGCCGAGATCAGCCGCGCGGATTTCGAGGCCTCGATCGAGCGCAAGCTCGATTTCCTCATCCCCTATGATCTCAAGGCGGCCACCAATGCGGCCAAGCTGGGGCAGGTCTTCGTCGATGCCAACCGCTCGAGCAAGGCCAGCGCGGTGATCCGCCAGATCGCCGAAAGGGTGATCGGGGTGAGCGAGGACAAGCCGGTTGCAGGCGCTGGCGGCGAGAAGAAATCGCTGCTCGGCGGCTTCGACTTCAAGGCGCTGCTGGCCAAGAAGGCCAAGCGCGAGCCCGCGGCAGCCGAATGAGGCGGCGCCGCGCGGTGTGGCAGCATCCGAGGTGCTCCACCCCGCTGGCGCCAGACCAGGATGTGATGCGCCGCATGACGGCACAGCAAGGCAGGATGTAACGGCATGGACTTCTTCGAGACCCTGCTCACCACCCTGGTGATCTTCACCGTGCTGGTCATCGCCTATCTGCTGGTGACCGGCTCGGGCGCGGCCAAGGCGCAGAAGCGGCGGATGCAGGCGCTGCGCTACCGCCACTCGGAAAGCGTCGATGCCAAGGTTGATGCCCAGTTCAAGCGCGCCGTCGCCGCGCGCCGACCCAAGGCCTACAAGGTCGCCGGCTCGGGCTCGCGGCTCGAGGCGCTCCAGCTGCGCCTCACCCGCACCGGCAAGGACTGGACGGTGACGCAATATATCTACGCCTCGATCGGCCTTGCGCTGGCGGTCGCGGTGCTGATGTTCATCGCCACCAAGGCTCTGTTGCTCGCGCTCGGCATCGGCCTGATGGTCGGCGCGGGGGTGCCGCACATGGTGGTGGGCTATCTCATCGGCAAGCGCACCAACGAATTCGTCTCCAAGTTCCCCGACGGGATCGAGCTCTTGGTGCGCGGCCTGCGGTCGGGCCTGCCGGTGACCGAGACGCTGGCGGTGGTGGCCCAGGAAGTGCCCGGCCCGGTGGGCTATGAGTTCAAGACCGTGATCGACCGGATCAAGGTCGGCAAGACCATGGAGGACGCGCTCCAGGACACCGCCGACAAGCTCGGCATTGCCGAGTTCAACTTTTTCACCATCACCCTCGCGATCCAGCGCGAGACCGGGGGCAACCTTGCCGAGACGCTCTCCAACCTTGCCGACGTGCTGCGCAAGCGCGCGCAGATGAAGCTCAAGATCCGGGCGATGAGCTCGGAATCCAAGGCCTCGGCCTATATCGTCGGCTCGCTGCCGTTCCTCGTGTTCGGGGCGATCATGTACATCAATCCCGAATACATGGGCGGCTTCTTCTCCGATGATCGGCTGATCGTGGCGGGCCTCGGCGCGGGGGTGTGGATGGCGATCGGCGCCTTCATCATGGCCAAGATGGTCAGTTTCGAGATCTAGACCCGGGGGAGACCAGACCATGATCGATCAACCCGCCGGCCCGAAGCTCCTTGGCTTTGACGTCATCCTTGTCGGCACCTTCCTCGCTGGTCTTGCCGCCTTCGCGGTGATGCTGGCGATCTATGCCGCGATCACCATCCGCGATCCGATGGCCAAGCGCGTCAAGGCGCTCGAGGCGCGGCGCGAGCAATTGAAAGCCGGGATCGTCACCGCCGCGAGCAAAAAGCGCACCAGCCTCGTGCGCCGCACCGAGACCACCGACAAGGTCAAGGACAGCCTCGGCAAGCTCAACGTGCTTCAGGAAAGCCAGATCAAGGCGATCCAGCAGAAGCTGGCCCATGCCGGCTATCGCAACAAGGAGCTGGCGGTGCTGATCATCGGCGCCCGCGCGATCCTGCCGCTGGTGATCGGCGGGATCATGGGCCTGTTGATCTATGTCGTCGAGTTCTGGCCCGATTGGGGCCCCTTCATGCGGCTCGCCGTATTCGCCGGATCGGTGTTCCTCGCCTACAAGGGGCCGGAGATCTACCTGTCGAACAAGGCGACCAAGCGCACCAAGGAGATCCAGAAGGGCCTGCCCGATGCGCTCGACCTCCTGGTGATCTGCGCCGAGGCGGGCCTCACCGTGGATGCCGCCTTCAACCGCGTCGCCAAGGAACTGGGCCGCGCCTACCCCGAGCTGGGCGATGAATTTGCGCTTACCGCGATCGAGCTGTCCTTCCTCAACGAGCGGCGCATGGCCTTCAACAACCTAGCCTACCGGGTCAATCTCGAAGCGGTCAAGGGGGTGGTGACCACCATGATCCAGACCGAGCGTTACGGCACCCCGCTGGCCAGCGCGCTGAGGGTGCTGTCGGCCGAGTTCCGCAACGAGCGCATGATGCGCGCCGAGGAAAAGGCCGCGCGCCTGCCCGCGATCATGACCATCCCGCTGATCCTGTTCATCCTGCCCACGCTGTTTGTGGTGATCCTGGGTCCGGCGGCCTGTTCGATCTCGGACAACCTCATCAACAAGCCGGGCTGAGGGCGCGCAGCGAGATCCCTTCCCGCCCTGCTCCGCCGCGCGCTCAGGCCTCCGGCGGCAGGGCGGCGGCCCCGGCAAGCGCGCCAGCGCGCGCGCGCAGTCGCGCCAGCAGGCAGCGCAGCGCGGCCTCCTCCTCGACCGAGAGGCCGGCCAGTAGTTCGCGCTCGGTGGCGCGGGCGAGCGGCATCACCTCGGCATGGATCGCCCGGCCCTCCTCGGTGAGCGCGAGCAGGTGCGAACGCCCGTCCTCGGGATTGGGCAGGCGCGCCACCAGCCCGCGCTCCTCGAGCACCTTGACCGCGCGGTTGACCGCGACCTTGTCCATCACCGTGGCCGCGGTCAGCGCGCGCTGGGTCATTCGCCCGCCATCGCCCAGCACCGCCATCACCCGCCATTCCGGGATCTTCAGCCCGAAGCGACGGCGATAGCGGGTGGCGATCAGGCTGCTGACCGCGTTCGAGGTGACCGAGAGCTGATAGGGCAGGAAGCTCTCCAGCTCTCCGCCGCGCTCAGGCATAGGGCCGCTCGTCCCACCAGGGGTAGAAATCGGGCATGTCGGCGCTGACCTTGCCGGGATAGATGGGCCTGCGCTTCTCGAGGAAGCTGGCGATCCCTTCGCGGGCATCGGCGCTGCGGCTGAGGCGGTAGATCGCGCGCGAATCGATCTTGTGCGCCTCCATCGGGTGATCAGCGCTCGCCAGCCGCCACATCATCGCCCGGGTCAGGGCGACCGAAATCGCCGAGGTGTTGTCGGCAATCTCGCGCGCGAGCGTGCGCGCGGCATGGAGCAGATCCTCGGGCGCGTGGACCGAGCGCACCAGTCCCCCGGCGCGGGCCTCCTCGGCATCGAAGATGCGGCCGGTGTAGCACCACTCCAGGGCCTGGCTGATGCCCACGATGCGCGGCAGGAACCAGCTCGAGGCGGCCTCGGGCACGATCCCGCGCCGGGCGAAGACAAAGCCGTAGCGCGCGTGCGAGGCGGCAAGGCGAATGTCCATCGCCAGCTGCATCGTCGCCCCCACCCCCACGGCAACGCCGTTGCAGGCGGCGATCAGCGGCTTTGTGCTTTCAAACAGCCGCAGGGTGAGGAGCCCGCCGCCATCGCGCACCCGGGGGTCTGACAGGCTTTCAACCTCCTCGCCGCTGGCAAACACCTGCCCCCCGCCCTCTGGCGTCAAATCAGCGCCGGCACAAAAGGCCCGCTCGCCGCTGCCGGTGAAGATCACCGCGCGCACGCTATCATCGGCGTCGATATCGTCCATCGCCGCGATGATCTCCTCGCCCATGGTGCGGGTATAGGCATTCATCTTGTCGGGCCGATTGAGCGTGATGGTGGCAATGCCATCGGCCTTGGTGAGAATGATCTGGGTGTAGTCCTTCATGCGCTTGCTCTCCCTGCCCGGCGATTGTCCGGGCCCTATCGGGGCTGCATGAGACACGCGAAGCCACGGGAAGACAAGCACCCGCGCAATGGCAAATCTGACAGGCGGGCACAGGCGCCGTGCGCCATGCCCCCCAACAGAAGAGGCCTCCCCGCCGCGTTGAGGCGGGAAGGCCTTGTTGCTTGCCTTGCAGCGGCCGTGCCGCCCCTTGTGCCGACGCTCAGCGCGGGGCCATGCGGATCGCGCCGTCGAGGCGCACGTCCTCGCCGTTGAAATAGCCGGTCTCGATCATGGTGAGCGCGAGCTTGGCATATTCGCTCGGGATGCCGAGCCGCTTGGGGAAGGGCACCGAGGCAGCCAGCGCATCGCGCACGTTCTGCGGCGCGGCGGCGAGCAGCGGGGTATCGAAGATGCCGGGAAGGATGGTGTTCACCCGGATGCCTTCGGCCATCAGGTCGCGGGCGATCGGCAGGGTCATGCCGACCACGCCCGCCTTGGAGGCCGAATAGGCCGCCTGGCCCATCTGCCCGTCCTCGGCCGCGACGCTCGCGGTGTTGACGATCGCCCCGCGCTCGCCGTCCTCGCCCAAGGGATCGAGGGTCAGCATCCCCGCGGCCGACTTGGCGATGCAGCGGAAGGTGCCAACGAGGTTGACCTGAATCACGAAATCGAAGGCCGAGATCGGGAAGTGCTTGATCGAGCCGTCCTCCTTGGAGCGGCTGGCGGTCTTGATCGCGTTGCCGATCCCGGCGCAGTTGACGAGGATGCGCTCCTGCCCGTGGGCCTCGCGCGCCTTGGCAAAGCCGGCGTCCACATCGGCATCGCTGGTGACGTTGACCTTGCAGAACACCCCGCCGATCTCGGCGGCCACCGCGTTGCCCTTCTCCTCGTTCATGTCGAAGATCGCGACCTTCGCGCCCTTGGCCGCGAGCGCGCGGGCGGTGGCCGCACCGAGACCCGAGGCCCCGCCGGTGACAACCGCGGGGGTATTGGCAGAAATTTCCATGGTTCTTCCTCTCAGATGGTCAGGAGCCTAGAGCGCCTCGACGATGGTGACATTGGCGACCCCGCCGCCTTCGCACATCGTCTGCAGGCCATATTTCTTCCCGTGCCGCTTGAGCGCATGGACGAGCGTCGCCATGAGCTTGGTGCCCGAGGCGCCGAGCGGGTGGCCGAGCGCGATCGCCCCGCCATGGACATTGAGCCGGGCCGGATCGGCGCCGGTGTGCTTGAGCCAGGCGAGCGGGACGCTGGCGAAGGCCTCGTTCACCTCGAACAGATCAATGTCGTCGATCTTCATCCCCGCCCGGGCGAGCGCGCGGTCGGTGGCGAACAGCGGTTCTTCGAGCATGATCACCGGATCGCCGGCGGTGACGGTGAGATTGTGGATACGCGCCAGCGGGGTGAGGCCGTGGGTCTTGAGCGCGGCCTCGCTCACCACCAGCACCGCCGAGGAACCGTCGCAGATCTGGCTCGAGGTCGCCGCAGTCAGCGCCCCATCGGGCGAAAGCAGCTTGACCGAGGCAATCCCCTCGAGGCTGGCATCGAAGCGGATGCCTTCATCGACGGTGTGGAGCGCCGGGCCATCGGGCGTTTCGATCTCGACCGGCACGATCTCGCGCTCGAAGGCCCCGGCCTGAGTGGCGGCGATCGCCTTCCTGTGGCTCTCGTAGGCAAAAGCGTCGAGCTCGTCCTTGGTGAAGCCGTGCTTTTTGACGATCATCTCGGCGCCCATGAACTGGCTGAAATTGATGCCGGGAAACTTCGCCTCGATGCCCGCAGCCTTGCTATAGAGGCCTTCCTTCATGTGCAGCGTGACGTTCGAGCCCATCGGCACGCGGGTCATGCTTTCAACCCCGCTGGCGATCACCACGTCCTGGGTGCCGCTCATCACCGCCTGGGCCGCGAAATGGATCGCCTGCTGGCTCGAGCCGCACTGGCGGTCGATGGTCACGGCCGGGGTCGATTGCGGGAGGAGCTTCGAGGCGAGCACACCCATGCGACCGACCTGCATCGCCTGTTCGCCCGCCTGGCTGACGCAGCCGGTGACAACATCATCGATCGCCGCAGGATCGATGCCCGAACGCGCGACGATGGCATCGAGCGACTTCGCCAAGAGATCGACCGGATGCACCCCGGCCAGCCGCCCGCCGCGCCGCCCGCCGGCGGTGCGCACGGCATCGACAATATAGGCTGTGGTCATGAATCGCTCTCCCGCAAGTGGTTGACGTTTGCGTAAGCGTTAGCAGTGCCCGCAATGAGGTCAAGAGCGCATCGCAACCCCGCGGCGATGCGCGGCGGCTACGCGGTGTTGCAACATTGACACAGAATTTCCGCAAACGGGGCGATTGGCGTGGTTTTTGTTTGCGGCACTCGCGGCAAATGGCGCATTTCGTGCCCAGCGTCGAGGTCCGGGTATCCCGGGCTGACTCACGAGCGCTCCAAAGCCAAAATTGGACCGGCGCACGCCGGACAACTAGGGGACCAAACAAGCATGAGAAAGATTTCGATCCTGAAGGCCGGCGCGGCACCCGTTGCCCTTGGCCTCGTGCTGGCGGCGACGCCGGCCTTCGCGCAAGACCAGGACATGAGCGAGGAAGCGGCGCCCGCCGAGGAAGCCCGCGCCATCGTCGTCACCGGTTCGCGCATCGCCCGTCCGAATCTCGAGAGCGCCAGCCCCGTCACCGTGGTCAGCGCCGAGCAGATCGAATTGACCGGCACCACCACGCTCGAAACCCTGCTCAACCAGCTGCCGCAGGTGATCCCGGGCAACACCCGCGTGTCGAACAACGCGGGCGGTGAAAACTTCGCCACCCTCGACCTGCGCGGCCTTGGCCCGGCACGGACCCTGATCCTCGTCGATGGCGAGCGTCTGCCCGCTTCGACCACCACCGGCGTGATCGACATCAACCAGATCCCGGTTGGTCTGATCCAGCGCGTCGAAGTGGTGACCGGCGGTGCCTCGGCGGTCTATGGTTCGGACGCCATCGGCGGCGTCATCAACTTCATCCTCAAGGAAGACTATGAGGGCGTCGAGTTCGTCGGCCTGCAGAACTTCTCCGAGGATGGGGCCTTCCAGACCTACACCATCAACGGCACCATGGGCGGCAACTTCGCCGATGGTCGCGGCAACTTCACCTTCTTCGGTTCGTGGACCGATCGTGATGGCGTGTTCCAGGGCCGCTATCCCTATTCGCGCGTCTCGGGCGCGCTCTACTTCGATCCCAACGTGGCCCCGGGTGTCGGCGGCCCGATCCGGGTGATCGACGATCCGTCGGAAATCCCGGCCGGTTACATCCCCGCTGCCGGAGGTGGCTCGGCCACCCCGCCCTGGGGCTGGATCGCCAACAACGCGGCCAACCCGTTCCAGAATCTCGGGACGCTGCTGCCCAACCGGTTCGGTGCCGGCACTTACGACACCAATTGCGATGGCGTCGCCAACACCACCCCTTACAACACCGGCAACCTCGCCTTCGACGATCAGGGCCGGCTGATCCCGCGGGCGGCGGCTGGCAATTGCAACATTCCGCTGCGTTCGATCGGTTCGAACCGTTACAACTTCGGCCCGGTCAACTATCTGATCACCCCGTTCGACCGCCTCACCCTGACCGCGGTCGGCCGCTATGAGTTCAGCGACAAGACCCGGCTGAAGCTGTTCAGCTCCTACACCAATGCCAACCAGCAGGTGGCGCTGGCGCCGACCCCGGCGACCAACATCGTCGTGCCGGCGAACAGCCCGCTGATCCCGGCGGATCTGGCCATCGCGCTGGCGAGCCGCCCGAATCCGAACGCGCCGTTCATCATCAACCGCCGGTTCAGCGAGACCGGGCCGCGCATCGGCGATTTCAGCACGGATTCGAAGAACATCCGTCTGATCCTCGAGCATGATTTCGACGACAAGTGGTCGGCCAACCTGGTCGGCAGCTTCGGTCGGGTCGACAACCGCATCCAGAACCAGGGCAACATCCGCCGCTCGGCGGTGACCCAGGGTCTCAACGGCTGCCCGACCGGCTCGGGTCCGGGCTGCGTGCCGATCAACATCTTCGGCCCGAACACGCTGACCCCGGCGATGCTGAGCTTCGTCGCGCTGACCACCACCGACACCGAAAGCTTCGAGCAGCTGCGGTTTGCCACCAACCTCACCGGCAGCCTGTTCGAACTTCCGGGCGGCGCGGTCGGGATCGCGGTTGGTGCCGAATACCGCAAGGACACCGGTCGCACCCAGGTGGACGATGCCAAGCGCACCGGCGACATCATCGGCTTCAACGCGCAAGGGTCGATCTCGGGCCAGATCGAGGTCAAGGAAGTCTACGGCGAAGTCCGTGCGCCGATCCTCGATTTCTTCTCGGTCGGTGCGGGTGCCCGCTATTCGGACTACTCGACCATCGGCGGGTTGTTCAACTGGAAGGCCGAGGCCGAGCTCAACCCGGTCTCGTGGGCCCGCATCCGCGCGTCCTACAACAAGGCGGCGCGCGCGCCCAACGTGTTCGAGCTGTTCCAGAACGGCGACCAGGGCTTCCCGTCCTACGTTGACCCCTGCAACGACACCGCGGCGCGCACGCCGGCGATCCTCGCCGTGTGCCAGGCCACCGCTCCGGGCTTCAACTTCACCGGCTTCCAGCAGGAAAACTCGCAGGTTCAGGCCTTCGCCTTCGGTGACCCGACCCTGCGTGAGGAGAAGGCCGAAACCTGGACGGCAGGTATCGTGCTGACCCCGCCCCCGGTGGCCGGTGTGCGCCTGGCCTTCACCGCCGACTATTATGACATCGAACTGACCAACCGCGTCGCGGCCCTCGGTGCCGGCTTCTACATCAGCCAGTGCTATCAGGCGAACGATCCGACCGCTTGCCAGCGCATCGTGCGCAGCTCGGTCACCGGGCAGATCGAATCGGTGGCGACCGGGCGGACGAACTCGCCGACCCCGCTCGTCACCCGCGGTGTGGACGTTGGTCTCGACGCCAGCTTCGATGCCTTCGGCGGCGTGGTGTTCATCAACGACGTGCTGACCTATGTCGATACCTTCCGGATCGGCACCAGCGAGTTCGTGGACACCGTGTTCTCGGGGATCGGCGGTGTGACTCCGGAATGGTCGAACACCCTGACCGTGGGCTGGCGCAACGAAAAGTTCACTGGCCAGGTTCGCTATGTCTGGGACAAGGGCGGCCGGCAGAACTTCCCGGGCGCCGAGCTTGAAGGGTTCTTCCCGGACAGCGGCCGGATCCCCGATCTCAACCTCGTCAACCTCTCGCTGCGTTGGCAGGCGAGCGACAACATCGAGATCACCGGGATCGTCAACAACCTGCTCGACAAGTATCCGCCGCAGACGCCGACGGGCTATTTCGAACAGGCCAACACCAACATCAACTTCTACGACGACTACGCCGTCGGCCGGAACTTCACCATCCAGGCGCGCGTGAAGTTCTGAGAAGTCTGACCTTGGTCTAAGGGAAACGGCGGGCCTCGGCCCGCCGTTTTTCTTTGTGCCAGGCGATCACAGCGCCCGGCCCACGCCGCGGCGGGCCAGACCAGCCTAGCCCACGGGCACGGCATCGAAGGCCACCGTCAGCCGCTCATGCCCTCCGGCAAAGGCCACGGTGCCGTGCCACATCGAGGAGGGAAACAGCACCAGCGCGCCTGCAATCGGCGCGACTATGCGGCGCGGCGGCAGGCCGAGGCCCAGCTCGGCAGGCGGCTCTCCCAGCAACAGCGATCCAGCGTGGGGCGGATCGGCCGGATCGGGTGGGGGCACAACCAGATGCAGCGCCGAGCTGATCCAGCCGGCCTGATGGATATGGGCGATGTGAAAGCCCGCCCCCGTCAGCCGCACCGACCACGATCCGGCAAGGCGCACACCTGCGGCGCGGCGGCGGTAATGGGGATGATCGGGATCGTCAGGCATCCGCGCGATGTGCGCCGCCACTTCCGCGAGGATCGCCGCCCGCAGCCGCCGTAGCACCGGGTGCGAGCGGCGGAACAGCGCGCCCTCGGTCTGGGTGCCGCCGCGCAGGCTCTGATCGGGCGGATGGCTGGCGGCGCGGTGCAGGCCGCGCAGCACGCTGCACAATTCCTCGAGCGCGCCCGGCTCGGCCAGCCAGGCAATCGGGCGCTGCTGCACCTGCGCTTCGTAATCGTGCAGCCAGGCTTCGCGCGGATCGCCCAGCACCCGCCAGGCAAGGCTGAGATAGGCGAGCGCGAACTGATCGGCCGGATCGCGCGCGGCTGCCTCCTGCGCCAGCGCCTCGGCCTGGCGCGGCTCACCGCGGCGCAGCGCGTTGCGCGCCCGCGCCCCGAGGAGCGGGCCATGGCCGGCGAATTGCGGCGCCGCCCGGGCAAACAGCGCCTCGGCCGCGTCCCCCTCACCCAGCTCGCCGCGGGCCACGGCCTCGTAGAAATCGATCTCGGCCACATCCCCAAGCTGCCTTCGCGCCGCCGCGGCCGCGGCGACCACGCCCGCATGATCGCGGTGATCGAGCATCAGCGCCAGCCAGTTCTGCCAGATCGCCCGCTCCGCGGGCCACTGCGCCAACAGCGCGCGGTAGCTGCGATAGGGATCCTTGCCGGTGCCATATTCGCGCGCCAGCCGCGCCAGCGCGCGGTGCGCGGGGAAATAAGCGGGGGCCTCGCTCACCAGCCGCTCGAGCCGCGCCTCGGCCTCGGCCAGCGCGCCGCATTCGATCAGGGCGCCAGCGAGCGCATCGACGAATTCGGGTGACCGGCCAAAGCGGCTCTCAGAGGCGCGCAGATGGGCAAGCGCGGCCTCGGCCTTGCCATCCTCGCGCAAGGTGAGCGCAAGGCGGATGGTGGCAGCGAGATTGTCGGGCGCGATCGCCAGACTTGCGCGGTATTGCGCGGCGGCCGCCGCGGCATCGCCCTCCTCGGCGAGCAGCGCGGCGAGCTGGTTGCTGGCACCGAGCGCGCGTGGGTTTTGGGCGAGCACCTGGCGCAGGCGCGCCTCGGCCTCGCCGATGCGTCCCCGCGCCTGGGCGAGACGCGCGGCGTTGAGCCGTGCCGGCAGATAGGCCGGATCAGCGGCGATGGCCTCGGCCAGAACCGCCTCGGCCGCATCGAGGGCGCCCAAGTCCTCGTGACACAGCGCGAGGCTGTTGAGCAGCTCGGCGCTAGCCACCCCCAGCGCGCGGGCGCGGGTGAAGGCCGCGATTGCCTCGATGTGATCGCCCGCGCGGCGCCGGATCACCCCGGCCAGATGCCAGGCCGGGCCATTGTCGGGCTCGGCCATGACAACCACCGCGATCGCCGCCTGCGCGCCCGCCACATCGCCGCGCTCCATGCGCGCGTGGATCGCCGCAAGCTCGGCAAGGGACGTGGCCATGGCGGCGCGGCAGCCTAGCTGCGGCGCTTGATCCGGAAGCCCACGCCGCCGTCGATCTTGGCCATGTAGCTGCCGAGCGCGGCGCGGCGGATCACGATGGTCTTGCCTGCAGCCGGGCGGTTGAGGAAGGTGTTGTCGTTCTGTGCCCAGACCGAACCATCATCGAGGCGGAAGACATAGCCCCCGGTGCCGCCCGAAACCGCGGTGATGGTGGCGGTGATCTCCTTGATCTCCTCCTGCTCGATCTCATCCTCACCGTCATCCCCGAACAGCCCGAAGCCCGAGGCAACGAAGCCGAAGAGGCTGCGACGGGTGCGCTTGACGTCCTCGCGGCTGACGATGCGCACGTCCTTGGCTGCTTCGGCCTCGGCCAGCGCGCTCACGCTGCGATCAAAGCAGGCGAGGCGCTGGGCATCATCTGTGATGCTGCGGCATTCGAGCAGCTTGGCATAGACCTCGGGTGCGGTGCGTTCGCCCTTCTCAGCGGCGAGCGGACTGGCAAGCGCCGCCGCCACCGCCGCCATCCCCACCAGCGCTGCGCGCGCCGCTGTGCTTCGTGCTTTCACCTGCCCTCTCCCTGCTGTGGCGTGCATCGGCCCTCCTATAGCCGATTGGCCGGCAGGGCAAACAGCGCTCAGCGCACGTTCATGGCAAGCGCGCCGTCGCCCTCATCGATCACCACGGTGCTGCCATCGGGCAGCTTGCCGGCGAGCAGCATCTCGGCGAGCGGGTCTTGCAGGTAGCGCTGCACCGCGCGCTTCAGGGGCCGTGCACCATAGACCGGATCATAGCCCACCCGGCCGAGCCAGCGCTTGGCCGCATCGGTGAGCTCGAGCGTGATCTTGCGCTCGGAGAGCAGCTTCTGCACCCGGCCCACCTGGATATCGACGATCGGGGCCATGTGTTCCTGGCCGAGGCGGTGGAACAGGATGATCTCGTCGAGCCGGTTGAGGAACTCGGGCCTGAAATGGGCGCGCACCACGTCCATCACGTCCTTCTCGACGCTCGTCACATCCGCGCCATCGGGCAGATTGGCAAGATACTGGCTGCCGAGGTTGGAGGTGAGGATGATGAGGGTGTTGGCAAAGTCCACCACCCGGCCCTGCCCATCAGTCAGCCGGCCATCGTCGAGCACCTGGAGCAGCACGTTGAAGACATCCGAGTGGGCCTTCTCGACCTCGTCGAACAGCACCACCTGATAGGGCCGGCGCCGCACCGCCTCGGTCAGCACGCCGCCTTCCTCATAGCCGACATAGCCCGGAGGCGCGCCAATCAGGCGGGCGACCGCGTGCTTCTCCATGAACTCGCTCATGTCGATGCGCACCATGGCGTTGTCATCGTCGAACAGGAACCCGGCGAGCGCCTTGGTCAGCTCGGTCTTGCCCACGCCCGTGGGGCCGAGGAACAGGAAGGAGCCGAGCGGACGGCCGGGATCCTTGAGGCCCGCGCGGGCGCGGCGCACCGCCTTGGAGACCGCCTCGATCGCCTGGTTCTGGCCGATCACCCTCTGGCCGAGGATCTCCTCCATCTTCAGCAATTTCTCGCGCTCGCCCGCCATCATCCTGTCCACCGGGATGCCGGTCCAGCGGCTGACCACGCTGGCGATGTCCTCCTCGGTCACTTCCTCGCGCAGCATGGCATTGGCTGATTGGCTCTGCGCCTCGGCGAGTTGGCGCTCGAGCTCGGGGATGCGGGCATAGGTCAGCTCCCCGGCGCGGGCGAGATCACCATCGCGCTGGGCCTGTTCAAGCTCGAGCCGCGCGGCATCAAGCGCTTCCTTGATCCGCCCCTCGGCGGCGATCTTCTCGCGCTCGTTCTGCCAGCGGGTGGTGAGTTCCGCCGATTGCTGCTCGAGATTGGCCAGCTCCTCGCGCAGCGCGGCGAGGCGATCCTTCGAGGCGGCATCGCTCTCCTTCTGCAGCGCCTGCTCCTCGATCTTGAGCTGGATGATGCGCCGGTCGAGCGCCTCGATCTCCTCGGGCTTGCTTTCCACCTCCATGCGGATGCGGCTTGCCGCCTCGTCCATGAGGTCAATTGCCTTGTCGGGCAGGAAGCGGTTCTGGATATAGCGATCCGAGAGCTTGGCCGCGGCGACGATCGCCCCGTCGGTGATCCGCACCCCGTGGTGCAGCTCGTACTTGTCCTTGATCCCGCGCAGGATGCTGATCGTGTCCTCGACGCTCGGCTCGGAAATATAGACCGGCTGGAAGCGCCGCTGCAGCGCCGGATCCTTCTCGACATATTTCTGGTATTCATCAAGCGTGGTCGCGCCGATGCAGTGCAGCTCGCCGCGCGCGAGCGCGGGCTTCAAGAGGTTCGAAGCATCCATCGAGCCTTCCGAGGCGCCCGCGCCGATCAGGGTGTGCATCTCGTCGATGAACAGGATGATCTGCCCTTCGGCGTTCTTGACCTCGTCGAGCACGGCCTTGAGCCGCTCCTCGAACTCGCCGCGATACTTCGCCCCGGCGATCAACGCGCCCATATCGAGCGCCATCAGGGTGCGGCCCTTGAGGCTGTCGGGCACGTCACCATTGGCGATGCGCAGCGCCAGGCCCTCGGCAATCGCGGTCTTGCCGGTGCCCGGCTCGCCGATGAGCGCGGGATTGTTCTTGGTGCGCCGGGCGAGGATCTGGATGGTGCGGCGGATTTCCTCGTCGCGGCCGATCACCGGGTCAAGCTTGCCCTCGCGCGCGGCCTTGGTGAGATCGCGGGCATATTTGGACAGGGCATCGTAATTGGCCTCGGCATTGGCGCTGTCGGCGCGCTTGCCGCCGCGCAGCGCCTCGATCGCGGCGTTGAGGCCCTGCGGGGTGATCCCGGCCGCCTTGATCGCCTCGCCCGCCGCGCCCGGCGCCAGCGCCAGCGCGGTGAGGATGCGCTCGACCGTGACGAAGGCATCCCCCGCCTTGCTGGCGAGCTGTTCGGCCTGATCGAGCACGCGCACGGCATCATTGTCGAGCCCCGGGGTGGCCTGGGCGCCGCTGCCGGTAACCGCCGGGATCTTGGCAAGGCCGGCATCGATCGCGGCCACGGCCAGCGCCGGGGTGCCGCCCGCGCGCTGGATCAGCCCGGCGGCCATGCCCTCGCTGTCCTCGAGCAGGGCCTTGGCAATGTGCAGCGGGCTGATGCGCTGGTGATTGAGCCGGATTGCGACCGTCTGCGCGGCCTGCAGGAAGCCCTTGGCCCGGTCGGTGAACTTTTCGAGATTCATGGGATCGCCCCTCCAAAATGGTGTCGCGCCTCACATAGTGTTGCACAATGGCAACACAAGGGGCCAGGTTGCGAAAAATGCCGGGCCCTTGCGCTTGCGGCAAGAAGTGGGCAGCCCCACGCGCCGCGGCAAGAGGCTGATCGCGCTGCCCCGCGGCTTGACCGCGAAAGGCGGGCAGGCGATGCAGAGCCTTGCCAATTTGCGGGAGAGGCAGCGGCCATGGCGATGGTGAAACGCGGCGCGATTGCGCTGGTGGGGCTCTTTTTGCTTGGGCTGGTGATGCTGGCAACCTGGGAGCCGTTCTTCGCGCACCCCGCCGCCGTGCCCGCCGCGGGTTCATATCGGGCCGAGATCATCCGCGATGAATGGGGCGTGCCGCATATCTACGGCAAGCGGGATGTCGATGCCGCCTTTGGCGTGGCCATAGCCCATGCCGAGGATGATTTCTTCACCCTGCAAGACGTGGTGGCGATGGCGCGCGGGCGCTATGGCGCGATCGCAGGGCAAGAGGGCGCGCGGATCGACTATGTCTATCACCTGATCGACGCGCGCGGCACGGCCGAGCGCGAATATCCGAAGCTCCCCGCCGATACCCGCGCGCTGTTCGAGGCCTATGCTTCCGGCCTCAACCACTATGCCGAAACGCACCCGCAGGAAATCAAGCTTGCCAACCTGTTCCCGGTGGCAGGGATTGACGTGGCCGCGGGCTTTGCCCTGCGCCAGCCCTTCTTCTTCGGGCTTGAGGGGGTGATCGGGCCGCTGGTGGCCGGCGAGGAGCTGCGCCGCGAGCACGGGCCGGACATTCCCGGCTTTCCCCGTCCGCCGCTTCCTGATGTCAGGCCCGCCACGCCTGCCCCGCAAGGCGCGGCCAGGGCCGCGGCGCTGCCGCTGGGCGACGAGGCTGCGCTGCTCGGTTCCAACGCCTTTGCCGTGGCACCGCAAAAGGGCGGCGGGGTCACCACGCTCATCTCCAATTCGCACCAGCCGCTGCGCGGCGGGGTGGCGTGGTATGAACTCGTCGTCGAAAGCGGCGAGGGCTGGCATTTTGCGGGCGCCAATTTCCCCGGATCGCCCTTCCCCTTCCTCGGCCACAACGAGCATCTGGGCTGGACCAACACGGTCAACACCCCCGACATGATCGACATCTACCGGCTCGAACTCGACGCGAGCGGCACGCGCTATCGGCTCGATGGGAAGTGGCGCGCGCTCGAAAGCCGGTGGGTGACGCTGCCGGTGCGGCTCGGCCCGCTGGTGCTGCCGATCCGGCGCGAGGTGCTGCGCTCCGTCCATGGGCCGGTGATCCGCAACGCAAGGGGCGCCTTTGCCATCCGCTATGGCGGGATCGGGCGGCTCGAGCAGCTCGATGCCTATTACCGGCTCAACAAGGCGAAGAGCTTTGCCGAATGGGAAGCGCAGCTTGCGCGCCTTGCCATCCCCTCGACCAACTTCATCTATGCCGACCGCACCGGCACCATCGCCTATGTCTATAACGCTGCGATCCCCGCCCGGCCTGTCGGCGTGAAGGCCGATTGGCGCAGCGTGCTGCCGGGCAACCGCTCGGACCTCATTTGGAAGGCCGCGGTTCCCTATGCCGCCCTGCCGCGGATCGTAAACCCGGCGAGCGGGTGGCTCTACAATGCCAACAACACCCCCTTCACCGCCGCCGGGCCGGGCAGCGATCTTGATCCGCAAGCCTTCTCGCCGCTGCTCGGCATCGAGCTCAAGCAGACGAATCGCTCGCGCCGCGCCTACCAGCTGCTCTGCGCCGCAAGCGTGCTGGACCGGCCCGCACTCGAGGCGATCAAGTATGACACCGGCTATGCGCGCGAAGGCTATGTCGCGCGGCTATGGGACGAAATTGCCGCGCTCAAGCTGAGCGGGCGGCTTGCCGAGGCGCGCCAGCTGCTGCTTGATTGGGATTTCAGCGCCGATGGCAAGGGCCGCGGCGATGCCCTGGCGCTGCTCCTGATCCGCGACTTCATGTCGGCCGATTACAACCAGAAGCCCTTTCCCGATGTGCGCGCAAAGCTGGAGGCGGCAAGCGACCATCTCCTCACCCATTTCGGTCGGCTCGATCCGCCGATGGGCGATGTGCTGCGCCTGCGGCTCGGCGGGCGCGACCTGCCGCTAGACGGGGGATCGGACACGCTGCGCGCCGCGACCACCTGGGATGTCGATGCGGATGGGCGCCTGCGGCTCAAGCATGGTGACAGCTTCATCATGTGGGTGGAATGGGCGCCAGGCGCGCGCGTGGCCTCGCGCTCGGTCCAGCCCTTCGGCGCGGCCAGCACCCGGCCAGCAAGCCCGCATTACACCGACCAGATGCAGCTGTTTGTCGAACACCGGCTGAAGCCGGTGCATTTCTGGCGCGATGATATTTTGCAACATGCGCGGGACCGCCGCACGGTCTTGCGCGTTTCTGTTTCCACACCTTCCCGCTCACGCTGATCGGAGCCCTGCCTGATGACCTCTCGCTTCCTGTCCGCCGGCATCTCGGCGCTTGCGCTTGCCCTTTGCACTGCTTCTGCGCCGGCGCTGGCACAGGCCCGCGCCGCGGCCGAGAGTGCGCCCCAGGCGAGCGCTGACCTGCCCTCGCTGGTGGCGCAGGTGAAGATCCCCTTCACCCGCTTCCAGCTCGACAATGGGCTCACCGTGATCGTGCACGAGGATCACAAGGCCCCGGTGGTGGGCGTGGCGGTGTGGTACAATGTCGGCTCGAAGGACGAGCCTGAGGGCAAGACCGGCTTTGCCCACCTGTTTGAACACCTGATGTTCAACGGCTCGGAAAACGCACCCGAGGACTATTTCGAATATCTCGCGCAGATGGGGGCGACCGATTACAACGGCACCACCAATTTCGATCGCACCAATTACTTCCAGACCGTGCCCAAGCCCGCGCTCGAACGGGCGCTGTGGCTGGAGAGCGACCGGATGGGCTACCTGCTCGGCGCGGTCACGCAGGAAAAGCTCGATAACCAGCGCGGCGTGGTGCAGAACGAGAAGCGCCAGAGCGACAACCAGCCCGGCGGCCTGGTGTTTTACGAAATCCTCAAGACCCTGTTTCCCGAAGGCCACCCCTATCGGCACTCGACCATCGGCTCGATGGCCGATCTTGATGCCGCCTCGATGGCGGATGTGCGCCAGTGGTTCATCGACAAATATGGCCCCAACAACGCCACCCTGGTGCTGGCCGGCGATGTCACCGTGGAGGAAGCACGGGTGCTGGCGGAGAAGTATTTCGGCCCGATCAAGCGCGGCCCGGTGAATGTCCCGGCCGCGGCCGATGTGCCCGTGCTCGACGCCCCGGTGCGCAAGGTGATGAAGGACCAGGTCGCCGCCACCAGCATCAGCCTCTACTGGCCGGTGCCGGGGATCACCAGCCCCGATCTCGTCGCGCTGGGCGCGGGCGGTGACATTCTCGGCGGGCTCGCCTCGAGCCGGCTCGACAAGGTGCTGGTGCGCGATGAGCAGCTGGCCGTGAGGGTCTCGGCGGGCAATTACGAGTTTCAGCGCGTCGGCGTGTTCACGGTTTCAGCGACGCTCAAGCCCGGCGTGCCGCTGGAACGGCTCGAGGCCCGGCTGAGCGAGCTCGTCGCCCAGTTCATCGCCGAGGGGCCAAGCGCGGATGAAGTGCGCCGCGCTGCGACCAGCGAGTTGGCCCGCACAATTCGCGGGCTGGAACAGGTCGGCGGCTTTTCCGGCAAGGCGGTGACGCTTGCCACCGGCGAAGTGCTGGCTGGCGATGCCGCCTTCTATGCCACGCAATTCGATCGGCTCGCCCGGCTGACCCCCGAGGAGATCAGGCAGGCGATGGCGCGCTGGCTGTCGCGCCCGGCCTTCACCCTGGTGCTCGAGCCGGGTGCGCGCGAAGGCACCTATGAGGAAGCCGCCTCGGTCGCAGCGGGCAGCGCCGCGGCCAGCGCGCGCGATCGGGCGGCCGAGACGATCACCGTCTCGCTCGAGCGGCCCCAGCCCCCGATCGCCGGCACCGCATCGCTCGACTTTCCCGAAATCGAGCGCGCCACGCTCACAAACGGGATGAAGATCACCTATGCCCGCCGCAGCGCGGTGCCGGCGACCTATGTGGCGCTAAGCTTCAACGCCGGCAGCGCCGCCGATCCGGCGGGCAAGGCCGGGCTCGAAGGCGTGGCGCTCGACCTCTTCGACGAGGGCACCGCGCGGCTCACCGCCCAAGAGATCGCCGAGGCGAGCGAGCGGCTCGGCGCCAATATCAGCGTGGGCGGAGGGGATGACCGTTCGACCTTCACGCTCTCGGCGCTCAGCGCCAATTTGGGCCCTAGCCTCGATCTGTTGCGCCAGATCGTGCGCGAGCCGGCCTTCAACCCCGCCGACATCGAACGCGTGCGCGCCCAGACCCTCACCTCGATCCGCGCGGCGATGAAATCACCCGAAGGGATCGCCCGGCGCACCGCCAGCCCGGCGCTCTTCGGCGCCTCGCCCTATGGCGGCGTGCCGAGCGTCGCGAGCGTGAGCAGCATCACCCGCGATGACCTCATTGCCTTCAAGGACAGCTGGATCCGCCCCGACAATGCCGAGATCTTCGTCGTCTCCGACCGGCCGCTCGCCGAGATCCGCGCCGCGCTGGAGGGTGCTTTCGGCGACTGGAAGGCCCCCAAGATGCCCAAGGGCACAAAGCGCTTCGATGCGCTTCCCGCCGCGCAAGGCAGCCGCATCATCCTCGTCAACCGGCCGAATTCGCCGCAGAGCTTCATCCTCGGCACCCAGATCATGCCGCTTGACGCGGGCGATCCGCAATTCGTCGCCTTCAACAGCGCCAACAATTCGCTCGGCGGCAATTTCCTCGCGCGGCTCAACATGAACCTGCGCGAGACCAAGGGCTGGAGCTATGGCGTGCGCGGCACCGCCCAGGCGCGCGAGCAGGCGGTGGTCTATGGCATTGCCGGCGGGGTGCAGGCCGACCGCACCGGCGAATCGCTCTCCGAGATGCTGCGCGAGACCCGCGAGTTCCTGACCGTGAAGGGCGTGACCGCGGAAGAACTGGCGCGCAGCATCGCTTCCGAAGTGGGCGCGCTGCCGGGCCGCTTCGAAACCTCGGCCGCGGTGCTCGGCGCGCTGCAGAGCAATGCCCTGTTCGGCCGGCCCGACAATTACCAGGAGATGCTCGCCGATCTCTACCGCGCCCAGACCGCCGCCAGCCTCGATGCCGCCGCGCGCGCCAATCTTGATGCCGACCGCTTCGTCTGGGTGGTGGTGGGCGATGCCGCCAAGGTGCGCCCACAGCTTGAAGGGCTGGGCCTGCCGATCGAGCAGCGCGAGATGGAGCAGGAATAGGCCCCGGCAAAATCGCCGCGCGCCCTGCCAAATCCGGTTGAAGCGCGCTGACATGAGTGTAAACAGCAGCCGACAAGGTGCCGGGTCGCCACTGGCCTGCACCCAGCCCAAGGAGATGGATCATGTCTGTTGCAGGTACCTACAAGACCACCGTCAAGAGCCCGATGGGCGACCAGAACGGCACGCTCACCGTGGTGCCCGATGGTGACACCTTCAGCGGTTCGATGGTCGGCAGCCTCGGCTCGATGGACATCACCGGCGGCACCATCTCGGGCAACACCATCAAGTGGTCGATGAACATGACCGTGCCGATGCCGATGACGCTCGAATGCGAAGCGACGATCGAGGGTGACACGCTGACCGGTTCGGTCAATGCCGGGGCCTTCGGCGCGATGCCGCTGACCGGCACCCGCGAAGCCTGATCGCGCTTGACCGCATGGAGAAGGGCCGCCGGGGTTTGCGCTCCGGCGGCCTTTTCGCAAGCGGCGGGGCGGATGGTCGGCTGCGGTTCAGGCCCGGCGTCCCAAAGCAGACAGAGGCCACAAGGCCGGAGATTCGCGCGATGAAACCTGCCGCCATCCTTCTTGCCCTCGCCGTCCTCCTCGCAGGATGCATGAGCCTTCCCGAGGCGAGCCCGCTTGCCGGCACGCGCTGGCAGCTTGCGACGATCGAGGCCGAAGGCCGCATCACCCTGCTCGATCCGGCGCAAGCCCGGCGCCACAGCCTTGGCTTTCTCGAGGGCGGGGCGCTCATCCTTCAGCTTGACTGCAACCGCGGCCGGGCGCGCTGGAGCCTCGATGCAGGCGCAGGCGGCGCCGCAATCCTATCCATCGGCCCGGTGGCGAGCACCCGCATGGCCTGCCCGGGGCCGAACTTCGCCGCCGATCTTGCCGCGCTCGGCGGGTCACAGGCCCGTATCACCACGCAAGAGGCGGGCCGGCTGGTGCTCGAAATTCCAGGCCGGCGGTTCACCTTGCTCGCTGCCGACTAGGTCCTGTCTGCATTCATCTTAACCAATCGAGTGCTGAGATGAGGAAGACAAAGCCCATGAAGCTGGTCAGCGTCTTCTCGCAGCGCAGGGCGATCCTGCGGAAGCGTTTGATCC
>JBKBHR010000019.1:0-52810 GCA_046297575.1 Erythrobacter cryptus
AGCGGATCAAACGCTTCCGCAGGATCGCCCTGCGCTGCGAGAAGACGCTGACCAGCTTCATGGGCTTTGTCTTCCTCATCTCAGCACTCGATTGGTTAAGATGAATGCAGACAGGACCTAGGCGAGCGCGGCCTTGACGAGGCTGCTCGCCAGTCGGGCATCGAGCGCGGGCCCGTGCCGCTCCTTGAGCGCCGCCATCACCGCGCCCATGTCCTTGATGCTGGTCGCGCCCAGTTCGTCCTTGATCGCGGCGATGGCGGCGGCGGTTGCGGCCTCGTCCATCATCCGCGGCAGGAACTCCTCGATCACCGCGAGTTCGGCGCGCTCGGCCGCGGCCAGCTCGGGGCGCCCGCCGGCCTCGTAAAGTTCGATCGATTCGCGCCGTTGCTTGGCCATTTTCTGGAGCACGCCGGTCACCAGCGCGTCATCGGGGGTGGGCGTGGCGGCGGTGCGTTCCTCGATGTCGCGGTCCTTGATCTTGGCGGCGATCTGGCGCAGCGCCGCGGTGCGCGCCTTGTCGCCGGCCTTCATCGCCGCGATCGTCGCGGCCTTGATGTCATCCCTGATCATGCGTGTCTCATTCCTGTGGAAGGCTGTGCTGGCGCGCGCCTCTAACGCAAAGCGCAGGCCAAGCCTAGGTTGACGGGGCGGGCGGCGGCGCCTAGCGGACGAAACTTAGCACCATCGCCGGATCACCTGTAACGGAGCGCCCCATGGCCGACCCCGCATCTTCGCTTGCGCAGCCCCCGGGCGCGACCGGAGTCCTCGTTCTGGCCGATGGAACGGCGATCTGGGGCCGCGGCTTCGGCGCGGTGGGCAGTGCCGTGGGCGAGGTGTGCTTCAACACCGCGATGACTGGCTATCAGGAGGTGATGACCGATCCCTCCTACGCCGCGCAGATCGTCACCTTCACCTTCCCGCATATCGGCAATGTCGGCGCCAATCCCGAGGATATCGAGAGCCGGGTCGAAGGCGCGGTGGGCTGCGTGGTGCGCGAGGAGGTGACCGAGCCGTCCAACTTCCGCAGCATCGAGCGCTTTGCCGACTGGATGGCGCGCCAGGGCAAGATCGGCCTTTCGGGCGTCGATACCCGCGCGCTCACGCGCCGCATCCGGCTGTCGGGCGCGCCCAATGCGGTGATCGCCCATGCCCCCGATGGCAAGTTCGATATTCCGGCGCTGCAGCGGCGCGCGGCCGAATGGCCTGGGCTTGAGGGCATGGACCTTGCCATCCGCGTCACCCGCGAGGCGCCCGAGCGCTGGGAGGGCGGGCCGTGGCGGCTGGGCAAGGGCTATGGCCGGGCCTCCTTCGATGCCCGCCCGCATGTGGTGGCGATCGATTACGGCGCCAAGGACAATATCTTCCGCAACCTCGCGCGCGCCGGGGCGCGGGTGACGGTGGTGCCCGCGCGCACCAGCTTTGACGAGATCATGGCCCTGAAGCCCGACGGAGTGTTCCTCTCCAACGGCCCGGGCGATCCGGCGGCGACGGGCGAATATGCCGTGCCGGTGATCCGCGCCCTGCTCGAGGCGGATGTGCCGCTGTTCGGCATCTGCCTCGGCCACCAGCTCCTCGCGCTTGCCGCGGGCGCGCGGACGATCAAGATGCACCAGGGCCACCGCGGCGCCAACCACCCGGTGCAGCGGGTCGGGGAAGGGTGGGGCGAGACCGCCGGCCTCGTCGAGATCACCAGCATGAACCACGGCTTTGCGGTCGATGCGGCAAGCCTGCCGGCGCATGTCGAGCAGACCCATGTGAGCCTGTTCGACGGCACCAATTGCGGCATTTCGATCAAGGGCAAGCGGGCGTTTGCGGTGCAATACCACCCTGAGGCGAGCCCGGGGCCGCAGGACAGCTTCTACCTGTTCGAGAAGTTTGTGGGGATGTTGGGGTGAGCAACAGGCGCACCGCTTTGCCCTTGCTTGCGCTGATCCTCGCCGCCCCCGCGCTTGCCCAGAACCCGGCGATGACCCCGCGTCCGCTTGCTGAATGGCCCGGGGTCGAGCTTGTCCCCGGGGTTGCCTTTCAGGGCGATGGTGCGGTGCGGGTCGAGGCATCGGGCGAGAGCGGGCTGCCGCTCGTCAGCTTCTGGCGCCCGGTGCTCCATGACGAGGCCTCGCGCCATCCCGTCGCCGGGCGCATGGATTGCCGCATCGCCGCGAGCGAAGGCCCGTTTGACGAAGCCGCCTTCGATCCCGCCGCGCGCCACCGCGCCGTTGCCCGCCAGCGCCGCGATGAGGGCTTCATCGACAGCGACACCCGCGCCGCGGCGCGCGGGGCCATCAAGACCTTCGATGTCATCGGGCGGCGCGATTCCCCGCGCAGCTATTACGTGCTCTCCTATGTCATGGCCCGCGATGGCGCGCGGCTCATCGACATCCGCCGCAACTGCACCTTCATCTTCGGCAGCGCCGCCTCGCGCCCCGACGTGCTGCCGCTCGTCAACCGCTACACCCGCCTCTCCTTCGCTTTTGCCGAGCAGGACACCTGATGCCCAAAAGAACCGATATCTCCTCGATCCTCGTCATCGGCGCCGGCCCGATCATCATCGGCCAGGCCTGCGAGTTCGACTATTCCGGCACCCAGGCGATCAAGGCATTGAAGGAGGAAGGCTACCGCGTCATCCTCGTCAACTCCAACCCGGCGACGATCATGACCGATCCGGAGTTTGCCGATGCGACCTATATCGAGCCGATCACGCCCGAGATCGTCGCCAAGATCATCGCCAGGGAGCGGCCCGATGCGCTGCTGCCCACCATGGGCGGGCAGACCGCGCTCAATTGCGCATTGAAGCTCGACGAAATGGGCGTGCTCGCCCAATACGGCGTCGAGATGATCGGGGCCAAGGCCGATGCCATCGACAAGGCCGAAAACCGCCAGCGCTTCCGCGAGGCGATGGACCGGATCGGGCTTGAAAGCGCGCGCTCGGGCGTCGCCAACACGCTCGAGGAGGCCCGCGCCGTGCTCGCGCGCACCGGCTTGCCCGCGATCATCCGCCCCAGCTTCACCCTCGGCGGCACCGGCGGCGGGATCGCCTATAACCGCGCCGAGTTCGACCGCATCGTCGCCGAGGGCCTGGCCGCCTCGCCCACCCATGAAGTCCTGATCGAGGAATCGCTCCTCGGCTGGAAGGAGTTCGAGATGGAGGTGGTGCGCGATGCCAAGGACAACGCCATCATCGTCTGCTCGATCGAGAATGTCGATCCGATGGGGGTGCACACCGGCGACAGCATCACCGTCGCCCCGGCCCTGACGCTCACCGACAAGGAATACCAGATCATGCGCTCGGCCAGCATCGCGGTGCTGCGCGAGATCGGGGTGGAGACCGGCGGCTCCAACGTGCAGTTCGCCGTCAACCCCAGGGACGGGCGGCTGATCGTGATCGAGATGAACCCGCGCGTCAGCCGCTCCTCGGCGCTCGCCTCCAAGGCCACCGGCTTTCCTATCGCCCGCATCGCCGCCAAGCTGGCGGTGGGCTATACCCTCGACGAGCTCACCAACGAGATCACCGGGGCGACCCCGGCGAGCTTCGAGCCGACGATCGACTATGTCGTCACCAAGATCCCGCGCTTTGCCTTCGAGAAGTTCAAGGGCACGCCCACCGATCTTTCCACCTCTATGAAATCGGTGGGCGAGGTGATGGCGATCGGGCGCTCGTTCAAGGAAAGCCTGCAAAAGGCGCTGCGCGGGCTCGAGACCGGGCTCGATGGCTTCAACCGCGTGCCCGAACTCGAGGGCCAGCCGCGCGAGGTGATCACCGCCGCGCTCGCCCGGCGCACCCCCGATCGGCTGCTCAAGGTCGGCCAGGCTTTCCGCGAGGGGCTGAGCGTCGAGGAGATCGCCGCGGTCACCCATTATGATCCCTGGTTCCTGCGCCAGATCGCCGAGATCATCGCCGCCGAACAGCACGTGCAGCGCGAGGGCCTGCCGATCGATGCGGCGGGGCTGAGGCGCCTGAAGGCCATGGGCTTTTCCGACCGGCGCCTTGCCACGCTCGCGGTGCGCTCGGTGGGGGTGGCCGGGGGGCTGGCCGAAACCCAGGCGAAGCGCTCGGGCCTGCTCCACGATGCGCTGGTCGCCATGGCCGGGGCCACCAGCGCCGCCGAGGTGCGCGCGCTCAGGCACCGGCTCGGGGTCTTTCCCGTGTTCAAGCGCATCGATTCCTGCGCCGCCGAATTCGAGGCGATCACCCCTTACATGTATTCCACCTACGAGGCGCCGAGCTTTGGCGCAGCCGAATGCGAGGCCGCGCCCTCCGATCGCCGCAAGATCGTGATCCTCGGCGGCGGGCCCAACCGCATCGGCCAGGGGATCGAGTTCGATTATGCCTGCGTCCATGCCTGCTTCGCCCTGGCCGAGGCGGGGTTCGAGACGATCATGGTCAATTGCAACCCCGAGACCGTCTCGACCGATTACGACACTTCCGACCGGCTCTATTTCGAGCCGCTCACCGCCGAGGACGTGCTCGAGATCCTCAGGGTCGAGCAATCGCGCGGCGAGCTGGTCGGGGTGATCGTCCAGTTCGGCGGGCAGACGCCGTTGAAGCTCGCCCAGGCGCTCGCCGATGCCGGCATCCCGATCCTCGGCACCTCGCCCGATGCCATCGACCTTGCCGAGGACCGCGAGCGCTTTGCCAAGCTGGTGAACAAGCTGAAGCTGCGGCAGCCCGAAAACGGCATCGCCCGCAGCCGTGATGAGGCCGCCGCGGTGGCCGCGCGCATCGGCTATCCGGTGCTGCTGCGGCCTTCCTATGTGCTGGGCGGACGGGCGATGGAGATCGTCGATTCCGAAGCCCAGCTCGATGACTACATCGCCACCGCGGTCACGGTTTCGGGCGATTCCCCGGTGCTGATCGACCAATATCTGCGCGATGCGATCGAATGCGATGTCGATGCCTTGTGCGATGGCAAGGAGGTGCGCATCGCCGGGGTGATGCAGCATATCGAGGAAGCCGGGGTCCATTCGGGCGACAGCGCCTGCACCCTGCCGCCCTATTCGCTGCCGGGCGCGATCATCGCCGAGATGGAGCGCCAGGCCGAGGCGCTGGCCTTTGCCCTTGGGGTCAAGGGGCTGATGAACATTCAGTTCGCGGTCAAGGACGGGGTGGTCTATCTCATCGAGGTCAACCCCCGCGCCAGCCGCACCGTGCCCTTCGTCGCCAAGGCGATCGGCCAGCCGGTGGCCAAGATCGCCGCGCGGGTGATGGCGGGCGAGCCCTTGAGCAATTTCCCGCCGTTCCGCCGCGATCTGCCCTATATCGCGGTCAAGGAAGCGGTGTTCCCCTTCAGCCGCTTCCCCGGCGCCGATCCGGTGCTCAGCCCGGAGATGAAATCGACCGGCGAGGTGATGGGGATCGACACCAGCTTCGAGGCCGCCTTCCTCAAGTCGCAGCTCGGCGCCGGGATGGTGCCGCCGCAATCGGGCACGGTGTTCGTCAGCGTCAAGAACAGCGACAAGCCGGTCATGGTCCCTGCGGTCAAGCGTTTGATCGAGCACGGGTTTCGCGTCATCGCCACGGGCGGCACGCAAGCCTATCTGGCCGAGCAGGGGCTGGCGGTCGAGCGGGTCAACAAGGTCGCCGAGGGCCAGCCGCACATTGTTGACAAGATCATCGATGGCGAGATCGCGCTCATTTTCAACACCACCGAGGGCTGGCAGTCGCTGCGCGATTCGCAATCGATCCGCCAGGCGGCGCTGGCCGGCAGGGTGCCCTATTACACCACCGCCACCGCCTCGCTCGCGGTGGCCGCGGCGATCGCGGCGATCCGCCCCGATCAGCTTGAAGTGTGCAGCCTGCAGGACTATTATGGCAGGTGATTGACACTTCCCCCCAATCGGCAGGCAGCGCTTACCGTCGTGATCGGGCGGCAGCGCGGGCTTTGTCCGGCGCGGCGGGAGGGGTGCTCACGACAGACGAGAAGGCATGACGATGGCGACGATGGAAAAGGTCCCGATGCTGGCCGAGGGCTACGAGCGGCTCACCGCCGATCTCAAGGCGCTGCGCGAGGAGCGCCCCAAGATCGTCGAGGCGATCGAGGAAGCCCGCGCCCATGGCGATCTGTCCGAGAATGCCGAATACCACGCCGCCAAGGAACGCCAGGGCCAGATCGAGGCGCAGATCGCCGAGCTCGAGGACAAGGTCAGCCGGGCGCAGATCATCGATCCCACCACGCTTTCGGGCGACAAGATCATCTTCGGCGCCACCGTCACCCTGCTTGACGAGGATGACAAGCCGGTGCGCTACCAGATCGTCGGCCAAACCGAGGCCGATGCGAAGAAGGGGCGCATCTCTTACAACTCGCCGCTGGCGCGCGCGCTGATCGGCAAGCAGGTGGGCGACGAGATCGAGGTCACCGTGCCTTCGGGCGAGAAGTTCTACCTCGTCGAGAAGATCGAGTTCATCTGAAGGCGCGGGCGCCAGGGTCGATGGCGCTCCCGCCGCTGCGTCCGCTCGCCGAGAGGCGCCTCGCGCAGCATTTCCGCGCGGCCGGGGCGGTGAGCATGGCCGATGCGATTGCCTATGCCCCGAGGGGCGCTGCCGAGGCGCGCGCCTTTGCCCGGCTCAAGGGCGCCGATGTGCTGCGCACCGACGGGCAGGGCCGCTGGTGGCTCGACGAGGAGCGCTGGGACGCGCGCCGCTCCGATCGCCGCGCCCGGGCGGTGGTGGCGCTGCTCGCGGTGGGCGTGGCGGCGACCATCGCGGCGTTGCGCTAGAGAGGGCCTTGGCCTCGCACGCTGCCCCCGCGCCTTGCCCGCGCTTTGGCGCAGCTTTGCCCGGGCTTTGCCCGTTCTTTTTATGTTTCACGTGAAACATCAGGCCCGCACGGCGCCCTGCGCGCGCGGGCGCGGGGCCCTGCGGCTCAGTCCTCGGGCGTCAGCAGCTTGTGGATGTGCACCACCACATATTTCATCTCGGCATCATCGACGGTGCGCTGCGCCTGGGCGCGCCAGGCATCGACCGCGGCCTCATAGGAGCTGAACACGCCGACGACGTGGATGCTCTCGGGATCCTGGAATTCGAAGCCGCGCGGGTCCTTGACCCGGCCGCCCATCACCAGGTGCAGCCGCTGGGGTGGGGTGGTTTCTGCCATCTTGTTCACCTTGGGGAGGATTTGTTGGGGGATTTTGCGGGAGAGGTTTTGCGCCGGCGCCCCTAGCCGCAGGCGCGCGCCGCCGCAAGTCTCGGCCCTGCGGCTCAGTCTTGCCGCCTGGCGGCAAGCTCGCGGACGGCGCGCCGCGCGGCGCTGCGGGCATGGCGGGCAAGCGCCGCGCCACGCCTTTTGGTCACCTCAGCCCTGGCGGCGGCCTCCGCGCCGAGCGCCTGGGCCTTGGCGCCCGCCGCCGCGCCGAGGGATTGGGCGCGCTCCTGCCCCTCGCGCCCGGCGGCCATGGCCTCATCGATGAGCGCGAGCACCCATGCCATCGCCGCCTCGCCGAGCAGCCGGCCGAGCCTGCTGCCGGTCAAGGAAGCCGCGCGGCGCACGCCCCTGGCTGCCCCGCTCCCGGCCCCGCGCACCGCCTTGCCAGTGCCGGCCAGCGCGCTTGCCGCAAGGGTGCGCCCCGGGCGGGTGAGCAGGCCGAGCGCGAGCCCGAGCGCCAGCGCCCCGCCGATCACGGTGAGCGGATGGGCGCGGGTATAGTCAGCCGCGGCGCTGGCAGCGGCGCGGGCCTGATCGCCAAGGCTGCGCGCGGCATTGCGGCGTTCGGCCGCCTCGATCCGGGCGCGCAGCGCATCGCGGCGGTGATCGGCGGGAAGCGGGGTGGGCGCGTTCATGCGGGGTTTCCTTCTGGTGCAAGCGTGGCTGGGGCGGGAGCGGCGGGATCGGCAGGCGCGGCCGGGGCAGGGGGCGCTGCGCCTTCGTCCGCGACGGCTTTGGCCGCATCGCTCTCGGCCTCCTCATCCTCAGATCCGAACAGCCATTGCGCGATCGGCCCGCGCGCGAGCAACAGCACCAGCGCCCCCACGAGGAGCGCCAGCACCCCCTTGTGGTCAGCCGCAAGGCAGCGCGCTTCGTCGAGCACGTCGCGCGCCCCGGCAGCGATGCGCGCTCCGATGGTGGCGCGCACCTCGGCCGAAACCCGCGCCGCGATCCCCTGTTCGGCCAGCGCCGCGCGCAGCCGGGCCAGATCATCGGCCAGCAGCGCGCGCGCGGCATCGCGCAGCCGCCGGTCCGCGATGAAGTCCTCGGGCAGGCGGGTCACGGCGCCTCTCCCGGGCCGAACAGCGCGGCAAGCAGCCGGCCATCGCGCAAGGCCGCAAAGAGCAAAGCGCCGACCCCCAGCAGCAGCACCCCCACGACGATCGCGATCGCGCCCCAGATCGTCACCAGCGGGGCGAGCGCGATCACCGCCCCCACGGCCAGCGCAATCAGTGCGAGGTTGAGCAGCAGCAGCGCCAGCACCAGCGCGACCAGCGCCCGCCCCACCGCCTTGCCGGCAAGCGCGGCGCGGGTCTTCTGGAAGGCGATCTCGGCCTCGGCATAGGTGCGCGCATCATCGACAAGCGCGGCAAGATCGGCGCGCAGGCCACCGGCCTCGCCGTCGGGCGCAGCTGCCTCACCCAATGCATCGGGGCCGGGTTCGGCGGCGTGCTCCTGCGGCGTGGGGGCCGCGCCGGGCTCGCTCTCGTGCATCGCCTCGCTGCCTGCCCGTCCAGCCTTCAGCAAGGCAGCGCTCAGCCGCGCCGCCCGCCGAGCAGGCGGGCAAGGACAAAGCCGAAGACCGCCGCCAGCCCGACCGCGATCCCGGGGCTCTTGCGCACCAGCGCGCGGGCATCCTCGCCGAGTTCCTCGACGCTTTTGGCCTCGAGCCTGGCCGAGGTTTCCTTGAGCGCGCGCGCGGTCTTGCGGGCATAGTCGCCATATTGCTCGCCGACCTTCTCGTCGAGCTGGGGGGCGACCTCGCCCACCACCTTGCCCAGCGAGGCGATGGCATCGCTCGCCACCTGCTTGCCCTCTTGCGCCAGTTCCCCGGCCTTGCCGAGCGCCTGCTGGCCTAGGGCGCGCGCCTCGCCGACGAGATCGCTGCCCTTCTCGCGCGCCTCGCCGCCCACCGCGGCAAGGCGGCTTTCGGCCTCGGCCCTGAGCGCCGCAGCGCCGGCCTTGGCCTCCTCGAGCGCAGCGCTGAAGCGGCCCTTGGCCTCGGCCACGGGAGCGGCATCGGCGCTCCGGGCAGTGGCGCCGGTCTTGAGCGGATCGGCCTTGGCAGCGCGCTTGCCCGCGGCGGGAGCGCCCTTGGCCGGACTTTCCGCGCGCTTGCGGCGCTTGGGCGCAGGGGGCGTTTCGGGGGTGGTCTCGGCCATGGGCTTCTCCTGTCTTCCGGTTGTGGCGGGCGCCGCGAAGCTTCGCGCGGGGAACCCCGCTCGCACCCCCGCTTGCGCGCTTGCGTGGCGGCGCATAGAGGCGGCGGGCGCACGGGCGATCCCAGAATCGCAGCGTCCAAAGTGTCTTAGAACCCTACAACACATTCCTGCGGGAGCCAAACATGACCGCCATCATCGACATCCACGCCCGCGAGATCCTCGACAGCCGTGGCAATCCCACGGTCGAGGTCGATGTGCTGCTCGAAGATGGCAGCTTCGGCCGGGCGGCGGTGCCCTCGGGCGCCTCGACCGGCGCGCACGAGGCGGTGGAGCTGCGCGATGGCGATCCGGCGCGCTATCTCGGCAAGGGGGTGCTGCGCGCGGTCGAGGCGGTCAACACCGAGATCCGCGATCTGCTCACCGGCCATTTCGACGCCGAGGACCAGCGCGATATCGACCTGGCCCTCGTCGCGCTCGACGACACGCCCAACAAGGGGCGGCTCGGCGCCAATGCCCTGCTCGGCACCAGCCTCGCGGTGGCCAAGGCCGCGGCCAATGCCCGGGGCCTGCCGCTCTATGCCTATCTTGGCGGGGTTTCGGCGCACCTGCTCCCCGTGCCGATGATGAACATCATCAACGGCGGCGAGCATGCCGACAATCCCATCGACATCCAGGAATTCATGATCATGCCGGTGGGCGCCGAGAGCCTGGCCGAGGCGGTGCGCTGGGGCGCCGAGGTGTTCCACACGCTCAAGAAGGGCCTGGCGCAAAAGGGGCTTTCGACCAGCGTGGGGGATGAGGGCGGCTTTGCCCCCAACCTTGCCAGCACCCGCGCCGCGCTCGACCTCATCATGGAGAGCATCGCCAAGGCCGGCTTTGCCCCGGGCGAGGATATCGTGCTTGCGCTCGATTGCGCGGCAACCGAGTTCTACCGCGAGGGCCGCTACGCGATCGCGGGCGAGGGCCTGAGCCTCACGGGCGAGGAGATGGCCGATTATCTTGCCAGGCTGTGCGCCGATTATCCGATCCGCTCGATCGAGGACGGGATGAGCGAGGATGATTTCGATGGCTGGGCCGCGCTGACCGCCCGGCTCGGCAGCAAGGTGCAGCTCGTCGGCGACGATCTGTTCGTCACCAACCCGGCGCGGCTCAAGGAGGGGATCGCGCGCGGCCTTGCCAATGCGCTGCTGGTCAAGGTCAACCAGATCGGCACGCTCACCGAAACCCTCGCCGCGGTCGATATGGCGCACCGGGCGGGCTATACCTGCGTGATGAGCCACCGTTCGGGCGAGACCGAGGATGCCACCATCGCCGATCTGGCGGTGGCCACCAATTGCGGCCAGATCAAGACCGGCAGCCTGGCCCGGTCGGACCGGCTGGCCAAGTACAACCAGCTGATCCGCATCGAGGAGGAGCTGGGCGACAGCGCCGCCTATGCCGGGCGGGCCTGCTTCGGTGCGCGCGCCTGACGGGCTGGCTTGCGAGGGAGCGGCGCTGCCGCGGGGCGCGCCCTAGCCGAGCGCGGCGGCGGCAGCGGCGAGGAAGCGCTCCATCGCCGCCTTTCCTTCATCGCTGAGGCGCACCAGCACCCGGCGCTGATCGGCCGGATCGTGCTCGCGCAGCACCAGGCCCACATCGACCAGCACCCCGAGCCAGCGCAGCCCGGTGGTCGAGGGTGCAGCCGAGCCGATGCAGGCGCTCGAGACCGAGACCGGCTTGCCCTCGCCATGGGCGATGTAAAGATCGAGCAGGATATCCCAGGCCGGCTCGCCGAACAGGTCAGCGTGGCCGAAGATCGCCGCGCGCTTGCGCCTGAGCGCATAGAGCTTGCGGGCAAGGGCGAGGAGCGAAGACTGCGCCCCCGATTCCTGCCGAGCAGCAGTTGGGCGCGACGATGATGCTCCAGCCATACTTGCCTCACGCAGTCGTTCTGCGATCTCCAGCAACTCCGTGATTAACGGCTCGTAGGAGAAATTGGTTTCTGATGCGTTCGCCGATGCAAGGCCGAACTGCTCTTGGTCGGAGATATCCATGCTTGCGCTCCCACAGCTGCCCCGTCCACTCGGTCTAATTGTAGAACCTCGCTTCCATCGAAGGCAATGTCCAAGCTAACTAAGCAAAAATACTGATCCAGTTTTCGGTCGAGCTAATCGAGGATATAGCTCTGGTTCATCCGCGAAATTAACGCTTTATGTGATTCCGATGGAGGTGCTGGATGGCTGCATCGACGTAAGCCGCTGGAACATGCGCACCAATTGCGTCAAGCGCCGCGAGTTGTTGCTCGAGGATCGTGGCAATCTTCAGGGCCAATCGTCGGTTTTCTCTGTCGACCATGACAACTTCCTCCCTCGCCCAGACACACCACCTGTTTGGCATCCAACTGCGGTGGGAACATAGAAGGTATCGATTAACTTAGATCGTTAATCCTTACAGGCCGTGAATGACAGGGATGGGGGTTACCCTCAACGTCTTGCGTACAGAGAATCAGGGATGGGCATTCAACCGAAGCGTTCGCGCAGCGCCATCAGCGCCAGCGCGGCCCTGGCCGCCTCGCCGCCCTTGTTCTTCTGCGCCGGATCGGCGCGCACCTGCGCCTGGGCCTCGTTCTCGACCGTGAGGATGCCGTTGCCGATGGCGATGCCGTCCATCGTCAGCGCCATGATCCCCCTTGCGCTTTCGCCTGCGACGATCTCGAAATGATAGGTCTCGCCGCGGATCACCACGCCGATGGCGACGAAGGCGTCATAACGATCAGCCTCGGCCGCAAGCGCGATCGCGCCCGGGATCTCGAGCGCGCCGGGCACGGTGAGCACCTCGACTGTGTGCCCCGCGGCCTCGAGCACGCCGCGCGCCCCGGCGATCAGCATGTCGTTGAGGTGGGGATAGAAGCGCGCTTCGACGATGAGGATATCGGCCATGGGGGTTACTCCGGAATCGGGTGGAAGTCCTTGATGGCAAGGCCATAGCCTTCAAGCGCCACCAGATCGGGACGGCTGTTGGAAAGCAGGATCATCTCGGTGACGCCGAGATCGGCAAGGATCTGCGAGCCGATGCCGATATTGCGCTGTTCCTCGCCCGGCTGCCATTCGCCGGTGCCGATGCGCCCGGTGAGGATCACGATCACCCCCGAGCCATGCGCGCCGATCGCCTGCATTGCCCGCTGGAGCGTGCGCTTCCTTGGCCCGGGCCGGCCGAGCACATCATCGAAGACCGAGATCGGGTGAACGCGGGCGAGGGTGGGCTCGCCGGGGACGATATGGCCCTTCAGCAGCACATAGGCCTCGTTGCCCTCGATCTTGTTGCGATAGGTGATGAGCCGCCATTGCCCGCCATAATCCGAGGTGAAGGCGCGCTCGGACAGGCGCTCGACCAGGTGGTCGTGGCGCATCCGGTAGGCGATGAGATCGCGGATGGTGCCGATCTTGAGATCGTGCTTGCGGGCAAAGCCGATGAGATCATCGAGCCGCGCCATGGTGCCATCCTCGTTCATGATCTCGCAGATCACGCCCGAGGGGTTGAGCCCGGCGAGCCGCGAGATGTCGACCGCCGCTTCGGTGTGGCCGGCGCGCACCAGCGTGCCGCCATCGCGGGCCATCAGCGGGAAGACATGGCCGGGGGTGACGATATCGTCCGGACCCTTGCTGGCATCGATCGCGACCGAAATGGTGCGCGCCCGATCCGCCGCGGAAATGCCGGTGGTCACCCCCTCGCGCGCCTCGATCGAGACGGTGAAGGCGGTCTGCATCGCCTCGCGGTTGGTGCGGCTCATCGGGGTGAGGGCGAGCTGCTCGACCCGCTCGCGGGTGAGCGCAAGGCAGATGAGCCCGCGCCCGTGGGTGGCCATGAAGTTGATCGCCTGGGGCGTTGCCATCTGCGCCGGGATGACGAGATCGCCCTCGTTCTCGCGGTCCTCGTCATCGACGAGGATGAACATGCGCCCGTTGCGCGCCTCGTCGATGATCTCCTCGATGCTGGCGAGCACCGGGCGATCGCTGGTGGCCGCGAGAAAGGCCTCGAGCTTGGCAAGGGTTTCGGCGGTGGGGTTCCAGCCCGGCTCGGTGCAGTCGCGCAGGGTGTTGGCATGAAGCCCGGCAGCGCGCGCGAGCCCGGCGCGGGTCATGCTGCCCGATGTGACGAGATCGCGGATGCGTGTGATGACCGATGTGTTCATGGCTCTGCCGTATCACATTCTGGTGTGATGGCAAGCCGGGTGAGCCCCACGCCCCCATGCGCAGGACGCCTCGCGCCACAGCGCGTGCCGCGCAGCCAGGACCGACAATGTTCAGGGGAGAGGCTGGGTGCGGATGGTGGACGCACTAGGGCTCGAACCTAGGACCCGCTGATTAAGAGTCAGCTGCTCTACCAACTGAGCTATGCGTCCATTCCGATCCGGTCGGAATTCGCGAGGGCAGACGCCGCTGCGCCAAGCCCGATTCGCGTGAGGCGCTCGCATTTAGCGCCTTGCCGCGCGATGGCAAGGGCCTATTCGCCGCTGCGCCCGATCACGTCACAAGCCCGCGGCGCGGGGCCTCGCGGTTCCAGCGGTTGACCATCATCAAGAGGCCGATGCAGATCATGTTGGTCATCATCGAGGAGCCGCCGTGGCTCATCCACGGCAGCGGGATACCCTTGGCCGGGGCCATGCCCATCACCATCAGCAGGTTGATGGCGATATAGAAGAAGATCGTCGCGGTTGCCCCTGCGGCAAGCAGCGCGCTGAAGCGGTCCTCGACCTCGCCCGCCACCTTCCATCCCCAGCGCAGGATCAAGGCATACATCGCCAGCACGAACAGCCCGCCCACCAGCCCCCATTCTTCCGCCATGGTGGCAAAGACGAAATCGGTGTGCGGTTCGGGCAGGTAATCGAGATGGCTCTGGGTGCCGTTGTTGAAGCCCTTGCCGAAAATCCCGCCCGAGCCGATCGCGATCTTCGACTGGGCGATGTGATAGCCCGCGCCGAGCGGGTCGCTCTCGGGGTCGAGGAAGGTGGTCACCCGGGCGCGCTGGTAATCATGGAGGGCGAAGAAATAGAGGAGCGGCGCTGCCGCCACCGCCGCCCCGCCCGCCAGCAGGAACCACCACAGGGGCAGGCCCGCAAGGAACATCACCACCACCCCGCCAAAGGCGATCGCCACCGAGGTGCCCAGATCGGGCTGCATCAGCACGAGGCCGATCGGCAGGGCGATCAGCACCCCGGCGGGCACCACCGATCGCCAGGTGCCGATCATCCCGCTCGGCAACATTGCATAAAAGCGCGCCAGCGCCAGCACCACCGCGGGCTTCATCAGCTCGGAAGGCTGGATACGGATCGGGCCAAGCTCGAGCCAGCGCTGGCTCCCCCCGCCGACCGCGCCGACGATCTCGACCGCGAGCAGCATCAGCAGCACCGCGAGATAGGCCGGATAGGTGAGCATGTCGATCGTCGGGCGCGAGAGCGCGGCGATCACCCAGGCCATCACCGCGAACACACCAAAGCGCAGGAAGTGCGGCAGGGCAAAGGGCATCATCGCGCCGCCCCCGGCCGAATAGAGCACCAGCCCGCCAAAGCCGGTGAGCAGCAGCAGCGGGATCAGCATCTCCCAGGGCTGGCGTGCGATCGGCTCGGGCACGATCCCGCGCGCGGCAAGGGTGCTCATCGGTCGGTCTCCGCGCGCGGGAACCGGGAGGGCGCGGCGGCAGGGGCCTCGGTGGCGGGGCGAGGCTCACCCGGCTGGGGCGAAGCGGCAGGGTTGGCCTCGGGCCGCGGCGCGATCACCTGTTCGGCGATCGCCTCGGATTGGGCCGCGGCCAGCCGCGCCTCGGCCTCGACCCGGTCGAAGATCTCCTGCTCGCGCCGCGGCGGGCGGATGATGGTCGCCCCGCGCGCGGCAGCATAGGCGGCATAGCGCGCCTCGAGCCGCTGCTGCGCGGTGCCGCCCCATTGCTGCTCAAGCGCGCGCAGCGCCTCGAGCCCCTTGGCCGGATCGAACATGAAGGTCATCACGTCGCGCGCGATCGGGTAGGCCGCGCCCGATCCGCCGCCGTGCTCGATCACCACCGCCCCGGCATAGCGCGGATTGTCATAGGGGGCGAAGAAGATGAACAGCCCGTGGTCGCGGTATTTCCACGGGCCCGACTTGCCGTTGGAGATCGACAGCGAGACGACCTGCGCGGTGCCGGTCTTGCCCGCCATCTGCACCCCCTCGATCGGCAGGCGCGCCCGCCCCGCGGTGCCGGGGCCGTTGACCACGTCGCTCATCGCCTTCCTGACATAGGCGACCTGCTCGGCGGGAAAGTCGATGGTGTCGAACCCCTTGGGGCGCGTGTCGAGCGTGAGCCGCGGCATCACGTGATGGCCGGTGGCAAGGCGCGCGGCCATCACCGCCAGCTGCAGGGGGCTCGCCAGCATGTAACCCTGGCCGATGGTGGCGTTGACCGTGTCGAAGGTCTGCCATTCGCGCCCCCACTTCTTCAGCTTCCAGGCCGGATCGGGCACGGTGCCGTAGAACTGGCTGACCACCGGCAGCGGAAATTCCTGCCCCATGCCGCAGCGCCGCGCCATTGCCGCGATCGGGTCCATGCCGATGCGCTGGGCCATGGCGTAGAAATAGACATCGCAGCTCTGGTAGATCGCCTTGGCCATGTTGACCTGGCCGTGCCCGCGCCGGTTCCAGCAGCCGAACACCCGGTTGCCGACCCTGAGCCCGCCGCCGCAGAACACGGTTTCCTCCGGCTCGATGCCCGCTTCCATCAGCGCCATCGAGACCATCGGCTTGACCGTCGATCCGGGGGGATAGAGGCCCTTCAAGACCTTGTTGCGCAGCGGCACCCGCTCGTCCTCGCGCAGCATGGCATATTCCACCCCGCCGATCCCGTCGGAGAAGGAATTGGGATCAAAGCTCGGCATCGAGGCCATGCACAGAAGGTCGCCGGTGCGGCAGTCCATCACCACCACCGAGCCGCTTTCAAGTCCGATGCGGCGCGCGGCATAGTCCTGCAGCGGGCCATCGATGGTCAGGCGCACCGCCTTGCCCTGCACGTCCTCGCGGGTTTCAAGATCGCGCACGATCCGCCCGCCCGCCGTGACCTCGACCCGGCGCGCGCCCGGAATGCCGCGCAGCTGCTTTTCGAACTGCTTTTCAAGCCCATCCTTGCCGATCTTGAAACCGGGTGTGTAGAGCAGCGGATTGGGATCCTGCTCATATTCCTCGGCCGAGGCCGGGCCGACATAGCCAATGAGGTGGCCGACGCTCGAAGCGGTGGGATAAAAGCGCGAGAAGCCCCGCTGGGGCACCACCCCCGGCAGATCGGGCAGGCGCACGCTGAGCGCCGCGAATTGTTCGTAATCAAGCCCGCTTGCGACCTCGACCGGCTGAAACCCGCGCGCGCTTGCGAGCTTGTGCTTGATGTCGGCGATGCGCGTGGGCGCGAGCGCGAGGAGCTCGCCGAGCTGGTCGATCGTGCCTTCCGGGTCACGGAGGCGCTCGGGGATGACATCGACGCGGAAATCGGCGCGGTTGGAGGCGAGCGGGGCGCCGTTGCGATCGAGAATCCAGCCGCGCCGCGGCGGGATCAGGGTGAGGTTGACCCGGTTGCTTTCGGATTGCAGCCGGTATTTCTCGTTCTCGGCCACCGCGAGATAGCCGAGCCGCAATGCCAGCAGCACCCCGATGCCGCCCTGAATCCCGGCGATCAGCACGGCGCGGCGCTCGAAACTGCTGCGCAGGATCGAGGCACTGACATGGCGGACGGGGCGCTCGGCTCCGCGCGACAGGAACGGGATCTTCATCAGTCGATCCTGCGTGCCCGGGCGAGACGGAACCGGTCAAGACGGGCGACCATGCGCGCCAATATCGGATAGAGCAGCACCGACAGCAAGGCCTGCGGCCAGGCCACTTCGAGCATGGCCCGGGTCGCCGGCGCGCCCGAAAGCAGCAGGCAGGCGAGCCAATAGGCGACAAGCAGCACCGCGGCGGTGAACCAGTCGTGCCAGAAATCGCGCCAGGGAAAGCGCGCCTCGATCAGCTCGATCGCGATCATGGCGAGCGACCACAGCAGGATGGCGCTGCCGAAGGGCTGGCCGCTCAGCAGATCGTCAAAGGCGCCGAGCGGCAGCCCGGCCCAGAGCGGCAGCAGGCCGGGGCGCACCAGCCGCCAGGCCAGCAGCATGATGAAGCCGAGCGGGGGGGCAAGCGGCATCACGTCGGCGATCAGCAGCACCGGCAGGGCCGAAGCGAGCATGATCGAGAGATAGGGCACGCTGTGCACCCGCCAGGGTGAAGGCGCCCGGTTGATCTGCTGGCGATAGGTGGTGCCCCGCGCCCGTGGGCCGCGCGTGGCCATCATTCCCCGGCCGCCTCTGTTGATGGGCTGGCATTCCTGGTGCCGCTTGCGGGCGATGGGGTCGGGCGCGGCGGGGTTTGCGGCGCATCGGCAGCGCTGAGCGGGGCGCCGGAGAGCACCGCCACCGCGGCGGGCTGATGGATAGGCTCGACCGCGACGTAGGTGGTCGCGGCAGGTTCGGCCACCAGCCGGGCGATCGCGCCATCAGGGGTGAGCCGCGCCACCACCGCCACCGCCACCCCGGGCCGGTAATAGCCGCCGGCACCGCTCGTCACCATGAGGTCGCCGGGCTTCAAGGGGTTGACCCCGAGATTGACCAGCCGGATGCGCAGCATCCCGTCACCCTGGCCTTCGGCAAAGGCGATCACATCGTCGCGGGCGCGGCGCACCGGCACCACGCTCTCGCTGTCGGTGAGCAGCAGCACCCGCGCGGAGATCAGCCCGGTTTCGAGCACCCGCCCGATGAGGCCGCGATCGGAGACCACCGGCATTCCCGGCGCAACCCCCTGGCGCGAGCCTGCGCCCAGATAGGCATGGCGCCGGGCGCTGGTGGCGCTCGAGCCGACGAGCCGCGCGGTGACGATCGGGCGCACCGGATCTTCGGCAAGACCAAGCAGGCCCTTGAGGCGCCGGTTCTCGGCCTTGATCGCCTCGGCCTCGGCGAGGCGCACCCGGGCAAGTTCCACCTCGGCGCGCAGGCGGGCGTTCTGGCGCCCGGCGTCAAGATAGGCGGCGATGCCGGCGACAAGTCCCTGCGCGCCGCCGCGGGTGGCCGCGCTCACCTCGCCGGCGGGGGCGACCACATCGCGCGCGGCGCCGCGCAAGGGGGCAAAGGCGGCCGGCTGCCACAGCGAGAGCGCGAGCAGCGCGAGGCCCAGCAGGGCGCCCGCACCGGCCAGGAGATAGCCGGTGAAGAGCGAGAACTGTGCCTTCTTCGAAAAGCCCGAAAGGCGCTTAGCGGGGGGCGCCATGGCCTTGTCGTCCCTTCTGCCAGATCAGCCCGGCCTCATTGCCGAACCGGCTCACGCGGTCATCAGCACGCCGCGATAGACCGGGTCCTCCATCGCCCGGCCCGTGCCGATGGCAACGCAGGTGAGCGGATCCTCGGCGACCGAGACGGGAAGGCCCGTCTCCTCGCGCAGGTGCTCGTCGAGCCGGCGGATGAGCGCCCCCCCGCCGGTGAGCACGATGCCTTGATCGACGATGTCGGCAGCCAGTTCGGGCGCGGTGTTCTCGAGCGCGATGCGCACGCCCTCGACGATCGCGCCGATCGGCTCGGACAGCGCCTCGGCAATATGCGCCTGATTGATCGTGATTTCCTTGGGCACGCCGTTGACGAGATCGCGGCCCTTCAAGGTGATGGTCTCGCCCACCCCGTCCTCGGGGGTGACGGCAATGCCGTAATCCTTCTTGATCCGCTCGGCGGTGGCATCGCCGATCAGGAGATTGTGGTGGCGGCGCACGTAGGAGACGATCGCCTCGTCCATCTTGTCACCCCCGGTGCGCACCGAGGTGGTGTAGGCGAGCCCGCGCAAGGAGAGCACCGCGACCTCGGTGGTGCCCCCGCCGATATCGACCACCATGCTGCCCACCGGCTCGGTCACCGGCATGTCCGCCCCGATCGCCGCTGCCATCGGCTCGAGGATGAGGTGCACGTTCGATGCCCCGGCGTTGGATGCGGCATCGCGGATCGCGCGGCGCTCGACCGAGGTGGAGCCCGAGGGCACGCAGATCACGATTTCCGGATAGCGGAACATGCTCTTCTTGCCGTGCACCTTCTGGATGAAGTGCTTGATCATCTGCTCGGCGACTTCGATGTCGGCGATCACCCCATCGCGCAGCGGGCGGATCGCCTCGATGCTGTCCGGGGTCTTGCCCATCATCATCTTGGCATCATCGCCCACGGCCTTGACGCGGCGGATGCCGTTGATCGTCTCGATCGCGACCACGCTCGGTTCATTGAGCACGATCCCCTGATCCTGGACATAGACGAGCGTGTTGGCGGTGCCGAGATCGATCGCCAGGTTGTGGGAACGAAACTTGAAGAGATTGGAAAGGAAGCTCATCTTGGGTGGTGTTCCAGTGGTGGCAGGGTGGGGGCGCTTCCCGCGTGCCGAAACGGCAGCGGCGGGAGAACCGGCCCGATGGTTGCATCAAGCGCCGCGCCTAGCGAATCCGCGCGCAAAACGCCAAAATATTTGTCCATCGCGCTGGTGATTTCCGCCCGCTTGGCCTCGAAATCGCGGCAGGTGCGCGTTAGCGTGCGACAAATGCCCGAAATCCGCCGCCTTCCCGTCGATCTGGTCAACCGCATTGCCGCGGGCGAGGTGGTCGAGCGCCCGGCCGCGGCGCTCAAGGAGCTGATCGAGAACGCCATCGATGCTGGCGCAGGGCGAATCGGGGTGGTGCTGGCCGAGGGCGGGCTTGGCGCGATCGAGGTGGTCGATGACGGCTGCGGCATGGCGCCCGGCGAGATCGCCCTCGCGCTCGAGCGCCATGCCACCTCCAAATTGCCCGATTCGCTGATCGGCGCGGACGGCGCGATCGAGCGGGTGATGAGCCTCGGCTTTCGCGGCGAGGCGCTGCCCAGCATCGCCAGCGTCGCGCGCCTCACCATCGAAAGCCGCCCGGCCGGGGCGGGCGAGGGCTGGCGCCGGGTGGTCGATCACGGCGCGCTGGTTTTCGATGGCCCGGCCGGCGTGCCCCCCGGCACGAGGGTGCGGGTCGAGGAGCTGTTCGCCAAGGTGCCCGCGCGGCGCAAGTTCCTGCGCTCGGCCCGCAGCGAATATGCCGCCTGCCTCGATGTCGTGCGGCGCCTCGCCATGGCCCGGCCCGGGATCGGCTTTGCCCTTGAAACCCTGGCCGAGGGCACGCGGCGCCAGGTGCTGGCGCTGCAGGCGGGCGAGGACATGGCCACCCGCATCGCCCGGATCGTCGCGCCCGAAATGAAGAACAATGCGCTTGCTATTGAATGCACCCGCGAAACCCCGCACGGGGTGATGCGCCTTTCGGGCCTTGCCGGCCTTCCGACCTGGAACCGCGGCGTTGCCGATCACCAATATCTGTTCGTCAATGGCCGCCCGGTCAAGGACCGCCTGCTCGCCGGGGCGGTGCGCGGGGCCTATGCCGACACGTTGGCGCGCGATCGCCACGCGGTGCTGGCGCTGTTTCTCGAGCTTCCGCCCGAGGATGTCGATGTCAATGTCCACCCGGCCAAGACCGAGGTGCGCTTCCGCGATGCCGCCGGGGTGCGCGGCTTCATCGTCTCAGGGCTAAGGCAGGCGCTCGCCACCGGCGACCGGCGCAGCGCCCAGGGGCCTGACCGTGCGGCGATGACGCGCTGGCAGGCCGAGCCAGCGGCAGAGGAGGCGCCGGCGGCAAGGGCGCCGTTGCTCCAGAGCATCTTTTCGGGCCGCGACTGGAGCGCCCCGCGCCGCGGAGTCGGCGAGGCCCGCCCGGCCTGGCAGGCGCCGGCACCGCTCGCGGCGGCAGCGCCGCTGGGCCGTGCAGAACCGGCCGCGCCGCTGCCTGAGGAGGCGCGCCAATACCCCCTCGGCATCGCCCGCGGGCAGGTGGCGGGCACCTATATCATCGCCGAGGCCGCCGATGGCCTCGTGCTGGTCGATCAGCATGCTGCGCACGAGCGGCTGGTGCTCGAACGCCTGCGCGCCGCCGGCGCGGACGAGGCCCTGCGCCGCAGCCAGGCGCTGCTGGTGCCCGATGTGGTCGAGCTGGACGAGCTCGATTGCGACCGGCTCGAGCAGGCTGCCGAGGGGCTGGCGCGCTATGGCCTCGTGATCGAGCGCTTCGGCCCCGGGGCGATGCTGGTGCGCGCGCTGCCCGCGCCGATCGCCGGGGCGGATTCGGCCCGGCTGCTGCGCGACCTGGCCGATGACATTGCCCGGCACGGCGCGCAGGAGGACAGCGGTGCGCTGCTCCTTGCCGAGCGGCTCGACCTGGTGCTGGCGACGATGGCCTGCCACGGATCGGTCAGGGCCGGGCGGGCCTTGAGCGTGGCCGAGATGAACGCGCTCTTGCGCGAGATGGAAGCGACCCCGCGCTCAGGCCAGTGCAACCACGGGCGCCCGACCTGGGTGAAGCTGTCGATGGCAGACGTCGAGAAGCTGTTCGGGCGGCACTAACGCCGGATCGTCACTCCAAGCGTGAATGAATGCGCGCCCGATCCGTCAATATTGTGGCCCGCCAGCATATCAACATCCGTCCGGCCGCGGTCCGTCACCCAGCGCAGCCCTCCTTGCGCGCCGGGATTGCCGCGATCCTGCCCGAACACTTCGCCCATCAGCACCAGATCGGGCTGCATGAAATATTCGGCCTGCGTCCCCCAAAACAGCGCATGCCGATCATCGCTACCGGGCGTGACGAACCACCCGAGATTGCTGTGCAGCGTCAGCCGCTCACTCGTGCGCACGGAGACCGGCAAGTTGAATTGCAGCGCCTCGACCCGCGCCTCAGCGGTGTTCCAAACCATCGCCCCAGACAGGGCTACCCCCACCGGCGCCTCGGTATGCGGGCGCAGGTTCCACTTCGCCGCCGGGGTGAGGGTGGTCGTGCTGCCATCCGGCCCGGCAATGTGCTGCACCGCAGCGGCAAACTCCACGCCGGGCAGCGCCTTGAACGTGCAGGCAGGCGCGACCGTCACCAGCCCGTTATGCGCGCCTGAAAGTGTCAGCCACTGTTCGGAATGCACGTACCGGCATCGAGCACCGCGTCGTCATCGACAACATGCGCCCCGCCGCCTGCCGCAGCCGGGACAGCGCTGAGCCCAGCCATCGCTGCAGCACACAGCCGCCATGCCGTATCAGCGCCGGTCGCGTTGCCAAGCGTGCCGATCGCTGCCATCGCACAGGTCCATCGGCGCGCATTACACGTTGAACTTGAACAGCATCACGTCGCCGTCCTCAACCACATAGTCCTTGCCTTCCTGCCGCAGCCGGCCGGCCTCGCGCGCGCCCGCCTCGCCGCCGAAAGCAATGTAATCCTCGTAGGAAATCGTCTCGGCACGGATGAAGCCGCGCTCGAAATCGGAATGGATGATGCCGGCGCATTGCGGGGCCTTGGCCCCAGCCGGGAACGTCCAGGCGCGCGCCTCCTTGGGGCCGGCGGTGAAGAAGGTCTTGAGGCCCAGGAGCTTGTATCCGGCGCGGATCACCCGTGAAAGCCCGCTTTCGGCAAGGCCCAGAGCCTCGAGAAACTCGCCCCGCTCGGCCTCGGGCATGGCGGCGAGCTCGGCCTCGATCGCGGCCGAGACCACGACCGCTTCGGCGCCCTCGGCCGCGGCCTTGGCGAAGACCTTTTCGGAGAGGGCATTGCCGCTTGCCGCATCGGCTTCGCCGACATTGCAGACGTAAAGCACGGGCTTGGCAGTGAGCAGCTGGGCCTGGCGCAGCAGGCGCGCTTCCTCATCGTCTTTCGGTTCGGTCAGGCGTGCGGGCTGTCCTGCGCGCAGCAGTTCGAGCGCCTGGCCGAGCACGCTGGCCATGGCCTTGGCTTCCTTGTCACCGCCGGTCGCGCGCTTGGCTGCGGCGGGCACGCGCTTTTCGAGGCTTTCGAGATCGGCGAGCATCAGCTCGGTCTCGACCACCTCGGCATCGGCCAGGGGATCGACCTTGTGCGCGACATGCTGGATGTCGTCATCCTCGAAGCAGCGCAGCACATGGACGATGGCATCGACCTCGCGGATATTGCCGAGGAACTGGTTGCCAAGCCCTTCGCCCTTGCTCGCGCCCTTGACGAGGCCGGCGATGTCGACAAAGCCGAGCTGGGTCTCGATCACCTTGGCGCTTTTGGCGATCGCGGCGATCTTGTGCAGACGCGCGTCGGGCACGGCGACCTGGCCGATATTGGGCTCGATGGTGCAGAAGGGATAATTGGCCGCCTGCGCCGCCTGGGTCTCGGTAAGCGCATTGAACAGCGTGGACTTGCCGACATTGGGCAGGCCGACGATCCCGCAACGGAATCCCATGATCGAAACTTTCGGCTGGTGGCAAAGCGCAGCCCCTTAGCGGCGGGCGTGCGGGCTGGCTAGTGCCTCAGCGCGCGTGCACCGCGCGCACCAGCGGCCCGGCGCGCGTGGGGCCGAGCCATTCGGTCTGCACCCGGGCGCTGACCTCGTTGATCGGCACCTGCGGCTTGGTGCCGGGTGAGACCGGCAGGCGCAGCGGCCGGGTGCCGGGAGCAAGCGCAATGAGCGCAGCGATGGCGCGGGCCACGTCCATCGGATCATTGCTGCGGCCCGAACCATCCTCGGTGCCCATCGCGGCGACCTGCTGCGGATAGCCATCGGCATGGCGCGCCTCGGCCCTGTCCTTGAGCGCCTTCGAATAGGCATTGCGGTTGACCCACACCCTGGTGGGATAGCCGCCCGGCTCGATGATCGAAACATCGATCCCGTGCGGCACCAGTTCGTAGGCGAGCTGTTCGCTCATCGCCTCGAGCGCGAACTTGGTGGCCGAATAGTGCCCCGAATAGGGCGTGATCACCCGGCCAAGCTGGCTGGAAATCTGGATGATGAGGCCGCTGCCCTGCTTGCGCATCCCCGGCAGCACCGTCCGGGCCATGCGGTGGGGGCCGAAGACATTGGTGTCGAAGATCAGCCGGGTGGCCTCCATGTCCTGCACCTCAACCGGCGAGGTGATGCCGATTCCGGCATTGTTGACGAGCACGTCGATCGCGCCGCCGGCGGCCTGTTCGGCCAGGGCGACGCCCTCTGCCACCTGCGCATCCGAGGTGACATCGATCTCGATCACCTGAAGATCGAGCCGCTCGTTGAGCGCGAGGATACGAAGATCCTCGGCCTCGCTGCGCGGCAGGCGGCGCATGGTGGCAAAGACCTTGGCACCCTGGCGCGCGAGCAGTTCGGCTGTCAGCCGCCCGAATCCGGAGGAACAGCCGGTGATGAGCACGCTCGTGCCCTTGAAGTCGAGATCGGGGCGATAGACCGGCTCGGCAGCGGCCGCGCGCGCGGCGGTGAACAGGGCAGAGGTGGCGGCGGCACCGGCGAGCAGGGTGCGACGATCAAGGCTCATGCGGCAGATCCCTTGGGCAAAGGCAAGATGGCACCAAGCCTATTGGCTCGGCGCCGATCTGCAAGCCTCAAGCGGCAGGAGCGGGCAAGGTTCAACCGCCCGCCAGCGGGCGATCAGGCCTTGGCCGCGGCGCGGCGGCGGCGCGCCATCATGAAGGCCGCCGCCCCGGCGCCGAAGAGCATCATGCTCGAAGGTTCAGGCACCGCCGTGCCGCCCGAGCTGCTGCCCGAAGACCTACCCGAGGAGCTGCTGCCGCTCACCGGCTCCTTGGGCGGCTCCTTCATCGCCTGGGCGGGCGCAGCGGCAAGGCCGAAAGCGCTGAGCGCAAGCGCGCCCAGAAGCGCGGTGCGGGAGGCATTGGCAAGGATGGCGTGCATGGCTGGCAGTGTCCCCGATTGATCACAAGCTGTGGCCTTGCACCCTAAGCCAAGGGCCGCGCCGGTGCACGGGGCTTGTCGGTGCCTGTCCCGGGCTGGGGCAGGCGGGGAGGCAAGGCTTATGCCTGCAAGCGCAGCGCGACATCGCTCATGAAGCGCGCCTCATCCGCCTTGGCCAGCCATTCGGCCTCCGCCGCGATTGCGCCGAGCATGGCGGCGAGGTCTTCCTGTTCGTCGCGGGCAAAATTGCCGAGCACGTGCGCCGTCACCCGGTCCTTGTGCCCCGGATGGCCAATGCCGATGCGCACGCGGCGATAGGCCGGGGCGCCGAGGCTGGCGGTGTGCTGGTCGATCGATTTGAGGCCATTGTGCCCGGCATGGCCGCCGCCCTGCTTCACCTTGACCCGGAAGGGGGCAAGATCAAGCTCGTCGTGGAACACGGTGAGCGCTTGGGTGGTCAGCTTGTAGAAGCGCAGCGCCTCGCCGACGCTGCGGCCGCTTTCGTTCATGAAGGTGGCTGGTTTGAGCAGCAGCACCTTGTGCCCGGCGATACGCCCTTCCTGCACCCAGCCCTGAAACCGGGTCTGCACCGGGCCGAAACCATGCATATCGGCGATCACGTCGAGCGCCATGAAGCCGACATTGTGCCGGTTGAGCGCATAGCGCGGTCCGGGATTGCCGAGGCCGACCCACAGCTGCATGACTGGCCTTCTCGCCTTGTGCCCCGCAAAGCGAAACGCCGGGCCTCTGGCGAAGCCCGGCGCTTTTCGGGTTGCGGCGCGCCGGGGTTATTCCGATGCCGCCTCGGCCTCGGCCTCGCTGCTCTTGAGGCCCGAGGGGGCCACCAGCGTAGCGATGGTGAAATCGCGGTCGGTGATCGCGCTGGTCACGCCTTGGGGCAAGGTCACATCGCTGATGTGGATGGCATCGCCCACGTCCCTGCCGGTGACATCGATGAGGATCTCATCGGGGATGGCATCGCTCGGGCACACCAGTTCAAGCTCGTGGCGCACGATGTTGAGCACGCCACCCTTCTTGAGGCCGGGCGACTTGTCCTCGTTGATGAACACCACCGGCACCGCGACTTCCACCCTGGCATCGCCGGTCAGGCGCAGGAAATCGACATGGGTGGGCCGGTCGGTCACCGGATGAAAGGCCACGTCCTTGGGCAGGGTGCGGATGGTCTTGCCGCCGATCTCGATATTGACGATCGAGTTCATGAAGTGCCCAGTCATCAGCAGACGGACCAGTTCCTTCTGCTCGACATGGATCAGGGTGGGTTCTTCCTTGCCGCCGTAGATCACGGCAGGCGTGCGGCCTTCGCGGCGAAGTGCTCGGGAGGCTCCCTTGCCAGCCCGTTCGCGCGCTTCGGCCGGCAGGGTAAGAGTCTCGCTCATACGTGTGCCTTTCGAATGCGGGTTGATCAAACCGGCGGACCGCCTCCAGGGATGACCGGAACGCCGAAGCGCGGCCCCTTAGAGGCAGACGGCCGCAAAGGCAACCGCTTTAGGGAAGGCGGCGCACGCGATAGCCCTTGGCCTCAAGCAGCGCCGCCAGCCCCTCCGGCCCGACGAGATGGGCAGCGCCAACCGCAATCAGCGGCCGCGGGGGCTCTTGCAGCAGCGGCGCGATCGCCGCGGCCCAGCGGCGGTTGCGCGCCACCAGCAGCGCCTCGCGCAGCGCCGGATCGGCAAGAAAGCCCTCGCGGGTCGCCTGTTCGATCGCCGCGGCATCGCCCGCGATCCAGGCGCGCTGCAGCCGCTCGGGATCGCGCCCGGGCCGCGCGCTCTCGCGCACCACGGCGGCAAGGAGCGCGCGTTGCTGCGCTTCGGGCAGGCGGTCGAAGATCGCAAGCTGGCCGCGCAGGCCCTCAAGTTCGCGCACCGGGCGCGCGGCGAAATCCGCGATCAGCGCCCGATCCACCCCCAGCGTCGGATTGCCCGGCGCATCGATGCGGGCAAGCGCCAGCGCGGCGGCCCAGGTCTCCTCGGTGGCAAAGCCATTCGGATCGCGCCCGCCGCGCTCCAGCAGGGCGGCAAGTGCGGGGCGCAGCTCGGCGGGCAGGCGCGCAGCGAGCGGCGGGAGGCCGGGGCTTTGCGCCAACGCGCCGTAGGCGTCGCGGTCGGTAGGAGAGGGCGGGCCGATCTCGACAATGAGCAGATCGGCCGCGTCGATGACGCGGTCGATCGCAGGGGTGCGCCACGCGGTGCCGGGGGGTAGGGCGTGGATGGTGCCGATCATCCAGCCCTCCACCTTCCCATCGCTTGCGGCCAGCTCATAGAGCAGCGGGCTTGCCGGCGGGGCATCGGCGGTCTCGCCCGCCGGAGCGCCGCTGCACCCGGCAAGGGCAAGCGCGAGGGCCGGCGCGAGGGCCAGCGACGGGCGGAGGGGAGGGGCGAGCAGGGCGCGCAGGCCCTGCCGGGCCGCCGCGATCCACCCGCCCCAGCGCCATGCGGTCATTGCGGGCGCGGCCTTGCTCACTTCACCCGGGCGGTGGCGATCCCCTTGGCGGCAAGGTAATCCTGCACGCTCTTGGGGCCAGCCAGGTGCCCGGCGCCAACCGCGATGAACACCGTGCCTGGCTGATCGAGCCGGCCATCGATCCACTCGGCCCAGGTGGCGTTGCGCTTGTAGAGCAGCGCCTCGGCCACCGCCGGATCGTCGAGCCCCTCGTTCATCACCGCGGCCAGCGCATCGGCATCGCCCTTGAGCCATTCGGCGACCATGCGGTCGAGCATGGGCTTGGCCTCGTCGATGCCTTCGGCGGCCTCCATCAGGAAGGCGATCTGGGCCTCCTGCGGCATCTCATCGAAGATGCCGAGCTGGAACTCGAGCGTCTCGAGCGCGCCGCGCGGCTTTTCGGGCACCTTGTCGAGCAGCACCTTCTCGACCCCGGCGTTGGGATCATAGCCCTGCTGCATCAGCGGCAGGATCGAAAGCGTGAGCCCGGCGAGCCAGGGCTTCATCGGATCAAAGGCCTCTACCGGCACGCCGATGCGGCCCATGGCGGCCGTATAGGTCTCGCTCTGTTCCGGCGTCAGCAGCGATCGCAGCGTGGTGCCGGGAGGCAGCAGGCCCATCGCCATGGTCAGCTGCTGGGCCTTGGCCTGGGCATCGGCGTCCATCGGGATCTCGGTGACGATGATGTCCGAGCCTTCGAGCGCGGTGGCGATCGCCTGGTCATACCACTCGGTGTCCTTGGGCAGCACGTGAACCGTGCCGAACAGGTAGATGGTGGTGTCCTCGTCAGCCACCTTCCACAGTGCCGGCCCGCTCGCAGGGGCGGAGGGCGATGTGAGCGTGGCGTTTGGCGCTTCGGCGAGGAGCGGGGGGGCGCCGAGCAGCGCGAAGGGCGCGGCGGCAAGGGCAAGCAGGTGGCGCAGTTTCATGGCAGTTCCTTTCATCGAGCAGGCATGGGGTTCAGGGGACGGGCAGGCGAAAACAGGGAAGGTGGCATTCTTGCGGTCAATGCCGCCAGAGCGCGTAGAGATAGGACAGGCCCATGCCGACAAAGGCAAGCAGCCACACGCCGAAGGGATGGGGTGCAGCGCCAAGCCCCCCGGCGTGGAGCATCGCCCAGATCGGAAAGCCCGCCAGCACCGCAAGGGCGCCGCCGGTAAAGCCGATCAGGCTCTGCGCGCGCTTGAGCTCATCGATGGTGCGAAAGCCGTAAAGCGGCAGCGCGACAAGGCCAAGGGCGAGCAGCACCGCGAGCAGGATGGCCACCGCCGGATCGAGCGCAAGCGCCGCCCAGTTCCCGGCGAACAGGTTGCCATCACCCTCGTCGAAGGCGCCGGTGATGAGGCCGATCACGCCCCCGACAGCGCCGGCGGTGAGCAGATAGGCGAGCTGGCGCCGGGCGCGTTGGCGGCTGCGCACCTCGCCGGGGCCAAGGCCTTCAGGCTTGCGGAGCATCATGGGGTGTCTCCATCATCGATGAAAATGTCTTCGATCCGCAGCCCGAACAGGCGGGCGATGCGAAAGGCGAGAGGGAGGGAAGGATCGTGCTTGCCGGTCTCGATGGCGTTGACCGCCTGGCGCGAGACATCGAGCCGCCCGGCGAGTTCCGCCTGGCTCCAGTCGCGTTCGGCGCGCAGCACCTTGAGGCGGTTCTTCACGATCACAGCCCGATTGCGCCCGCGATCCGGGCCAGCACGGTGCCGCAGGCAAATCCGCTCGCGCCGAGCAGCAGGATCGCCTGCCAGCGCTTGTAGGTCACCGGGTCTTGCAGCGATCTCATCGGCGTTCTCCATCAGGAAAACCTGACAAGATGTCAGGTATGCATGACTATATGTCGTGATTCGCTGACTATGTCAAGCAGACCTGACTTTTTGTCGCTTTCGTCTGACCTTGTCGCTTGCGCGCCGGCTGTAGGGGCGATCCGTCCATTGTGTGCTGCGCTGCGGCATTGACGCTTGCAGGGGCTTCGGCCATGGCGAGCCGCCATGAGTGCCCTGCCAGCCTTTGCCCCGCCAGCCCGCGACCCGGCGCGTTCGTTCCAGGACATGATCCTGACGCTGCACGATTTCTGGAGCGCGCATGGCTGCCTCATTCTCCAGCCCTATGACATGCGCATGGGGGCGGGCACCTTCCACACCGCCACCACGCTGCGCGCGCTTGGTCCGGAAGCCTGGAACGCTGCCTTCGTCCAGCCCTGCCGCCGCCCGACCGACGGGCGCTATGGCGAAAACCCCAACCGCCTGCAGCACTATTACCAATATCAGGTGATCCTGAAGCCTTCGCCGGCGGACATTCAGGATCTCTATCTGCACAGCCTCACCGCGATCGGCATCGATCCGCTGGCGCACGACATCCGCTTTGTCGAGGATGACTGGGAAAGCCCCACGCTGGGCGCCTGGGGGCTGGGCTGGGAAGTGTGGTGCGACGGGATGGAAGTTACCCAGTTCACTTACTTTCAGCAGATGGGCGGGTTTGATTGCAAGCCGGTCTCGGGCGAGCTGACCTATGGCCTTGAACGCCTGGCGATGTATCTCCAGGGGGTCGACAACGTCTATGACCTCGCCTTCAATGCCGAGGGCGTAAGCTACGGCGAGGTGTTCCTAGAGAACGAGCGGCAGATGTCGAAGTGGAACTTCGAGGTCGCCGATACCGAGGGGCTGTTCAAGGCCTTCGCCATGGCCGAGGCCGAATGCCGCAATGCCCTTGCTGCGGGCGTGCCGATCGCGGCCTATGAACAGGCGGTCGAGGCCAGCCACATCTTCAACCTCCTCCAGGCGCGCGGGGTGATCAGCGTGCAGGAACGCGCCAGCTACATGGGCCGGGTGCGCGATCTCGCCCGGGCGAGCTGCGAGGCCTATGCCAGCATGATGGCGCCGCAATGGCAGGCGCGCCACCCGGGCTGGAGCCTCGTGTGATGGCCGAGTTCCTGCTCGAACTCCTGTGCGAAGAAATCCCGGCGCGGATGCAGGCCGGCGCGCGGGGTGAACTTGAAAGGCTGTTCCGGCGCGCGCTCGAGGCTGTTGGGGTCGTGCCCGGCGAGCTTGCCGTGTGGTCCACCCCGCGCCGGCTGGCGCTGATCGCGCGCGGCCTGCCGCTCGCCACCGAGGCGGTGCGCGAGGAAGCCAAGGGCCCGCCCGAAGGCGCGCCCGATGCCGCGATCGAGGGCTTCTGCCGCAAGAACGGCGTGGCCCGCGAAGCGCTCGAGCTGCGTGCGGTCAAGGGCCGCAAGACCTGGTTTGCCGTGATCGATCGGCCGGGGCTCCCGATCGCTGCGGTGCTGGCGGAAGCGATCCCGGCGATCATCCGCGATTTTTCGTGGCCCAAGTCGATGCGCTGGGGGGCAGCATCGCGCAAGCCCGATTCGCTGCGCTGGGTGCGCCCGCTGACCTCCATTCTCGCCCTGCTCGATGACGAGGTGGTGCCCTGCGAGGTCGGCGGGATTGTTGCCGGGCGCACCACGCTGGGTCACCGCTTCCACGCGCCGGGCCCCGTCACCATTGCCCGGGTTGGCGATTATCCCGCGGCGCTGCGCGCGGCCCACGTGATCGTTGACCATGAGGAGCGGCAAGGCCTCATCCGCGAAGGCGCGCGCAAGGCGGCTGCCGAGGCGGGCCTCACTCTTCTCGAGGATGAGGGCCTGGTGGTCGAGAATGCCGGGCTGACCGAATGGCCGGTGGCGCTCATCGGCCGCTTCGATCCCGCTTTCCTCGATGTGCCGCCCGAAGTCATCCAGCTCACCGCGCGGATGAACCAGAAATATTTCGTCTGCGAGCGTCCCGAGGGCGGGCTTGCCGATGCCTTCGTGTGTGTGGCCAATATCGCCGCGCGCGATCCGGCGGTGGTGGTGGACGGCAACCGCAAGGTGCTCGCTGCGCGGCTGTCCGATGCGCGCTTCTTCTGGGAGCAGGACCAGAAGACCCCGCTGGCGGTGCACGCCGAGAAGCTCGCGCGCATCACCTTCCACGAGAAGCTCGGCATGCTTGCCGACAAGGTCGAGCGGGTGGCGAAGCTCGCCCGCTGGCTGTGCGAGGAGGGGATCGTCAAGGCCGATCCCGCGCTCGCCGAACAGGCCGCGCGGCTCGCCAAGGCCGATCTCGTCACCGAGATGGTGGGCGAGTTTCCCGAACTCCAGGGGCTGATGGGCGGCTACTACGCCCGCGCCGAAGGACTGCCCGACGAAGTGGCAGACGCCATCCGCGATCACTACAAGCCGGTTGGCCAGGGCGATGACGTGCCCACCGCGCCGGTGACGGTGGCGGTGAGTTTGGCGGATAAGCTGGATACGATCACAGCATTCTTCCGTATCGAGCAGTATCCGACAGGATCAAAAGATCCCTTTGCTCTTCGTCGAGCCGCATTGGCAATCATTCGACTTGTCAATGAGAATGGTCTACGTTTTGGCTTGCTAGGAAGCGTTGCTAAAGCGCAGAATATCCTGATTTCTCAGCAATCTCTTGAAGCACTTGGTAGAGGCGCTGGTGATGGTTCGGGTTTTGGTGGAGGTGAAGTTGACCTTCCACTCTTCATTCTCGACTTCTTCGCCGATCGCCTCAAGGTGCAGCAGCGCGAGGCCGGGGTGCGGCACGACCTCATTGATGCGGTCTTTGCGCTCGGCGGCGAGGACGATCTCGTGCGCCTGCTCGCCCGCGTCCATGCGTTGCAGGATTTCATCGCCACCGAGGACGGGGCGAACCTGCTCGCCGGCTACAAGCGCGCCGCCAACATCCTCAAGAAAGAGGGCTTCGCGGCCGCAGGCGGTCAGGCTTCTGCTGCCTACACCCCCGAACCGGCCGAACAGGCGCTGATCGACGCGCTCGCTGCCGCCACGCCCCGCGCCGAGGCGGCGGTGGCGGACGAGCGCTTCACCGAGGCCATGGCCGCGCTTGCCACCCTGCGCGCGCCCATCGACCGCTTCTTTGATGAGGTGACCGTCAACGATCCCGATGCCAGCAAGCGCGCGGCTCGGCTTGCCCTGCTCGCCCGTTTCCGCGATGCGGTGCACCGGGTTGCCGATTTCAGTCGCATCGAGGGATGAGTTTCGCGTTACCCCTGTCCGTCCCCGCCCATCGCGCGGGGCCGGGCGCGGGTTTGACAGGATGAGGTGAAGTGCAGACCGTCTATCCCTTCGGTGGCAACGCCGACCATTCCGATCCGCGCCAGAAGGACAAGGCCGTGGTGGGCGGCAAGGGCGCCAACCTTGCCGAAATGGCCAGCATCGGCCTGCCGGTGCCCCCGGGCTTCACCATCACCACCGAGGAATGCATTGCCTATCTGAAGGATAGGGGCGATTTCTCGGACAAGCTCAAGAATGCGGTCGCTGCCGCCATGGCCCATATCGAGGCCGCGGTGGGCAAGCGCTTTGGCGATCCGGCCAACCCGCTCCTCGTGTCGGTGCGCTCGGGCGCGCGGGTCTCGATGCCGGGGATGATGGACACGGTGCTCAACCTCGGCCTCAATGACGCGACGGTCGAGGGCCTTGCTGCCTCCTCGGGCGATGCCCGCTTCGCCTGGGATTCCTACCGCCGCTTCATCCAGATGTATGGCGATGTGGTGCTCGGGATCGATCACGGGCTGTTCGAGGAAGCGCTCGAGATCGCCAAGGAAGACAAGGGGTTCATCAACGATACCGAGATGGCGGCGGAGGACTGGCAGGCGCTCGTCGGCGCCTACAAGCGCATCGTTGCCGAGGAATTGGGCCACGATTTTCCGCAGGACGTGAACGCGCAGCTGTGGGGCGCGATCCGGGCGGTGTTCGAAAGCTGGGATTCCGAGCGCGCCAAGGTCTATCGGCGGTTGAACGACATCCCCGGCGATTGGGGCACGGCGGTCAACGTGCAGGCGATGGTGTTCGGCAACATGGGCGAGACCAGCGCCACCGGGGTTGCCTTCACCCGCGATCCGGCCACCGGGGCGCGCGCCTATTACGGCGAATATCTCATCAACGCCCAAGGCGAGGACGTGGTCGCCGGCATCCGCACCCCGCAATACCTCACCCGTGCGGCACGCGAGGCGGCCGGGGCCAAGGCGCCCTCGATGGAAGAGGCGCTGCCCGAAGCCTATGCCGAACTCGCCCGCGTCTTCGACCTGCTCGAGCGCCACTACCGCGACATGCAGGACATCGAGTTCACCGTCGAGCGCGGCAAGCTGTGGATGCTCCAGACCCGTTCGGGCAAGCGCACCGCCAAGGCGGCGCTCAAGATGGCGGTGGACATGGTGCACGAGGGCCTGATCGACCAGCGCGAGGCGGTGCGCCGGGTCGATCCCATGGCGCTCGATCAGCTGCTTCACCCGACGCTCGATCCCAAGGCCGAACGCCAGGTGCTCACCACCGGCCTGCCCGCCTCGCCGGGGGCGGCGGCAGGACGCATCGTGCTCGATGCTGACACCGCCGAGCAATGGGCCGGGCGGGGCGAGAAGGTGATCCTGGTGCGGGTCGAGACCAGCCCCGAGGACATTCACGGAATGCACGCCGCCCAGGGCATCCTTACCGCGCGCGGGGGGATGACGAGCCATGCGGCGGTGGTTGCCCGCGGCATGGGCCGGCCGTGCGTTTCGGGCGCGGGCGCCGTTTCGATCGATCGCGCTGCCCGCACCGTCAGGATCGGCACCACCGAGCTCAAGGAAGGCGATGCCATCACGCTTGATGGCGCCACCGGTCAGGTGATGCTCGGGATCGTCCCCACGGTCGAGCCGGAGCTGGCCGGCGATTTCGGCACGCTGATGGGCTGGGCCGATGCGATCCGCCGGATGAAGGTGCGCACCAATGCCGAGACGCCCGAGGACTGCCGCATGGCGCGCCAGTTCGGGGCCGAGGGGATCGGCCTGTGCCGCACCGAACACATGTTCTTCGAAGCCTCGCGCATTTCGCTGGTCAGGCAGATGATCCTTGCCGAGAACGAGGCCGCCCGGCGGCGCGCGCTCGACAAGCTGCTGCCCGAGCAGCGCGGCGATTTCATCGCCATCTTCGAGGTCATGGCGGGGTTGCCTTGCACGATCCGCCTGCTCGATCCGCCGCTGCACGAATTCCTGCCCCATGCCGACGAGGAATTTGCCGAGCTTGCCGATGCCACCGGCCTCGGGGTCGATCATCTCAAGCGCCGGGCGGCCGAGCTGCACGAGTTCAACCCCATGCTCGGCCACCGCGGCTGCCGGCTGGGGATCACCTTCCCGGAAATCTACGCGATGCAGGCCCGCGCGATCTTCGAGGCGGCCTGCGCGGTCAAGCAGGCGAGCGGGGCGGCGCCGCTGCCTGAGATCATGATCCCGCTGGTGGCCACGAGGCGCGAGCTGACGCTGCTCAAGGCGCTGGTGGCTAGGGAGGCCGAGGCGGTGTTTGGCGAGACCGGCACCCGCGTCGATTACCTCGTCGGCACCATGATCGAGCTGCCGCGCGCGGCGCTGATGGCCGGCGAGATCGCCGAGGAAGCGCAGTTCTTCTCCTTCGGCACCAACGATCTCACCCAGACCACGCTGGGCGTGAGCCGGGATGATGCGGCGCGGTTCCTCTCGGTCTATGTCGACAAGGGCATCTTCCCGCGCGACCCCTTCGTCAGCCTCGATGTCGAAGGGGTGGGTCAGCTGGTGGAACTGGCGGCAGCGCGCGGGCGCGCGGCCCGCAGCGAGCTCAAGCTCGGCATCTGCGGCGAGCACGGCGGCGATCCGGCGAGCATCGCCTTCTGCGAGCGGGTCGGGCTCGATTATGTCAGCGCCTCGCCCTATCGGGTGCCGATTGCCCGGCTCGCGGCAGCCCAGGCAGCGCTGGCGGCAGGCTAGGTGCCGGCGCGCGCGCGCCGCCCGGTGAGGGTGATGATCTCGAAGGTCTCGCGCACCTTGCCGTCGGCCTCGGCCCGGGCGCCAAAGGCGACGCGGGCCCGGGCGAGGGCGGCGCGGCCGAGCGGCGGGGCCGGGCGGGCAAGGGCATTGCCGAGCCCCTGATCGCGCAGGTCTGCAACCAGCCGCTCGAGACTGGCATAGCGCGCCACCAGCACGTGGCTGTCAACCACCGGATCCTTCCACCCGGCGCGCTGGAGCAGGGCGGGGGCGGCGCGGGCATCGACCATGGGGTGCAGCCGGGCCGCGGGCCGATCCGGCTCGGCGGCCAGCATCGCCGCGCGCAGCGCCGCGAGGCTCTGCCCGCCGAGGAAGCTCGCGATCGCCAGCCCGCCGGGGGCGAGCGCGCGGTTGATCTGGATGAGCGCGCCCGGAAGATCGTTGACGGCATCGAGCTGGCCGATCACGCCGATGAAGTCGAAGGGGCCGCCTTCCAGCGGCAAGGCAGGATCGGCCCGCTCGGCGATCAGCGGCGGCGTGCCGCCCCGCGCAAGATGGGCGGCCAGCGGGGCAGGGCAGGGACCGATCACCAGCGCGCGTATGGGCGTGAGGCGCAGGAAGGAGAGGCGCTCGATCATGTCGGCGCCGATCTCCTCGATCAGGAAGCACGCCGCACCCTCGCGCTGGCGCTGGCGTGCCGCGGCGCGCGCCAGCCGGGCCTGGCGGCGGCGTTCGGCAAAGATCTGCGGCACGTGCGGCGTGGTCATCGCAGCCGCCCTGCCGCGCTTGCCAGCGCGGCGCAAGCCGTGCGAGAGCTTGCGCCATGGCCACGATCGCCGATCTTGTCGAGGCGCTCGCTCCGCTGGTGGACTTCGTCTATCCGCCGCGCTGCCCTTGCTGCGGTGAGGCGCTTGCCAGCCAGACGGGGCTGTGCGCCGCCTGCTGGGCCCTGCTCGATCTGCCCGGCGGCCTCATTGAGGAAGGCGCGCAGGGCGTGCCCGTCTATGCCGCCACGCTCTACAACCCGACCGCGCGGCATCTGGTGCTGGCGTTCAAGCACGGCCGGCGCACCGCCCTGGCGCGGCTGCTGGCGCAGCTGATCGCGGCGCGGCTGCCGTTGCCTCCTCCCGGCGAGGCCCCGCCGCTCCTGATCCCGGTGCCGCTCCATCGCTGGCGGCTGTGGCAGCGGGGGTTCAACCAGGCGGCGCTGCTGGCGCGCGAGCTGGCGCGGCTCGGCAAGGGCGAGGTGCTGCTCGACGCACTCGAGCGGCCGCGCCGCACCCCGCGTCTTGGCGGGCTGGGGCGCGCCGCGCGCGCGGCGGTGCTTGAGGGCGCGATTCGACTCGCGCCGCGGCAGGCGCGTCGGGTGGCCGGACGGACGGTGATTCTCGTCGATGACGTGCTCACCAGCGGCGCCACCAGCCGCGCCTGCATCGCCGCGCTGCGCGCGGCAGGCCCAGCGCGCATTGCCGTCGCCTGTTTCGCCCGGGTCGAGGCGGGGGCGGATGGGGGCTTCCCGCAAAACACAACGCCCGGGGCCATCAAGACCCCGGGCGCGACGTGACGAAACAGAGCCGATCCGCCCTTGCCGGGCTTGGGTAGCCACCCCCTGACTTGGCCACCGGGATCGTGTCCCTCATCGTTCGATCAGCGCCGCTGGCACCCCGCTGCCAGCCTGGCCGCTGATCACCCCCCGAACCTGGCACCAGGCGGTGCCTGTGTCTGGTGGAGAACCCCTTGCGAAGGTTCTGGCGCTCTTGTTTCACCGACAGCACGATCGCGAAAGATGGCTGCGAAGCTTCGCGGATTTTTTTGCGCGTGCTGTTGTGAAGCTGCAACAATCCGCGCATGAGCGGCGCTTGATGCCAGTTGTGCCGCAATGAGGAGCCGGGGAGGCGGAAGGTGAGCGATCATTCCTTGACCAACGCCGAGCGCGAGCAGGGCAGCGTCTTTGCCCCGAAATTCGATGCCAATGGGCTGATCACCACGGTCGTCACCGACCATGCCTCGGGCGCGGTGCTGGTGGTCGCGCACATGAACGCCGAGGCGCTCGAGGCAACGCTGGCGAGCGGGCGGGTGCATTTCTGGTCGCGCTCGCGCGGCAAGCTGTGGATGAAGGGCGAGACCTCGGGCCATGTGCTGATGGTCGAATCGATCCTCGTCGATTGCGATCAGGACGCGCTGGTGATCCGCGCCCGCCCCGCCGGGCCGACCTGCCACACGGGTGCGGCAAGCTGCTTCTACCGCGCGCTGGTGCACGGCGCGGACGGGCCTGTTCTCGTAAAGGTCAAAACTTGACGCTCACGTAAAGGGAAGGTAAGGGGGAGGGCATGGCCAGTGCTCCCGCCCAAGACGAGACCCCCGGCAAGGCCGATGCGGCTGCCGAACCGCGCCACCAGGGTGCCCACCTCGATCGGCCCGACAAGCACGCGCGCGAGCAGTTCAGCATTTCCGATCTCACCTCGGAATTCGGCTGCACCGCCCGGGCGCTGCGCTTCTACGAGGACGAGGGGCTGATCAGCCCGGCCCGGGTCGGGCTCACCCGGGTCTATTCCAAGCGCGACCGTGCCCGGCTGGCCTGGATCATGCGCGCCAAGAATGTCGGCTTCTCGCTCAACGAGATCCGCGAGATGATCGACCTTTACGACCTTGGCGATGGCCGGGTCGAGCAGCGGCGCGTCACCATCGAGAAATGCCGTGCGCATATCGCCAAGCTCAAAAAGCAGCGCGACGACATCGATTCCTCGATCAAGGAACTGACCGAATTCGTGGCGATGATCGAGAAGCTGGGGCCTGCCCCCTCGGCCTAGGCCATCGCCGCATCTACGCCTGCCAAGCAATCCAGCCTGTTCATTCAAGGGAACGACCGATGCCGACTTACACCGCGCCCACCCGCGACACCCGGTTTGTTGTCAACGAACTGCTCGACCTTGCGAGCTACGGCAATCTTCCGGGCTTCGAGAACGCCACGCCCGACGTGATCGACAGCGTCGTCAACGAGGCCGGCAAGTTCTGCGCCGAGGTGCTCGCGCCGCTCAACCAGATCGGCGACGCGCATGGCTGCACCCGGCACGAGGATGGCTCGGTCACCACCCCGCCGGGGTTCAAGGAGGCTTATCAGGCCTATGTCGCAAGCGGCTGGGGCACGCTCGCCCAGCCCGAGGAGTTCGGCGGGCAGGGCCTGCCGCATGTGCTCGCCTTCGTGCTCGAGGAATATGCCGCCACTGCCAACCAGGCCTTTGCCATGTATCCGGGCCTTACCAACGGGGCGATCGCGGCGATCCTGGCCAAGGGTTCGCAGGAGCAGAAGAAGACCTATGTGCCCAGGATGGTCTCGGGCGAATGGTCGGGCACGATGAACCTCACCGAGCCGCATTGCGGCACCGATCTCGGAATGATCCGCACCAAGGCCGTGCCCAATGGCGATGGCACCTATGCGATCACCGGCACCAAGATCTTCATTTCCGCCGGCGAGCATGACCTGACCAGCAACATCATCCACCTGGTGCTGGCCAAGACCCCGGGCGCGCCCGATTCGACCAAGGGCATTTCGCTGTTCATCGTGCCCAAGTTCCTGCTCGACGAGAACGGCAATCCCGGCAAGCGCAACGCCGTCACCTGCGGCTCGATCGAGAAGAAGATGGGCATCCACGGCAATGCCACGTGCCTGCTCAATTACGACGGCGCCACCGGCTATATGGTGGGCGAGGAGAACAAGGGCCTCGCGGCGATGTTCATCATGATGAACGCCGCGCGGCTCGGGGTGGGTATCCAGGGCTATGCCCAGGCCGAGGTCGCCTATCAGAACGCGGTGCGCTACGCGCTCGAACGGCGCCAGGGCCGGGCGCTGACCGGGCCGGCCGATCCCGAGGCCAAGGCCGATCCGATCTTCGTCCACCCCGATGTGCGGCGGATGCTGATGGACGCCAAGGTCTTCACCGAAGGGATGCGCGCCCTGTGTCTGTGGGGCGCGCTCCAGGTCGATCTCACCCACAAGGCGCCCACGGCCGAGGAGCGCGAGAAGGCCGATCTGTTGATCGGGCTGATGACCCCGGTGATCAAGGGCTATGGCACCGACAAGGGCTATGAAATCGCCACCTGCATGCAGCAGGTCTATGGCGGGCATGGCTATGTGCGCGAATGGGGCATGGAGCAATTCGTGCGCGATAGCCGCATCGCCATGATCTACGAGGGCGCCAATGGCGTGCAGGCGATGGATCTGTGCGGGCGCAAGCTGCCGGCCGGCGGGGGCAAGGCGATCCAGCTGTTCTTTGCCATGATCGATGAGGAGATCGCCGCCGGCAAGCAGGACGAGGCGCTCAGGCCCATTACCGAGCGGCTGGAAAAGGCGCTGGGCGAGCAGAAGGCGGCGACCATGTGGTTCATGCAGAACGCGCTTGCCAATCCCAACCACCTTGGCGCGGGCGCGCATCACTACATGCACATCATGGGGATCGTCACGCTGGGCTTCTTCTGGCTCAAGATGGCCAGGGTGGCGCGCGCCCGGCTGGCCAGCAATCCCGAGGACAAGGCCTTCTACGAGGCCAAGCTGGTCTCGGCCCACTACTATGCCGAGCGCTTCCTCCCCGATGCCGGGGCGCTGCGGCGCAAGCTGGAAGCGGGCAGCGAGGTGATGATGAAGCTGCCGCCCGAGGCCTTCGCCACCGCCGCCTGATGCGAGGAAGGCCCCGCCTGGCAGAGCGCCAGGCGGCGGCGCCCCCGGCGCTAGTCGGCAAGGCCCATGAAGCGCTGGGTTTCCTGCCTCACCGTGGGAGCGGCGGCGCGCGCCACCCGGTCGGCAAGGCTCATGCCGTGGCTGCGCGCCGGGCGCGGTCGGGCAGGCGGGGCAGGGCGCGGATCGACGCGCGGATCGACCGGGCCAGGCGCGGGTGGCGGCGCGGGGGCGGGGCTGGCTTGGCTGGCGGGTGAAGCCTCGGGAGCCGGCGGCGCTTCTGCCACAGGTGCGACAGCTCGCTGCGCACCAGGCGCGGGCGCTGGGGCCGGCGTCGGGACGGGCTGCGCGGTCACCGCCTCGGCTGTCGGGGCAGGCGCGCGGGTGCGTAGGGCCCCATCAGGGGTTGCGGCCGGCGCAGGCGCTTCGCCTTCGGCCGCCCCGGCCAGCAGCTTGGCCGCCACTTCCTCGATCGAGCCGACCACCAGCAGCGGCTGCCCGCCCTTGATCCCGACGCTGGTCTGCCCGTTCTCGGCGCTGCGCAGCCAGGCGACGTTCTCGGCCACGACGAGGTAATTTCCGCCACGCGATTCGAGCTTGATGAACTTCATGGTCGCAAGGTTTTCCGCAAGAGCAGGCAAGCGCCGCAGGGCGTTGCCGAGGGTCTAGCCCGATCGGATAAGCAAAGGGTTTACGCGCCGCGGCGAAGCTCTTGCGCCCTCCGGTGCAGTGCGTGGTGGGGAGACGCGGCCTGCTTGCGACACCCGGGCGCGCGCCCGTAAGCGCAAGGGCTCGCGCAGCGCGCCAGCCCGGTTTCGCTGCGGACTACTCCACCGGCAGGAAATCGGGCACCGAGAGGTAGCGCTCGCCGGTATCGTAGTTGAAGCCCAGCACCCGCGCACCCGTGCCAAGCTCGGGCAGTTTCTTGGCGATCGCCGCCAGCGTCGCCCCGCTCGAGATCCCCACCAGCATCCCTTCCTCGCGCGCGGCGCGGCGGGCCATCTCCTTGGCTTCCTCGGCGCCGACCGTGATCGCCCCGTCGATCGCATGGGTGTGGAGATTGCCGGGGATGAAGCCCGCGCCGATCCCCTGGATCGGGTGGGGGCCGGGCTGGCCGCCGCTGATCACCGGCGAGAGTTCCGGCTCCACCCCATAGGCCTTCATGGCCGGCCAGTGCTCCTTGAGCACCTCGGCGCAGCCGGTCAGGTGCCCGCCGGTGCCCACCCCGGTGATCAGCACGTCGATCGGGGTCTCGGCGAAATCGGCGAGGATCTCGCGCGCGGTGGTGCGGGCATGGACCGCCGGGTTCGAGGGATTGTCGAACTGGCTCGGCATCCACGCGCCGGGGATCTCCTCGAGCAGTTCCTGCGCCCGCTCGATCGCCCCGCGCATCCCCTTCTCGCGCGGGGTGAGATCGAAGCTCGCGCCATAGGCGAGCATCAGCCGCCGCCGCTCGATCGACATGCTCTCGGGCATCACCAGGATCAGGCGATAGCCCTTGACCGCGGCGACCATGGCCAGCCCGATCCCGGTGTTGCCGCTGGTCGGCTCGATGATCGTGCCGCCGGGCTTGAGCGCGCCGCTCGCCTCGGCATCCTCGACCATGGCCAGCGCGATCCGGTCCTTGATCGATCCGCCCGGATTGGCCCGCTCCGACTTCACCCACACCTCGTGATCGGGAAACATCCGCGCAAGGCGGATATGCGGGGTGCCGCCGATGGTGGCGAGGATGCTGTCAGCCTTCATGTCGATACCTCTTGCTTGAGCGCCTCGGGTTCAAAGCTGGTCGCCCGGCGCAATTCGGGAAAATACCATGCCCATATCAGGGTGACGACTATCGCACCTGCGCCGCCGAAGACAACCGCGCCGACCGCGCCGAGCAGGGCCGCGGCAAGGCCCGATTGCAGTTCGCCCAGCTCGTTCGAGGCCGAGATGGCAAGGCCCGAGATCGCCGAGACCCGCCCGCGCCGGTCATCGGGGGTGAACAATTGCACCAGCGAGCTGCGGATGAAGACCGAGACCATGTCCACCGCCCCGAGCGCGGCGAGGATGGCGAGCGAGAGGAGGAAGTGGCGCGAGAAGGCAAAGGCGATGGTGAGCGCGCCGAAGGCCCCCACCGCCCAGAGCATCTTGGCCCCGACTCCGCGCGTGAGCGGGCGGAAGGAAAGCCACAGCGCCACCGCCGCTGCGCCCAGCGCCGGGGCAGCGCGCATCAGCCCCAGGCCTTCCGGCCCGACATGGAGGATGTCGCGCGCGAACACCGGCAAGAGCGCGGTCGCCCCGGCGAGCAGCACCGCGAAAAGGTCAAGCGTGATGCAGCCGAGCAGGAAGCGCTCACGCCAGACATAGGCCAGCCCCTCGATGATCTGGCGCAGCGGTTTGGGGGGCGGTCCCTCCTGCGCGGCCCGGACCGGGCGCACGGTGAGGATCAGGCACCCGGCCGCGAGCAGCAGCCCGGCCGAAAGCGCGTGGGGCAGCCAGGCGCTCCGGGCGAAGATCAGCCCGCCCACCGCAGGGCCGATCACGCTCGCGCTCTGCCAGGCGATCGAGGAAAAGGCGATCGCCCGCGGCAAGAGCGCGGCAGGCACGATGTTGGGGGCGATCGCGCTCATCGCCGGGCCGACGAAGACCCGCGCCGTGCCATGCGCGGCGGACAAGGCAAAGAGGATCGGCAGGGTCAGCGCGTCCTGCCAGGTCAGCAGCGCCAGCAGCCCGGCCACTGCCGCATCGATGGCATTGGCAAAGGCGGCAACGTGGCGGCGGTCAAAGCGGTCGGCGGCCAGCCCCGCGACCGGGGTAAGCAGCAGCAGCGGCATGAATTGCGCCAGGCCCAAAAGGCCCAGCTGGAACGAGGCTTCGGCCATGCTCATGCCATAATCGGCGCGCGCCACCTCGTAGAGCTGGTAGCCCAGCAGCACCACCATCGCCATGGTCGCAAACACCGCGAGGAAGCGGGCGAGCCAGTAGCGGCGGTAATCGGCGATCTGGAGCGGGGACGTGGGACCGGTCACAGCGCGCCCATGGCAGGCCGGCGCGCCGCTGCCAAGCAGGCGAAACTTGCGACGGGCAAGGCTGGCCTATCGCGGGCGACGCAGGCGCGGATTGGGCTGGAGCTGGTCGATGATGGCAAGGAAATCGTCGAGCCGGATGATCCGTTCGAACTGGAAGCCGGCACGCACGTCGCGCGTCCAGATGACATAGGCCTCGATCCGCCCAACGATCGGCAGGCGAATCATGATCCTGTCGCCGCGCTGGAGGTTTTCGGCATCGTCGACCATGAAGCCATGGGCCGAAAGGTTGCACACGTGCAGGTGCATGTCGCCGTGGGCGAAGTGCTCCACCAGCGCCGAGTAGTTGACCGGATGGCGCGCCGCGCGGCGCATTTCGGTCACGCTGAGGTTTGCTCCGCCAGCCACGCGATGCAGTCCTTCCCTCCGGATCGGCATGGGCAAAGCCAATGCCGCAGAAAGGCTGACAATTGGTAAAGGCGCGCGGCCCACCCTGCGGCCTGCGCGCAGAGCAAGGGCGGGCACGCGGCTAGCGGCGCACCAGCGCGTGGCGCTTCTTGCCGAGGCTGAGGCGCAGCGTTTCGCCCTCGGCGGGCAGCACCAGGAAGGCCGGATCGGTGATCGCCTCGCCTTCGAGCTTCACCGCGCCCTCGGCCAGCTTGCGCTTGGCCTCGCCGTTGGAAGCGGTGAGACCCAGTTCGGTGAGGAGCGCGGCGATGCGCATTCCTGCCGGCCCGGTGGCAATGCTGGGCAGATCGGCGCCCGCGCCCGATCCGGCAAAGGCCTCGCGCGCGGTGGCCTCGGCGCGGGCGGCGGCTTCCGGCCCGCGCACCAGCGCGGTGATCTCGTTGGCCAGCACCACCTTGGCGGCGTTGATCTCGGCCCCCTCGAGCGCCTCGAGCCGGGCGATCTCGTCAAGCGGCAGATCGGTGAACAGGCGCAGGAAGCGCCCGACATCGCGGTCATCCACATTGCGCCAATACTGCCAGAAATCATAGGCCGGCAGCTGATCCTCGTTGAGCCAGACGGCGCCCGCTGCGGTCTTGCCCATCTTGGCCCCGTCGGCAGTGGTAAGCAGCGGGGTGGTGAGCCCGAACAGCTCGGTCCCGTCGCTGCGCCGGGCAAGCTCGATGCCGTTGACGATATTGCCCCATTGATCCGATCCGCCCATTTGCAACCGCACGCCAAGTTCGCGCGCCAGGTGCCTGAAATCATAGGCCTGGAGGATCATGTAATTGAACTCGAGGAAGGTCAGCGGCTGCTCGCGTTCGAGCCGCAGGCGCACCGAATCAAAGCTAAGCATCCGGTTGATGGTGAAATGGGTGCCGACTTCCTGGAGCAGCTCGATATAGCCGAGATGGCCAAGCCAATCGTGGTTGTTGACCATCACCGCATCGGTAGGGCCATCCCCAAACTTCAGCAGCTTGGCAAAGACTGTGAAGATCGATTGGATATTGGCCTCGATCGTCTCGTCGCTCAGCATCCGGCGGCTTTCATCGCGTCCGGAAGGATCGCCGATGCGGGTGGTCCCGCCGCCCATCACCACCACCGGCTTGTGCCCGGCCTGTTGCAGCCGGCGCAGCATCATGATCTGCACCAGGCTGCCGACATGGAGCGAAGGGGCGGTGGCATCAAAGCCGATATAGCCGGGCACGATCTGGCGGGCCGCGAGCGCATCGAGCCCGGCCGCATCGGTGAGCTGGTGGATATAGCCGCGCGCGTCGAGCAGGCGCAGCAGATCGGATTCGTAACGGGCTGTGGCAGTGCTCATGGGGGGCGGCCCTATCAGCGCGGGCGCGCGACGGGAAGTGGCTTGCCGCAGCGGACAAGCGGGGGCAGGAAGCGGCGATGCACCCGCTGATGCTCCATAGCAGCTGCGATGCCGGCCCTGTCCGGGCCGTGACCGCGGCAATCGTGCCGAGCGCGCAAGGCTGCACGGCCACCTTCCGCATCGAAGGCAACATCGGCGCCATCGCCGTGCCTGCGCCTGCGCCGCCGGCCCGGCGCGATGGCCTGTGGCAGACCACCTGCTGCGAGATCTTCTGGCAGCCGCTGGGGGGCAGCGCCTATCACGAGTTCAACCTCTCACCATCTGGCGCCTTTGCCGCCTATGATTTTGATTCGTCGCGTGAAGGGATGCGCGATGCACCTTTGGATGCGATCGCCATCGCCTGCGCGCAAGACGCTGGGGCGCTCGAACTCAAGGCCAGCATTGCCGCCATGCTCGAAACCCCGGCGCAGGTGGGCTTGAGCGCCGTGATCGAGCTTGCAAATGGGCGCAAGCAATATTGGGCGCTCGCCTTTGCCCCGGGGGCGCCCGATTTCCATTCCGAGGCGGGCCGCACCCTCATCATCGAGCGCTAGGCCGCGCCATCCCTGCCGAAGGGGCGGTTGAGCGCCACGATCCGGGCGTTGAGCACCAGCGCAAAGCTCACCCAGGCAAGATAGGGCACGTTGAGCCAGCCGGGAAAGCTGTCGCCCACCAGCCGCGGCAGGCCGGCCACCAGCCCGGCGACGCTGAGCCACAGCGCGAACCCTTCAATGAGCGCCCAATCGGGACGCTTCCACTTGAAGAACAGCGGCGACCAGGCGAAATGCGCGGCGAAATTGGCGAGGAACAGCGCCCACACCCCAGCGCGCGCGCCCGCGCCCGGCGCCCCTTCGAGCCCGAGATAGAAGCTCCACCCCGCTAGGCCGAGGATCACCGTCCAGGCCGGGCCGAACAGCCAGTCGGGCGGCTGCCAGGCGGGTTTCCTGAGCGCGCGATACCAGGGGCCGATCTCGGTCAGCACGCCCCCGGCCAGGCCAAGGATGATTGCCCACAGCGCCGCCACCAGGGCGCTGGCCCAGTTGATGTCCGAGTTGATCGCGATGTCCATGCCCGTTCAATCCGTCGGGCGGCGGCATTGTTCCCGCCCCGCGCGGCCCGAAGGGATTGCCTTTGCCCCGGCGCTGTTCCAACGCTTGGCCCATGAAGAACGGTATCGACCGGCTGCTCGCCGATCCCCAGCTCCTGCGCCAGCTCAAGGGCCGGCGCGTCGCGCTTGTCGCGCACCCGGCCAGCCTCACCGCCGAGCTCGTCCACAGCCTCGATGCGCTGATCGGTGCGGGTGTGCCGATCACCAGCGCCTTCGGCCCGCAGCACGGGCTCAAGGGCGACAAGCAGGACAACATGGTCGAGACCGCTGACGAGATCGATCCGCGCTACGGGATCCCGATCTTCTCGCTCTATGGCAAGGTGCGCCGGCCGACCGCGGCGATGATGGAGAGCGCCGATGTGTTCCTGTTCGATCTCCAGGACCTCGGCTGTCGCATCTACACCTTCGTCACCACGCTGCTCTATCTGCTCGAGGAGGCGGCGAAGGCCGGCAAGGAGGTGTGGGTGCTCGATCGGCCCAATCCCGCCGGGCGCCCGGTCGAGGGCACGCTGCTGGTGCCGGGACAGGAGAGCTTTGTCGGCGCCGCGCCCATGCCGATGCGCCACGGGCTGACGATGGGGGAGATGGGGCACTGGTTCATCGCCCATTTCGGGCTCGATCTGGCCTATCGGGTGGTGCCGATGGAGGGCTGGCGGCCGGACGAAGGCCCGGGCTGGGGCTGGCCGCCCGAGCGGGTGTGGATCAACCCCTCGCCCAACGCGGCAAGCCTCAACATGGCGCGCGCATATGCCGGCACGGTGATGCTCGAAGGCACGACCCTGTCGGAAGGGCGCGGCACCACCCGCCCGCTCGAGGTGCTCTTCGGCGCGCCCGATCTTGTCGCAGCTGACGTCATGGCGGCAATGCGGCGGCTTGCGCCCGAGTGGCTGGATGGCTGCGCCTTGCGCGATTGCTGGTTCGAGCCGACCTTCCACAAGCATCAGGGCAGGCTGTGCAATGCCCTGATGATCCATGCCGAAGGGCCCTTCTACCAGCACCATGTCTTCAAGCCGTGGCGGCTCCAGGCGCTGGCCTTCAAGGCGATCCGCCTCCTGCACCCCACCTATCCGCTGTGGCGCGACTTTGCCTATGAATACGAGTTCGATCGCCTGGCGATCGACGTCATCAACGGCGGGCCGGGATTGCGCGAATGGGTGGACGATCCGGCGGCAAGCCCGGAGGATCTTGACGCCATGGCCGCGCATGACGAGGCAGCATGGGTTGCCGAGGTGCGCACGCACCTGCTTTACTGATTGGCGTCACGCCTGCGCCCGGCGCGCGGGATCGGGTGGACAACATGAGAGCGGCCAAGACCATGGCCGCCGCAGACGGGAGAGAATGACGGCATGGCCACCACCGCAGCGCCTGCGCGCCCCCTGCCTTCGGTCAGGCTGACCTTGTGGCTGCTGCTCACGGTCTACATCTTCAATTTCATCGACCGCCAGATCGTCAACATCCTTGCCGAGCCGATCGCGCAGGAGCTGGCGCTTTCCGACACCCAGATCGGGCTGATGACGGGGCTGGCCTTCGCGCTGTTCTACACCGTCCTTGGCATTCCCATCGCCCGGCTGGCCGACCGCCCGAGCACCCATCGCCCGCGCCTCATCGCGCTGGCGCTGGCGCTGTGGTCGGGGATGACGGCGCTTTGCGGCCTGGCGCAGAACTTCTGGCACCTGCTGCTGGCGCGCATCGGGGTGGGGGTGGGTGAGGCTGGCTGCACCCCGCCGGCCCATTCGCTCATCAGCGATCTGGTGCCGCCCGAAAGGCGCGCCTCGGCGCTGGCCTTCTATTCGCTCGGCATTCCGATCGGCTCGCTGATGGGGATGGTGATCGGCGGGCTGCTCGCCGATTTCCTCGGCTGGCGTCAGGCCTTCGTGGTGGTGGGCCTGCCGGGCGTGGCGCTGGCGCTGGTGGTGTGGTTCGTGCTCCGCGACCCGCGCCATGCCGACGCCGCCGCGGCCTTGCGCGCGCGCAGCGAGGCCCCGGCGCTGCCGCTCGGTGCGGCGCTTGCCGAGGTGCTGCGCTCACGCGCCTTCGTGCTGCTCGTCTGTGCCGGTTCGGCGGCCTCGTTCCTCTCCTATGGCAAGACCACCTGGACGACGATCTTCTTCCAGCGCACGCATGATCTCACCCCCGGCGAGGTGGGGCTGTGGTTCGGCCTCCTCGGCGGCCTCGCGGGGATCCTCGGCACCTGGGCCGGGGGCTATCTGGCCGACCGTTTCGGGGCGCAGAACCGCCGCCACGTGCTCAGCGCCCCGGCGATCGGCATGGCGCTCGCGGTGCCGCTGGCGATTGCTGCCTATCACGCGCCAAGCTGGCCGCTGGCGTTGGCGCTGCTGCTGCTGCCCACGGTGTTCAACTCGCTCTATTACGGCCCCACCTATTCCGCCGCGCAGGGGCTGGTGCCCCTGCGGGCCCGGGCGATCGCGGCCGCCGCACTGCTGTTCTTCCAGAACCTCATCGGGCTGGGGCTGGGGCCGCTGTTCTTCGGCGTCCTGTCAGACCTGCTGCAACCCGCCTTCGGCGCCGATTCGGTGCGCTATGTGCTCTATGGCGCGGCGGTGCTGGGGCTGGTGCCGGCGTTCTTCTTCTGGCGCTGCAGCCTGCACCTCGATGCCGAGCTGGACCGCAAGGGCTAGGCGGCGTGCTTGCGGCTCAGCTCGCGCATCGCATCATCGAGGCCCTCGAGCGTCAGCGGATACATGCGATCATTCATGATCTGCTTGATCATCCTGGTTGATTGCGAATAGCCCCACTGCTTTTCCGGCACGGGATTGAGCCACACGGTCGCCGGATAGGTATTCACCACGCGCTGGAGCCACACAGCGCCCGCTTCCTCGTTCATGTGTTCGACGCTGCCGCCCGGATGGGTGATCTCGTAGGGGCTCATCGCCGCGTCGCCGACGAAGATGACCTTGTAATCGTGCCCATATTTGTGGAGCACGTCCCAGGTCTTGGTGCGCTCCTGCCAGCGCCGGCGGTTGTCCTTCCACACCCCTTCATACAGGCAATTGTGGAAGTAGAAGAACTCCATGTTCTTGAATTCGCTGGTGGCGGCGCTGAACAGTTCCTCGACCAGCCTGATGAAGGGGTCCATCGAGCCGCCGACATCGAGAAAGAGCAGCAGCTTGACCGCATTCCGGCGCTCGGGCCGCATCCTGATGTCGAGCCAGCCCTGCTTGGCGGTGCCCTCGATCGTGCCGGGAATGTCAAGCTCGTCGGCCGCGCCCTCGCGGGCAAAGCGGCGCAGGCGGCGCAGCGCCATCTTGATGTTGCGGGTTCCCAGCTCGCGGGTGTTGTCGAGGTTCTTGAACTCGCGCTTTTCCCACACCTTGATCGCGCGGCCGTGCCTGCTCTGCCCACCGATGCGCACGCCTTCGGGATTGTAGCCCGAATTGCCGAAGGGCGATGTGCCCCCGGTGCCGATCCACTTGTTGCCGCCTTGGTGGCGCTTTTCCTGCTCAGCGAGACGCTGCTTGAGCGTCTCCATGATCTCGTCCCAGCTGCCCAGCGACTTGATCTTCTCCATCTCCTCTGGGCTGAGGAACTTCTCGGCCACGGCCTTGAGCCAATCTTCCGGGATCGAGACCGGATTCTGGCCATAGTCCGAGATGATCCCCTTGAAGACCTTGTTGAACACCTGGTCGAAGCGGTCGAGCAGGCCCTCGTCTTTCACGAAGGTGGCGCGGGAGAGATAGTAGAAGGCTTCGGGCGTCTGCTCGATCACATCCTTGTCGAGCGCCTCGATCAGGGTGAGGTGCTCCTTGAACGAGGCCGGGATCCCGGCAGCGCGCAGCTCATCGACGAAATTGAAGAACATGGGGCAGGCCTAGCGCAAGCAAGGGCGCCTTTCCAGCCACGCAATTGCGAGGGAGCAAGGCTTGCGTTAAGAATTTGATGGTAGCGCTAACGTAAGGGAGGGGGCCATGGTGGGGGAGCAGGCATCGCCAATGAATATCGCAGCAAAAGTCGTCTCGCCCGACAGCAGCGCCATCGCCGCCAGCTGCGGCGAGGTGGTGATCGGGTGCAGCGATGTCGCGGGCATCGTGCGGCAGGTGATCGATTCCTCCGCCGCGCTGCGCGCCGAGCACCGCATGCTGGCCGAGACCTTCGCCGCGCTCGAGACCGATCAGCAGCGGGTGCGCGAGGCGAGCGACGAGGCGCGGCTGATCTCGGCCGAGGCGATCGACCGGCTCGAGCAGGGCACGGCGCAGATCGAATCCTCGCTCGCGCGGATCGCCGATCTGCTCGCGCTGGTGGGCGCGCTGGCCGAGCATGTCACCGGATTTGCCGCCGCCATGGCCCAGGTGCAGCGTTCGGCCAAGGATATCGACGCGATCGCCGAGACCACCAACATCCTCGCGCTCAACGCCACGATCGAGGCGATGCGCGCGGGCGAGGCCGGGCGCACCTTCGCGGTGGTGGCTGCCGAGGTCAAGCAATTGGCCGGCCACACCCGCAAGGCCACCGAGGAGATCTCGCGCACCATCGAGGCGCTGGGGAGCGAGGCCGAACAGGTGATCGCCCGGATCGACGAAGGCGCCCGGGCGAGCGATGCGGCGCGCGCCTCGGTCGATGCGATCAAGCAGACCATCGGCACCGTGGCTGAGCTGGTGCGCGATGTCGATCGCCAGAATGACCAGATCGCCCGCGCCACCGGCACCATCAGCACGCATGTGGGCCGCGTCCACGATGTGCTCGTGCGCTTCGAGCGCGCCAGCAAGGCCGATGAAGACAAGCTGCACGGCGTCCATGCCAAGGTGGCCGAGCTTGAGGACCGCGCGAGCGTGATGTTCGATCACATCGTCGTGGCCGGCCTCTCGCCGCGCGACAGCGCCATCGTCGCAATCGCGCAGGAGGCCGCCGCCGAGGCCAAGCGCATTGCCGAAGCCGCGCTCGCCGATGGCACGCTCACCCCGGCGATGCTGTTCGACGAGGATTACCGCCCCGTCCCCGGCACCAATCCGCAGCTGTTCCGCACCAGCCTGTCCGACTGGGCCGATCGCCACTGGCGCCCGCTGCTCGATGCAACCATGGAACGCGACGGGGCGATCATCGCGGCGGTGTGCGATGATCGCAACGGCTTCATGCCCACCCATCTCACCGCCCGCAGCCGCCAGCCGACCGGCGATTACACCCACGATCTGCAATTCTGCCGCAATGGGCGGATCATCACCACGCCCTTCGACAAGTGGGTCAAGCAGGCAACCAAGCCCTTCTCGATGGCGGTCTATCGCCACGAGGGCGACGGGGCGCATTACCGCGTGGTGCGCCTCGTCAGCGTGCCGCTGGTGCTGGCCGGGCGGCGCTGGGGCGAGTTCGAGATCTCCTACGTGATCTAGCCAGGGCCGGCGCCGCATTTACGCGGCGGTAACCAAACGACCTCTAGCCTGCGGCGCAACCACAAGGGGCGCGCTGCATGAAAGAGATCACCATCGATACCGCCAATGCCCGGGCCTTGGGCATGATCCCCGAGAGCTGCGGTGCGGTGACGGTGGGCTGCTCCGATGTGGCCGGGGTGGTGGAAGCGGTGATCGCCTCCTCGCGTGCGCTGCGCAGCGAGCACGAGGCGCTGGCCGAAACCGTGCGCGCGCTCGAGGCCGATCAGACCAAGGTGGCCGAGGCGAGCGACGAGGCCCGGCTGCTTTCCGAGCGCGCGATCGAGCGGCTGGGCGAGGGCACCGCGCTGATCCAGTCCTCGCTGGCGCAGATCGCCGGGCTGATCGAACTGGTCGATGCGCTCGGCCAGCACGTCACCGGCTTTGCCGCGGCGATGGAGCAGGTGCGCCGCAGCGCGCAGGATATCGACGCGATCGCCGAGACCACCAATATCCTTGCGCTCAATGCCACGATCGAGGCGATGCGCGCGGGCGAGGCCGGCCGCACTTTCGCGGTGGTCGCTGCCGAGGTCAAAAGCCTTGCCGGGGATACCCGCAAGGCAACCGAGGAGATCGCCGCCACGATCGATGCGCTGGGCAGCGAGGCGGCCGAGGTGATCGGGCGGATCGAGGCGGGCTCCAGGGCCAGCGGCGAGGCGCGCGCCTCGGTCGGCCAGATCGAGAGCACCATCGCCAAGGTCGGCGCGCTGGTCGAGGAGGTCGATCGTCAGAACGATCTCATCGCCCGCGCCACCGGCACGATCAGCAGCCATGTCGACAAGGTCCAGCGGGTGCTCACCAGCTTCGATGCCGCCGCGCGCGCCAACGAGGACAAGCTCCACGGCGCCCATCGCAAGATGGAGGAGCTGGAGCTCACCGCGAGCGAAATGTTCGACCGCATCGTCCAGGCCGGCCTCTCGCCCGAGGACAGCGCGATGGTGGCCCAGGCGCAGGAGATCATGCAGGCGCTGCGCGCCCATACCGAAGCGGCGCTGGCCGCGGGCAGGCTGACCATGGCGGCGCTGTTCGACACCGATTATGTCCCGGTGCCCGGCACCAATCCGCAACTCTATCGCACGCGCCTGTCGGACTGGGCCGATGCCGAGTGGCGCCCCTTCCTCGATCGCGCGCGGGCGAGCGATGCGCGCGTGCTGGCCGCGGCCTGCACCGACATGAACGGCTTTCTGCCCACCCACCTGACCGAACGCTCGCGCCGGCCCACCGGCGATCTTGCCCACGACACCCAGTTCTGCCGCAACGGGCGGATCATGCTCGAGGCGATCGACCGCAAGGCCAAGGCCAGCACCGCGCCCTTCATGATGGCGGTCTATCGCCAGGAGGGCGACGGGCAGACCTACCAGGTGGTGCGCAATGTCTATGTCCCGCTGGTGTTCGGCGGGCGCCGCTGGGGCGATTTCGAGCTGGCTTACAGCCTCGATTAGGTCCTGTCTGCATTCATCTTAACCAATCGAGTGCTGAGATGAGGAAGACAAAGCCCATGAAGCTGGTCAGCGTCTTCTCGCAGCGCAGGGCGATCCTGCGGAAGCGTTTGATCCGC
>JBKBHR010000020.1:0-44515 GCA_046297575.1 Erythrobacter cryptus
GCCGCCGCCCTCCTCCTGCTCGCCAACGGCAAGAAGGAGGAGCAGGAGCCGGTCTACGCGCCGAGCTATCCGGTCGCGCCGCCGGCTCCGGAGGAGAAAGACACGAGTCTCCGACCACGACAAGGCCCTTCGCCACCCTCCCCTGCGCCCGCCTCACTTCCGGCGGGCGCGCGATCGGGCAGATAGGCCAGCACGGCATCGAGCAATGCGTCCATGCCCGCGCGCGTCGCGCCCGAGACGGCAAAGACCTCCTCGGCGCCCGCCGCGCGCAATTCGGCGCGATAGGCCGCGACGAGTTCGGCATCGGCAAGGTCGCACTTGTTGAGCGCCACGAGGCGCGGCTTTTCGGCCAGGCCCGCGCCATAGGCAGCCAGTTCCTGCGTGACGATGCGCAGCGCCTCGGCCGGATCGGCATCACCGGTGCCGGTGATGTCGATGAGGTGGATGAGCACCCGGCAGCGCTCGATATGGCCGAGGAAGCGATCGCCAATCCCCGCCCCTTCGGCCGCGCCCGCGATGAGGCCAGGTATGTCCGCGAGCACGAATTCGCGCCCGCGGTGGCGCACCACCCCGAGCTTGGGCACCAGCGTGGTGAAGGCATAGTCCCCCACCTTGGCGCGCGCGTTGGAAACGGCGTTGATGAAGGTCGATTTGCCGGCATTGGGCAGGCCGACGAGGCCGACATCGGCAAGCAGCTTCAGGCGCAGCCACACCCAGGCCTCCTTGCCCGGCATCCCCGGCTGGTGCTGGCGCGGGGCGCGGTTGGTGGCGCTCTTGTAGCTGGCATTGCCGCGCCCGCCCATGCCGCCTTCGAGAAAGACGATGCGCTGGCCGACCTCGGTGAAATCGGCAAGCACCTCCTGCTTGTCCTCGGAAAGGATCTGCGTTCCCACCGGCACCTTGATCACCAGCGGCCTGGCGCTCGCCCCCGTGCGGTCCTTGCCCATGCCATGCCCGCCGCGCGCGGCCTTGAAATGCTGGGTGTAGCGGAAGTCGATGAGGGTGTTGAGCCCGGCCACGGCCTCGAACACGATATCCCCGCCGCGCCCGCCATCGCCGCCATCGGGCCCGCCGAACTCGATATATTTCTCGCGCCGGAAGCTCACCGCCCCGGGGCCGCCCGCGCCCGAGCGCACATAGATCTTGGCCTGATCGAGAAAATGCATGGCCGCGCGCTTACGCAATTCGCGCGAGGAATGCGAGCAGATTGGCTGCCTAGACCCGCGCGATGAAGCCGGAAAGCGGCGCCGGCACCGCCTCGGGGCCGTGGATGAGCCAGGCGAGCACCGCCGCGCTTTCCACCAGCCGCGGGCCCGGGCGGTTGAACAGGTGGTGGCCATCCACCGCAAACACGCGGCCCTCGCGCACCGCCCGCAGCGCCTGCCATTGGGGCGTCGCCAGCAGCGCGCGCGCCTCGGGCAGGGTCTGGCCAAGCTGATAGCCGCAGGGCATCAGCGCGACGATATCAGGATCGGCCGCGGCCGCTGCCGCAAAGTCGATGGTGTGCGAATGGACCCCGGGTCGGGCGAGCAGCGGCTCGCCCCCGGCGGCGCTGATGAGTTCGGGCACCCAATTGCCCGCCACCATCAGCGGATCGAGCCATTCGATCGCCAGGAGCCGCGGGCGCTCAGCCGGGGCGGGCGGCAGGGCGGCAAGAGCGGCCTCGAACCGCTGCACCGCCGGCGCGGCGCGCTCGGGCACGCCGGCGGCTTCGGCCACGCGGGCGAAATCGCCGCGCACGTCGGCAAGATCGTCGGGCGCGAGCGAGACGAGCCGCGGCGGGGTTCCCACCCAGCTGGCGAGCGCCTCCTCGAGATCGGCCGGGGTGACCGCGCAGACCGCGCATTGCGCCTGGGTGAGGATCACGTCGGGCTTGAGGGCCTTGAGCAGCGCGGCATCGACATCATAGACCGACAGGCCCTTCTCGACGATCGCCTTCACCCTCTCCTCGATCGCGCGCGAGCCAAGGCCTTTTTCGAGCTTGGTCGCGGTGCACACCGGCAAGGCGCTCACCTCGGGCGGAAAATCGCATTCGTGCGAACGCCCGACAAGGCAATCGCCCAGACCCAGCGCCACCGCGATCTCGGTGGCGCTGGGCAGGAGCGAGACGATCCGCGGGCGCGCGCTCATTCGGGCTGGTGCCGCAAGGCCTGGGAGGCAAGGCGGCTGAGCACCTGCCAGCCGAGCCACAGCCCGGCAAACCACAGCGCCTCGTTGAGGCCGACGAGCGCGACGATCCCGGGGGCAAACAGCGCCGGATCGCCAAACCCCAGGGCATAGGCGAAGAGGAGCCCCTCATAGGCGGCAAAAGCGGCGAGGAAGGCGCTGAGGGGATTGGCGCTGCGCCCCACCACGGCGCGCGCCGCGGCATGGGCGACAAGGCTTGCGCCGAGGAGCGAAAACCCCGCCGCCACCGTCGGCCCGTCCCAGGGATAGTCCATGAGGCCAAAGCCGAGCACCTGGTTGCCAAGCCAGCACCCCGCGATGCTCACCAGCGCCCGGCGCGGCGGCAGGGCCATGGCGCAGAGCGCCGCGATCGCGGCAAAGGGCATCATGCAGGAGAGCACCAGCGTGCCGCTGAGCGTGGTTGCGGCAAGGATCGCCGGGAGCGCCGCGGGGCCAGGCGCCTTGTCGATCATGGTCATGGTGTGCCCCCTCCTTCAGAACCGCGCCGCGATCCCCACAACCGCGCTGCGGCCGGGGGAGACGAAGCTGAAGACCTGCTCATAGTCCTCGCCCAGCAGGTTCTCGATCCGGGCAAAGGCGTCGAGATTCTGCGCGAGCCGTGCCCGCGCGTTGAGATTGACGAGGGTATAGTCATCGAGCCGCACCCGCACCGGCACGAAGCTCGGATCGGTGAAGGCGACGTCCGGCGTTGCGCCATTGTGGCGCACCACCAGGCTCACCGAAGCGGCATCGCCCGGGGCCTGCCAGGTCAGCGCGGCGCTGGCGATATGCTCGGGCCGGCGCACTTCCTCGACGCCGTTCTCCTCGGCATCGAGATAGGTGTAGGCACCATCGAGGCTCCAGCCCGCCCCGAGGCGCGCGGCCAGCGACAGCTCGATCCCGCGCTGGCGGCTCTCGGTGGTGCGATTGGCCGGGGTGGCGGTGAAATCGGGCGGGGGAAAGGTGGTGAAGATCTCGCCCTCGAGCGTGCTGTCGAACCAGGTCAGCGCGAGGCTCGCGCCGTCGCCAAGCTGCTGATCGATCCCCACTTCCCAGCCGGTCGATTTTTCCGGGCGCAGCGCGGGATTGCCGATGAAGCGCCCATCGACAAAGCCGTAAAGCTCGAAGAAGCCCGGGTTCTTCACCCCCGATCCGGCCGCGGCGCGCAGCCGGGTGGTGTCGGTGAGGCGGTATCCGGCGCCCACGCGGAAGGTGGTGGCGTCCTGGAATAGGTCGTTGAAATCGTGGCGGATCGCGGCGGAGAAATCAATGGTCTCGCCCGTGTGGCGATATTCGCCCACCAGCCCCACCTGCTCGATCTCGCGCCGCCCGGTGAAGGCAAAGCCGCCCGGCGTGGTGTTGCGGAAGCCCTCGACCTCGTAATCGGCGGCGAAGGTGAGGTCGTGCCCGTCCGCCAGGGCCAAGGCGCTGACATAGGAGGCCTTGAAGCGATCCCCCTCGCTGCCGCTGGCGCGCCCGAAGCGGGTGAAGGTGTCGCGGCTGACATCGGCGATCTGCGCGGACAGATCATGCGTCCAGCGCCCGCCGAGCGCCTCGGCCCTGAGGCCGACGAGGGCATAGATCGCCTCGTTGGTGTAGCGCGTGCCGGGGCTGTCGATGACGAGGCCGAAGCTGGGGCTGGCGGGATTGAAATCCTGGTCGTTGAATTGGCCCTCGGTGCGGATGAAGCGCGCCGCCGCGCGCAGGGTAACGGTTTCGCCGAGGTTCACGCTGCCCTTGCCCGCAAGCGTGTAGCTGTCGCGGCCAATGTCGCGCGTGCCGCCGCGGGCATTGGGCTGGCCATCGGTGCTGACGAGGACGGCAGAGAGCGCCGCGTCCCAACTGTCACCGTGAGCGCCGTAGCGCAGCGCGCCGTTGATGGTGCCTTGCGTTCCGCCCTCGAGCCTTGCGGCAAGGCCGGGCAGATCGCGCCCGCTGGCGCTGTGATAGGCGACCACCCCGCCGATCGCATCCGGGCCATAGAGCGCCGATTGCTGCCCGCGCAGCACTTCCAGCCGCGCGCCCGGCTCGGCCTGCAGCGTGCCGATGTCGAACTCGCCGGCGAAGGGATCGGAGACCTCGATCCCATCGACCAGCACCAGCACATGGTTGCCCTCGCTGCCGCGCAGGCGGATCTGGGTCTGCCCCGGCACGCCCGCCACCGCCACGCCGGGCACATCGCGCAGGATGTCGGCAATCTCGCGGGTCTGGCGGTCTTCGAGCTGATCGGCGGTGATGACGAGCGCCGAGCCGGTGAAGCGGGCGAGCGGCAGGGCAGGAAGGCGGCTGGCCGAAACCAGAATATCTTCGGCCCGGGCCGCGCCGGCTTCCTCGCGGTCCTGCGTGTCTGCCTCTTGGGCTGCCTCCTGCGCCCACGCAGGCACGGCCGCGCCCAGCGCCGCCGCAGCAACGCTTGTCCACAATGCGAGATTTTTCACGGATTCCTCCCGTCACAAGCAACAACTTGGGCGCGCGGGGGATGCCCCCACGGCCCGGCGGTGTCGCTCATAACGGCAGTCATGTTCCGCGCCCGGCCAACCCCTGAACCTGGGCATAGAGCGACACGCCCCGGTCGGTCTCCTGGCTTGCGGGTCGGCACATGGAACGCTCACCTTCCCAGGGCCCCGAAGGCCCCCAGTGGCTGCACCCGTGGCGGGTGCGCGCGCGCCATGCTCACCGCTTACAGTTGCAGGGACAGCTGCGGATTTGCACCGCATTCCCGTTACCGAAACGCGAGGGGGTCAATAGCGTCAGGCGCGGCTGTCGGCAAGCGGTGTCAATCAAGGGGGCGATGCGCGCGGCAACCGGGCGCAGCATCAAGGAACGAGAGGAGCGCAAGCGCCGCGGCGGTTGGGGGGCAATGAATGCCGGGTGGACATTCCCGGGTCTTGTGAAACTGGTGGAGCCGAGGGGGATCGAACCCCTGACCTCGTCATTGCGAACGACGCGCTCTCCCAGCTGAGCTACGGCCCCGTTCCCAGTTTGTTTGCGCCCTGTGCCCCCCGATGGAGCCGGGCGAGCGCGCGCCTTAGCGGCAAGCGCGCGGCCTTGCAACGGCGATTTTGCGTGCCGCTTGCGCCGCGCCGCCCGCGCCTGTGCCGGCTGCCCGGCTATTGGCCCGGCTGGCGCGGCGGCGGGGTGGCGATCGGCTCGACAACCGGCTGCGAGATCACCCCTTCATTGACCGGAATCACCGGCACCGCCACCCCGGTTTCGGGATCGATCACGGTGCGCACCGCCACCTCGGGCACCTTGATGCCATTGAGGCGCGCCTCCTGCACCGCCACCCAGCCGGGCTGCGAGGGGCCATAGAGCGCGCCCCACTTGGCATCCCATTCGGCCGAGGCCTGCTGATAGGCCTCATAGGCGGTGAAGAACTCCTCGAAAGGCACCAGCAGCCCCTCGAAATTGGCGCGGGCAAAGCTCAGCGGATCGGCCGGCGGGGCAGCGAGCGCGCGATTCGCCATGTCGAGCGCGGCGCGGCAGAACCCGGCGCGCGCCGGCGGCTGGGCGAAGAAATTATAGACCTGCGTCGTGTAGCCATCGCGCGCGACGATGGCATCGCGGCGGGTGCGGTGCTGGCTGGCAAACTTGCGCTCGATCCGGTCATTGACCGCCTTGAGCGCGCGCTGGTGACGGGTGAGGAAGGCGCGGTAGCCCTGGAGGATCGGATCATATTCGGGCGCAAGGCAATTGAGCGCCGCGACGTTCCAGGCCGAGCGCAGGTTCCACACCAGCTGATCATCGCTGAGATTGGAATTGACCGTGATCCGCCGCCCATCGGGCCCGCGCGGGGGAATGTCCATCACATATTGCGCGCCGCCGGGGGGCAGCGGGCGATAGGGCACCGGTTCCACCGCCGGGGGCGGCGGCGGCGGGGCGGCGACCACCGGGGGCGGCGCCTTCTTGGTGCAGCCCCCGGCAAGAGCGGCGCCCAGCGCCAGCGCCGCCACGGCGGCAAGCCGGCGCCGCCGGAGGCGCCGCGGTTCCGACGAAAAGCTTTGCGCGAACACGCTCATCACGTTCCCTCTCCTGCCGCATCATCGGCGCGCCTTGCGCACGCGGATACCCTATGCATGGGCGCGCCTTTCGCAAGGCTGACGCGGGCCATAGCTGCTTGCCCGGGTAAAGCAAATGCCCGGGAAGGCGCATGGCCCCCCGGGCACCTGACATTTCAACATCTGCGCACCAGGCCTGCCGGCGCGGCGCGCGCGCTTACTCGCGGTTGCCGAGGAAGCGCAGCAGATAGAGGAACAGGTTGATGAAATCGAGGTAGAGGCTGAGCGCCCCGAAGATCACCGCCCGGCCCGCCATCTCGGTGCCGCGGACGAGCACATACTCGTTCTTGAGCCGCTGCGTGTCATAGGCGGTGAGCCCGGCGAAGATCAGCACGCCGATGATGCTCGTCACCAGTGCCAGCGGGCCCGACTGGAAGAACAGGTTGAGCAGGCTTGCGACGATGAGGCCGACAAGGCCCATGACGAGGAAGCTGCCCCAGCCCGAAATGTCCTTCCTGGTGGTGTAGCCCCACAGCGACAGGCCGGCAAAGGCCGCCGCGGTGGCGAAGAAGGCAGTGGCGATCGAGGTGCCGGTGTAGGTGACGAACAGCGTCGAGAGCGACAGGCCGAAGAGCACCGCGAAGGCCCAGAAGGCGGCCTGCAGCGCCCCGAGGCTGGCGCGCGCAGCGCCAAACCACCAGAACAGCATCACCGCCAGCGGCGAGAGCGTGATCAACCAGCCCAGCACGGTCGGCTGCACCACGGTGCCCGCCGCGGTGGGCGTGGCCGAGAAGGCGAGCGCAAACAGCGGCGAGTTGACGAACAGCAGCGCGACGATGCCGGTCAGCAGCACGCCCGAGGCCATGTAATTGTAGATCGACAGCATGTGCCGCCGCAGGCCCGCATCATAGCTCACCCGGCCGGCAACATCGCCCCCCGCGCGGGGGACCGCGCCCAGTCGCTGCGCATTGCGCGAGGTATTGTTCCAGTCAGCCATTGCCTAACCTCAAGCCTTTCGTGCCCGGGCGCAGGACCAGCCCTGCACCCCTGATGGGGCGAATATCGGGCTTCGGGGCACGCTTTTCAAGCGAAACCGGCTTGCAATCGGCGCAATTCGTTCAGATCAACCACTGTTAATCTTAACCGCCGCGCGAGAGGGCGGCGCCGCGCGCGCTGGTGGCGCGCAGCGTCTCGGTGAGCAGGCGGCGCAGCGCATCGCCCTCGTCGAGCACGTCGAGCCCGGCGCGGGTCATGCCCCCCGGGCTGGCGACCCGATCGGCCAGCACCGCCGGGCTGGCATCGGCCGCGGCGGCGAGCGCGGCGGCGCCCTCGACCGTTGCCAGCGCGAGGCGCGCGGCGAGCGGCGCGGCGAGCCCGAGATCGACCGCTGCCCCGGCGAGCGCATCGATGAAGCGATAGACGAAGCCCGGCCCCGAGCCTGCCAGCGCGGTGACGAGATCGAACTGCGCCTCGTCCTCGAGCCACAGCGCACTGCCGAGCCGGTCGAACAGGGCAAAGACCTCCGCGCGCCCCTGTGCGCCGAGGCCGCGCTCGGCAAGGATCACCGGCGACTTGTTGATGCGCGCGGCAAGATTGGGCATCACCCGCACCTGCGCCGCCGAGCCGGGAAAGGCTGCCGCAAGCTGCGCCAGCGTGATTCCGGCGAGCAGCGAGAACAGGCGGCGCCCTGCGGTGAGCGGCGCCAGCGCCGGCGCCAGGCCATTGAGTTGCTGCGGCTTGAAGCCGAGCAGCACCGCCGCGTGGGTGCCGGGCACGTCCTCGGGCTGGCGGTGGAGCGCCACTCCGGCGGGCGCCTCGGCCAGCGCCGGGTCGAGCACCGCGAATTGGGCCGGATCGGCCCCGGCGGCAAGCCAGCCAGCGAGCATCGCCCCGCCCATGTTGCCGCAGCCGATGATCAGCAGCCCGCCCGCCATGATCGAAGCCCCGCGCGCCTCAGGCCTCGCCCGCCGCATCGACCATCGCCGCCGCGAGCGCGGCGCGTGGGGATTTGCCGCCCCACAGCACGAACTGGAAGGCGGGGTAGAAGCGGTCACATTCGTCGATCGCGCATTCGACCAGCGCCTGCGCCATCTCGAGGCTGAGCTGCCCGTCCTCGCCCAGCAGCGCCCCGTGGCGATAGAGCAGCACATCGCCGTTCGACCAGATGTCGAAATGGCCGAGCCACATCTGTTCGTTGACGAGGCACAGCAGCTCATAGGCCGCCGCGCGCCGCTCCTCGGTGACGCGGATATCGGGCAGGCACAGGAACTGCAGCACCCGGTCCTCGGCCCGCCAGATCGCGCGCAGCTGGTAATTGGCCCAGCTGCCCTGGATCTCGCCGCTCATCTCGTCCTCGCTAACCAGCTCGCAGGGCCAGCCGCGCGCCGCGAACAGGCTGAGCAACCTTTCGACGGGGGCGGCATCGTCCTCGGCGGCATAGTCCATGGCGCGCACTCTCATCGGCTCTCTTTCGCGGGCGGGATGACGCTTTGCCGCCAGCCCCGACGCGCTTTGAACCGGGGGCGCCATGCTTGGCAATGCGCATTGTGCGAGCGGCTGGGGAGAACCGGACAGAGCTGTGCAAAGCCTGTGCACAGATCGCCGGGGGTGCCGCACCCGTGCTATTCAAGCGGCTGGATTTGCTCGCCTTCGGGGCTGACATAGAGGAAAGAGTCAAGCCCCTTGCCCTTGAGCGTGCGCACCAGCGCCTCGGCCTTGTCGCGGCTCTCGAGCGGGCCGGCGAGCAGGCGGTTGGCAGCGCCCCAGCGCACCGTGTGGGGCTTGAGCGGGGCGAGCGCCGCCCCGCCGGCGCGGGAAATGCGCTTCCAGTCAAAGCCGAGCGCCTTCAGGTCCTTGCCGGTGGCCACCTGCACCCAGACGCGGCTGGGGTGCAGCGGCTTTGGCGGCTCCTTGGGCTTGGGCTTGGGCTTCTCGGGCGGCGGCTCGCGGCGGATGGCGATGCGCGACAAATCGACCGCCCCGGCAGGGGCGCGCGCATCGGGGAGCGGCGCGCCGAGAAGATCGGCAAAGGCGTCGGCGACGCGCAGCGGCGGCGCCTCGGACGCGGGCGCAGAGGGCGTGGCGGGCACGGGTGGCTGGGCGGCTGGTGGCGGCGGCACCGGGGTGGGCGCAGCCTGGGCCAGCGCCGGCGCCGGGGCTGGCGCAGTTGCAACCGGGGCGGCAGCCGGGGGCGCGGCGGCCTCGGCGGGCGCCTGCGCCGGGCCGAGCACCACCACCCGCGAACTTGCCTGAGACGCCGAGGCCGAGGCTGGCGCTGGCGCTGGCGCTGGCGCTGGTGTCGTCGGCGCGGCTGCGGTTCGCGCTGCCGGTGCTGGTGCGGGCGTCGCCGCGGGGGTGCGCGTCTGCCCCATGCCGCGCGTTGGCGTTGAGGCCGCAGGCCTTGGTGCCGCGGCGTCCCTTGCATCGAGCGGCGCGCCCGAAGGCGCCAGCCGGCTGTCGGCGCGCTCCTCCTCGGCAAAGCGGGCAAGGCGCGGATCGTCCCGGCCGATATCGGCGGCGCGCGGAAAGATGCCGAGATTGGCCGCTGCCGCCTGCTGGCCCTTGGTCAGCCGCGGCATATAGGCAAGGTAGGGCACCAGCCGCAGCGCCAGATCGCGCGGCATCACCTGTTCGACGATCGCCGCGGCGCGCGCCTGATCGCCGAGGATGGCAAGGCCGAAGGCCCGCGCCCGCTGCGCGGCGACATCGCGCCGGTCGAGCAGCGGGCGCAGCGTCTCCTCGAAGCGCGCGCGGCTCCCCGCGATCGCATGGCTCACCGCCAGCCGCCGCCGGGCCTCGTCGTGCCTCGGATCGAGCGCCAGCGCGCGGGCATAGGCCGCCTGGGCCGCGGCCTGATCGCCGACGAGATCGAAGGCGAGCGCCTGATCGGCCAGCACCTCGCGCTCGGGCGCGCCGCCGGCGAGCGCGAGCTCATATTGCCTGAGCGCCTCGGCCGCGCGGCCGGAACGCAGATAGACCCCGGCCAGCCCCTGCGCCACCGCCGGATGGCCGGGATCGACCTCGGCAGCGCGGCCAAAGAAGCCGATCGCCGCCTCGAGATCGTCCACCCCGAGCGCGGCCTGCCCGGCCTCGATCAGCGCCTCGCGGTCGCGCGGGGCCTTGGCCAGCGCCACCAGCGCGCGGTTGAGGCGCTGCACCTCGGCCGAGGGCAGCGGCTGCACCACCGGCTGGGCCACCACCTCCTGCGCGCGCGCCGGGCCGGGTGTGGCAGCGAGAGCCAAGGTGAGAGCCAGCGCGGGGGCGGCGGCGTAAACGGGAAACCGGGGGGTCGTCATCGCCCGCTCATCTAGCGCAGCGCCGCGCCAAGGCCAGCGCCCGGCGCGGCGAGCGGCACTGCCGGCGCGGCAGGACGCGCGCCGGGAAGGATCGCCGCGCTACTGGTTGTTCTGCCGCCCGAGAAAGCGCGGGATGCTGAGCGCCGGGCCATCCTCGCCATCATCCTCCTCGTCCTCATCAGCGCGGGCGGTGCTGCGCGAGAGGTTGGCCATGCGCTGGAACAGCGTCGATCCGGCGCCGGGATCCTCTGCCGCCGCCCCGCCGAGCACGGGCCGGCGCCGCTCGCGCATCCCGCGCGGCGCGACCGGGCGATCGGCGGCGCCAAGCGCATCAGCGCGGGAGAGAAGATCATCCTCGCCGGCAGCCGGCGGTGTCTCCTCCTCGTAAGGATCATAGCCGGCATCGGCGAGATCGAGCAGATCGCCGCCGCCCGCGCTGCCGCGCCCGGTGCCGCTGGCGCTGCCGGGATCGAAGCCATAGGCCTCGTCCTCGACCCCGCGCAGCCCGGCGAGCGGATCGACGATCCCGTCGACATCGTCTTCATATTCCTCGCCATAATCATCCCCGGGCTGCATCGCGCTGAGGCTGAAGGGGCGCGGCTGGGGCCCTGCATCCTCCTCGTCCTCGATCTCCTCGCCAAGATCGAGCGGGTCGCCAAGATCGAGCGGGTCGCCAAGATCGAGCGGCTCCTCCTCGTCAAGCTCAGGCGCGCTTGCGGGCACGACCGGCGGGGCAGGATCGAAGCCGGCGACTGCGCCGGCAGCCGCGAGCGGCGGCGCGGCCACAGGCGCAGGTTCAGCGGCGGGCGCCGGCGCTTCGGCAAGCCCCGCATCCTCGGACAGTTCGAGCACCGGGCGCTTGGGCGCGCGCGGGGCGGAAAGAGAGGTCGGCTGCGGCCGGGGCACGGCGCCGCTCGCGCCCTGATCGATCCCGGTGGCGACCACCGAGACGCGGATCTTGCCCTTGAGGTCAGGGTTGAAGGCGCTGCCCCAGATGATGTTGGCATCCTCGTCCACCAACTCGCGGATGTGGTTGGCGGCCTCGTCCACCTCGAGCAGGCGCATGTCCTCGCCGCCGATGATCGAGATGATCACCCCCTTGGCCCCGGCCATGCTCACCCCGTCGAGCAGCGGGTTGGAGATCGCCTGCTCGGCGGCCTCGAGCGCGCGGTTCTCGCCCTCGGCCTCGCCGGTGCCCATCATCGCCTTGCCCATCTCGCTCATCACCGAGCGCACGTCGGCAAAGTCGAGGTTGATGAGGCCCGGCATGACCATGAGGTCGGTGATCGAGCGCACCCCCTGCTGGAGCACCTCGTCGGCGAGCCGGAAGGCCTCCTTGAAGGTGGTCTCGGCCTTGGCGACGAGGAACAGGTTCTGGTTGGGAATGACGATCAGCGTATCGACATGCTGCTGCAGCTCGGCAATCCCCGCCTCGGCCGCGCGCATCCGCCTCGTGCCCTCGAACAGGAAGGGCTTGGTGACGACGCCCACGGTGAGCACCCCCATGCGCCGCGCGGCCTCGGCGATCACCGGAGCGGCACCAGTGCCGGTGCCGCCGCCCATCCCGGCGGCGATGAAGCACATGTTGACCCCTTCGAGCGCCTTTTCGATCTCGGCCACGGTCTCCTCGGCCGCGGCCTTGCCGACCTCGGGCCGCGCCCCGGCGCCCAGCCCCCCGGTGATCGCCGGGCCAAGCTGGATGCGCCGTTCCGCCGGGGACTGGCTGAGCGCCTGGGCATCGGTGTTGGCGACGATGAAATCGACCCCCTCGATCCCGGCCTCGATCATGTTGGCAATCGCGTTGCCGCCGGCCCCGCCGATGCCGATCACGGTGATGCGCGGGCGCAGATCGTCGCTGGCCGCAGGTCCGATATTGATGCTCATCAGTCTATCCTCCAGGCGCGCGGCAGGGGCGTTGGAACAATTTTCACCACTGTCCTTGCGCTGTGACACATTTGTCTTGCATGGTTTATAGTATCGACACCCTTATCCACAGCACGCACTGACCTGTAAGCTCGCACAGACCCTACGGCAAGCGGCCCAGGGCACGGCTAGAACTGCTCCCGCATCGCCCGCCACAGGCGCGCAATCAGCGCCATCAGCCCGTTCTCGCGCGAGAGGGCGCGATAGGCCCCGGCGCGCGGCGCGGCGAGCGCGCGGATATCGACCGGATCCTCGGCGGCGTAGAGGCACAGGCCCACAAGCGTGGCAAAGCCCGGGGCAAGGTGGGCTTCGGGCAATCCGGGAAGCTGCGGCGGGCGCTCGAGCCGCACCGGCTGGCCCAGCGCGGCCTGCATGAACTCGGGCATTCCCGCCAGTTCCGCCCCGCCCCCGGTGATCACCACCTGCCCCGCGCGCGGCCCGAAGAAGCCCATGGCCTTGAGCGCCTTGCCGATCTCGCTGGTGAGAATGCCGAGCTGCTGCATCACCACCGCCACCAGTTCGGCGCGCACGATCCGGTTCTTGTCATCGGCCCCGCGCGCCAGCGGCCCTGCGGGCGCGCCATCGATCGCCTCCTCCGGGCCGTTGACCGGCACCAGCTCGCTGTGATCCGAGCGCGAGGCGATCGCCGAGCCGGCGACGCATTTGAGCCGCTCGGCCTGGCTGCGACGGATGCCGAAGCTGCCCGCGATCGCATCGGTGATGCTCGCCGAGCCCATCGACACCGCCTTGAGCCCCACCAGCATCCCCCCGGCGAACACCGCGACATTGGTGACTTCGGCCCCGATCTCGACCAGCGCCACCCCGAGCTCGCGCTCCTCGGGTGAAAGGCAGGCATGGCCCGCTGCGAGCGGCGCGGCGATCACGCCTTCGACCTCGAGATGGGCGCTTTGCACCGCCTCGGTGAGGTTTCTGAGCGGCGCGCCATCGGCCAGCACCACGTGGATATCGACCCCGAGCCGCTCGGCATGAAGCCCGCGCGGATTGGCCACCCCGTGGGCGCCGTCGAGCGTGTAATGCGCCGGCTGGGCGTGGAGCACGGTGCGCCCGTCAGGTTCGATCGCCTCGCGCGCCAGGAGCAGCAGGTGCTCGACATCCTCCTCCTCGATCCGCCGCCCGCCGATCTCGATATCGACCGAGGCGACCTGGCTGGTCAGCCCCGCCCCGGCGCAGGCGATCCAGACGCTGCGCACGGTGGTGCCCGCGGCCTTCTCGGCGCGCTCGAGCGCATCGCGGATGGCAAAGCTGGCCGCGGCCATGTCGGTGACATAGCCACGCCTGATCCCGGCGCTGGCGCGGTGGCCGCTGCCAAGCACCTCGAGATCGCCGTTCTCGGTCTCGCCCATGATCATCGCCGAGATGCGGAACGAGCCGATATTGATCGCGGCATAAGTGCGCACCAGGCGGCGCGAGGGGGCGCTGCGCGAGGCCATCAGGTGCTCTCCCCCGTGCCTTCGCCGGCCGGCTCGGGCGCGGCGAACGCCTCGGGCAGGCGCATGTAGAGCCGCGGGGGCGTGCGCATGTCGAAGGAGAGCACCTTGCCCCCGATCAGCCGGTTCTGCCCATCGAGCCGGGCGAACTTGACGAGCGCGCTCGCCGCTTCCTCATCGCCCTCGGGCAGGGCGAGCACCTGCCCGGTCTTGAACACCAGGTTCCAGCGGCGGTTGCCGACCCATTCGGCCGCGGCGACCTGGGGCTGAAGCGCGGGCGCGGCGGCCAGCAGCAGATCAAGCTGGCGCGCCTGGCGCGCCGCGCCGGGCCCGGCAAGACGCAGCATCCCCTTGGCCCTCTCAGGGCTTATCGGTTCGAGCTCGACCCCGCTTTCGTCGATCAGCATCAGCCGGTCGGGCCGCGCGAGCACCGCGTGGGGGGTGCGCTCGACGATGTCGATCACCAGCGTGTGCGGCAGCTGGAGCGAGACCCGCGCGTCCTTGACCCACGGCAGGGACTTGAGCTCGGCGCGCAAGGCGTGGATATCGACCGCGGGCATGGCCAGATCGCGGCTGGCAAGCGCGCGGGCATAGACCTCCTGCTCGTCCATGCGCTGTGTGCCGGTGATGCGCACATGGCGCACCACGAAGCCGGCATCGGCGGCGATGCGCGCCACCTGCGCCTCGGCCAGCGCCGGCAGGCCGGCAAGATTGGCGATGACAAAGGCAATCCCCACCGTCCCGCCGATGATCATGGCCAGCCAGATGCGGCTCCACTGCGCCTCGGTGAAGGGCATGAGCCCCATCGCCCGGTCGATCAGCCCCAAGGCCTGGCCGCGGGCGCGCCGGGCGCTCGCCGCCCGGCCCTGCGCCCGGGCCGCGCGGCGCACTCCGGTGGCCGCACTACGCCGGATCTGCTGGGCCATGCCTGCCTCCCTGTGCCTGCCGCTGCCCATGCACCCGCAGCGCCTCGGCCACCAGCATCTCAACGAGGTCGGCATAGGATATGCCGCAACCCGCCGCCTGTTCGGGCACCAGGCTCAAGGGCGTCATGCCCGGCTGGGTGTTGGTCTCGAGCACGAACAGGCCCTCCGCGCCGGCCTCCTCGTCCCAGCGCAAATCGGTGCGGCTGGTGCCGCGGCAGCCGAGCACCTGGTGGGCCTTGACGGCGTAGTGCTGGCACAGCGCGGTGATCTCCGGCGGCAGGCGCGCGGGGAAGATGTGCGCGGTGCGCCCGGCGGTATATTTGTTCTCGTAATCATAAAAGCCGTTTGCCACCACCAGCTCGGTCACCCCCAGCGCGCGCGGGCCATCGGGGCCATCGAGCACCGCGGCGGTGAGTTCGCGGCCCTTGATGAAGGGTTCGGCGAGCAATTGGGCAAATTCCTGCCACGGGCCTTTGGCGTCCGGGCGGATCGGGCTGCCGATATTGCTGTCATCGGTGACGATCGCAACCCCCACCGAGGAGCCTTCGTTGACGGGTTTCAAGACATAGGGACGCGGCAGCGGATCGCCCTTGAACAGCTCCTCGCGCGTGACGATCCGCCCGCCCGGCATGGGGATGCCGTGGGGCACCAGCACCTGCTTGGTGAGCTGCTTGTCGATCGCGATCACCGAGGTGGCAAGGCCGGAGTGCGTATAGGGCAGGCCCATGAGATCGAGCATCCCCTGCACGCTGCCATCCTCGCCCGGAACCCCGTGGAGCGCGTTGAAGACGACATCGGGCCGCGCCGCGTGAAGCCGCAGGGCGACATCGCGGCCCATGTCGATCCGCGTCACCTGGTGGCCGCGGCTTTCGAGCGCCTCGGCCACGCCCGCACCGCTGGTGAGCGAGACCTCGCGCTCGCTCGCCCAGCCGCCCATCAGCACCGCCACATGCAAGGGCCGATCGAGGATCATGGCCGGCCCACCCGCTGGATTTCCCATTCAAGGCTGATGCCGGTGGCGGCATAGACCTTGTCGCGCACCAGCTCGCCCAACCCCTCGATATCGGCGCTGGTGGCGGTGCCGGTGTTGATGAGGAAATTGGTGTGCTTTTCCGAAACCTGCGCGCCGCCCAGCGTGAGGCCGCGGCAGCCCGCGCGGTCAACCAGTTGCCAGGCCTTGTGCCCGGGCGGGTTCTTGAAGGTCGATCCCCCCGTCTTGGTGCGCAGCGGCTGCGAGGCTTCGCGCGCGGCGGCGATGCGCTCCATCTCCGCGCCGATCGCTTCCGGATCGCCGGGATGGCCGCGAAACCGCGCCGAAACCACGATCGCCCCTTCCGGCAGGGCGGAATGGCGATAGCCATAATCAAGCTCGGCCGCGGTAAAGGTGATGAAGCTGCCATCGTGCAGGATCACCGCGCAATCGACGAGCACATCGGCGACCTCGCGGCCATAGGCCCCGCCGTTCATCCGCACGAAGCCCCCCACCGTGCCGGGGATGCCGCGCAGGAATTCGAGGCCCGCAATGCCCTTGTCGCGCGCGGTCGAGGCGACGAGGATCCCGCTCGCCCCGCCGCCGCAGGTGAGTTCACACGCGCCGGTTTGCTCCACCCCGGCAAAGGCCTTGCCGAGTCGCACCACCACGCCCGGCACCCCGCCGTCGCGCACGATGAGGTTGGAGCCGAGCCCCAGCGCCATCACCGGGATCTCCCCGCCCAGCCGCTCGAGAAAGGCCTTGAGATCCGCAAGGTCGGCCGGCTCGAACAGCCAGTCGGCCGGCCCACCGGTCTTGAACCAGGTGTAGGGCGCCAGCGGCGCCTTGCAGGTGATCTTGCCGCGGATGCCCTCGAGCGGCACCGCCGCGGCAATAGCGCCCTCGACCGCGCAGGTGGGCGCGGCGCCATCATCCCAGATGAAGCTGTCACCCGGCTGGGTCATGCCGCCACCCCTTGCTTGCGCGCCGCGATTGCCGGGGCAAGCCCCGCGGCCCAGCGGGTGATGTCGCCCGCACCGAGGCACACCACCATGTCGCCGGGCGCAAGTTCACCCGCCAGCGCCTCGGCCAGCGCCTCGGGCCCGGCGATCTCGCGCGCGGCGCGGTGGCCGCGGGCCTTCATCCCCGCCACCAGCGCGGCATGATCGATCCCTGCGATCGGCTCCTCACCCGCCGGATAGACCGGGGCAACATAGGCAATATCGGCATCGTCGAAACACGACTGGAAGGCGTCCATCAGATCGCGCAGCCGGGTGAAGCGGTGCGGCTGGGCCACCGCGATCACCCGCCCGCCCGAGGCGCCCACCGCCTCGCGCGCCGCGGCCAGCACCGCGCGAATTTCCACCGGGTGGTGGGCATAATCGTCGATCACCGCGGCGCTGCCGCCGGCAAGCGCGATCGTGCCCACCCGGGTGAAGCGCCGCCGCACCCCGCCGAAGCGGGCAAAGCCGGTGCGGATCACCTCGTCGCTGCAACCCATCTCGATTGCCACGGCGATCGCGGCGAGCGCGTTCTGGACATTGTGGCGCCCCGGCATGGGCAGATAGACCCCCTCGATCCGCCGGTCGCGCGCGCTGTCCTGCGGCCCGCGCTGGCGCACGATGACATCGAAGCGGTTGCCCCCGTCCTCGGCGCGGACATTGACCCCGCAGACATCAGCCTGGAGCGAGAAGCCATAGGTGACGACCTTGCGATCGCGCACCTGGCCGATCACCGCCTGCACCTCGGGGTGATCGATGCACAGCACCGCCGCGCCGTAGAAGGGGACATTGTGGATGAACTCGACAAAGGCGCGCTTCACCCCCTCGAAATCGCCATAGTGATCGAGGTGTTCGGGATCGATGTTGGTGACCACCGCAATGGTGCCATCGAGCCTGAGGAAGGAGCCGTCGCTCTCGTCGGCCTCGACCACCATCCAGTCGGAATCGCCCAGCCGCGCGTTCGAGCCATATTGCTCGATGATCCCGCCGTTGATCACGGAGGGATCGATGCCCCCGGCATCGAGCAGGCTGGCGATCATGCTGGTGGTGGTGGTCTTGCCGTGGGTGCCGGCCACCGCGATGGTGGATTTGAGCCGCATCAGCTCGGCCAGCATCTCGGCGCGGCGCACCACCGGCACGCGCGCCTCGAGCGCGGCGAGAACTTCGGGGTTGGAGCGCCGCACCGCCGAGGAGATCACCACCACCGCCGCCCCGGCGATATTCTCGGCGGCATGGCCGATATGGACCTTGATGCCGCGCGCGCGCAGCCGCTCGACGCTCGGCCCCTCGGCAAGGTCGCTGCCCTGCACCTGATAGCCGAGATTGTGCATCACCTCGGCAATGCCCGACATGCCGATCCCGCCGATGCCGACGAAGTGGATGATGCCGATATCGGTGCCGACGCCCTTCATGCGCCCACCCCGTCCTTGGCGGCGCGCACGCGCGCGGCCTTGCGGGTGGCGGGCCGGGCATGCCTCGCGGCGGCCTGGGCATGGCGGGGCGCGGCCTCGCCCACCCGGATCACGTCCATCAGGTCGATCCCGCTCATGCTCTCGACCAGATCGGCAAGATCGCGCGTGGCCTCGGGCCGCCCGCAATTGAAGGCGCAGTGCGCGGCATTGGCAAGGCTTTGCGGGTGCATCGCCATGGCCTGGATCTGCTTGGCCAGTTCCTTGGGGGTGAAGGCCTCCTGGCGGATCATCCGCGCGCCCCCGGCCTTGACCATCTCGCGGGTGTTGGCGGCCTGGTGATCGTCGGTGGCAATCGGCAAAGGAATGAGGATCGCCGGGCGGCCCACCACGGCAAGCTCGGCGATGGTCGATGCGCCGGCGCGGCCGATGAACAGGTGCGCATCGGCCAGCCGCTCGTGCATGTCCTCGAAATAGGTGCCAAGCTCGGCCGGGATGTCATGCGCGGCATAGCGGGCGCGCACCGCCTCGAGATCCTCGGGGCGGCACTGCTGGGTCACCTGCAGGCGCTGGCGCAGCGCGGACGGGAGCATGGCAAGGCCATCGGGCACCACCTCGGAAAGCACCCGCGCCCCCTGCGAGCCGCCGGTAACCAGAATGCGCAGCAGGCCTTCGCTGGTGAAGGCGGGATAGTCCTGCTCGCGCAGCGCCAGCACCTCGGCGCGCACCGGGTTGCCGGTGAGATGCACCTTGCCCGCGTGGCGCGGGCTCAAGCGATCGACGCTGGCATAGGAGGTGGCGATCGCATCGACCCGGCGGGCGAGCAGGCGGTTGACCCGGCCGAGCACGGCGTTCTGTTCGTGGATGATGCTGGGCAGGCCCGCCGCGGTGGCCGCAAGCAGCGCCGGCAGCGCCGGATAGCCGCCAAAGCCGACCACCGCCGAAGGGGCGAAGCTGTCAAACAGGCGCAGCGCCATCGCCCGGCCCTCGAGCACCGCGCGCACCCCGCCGATCCAGCCGAGCGGGTTCTTGCCGAAGCGCCCGGCGGGCAGGACGTGGGCGGTGAGATAATCGGGCTTGCCCGGGATCGCCGCGCCGCGCGCATCGGTGACGAGCGCGACATGGTGGCCGCGGGCATGGAGCTCGGCGGCAAGGGCAAAGGCGGGGATGAGGTGCCCCCCGGTGCCGCCCGCGGCCAGCACGAAATGGCGCGAGGCCCCGCTCGGGCGGTGCGAATGGGTGTCGGCGGTCATGCGCTCACATCCTTGCGTTCCAACAGCGCGCGCAGGCCCCCGCCCTCGCGCGCGAGGAAGGGGTTGCGCCGGGTGATCGCCAGCAATAGCCCAAGCGTGAAGCACACCGCCAGTGTCGATGAGCCGCCATAGGAAATCAGCGGCAGCGTCATCCCCTTGGAAGGGAAGAGCTGGAGGTTGACGAGCATGTTGATGAAGGCCTGCCCGCCCAGCTGGGTGACCAGCCCCGCCCCGGCGAGGAGGGCAAAAAGATTGTCCTCATTGGTGAGACGTATCAAGACCCGCAGCACCAACGCGCTGAACACCAGCACGACAAGGGCACAGGCAAGAAGCCCGAACTCCTCGCCGATCACCGAGAAGATGTAGTCGGTATGGGCCTCGGGCAGGCTCATCTTGCGCACCCCCAGCCACAGCCCGCTGCCCGTCCAGCCCCCGGCGGTGAGCGTGCGGCGCGCCAGATCGACCTGGTCGAAGGCCGTGCCCCCGCCGAAGAAGCTCTCGATGCGGTTGCGGGCATTGTCATAGAACAGGTAGGCGAGCACCATGCCGGCAAGCCCCGCGCCGGCGATGAGCGCGAGGCGCTGCCACGGCAGGCCGGCAAGCAGCACCATCACCAGCCAGATCCCGGCAAACAGGATCGCATCGCCAAGGTTGGGCTGGAGCATCAGCAGGCCGACGATCAGCGCCAGCAGCGCGGTGACGATCCCGATCACCGGCAGGCCGGGATCGCGCAGCCGCCAGCTGAGCACCCAGGCGCATGTCACGACGAAGCCGGGCTTCAGAAACTCCGAGGGCTGGAGCGAGAAGCCAAGGTTGATCCAGCGCCGCGCGCCGTTCTTCTCCTCGCCGATGAAGGGCACCACCACCATCAGCGCCAGCATCCCCGCGCCCACCAGGATGGCAAGGCGCCGCGCGGCATCGGCGCCCGAAAGGCTCACCCCGATCATCACCGCAAGGCCCGCGAGCTGGAAGACGAAGTGGCGCTGGAGATAGTAAAAGGGCGCAAGCGGCGCCGCGGCGCTCGCGTTCTGCTCGGCCCCGGCGGGCGAGGCCGCGGCCACGGCGACAAAGCCGATCGCCATCAGCACCAGCACCAGCGCGAGCAGCACCTTGTCGATCTCGCGCCACCAGATGCGCAGGCCCTCGCGCCAGCCGCGCTGCACCGGCACCGGGGGCAGGTAGGCGCCGGGGCCGCGCCGCGCCGGGCGATAGGCCTGGCCGCTCATGGCAGGATGCTCGGCCCGCCCTCATCGGTGGCGCAGCCGGTGAGCGCGCCGACCATCTGGCGGAAATGCTGCCCGCGCTTCTCATAGTCGCGGAACTGGTCGTAAGAGGCACAGGCGGGGCTCAGCAGCACCACCTCGCCCGGGCGCGCCGCCGCCTCGGCCCGGCGCACCGCCTCGCTGATGAGCTCGCAGCGCTCGACCCGGACACCTGCGGCTTCGAGATGATCGGCAAACATCGGCCCGGCCTCGCCCACGGTGTAGGCGGCAGCGATGTTGGCAAGGTGATCGCCGCAGGCGCCAAGGCCTTCCTCCTTGGGCAGGCCGCCAACGATCCAGTGGATGCGCGGCGCGCCGCCGTTGATCGCCGCATCGGGCGGGAAGGCCGCCAGCGCCGGGGCGGCCGAGGCGGTGTTGGTGGCCTTGCTGTCGTTGATGTAGATCACCCCGCGCGCCTCGCACACCCGTTCCATCCGGTGCGGCAGGCCGCGATAGCTGGCAAGGCCGGCGGCGATTGCCGCGTCGCTGAGGCCAAGCTGGCGGCAGATGGCGCTGGCAACGGCGGCATTCTGGGCATTGTGCGGCCCGGCGAGCGCAGCCGAGCGCCCCTCGGCCAGCCCCGCGGCGGCCAGATCGCCGGTCTTGACCCGGATAAGCGGCCTTCCCGCCGCTGCCAGCCGATCGGCGATGGCGCGGGTGGGCGCGTCCTCATCGCAGATCACCGCCGTGCCCTGCTGCTGCATGGTGAACAGACGCTCTTTGGCCGCGGCATAGGCGGCAAAGCCGGCATAGCGATCGAGATGATCGGGGGTGATGTTGGTGAGCGCGGCGACATCGCAATCGAGGGTGAAGGTGAGATCGATCTGGAAGCTCGACAATTCGAGCACATAGACCCCGCCTTGCGCGAGCGGGGCCTGGGCCATGATCGGCTCGCCGATATTGCCGCCGAGCACCGCGGGCACCCCGGCGCTGGCAAGGATGTGGTGCACCAGCGCGGTGGTGGTGGATTTGCCGTTGGTGCCGGTGATCCCCACCACGCGGTGCGGCGGCAGATGCGCTCGGGCGCGGGCGAAAAGCTCGATATCGCCGATCACGGGCAGGCCATATTGCCAGGTGTGCGGGCCGATCGGATGGGTGTTGAGCGGCACGCCGGGCGAGACCACCACCCCGGCAAAGCCGGTCAGGTCAAGCTCGAGCGGGTCGATGAGGCGGCAGCGCCCCTCGAAGGGGGCGCGGGCATGGGGCTGGCGGTCCCAGGCGATCACCTCGGCCCCGCTGGCAAGCAGCGCCTCGGCCGCGGCCGCGCCCGAGCGGGCAAGGCCGAGCACCGCAAACCGCTGGCCGGCAAAGGCGGGAGAGGTGATCACGCGGCCCGCCCCTCCCCTAGCGCAGCTTCAAGGTGGAAAGGCCGATCAGCGCGAGCACGATGGCGATGATCCAGAAACGGATCACCACCTTGCTCTCGCTCCAGCCCAACTGCTCGAAATGGTGGTGGATCGGGGCCATGCGGAACACCCGCCGGCCCGTGCGCTTGAACCAGAACACCTGCACCATCACGCTCACCGCCTCGAGCACGAACAGCCCGCCGACGATCCCCAGCACCAGTTCATGGTGCGAGGCGACCGCGATCGCCCCCAGCGCCCCGCCGAGCGCGAGGCTGCCGGTATCGCCCATGAACACCGCCGCGGGCGGGGCGTTGAACCACAGGAAGGCCAGCCCCGCCCCCATGATCGCGGCGCAGAAGATCGCCAGCTCCCCCGCCCCCGGCACGTGGGGAATGCCGAGATAGGCGGAAAAATCGGCTCGCCCGACGAGGTAGGCGATGATCGCAAAGGTGCCCGCGGCGATGATCACCGGCATGATCGCAAGGCCATCCAGCCCGTCGGTGAGGTTGACGGCATTGCCCGCCCCGACGATCACGAAGGCGGCAAAGACATAATAGGCCGGGCCCAGCGCCAGGCTCCAGCCCATGGTGAAGGGGAGGTAGAGATTGGTGTTGATCTGGCTGACGATCAGCCAGCTGGCGAGGCCCGCCACCGCGAATTCGGCCGCCAGGCGCAGCTTGGCCGGCACCCCGACATGGCTGTTCCTGGCAACCTTGTCATAATCATCGAGAAAGCCGATCACGCCAAAGCCGATGGTCACGGCAAGGCAGGCCCAGACGAAGGGGCTTTCGAGATCCATCCACAACAGCAGCGAGAGGCTGAGCGCGGTGAGGATCATCAGGCCGCCCATGGTCGGCGTGCCGCGCTTGGCAAGGTGCGATTGCGGCCCATCGAGCCGGATCGGCTGGCCCTTGCCCTGGCGCACGCGCAACAGGTTGATGAAGCGCGGGCCGATGACAAGGCCGATGACGAGCGCGGTCATCAGGCTCGCCCCGGCGCGGAAGGTCTGGTAGCGCACCAGGTTGAGGATGCCCTCGAAGCCCAGCCATTCGGCAAGCAGATAAAGCATGCAATCGTCCCTTGACGCGCCGCGTGGGGCGCCTCAGCCGCCGGCCGAGGGCGCTTCGGGCGCGTTATCGGTAAAGTGTGACACCAGCCTGCCGAGGCCCACCGAATTCGATCCCTTGACCAGCACCGCATCCCCCTCCGCGAGGCCATAGGCCGTGAGCGCGGCGATGGCTTCGGCAGGCCCATCGCAATGGGCGAAGGACAGCGGCTTGCCAAGCGCAAGGGCCGAGGCTTTCCCCAGTTCCTCGGCGAGCGCGGCCATCTCGGCCCCCACCAGGATCGCGTGATCCACCCCCGCCTCGGCGAGCGGGGCGGCCAGCTGGCGGTGGAAGGCATCGGCAAAGTCGCCCAGCTCCTTCATGCTGCCAAGCACGGCGATGCGGCGCCTGGCCGGGGTCTGGCCGAGCGCCTTCAAGGTTGCGCGCATCGAGGCCGGGTTGGCGTTGTAGCTTTCATCGATGATAAGGGCGCTGCCGCCGCGCGCCGGGATGCTCTGGCGCGCGCCGCGGCCCTTGAGCCCGCCCAGTTCGGCCAGCGCGAGGCCCGCCGCGCCAAGATCGCCCCCGGCGGCGCGCACCGCCGCGAGCACGCCCAGCGAATTGACGATCCAGTGCTCGCCCGGCTCGGCGATGGTGTAGCACACCCGCCGATCGCCGAGATCGGCGGTGACGAGCGCGCCGCCGCTGCTGGCGGGAATCGCATCGAGCAGGCGGACATCGGCGCTGGCTGCGCGCCCGAAGGTCACGATCTGCGCGCCGCAAGAGCGGGCATGGGCCTCGAGGCGTTCGGCCCATTCGCAGTCCGCGGGGATGATCGCCACCCCGCCCGGCACCAGCCCGGTGAAGATCTGCGCCTTTTCATCGGCAATCGCCTCGAGACTGCCGAGGTTCTCGATATGCGCAGGGGCAATGGTGGTGATGAGCGCCACGTGCGGGCGCACATGGGCAGCGAGCGGGGCGATCTCGCCGGCGTGGTTCATGCCCATCTCGAACACGCCGAAGCGGCTGCGCGCGGGCATGCGCGCGAGGCTCAAGGGCACGCCGACATGGTTGTTGTAGCTCCTCACCGAGCGGTGCGCGGCGCCGCGGCTGGCGCGGTCGAGACAGGCGAAGATCGCCTCCTTCACCCCGGTCTTGCCGACCGAGCCGGTGATACCGATGCGCACCGCCTCGTGGGCGCGCTCGCGCGCGGCATGGGCGAGCGCGACCAGCGCGTCGCGGGTGTCTGCCACCAGCACGTGGGGGCGATCGATCGGCCGATCGACGATCGCGGCCACCGCGCCGCGGGCAAAGGCATCGGAGATGAAGCGGTGCCCGTCCATCGCCTCGCCCTTCAAGGCAATGAAGACATCGCCCGGCTTCACATCGCGCGAATCCATTTCGAGGCCGGCGGCCTCGAAGGCGTGGCTGGCGCTGCCGCCGGTGGCCGCGGCGATTGCGTCCGAGCGCCACAGCGCCAGGCCCAGCCGGTCGCTCGGCAGCACCGGCCAGGCGTGCAGCATGGGGTGCATGGCAGCGCTGGTCATGCCTGCTGCCCCCCGGCGCATTGGCGCGCCACCTCGACATCATCGAAGGGTTCGATCCGCATGTTTTCTCCAGACCCGAAGATTTGTCCCTGCTCGTGCCCCTTGCCGGCGATCAGCACAATATCACGCGCCCCGGCTTCCCCAATCGCGGCGGCAATCGCGGCGCGCCGATCGCCGATCTCGCGCGCCTTGCCCCCCGCCCCGGCCATTATCGCGGCGCGGATGGCGGCCGGATCCTCGCCGCGCGGATTGTCGTCGGTGACGATCGCCGCATCGGCCATGCGCGCGGCAATAGCGCCCATCTCGCCGCGCTTGCCGGCATCGCGGTCCCCGCCCGCGCCGAAGACCACGATCAGCCGCCCGCCTGCCGCCACATGGGGGCGCAGCGCGGTGATCGCGGCGGCGAGCGCATCGGGGGTGTGGGCATAATCGACATAGGCCGGCGCCCCGGCGGGGTTGAGCGCGGCCCGCTCCAGCCGCCCGCGCACCGGCTGGAGCCGGCAGAGGGCATCGAAGACGGCGGAGGCCGGAACGCCCGTCGCCAGCGCAAGGCCCGCCGCCACCAGCGCATTGGCGGCCTGATAGGCGCCGATCAACGGCAGATCGACCTTGACGGAGCTGCCGCCGGCCTCGAGCATGAGGGTCTGGCCGAGCTGGGTGGGCACGCGCTCGCACAGGCGGATGAAGCGCCCGCCTTCGCCCACGCTGAGCACCTCGAGCCCGCGCGCCTCGGCCAGAGCGCAGGCGCGCGCGGTCCACTGCGATCCATCCGCCGCATCGTGGATCACCGCCGGGCGCCCCGGCGCCAGCACCTCGGCAAAGAGGCGCATCTTGGCGGCGAAATAGGCCTCCATCGTGCCGTGATAATCAAGGTGGTCGCGGCTGAAATTGGTGAAGGCCGCCGCGGCAAGCGCCGGTCCTTCGCTGCGATACTGGTCAAGCCCGTGGCTCGAGGCCTCGTAGGCAACGTGCGTCACGCCCTCGCGCGCCAGCCCGGCGAGGTTGGCGAGGAAGGTGACGATGTCGGGGGTGGTGAGCCCCGTCGCCACGCTGCCATCGGGCGTCGTCACCCCGAGCGTGCCGATGCTCGCGGCGCGCTCTCCGCCCATGCGCCAGATCTGCCGCGTCATCTCGACACAGGAGGTCTTGCCATTTGTGCCGGTGACCGCGACGAGCGTGGCCGGATAGGGCGCGAAGAAGGGGGTGGCAAGCCGCGCAAGGGCGCGGCGGGGCAGCGCATCGGCGATATGGAGCGCGCCTTCAACCTGCGCCTCCGGGCGCGCCACCACGGCGATCGCCCCGGCGGCGATGGCCGCGGGGATGAAGTCCTCGCCATTGACCTTCGCGCCGGCAAAGGCACCGAACACCGTGCCCGGGGCGACCTTGCGGTGATCGATGGCAAAGCCGGTCACTTCCCTCTCGAGCGCCGGCCCGGCAGCGGGCAGCGCCGCCTCCAGCCCTGCGCGGCGCACAAGCTCGGCCAGCCGCATCAATGCCCCTCCACCAGGTAGCGCAGATCGGAGATATCGACATCGCGGCGCTCGTCGGGCTGCACCCCCAGCATCGGGCCGATGCGCGGCACCAGCCGGCCCACCACCGGCGCAGCGGTGAAGGCGGCGGTGCGCTGGAAACTGCTGGCGATGGTGCCCTTGGGCTCGTCCATCATCACCACCACCACATAGCGCGGCGCATCCATCGGAAAGGCGGCGGCGAAGGAGGAGACGATGCGGTTGGTGTGATAGACCCCGTTCTCGTTCTTGTCGGCAGAGCCGGTCTTGCCGCCGACGCGGTAGCCCGGCGCGTTGGCGCTGCGCCCGGTGCCATAGAGCGCGATCATCCGCAGCATCTGGCGCATCCGGTGCGAGGTCGATTCCTTGAACACCCGCCGCCCGCGCGGCACCTCGGCCGGATCGCGCTTGAGCAGCGTCGCCGGGCGCCACAGCCCGCCATTGACGAGCGCGGCATAGGCGCAGGCAAGGTGCAGCGGGGTGACGTTGAGACCATGGCCATAGGCCACGGTCATATTGGTCACCCGGCTCCACGCGCCGCGCGGCCAGAGCGGCTGGCCGCGGGCCTCAAGCTCGATGAAGGGCGGGCGATCCATGCCAAGGTCAATATAGGTGCGGCGCAAGCGTTCCGGCCCCAGCGCATCGGCAATCCGCGCGGTGACGGTGTTGGAGGAATGGACCAGCGCCTGCGGCACGTTGAGGCTCGGCCCCAGGGGGTGGGAATCCGTGATCATGCGGCTGCCCACCGGCACCGGCGCGGCGTTCCACCGGCGGCCAAGATCGCGCACCACCCCGGCATCGATCGCGGCGGCGATGCTGAGCGGCTTGAAGGTCGAACCCAGTTCGTAAACCCCGTTGGTGGCGCGGTTGAAGACATTGCGCGCGCCCCCGGCCCCGGCGGTGTTGGGATCGAAATCGGGCAGGCTCGCCATCGCCAACACCTCGCCGCTATCGACATCGAGCACGATGCCCGCCGCGCCGATGGCATTGGTGGCGAGCATCCCGCGCTTGAGCTCGTCCTCGAGCGCACCCTGCACCCGGACATCGAGCGAGAGCACCGCCGGCTCGGCGCGACGCCGGGGATCGGTCAGCTCCTTGTCGAGCACCTGCTCCATGCCCAGCTGCCCGCCCTGGCGCTCGGCGCTGTCGGCGACATAGCCCAGCACATGGGCAGCGAGCGAGCCTTGCGGATAATAGCGATCGGTCTCGCGCGGGATCTGCAGCGCCACCTCGCCCAAGGCAAAGACGCGGTTGGCCTCCTCGGGCAGCAGGCGGCGGCGCAGATAGCCCGCCTTGCCCGAGGCGAGGCGTCGGGCCATGCGCGCCTCATCGATATCGGGGAAGATCGCCTTGAGCGCGCGGGCGACCTCGGCGGGCGAACGCACCAGCGGCGCGCCGCCATCGCCCATGGCCTTGGGATCGAACCACAAGGCATAGGCCGGAAAGGCGCGCGCCAGCGGCACGCCGTTGCGATCGGTGATCTCGCCGCGCGGGGGCAGCAGCGCCTCGGCAAGGCTGGTGTGCTGCGGTGTCTGGCCGTTCACCCCCAGCACCGCGATGCGCAACAGCGCGATCAGCGCGAAGAGCACGAAGCCCGCGCCGATCCACAGCAGGCGCAACTGTGCGGTGGCGACCAGCTGGCCGCGCAGGCTCGCGGCGCGCGCCCGCCCGCCGGGCAGCGCCGCACGCGGCGCCGGGGCGGGCAGCGGCGGGGCCAGACCAAGCGGCGCGGCGGCGAGGGCAGACGCCGCGGCGAGGCTCATTCGCCCGCTCCTGCCGGGCTGGCCGCGCGCGGAGGCTCGGCCCGGGCCGGACGGATCGGCGAGGCCTCTATGAGGAAGGCCCCGAAGGCCTCGGCAAAGACCGCGCCCGCCCCGGCCTCGGCTTCGGCCGCGGCCAGCGTGACCGGCGCGCCCGAGACCGGCGAGCGCATCGGCGCCGGCGCGCCGGGCGCAGCGGCGCCCTCGCCCGCACCTTCGGCGCCTGCCAGACGCAGCGGCGGCGGCGCGCCGGGCAGCGGGCCCTGGCCGAAGCTCGCAAGCTGGCGCTCGGCCTCGAGGAACTGGCGCGCGCGCGGCGCGACATAGCCGAACTCGACACTGTTCCACTCAGCCAGCTGGGCCTGGCTGGCGCGGGTCTGGAACTCGGTCTCGAGCAGCATGGTCTCGCGCTTGAGGGCAATCAGCTGGCGCTCGGCCAGCAGCACCTCGCTGCGCACCGCGTGGACCTTGAGGCTCAAGGCCACCACCAGCGCGGCGCACAGCGCCAGCACCGCCATCCATCCCCACGAACGGGCCTGCGTGCGGCTCAACATGCGGCGAAGCTCCTTGCCGGGGCGCCGGTGCGGATCGCGTGGCGCAAGGTGGACGAACGGGCGCGCGGATTGCGGGCGATTTCGGCCTCGCTCGCGCGAATAGCGCGGGAAACCTGCGTGAAGGTGGGCGGCGGCCCCGGGATTTCCCCGGGCAGGTGGCGCGAGCGCGCCTGGCCGGCGCCGCTGGCCGCGCGCAGGAACTGCTTGACGATGCGGTCTTCGAGGCTGTGGAAGCTCACCACCGCCAGCACACCGCCGGGGGCGAGCAGCGCCTCGGCCGCGGCCAGGCCGGCCTCGAGCTCGCCAAGCTCGTCGTTCACATGGATGCGCACCGCCTGGAAGGTGCGGGTGGCCGGGTCCTTGCGATCATGCGGGCGGTGGCCGAGCGCGCGGCGCACCACCCGGGCGAGCTCGCCGGTGGTGGCGAGCGGGCGCGCGGCCACGATCGCGCGGGCCACCCGGCGCGCCTGGCGCTCCTCGCCATAGCGATAGAGCACCTCGGCGATCGCCTCCTCCTCGGCGGTGTTGAGGAAATCGGCCGCGCTCGGGCCCTGGCGGCTCATGCGCATGTCGAGCGGGCCGTCATGCATGAAGGCAAAGCCGCGGCTTGGCTGATCGAGCTGCATCGAGGAGACCCCGATATCCATCACCACCGCATCGACCGTGCGCACCCCGATCGCGGCAAGCTCCTGCTGCATCGCCGAAAAGCGCGCCTGATGGAGCGTGAGGCGCCCGGCATGGCGCGCCGCGAGCGCCTGCCCGGCGGCGATCGCATCGGGATCGCGGTCAAAAGCGTGGACGCGCGCCCCGGCCTCGAGCAGCGCGGCGCTGTAGCCCCCGGCGCCGAAGGTGGCATCGACAATCAGCATCCCCTCGCGCGGGGCGATGGCGGCAAGCACCTCATCGCGCAGCACCGGGATGTGGGGCGCATCGGGGGCGATCATGCCGCGCCCCCCTTGCGCGCCGCGGCCTCCATCAGCCGCCGGCAGGCGATCTGCGCGCTCCTGAACTCGGGGCCCATGCGAAACAGCTCCTCGGGCGCCCAGACGAGGAAGAAATCGCCCGCGGCCTGGAAGAACAGCCCGTCCTCCACCTTGCCGAGCTCGCGCAGATGCTCGGGCATGACGAAGCGCCCGCTCTCGTCGAAGGCCAAGGTCTCATAGCTGAACAACTGGCCGGCGCGGGCATCGCGGTCGAAGCTCGCATCGCCAAGGCGGATGGCGCGCTCCTCCTCGCGGTCGAGCTGGGCCTGGAGCTGGGGCAGGTGCGACAGGCCGTAGCCGATCAGGCAATCATAGCGGCCATGGGCCGCAAGGCACAGGATGCGGCTGCCGCCCGAGCTTTCCTTGACCGCCTTGCGGAAGGTGGAGGGCAGGACAAAGCGGTTCTTTTCGCCCGCGGGCGAATAGGCCTGTCCGTTGTATCCTCCAAAAGCAGACACCGGCCTGCAATCCCCTCACGCCCCGTAGCGAAGCGCCCCTCACCGAGCGCTGCGCGATGCCCGACACAGCCCTCCCTCGCCCGGCGCGCGCGCGGGCACGGCCGGTGCGCCGACCCCACCAGCCGGACGCGCGACATACAGGCATGTCTGATGGACCCCGGTAATATCCGGGAAGGCATGGGGATGGAAGGGATTTTTGCGGGATTACAGGGGATACTTCGTTATCACATTGATATATTTATACTTCATTCCTCGCTTCCGGGGCGCCTTTGGCACCTGATGATGGCGCAAAACCGCGCCTTGCCCCGCACCTGCGCAGCCTTTCCCGCGATTTCCCCGGCGCCTCGCACGTCTGAGTCCCGGCGTTCCCGCGATTTCCCCATGCCGCTCATTCAAGCGCCTCGGCGATGAGCGCGCGCAGGGCCGCGCCGCCCTCTCCGGCGAGTTCGCCATGCTCGAACAGCGCGGCATCGGCGAGCAGCACCGCCCGGCCCTTGCCGATCCGGCAGCGCGCCGCCGCGCCCGCGGCGATGAGGGTGCAGCCCCTTGCCGCCTTGCCCAGGGTGATGCGCCCGGCCAGCGCCAGCGGCAGGCTTGCCTCGCCCAGCCGGGCATGCCGCAGCTCGGGCGCCTCGCGCTCGTCGAACGAGATGGCCAGGCCCCAGCGCGCCACCACCGGGGGGATCAGCGCGGTGTCAACCGGGCGGCGCGGATCGCCCAGCGGCAGGTCATAATCGCCGGTGAGCGCCGGATCGAGCACCAGCAGCAGCCGCCCACCCCCGCGCACCCAGCCATCGAGGGCGACATTGTCCGCCGGGGAAAGCCCGCGCGGCTGGATGACCGCCAGCCGGGTGAGGCCTGCCAGTGGATCGCTCTCGGGCGCATCGGGGGCAAGGCCGGGGATGGGCGCGAGGGTGTCGAGCGGCGCGAGTTCATAGGCCTCTTCGAGCGCGGTGCGCTGCCAGGGCACCGCGGCGCGGCCCGAGGCGATCTGTTCCACCCCCGCGCCGAGCGGCCAATAGAGCGGCAGGCTGGTCATCAGCCCCAGCCGCGCGCGCTCTGCGTCCTCAAGCGGGGCGGCAGGCGCGCGCGCGCACCCGGTGAGAAGGAGCGCGATCAGGGCGGCGGCGAGCGCCCTAGTTCTGCGCGCTGCCATTGCCCGCCGCGCCCGGCTGGCCCGGCCCCGCCAGATCGCGCGGCGCAGCGCCCGGGGCGGCGCTCGGGGCGGCTTTGGGCTCGGCGACGATGTCGGGCACCACGCCCGCATCGGCGAGCGGGTTGGCCTGCGCCGGGGCGCTGGTCGGCTCGGTGGTCGGCGCCGCCTCGGGCACGGCCAGCCGGTCAACCTTGTCGGCCTGCCCGCCGATGATGCTGGCCAGCCCCACCACCAGCACCACGATGGCAATGCCGATGAGCCCGATCTGGAGACGCTGCACCGCCTCGTGGCGGGCCGCGCGGGCGCCGGCTGGCCCCGCCGCCTCATCGGCGCTGTCCGCCGCGCTCTGCCCTGCCCCGGCGCGGCGCGGGGGATGGAACAGGCTGCGCTGGTTGACGCCGCGCAGGCGATCGGACAGCCAGCCGCCGCTCACACCGCCTCCGCCGCGGCCCCGGCCCCGTCCGCACCCGCGTCCGCGCCCGCCGGCGCCAGCCATTCGAACACCGGCAGGCCCTTGCGCGCCAGCCATTCGGGGTTGTAGAGCGTCGAAAGATAGCGAAAGCCGCTGTCGCACAGGATGGTGACGACCTGCGGGTTGGCCCGCCCCGCGGCCACCAGCTCGCGGCCCAGCATCACCGCCCCGGCGACATTGATGCCCGAGGACAGGCCGAGGCACAGCCCCTCCTCGCGCAGCAGCCGCCCGACCCAATGGAGGCCCTCCGCGTCGCTGATGCGATATTGGGTGTCGATCAGCGCGCCTTCGAGATTGGCGGTGATGCGCCCCTGCCCGATCCCTTCGGCGACCGAGGAGCCTTCGGCCTTGAGTTCGCCGTGGGCATAGTAGTTGTAGAGCGCCGCGCCGTGCGGATCGGTGAGCGCGATGCGGACATTCTCGTCGTAGGCTTTAAGGCCAAGCCCCACGCCCGCAATCGTCCCACCCGTGCCCGCCGCGCAGGTGAAGCCATCCACCCGGCCTTGCAGCTGCTCCCAGATCTCGGGCGCGGTGCTCTCGATATGGGCGCGGCGGTTGGCGATGTTGTCGAACTGGTTGGCCCACACCGCGCCGGGGGTTTCCTGCGCGATCCGGCGCGAGGTGTGGACGAAGTGCCCGGCATCGGCAAACTTGGTCGGCGGCACCAGCACCAGCTCCGCCCCCAATGCCCGGAGCGTGTCCATCTTCTCCTTGGACTGGTTGTCGGGCATGACGATGATCGTCCTGTAGCCGCGCGCATTGGCCACCAGCGCGAGGCCAATCCCGGTGTTGCCGGCGGTGCCCTCGACCACGATCCCGCCGGGTTTGAGCTCCCCGCGCGCCTCGGCATCGCGGATGATCCACAGGGCCGCGCGATCCTTGACCGAGCCGCCGGGATTGGCAAATTCGCACTTGCCCCAGATGTCGCAGCCGGCCGCCTGGCTCGGCCCGGCAAGGCGCACCAGCGGGGTCTTGCCGATGAGCGCGAGCGTGTCGCCGAAAGGTCGGGTGATGTTCATGCGCGCCAATCTAGGCCCGAGCGGCCCCGAGCGCAAACCGGATCAGTCTTCGGGCGCGATCGTCACGTGCAGCCCATCGAGATCGGCGGTGAAGGGGATCTGGCACGACAGGCGGCTGGTGGCGCTGCGGTGATCGGAAGATTCGAGCAGGTCGTCCTCGTCCTCGCTCATCTTGGGCAGCTTGTCGAAGAAGGCCGGATCGACATGGACATGGCAGGTGGCGCACGAACAGCACCCGCCGCACAGCGCCAAAAGCTCATCAAAGCCATTGTCGCGGATCGCCTCCATCACGGTAAGGCCATCGCCGACCTCGATCTCGCTGGTGGTGCCGGCGCGGTTGGTGACGACCAGTCTGGGCATTGATAGAGGTTCCTCTCTGGCTGATGGGACGCAAGGCTTTGCGCTGTGCGGATGTGGCTTGGCTGCTATGACACTCTCCGCCCTATGGCAAGATGAGGAAAGTGGCAGTGGGTTTGAGCGCCGAATGTCTGCGGGCCGATCTGGATGCGCTGGCCGCGCGCGAGCCGCGGCTTGCCGCCGCGCTTGCCCGCGTCGGCTATCCCGAGCCGCGCATCCGCGCGCGCGGCTTTGCGACGATGCTGCGCACCATCGTCGGCCAGCAGGTCTCGGTCGCGGCCGCCGCCTCGATGTGGCGCCGGCTCGAGGCTGAACTGGGCGACAATTTCACCCCCGCGTGCCTGCTTGCCCGCGATGCCGAGACCTTGCGCGCCTGCGGCCTTTCGCGCCAGAAACAGGCCTATGCCCGCTCGCTGTGCGCGCTGGTGGCAGCCGGCGCGATCGACTTTGCGGCCCTGCCCGCCGATGACGAGGAAGCGATCGCGCTGCTCACCCGGATCAAGGGCATCGGGCGCTGGTCGGCGGAGATCTACCTCCTCTTTGCCGAGGGCCGGCGCGACATCTGGCCTGCGGGCGACCTCGCGGTGCAGGAGGGGCTGAGGCGCCTCCTCGACCTTCCCGAACGCCCGGCGGAAAAGGCCACCCGCAAGCTCGCCGAACCCTGGTCGCCCCGGCGCGGCAGCATGGCGATCTTCACCTGGCACTTTTACGCAAACCCTGCGCTCTAGCTGCTGACAAGCGTGTCAGTCCGCTCTAGACGGGCCGGCAAGGTGCAATCGGGAGAGGGGTCACAAGTGGCACAGCGCAGCATCTTCATCACCGGCGGGGGATCGGGCATCGGGCGCGCCACGGCGCTCCATTTTGCCGCGCGCGGCTGGTTTGTCGGGGTGGGTGACATCAACGAGGCCGGGATGGCCGAAACCCTCGCCCTGATTTCCGGCGAGGCCAAATGGGCCGGCCGGCTCGACGTGCGCGACCGGGCCGCCTGGGACAAGGTGCTGGCCGAATTCGCCGCAGCCGCCGGCGGGCGGATCGACGTGCTGCTCAACAATGCCGGGGTGGGCACCGGCGGCGCGCTCGCCGAGCTTGATCCCGACGAGATCGACCGCTGCCTCGATATCAACCTCAAGGGCGTGCTCTATGGCGCGCAGGCGGCCTATCCCTACCTCAAGGCGAGCGCGCCCGGCTCCGCCCTTGTCAACCTCGCCAGCGCCGCGGGGATTGCCGGATCTGCGGGGATGAGCGTCTATTGCGCCACCAAGTTCGGGGTGCGCGCGGTCTCGGAAAGCCTCGATGCCGAATGGGCCGAAGACAAGATCAAGGTCGCCTCGGTCTGCCCCGGCTTCATCGAAACCCCGCTTCTGAACGGCACCGGCAACCGCAAGTCGAACGAGCCGATCCGCGAACGGGTGAAAGCGGCGGGGCTGGAAATCACGCCCGTCGAGCGCGTCGCCGAGGCGGTGTGGGAGGCGGTGCACGGCGACAAGCTCGACTATTTCGTCGGCGCCACCGCGAAGCGCATGGCCTTTGCCAAGCGCTGGATGCCCGCCCGGCTGCGCAAGCAGCTCAGAAACAGCGTGAGGCCGCTCGGGCAGTAGATTGTTCCGCCCGCCCTGCGGCCGGGCGTTCGCGCTTGCGGCACTTCGCGCCGATACGGGCGCACACAAGCCCGCGGTTCAGCGCAGGCTCTCCATCACCCCCAGCCCCTCGCGCGAGAGGAACGGGCGCGTTGCGGCCCATGGGAGCACGATCTCCTCGGTGCAGGCAAAGGCGACGTGCGGGAACTGCGGGACGAACACCGGGCCTTCGCGGGCAAGGCCGATCTGCCAGCCCATGCCCGCGCCTGCCATGGCAAGACACTCCGCCCTGTCCTCCCGACCGGGAAAGCGGGCCAGCACGGCGCGCAGCAGTGCCTGCGAGAGGCCGGAAATCGGGCGGATCTGCCCCGGTTCGGGATCCCATTCGTAGAACAGCAGCGCGCCCGGCGAAAACCAGCTGGCCGGATCGACCTCGGCCCCGCTGTCACGATCAAACACCGTGAGCGTGCGCATGTGGCTGGGGTGGGCACCGCCGCAATAGGCCGATCCCGCATGGCGCACGGTCAGCCAGCGCCCGGTGAGCAGCACCGGCACCCGCGCCTCCTCGATCGAGCCGCTGGTCCCGGTCGGCAGCGACTGGCCGAGGCATTGGCCCATCGCGTGCGCCGCCGTGCCATCGGGCAGGGCCGCGGCAAGCGCGCGGTTGATCGCCGCATCGCCGGGCCGAAAGGTATCGAGCGCGAAGGATGCGATCTGGTAGCCATCAAGCCCGGCGCGCTCCGGCCCCCGATAGGCGAGCGCGGTATAGGCCGTGCCCTCAAGCGCGGCGCGCTCAGACGTGACCACGCCGCCGCCAAGCAGCGGCTCGAGAAAGGCGCTCGTCTCGCACGCAGAACCATAGGGGGGCAGCCTCACGGGAACCGCCGTGAGGCGGATCGGCAGCGCCCTATCGCCCTTGCGCCAGGTGCCGGCAAGCGCCTCGCCCGCGCCCGGCTCCAGCACCCATGCTGCGCCGGTCTCATCCTCGCGCCCGGCCATTTCGGTGAAGGTCGGCGTTGCGGTGTCCGCGCGCGCCACCAGGCGCAGCGGCACGCGTTCGGCATCGCTGTAGTAGAGCCCGTCGCGGGTGTATTCCTCGCCAAAGCAGGCGGTGATCGCCTGGGTGCCCAAGGTGCCCTTCCAGATGCGCCCCTGCACAGGCGCGGCCTCCTGCGCCGCCGCCGGGGCGAGCGCGGCCAGCACCAACGCGGCGAGGGCCCCGAGCGCGCGCATCACACCAGCGCGTCGATCGCGCGGGCAAGCCGCACATCGCGCTGCGACAGCCCGCCGCCGGGGCCGGCATCGTGGGTGGTGAGCGTCACCTCGACCTTGGCATAGACATTGAACCATTCGGGGTGGTGATCCTGCGCCTCTGCGAGCAGGGCCACCCGGCTCATGAACCCCCAGGCCTCGGAAAAATCGGCAAACTGGAAGCTCCGGGTGATCGCCTTGCCTGCGCGCGTGAGAGTCCATTGCGGATGTTCGGCGAGCAGCTGGGCCACCTCATCAGGGGCAAGTTCGGGAACGGGCATGATTCAACTCCGCAAGGGCAAGCGCCGCACCGGCAAGCGCCGCTAGGCCGCCGGCAAGCGGCACGGCTTGTTTGGCCCTTGCCTTTTCCCTAACGCTCCGCCGCAATGCAAGCGCCCCGTGACCCTGCCCCGCTGCTCGCCGCCGAAGGCCTCGCCTGCCGCCGCGGCGCACGGCTGTTGTTCCGGGGCCTGTCCTTGCGGCTCGAAAGCGGGGCGGCCTGTCACGTCACCGGCGCCAACGGGGCGGGCAAGACCACGCTGATCCGCACCCTTGCCGGGCTTGCCAGCCCCTTTGCCGGGAGCGTCACGCGCGCGGGCGCTGCGGGTTTGCTGGCCGAGCGCAGCGGGCTCGATCCCGAATTGCCGCTTGCTGCGGCGCTCGCCTTCTGGTTCGGGATCGACCGGGTGGAAGATGCACGCCAGATCATGGCGCGCCTGAGGCTCGCGGCGCTCGCCGAGGTGCCGGTGCGCTATCTTTCGACCGGCCAGCACAAGCGCGCCGCGCTTGCCCGCCTGCTCGGCCAGCGGGCGCCGATCTGGCTGCTCGATGAGCCCTTGAGCGGCCTCGATGGCGCGAGCCAGACGCTGGTCAGCGCGCTGGTGCGGGCCCATTGCGAAGGCGGCGGGATCGCGCTCATCGCCTCGCACCAGCCGCTCGATGTGCCGGGTCTCAGCAGCCTTGCGCTCGAGGATTTCGCCCCTGCGCCCGCTGACGAGGAGGAGGCAGAGACATGATCGCCGCCCTCCTGCGCCGCGACCTTGCCCAGTTCTTCCCCTTCACCGGGAGCGGCGCGGCGCTCCCGGTGATCTTCTTCATCGCGGTGGCGATGCTCTATCCCTTCGCGGTCGGGCCGGATGCGGGCCTGCTCGCCCGCACCGGCGGCGGGGTCTTGTGGATCGCGGCGCTGCTCGCCGCGGTGCTGCCGCTCGACAAGCTGGTGGCGCGCGACATCGCGCTCGGGGTGTTCGATCAGCTGCGCCTGCGCGGCGTGAGCGAGGAAGCGATGATGGCGGTGCGCCTTTTCGCCCATTGGCTGAGCTTCGGCCCGCCGCTGCTGCTCGCCGCCTTTCCGGCCGCGGCGCTGCTCAAGCTCGAAGGGGCGGCCTTCGATCTGCTCATCCTCGGCCTGGCCGCGGGCACCCCGGGACTGGCGGCGATCGGCCTCATCATCGCCGCGCTCACCGCGAGCTTGCGCGCAGGCGCCGCGCTGTCGGGCCTGCTGCTGATCCCGCTCGCGCTTCCGATCCTCGTCTTCGGCGCCGGCGCGCTCGCCCGGCAGGATGCGGCAAGCCTCGGCTTTGTCGGGGCGATCAGCCTCCTGCTCGTCGCGCTTGCCCCCTTTGCCGCGGGCGCGGCGATCCGCGCGGCGCGGGAGGGCTGATGCGCGCGCCCGAAAGCCACACCCGCGGCCACCTCCTCATGGGCCGGATCGCGCTCGCGCTCCTCGCCTTCGTGCTCTTTGCCTTTGCGCTCAAGGCCATCGTCCATCCCGAAGTGCGCCTGCGCTACACGCCCATCGTGGTGATCCACGCCGCCAGCATGATCGCCTGGCTCACGCTGCTCGCCAGCCAGAGTTTGCTTGCCGCGCGCTTTCGCCTTTCCGCCCACCGCGCCGCCGGGCGCGCGAGCCTCGCGCTGGTGGGCGCGATGCTGGTGAGCGGCGCGGCGATTTCCTGGCGCATCGGCACCGAGCTTGGCCGCCCGGAAGTGACGGTGGTCAACCTTGCCGCCCTTGTCACCTTCGCGCCGCTCTACCTTGCCGGCCTGTGGCTGGTCCGCCGGCGCGAGCTCGCCGCCCACCGTCAGGCCATGCTGATCGCCACGCTCGCGCTGATGACCCCGGCCTATGCCCGGCTGGTGCAGGTGGCAGGCCTGCCCGATCCGGTGGCGATCGCAATGCAGGTGCCGATCACCGTGCTGGTGGCGGCGGGCTATGACTGGGCGCTGCACGGGCGCGTGATGCGCCCGACGCTCATCATGCTGGGCTTCTCGCTCGGCGTGGTGGGGGTGATGGTGGGGGTGCTCGCCCTGTGGTTCCTCTAGGCCGCCCGGCGCGGCGCGGTGCTAGTGGTAGGGCGGGCAATCGCGGCCCATCGGGCTCTTGGTGAAGATCTCGCAGCCATCCTCGGTGATCCCGATCGAATGCTCGAACTGGGCCGAAAGGCTCTTGTCGCGCGTCACCGCGGTCCAGCCGTCGGACAGCACCTTGGCCCAGGGCTTGCCGAGGTTGATCATCGGCTCGATGGTGAAGAACATGCCCGGTTTCAATTCCGGGCCCGTCCCGGGTTTGGCGGCATGGATCACCTCGGGGGCATCGTGGAACAGCCGCCCGAGGCCATGCCCGCAGAACTCGCGCACCACGCTGTAGCGATGCTTCGCCGCATGGGCCTCGATCGCCGCGCCGATATCGCCGAGCCGCGCCCCGGGCCTGGCGGCGGCGATCCCCAGCATCAGGCACTCATAGGTCACCTCGACCAGCCGCCGGGCCTTGAGCGAAGGTTCACCGGCATAGAACATGCGCGAGGAATCGCCGTGCCAGCCATCGACCAGCGGGGTCACGTCGATATTGAGGATATCCCCGTCCTTGAGCACCTTGTCGCCCGGAATCCCGTGACAGATCACATGGTTGATCGAGATGCAGCTGGAATGGGCATAGCCGCGGTAGCCCATCGTCGCGGGCACCGCCCCGGCATCGAGGATCATCGCGCGGATCGCATCGTCGATCGCCCCGGTGGTCACCCCGGGCTTGACCAGCTCGGCGCAGGCATCGAGGATCTCGGCCGCCAGCCGCCCGGCCTTGCGCATTCCGGCAAAGCCTTCCGGCCCGTGGAGCTTGATGGTCCCGTCACGATAGACGGTCTTGCTGCCTTCGACGATCTGATATTCGTGCATCTGCCTTACATAGCGATGCTGCGGCCAAAAAGCTATTGCCCGCGGGCAAAGGCGCCGCGGTATTGGGGCTTGACCGCCTTCACCACCGCATCGGTCACCGGCAGCGTCACCTCATAGGGACCTTCGGCGTAGGATCCGGCGACATAGGGCGCAGCGATGAGGCCGATGCGGTCGAAGGCCCTGCCATTGGACGAGCCGAGCAGCACGGCCAGATCGGCAATCGGCGGGCAGGGGAACAGGCCATCATCGCTGTAATCGGCGCCGAGCCGCCTTTTGCGTTCGGCCGCAAGCGCGCGGCACCAGCGCGACCCCAGCGCCTCCTGCAACGCGGCCGGGGAGAGGAACAGGGCTTCAGGCTCCAGCGCTGCCTGCGCCTTGCGATCCCACACCAGCGCATCAAAGCCCGAATTGCCATGCGCCCCACCGGTGAACAGGTAGATCTCCGCCGACAGCGAAAGGAACCGCGGCAGATCGGCCACCACCTTCCATTCCTTTGAAAAGGCAAGGCTATAGCAGGCGGCGCACTCCGCGTTGTCGGCTTCTGACAGGAGATCGGCCCAGTTCTGCTGCTGCTCTGCAAGCGCGCTGTCACGCTCCTGTTCGAGCCGCGCGGCCAGCGCCGGGATGGCCGCAACCGCGGCGGGCCATTGGTAGGAAAATTCGCGCGTGCGGCCCCTGTTTTCGCCGTCCTCGGCGCGGTCGGCAAACACCGCCGCCTTGGCCGGCGCCGCGGCCGGCGCTGCCGGGCTGGCCTCAGCCGCGGCAGGGGTGGCCGCCACCCCGGTCTTGCGGGCGATATCCTCGGGCGCGGAGCAGGCGGCCAGCACGCCCCCGGCCGCCAGCCCCGCCGCCAGCCAATGTTTCACGTGAAACATTTGGTGAACGCTCATACCCCTCCCCCTTTTGCGGCTCCGCGAATCGGCTGGTGACAAGCCTGCGGCAGGGCTTATGGAGCAGGCATGAACGAAGCCACCAGCCTGATCCGGCCCGATCGCGGCGAGGACGCGATCGCCATCCACCTTGTGACCAAGGACGAATGCGAGGCCTTTGCCAAGAGCCTCAATCCCGCCCAGCGCGCCAGCCTTGCCGCGCAGAAGTTCGAGGGCAGGCCCGCCGAGGTCGCGATCCTGCCCGATGGCGATGGCTGGTTTGCCGTGGGCGGCGTCGCCAACCGCGCGAGCCTCACCAGCTGGTGCCTCGCCCGGCTGGCCGAGGAACTGCCCGAGGGCAGCTATCGCCTCGCCAATGCCGAGCCTGGCGCGGCGATGTTCGGCTGGGTGACGGGGCAATACCGCTTTTCCCGCTACAAGAGCGAGGACAAGGCCGCCGGCCCGCGCGTGCTCCTGACCGGGCAGGTCGGGCAGATCGGCGCGATCCTCGCCGAGGCCGAGGCCGAATGTCGCCTGCGCGATCTCGTCAACACCCCGGCCGAGGAATTGGGCCCGGCCGCGCTCGAGGCCGAGTGCGACAGGCTCGCCCGCGCGCACAAGGCCGAGCTTGCGGTGGTGCGCGGCGAGCGGCTCGCGCAGGAATATCCGATGGTTCACGCCGTGGGCCGCGCCGCGGCGCGCCACCATGCGGCGCGGCTGATGCACCTTTGCTGGGGCAATCCGGCCGATCCGGTGCTGGCGATCGTGGGCAAGGGGGTGTGCTTTGATTCGGGCGGGCTCGACATCAAGCCGGCCTCGGGCATGCGGTTGATGAAGAAGGACATGGGCGGCGCCGCGCACGCCCTGGCGCTCGCCGGGCTGGTGATGGGCGCGGGGCTGAAGGTGCGGCTGCACCTCCTCGTTCCGGCGGTCGAAAACGCCATTTCCGGGGGCGCCTTCCGGCCCGGCGATATCCTCAAAAGCCGCAAGGGGCTGACGGTCGAGATCGACAACACCGATGCCGAGGGGCGGCTGATCCTCGGCGATGCGCTGACCCGCGCCTCGGAAGAGGGGCCCGATCTCATCGTCGATTTTGCCACCCTCACCGGGGCGGCGCGGGTGGCGCTGGGGCCCGATCTGCCGGCGCTGTTCGCCCGGCGCGATGCGACCGCCGAGGCCTTCCTTGCCGCGGGCAAGGCTGCCGACGATCCCGCCTGGCGCCTGCCCCTGCCCGAAGCCTATCGCGAATATCTCTCCTCGGACGTGGCCGACATGTCCAATTCCTCGAGCCACCCCTATGCCGGGGCGAGCGTGGCCGGCCTGTTCCTCGACCGCTTTGTCGGCGAGGGGATCGACTGGGTGCATTTCGACACCTTCGCCTGGAACCCCTTCCCCCGCCCCGGTCGGTCGCGCGGCGGGCGCGGGCTGGGGCTGCGCGCGGCCTGGCACGCCATCCGCGCGCGCTATGGTGGCTGAGCGGGGGGAGCGTCCGAGCGCGGCGCCGCGGCGCGCTTGCCCCGCGCCGCGCTTGCCGCTAACGGGCCTGCCACGCCGCCGCGGGGGAGCGGGCGCAAGGACAGGGCAACAACAAGGCAGATGAGCGGCGCGAGGCGCAATCCATCCGAATATGCCGTGCCCGAGGGCGCGATCGGCCTTGCCGGGCCGGTCGAGCGCCCTGCGCCCGGCGCGCTGCCGCTGCGCGGCGATCTTGCCCATATCGCGCTCGCCGGATCGCACCTCGCGGCCCATTACGTCATCCCCGATATCCGCACGCTCGGCCCGGCGGGCACGGGCCTGCGCCTTGCCCCGCGCGCCGATGCCGAGGTCTTCGCCACGCTCGCCCCGGGCAGCCGCTTCGAGCTTCTCGATATCGCGGGCGAATGGGTATGGGGCTGCCCCGGGCCGCAGGGACCGGCGGGCTGGTGCCCCGCAGCTGACCTTGCCCCGGCCGAGGGCGCGCCCGCCCCCGACGCGCCCCCCGAGGGCTGAGCGCGATGCACCGGGTGTTCATCGACGGGGCGGCGGGCACCACGGGCCTCGAGATCCGCGCGCGGCTCGAAGGGCGCGGCGAGTTCGAACTCATCCTTCTCGATGAGGCCCGGCGCAAGGACGAGGCGGCCCGGCGCGCGGCGCTCCACGCCGCCGATATCGCCATCCTGTGCCTGCCCGACGAGGCAGCAAAGGAGGCGGTGCGGCTCGCGCAGGGCGCGGCCACCCGGATCATCGATGCCTCATCCGCACATCGGGTGGCGCCAGGGTGGGTCTATGGCTTTGCCGAGCTGGTCGGACGCGAGGCGATCGCCAATGCCCGATTTGTGAGCAATCCCGGGTGCTATCCCACCGGCTTTCTCGCAGCTGTCGCGCCACTGGTGCGCGCCGGCCTCATCCCGGCCGACTGGCCCTTCACGGTTCATGCGGTGAGCGGCTATTCGGGCGGGGGCACGGCACTCATTGCCCGCTTCGAGGCCGAACCTGACATCGCCTTTCGCGCCTATGGCCTTGGCCTTGCGCACAAGCACCTGCCCGAGATGCAGGCCCATGCCGGCCTTGCCCATCCCCCGGTCTTTTCCCCCGCGGTGATCCCGGCCCATCGCGGCATGGTGGTCGAGGTGCCGCTGGCGCTGGCGGCGATGCCGGGCCGGCCCGATCCGTCCGCGCTCCACGCCGCCCTGCGCGCGGCCTATGCGCAAAGCCCGGTGGTGCGCCTCGCCCCGCTCGGCCCTGCGCCAGCCGAACTGCTGCTGAACAGATCGGCTGCCCCCTGGGACGGGCTTGACCTTCACGTCTTTGCCTCTCCTGACGGCACCCAGGCGCGGCTGGTCGCTGTGCTCGACAATCTCGGCAAGGGCGCCAGCGGCGCGGCGATCCAGAACCTCAACCTGATGTGCGGCCTGCCCGAGACCGCGGGCCTTGTCCTGTGAGACGCGCGGCTGCCCAAAATTTGGGCAGAGCCCGATCAGATGCTGTGCACCATTGCGCGGCGCACCACAATCTTGCTAACCGGGCGGCGAGGGCGAAAGACATTCCCTGTCGGCACTTGGCCTGCGGCAAGGATCGTTCACCGCCCCGATCAGGGGCTTGGCACGGTTCTTGTTAGGAATCGGTCAGCATTCCAGCCTGGCGCGGATGGGGACAAAGTGAAGAAGATCGAGGCGATCATCAAACCCTTCAAGCTCGACGAGGTGAAGGAGGCGCTGCACGAGATCGGCGTCTCGGGCATCACCGTCACCGAGGCCAAGGGGTTCGGCCGCCAGAAGGGCCATACCGAGCTTTACCGCGGGGCCGAATATGTCGTCGATTTCCTGCCCAAGGTGAAGCTTGAGGTGGTGGTTTCCGACGACCAGGCCGAGCGCGTGGTCGAGGCGATCGCCGCCGCCGCGCAGACCGGGCGGATCGGCGATGGCAAGATCTTCGTCACCGCCATCGAAAGCGCGCTGCGCATCCGTACCGGCGAGACCAACGACGACGCCATCTGACTGATCACCCACCCTCTCCTGCCCGCTACTGGAGCGGGCCGGCCGGACAATCTTGGAGGCAACAGCAAAATGTCGAAAGCAAAGGACGTCCTGAAGAAGATCAAGGACGAGGAAATCGAATGGGTCGATCTGCGCTTCACCGATCCCAAGGGCAAGTGGCAGCACCTCACCATGTGCGCCGGGGTGATGGACGAGGATGCGCTCGAGGACGGGCTGATGTTCGACGGCTCCTCGATCGCCGGGTGGAAGGCGATCAACGAGAGCGACATGATCCTGAAGCCCGACCTTTATGAAACCTGGGTCGATCCCTTCAGCGCCACCCCGATGCTGATCATCAACTGCGACATCGTCGAGCCTTCGACCGGGGACTGGTATGGGCGCGATCCGCGCTCGACCGCCAAGCGCGCCGAGGCCTATCTCAAGTCCACCGGGATCGGCGACACCGTCTATGTCGGCCCCGAGGCCGAGTTCTTCATGTTCGACGATGTGCGCTTCCACGATGGCTATGCCGGTTCGGGCTTTGCCATCGACGATGTCGAGCTGCCGACCAACACCGGCAAGGAATATGAGGGTGGCAACCTCGGCCACCGTCCGCGCGCCAAGGGCGGCTATTTCCCGGTGGCGCCGGTCGACAGCGCGGTCGATATCCGCGCCGAGATGGTGGCCACCATGCTCGAAATGGGCCTGCCCTGCGACAAGCACCACCACGAAGTGGCCGCCGCGCAGCACGAGCTGGGCCTGACCTTCGGCACCCTGGTGCAGACCGCCGACCGGATGCAGATCTACAAGTATGTGGTGCACCAGGTCGCCCATGCCTATGGCAAGACCGCGACCTTCATGCCCAAGCCGATCAAGAACGACAACGGCTCGGGGATGCACACCCACATGTCGATCTGGAAGGATGGCAAGCCGATGTTTGCCGGCAATGAATATGCCGGCCTGTCGGAAATGTGCCTCTATTACATCGGCGGGGTGATCAAGCACGCCAAGGCGCTCAATGCCTTCACCAACCCCACCACCAACAGCTACAAGCGGCTGGTCCCGGGCTTCGAGGCGCCGGTGCTGCTGGCCTATTCGGCGCGCAACCGTTCGGCCTCGTGCCGCATCCCCTATGGCGCGGGCGAGAAGGCCAAGCGGGTGGAGTTCCGCTTCCCGGATGCGCTGGCCAACCCCTACCTTGCCTATTCGGCGCTGCTGATGGCGGGTCTCGACGGGATCGAGAACAAGATCCACCCCGGCGAGGCGATGGACAAGAACCTCTACGATCTGCCCCCGGCCGAACTCGCCGAAGTGCCGACCGTGTGCGGCTCC
>JBKBHR010000021.1:0-39065 GCA_046297575.1 Erythrobacter cryptus
CCGCCAGACCTGCCAGAGGCAAGGTTGAAGGCGAGGATTGGTGCGAGAAAGCGCGCCGGGTTCGGAAGCGAAAGACGCAAGGCGCCGGAGCCGGCCGGAGCGATGCGAGAGGCCTATCCCTCCCTGTCCGCCAGCCCGGCTTTCGCGGCCAAGGTTCAGGCCCTCGCCCGCACCAGCCAGGCCTTGCACCCCAGCATCACCCCCTCGCCGGGTCGGTAATGGCGGGCAAACATGGCTTCAAGGTCGGCGCGCGCCGCGGCGAGCACCGCCTCGCCCTGTTCGGCGAGGATGCGGCCTGCGGCCATCGAGGCGAGTGCGAAGGCGGTGGCCTCTTCTGGCGTCGCGCTCGGGCCGCCGACGGCTTGCTCGCCCTGGTAGGCCTCGGCCTCGAAACCGGCAAAGCCCGCAGCAGTCAGCACTTCATCGAGATAGCCAAGATCCTCGAAGGCAAAGGGCCCGGGCGCGCGCGGCACGGCGGGGGGCACGTCGACATGGGCGCGCACCACGCCCACGATCTCCATCATCCAGGCATTGTCCCGCGGGTGTGCCCAGACCGCAAGGTCGATGCGCGCCCCGGGCGCAAGCATGGCCTTGAGGTTGGCAAAAGCGGGCACGGGTTCGGGGAAGAACATCGCGCCGAAGCGCGAGAACAGCCGGTCGAAGAGCGGCCCATCGATCCGGGCGGTGGCCGCATCGGCGCAGACGAAGCGCGCCCTGCTCCTCGCGTCCGCGGCGCGCTCCTCAGCCGCCGCGATCAGCATCGGGGCGATATCGAGGCCGAGCGCCTCGCCCTCCGGCCCGACCGCCTGGGCAATCGCCATCGTCGTCGCGCCGCCGCCGCAGCCAAGGTCGAGCACGCGCTCGCCGGGCTGGTAGGCCGCCCGCGCCAGCAGCGCTGCGCCGATGGGCGCGATCATGCCTTCGAAGCGATCAAGATTGGCGAGCCAGCGCGCGCCCATCTCGCCGGCCCAGTCCTCGCCCTTCAGCGCCTCGGGGGAAGCCTCGCCCATCAGAAGTGCAGCGCCCGGCCAAAGGCATCGAGCACGCTCTCGTGCATCATTTCCGAGAGCGTCGGGTGCGGGAAGATGGTCTGCATCAGCTCGGCCTCGGTGGTCTCGAGGGTCTTGCCGATGGTGTAGCCCTGGATCAGCTCGGTGACTTCCGCGCCGATCATGTGCGCGCCCAGAAGCTCACCGGTCTTGGTATCGAACACGGTCTTGATGAAGCCCTCGGCCTCGCCCAGCGCAATCGCCTTGCCATTGCCGATGAAGGGGAAGGTGCCGACCTTTACCTCATAGCCAGCCTCGCGCGCCTTGGCCTCGGTGAGGCCCACGCTGGCGATCTGCGGGTGGCAATAGGTGCAGCCCGGGATGTTGTTGCGGTTGAGGGGATGCGGGTGGACTTCGCCATTGCCGAGTTCCTGCGCGATGGCTTCGGCGCAAGTCACGCCTTCGTGGCTCGCCTTGTGCGCCAGCCAGGGGCCGGGGGTGCAATCGCCGATCGCCCACAGCCCCGGCGTCCTGGTGCGGCCATAGGGATCGATCTGGATGAAGCCGCGCTCCATCCCGACGAGGCCCTCAAGGCCGATCCCTTCGGTGTTGGGCACGATGCCGATGGCGACGATCACATGGGTGAAATCGCTGGTGCTGCTGATGCCCGCCTTGTCCTTTATCGTGGCGGTGATGCCGGTATCCCTGACCTTGATCGCCTCCACGCCGGCACTGGTCAGCACCGTGATGCCCTGCTTCGAGAGGCTCTTTTCGAGGAAGGCCGAGACATCGGCATCCTCCACCGGCACGATCCGATCGAGCATTTCGACCACCGTCACCTTGCTGCCGAGATCGTTGTAGAAGCTCGCAAACTCGATCCCGATCGCGCCCGAGCCGATCACCAGCAGCTTCTCGGGCAGTTCGGCCGGGGTCATGGCGTGGCGATAGGTCCACACCCGCTTGCCATCGGCAGGGGCAAAGGGCAGTTCGCGCGCACGCGCGCCAGTGGCGATGATGACGTGCTTGGCCGAAAGGCTCTCCTCACCCTTCTCGCCCTTCACGGTGAGCGTTGTCGGACCGGTGAGGCGCCCCTCGCCCATGTGCACGGCGATCCTGTTCTTCTTCATCAGGTGCGCAACGCCCTGGTTGAGCTGTTTTGCCACGGCGCGGCTGCGCTTGACGATCGCGGCCAGATCCGCCTCGATCCGTCCGGCCACTTTCAACCCATAATCGCCCGCATGGCGCAGGTAGTGGTAGATCTCGGCCGAGCGCAGCATCGCCTTGGTGGGAATGCAGCCCCAGTTGAGGCAAATGCCGCCAAGGTTCTCGCGCTCGACGATCGCGGTCTTGAGGCCGAGCTGGGCGCAGCGGATCGCCGCGACATAGCCGCCGGGCCCGGACCCGAGGACGATCACATCATAGGTGGCAGACATGCGGATGATCCCTTGTTTGGCACGCGGTCAGGAGGAGAGGTGCGGCTTCGGGCAAGCCCGCACGGGGCCTTGCCCGGCAGTGCTCACACCACCAGCCCCAGCGGGTTTTCGATCAGCTGCTTTAGGGCTTCCATCAGCTGCGCGCCGTCCGCCCCGTCGATGGCGCGGTGATCGAAACTGCCGGTGGCGTGCATCACCGTGGCGACCTCGACCTTGCCATCGACCACATGGGGCTGCTGCTGGCCTGCGCCCACGGCCAGGATCATGCCCTGCGGCGGGTTGATCACCGCGTCGAACTGCTTGATCCCGTACATGCCGAGGTTGGAGAGGCTGGCGGTGCCGCCCTGATATTCGTGCGGCATCAGCTTGCCCTCGCGCGCCTTGGCGGCGAGCGCCTTCATCTCCGTGGAAATCGCGGCAAGGCCCTTGGTGTCGGCCTCGGTGATCACCGGGGTGATGAGGCCCGAGGGCGCCGCCACCGCCACCGAGATATCGGCGCGGGCATAGCGGCGCAGGGTATCGCCATGATAACTGACATTGCACTGCGGCACCCGCATCAGCGCCCGCGCCAGGGCCTTGATCAAGAGATCGTTGACCGAGAGCTTGACGCCATCGGGTTCGAGCGAGGCGTTGAGCTGGCTGCGCAGCGCCAGCAGCGGATCGAGGCGGATGTCGATGGTGAGATAGAAGTGCGGGACGGTCTGCTTGCTCTCGGTCAGGCGCCGGGCGATGACCTTGCGCACATTGGAAAGCTTCTCCTCGGCGAAGGGCGCGCCACCTTCTCCCGCGGGAGCCGCTGCGGGTGCGGCGGCAGGTGCGGCGGCGCTCGCCGCAGCCGCCGGAGCAGGAGCGGGCGCAGCAGCGGCACCGGGGGCAAAGCCTTCGACATCCGCCTTGATGATCCTGCCGTTGGGGCCGCTGCCCTTGACCTGCGCCAGATCAATCCCCTTGCCCGCCGCGATTCGCTTGGCGAGCGGCGAGGCAATGATGCGCGCCCCCGAAGCTGCAGGCGTGGGCGCGGGCGCGGGCACTGACGCCGGGGCGGGCGCGGGCGTTGCCGCAGACGCGCCCTTGCCGCTGGCGATTGCCGCCTCGACATCCTCCTTGGTGATCCGCCCCTTGGGGCCGGTGCCGGCAAGCGCGCCAAGATCAATGCCGTGCGCTTCGGCCAGCTTGCGCGCGGTGGGCGTGGCGGCGGGGCCTTCCGCGCCAGCGGAGGTCGGGGGTGCAGCCGCGGAAGGCTGGGCAGGTGCGGGGGCGGGCGCGGCCTCCTCGCCTTCCACCGCGAGGCGGGCGATCACTTCGCCGACCTTCACCCCCTCGCTCCCCTCGGGCACGAGGATCTCGGCAATCACGCCTTCATCGACCGCCTCGAACTCCATCGTCGCCTTGTCGGTCTCGATCTCGGCCATCACGTCGCCCGCCGCGATGGTGTCGCCGACCTTCACCAGCCAGCGCGCAAGCGTGCCTTCCTCCATCGTCGGCGAAAGCGCGGGCATCCTGATGTCCAAGGGCATGATCGGCTCCAACCTCCCGTGTGTGATCCCTGGCCGGTTCTCTGGCCAATTCGCGTGGAGTGGGCAAGGCCCAGAATTGCGGAGCGACGCGCCCTCTTGCCAATCCATACGAATGCATTGATAGCGCCAGGGGCAACGGGGCCTTTTGCGATGCGCACATTCCTGGTGATCATCGACGAGACCGAGGAAGCCAGCGCCGCGCTGCGCTATGCCGCGCGCCGCGCGGCGGCGGTTGGCGGCGCCGTGCACCTCTTGGCGCTGGTGCCGCAACAGAACTTTTCCGCCTTTGGCGCGGTGCAGGCGACGATCGAGGCAGAAGCGCGCGACCGGGCCGAAATGCTCGCCCACGGGGTGGCGGGCAACCTCTTTGCCACCAGCGGGATCATGCCGACCATCTCGGTCAAGATCGGGCCCGGGCAGAAGATCGTCAGCGAGTTTCTGGCCGAGCACCGCGAGGTCGCCGCGCTGGTGCTGGGCGCGGCCAAGGGCAGCAACCCCGGGCCGCTGGTCACCCATTTCTCAAGCGCCGCCGGTTCGCTCCCCTGCCCGCTCTACATCATCCCGCAAGATTACGACGAGGCAGCCAACGAACTGCTCGCCTGAGCCCAGCCTATTTGCGCCGGCCCTGGTGGCGGATATTGGCAGGCCGGCCGCGCCTGCCGACGAGATACTTGCCCTTGCCACCCGGCGCCACGCTGCGGCGGCGCGGGGCCGGCGGGCCGCCGCGCGGCTCGATCTCCGCGCCATTGGCCTCGGGCAGCACGAATTTGAGCGCGCCGGTAAGCGGATTGGCCTCGGCAAGGCGCAGCAGCAGGCTGTCACCCACGGCATAGGTGGTGCCGCTCTCGCTCCCCACCAGCGCCTGTGCGGCTTCCTCATGGCGGAAATATTCGCTCCCCAAGGTCGCAATCGGCACCAGCCCATCGCCGCCAAGCCCGATGATTGTGGCAAAGAAGCCGAAGGCCTGCACACCGGTGATGCGGGTCTCGAACACCTCGCCCACCCGACCTGAAAGCCAGGCGGCGACATAGCGGTCGATCGTCTCGCGCTCGGCCTCCATCGCCCGCCGCTCGGTCTGGCTGATCGCCTCGGAGACCTGGGAGAGCGAGGCCCGGTCACGCGCGGAAAGGCCGGTGGTGGCTGGCAGACAGCCCGGCGGGGCGGGCTGTTCGAGCCCATAGGCATCGACGAGGGCGCGGTGCACCAGCAGGTCGGCATAGCGCCGGATCGGCGAGGTGAAATGGGCATAGGATCCGAGCGACAGGCCGAAATGCCCGGCGTTGACCGGGCCATAATAAGCCTGGGTCTGGCTGCGCAGCACCGCTTCCATCACCAGCGCCCGCTCGGCCTCGTCGGCTATGTCCTTGAGCATCCGGTTGAACAGGCCGGGAGTGACCACCTGGCCGAGCGCCAGCTTCTTTCCCATGGTGGCAAGGTAATCGCGCAGCGCGATCAGCTTTTCCCGGCTTGGCGGCTCGTGGATGCGATAGACCACCGGGGCCGCGCGCGCCTCGAGCGCCTTGGCCGCGGCGACATTGGCCGCGATCATGAAATCCTCGACCACGCGGTGGGCATCGCGCCGCTCGCGCAGGGCGATCGAAGCAATGCGACCCTCCTCATCGAGCACCACCCGGCGCTCAGGGATCTCCAGCTCGAGCGGATCGCGCGCCGCCCGCGCCGCCGCAAGCGCGCGCCAGGCGTCCCAGAGATGGGCAAGGTGCGCTGGCGCCTCGCCGGCATCGATCAGCGCCTGTGCCTCTTCATAGGCGAGGTTCTGGGCGATCCGCACCAGCGCGCGGGTAAAGCGGAATTGTGTCACCTTGCCATCGGCGTTGATGTGCAGATGGCAGGCCATCGCCGCGCGATCCTCGCCTTCCTTGAGGGAGCACACATCCGCGCTCAGCACCTCGGGCAGCATCGGCACCACCCGATCGGGGAAATAGACCGAATTGCCGCGCTTCCTCGCCTCGTGGTCGAGCGCCGAGCCAGGGCGGACATAGAAGGAGACATCGGCAATGGCGATGATCGCCCTGAAGCCGCCTTGCCCATCCGGCTCGGCCCAGATCGCATCGTCATGATCGCGCGCATCGGCCGGGTCGATGGCGATGATCGGCAGGTGGCGCAGATCCTCGCGGGTCTTGTCGGAAAGCCTGAGCCGTGCCGCCCGACCGGCTTCTTCCAGAACTTCTTCGGGGAAGATGTGCGGAATACCGTGCTTGGCGATAGCGATGAGGCTGAAGGCGCGCGGGGCGAGCGGGTCGCCCACCACCTCGATCACCTTGACCCCCGCGCGTTCGGAGCGCCCGATCCGCTCGGCAATCACCAATTGGCCGCTCTCTGCCGCGCCGAGATCGGCGATCGGGGCGGCCTGGCGCACGCGCTTGTCAACCGGTGCGAGCCAGGCCCTGCCCGCCCGGTCGATCTCGACAATCCCCATCAAGCCTTCGCTGCGCGCCGGCAGCTTCTTCATCGGGTGCGCGATCCAGCCCGCCGCGCTCTCCTCGGTGCGGGCAAGGATGCGATCGCCGCGCTTCAAGGCAGGCAGGCGCCTGCCGCCGCGCAGCTTGGGCTCGCGCACGGTGAGGCGCGGCGGCTTGCCCGGAGCCTCGGGGTCCCAGGTGTCAGGCTCGGCAATGGCATCGCCATCCTCGATCGCAACGATCCTGAGGACCGTCACCCGCGGCAGCCCACCCATGCGGTGATAGGCGCTTTTCTTGCCATCGATCAGCCCTTCTTCAGCCATGTCCTTGAGCAGGGCCTTCAACCTGATCTTCTCCTGCCCCTTCAATCCAAAGGCCTTGGCAATCTCGCGCTTGCCCGCGGGCGTGGCCGAGGTCTGAATGAAGTCGAGCACCTGCTCGCGCGTGGGCATTCCCTGGGGGCGTTTGGGTGGCTTGGCCATGGACGCAGCCCTATGGCGCCGCGCGCGCCGTGTCGAGCAATGGTTCAGGGCTGTTGCACCGGGACGAAGGCACCGCCAGGCACGGCGCTCGCAACCGGCGAGCAAAAGTCGCCGGCGCAGGCTGCCACGCCGAACAGGTAATCATCCCCGCGCCGGGCGATCACCGCCGCCTGCTCGCCATCACCCACACCCTGGCCACTCGCAAGGTTCTCGTCCGACCATTTTGCCGCATCGGTGGCGCGGACCTTGATGCGGAAGGACTGGGCGCCATCGGGCACGTTCCAGCGCAGCAGACTGTCGCGCCGCACCGCCGCCTCCACGCGCACGCTCGGCGGCATCGGCGCGCGGGCAAGCGCATCGAGCGCGCGGACATTGAGCCGCGTCACCCGGGCAAGATAGGCAAAATCCATCTCCTCGATGGTATCGCCATATGCGACGCCGTTCTCGACGCGGATGTCCTGGTGCTGGTGGTCGTAATCCTCGACCCCGACGGTGAAGCGGATCGCCGGAAAGCCTCTCTCGAGGAAGGGCACCTGGTCACCGCCGCGGCCCATGCGATCGGTGCGCCAGATCTGCCGCACCTGGATATCATCCGGGTGCTGCTCGGCCAATTCGGCGACCCAGCGCGAGAGGTTGCGCGAAGGGCTGTCGTTCTCGCCGCCAAAGCGGGTTTGCGCCGCGCGCAGGCTATCGGTGAGATCGGCACGCGGGCCTTCGGAAAAGGCCCGCACGATCATCGGCTCGCAATAGCCCTCGCCGCTGCAGGAATTGCCGACGATGTCGTTGTTGAGCACCGCCTTGACGGTGAAGCCTTGGGCGGCGGCCCAATCGGCAAGGATGCGTCCGCCATAAAGGCCCTGCTCCTCGCCCGAGAGCAGCGCATAGATGATGGTGGACGGATATTTCCGGCCCGCAAGCACCCGGGCCGCCTCGAGCACCAGGGCGCTGCCCGAACCATCATCATTGGCGCCGGGCGCATCGCTGGTTGCATCCATCACGTCGGAGACGCGGCTGTCGATATGGCCCTGCACGATCACGACCTCTTTGGGCCGCGCACTGCCGCGCTGGATCGCCACGGCGTTGCGCACCAGCGTCGGCGCCGGGATGCGGCGGCCATCGGGCGCGATCACCTCGGCCACGGGCAGCACTTCGAGGCACCCACCGCACGCGGCGCCGATCCGCCCGAACTCAGCGAGCGCCCAATCGACCGCCGCGCCGATCCCGCGCTTGGGATCGGTCTGCGAGGACAGGGTGTGGCGCGTCCCAAAGCTCACGAGCGCCTCGACATCGGCGCGCAGGCGCTCGGCCGAAACCTTGTCGGCCGGGTGATCTTCGGCGGCGAGTGGGGCAGCAATGAGCGCGGCGACGAAGAAAGCGAGGCGTCCGATCATGCCCCCTGTCTGCCCGCCCGAACCTTTTGGGGCAAGCCCGGGCGCGCGGATCAATAGGCGCGGGCGACGATTATCCGCTCGACCGCCTTTGCGCCGGTGAAGATGCAGGTGCCGCCCGCCGGCTCGGCCCCGCGCGGCACGTTGCGGATGGTAAGCTTGGCCGCCTTGAGCTGCTCGACCACCTGCTCGAGCGCCGCTCCGCTGGGCCGCGCCCATTCGACCTCGACCCAGCCCGGATATTTCCCGCCCTGCGCGAAATGATCGACCACCGCGCGCCAATCGGTAAGGGCGCGGGTGATATTGGCATTGCGCCGCGCGCGGGCTTCGGCAAACAGGCCCTGCTGGATCGCCTCGAGCAGAGCGCCGGCCCCGGCAGCGAAGTCGTCGAGCGCCGGATAGGTGAAGGCAGGCTTGCCGCTCTCGGCATTCCACAGCCGGTCACGCCGCAGCACCGCCAGCTTGCCCGCGGCCATGTCGCGCGGGCCAACCTCGATGATCACGGGCGCGCCCCTTCGCACCCAGTCCCAGCGCTTGGCCGCGGCCTTGCCGGGCTTGACGTCGAGCAGCACCCGCAGCCGCTCGCCAAAGGCGCTGTGCTCGGCCAGCCGCGCGCGCGCGCGATTGCAATAGGCGATCAGGTCGGCGTCCTCGGGCGCCTCGCGCAGCATCGGGATGATGACGATCTGCTGGGGCGCGATCTTCGGCGGCACGCGCAGCCCGTCATCATCGCCGTGGGCCATGATCACCCCGCCGATGAGGCGGGTCGAAACCCCCCAGCTGGTGGTGTGGGCATATTGCTGGGTACCCGCGCGATCCTGGAACTGGATGCCGGCGGCGCGGGCGAAATTGGTGCCGAGGTAGTGGCTGGTGCCGGCCTGCAGCGCCTTGCCATCCTGCATCATCGCCTCGATCGACCAGGTCTCGACCGCACCCGGGAAACGCTCGTTCTCGGGCTTTTCCCCGGCGATTACGGGCAGCGCTAGATCCTCCTCGGCGCAGGCGCGATACATCTCGAGCGCGCGGTGGGTTTCGGCCAGGGCATCCTCGCGGGTCTCGTGCGCGGTATGGCCTTCCTGCCAGAGGAATTCGCTGGTGCGCAGGAACATGCGGGTGCGCATTTCCCAGCGCACCACATTGGCCCATTGGTTGGTGAGCAGCGGCAGATCGCGCCAGCTCTGCACCCAGCGCGCCATGGCATCGCCGATGATCGTCTCCGATGTCGGGCGCACCACCAGCGGCTCTTCCAGCCTTGCCGCAGGGTCGGGGATCAGCCCGCCCTTGCCATCGGCGATCAGGCGGTGGTGGGTGACGACCGCCATCTCCTTGGCAAAGCCCTCGACATGCTCGGCCTCGCGGGTGAAATTGGCGAGCGGAATGAACAGCGGGAAATAGCAGTTCTGCACGCCTGCGGCCTTGATGCGATCATCCATCAGCCGCTGGATGCGCTCCCAGATGCCATAGCCCCAGGGCTTGATCACCATGCAGCCGCGCACGCCCGATTCCTCGGCCATGTCGGCGGCGGCGATCACTTCCTGATACCAGCTGGCAAAATCATCGGCGCGCCTGGTGGAGAGCGCGTGGCGGATCTGGGACACTTGAGGTGCTTTCCTGAAAATGCTCGAGTGGCAGCGGCAGGGCGCGCGGAGCGCCAAAGCGCTATTTGCCGAGTTCGTCCAGCCGCTTTTGCATCGCTGCCATCTGCGCGCGCAGCTCGGCCAGCTCGTCCGCGGCCGGCGAGGGCGGCGGTGCCGGCTTGTCCTTGGGCTTGGACATGGCGGGCAGGAACACATCGGCCGCGGCGCGCATCATCGCCATGTTGGTCTCGTGCAGCGCGGCGAGCGGCCCGGCGCTCATGCCCTTTTCAAAGGCCTCGCGGATCTTGGCCTGGTTCTCGCGGAAATTGTTCATGCTGGCTTCGAGATAGGAGGGCATCAGCGCCTGCATCGAATTGCCATACATGCCAATGAGCTGGCGCAGGAAGCTCACCGGGAGCATCTGCCCACCATTGGCTTCCTCCTCCATGATGATCTGGGTGAGGATCGAATGGGTGATGTCATCCCCGCTCTTGGCATCGAGCACCTGGAACTCGATATTCTCGCGCACCATCCGGGCGAGATCCTCGAGTGTGATGTAGCTCGATGATGCGGTGTTGTAGAGCCGCCGGTTGGCGTATTTCTTGATGATGATCGCCTCGCCTTCAGCGCGCGATGCTGCCTTCGCCTTTCCGACCATTGGCCCACGATCCTTGTTATTTCTCCCCGGAACTTGGCCTTTAGCACCCGCACAAGCTGCAGCGCAATAAGCGCCCCGGTGAAACTAACAGCGGCGCAGGCGTGGCCCGATGGTGGTGAGCAGCTCGTAAGGCGAAAGACCGCCGGCCTGCCCTGCATCGGCAGGGTTCCACGGCACCTCCACCCAGTCACCCGCGGCAAGATCAGGCGCAGGCCCAAGATCGACCACCACCATGTCCATCGAAACCTTGCCAAGGATCGGCAGGGCGCGGCCCTGATGCAGGAGGGCATTACCCGGCCCGCGCTGGCGCAGGAGGCCGTCGGCATAGCCGATCGCCACCGTGCCGATCCGCATCGGCGCCGCCGCGGTGAAGGCAGCGTTGTAGCCCACGCTCTCGCCCGCGCCGATCTCGCGGCATTGCAGGAGCTGCGCCTCGATCCGGGCGACGGGGCGGATGTGGGGGGCAAGCTCGCCCCGCGGCACGCCGCCATAGAGCGCAAGCCCCGGGCGGGTGAGATCGAAGGCGAAGCGCTCGCCCAGCGCGATTCCCGCGCTGTTGGCAAGGCTCAGGCGCCGATGGGGGATTTCCGGGGCGAGCGCGCGCAGCAGCTCGGCTTGCCGCGCGTTCATGGGGCTGTCCTCGTCGGCGCTGGCAAGGTGGCTCATGAGGATATCAATCTCGAGCGCAGCGATTGCCGGATCGCCCGCCTCGGCCGGGGCAATGCCGAGCCGGTTGATCCCGGTGTCGATCATCAGGTGGCAGCGCCCGCCCCCGGTGGCGTTCCAGAGCCGCGCCTGGTCGAGCGAATTGATCACCGGCACCGCGCCGCGCGCGCGGGCAAAGGCGCAGTCTGCCGCGCTCATCGGGCCGTGGAGCACCGCGATTGCCTCTGCCGGGACGTGCGCCGCGAGCGCGCGCACCTCGCTCCAATGGGCAACAAAGAAACTGCGGCACCCCGCCGCAAGGAGGACGGGCGCGCAGGTGTCGATGCCAAGGCCGTAGCAATCGGCCTTGACCGCCGCCCCGGTCTCGGCCCGCCCCGAAAGCGCGGCCAGCGCGCGCCAGTTTGCCGCAAGGGCCGCCTGATCGACGCACAGGCGAAGCTGCGGCGGCGGCACCGGCAGATCCGCTGCTGCCGCAGAGGGGCACGCGCGGCGCGGCTCAGTCATCGGCAAAGTCACGCGGCGGCCCGCCCGGAATGCCCCACCAGGCCACCACCACCCCGAAGGCGACCACCGCCCAAGTGTACCACAGCCCGGCATAGATATCCCCGGTGCTCGCCACGATCACCCCGGCGATCAGCGGCAGGAAGCCGCCAAGATAGCCCGCGCCGATATGATAGGGGATCGACATCGAGGAATAGCGGATCTTGGCCGGGAACATCTCCGAAAGCAGCGCGGCAACCGAGCCATAGGTCAGCGCCGAGAGCATTCCCAGCGCCAGCAGCACCGCGATGATCCCTAGCACATTGGCAAGCGCAGGGCGCTGTTTGGAAAAATCAAAACCATGCGCGGCAAGCGCCGCCTGCACCCCGGCCTTGCGCGCGGCGGCATCGGCAAACCAGGCCGGATCGATCGCAACCGGCGTGCCGCCGACGGTGAGAGTGAGCTCATCGCCCGGGGTGAGGCTGTAGGCCACGCCCGAGGCGGTCAGGGTTTCCAGCAGCTTGCCGCAATCGGTCTGCTCGCGCTGGAACAGCTCGGCAAAGGGATCGGTCTCGCAGGCCGGGCCGCTCACCGCCACCGGGGCGCGGCGCGCGGCTTCGGCAAGGCCGGGATTGGCAAGGCCGCCCAGCGCCCAGAACAGCGGAAACAGCAGCACCAGCGTCAGCAGCGCGCCGATGATGATCGGCTGCTTGCGCCCCACCCGGTCTGACCACTTGCCCACAACGAGGTAGAAGCTCATCGCAATCAGGCCCGAGATCAGCAGCACCCATTCGACCGTCAGGTCATCGACATGCATCGGTCCGCGCAGGAAGCTCATGCCGGAGAAGAAGGCGGTGTACCAGATCGTGGTCAGCACCCCGGTGATGCCGAAAAGCGCAACGAAGATGCGCTTCTTGTTGCCGGGATAGGTGAAGCTCTCGACAAAGGGGTTGCCGCTGGTTTCGCCGGCGGCCTTCATCGCCTGGAACACCGGGCTTTCGGACAGCTTGAGGCGCATCCACAGCGAAATGCCGAGCAGGATCAGCGAGAGCAGGAAGGGCACGCGCCAGCCCCAGGCGGCAAAGGCATCGGCCGGGATCAGTGCCCGGCAGGCAAGCACCACCATGATCGACAGGACAAAGCCTCCGGCCACGCTCGCCTGGATGAAGCTGGTGTAAAAGCCGCGCTTTTCGGGCGGGGCGTGCTCGGCGACATAGATCGCCGCCCCGCCATATTCCCCGCCCAGCGCAAGGCCCTGGATCACCCGCAGGCAGATGACGATGATCGGCGCGGCCATGCCGATCGTGTCCACCGTGGGGATGAGCCCGACCCCGGCGGTGGCAATCCCCATCAGCGTCACCGTGACAAGGAAGGTGTATTTGCGCCCCAGCCTGTCACCCAGAAAGCCGAACAGGATCGCCCCCAGTGGGCGAAAGGCAAAGCCCACCGCGAAGGTTGACCAGACCAGGAGCAGGCCCAGCGTCTCGTTGTCGGTGGCGTAGAAGGCGTCCTTGAGGATGTAGGCAAGCGTGCCGTAGATGAAGAAATCATACCATTCGAAGATCGTGCCCGCGCTCGAGGCGGCGATCACCAGCCGGATTTCCTGTTCGCTCGGCTCGCGGGTGCCGAGCGCCTCAGCCTGTGACATGCGTTTCTTTCCCCTTTGCACGCGCAGCAGCCGCGCTGCGCGAGACTTTCCCCGCTTCCCTAGCCGCCCGCTGCCGGGCAGGAAAGCGCCTGCGCCGCCGCCTTCCACGGCAGCAGCAGCGCCTCGTGCCGCCCGGGGTGCGCGCGCGCCGGTGCCAGTGCGGCAAGTCCTGGCCAATCGGGCAGCGGGGCATCACCGCCAAGCCAGGCGGCAATCCCCGCGCCAGTGGCGGTGATCGCCGCGGCGCCTTGCCCGATCGCGCCGCGCGCCATGAGCGCGGCCGAAGCCTGGCCGATGGCGCAGGCCGAGACCATCATCCCGATCCGCTCCACCCGCCCCGCCTCATCGCAGGCAAGGCCAAGCACGATCACGCTGCCGCAGCTGCGCGAACGCGCCTCGGCCCGCATCGGGAGGGCCGGATCGAGCGGATAGGCGGAAAGCTCGGCTGCAAGCGCGAGCAGCGCCGGGCTGTAGAGCCGTGCCGCAGGACTGGGCCTTGCCATGCCCGCTCAGCCGCCCTTGCCCCCGGCGCGCGCGGCTGCGGCATCGCGCGCCTCGGCCTCGCGCCGCAAGCGCTCGCGCTGCACCGCGATCGCCGGGATCAGCTGGCGCGAGAAGGCATCGGCGGCGGCATAGGTGCGCGCGCCGGTGATCCATTGCGGCCTGCCGCGATAGCCCCAGCTCTCATCAAAGCCGATCGCCAGCAGAGCAAAGGCAAAGACCGCGATCAGCGCGCCCTTGACCGCGCCGAAGCCGAAGCCGAGCACCCGGTCGATCGGCCCCAGCAACGCCCCGTCCGAGGCGCCGCTCGCCGTGCCGGTAATCACCTTCATCGCCGCATAGGGAATGAGCAGCAGGAGCACGAAGGCCAGCAGCGAGACCGCCGGTTCGGCGCGATAGACATGGCGCAGCGCCTCGGTGAGGTAGGGGTGGAGAAAGTGCAGCGCCAGCGCCGCCATCACCCACGAGGCAAGCGAGAGCACTTCCTGCACCAGCCCGCGGGCGAACCCGCCGACCGCTGCAACGCCGACGATGATGAGGATGATGATGTCAAGCCCGGCCATGGCCAGAGTGGTTATGCGCTGCCCATCACCTGGTCAACGAGGTTCGCAAGCGCGCCAAGCTCGCGGTAATCGGCCCCGCCCACCTCGCGCCCGGCCCCGGCGAGCGCGCCGGGCGGGCCATAGCAGCGGGCAAAGCCGAGCTTGGCCGCCTCGCGCAGCCGCACCGGCGCATGGGCCACGGCGCGGATCTCGCCCGCAAGGCTCACCTCGCCGAACCAGGCGGTCTTGTCGGGCAAGGGCCGGTCCGCCAGCGCCGAGACCAGCGCCGCAGCCACGGCAAGATCGGCCGCCGGATCAGTGAGGCGATAGCCCCCGGCGACATTGAGATAGACCTCGGCGGCCGAGAAATTGAGCCCGCAGCGCGATTCGAGCACGGCCAGCAGCATCGCCAGCCGCCCGCTGTCCCACCCCACCACCGCGCGGCGCGGCGTGGCACCCGATTGCAGCCGCACGATCAGCGCCTGGATCTCGACCAACACCGGGCGCGTGCCCTCGAGCGCCGGGAACACTGCGCTCCCCGCCACGGGGTGCTCACGCCCGGAAAGGAACAGCAGCGAAGGGTTGGCCACCTCCTCCAGCCCCTCGCCCGCCATGGCAAAGACCCCGATCTCGTCCACCGCGCCGAAACGGTTCTTGAGCGCGCGCAGGATGCGATACTGGTGCGAGCGCTCGCCCTCGAAGCTCATCACCACATCGACCATGTGTTCAAGCACCCGCGGCCCGGCGATGCTGCCATCCTTGGTGACATGGCCAACGAGCACCAGCGCGCAGCCGCTCTCTTTGGCATAGCGGATAAGCTCGAGCGCGCAGCCGCGCACCTGGCTGACCGTTCCGGGCGCGCCCTCGATCGTGTCGGCGTGCATGGTCTGGATCGAATCGATCACCAACAGCGCCGGCGGCGGCCCCGCGGCCAGCGTGGTGAGGATGTCGCGCACCGAGGTTTCCGCCGCCAGCCGGATCGGCGCTGCCGCCACCCCCATGCGCGCCGCGCGCAGCCGCACCTGGCCGGCGGCCTCCTCGCCGCTGACATAGACCACATCACGCCCGCTGCGGGCGATGCTGGCCGCGGTCTGGAGCAGCAGGGTGGACTTGCCGATACCCGGATCGCCGCCGAGCAGCACCGCCGATCCCGGCACCAGCCCGCCGCCCAGCGCCCGATCGAACTCGGCAAGGCCGCTCGAGGTGCGCTGTGGCAGCGGCGCCGGCGCATCGAGCGGCTCGAAGGCCACGCGCCGCCCGCCCTGCGAGAGATCGTGCCTTTGCGCAAAGACGCTTGCCGGCACATCCTCAACCAGCGTGTTCCACGCCCCGCAATCGCCGCACTGGCCCTGCCAGCGGTGCGCGACCGACCCGCATTCCTGACAGACATAGCGGCGCTTGGGTTTTGCCATGATCGCCTGCCTTAACCGGAACAGATGTTGAACGCAATTGCGTCCCGTGCCGCTTGGCCGCTAGGGATCGTCCATGCGCCAGAAGGAACTGCGCCTTGCCCTTGTCTGCTATGGCGGCGTGAGCCTTGCGGTCTACATGCACGGCATCACCAAGGAGATCTGGCATCTCGCCCGTGCCAGCCGGGCCTTTCATCATCCTTCGGCGGTGCGGCTCGAAGGCGCGGCCGCGGCCTATCGCGATGTGCTGGCGATGATCGAGCGCGAGCACGGCGTGCGCCTGCGCGTGCTGCCCGACATCCTCACCGGGGCGAGCGCAGGGGGAATCAACGCGGTGTTCCTGGCCCAGGCGATCCATGCCGGCCACAGCCTCGAGCCGCTCACGGACCTGTGGCTTGCCAATGCCGATGTCAGCGCGCTCACCGATCCCGAGGCCGAGCCCTTGTGGCGCTATGCCAAGTTCTGGGCGCAGCCGATCGCCGAGTGGTTCCTCTCGCGCCCCGACAATGGGGTGAGCGCCACGGTCTCGCCCGAAACCCGCGCCGAGGTGCGGCGCAAGGTCTCGCGCTTCGTGCGCGGGCGCTGGTTCGAACCGCCCTTCTCGGGCGCGCGCTTTTCCGCCATGCTCTACGAGGCGCTGGCGCGCATGGCCGAGGAAGGCGACGGCGCACCGCTGCTGCCGCCGGGCCACCCGGTTGATCTGGTGGTGACAGCAACCGATTTTCGCGGCCATCCCGAAACCCTGCGGCTCAATTCCCCGCCCGAGGTGAAGGAGACCGAGCACCGCCTGCCGATCTGCTTTCGCGCCCGCGCCGGGGCCGATCCGCCGCAGGAGCTTGCCGATCGGCTCGAACTGGTGCTGGCCGCGCGCGCCACGGCGAGCTTTCCGGGCGCCTTCCCGCCGCTGACCATCGCCGAGATCGACGCTCTGGCCGAGGCCGAGGGGCACGCCTGGCCCTCGCGCGCGGCGTTTCTCGAGCGCATCATGCCCGCCCACGCGCGGGCCGGCACGCTCGATCAGGTGGCGCTGATCGACGGGGCGGTGCTGGTCAATGCTCCCTTCGGCGCCGCGTTCGGGGCGCTTCACGGGCGCCCGGCGCAGCGCGAGGTCGATCGCCGCTTCGTCTATCTCGACCCGCGCCCGGAAGGCAGCGGCCCGCCCCCCGGCACGCGGCGGCGCGAGGTCGGCTTCTTCGGCGCGATCTTCGGCTCGCTTTCGACCATCCCGCGCGAACAGCCGATCCGCGACGATCTCGAACGCATTGCCCAGCAATCGCGCGAGGCAGCGCGGCTCAAGCGCATCGTGATGGCATTGCAGCCCGAGATCGACCATGCGGTGGAACGGCTGTTCGGCTATACCTTCCTCCTCGATCGGCCGACGCCCAAGCGCCTTGCCGCCTGGCGGGCCAAGGCGCAGCAGGCCGCATCCGAGCGCGCCGGCTATGCATTTGCCGCCTATGCCCTGACCAAGTTCGAGGCGATCCTCGACCAGCTCGCCCGGCTCACGCTCAAGGCCGCAGGAACGCCAACGGCCGATCCTGCCGATCTGGTCGCGGCGCTGCGCCAGGCACTGGCGGCGCGCGGGCTCGAACGGCTCACCGACAGCAGCGGCGGGGCCAATGCCGCGGCGATCGCCTTCTTCCGCGCGCATGACACCGGCTTTCGCATCCGCCGTCTGCAATTGCTCGCACGCAAGCTCGCGCGCGATTGGGAGCTCGATCCCGAGATCGCCGATGACGCGCTCGACCGGGCGCGCGAACAGATCTACGCCATCCTCGCGCTTTATAGCCGCGCTGACGAGGACGTGCTGCAATCTGCGCGCTTTGCCGAGATTGCCGCGCGCGCGCATGAGGCGCCGGGCGCGGTGCTCGATTTCCTGGCCGCCGAGCGGCTGCTGCCCGCGACCGACCTTGCCGCCGAGGAGCGGCTGATCGGCGCGCTCGAGGACAGCCCGAAGAACCTCAAGCGGCGCATGCTGCTCACCTATCTCGGCTTTCCCTTCTACGATCTGGCCACCCTGCCATTGTTGCGGCGCGAAGGGCTCGACGAGTTCAACCCGGTCAAGATCGACCGCATCTCCCCCGAGGATGCGCGCAGCATCCGCGAGGGCGGCACCGCGGCAACCTTGCGCGGCATCGAGTTCTACAATTTCGGCGCCTTCTTCAGCCGCGACTACCGCGAGAATGATTATCTGTGGGGGCGGCTGCACGGGGCCGAGCGGATGATCGACCTCATCGCCTCGACCGTGCCCGGGGGCGTGCCGTCCGCCAGCCTGCGCGCAGCCAAGCGCGCGCTGTTCTTCGCCGTGCTCGAGGAGGAGGAAATCGCCGGGCGCTGCGCCACGGGCCTGCTCGATCAGATCCGCCGCGAGGTGCACGAAAGGCTCGGTTGACCATCGGTTGCCGTTGCCTGAGGCGATCCGCCAAGGCCATCACGCCAAGGCCCGGCAAGGCGCGCCCGCGCGCGCCCCCATCAGCCGCCGAAAGCGTCCTTGAGCTTGGCGAAGAAGCTGCGGCTTTCGGGGCATTCCTCGCCGGTTTCGGTGGTGCGGAACTCCTCGAGCAGCTCGCGCTGGCGGCGGGTGAGCCGGGTCGGGGTCTCGACCACGATCTCGGCCACCAGATCGCCGCGCCCGCGCCCCTGGAGCACCGGCATCCCGGCCCCGCGGATGCGCAGCTGCTTGCCCGACTGGATGCCCGGCGGAATCTCGAGCCGGTTCACCCCGCCGCCAAGATCGGGGATCTCAACGCAGCCGCCAAGCGCCGCGGTGGTGAAGCTGATCGGCACCCGGGTGGCAAGCGTGGTGCCATCGCGCTCGAACAGCGGGTGCGGCTTTACATGGAGGAAGATGTACAGATCGCCCGCCGGCGCGCCGCGCTGGCCCGCCTCGCCCTTGCCGGCAAGGCGGATGCGGGTACCGGTATCGACCCCGGCGGGGATATCGACCTTGAGGGTCTGGGGCTTGTCCACCCTGCCCTCGCCCCGGCACACCCGGCAGGGGTTCTCGATCACGGTGCCACGGCCCGAACAGGTGGGGCACGGGCGCTCGATCACGAACAGGCCCTGCTTGGCCCGCACCGAGCCCATGCCGTGGCACAGGTTGCAGGTGCGCTCGCTGGTGCCGGGGGTGGCGCCGGTGCCCTCGCAGGTCTCGCACGGGGCGCTGACCTCGATCTCGATCTCGGTCGACTTGCCGTGGAAGGCTTCCTCGAGGCTCACCTGCAGGTCATAGCGCAGATCGGCGCCGCGGCGGCTGTGCTGGCGCTGCGCCCCGCCGGCGCCAAAGGCGCTGCCGAAGATGGTCTCGAAGATGTCGCCGATATCGGCAAAGTCACCGCGCGACCCGAAGCCGCCGCCAAAGGGCCCCGCCCCACCGCCGCCGTTCATGCCCTGGGTAAAGGCCTCGTGGCCGTAGCGGTCATAGGCGGCGCGCTTTTGCGGGTCCTTGAGGCAGTCATAGGCCTCGTTGATCGCCTTGAACTTGGCCTCGCAGCTGGCATCGCCCGGATTGCGGTCCGGGTGATATTTCATCGCCAGCTTGCGATAGGCGCGCTTCAGGGTCTCGCCGTCGGCATCGCGGCTGACCTCGAGCGTCTGGTAGTAATCGAACTGGGCGCTGGACATGAGGCTGACCTAATCCGCATCGCCGGTCGCCGCCGACGGGCCGGAAAGGGGAACCGGGCCCGCCGACGACGATAGGGTTGGCATCGGGGCCTTAGCCCTTCTTGTCTTCGTCGACCTCCGAAAACTCGGCGTCGACCACGTCCTCGGCCGGCGTCTCGGGAGCCGCGGCGCCATCGCCCTCGGGCGCGGCGGAAGCCTGCTGGGCCTCGTAGATCTGCTGGCCCATCTTCATCGCCGCCTGGGTGAGCGCCTGGGCCTTGGCGTTGATCTCGTCGGCATCACCGCCTTCAAGCGCGGTCTTGACCGCCGCGATCGCGGTTTCGACCTCGGCCTTGGTGGCCGCGTCGATCCGCTCGCCATGCTCGGCAAGCTGCTTTTCGGTGGCGTGCACCAGGCTGTCGGCCTGGTTGCGCGCCTCGGCCGCGGCCCGGCGCTTCTTGTCCTCCTCGGCAAAGCGCTCGGCATCCTTGATCATCTGCTCGATGTCGGCCTCGCTCAGCCCGCCCGAGGCCTGGATCTTGATGGTCTGCTCCTTGCCGGTGCCCTTGTCCTTGGCGCTGACCGAGACGATGCCGTTGGCGTCGATGTCGAAGGTCACCTCGATCTGCGGCACCCCGCGCGGCGCCGGGGGAATGCCGATCAGGTCGAAATTGCCGAGCAGCTTGTTGTCCGCCGCCATCTCGCGCTCGCCCTGATAGACCTTGATCGTCACCGCGTTCTGGTTGTCCTCGGCGGTGGAGAAGGTCTGGGTCTTCTTGGTCGGGATGGTGGTGTTGCGGTCGATCATCTTGGTGAACACGCCGCCCAGCGTCTCGATGCCGAGCGAGAGCGGGGTCACGTCGAGCAGCAGCACGTCCTTGACATCGCCCTGCAGCACGCCCGCCTGGATCGCCGCCCCCATGGCGACGACTTCGTCCGGGTTGACGCCGGTGTGCGGCTTGGCGCCGAAGAACTGCTCCACCACCTCGCGCACCTTGGGCATGCGGGTCATGCCGCCCACGAGGATCACCTCGTCAACCTGGTCCTTGGTGATGCCGGCATCGGCCAGCGCCTTCTTGCACGGCTCGAGCGTGCGCTGGATCAGGTGATCGACCATGCGCTCCAGATCGGCCCGGGTGATGGTTTCCACCAGGTGCAGCGGCGTCGTCACCCCGCCTTCCATGCGCGCGGTGATGAAGGGCAGGTTGATCTCGGTGGTCGCCGCGCTCGAAAGCTCGATCTTGGCCTTCTCGGCCGCCTCCTTGAGGCGCTGGAGCGCGAGCTTGTCGGCCTTGAGATCCATGCCTTCCTTCTTCTTGAACTGCTCGGCCAGATACTCGACCAGCGCGCTGTCGAAGTCCTCACCGCCAAGGAAGGTGTCGCCATTGGTGGACTTCACCTCGAACACGCCATCGCCGATCTCGAGGATCGAGATGTCGAAGGTGCCCCCGCCAAGGTCATAGACCGCGATGGTCTTGCCATCCTGCTTGTCGAGACCATAGGCAAGCGCCGCCGCGGTCGGCTCGTTGATGATGCGCAGCACTTCGAGCCCGGCGATCTGCCCGGCATCCTTGGTCGCCTGGCGCTGGGCATCGTTGAAATAGGCCGGCACGGTGATCACCGCCTGGGTCACCGGCTCGCCCAGATAGCTCTCGGCGGTCTCCTTCATCTTCTGCAGGATGAAGGCGGATATCTGCGAGGGGCTGTAATCCTCGCCCCCGGCGTGCACCCAGGCATCGCCGTTCTTGCCCTTGACGATCTTGTAGGGGACGAGCTCGGCATCCTTCTTGGTCATCGGATCGTCGAACCGGCGACCGATCAGGCGCTTGACCGCAAAGATCGTGTTGTCGGGGTTGGTCACCGCCTGGCGCTTGGCTGGCTGGCCGATGAGGCGCTGGCCATCCTTGGTGAAGGCGACGATCGAGGGCGTCGTGCGCGCCCCTTCGGAATTCTCGATGACCTTGGGCTTGCCCCCATCCATCACGGCCACGCAGGAATTGGTGGTGCCGAGGTCGATACCGATTACTTTACCCATGTTTTTCCCATCCATCTGGACAATTGTTGGACACCGCTGCCGTCGGCTTCCCGGATCGCGGCAAAGCGCTTTGGCGGCTCGTTTGTGAGGGCGATATAGGAGCGGATTTGCTTGGCACAAGGGACGCGGGGCACTAGACGAGCGCAGCGTGTGAAACCCTCGATGTCACTGCGAAAGGCCCCTTCCGATGCGTGTGTTCCCCCATTCCGCCAGTGCCCTTGCGGGCGCGGGCGTTCTTGCCCTGCTCGCCGCCTGCGCGCCCGAGGCCGGCGCGCCCGAGGCCAAGAGTGAAGCGGCAAGCGCCCCTGCCGCCTCCCCCGCCCCTGCGTCCGCTGATGCCCCGCAAGGCCTTGCCATTGCCAATCCCCGGATCGTGCTCTCCCCGGTGCCGGGCAATCCGGCAGCGCTCTATTTCGATCTTTCCTACCGCGGCGCGGGCAGCCTAACGCTCGAGGAGGTCACGATCGAAGGCGCAGGCATGACAATGATCCATCAGACCATCGAGAAGGACGGGGCCAAGATGATGGTGGGGGCCGATCCGGTGCAGCTCAGCGATGGCGCCAGCGTCCGCTTTGTCCCGGGCGGGCTTCATGTCATGGCGATGCAGCCGGCGCCCGACTGGAAGCCGGGCGCAAGCGTGATGGTCACGCTGCGCTTTGCCGATGGCACCACGCACAGCTTTGCCGCACCGCTGCGCGCGGCGGGAGAGGCGCGCTGAGCGGCGCGGCGCCTGCCTGCCCGGTCGGCGGCGCGCGTGCGCTGACCGCGGGCGAGGTGGCGCTGGCGCGCAGCATCTTCGGCGATGCGATCGACTACGGCGCGGTGACCATCCGCCGCCGCAGCTTCGTGCCCTTCCAGCCGCGCGGGGTGACGATGGCGCCGCGCGGGCATCTCCACTTCCACCCAGAGGCGGCCCACTATTGCGACGATTTTGCCGCCGCCGCGCTCAGCCTTCAGGGCCATTTCATCCACGAGATGGTGCATGTCTGGCAGGCGCAGCGGCACGGGCCGTGGTTCCTGCTGCTGCGCCGCCATCCCTGGTGCCGGTATGATTATGTGCTGCGGCCCGGCTGGAAGCTCGAGCAATACGGGATCGAGCAGCAGGCCGAGATCGTGCGCCACGCCTTTCTGCTGCGTCGCGGCCGGCAGGTTGCCGGGGCCGCCCCGCTCGCCAGTTACGAGGCGATCCTGCCCTTCCGGGCCTGAAGCGCGCGGCCTGAGCCTTCTGTCACGCCTCGATCACGGCGGCGGCCCGCCTATTCGGGCGCCTTGGCCACCGCCACCATCGCCGCGCGCAGCAGGCGGTCCTTGATCATCCAGCCCGACTGCATCTCCGAGACCACCGTGCCCGGCTCGTGATCCGCGCTCGGCACCTCGATCATCGCCTGGTGACGGTTGGGATCGAGCGGCAGGCCGACCGCGGCGATCCGGGTGATGCCGTGGCTGGCAAAGACTTTTTCCAGCTCGCGCTGGGTCGCCTCGAGCCCGGTGACGAGGCCCTTCATGCTCTCATCCTCGCGCAGCGCCTGCGGGATCGCCTCGATCGCGCGCGCGAGATTGTCAGCAACGCTGAGGATGTCGCGGGCAAAGCCGGTCGCGGCATAGGCCCGTGCCTCCTCTTTCTCGCGTTCGAGCCGGCGGCGCACGTTCTGGGTTTCGGCCTGGGCATAGAGCACGTCCTGCCGCGCGGCCTCGAGATCGCGCTTGAGGCTTTCAAGCGCTTCGCTGAGCGGCGCGGTTTCATCGTCCCCCGCACCCTCGCGCAGTTCCTCGGGCACGCCCTGCAATTCGTCTTCCGCCGCCTGGTCGAGCGGCTTGTCGTTCTCGTTCATGTGTTGCTGCTTTCCCTCAAGCGATAAGCTTGCCCAGCGATCGGGCAGTCAGATCCACCATGGGGACAACCCGGGCGTAATTCAACCGGGTCGGCCCGATCACCCCGAGCACGCCCACCACGCGGCCCTCGCGATCGCGATAGGGCGAGGCGATCACCGCCGATCCGGTGAGCGCGAACAGGCGGTTCTCGCTGCCGATGAAGATCCGCGTTGCCTCGGCCTCGCGCGCGCTTTCGAGCACTTCGGCGATCGCCTGCTTGTTTTCAAGGTCCTCGAGCAGCATCCGCACCCGCTCGACATCGCCGAGCGCGGCCTCGTCGAGCAGGTTGGCCGCGCCGCGCACGATCAGCACCGGGCGGCGCGCGGCATCCTCGCTCCACACCGCAAGGCCCCGCTCGACAAGGTCGCGGCTGGCATCATCGAGCTGCGAGCGCCCGGCGGCGATTTCGGCGCGCATCGCCTGGGCCGCTTCGGAAAGGGTGCGCCCCGCCAGCCGCGCGGTGATGAAGTTCGAGGCCCGCTCGAGCGCGCCCGGGGCGATCGCGCCGCCGAGCGTAAGGATACGGTTCTCGATCCCGCCATCCTCGCCCACCAGCACCGCCAGCGCGCGCCCCTGGCCAAGATCGACGAGGCTGAACTGCGCCAGGCGCTGCTCGCGCGGAGCGACCAGCACCATGCCGGCCGCACCCGAGAGATCGGAGAGGATCGCGCTCGCCTGCTGCAGCGCCGCCTCGAGCGGCCCGGCCTCGGCGAGGCGCGCCTCGATCGCCGCCTGCTCCTCACGGGTCGGCTCGGCGACGCGCATCATGCCATCGACGAAGATCCTGAGGCCCGCATCGGTGGGCATCCGCCCGGCGCTGGTGTGCGGTGCGGCGAGCAGGCCCAGCGCCTCGAGATCGGCGAGCACCGAGCGGATCGAGGCGGGCGAGAGATTGAGCGTGCCATCAGCCGCGAGCGTCTTGGAGCCCACCGGCTGGCCATGCTCCAGATATTCCTCGACCACGCGGCGGAAGATTTCGCGCGCGCGGGCGGTCAGTTCGGTGACAGGCGGCGCATTCATCACCCCCCACCATAGTCTTTGCGCTTGCCGCGACAAGGGGCCGGTGCCTAAAGGCGCGCCAGCCAAATGGAGGAGCCCGATGCGCCCATCCGGACGCGCGCCCGATGAAATGCGCGCCATCACCATCGAGACCGGCTTTACCCGGCATGCCGAAGGTGCCTGCCTCATCGCCTTTGGCGATACCAAGGTGCTGTGCACCGCCAGCGTCGAGAAGAACGTGCCGCCATGGCTCAGGGGCAAGGGCGAAGGCTGGGTGACGGGGGAATATGCGATGCTCCCGCGCGCCACCCACAGCCGCACCGCGCGCGAGGCAGCCAAGGGCAAGCAATCGGGCCGCACCCAGGAAATCCAGCGGCTTATCGGCCGTTCCTTGCGCGCAGTGGTGGATCTCAAGAAGCTTGGCGAGCGGCAGATCACGCTCGATTGCGATGTGCTCCAGGCCGATGGAGGCACCCGCACCGCGGCGATCTCGGGCGCGTGGGTGGCGCTGCGCCTTGCGGTCAATGGCCTGATGGCCTCGGGCGAGCTGCGCGAGGATCCGATCATGGCGCAGGTGGCGGCGGTGTCCTGCGGGATCTTCCAGGGCACGCCGGTGCTCGATCTTGATTACGATGAGGATTCGCGCGCCGAGGCCGATGGCAATTTCGTGCTGCTTTCCGGCGGACAGATCGCCGAGGTGCAGGCCACCGCCGAGGGCGCCACCTATGACGAGGAGGCGCTGCTGCGGCTCTTGCGCCTCGCCCGGATCGGGTGCGAGCGCATCTTTGCCGCCCAGGCCGAGGCAGTGCGATGAGCGCCGATGCCACCCGGCGCCTTGGCGCGGGCCGCCTGGTCATCGCCACCCACAATGCCGGCAAGCTCAAGGAAATCAGCGCGCTGCTTGGCCCTTATGGAGTCACCTGCCTGTCCGCCGGCGCACTGGGCCTGCCCGAGCCGGCCGAGACCGGGCGCAGCTTTGCCGAAAACGCGCTGATCAAGGCGCGCGCTGCGGCCGAGGCCTCGGGGCTCGCTGCGCTTGCCGATGACAGTGGGCTCAGCGTTGCCGCGCTCGATGGCCGCCCCGGGGTCTACACCGCCGACTGGGCCGAGCGGCAGTGGTTTGAAGGCCCGCCGGGGCGCGATTGGTATATGGCGATGGGCAAGGTCGAAGGGATGCTGGCCGAGCGCGGCGCCGAGGTGGACCGCTCCGCCGCCTTCCACTGCGCGCTGGCGCTGGCATGGCCCGATGGCGAGCATGCCATCTATGAAGGCACCTGCGCGGGGCGCCTTGTCTGGCCGCCGCGCGGCACCCTGGGCTTTGGCTATGACCCGGTGTTCGTGCCGCTGGGACGGACGCAGACCTTCGCCGAGATCGCGCCGGAAGAAAAGCACGCGATCAGCCACCGCGCTGCCGCCTTTGCCAAGCTGGTCGCCGCGCAGTTCGGCAGCTAGACTGGGCCCATGGCCCGCGCGCTCTATATCCACTGGCCCTTCTGCGCCAAGAAGTGCCCCTATTGCGATTTCAACTCGCACGTGCGCGCGGGCGTGGACATGGCCGCCTGGCAGGCGGCTCTGATCGCCGACATGCGTTTCGAGGCAGAGCGCGCCGCATCCGGCCCGCTCACCTCGATCTTTTTCGGCGGGGGCACGCCTTCGCTGATGCCGCCCGCTCTGGTCGCCGCATTGATCGGCGAGGCCGAGCGGCTGTGGGGCTTTGACCAGAACATCGAGATCACGCTCGAGGCCAATCCCTCTTCGGTCGAGGCAGGCCGCTTTGCCGATCTCGCCGCGGCCGGGGTCAACCGCATCTCGCTCGGGGTGCAAGCGCTCGACGATGCCGAGCTTGTCTTTCTCGGGCGCCTCCACGGAGCAGATGAGGCGCTGCGCGCGCTCGCGACCGCGCAGGCCCATTTCGGCCGGGTCAGCTTCGATCTCATCTATGCCCTGCCCGGCCACACGCCCGCCCTTTGGGAAACGCGCCTGAGGCAAGCGCTCGGCTTTGGCAGCGCGCATCTGTCGCTCTACCAGCTCACCATCGAGCCGGGCACGCGCTTTGCCGCCGAGGTGCGGCGCGGGCGCCTCAAGCCGCTCGATGATGATGTGGCGGCCGAACTTTTCGGCATCACGCAAGAGCTGTGCGCGGCGGCGGGCCTGCCTGCCTACGAGATCAGCAACCATGCCCGCGCCGGGCAGGAGAGCCGCCACAATCTCACCTATTGGCGCTATCAGGATCATGTCGGGATCGGCCCCGGCGCCCATGGGCGGCGCGGCGGGCTGGCGACGGTGCGGCACAAGAAGCCCGAGAGCTTCCTCAAAGCCATCGCCGCCCAGGGCCACGGGATTGCCGAGGCGCGCGCGCTCGGCGCAGAGGAGCAGGCCACCGAGGCGCTGCTGATGGGCCTGCGCCTTGCCGAGGGCGTCGATCTTGCCGCGCTGGCCGCGCGCTTTGGCCTTCCCCCGGAAGCGCTGGTTGACGCGGGCGCGCTGGCCCGGCTCGAACGGCTCGGGCTTGTCTGGCGCGCAGGCGCGCGCATCGGGGTCGAGCCGCAAGGCCGCAGCGTGCTCGATGCCGTGCTGGCCGAACTGGTCGCCGATGGGCTGGTGGCGGCATGAGCGGGGCTGATCTTCTCGCCGCCTGGCGCGCGCATCTGGCTGACAATCTGCGCCGCTCGCCCCACACCGTGCGCGCCTATGTCGCCGCCGCAGCGCGGCTGGTGGCGGCGCAGAGCTGCGACGATTGGGACAGTCTCGCCCGGATCGAGGCGCATCACCTGCGCGCCTTTCTCGCCGCGCGCCGGGCCGAGGGTCTCGCCAATGCCAGCGCCGCGCGCGAGCTTTCGGCGCTCAAGGCCTTCATCGCCTTTGCCCGCCGCCAGGCGGGCGATCCCGATCCCGCCGCGCCGCGGCTGCGCGGGCCGCGGCTCAAGAAGGGCCTGCCCCGCCCCGTTACCCCCGACGAGGCGATGAGCCTGGCCGAGGCGGTCGAGGACAGCGCCCGGGCGGAATGGATCGGGGCGCGCGACCGGGCGGTGCTGCTCCTGCTCTATGGCTCGGGCCTGCGGATTGCCGAGGCGCTGGCGCTCAAGGGCGGCGATCAGCCGCTCGGCGAGGTGCTGCTGGTGAGCGGCAAGGGCGGCAAGCAGCGGTTGGTGCCGGTGCTGCCGATCACCCGCGCCGCCGTGGCAGACTATGTGCGGCAGTGCCCCTGGCCGCTCACGCGCGATGCGCCGCTGTTTCGCGGCGCCAAGGGCGGGCCGCTTTCACCGGGCATGGTGCAGCGCGCCGTTGCCGCCGCGCGCCGCGCGCTCGGCCTGCCCGAAAGCGCCACCCCGCATGCACTGCGGCACTCCTTTGCCACCCACCTGCTCGGCGCCGGGGCCGACCTGCGCGCACTCCAGGAACTGCTCGGCCATGCCTCGCTCGGCTCGACCCAGATCTACACCAGGGTCGATGCCGCCCAGCTGCTCGACCAGTATCGCAAGGCCCATCCGCGCGGCTAGGCGCCGCTGTCCCCGCGCTCATGCGCCTTCACCGGCTTCCAGGTGATGACGCGGTACAGATAGAACAGCACCCCGCCGAGCACGATTCCCATCACGACATAGCCGGCGAGTTTCTCGTAGCGGGTGATCAGCCCGGCAAGCGCCTGCCCGCCGAGGATGAGAAGGCCGTTCCAGATCAGCGAGCCGAGGAAGGTGAAAAGGCAGAAGCGCCACAGCTTCATCCGCGCGAGGCCCGCCGGCAACGAAACGATGGTGCGCAGGATCGGCGAGAAACGCAGGGTAAAGACGATCCCGTCCCCATATTTGCGGAACATCCGGCGGGCGGAGAGGAACTCGTCCCATTCAAAGGTGAGCCAGCGGCCCCAGCGGTCAATCACCCGCTTCAGGGTCTCCTCGCTCCAGCGCGCGCCCAGCCAGAACCAGAACAGGTTGCCCGCCAGCGTGCCCGCGGTGGCGACGATCCACAGGAGATAGGCGTCCATCCGCCCCTGCTCGACCAGTGCCCCCGCCCCCACCAGGATCACCTCCGAAGGGATCGGCGGAAACACGTTTTCGAGGATCATCAGCACGAAGATGCCGAGATAGCCGCCCTTGTCGAGCAGGCTGAGGAGGAGCTGGGTCATGGCGCGGGGATTTATCCGGTTGTGACGGAAAGGCGTTAGGCGGCCTTGGCGCGCGCGGCAAGGCGCCGTTCGATCGCGTCCCAGATCCTGCCCGCGGTATCGGTGCCGTTGAAGCGATCGATGGCGACGATGCCGGTGGGCGAGGTGACGTTGATCTCGGTCAGCCATTTGCCGCCGATCACGTCGATGCCGACGAAGATGAGGCCGAGGCGCTTGAGATCGGGCCCGAGCGCGGCGCAGATTTCCTGTTCGCGTTCGGTCAGCGTGGTCGGCTGGGCGCTGCCGCCCATGGCCAGGTTGCTGCGGAACTCGCCCGCGCCCGGCAGGCGGTTGATCGCGCCAGCAACCTCGCCATCGACGAGCACAATGCGCTTGTCGCCTTGTGCCACCTCGGGCAGGAAGGGCTGCACCATGTGCGGCTCGGGCCAGGTCTGGTTGAACACCTCGAACAGGGCCGAGAGGTTCTCGCCGTTTTCGGGCACGCGGAAGATCGCCTTGCCGCCATTGCCGTGGATGGGCTTGACCACGATCGCCCCGTGCTCGGCCATGAAGCGCCGCACCTCGGCCACGCTGCGAGTCACCAGCGTGGGCGGCATGAAGCGGCGATAGTTGAGCACCATCACCTTTTCCGGGGCATTGCGCACGCTCACCGGATCGTTGACCACCAGCGTCTCGTGGCGGATGCGCTCGAGCAGGTGGGTGGCGGTGATATAGCCCATGTGGAACGGGGGATCCTGGCGCATCAGCACCACATCGACATCCCGGCCAAGATCGAGCCGCACCCTCTCGCCGCGACGGAAGTGATCGCCCTCGACGCGCTGCACGGTGACGGGCCAGGCCTCGGCATGGAGGCGATCATCGGCATCGAGCGTGAGGCTTTCGACCTGGTATTCATAGAGCCGGTAGCCGCGCGCTTGCGCAGCGAGCATCAGCGCGAACGAACTGTCGCCGGCGATATTGATGCTCTCGATCGGGTCCATCTGGACAGCGATGCGCAGGCTCATTGGGTCAGCTCCGTCAGGGGGATCAGCAAAAGGGCATCCAGGCATTGGCGATGTGGGTGGGCTTGCGGCCGGGCGCAAGCAGGATCACGTCGATGCGGATATCCTCGCCCTCAGTCACGTAATCCTGCCAGACCAGCTCGACTGCCGCGGCAACCCGCGCGAGGCGGCGCTCGTCGATCGCCTCGGCGAGCGCGGCGGCGCGGGCGCGCCACTTGACCTCGACGAAGGCGACAAGCCCGGCGCGCCTGGCGATGAGGTCGATCTCGCCCGCCTTGGTCTTGACCCGCTCGGCGAGGATCTGCCAGCCTTGCCGGGCGAGCCACAGGGCCGCCTCGGCCTCGCCCTCGCGGCCGCGGCTGTCGGCCTCGCGGCGCATCCCGGGCGTGCGGGGCGTGCTCATTCGCCCTTGAGTTCCAGCGCCCGGGCGTAGAGCGCCGCGCGGTCAAGCCCCGTGGCGCGGGCGACCTTGCCAGCCGCCTTGCCCGGCCCGGCATGGGCGAGCGCGGCGCGCAAGAGCGCGTCGGTGTCCGGCGCGCTGTCGGCTTGCGCGCCCTGGGCGGGGGCCTCCCCGCCAGCGGGCGGGCCGACGATCAGCACGATCTCGCCCTTGGGGGGATGCGCGCCGTAGTGCTCGGCAAGCGCCGCCGCGCTGCCGCTCCGGCATTCCTCGTGCAGCTTGGTCAGTTCGCGCGCCACCGCCACCTCCCGCCCGGGCCAGAGCGCCGCGATGGCGTGCAGGCTCTTCAAGAGCCGCGGGGCGGTCTCGTAGAAGACGAGGCTGGCGGCCACCCCCGACAATTCCTCGAGCGCGGCGCGCCGCGCCCCACCGCGCGCCGGCAGGAAGCCGGCGAAGAAAAAGCGGTCAGACGGCAGGCCGGCGATCGCCAGCGCGGCGATCGCGGCGCAGGGGCCGGGAACGGCGATTACCGGCACCCCCGCCGCGCGCGCCTCGCGCACCAGGCGATAGCCCGGATCGGAGACGAGCGGCGTTCCCGCATCGCTTGCCAGCGCCACCGGCGCGGCCCGCGCCTCCTCGATCACCTGGGCGCGCACTGCTGTCGGGGCGTGATCGTCAAGCCGCTGCAGCCGCGCCTTGATGCCGAAATGGTTGAGCAGCCGACCCGTCACCCGCGTGTCCTCGCAGGCGACCAGCGCCGCGCCCCGCAGCACCCTGAGCGCGCGCAGGGTGATGTCGGCAAGATTGCCAATCGGGGTGGCAACAATATAGAGCCCGGGAGCGAGGGGCTCCGCGTCAGGCGCAAGCGAAGGCGGGGCTGTGGGTCTCACGCCAGGTTCCATGGCGCAAGGGTGAGGGGTCGGCAAGAATGAAGCATGTGGATCGCGCGCAATCACGGGGCTGGCGCGGCTGGCTCGAGCGCTTCGGCGTGCGCCTTGGCGGGCGCAGCCTTGCGCTTGCAGGGGGAGCGCTGCTCGCAGCAGGGTGCCAGGTGATCCCCAAGAGCGAGGTCGCCACCGCCCCGCCTGCCCCGACGCCCGAGCCTTCGGCCACCGTGCTTCCCGCCGACAGCGGCCGGCATCGCATCGCCCTGCTCGTGCCGATGAGCGGCGAGGCCGCGCCCGTGGGCCAGGCGATCGCCAATGCCACCACCATGGCGCTGCTCGACACCAGCGCCGAGAACCTGCGCATCACCACCTATGACACCGCCACCGGCGCTGCCGAGGCCGCGCGCCAGGCGATCGCGGATGGCAACAAGCTCATTCTCGGGCCGCTGATGGCCGATGCCGTGCCGGCGGTGGCAGCGGCGGCGCGGCCGGCGCGGGTGCCGGTGATCGCCTTTGCCAATGACAGCAGCATTGCCGGGCCCGATGTCTTCGTGCTGGGCCAGCTGCCCGAGCAATCGATCCGCCGCAGCGTCGCCTTCGCCCGCGCGCGGGGTGCAAACCGCTTTGCCGCGCTGGTGCCCGAGGGCGATTATGGCGCCCGCGCCGCCGCCGCGCTCGAGGCCGCGCTGCGCGATCTCGGCGGGGCGATGGTGCGGCGCGAGACCTATGCCCGCGGCAACACCTCGATCGTCGGCGCCGCCGCCCGGCTGCGCGCGGCGGGGGGCTATGATGCCGTGCTGATCGCCGACAGCGCCCGGCTCGCGCTCGAGGCGGCGGGCGAGCTGCGCCGCGGCGCGCCGGGCCGCACGCGCCTGATCGGCACCGAGCTGTGGAGCGGCGAGGCGGCGCTTGCCAAGTCCGCCGCTGCCGAGGGCGCGCTGTTCGCCGCCGTGTCCGACCAGCGCTATCGCCGCTTTGCCGACAGCTATGCCGCGCGCTTCGGCGCCCAGCCCCACCGGGTGGCAACGCTGGGCTATGATGCGGTGCTGCTCACCTTGCGCGTGGCGCGCGACTGGAAGGTGGGCAGCCCCTTCCCCAAGGGCGAGCTGTTCGACAAGGGCGGGTTTCTCGGGGTTGATGGCCCTTTTCGCTTTGCCCGCAATGGCGTGGCCGAACGCGCGCTCGAAGTGCGCGAGGTGGGCCGCGGCGAGGTGCGCGTGGTCGATCCGGCGCCAAGCGGCTTTGGCACCTGAGCAAAACCGCCCCCCGCAGCTTGTTCGGGGGCCGGGCGCGGGCCTATAGGCTGCCCCATGGCCGATACCACTCCCGACGATCTGTTTGCCAACACCCCTGCCTCGAGCGGGGATTATGATGCATCCGCGATCGAGGTGCTCGAGGGGCTCGAGCCGGTGCGCCGCCGCCCGGGCATGTATATCGGCGGCACCGATGACCGCGCGCTCCACCACCTTGCCGCCGAAGTGCTCGACAATGCCATGGACGAGGCGGTGGCCGGCCATGCCACCCGCATCGAGATGCGCCTCGAGGAGGGCAACCGCCTTACCATCGCCGATAATGGCCGCGGCATCCCGGTCGAGGAACATCCCAAGTTCCCGGGCAAGTCGACGCTCGAGGTGATCCTTTCAACGCTCCATTCGGGCGGCAAGTTTTCGGGGAAGGCCTATGCGACCAGCGGCGGGCTGCACGGCGTGGGGGTGAGCGTGGTCAACGCGCTTTCGGCCCATACCCGTGTCGAGGTGGCGCGCGATCGACAGCTCTATGCCCAGGAATTTGCCCGCGGGGTGACGCTGGGGCCGCTCCAGCAGCTCGGCCCCACGCCCAACCGGCGCGGCACCACGGTGAGCTTCACCCCCGATCCCGAGATCTTCGGTGATCGGCAGTTCAACCCCAAGCGGCTGTTCCGCCTCGCCCGGTCCAAGGCCTATCTGTTTGCCGGGGTGGAAATCCGCTGGAAATGCGCCCCCGGCCTCGCCAGCGAGGAGGTGCCGGCCGAGGCGGTGTTCCGCTTTCCCGGCGGGCTGGCCGATCACCTCGCCGAACAGCTCGCCGGGCGCGAATGTGTCACCGCCCAGCCCTTCACCGGCAGCCAGGAGTTTCCGGCTCTGGACGGGGTGCCGCAGGGGCGGGTTGAATGGGCGATCGCCTGGCCGCTCTATTCCGAAGGCGCGGCGAGCTGGTATTGCAACACCGTGCCCACGCCCGATGGCGGCACCCACGAACAGGGCCTGCGCAGCGCCCTCACCCGGGCCTTGCGCGCCTTTGGCGAGCTGGTCGGCCAGAAGAAGGCCAAGGACATCACCGCCGATGACGTGATGACCGGCGCTGAGGTGATGCTTTCGGTGTTCATCCGCGATCCGCAGTTCCAGTCGCAGACCAAGGATCGCCTGACCTCACCCGAGGCCGCACGCCTCGTCGAGAATGCGGTGCGCGACCATTTCGACCATTTCCTTGCCGACAATATCGAGCGGGGCAAGGCGCTGCTCGGCGAGGTGATGGAGCGCATGGACGAGCGCCTGAAGCGCAAGGCCGAGCGCGAGATCAAGCGCAAGAGCGCGACCAACGCCAAGAAGCTGCGCCTGCCCGGCAAGCTTACCGATTGTTCGGGGGAAGGCGGGCGCGAGACCGAATTGTTCATCGTCGAGGGCGACAGCGCCGGCGGCAGCGCCAAGCAGGCGCGCGATCGCAAGAGCCAGGCGATCCTGCCGATCCGCGGCAAGATCCTCAATGTCGCCTCGGCCAGCGCCGACAAGATCCGCGCCAATTCCGAAATTGCCGACCTGATCCTCGCGCTCGGCTGCGGCACGCGCAAGGACTGCAACCCGGATAACCTGCGCTATGACCGCATCATCATCATGACCGATGCCGATGTCGATGGCGCCCACATCGCCACCTTGCTGATGACCTTCTTCTTCCAGGAAATGCCCGAGGTGGTGCGGCGCGGCCACCTGTTCCTTGCCCAGCCCCCGCTCTACCGCCTCACCGCGGGCAAGGAGAGCCGCTATGCCCGCGATGATGCCCACCGGGCCGAGCTGGAAGCGACAGTGTTCAAGGGCAAGAAGGTCGAGGTTGCGCGCTTCAAGGGCCTGGGCGAGATGAACCCGCAGCAATTGCGCGAAACCACCATGGCGCCCGAAACCCGCAGCCTCATCCGCATCACCCTGCCGGCCGAATACGAGCAGCGCGCCAGCGTTGCCCGGCTGGTCGATGAGCTGATGGGCCGCAACCCGGAGCACCGCTTCAACTTCATCCAGAACCGCGCCGCCGAGATCGATCCCGAGCTGATCGATGCCTGATGCGCGCTTTCCCGATCCGCGCAAGGAGGACATCCTTGCCGGGGATCGGCGCCTCTCACGCCCCGATGCCTCGCTGCCCGATTGGGAAGTGCCCGACAGCGCCTATCGCCCGGTGCCGATCGTGTGGTTTGCCGCGGCGATGATCGTGCAGGCGCTGGTGCTGGGCGGCCTGTTCCTGCTGCTTGTGCGCGCCAATGGCATCTACACCATGGCGCTCGGCGGGGTGGCGAGCGGGATGATCGCGGGCTGGACCTGGCGGCGCGGCATGGCCGGGGCCGCGGCGGCCTGGCGCTGGGCGACGATCATCATGCTGGGCTTGCAACTTGCCCTCGTGCTGCTGGCCGTGACCCCGCGGCTCTAGCGCGCCAGGGCGGGGAGGGGCGATTCTTCTTCGCGGCGGCGTAAGATTGGCGCCGCCGCGACGACTAAGGGGAGCATGACGCCCGCCCGAGACCAGCTATATCGCGAGGCCGGAGCCGCCTTTGCTCCGGCGCTGGCGCGCCTTGCCCGCGCGGTCGAGCGCGATCCCGAGCGGGCGCGCGATCTCGAACAGGAGATGCACTGCGCGCTGTGGGCCAGCCTTGCCCGCTTCGACGGGCGCGCCGCGCTCAAGACCTGGGTCTATCGTGTCGCGCACAATGTCGCAGCCGATCACGTCGCCCGCGCGGTGCGCGGCCCGCGGCGGGTGGCGCTCGAGGAGATCGCCGATCTGCCCGATCCCGGCAATGTCGAGGCCGAGACTGCCGAGGCGCTCGCCCTTGCCCGGCTCGGCGCGCTGATCCGGCGCCTGCCCCCGCCCGACATGCAGGTGATCGTGCTGTGGCTCGAAGGCGAAAGCGCCGCCGCCATCGCCGAGATCACCGGCCTTTCGCCGGGTGCGGTCAATGTCCGGGTGCACCGGATCAAGGCCCTGCTCGCCCGCCATTTCACCCTTCCCGAGGAACCGGAGCAAGACCGATGAGCAGCCCTCCCCTGCCGCTGTGGCACGCCGCTGCTGGCGATGCGACCTTCACCGATCCGGCCGCCTGCGCCGCGCGTGCCGATGCCTTTGCCCGCCAGATCGCGCGGCGCAACCGCCGCGAGCGCTGGGCCGCCTATGTGCAGCTGCCGGTGTGGGGCGCGCTGGCAGCCTTCTTCGCGGCCCGGGGCGAGGCGCTGATCGCCGCCGCCCTGGTGCTGATCGCGCTCGGCCTTCTTGCCGTGCTCGCCAATCTTGCCCGCCGGGCGACGAACCTTGAGGCCCTGCCCGAGGAGCCGTGCCTTGCCCATCTTGCGCGCCAATATCGCCGCCAGCATGCCGCGCTGCGGGCGGTGCCGCGCTGGTATATCGCTCCGCTGCTTCCGGGCATTGCCGGATTTTATGCCGCGGTCACCGCCCGCGTGGCCGAGCGCGCGGGCTGGAGCGCGGCGCTGGAGGGCGCGCTGTGGCCTTTTGCCGTCACCTTCGGCATCTTCGCAGTCGTCCTCGTGCTCAATCGCCTCGCCGCGCGCGCCCTTGCCGCAGAACTTGCCCGGATCGAGGCGCTTTCCCCGCCCCCGCCTTCGCTCTAGACCAGTGCCCAGCCCCAAGGAGACCTGCCGATGATCCCCCGCGCCCTGTTTGCCGCCGCAGCGCTCGCGCTTGCCGTAAGCCCCGCCCCGCTCTGGGCTGCGCCCGCCCCGCCCGAGCCCGCCCCGGCCGAGGCCCCCGATGCTGCCGAGACCCCGCTTGCCGCTCGCGCCGAGCAGGTCGTCGCGCTGCTCAACGGCAAGGTGGAACCCGAGGCGCTGCTGACCGCAGGCTTCCTCAAGGCCGTGCCCCCTGCCCAGCTCAAGGGGCTGATCGCCAACCTCACCGCGCAGTTCGGCCCGGCGCTGTCCGTTGCCGAGCTGACCCCGCGCGAAGGCACCCGCGCCGCGCTCGCCATCCGCTTCGAGCGCGGGCTGGCCAAGGGCGGTATCGCCATCGATCCGGGTGAGGACAACAAGGTGAGCGAATTGCTCTTCACCGCAATCGAGCCGGTCGCGGTGGCGGGCGACACCCCCGCGGCGATCATAGCCGAGCTTGCCGCCCTGCCCGGCAGCGTCAATGCCTGGTTCGCACCCCTCGATGGCGGCGCGCCGGTGATCGCGCACAACCCCAGCACGCCCCTTGCGCTCGGCTCGACCTTCAAGCTCTACATCCTCGCCGCGCTGGCCGAAGAGGTGAAGGCGGGGCGGCGCAAGTGGAGCGACGTGGTGAGGCTCGGCGCAAGGAGCTATCCCAGCGGGCGGTTGCAGGACTGGCCCAAGGGCGCGCCGCTCACGCTCCACACGCTTGCCAGCCTGATGATCTCGGTCAGCGACAACACCGCAACCGACCAGCTCATCGCCACGCTTGGCCGTGAGCGCATCCTCAAGGCGATGAAGGACAGCGGCCATGCCAATCCGGCTGCCAACGATCCCTTCCTCACCACCCGCGAGCTGTTCCTGCTCAAGAGCCTCAAGAATGACGAGATCGCCGGGCGCAGCGCCGGCGCGCTGCTCGCCGATCCGGCCATCACCACCTTTCTTGCCAGCGGCGATCCGCCGCTCGAGACGATCACCGCCGGCTTCGCGCAAGGCCCCAAGGCGCTCCAGCTCGAATGGTTCGCCTCGCCTGCCGATCTTGCCCGGCTGTTTGCCCACATGCGCCGGACCGCCGATCCGGAGGCCTTCCGGATCATGGCGATCAACCCCTCGGCGAGCGCCGGCATCAAGGCGCGCTGGCCCTATATCGGCTTCAAGGGCGGGAGCGAGCCGGGGGTGCTCAACCTCACCTGGCTGCTCAGCGATAAGGCCGGGCGCGACTGGGTGCTGAGCCTCGGCTGGAACAATCCCGCAGCAGCGGTTGATGAAGGAAAGCTCGAGGGCATTGCCCAGCGCATCCTGCTGCTGCCGCGCTGATTTGCCCATCAGAAAAGGGGGGCCATCCCCCCTTGCGCCGCTCGGCCGCGGCCCCTATCGCTGGCCGCGAATTTCAGTCTCCAAAGGAAACCCGATGAGCGAGCAGCAGCAGCGTTTCGAAGGCACCTCCTCCTACATCGCCACCGAGGATCTGAAGGTCGCGGTCAATGCCGCCGTCACCCTGCGCCGCCCGCTGCTGGTCAAGGGTGAGCCGGGCACCGGCAAGACCGTGCTGGCACACGAGATCGCCAAGGCGCTGGGTGCCCCGCTGATCGAATGGAACATCAAGTCCACCACCAAGGCGCAGCAGGGCCTCTATGAATATGACGCGGTCGCCCGCCTGCGCGATGGCCAGCTGGGCGACGAGCGGGTTCACGACATCCGCAATTACATCAAGAAGGGCAAGCTGTGGGAGGCCTTCACCTCCGAGAAGCTCCCCGTGCTGCTGATCGACGAGATCGACAAGGCCGATATCGAGTTTCCCAATGACCTCCTGCAGGAGCTCGACCGGATGAGCTTCGACGTTTACGAGACGCAGGAGCGGATCGAGGCCAGGGAGCGCCCGATCGTGGTCATCACCTCGAACAACGAGAAGGAACTGCCCGACGCCTTCCTGCGGCGCTGCTTCTTCCACTACATCCGCTTTCCCGATCGCGAGACGATGCAGGCGATCATCGATGTCCACTTCCCCGGCATCCAGAAGGCGCTGGTGAAGAAGGCGATGGATATCTTCTACGACCTGCGCGAGGTGCCGGGGCTGAAGAAGAAGCCCTCGACCAGCGAATTGCTCGACTGGCTCAAGCTCCTGCTCAACGAGGACATGCCGCTCGAGGTGCTGCAAAGCAGCAATCCGGCCAGCGCGATCCCGCCGCTCCACGGCGCGCTGCTCAAGAACGAGCAGGATATCATGCTGTTCGAACGCCTCGCCTTCATGGCGCGGCGCAACCCGAGCTGATCGGCCCGCAGCTTCGCCGGGGAAAAGCGCCCCGCAAGGGCGCGCGGCAATGTTTCACGTGAAACATTGCGTGAACATTGTCGGCCAGGCCGGGCGCGCTCAGCTCACCGCAAAGCAGGCGATCCCGGCGCTGGCGAGGCTCCGGCAGGTGGCGTGGGCCTCGGGCCCGGTGGCGCGCAGGCGATAGTATTGCGTGCCCTTGACCACCGCCGGGATCACCGCGATCTCCAGCGCGCGCAATTCCGGTCGCTGCGTAGCGAGGCTTTGCCACAGGGCGCGCGCGGCCTGTTCGGAGCGCGCCGCGGCAAGCTGGATGGTCTGCCGATTGCGGACTGGATCCTCGGCGCCGGCGCCCACGGTGGCGCCGGGGGCAGCCGCAGGAATGTTGCGCGCCGCCGGGGTTCGCACTGCCGCCAGCGCCGGCCTCGGCGCGCGCAGCTGCGGCGGGATCGGCACCTGCGCATCGCTGCGCTGCGCCAGCGCCAGCGCCGCCGCGCCATCGCCAAGCGGCGCGTCGGTGACGATCACCGCGGTCGCAGCGGGCCGGGTTGTCTTGAACAAGGCAGCGGCAAAATCGGTGGGGACACGGATGCAGCCGTTCGAGGCCGGATAGCCCGGCAGGCGCCCGGCATGGATCGCGATCCCGCTCCAGGTCAGCCGCTGCATGAAGGGCATCGGCGCATTGCTGTAGAGGTTCGAGCGGTGATGCCGCTTCTTCTGGAGGATGGCAAAGACGCCCGTGGGGGTGCGCTTGCCCCTCTTGCCGGTCGAAACGGGGCTCGATCGCCACAGCACTCCGTCGCGAAAGACGTGCATTTTCTGAGAGGAAAGGCTGACCGTGATGACGATGCCGCTTTGCAGCAGGTCGGAAACGGTCGTGACGGGGGCAGGCTCGGGCACCGCCGGAGACGCCGGCGTGCCAGGCGCAGCCTCACCGGGCACGCCGATGGCAAGAGCAGGCGGCGCCGCGGGAACCTTGCTCACCGCCGCGGGCACCAGGCCCGAGCCCGCCAGGCTTCCCAGCACAAGCAGCATGGTGTGAAGCGCCCAGCGCCGCAGGCCCCCCTCCTCTCGCGTTAACCACGTAAGGCACAGGTTAGGCCCTTGCGGGCAGCGGGGCAAGGCCCCTCATCGGGCAGGCGCTCTAGGTCCTGTCTGCATTTAGGGGGTTCCCCTGTTAGGTGAGTTCTGATTCAAGATCGAAAACGGAGGCGATCTTGAGCAGGCGGACATTGACGGACGCGCAGTGGGCGCGGATTGAGGGG
>JBKBHR010000022.1:0-24938 GCA_046297575.1 Erythrobacter cryptus
GCCGGAAGTGAGGCGGGCGCAGGGGCGGGTGCCGACGGGGGCGAGGGCGATGCGCCGCAATGGTCGCCGCTCTGAGGGGTGATCATGCTGAAAGGTCTGGCTGACATTCTCGCCGCACGGCGGATAGTGGTCAAGATCGGCTCGGCGCTGCTGGTGGGCGGCGGGGCGCCGCGCAGCCAGTGGCTCTCCCGGCTTGCCGGCGATCTCGCGCGCCTGCGCCAGGGCGGCGCGCAGGTGATCGTGGTCAGCTCCGGGGCGATCGCGCTGGGGGCGGCGCGGCTCTCGCTGCCGAGGGGCGGGCGCGGCAGCCTCGCCGATGCCCAGGCCGCCGCCGCGGTCGGCCAGATCGCGCTTGCCGACCTGTGGAGCCGCGCGCTCGGCGGCGAGGGCATCATGGCCGCGCAGATGCTGCTCACGCTCGGCGATCTCGAGGATCGGCGGCGCTATCTCAACGCCTCGGCCACGCTCGACCGCCTGCTCGAGGCCGGGGTCATCCCGGTGATCAACGAGAACGATTCGGTCGCCACCGAGGAAATCCGCTTCGGCGACAATGATCGCCTCGCCGCGCGGGTGGCGCAGGCGGCGGCGGCCGATCTGGTGCTGCTCTTGTCAGACGTCGATGGGCTTTTTGACCGCGATCCGCGTGCCGAGGGGGCGCGGCTCATCCCGCTGGTCGAGGCGGTGACACCTGAGGTGATGGCGATGGCGAGCGGGGCCTCCTCCTCGGGCCTCGGCTCGGGCGGCATGGTCTCCAAGCTCCAGGCCGCGCAGATCGCCACCCGCGCCGGGATTGCGCTGGCGATCCTCAATGGCACCCACGAGGCCCCGATCAGCCGCGCGCTGGCGAGCGGCACCGGCACCCTGTTCCTGCCGGTGAGCGCCGCCTCGGCGCGCAAGGCCTGGCTGGGCGGGCGGCTCGCCCCGGCGGGCGAGCTGCGCGTCGATGCCGGCTGCGCCGCCGCGCTCAAGGGCGGGGCGAGCCTGCTGGCTGCCGGGATCGTCGGGGTGGCGGGCAATTTCCGCCGCGGCGATCTCGTCAGCATCCTCGGCTTGAAAGGCGAGAAGCTGGCGCAGGGCCTGGCCGAATATGATGCCGCCGAGATCAAGCTGATCGCCGGCAAGCGCGCCGAGGAGCAGGCCGAAAGGCTCGGCTATGCCCCGCGCTCCTGCGTGGTGCACCGCGATCACCTGGTGCTGCTGTGAGCCTTGCCCGCCTGCCTGTCCTGGCGATCACCGGCGCCAGCGGCTTTGTCGGCAGCCACACGCTCGCGGCCGCGCTGGCTGCGGGCCACGCGGTGCGCGCGCTGACCCGGCGCGATCAGCCGCCGCAAGCGGGCGTCACCTGGCTGCGCGGCGATCTCGGCGATCGGGCGGCGCTTGGCGCGCTGGTGCAGGGCGCCGATGCGGTGATCCACATTGCCGGGCTCACCAACACCCCCGATCCGGCGCAGTTCGAGGCCGCCAATGTTACCGGCACCGCCCAGGTGATCGCCGCCATGGGCGCGGCGGGGGTGCGGCGGCTGGTGTTCGTCTCCTCGCTCGCGGCGCGCCGGCCCGAGCTATCGGCCTATGGCGCCTCCAAGGCGCGGGCCGAGGCGCTGGTCGAAGCCTCTGCGCTCGACTGGATCACGGTGCGCCCCCCAGCGGTCTATGGCCCGCGCGACACCGACATGCTCGAGCTGTTCCGCGCGGCCCGCTGGGGGCTGGTGCCGCTGCCGCCGGGCGGGGCGACCTCGATCATCCATGCGGCGGACCTTGCCGCGCTGCTGGTGGTGCTCGCGGCCAGCACCGGGGCGCTGATCGCCAGGCAAACCTATGAGCCCGATGATGGGCGCGAGGGCGGGTGGAGCCACAAGGAGCTGGCCCAGGCGATCGGCCGGGCGGTGGGGCGGCGGCGCGTGCTGGCCCCGCATCTGCCGCGCGCCGTGCTCGCAGCCGCCGCTGCCGCCGACCGGCTGGCGCGCGGTGACAGGGCCAAGCTCACCCCCGACCGGGTGGGCTACATGTGCCATCCCAATTGGGTGGTGCGCTCCGACCGCCGCCCGCCGCTGGCCCTGTGGCGCCCCCGCATCGCCGGCGAGGAGGGGCTGAAGGCCACCGCCCAGTGGTATCGGCAGATGGGCTGGCTCTAGAGGAAGGGTTCCTCGCCGGGGCGATGGATGCCGCACTCGGTCTTGTCCCAGCCCTTCCAGCGGCCCGAGCGCGGGTCTTCCCCGGGCGCGACCTGGCTGGTGCAGGGCGAGCAGCCGATCGAGGGATAGCCCTGGGCCACCAGCGGGTGGCGCGGCAGATCGTGGGCCTCGAAATAGGCGGCAATATCCGCGGCTGACCAGTCGATCAGCGGATTGATCTTGAGCCGCCCCTGCGCATCGGACGTGTCGATCTCGAAGCGCGGCAGATGGGCGCGGGTCGCCGCCTGGAAGGCCTTGCGCCCGGTGAAGCTCGCATCATAGGCAGACAGCGCGCGTTCCAGCGGGCGCACCTTCCTGATCTCGCAGCAGCCATCCGGATCGTAGGACCACCTGAGGCCGGTGGCATCGCGGCTCTCAAGCTCTTGCGGATCGGGGGTGAGCACCACGAGGTTGAGACCGAGCCGCGCGACCAGCAGGTCGCGATAGGCGAGGGTCTCGGCAAAATGCTTTTGCGTGTCGAGGAACAGCACCGGCAGGCGCGCATCGACGCTGGCGACCAGGTGCAGCAGCACCGCGCTTTCCGCGCCAAAGCTCGAGACCACCGCCAGCTCGCCCGCCAGCCCATCGCGGATCACCGCTTCGAGCATTTCCTGCGTGCTGCTGCCGCGGAACATGCGGTTCAACCGCAAGGCATCATGCGCGGTGAAGCGCGGGGCAAGGTCGAGCCGGTCGCGGGCACGATCGCCGCCGGCCCCGGCGGAAGTGGCAGAAGCGGGGGAGGGGGTTTCAGCCGTCATGGCGCAGCTCGGCAATGGTGCGCCGGTCGGACATGATCCGGTCGGCAGCGGGTTGATAGACATGGGCCCAGGTGGCGAGCGCCCGGCGCGCATCGGCCTCGTCGAGCCGGCGGTCGGGGGCGAAGCTGTCAAAGCCGCAGCGCACCAGGTGCGAAAGCTGATCGACCCCGAAATCGCCCACCGCGCGCAGCTCGCCCTTGTAGCCCGCCTCGCGCAGGATGCGCGCGGCCGAATAGCCGCGCCCATCGGTGAAGGCGGGAAAGTTGATCTCGATCAGCGCGAGGCGCTCCAGCACCGGCAAGAGCAGCCGCGCATCATCGCCCGGCTCGATCCGCACCGCGGTGGCATTGCTCTGCTCGATCGCGGCATCCACCGTCACCGCGGCGTGATCAACCGGCTCGTCGCTGCGAAAGCGCAGCTGCACCACATCGGGCGAGGCGCCAAGGTCATCCGCCATAGATCGCCTCCTTGAACGGCTCCATGCCGATGCGGCGATAGGTATCGAGGAAACGCTCGCCCTCCTTGCGCTCGGCGAGATAGACCTCGGTGGCCTTTTCGACCGCGGCGATCACCCCGTCCTCGTCAAAGCCGGGGCCGGTGATCCGGGCGAGGCTCACATCCTCGGCCTCGCTGCCGCCGAGCGAGAGCTGGTAGTTCTCGCGCCCCTTCCTGTCGACGCCGAGGATGCCGATGTGCCCGGCATGGTGGTGGCCGCAGGCATTGATGCAGCCCGAGATCTTGAGCTTGAGCTCGCCCAGCGCCGCGCTGCGCCCGCTCGCGGCAAAGCGCGCGGAAATGCGCTGGGCGAGCGGGATCGAGCGGGCATTGGCAAGGCTGCAATAATCAAGCCCCGGGCAGGCGATGATGTCCTCGATCGTGTCGATATTGGCGCTGGCAAGCCCTGCTTGCGCGAGCGCCTGCCACAGCGCCGGCAGATCGGCCTTGGCGACATGGGGAAGGAGCAAGTTCTGGGTGTGCGTTACCCTGATCTCGTCAAAGCCGTATTGGCGTGCGAGCTCGGCCACGAGGCGCATCTGCGCCGCGCTGGCATCGCCGGGAATGCCGCCCGCGGGCTTCAAACTGATGATCGCCGAGACATAGGCCGGGTGCCTGTGCGCATGGGTGTTGCGTTCGACCCAGCGGGCAAAGGCGGGATCGTCAGCCGTGATCGTGGTTGGCCCCTCGGCAAAGGGCGGATCGGCAAAATGGGCCTTGATCCGATCGAGCTCGGCGTGCGGCGGCTCCACCCCCACGCCCAGCAGGTGGGCAAACTCGGCCTCGACTTCGCGGCGGAAGGCTTCGGCCCCAAGCTCATGGACGAGGATCTTGATGCGCGCCTTGTACTTGTTGTCGCGCCGGCCATAGCGGTTGTAGACCCGCAGCACCGCCTCGGCATAGGTGATGAACTGATCGATCGGCACGAACGCGCGGATCAGGGGCGCGATCATCGGGGTGCGGCCCATGCCCCCGCCGACATGGAATTGCGCGCCGAGCGCGCCATCGCGTTCAACGAGGCGGATGCCGATATCATGCAGGCGCATCGCCGCGCGGTCCTTTTCGGAGGCGATCACGGCGATCTTGAACTTGCGCGGCAGGTAGCTGAACTCGGGGTGGAAGCTCGACCACTGGCGCAAAAGCTCGGCATAGGGGCGCGGATCGGCGATCTCGTCCGCCGCCGCCCCGGCGAAGTGATCGCAGGAGATGTTGCGGATGCAATTGCCGCTGGTCTGGATCGCGTGCATCTCCACCGTGGCGAGGTCAGCCAGGGCATCGGGCGCATCTTCGAGACGGATCCAGTTGAACTGGATGTTCTGCCGGGTGGTGAAATGGCCATAGCCGCGATCATACTTGTCGGCGATGGTGGCGAGCATCTCGAGCTGGCGGCTCGACAGCGTGCCATAGGGAATGGCGACGCGCAGCATGTAGGCGTGGAGCTGGAGGTAAAGCCCGTTCATCAGCCGCAGCGGCTTGAACTGCTCCTCGGAAAGCTTGCCCTCGAGCCGGCGGCGGGTCTGGTCGCGGAACTCGGCGACCCGCGCCTCGACCATGGCCTGGTCATAATGGTCATAGCGATACATGTCAGATTACCCAGTCCCATCCGGTCCTGGCCGCGGTGGGCACGGCGAGATCGCGCCGCACCGTCGGCCCCAGCGCGCGCACCCGGTCCTTGATATGCGCGGGGCGCACATGGCCCTGCGCATCGCGGCTCGCCTCGCAGACATAGGGCACGTTGACCCGGCGCGCGGCTTCCTCGCGCGCCATGATCTCCTCGGCCCGCTCACCCGCATCGATGGCATCATCGACAAAGCGCGACCAGCCGCTCCCCGTCCACCACACCACCGCCCCGGTGCGCAGATCGTTGCCGGTGATGATCCTCATGCCGCCGCCTCCCGGGCGAGCGCGCCGAGCGCGGCCTCATCGCGCGCGGCGACCTCGCCGATGATGATGAGCGCGGGGCTCTTGACCGCTTCGCCGGCGACGAGCTCGGGCAGGCCGGCGAGCAGCCCGCGCAGCACGCGCATCTCGGGCCGGGCGGCGTTCTCGACGATGGCGATCGGCATGTCGGGGGCGAGCCCATCGGCGATCAGCTTCTCGGCGATCTGCGGCGCGGTGGCGATGCCCATGTAGATGACGAGCGTGCGCCCCTTGCCGGCAAGGCCCGACCAGTCCTGCTCGGAAAGGCCCTTGCACTGCCCGGCCACGAAGCTGACGATGCTCGCCGCCTCGCGGTGGGTGAGCGCGATCCTGGCGGCGGCCGCCGCGCCATTGGCGGCGCTGATGCCGGGCACGATCTCGACCGCAAGCCCGGCGGCGCGGGCGGCCTCGGCCTCCTCGCCCCCGCGCCCGAAGATCAGGGGATCGCCGCCCTTGAGGCGCACCACCATGCGCCCGGCCAGCGCCTCGCGCACCAGGAGGGCGTTGATCTCCTCCTGCGGCAGGGTGTGGCGGGCGCGGCGCTTGGCCACCGAGATCAGCCGTGCGTTAGGACGGGCAAGCCCGAGGATGTCGGGGCCGATGAGGCCATCATGGACGATCACCTCGGCCGCGGCGATGAGGCGCGCGGCGCGTAAGGTGAGCAGGTCCACCGGGCCCGGCCCGGCGCCGACGAGATAGAGGGTGCGCGGCTCTTGCATGAAAGCCGAGATGGGCGAGGCCGCGCGCGCGTGCCAGCGAGAAAGGATTGGCAGGGATGAAGCCCAGCTATTGCCCGGCGGGCGGGCTGCGGCGCTCGAGCGCGGCGATGAGCGCAGCGAGCGGCGCGCCCGGCTTGAGGTGCACATCGCGCTGCGGATAGGGCAGGCCGATCCCGTGCTCGTGGAACAGCGTCCACAGCCGCCGCAGCACGTCGCTGCGGACATTGCCCACCCCCTGTTCGGGATCGTTGATCCAGCAATGGATGGTGAACTCCACCGCATTGTCGCCAAAGCCGTTCCACCACACCGCCGGCGGCGGATCGGCAAGCACCCGCGGCGCGGCGGCGGCGGCTTCCAGCATCAGCCGCTCGGCCAGCGCCATGTCGGCCTCGTAGCTCACCCCCACGGGCACCTGCACCCGCACGTTGCGCGAGGAATAGGACCAGTTTTCCACCTGATTGATCATCAGGTTCTCGTTGGGGATGAGGTATTCGCGCTCGTCCCTCGTGGTGACCGAGACCGCGCGAATGCCGATCTTGCGGATCTGGCCGAAGGTGTGCTGCCCGCCCTGATCGGCCACGGCAATCACGTCGCCGGGCTTGATCGACTTGTCGAGCAGCAGGATGATCCCGGCGATGAGATTGCCGAAGGTCTTTTGCAGGCCAAAGCCGATGGCCAGCCCGAAGGCGCCCGAAAACACGGTGAGTGCGGTGAGATCGATGCCGATGAGATCGACCCCGACGAGAAAGGCGATCACCCAGATGAGGATGGTGGCGAGCTTTTCGGCGAGCGCCTGCTGGGTGCCATCGAGCGCGGGCAGGCGCCGCAGCAGCGCGCGGGTGAGCCGGGTTGCCCCCCAGGCGAGCGCGAGCAGCGCCCCGATCGCGGCAAGGCCATAGAGCACATCGAAGGCCGAGAGGCGAAAGCTGCCGAGTTCGATCGCCACGGCATCGAGCCGCGCCACCACATCGCCGATCGCCCCGCCGCGCGCGGCCAGTTCCTCGCCGAAGGGGGTGGCAAGCGGCAGGGGGGATGGGGCGGGGGTGGGGGTGGCGGCGATCATGCCCGCTCCAGCGCCTGGGAAAGATCGGCAATGAGATCCTCCGGATCCTCCAGCCCGATGGCGAGGCGGATCGCCGGGCCGCCCGGCCCCGGCATCACGCTGCGGTGCTCCTCGGGCCGGATGGCAAGGGCCAGGCTCTCATACCCGCCCCAAGAATAGCCGATGCCGAACAGCGCGAGCGCATCGACCACCCGCGCGGCCGCCGCGGGATCGTCGCTCGCCAGCACGAAGGCAAACAGCCCGCAGCCCCCGGCAAAGTCGCGCCGCCACAGCGCGTGGCCGGGATCGGACGGGAGCATCGGGCACAGCACCCGCGCCACCGCCGGGTGCGCATCGAGAAAGGTGGCAATCCGCGTCGCCGCGCGGGTCTGCGCCTCCAGCCTCAGGCCCATGGTTCTCAGGCCCCGCGCGGCGAGCGCGGCATCATCGGGCGAGACCACCTGCCCCAGCTCCTGCGCGGTGCGGCGCAGCGCCCCATACCAGCGGGCGCCTGCGCTGGCCGATCCCATCATCACATCGGAATGGCCGCCGACATGCTTCGACAGGCTCATCATCGCGATATCGCAGCCATGGGCGAGCGCGGGAAAGCCGAGCGGGCTTGCCCAGGTGTTGTCGATGAGGCTCACCGCCCCGCGGCTGCGGGCGATGGCGGCAAGCGCGGGCACATCGCACACCTCGAAGGTGAGGCTGCCGGGGCTTTCGAGCCACACCGCGCGCACCGGCTCGGCAAACAGCGCCTCATAGGCGGCAAGATCGCGCGGATCGAAGAAGCGGGTCGTCACCCCGATGCGCGCAAGCAGCCCGCTCGCCATGGAGCGTGAGGGATCATAGGCATTGTCGGCCATCAGCAGGCGATCGCCGGGCCGCAGCACCGCCAGCAGGCACCCGGCAATCGCGGCCACCCCGCTGGGATAGAGCACCGTGCCCGCCGCGCCCGGCTCGATTTGGGTGAGCGCCTCGGCCAGCGCCCATTGGGTCGGCCCGCCGCGCCGGCCATAGAAGAACTGCCCATCGGCATTGGTCTTGCCCGCTGCGGCGCGGGCGGCCTCGCTCTCGTAGAGATGGGTCGAGCCGCGGCACACCGGCACATTGACGAGCGGCCCGGTCCACTCCTTGCGCCGTCCGCCGCGCACCAGCCGGGTGGCGGGCCGCAGCGCCTTGTCCTCACCCGCGCCACTCACCCTTCAGCCCCTTGCGCCTTGGGGGTGGCCGGATCGGCGCCCCATTCGCTCCAGCTGCCATCATAGAGCGCGGCGTCCTTCACCCCGGCAAGATGGAGCGCAAACAGGAGCACGCTGGCCGTCACCCCGCTGCCGCAGGTGGCGATGATCGGGCGGGCAAGATCAACCCCGGCGCGGACAAAGGCCGCGCGGATCGCCTCGGGGGCAAGATAGGTGCCATCGGGGTTGAACAGCGCCGCGTGGGGGAGGTTGCGGCTTTCGGGGATGCGGCCCATCGGCACGCCGTGCACCGGATCGGTGCCGGTGCCATAGACCCGATCGGCCCCGCGCGCATCGACCACCTGGGCTGCGCGGCTGGCAAGATTGGCGAGCATCTCGGCCTTGCTGCGCACCCGCGCGGGCGGGTGCAGGCGGGCCGGGGCGGCGGGCGCGATCTGCGGCGTTCCGGCCTCGCGCGGGCGCCCCTCGGCCCGCCACTTGGCCAGCCCCCCATCGAGGATCGCCACCTTCTCCCAGCCGCTCGATGTGAGCATGAACCAGGCGCGCGCCGCGCTCCTCAGCGCGCTGTCATCGTAAAGCACGATCCGCGCCCCCGCCGGGACACCGAGCGCGGCAAGGTGCGCGGCGAGCTGCGCCGCGGTCGGCAAGGCATAGGGCACGGGCGAGGCGGGATCGTAAAGCGTGCCGAGCGCGAGGAAGCGCGCGCCGGGCAGGTGGGCCGCAGCAAATTCACCCGCGGCATCGCGCCCGGCAGCGGGCAGGTGGTGCGAGGCATCGAGCACCACGAGATCGGGCTCGGCAAGCCGCGCGGCGAGCCACTCGGTGCTCACGAGCGGGGGCAGATCGTCGGTCATGGCACCCCCCCTAGCGCGCCCGGGGTGCGGGCGAAAGTGCTGGTGCGCGCGTCAGGCCGCCGCGGGGGGCGGGATCGCCAGCGCCTGGGCGGCAAGGCCGGGGAGCGATCCGGGCGGGCGGTCGAGCGCGATCGGGTGGAGCCGCCCGCTGCCGCTGGCGCTGGGGGTGCCGATCACGAAGCTGCGGCTGGAGGCGGGCAGGCCCAGCCCCTCGAGCGTGAGGTGGACGAGCGGGATGAACAGCGCCCGGCGGCCTTGCCCGAACGGCGCGATCGCCGCGAGCGGAAGCTGGAGCGAGCCGGTGAGGCTGTGCGCCTGATGCGGGCCGAGCCGCGCGATCCGCGCCAGCTGCTGGGCCGCACCGGGCGAGGCGCCGCGCGGCGCGCCGGCGCGCGCGCAGGCGAGCTGGAGCGCGAGGGCAAGCTCGCGCGCCGCCACCGGGCTGCGGTTGGCAAGGGTAAGACGATAGTCGAGCGTGAACATCATCAGCGAGCGGGTGGCGCCGGTGACTTCGAGCAGGGTCTCGATCCGCGGTGGCTCGGGCACGGCGCGCGCGGCGCCGCCGCCACAGCCACGCGGCCAGCCCGATGAGGCCAAGCGTCCCGGCGCCACCCGCGGCCCGCTGCGTCCATGCGGGCAGCGACGGCGCCGCGCGCGCGGGCGGGGCCAGCGCCGGGCCGGGCGCCGCCTCGCGGGCGGGCGTGGCGAGGGCGGCGCTGGCGGGAGGGGAAGCGGTGGGCCTCGCGCCGGGCGCGGCGGGGCTGGCGGCGCTGGAAGCGGGCGTTGCCGCGCGCGCCGGGGCAGGCGCAGCGGCAGGAGCAAGCGGCGCCGTGCGGGTGCTTGCCGCGGGAGCGGGGCCGGGCGTCGGGGCGGGGGCCGGCGCAGGGGTGGGTAAGGCCGTGGGCGCCGGGTTGGGTGCGGCGATCACCCGCGGCGGGATGGCGATGCCGGCCCGCTCATCCGCCGGCCCCGCAGGCGCCGGGCTGGGGTTGGGGCTGGGGCTGGGGCTGGGCGGGGGCAGGCTGAAGCCCGTGGGCGGGGCCGCAGCGCTCAGCGCGCCCGCTGCCAGCATCACCCCCAGCGCCCGTCTTGTGCGCCCGGCGCGGGGCAGGGGCGCGGCGCAGGATCGGGGCGGGGCGGGCAGGCGGCTGGTCATGGCGGCGGGCTCGGGCGGCACGGCGATGAGGGGCTTGGGGGAGGATGGCGGCTCGGGCTGAACCGGGGTTGACCCATAGGCGCGCACGCCTTGCCAAGTCCAGCACGGCGCTTGCGCTTCGCCGGTGTTCGCGGCAACAGCGCGGCATGGATACCACACCCTCCGCCCCGCGCTTTCTTGGCCAGGCAACGCCGCTTCCCGCATCGCCCGCCGAGGCGGTGCTCGACTATGTCCCCAATCCGCGCCCCGGGCTGGTTTACCTCGTGCGCTTCGTCGCGCCCGAGTTCACCTCGCTGTGCCCGGTCACCGGCCAGCCCGATTTTGCCCATCTGGTGATCGACTATGTGCCGGGCGAGACCATCGTCGAGAGCAAGAGTCTCAAGCTCTTTCTCGGCTCCTTCCGCAACCACAGCGGCTTTCACGAGGATGTGACCGTGGGGATCGGCGTGCGCCTCCATGAGGAGATGCGCGCGCAATGGCTGCGCATCGGCGGCTACTGGTATCCGCGCGGGGGCATTCCGATCGACGTGTTCTGGCAATCAGGCCCGCCGCCGCAAGGCCTGTGGCTGCCCGATCAGGGGGTGCCGGGTTATCGCGGCCGCGGCTAGGCCGAAGGGCGCGCCGCGCCTTGCCTTGGCCGGTGCTCTGGCGCTGCTTTGGCGCTGCTTTGCGCGCGCTTTGGCGTTCGGGCAATGTTCCACGTGAAACATGGCCGCTGCCGAATGGGCGTCAGGCGCCCGGCGCGCCCAAATCGAGCTGGATGAAGCGCGGCGGCGACTTGTGCGCCTCGCGCCACTTGGCCAGCGGAAAGGCGCCGTGCCCCAGCGCCGCCAGCGGGATCCCCGCCTCGGCGAGGGTATAGGGCGAAATGCGGTGCCGGGTCATGAACCCGCCGCTGCCGTCGCTGATCAATGGGGTTTCGAACTTCAGTCCCTGGCTCGCCTCGGTGGCATTGACCACCTTGCTCACCACCAGCTGGCCATGGCCGAGATCGAGCACCACATCGGTGCCCACCGGCACCCCGGCAAGGCCGGTGATGCGTGCGCCGGTCTTGGAAAGATTGCGCAGGATCACCTCGTAATAGTGATCCTCGTGGATCAGCCCGATCTTCCTGAAGATCGAGATGCGTTCCGAGCGGTGGCGCGGCGGGCCGCTGGGGCGGAACAGGCCCGCGCCCTCGGCAAAGCAGGCCAGCACCTCATCCTGGGTCATGGGCTTGGAATAGATATAGCCCTGCACCAGATCGGCGCCGCGCTGGCGCACCAGCTCGAGCTCGTCCATCGCCTCGACCCCCTCGGCCACGGTCTCCATCCCCAGCGCCTTGGCCAGCGCCACGATCGCGGTGATGATCGCCGGGTTGGTATCGCCGTTCTCGGTGCAGCCGCGCAAGAAGCTCTGGTCGATCTTGATCTTGTGGAAATGCCCGTGCTTGAGATAGCCCAATGAGGAATAGCCCGTGCCGAAATCATCGAGCGCAAGGCGCACGCCGAGCTTTTTCAGATCGCGGAAGATGGCATCGACCGCTTCCAGGTCGCCCACGAACACGCTCTCGGTGATCTCGAGCTCGAGCCGCGAAGGCGGCAGGCCCGAGGCGGCGAGCGCCGCGGCCACCGCCTTGCGATAGCCCGGGCGCACGAACTGCTTGGCCGAGACATTGACCGCCACCCGGATATGCTCGGGCCAGGCCAGCGCATCGCTGCAGGCCTGCCTGAGCGCCGCCTCGCCGATCCGCAAGATGAGATCGTCGTTCTCGGCCACGGGGATGAACTGGGCCGGGCTGATATCGCCTTCTTCCGCATCGTGCCAGCGCAGCAGCGCCTCGAAGCCCTTGACCACGTTGGTTTCAGGATCGACCAGCGGCTGATAGACGAGCTTCAGCTCGCCCTTGTCCACCGCGTCGCGCAGCCGATCGCCCAGCATCGCCGAGCGGGTGGCGGCATCGCGCAGCTCGCTGGTGAAGAAGCAGAAGGTGCCGCCGCGGGTCTCCTTGGCGCTGTAGAGCGCCATGTCGGCGGCGCGGGTGAGCTCGTCGGCCTCGACCCCGTCATAGGGTGCGATCGCGATCCCCACCGAAGTGCCGATGATCGCCCGGCGGCCGTTGATCTGGTAGGGCTGCGATATTGATTGCACGATGCGGTTGGCCAGCTCGCCCAGCGTGCCGCGATCATCCATGTCGGGCAGCAGCACCTGGAACTCATCGCCGCCCAGGCGCCCGACTTCGCCGTGATCGCCGACGATCGCGGTGAGGCGCTGCGCCACCTGCTTGAGCAGCTCGTCGCCCGCCAGGTGCCCCATGGTGTCGTTGACCTGCTTGAAGCGATCCAGATCGAGCATCATCAGCGCGCAGGAGCGCTGGCTCACCCGGAAGGCGGCGAGCATGGCGGAGAGCCGTTCACCCAGCTTGCGGCGGTTGGCAAGGCCGGTCAGCTCGTCCACCTGCGAGGCGCGCGCCACCTGCATCTCATGGGCGAACTGCGCGGTGATATCGAGCGCGGTGCCGCGATAGCCGCAAAAGGCGCCGCCCTCGCCAAACAGCGGGCGGCCGCTGAGGCGCCACCAGCGCGTCGCACCGCGGCCATCGCGCACGGCCACCACCTGGTCCTCGAGCTTCGATTTGGCCTTGAGCTTGAAGCCGAGGCTGCGCTGCGCCGGGGTGCCGCTCTCGCTCTCGGCATCGAAGAACACCTGCGTGAGCGGGCGGCCGATCAGGCTGTCGCCGTCCTGCCCCAGCTCCTCGAGCGCGCGGCGCGAGAGGAAGGAGAGATTGCCCTCGGCGTCGGTGGCCCAGAACAGGCCGACGCCCAGCTCCTCGACCTCGCCAAGCACGGCCACCCGTTCCGGCCGTGCCGCGCCGGAGGAACCGGCATTGCCCGGTGCCGATCGGCCCGGATCGCGCCCGTTCCTCAAAAAGCCCAATGCCATGCCTCGTCCCTTGTCTGCGTCCCTTGTCTGCGCTGCGGGCAGCGCCAGAGGCGCATCGCGAAAGAACCGCAGGCGTGAGGCGATAGCCTGCGCCCCGTTGAGAAAGGGTTACGCACGAGCCGGGCCGGTGCAGGGGGGCGCGGCGCGGCGGAACCCTTTGCGATTGCAGGCGTTGCAACGGGGCGCTGGTCTTGCGGCATTTTCTTGCCGCGTGATTGGCCAAAGTGAAATTATGCTGCAAGATTGCCCGGCGTCAGGGATCGCGCGCCGCCGCCATGTTGCGATTTTTTGGGGGAGCGAGCCATTTCTGATCCTGCCCTGCTTGCCGAGCCGCCGGTTACGCCCGGCCCGCTGATCCCCACCCGCGCCGCGTGGGAGGAGATGCGCGCTGCCGCGCTTGCCGATCCCGGCGCCTTCCACGGCGCGATCGCGGCGCGCAACCTGCACTGGTTCGTCCCCCGATGCGGGCCCGCGGGCGCCTGGCTGGCGCGCGGCGCGGACGGGCGCTGGCACGGCTGGGATGCGGCCAGCGCCGCGCCGGTCAGCCCCGATCTGCCTGATGATTTCGCCCCCTGGCACAGCGCCTTTGATGCCAGCGATCCGCCGCACTGGCGCTGGTTCGTCGGCGGGCGCACCAATGCCGCCTTCAGCGAGCTGGATCGCCACGTGCTCGCCGGGCACGGGGATGAGACCGCGCTGATCTTCGAGGGCGATCGCTGGGACATGTCGGCCGGCGGCGGCAAGGGCGCGCCGATCGATTGCTTTGCCATCAGCCGCAAGCGCCTGTTGCTCGAGGTGGCCAAGTGCGCGGTCGCGCTCGAGGCGCTGGGGTTGAAGCCGGGTGATCGCATCGCGCTCAACATGCCCAGCATCGTGCCGCAGATCTACTGGACCGAGGCGGCCAAGCGCATGGGCGTGGTCTATAATGCGGTGTTCGGCGGCTTTTCCGACAAGACGCTGTCGGATCGCATTGCCGATACGGGCGCGCGGGTGATCGTCACTTCGGATGGCAGCTATCGCAACGCCCAACTGGCCCATTTCAAGAACGCCTATACCGATCCGGCGCTCGACAATTTCGTGCCGGTGGCCACCGCGCTTCGGATCATCGCCGGGCTCGATCTGGGGATCGATGCGGCGGATCGCGCGCTCATCTGCGAGACGGTGGCAAGCGCGCTGGCGGGCGAGATCACGGTTGAACGCTCGGACGTGATGCGCGGGGTCGGCCGGGCGCTCATTCGGCTCGGCAACGAGGGGCGCGTCACCAGCGCCGATGCCGCGCGGGTGCGGATCGCGATCGCCTCGAGCCTCGTCACCCTGCCGCCGCGGGTCGAGGCGGTGATCGTGGTGCGCCACACCCACCAGCCCGACATGATCTGGCGCGAGGAGCGCGACCGCTGGAGCCACGAGCTGACCGCGGCGGCGCTGGCCACCATTCTGGAAAAGGCGCGCGCCGCCGGCTTTGCGGTGCAATCGGAAGCGCAGCTCATGGCGCTTCCCGATGCCGATTTCGTGCGCGCGATCTGGGCCTCCTCGCGGCCGCTTCCGCTCGAGGCCGATTACCCGATGTTCTTCATCTACACCTCGGGTTCGACCGGCAAGCCCAAGGGCATCGTCCATGGCCATGCCTATGCCGCGGGCGTGGCCGAGACCATGCGGGCAAGCTTCGATGCCCGCCCCGGCGACACGCTGTTCGTGGTCGCCGATCCGGGCTGGATCACCGGGCAGAGCTATCTCATCTCGGCCCCGCTGATGACCAGGGTGACGAGCCTCGTTTCCGAAGGCTCGCCGGTGTTCCCGCACGCGGGCCGCTTTGCCTCGATGATCGAGCGGCACCGGGTGACGATCTTCAAGGCCGGGGTGACCTTCCTGAAATCGGTGATGGCCGATCCGGCCAATCTTGCCGAGCTTTCTCGCTATGACACCAGCTCGCTGCGGGTGGCGACCTTCTGCGCCGAGCCGGTCAGCCCCAGCGTGCAGGCCTTCGGGATGGCGCATGTCTGCCCGCGCTACATCAATTCCTACTGGGCCACCGAGCACGGCGGGATCGCCTGGACGCACATGTTCGGCAATGCGGATTTCCCGCTGCGCGCCGATGCCCATGCCTATCCGCTGCCCTGGATCATGGGCGAGGTGTGGGTGGAGGACGAGGCGGGCACCGGCGGGCCGGTGCCGTTCCCGCGCTCTGGCAGCGATGGCACCCACTGGCGCCGGGCCGAGCTGGGCGAGAAGGGCGAGATCGTCATCACCGCGCCCTATCCCTATCTCGCCCGCACCATCTGGGGCGATATTGCCGGTTTCAAGGTCAAGGACGGCGCGGTCGATCCGGCCTGGCGCGGCGATGCGCGGCGCTGGGAGGAAGGCTATTGGCGGCGCTGGAAGGGCGCCTGGGCCTATACCCAGGGCGATTTTGCCATTGCCCACGAAGATGGCTCCTTCTCCTTCCACGGGCGCAGCGATGACGTGATCAATGTCTCGGGCCACCGCATGGGCACCGAGGAGATCGAGGGCGCGGTGCTGCGCGACAAGGCGCTCCATCCCGACAGCCCGGTGGGCAATGTGCTGGTGGTGGGCGCCCCCCATCGCGAGAAGGGGCTGACCCCGCTCGCCTTCGTGGTGCCGGCAGCCGGGCGGCGGCTGACGCGCGAGGACAAGCGCCGCCTCGCCGAACTGGTGCGCAGCGAGAAGGGCGCGGTGGCGGTGCCGGCCGATTTTCTCGAGGTTTCGGCCTTCCCCGAAACCCGCAGCGGCAAATACATGCGCCGGATGGTGCGCGCGCTGGTGGTGGGCGAGGACGTGGGCGATGTCACCACCCTCAAGAACCCCGAGGCGCTCGCGGAACTGCGCCGCGTGATCGACGAATGGCAGCGCCGCCAGCGTATGAGCGATGAGCAGGCGCTGTTCGATCGCCACCGCTATTTCCTGGTGCAATACAACCGCGTGGCGCCGGGCAAGCGGGTGGCCACGGTCACGGTCACCAACCCGCCGGTCAATGCCCTGAACGAACGCGCGATCGACGAGCTGGTGCTGGTCACCGCCACGCTCGCGCGCGATGACAGCGTGGTGGCGGTGGTGTTCACCGGCGAGGGCACCAGCTCCTTCGTCGCCGGGGCGGATATCCGCCAGATGCTCGAGGAGATCCACACGCGCGAGGAAGCCATGGTGCTGCCCAACAACGCGCACCTCGCCTTCCGCACGATCGAGCAGATGGGCAAGCCCTGCATCGCCGCGGTGCAGGGGGTGGCGCTGGGGGGCGGCATGGAGTTTGCGCTCGCTTGCCACTACCGCGTGGCCGAGCCGGTGGCGCGTTTCGGCCAGCCCGAGATCCGCCTGCGCCTGCTCCCCGGCTATGGCGGCACCCAGCGCCTGCCGCGCCTGCTTCTCGACGCGCGCGGGGATGAAGGGCTGCGCGATGCGCTCGATCTCATCCTCGGTGGGCGCAGCATCAGCGCCGAGAAGGCCGCGGCGATCGGCCTGGTCGATGAACTGGTCGAAGGGGCAAAGGATGCCCTGTCGCAGGCGCACGCGGCGGTGCGCGCCTTTCTTGCCGAGGGCGCGCAAAGCCCCTTGGGCCGTGCCTTTGCCGCGCGCCAGGCGGCGCTCGCCCGTTGGGAGAGCGCGGCCGCGGTCAGCCTCGATGCGGTGCTGGGGGACGGCTTTCTCCAGCGCATCCTCAGGCAACTCGAATGGGCGGGCCGGGCGCAGGCCGGGGCGCGCGCGCTCGAGGCGGTGCGGGTGGGGCTCGAGCAGGGCCTTTCTGCGGGCCTCGCGCGCGAGGCCGCGCTGTTTGCCGAGGCGATCGTCGATCCCGCAGGCGGCAAGACCGGCATTCGCGAATTTCTGGACAAGGTGGCCCCGCCGCTCCCCGTGCTGCGCGACGGGGTGTGGGACCATGGCGAGCACGCAGCGCGTGCCCGCGCGCTCGAGGCCGCGGGCCAGCTCCTCCCGGTGGGCGCGCCCTTCTATCCCGGCATAACCCCGATCCCGCCCTTCCAATATGCCTTCGGCATCGCCCGCGATCCCGATACCGGCCAGCCGCGCTTTGGCCCCCCGGCGAGCCACGAGCAGGAGCTGATCGTTCCCGTGCCCGAGCCGGGGCCGAACGAGGCGCTGCTCTACATGCTGACAAGCGAGGTCAACTTCAACGACATCTGGGCGCTCACCGGCATCCCGGTCTCGCCCTTCGATGCGCATGAGGAGGACGTGCAGATCACCGGCTCGGGCGGGATCGCGCTGGTCGCCGCGCTCGGCAGCGAGGCCCGCGCCGAAGGGCGGATCAAGGTGGGCGATCTCGTCACCGTCTATTCGGGCACCAATGACCTGTTGAGCCCGATGGTCGGCAATGATCCGATGTATGCCGATTTTGCCATCCAGGGCTACGAGACCGCAACCGGCAGCCACGCCCAGTTCCTCGCCGTGCAGGCGCCGCAGATGCACAAGGTGCCGCCCGATCTCACGCTCGAGGCGGCGGGCAGCTACGTGCTCAACCTCGGCACCATCGCGCGCTGCCTGTTCACCACCTTGCAGATTGCCCCGGGGCGCACGCTGTTTGTCGAAGGCGCGGCGACGGGGACGGGGCTTGACGCGCTGCGCTCGGCGGTGCGCACCGGGCTTCAGGTCACAGGGCTGGTCTCCTCATCCGAGCGTGCCCGCTTCATCACCCAAGGGCAGGGGGCCGTGGGCGCGATCAACCGCAAGGATCCGCGCCTTGCCGCGCTGTTCACCCCCGTGCCCGAAGAGCCAGAGGCCGCCCGCGCGTGGGAGGCAGCGGGCGCGGTGCTGGTGGAGGAATACCGGCGCCTCAACGGCGGGCGGCTCGCCGATTACGTCGTCAGCCATGCCGGGGAGACGGCCTTTGCGCGCTCGTTCCAGCTGCTCGCCGAGGGCGGCACGCTCGCCTTCTATGGCGCCTCCTCGGGCTATCATTTCAGCTTCATGGGCAAGCCCGGCACGGCCAGCCCCGAGGAGATGCTGCGCCGCGCGGCGCTGCGCGGGGGCGAGGCGGTGCTGATCTTCTACGGGCCCGGTTCATCGGAGCTGCTCGACGAGACGGGCCTTGAAATGATCGAGGCGGCCCGGCGCTTCAATGCGAGGAGCGTGATCGCCACCACCACCGATGGCCAGCGCGAGTTCCTGCAATCGCTGGGGCTTGACGAGGCGATCGCCGGGATCGTCAGCCTCGAGACCATCAAGCGGCGCGAGGGCGAGAACTTCCACTGGCCCCGCACCATGCCGCGCCTGCCCGATGCCAAGGCCGATATCGAGGTGTTCAAGGCGGCGGTGCGCGATTATCAGGACCGGGTGATGAAGCCTTTCGGCAATGCCGTGGGGCGCATCCTGCGCTCGCCCGACAACCCGCGCGGCAGCCCCGATCTCATCATCGAGCGCGCCGGCCAGGACACGCTGGGCATCTCCACCGCGCTGGTCAAGCCCTTCACCGGGCGGGTGGTCTATGCCGAGGATCTCTCGGGCTGCCGCTTCACCTTCTACGCCCCCCAGGTGTGGACTCGCCAGCGGCGCATCTACATGCCCAGCGCCAACATCTTCGGCACGCACCTGTGCAACGCCTACGAGGTGGCGCGGATGAACGACATGATCGCCGCCGGGCTGCTCGAGGTGAGCCCGCCCCAAGTAGTGCCGTGGGCGGGCCTGCCCGAGGCGCACCAGGCGATGTGGGAGAACCGCCACACCGGCGCCACCTATGTGGTCAACCACGCCCTGCCCGAACTCGGGCTGATGAGCCGCGAGGCGCTGCTCGAGGCCTGGGCCGCAGCCGAGGCGGCGGCTGAGGCGCGCGCAGAGATGGGCGCCGATGCTGGGGAGGGCCCGGCCTTGTCTGCAAGTCTCGGGGAACCGGAAGGCTAAGCCATGCGTTGGCCTGCTTGAAACGTTTGTGCCTCTCCTCCCCAGGGTCGTGAACGAAAGCTGCAGCGAAGCCGGGCTTCGCGGCAATAATCTGTGAGGAGAGAGCTGATGGCCAAATCCAAAGCCGCCGCCGCGCCTGCCCTCAAGAGCGCGCTTGCCGGGCGCCTGGCCGGCAAGATCGCGCTGGTCACCGGGGCGGCGGGCAATATCGGCGGGCATATCTGCGCGCACTACCTTGCCGAAGGCGCCACGGTGGTGATGACGGGGCGCACGCCCGCGCGCACCAAAGCCGCGGCCGAGGCGCTGCGCGCCCGCACCGGCGCCGATCCCGCGCGCATCGCCACGGTCACGCTCGACGGGGGCGATATCGCCTCGGTGCGCGCCGCGATTGCCGAGGTGGTGGGGCAGTTCGGGCGGATCGACATCCTCGTCAACAATGCCGGGAGCGCCGGGCCCAAGCAGCCGATCGAGAACCTGCCGCTTTCGGCCGAGGAGCTGGCCGCGCTGCAGAAACTGGGGAGCAATGACAGCGAGACCGTGGCCCAGGCGCTGCGCAACATCTTTGCCGTGGCCTGGAACCTCGCCCGCGCCGCCGCCCCGCACATGCCCGAGGGCGGCGCGATCATCAATGTCTCGACCATCTTCAGCCGCACGCCCTATTATGCGCGCGCGGCCTATGTCGTGCCCAAGGCGGCGATGAATGCCTGGAGCCGCGAGCTGAGCCTCGAGCTTGGGCCGCGGGGCATCCGCGTCAACCTCGTCTATCCCGGCCCGATCGAGAGCGAGCGCATCCGCAGCGTCTTTGCCGCGATGGACAAGGCCCGCGGCGATGCGCCGGGCACCACCGCAGACCAGTTCTTCGCGATGATGAGCCTCGCGCGCGCCACCGGCGGCAATCCCAGGGCCAAGTGCTTCCCCCTGCCCGAGGACATCGCCGCCACCTGCGTCTTCCTCGGTTCTGACGAGAGCGCGGCCTATAATGGCCATGATTTCGAGGTCACCCACGGGATGAGCGTGCGCAAGGAGCAGCGCTCGACCTACCTTGCGCGCCCGACCATGCGCTCGATGGACGGCACGGGCCTCGCTGTGCTGATCGCCGCAGGCGAGGACTGGGAAGAAGCGCTCGAGATCGCCCAGGTGCAGCTTGGCTGCGGGGCCGAGGTGGTGCTCGGCCTGCCGCGCGCTGCAGATGTCGCGATCGCGCAGAAGCGGGTCAAGGCCCTCGGCCTGTCGGACAAGCTTTCGATCATCCGCTTCAACCGCAAGGAGCCGGCGGCGATGGAAGCCGCGCTCGAGGACTACACCAGGGCCGGCACACCGATCAGCGGGGCGCTGTTCCTCCCCGCGCTCGGGGCCGGCGAGCTTGCGGGCGCGCTCACCGAGGCCGATGATGCCATGGTCGAGGCGCTGATGGATGCCGAACTGGCCGGCAACCTTGCCCTCGCGCGCACCATGAGCCGCTACTGGAAGCGCCACGACAACCTCTTGCAGCCGCCGCGCTTCGTGTTCGTCAGCCACAAGGATGACGGCAAGGGCAATGTCTATGGCCACATCCTGCGCGCCGCGACCGAGCAGCTGATCCGCATCTGGCGTGATGAAAGCGCGATCGACACCGCCCATGGCCGCCGCCGCCAGGCCGAATGGGGCAACCAGATCGTGCGTTTCACCAATGCCGAGGCGGAGAACATCCGCTTCACCGCGGGCCATGCCGCGCGCATCTTGCTCAAGGAAAGCAAGCTCGGCGAGATCACGCTCTATGTCCCCACCAATATCGGCGAGGCGACCGGCGCCCGGAAGGCCATGCCCGGCTTTTCCGAGAACATCACCGGCCTTCACCTTGGCAAGGTGGCGCTGATCACCGGCGGTTCGGCCGGGATCGGCGGACAGGTGGCGCGGCTCCTGGCGCTTGCCGGGGCCAAGGTGATGATGGTCGCCCGGCGCGAGAGCGAACTCGCCGTGGCGCGCGCGCGGATCGTCTCGGAGCTTGAGGACATCGGCTTTGCCGGGGTCGAGCGCCGGGTGCAGACGCTCGCCAATGTCGATGTCGGCAATTTCGAAAGCCTGAAAGGTGCCTTCGATGCCACGCTCAAGGCCTTCGGGCGGATCGACTATCTCATCAACAATGCCGGGGTGGCCGGGGCCGAGGACATGGTGGTGGACATGAGCCTTGAGGCCTGGAACCACACGCTCGATGCCAATCTCGTCTCCAACTATTTCCTCATGCACCACGCGGTGCCGCTGATGAAGGCGCAAGGTGCCGGCTATGTGCTCAATGTCTCGTCCTATTTCGGGGGCGAGAAATATCTCGCGGTCGCCTATCCCAACCGGGCGGACTATGCCGTTTCCAAGGCCGGGCAGCGCGCGATGGTGGAAACCATGGCGCGCTATCTCGGCCCCGAGGTGCAGTTCAACGCCATCGCCCCCGGCCCGGTCGATGGCGATCGGCTTTCGGGCACCGGGGGCAAGCCCGGCCTGTTCGAGCGGCGCGGCAAGCTCATCCTCGAGAACAAGCGCCTGAACGCGGTCCATGCCGCCGCGATCAGGGCAATCCGCCGCGGGGTCAGGGTTGAGGCGGTGCTGGCGCGGCTGGCACGCAACGACACCGTGAAGATGAGCCACGATACCAACAATCCGCACGAGCTGCGCGAGCTGGCGCTCGCCTGCGCGCGCGAGGGCGATGGCACCTGCACCTGGGACAAGTATCTGCTCACCCCCGAAATCGCCGCCGCGCTGGTGCGAAGGCTGCGGCAGGGCGGCTATTTCCTCGACGCGCCCGAATGGGCCGAGCGCCCCACTGCCGAAGATGGCAACTGGCTGCTGCGCCTGCCGCCCGAGGACGCGCCCTTCCTGCCGGCCGAGCGCATCGCTGCCGAGGCGAAGAAGGTGGGCACGGGCGTGCTCTCCAAGCTCTATCTCGGCAAGATGCCGACCGAGCACGATGTCGCCCAGGCCACGGTGTTCTTCCTTGCCGACCGGGCGGTGAGCGGCGAGACCTTCATGCCCTCGGGCGGGCTTTCGGTCGAGCGCTCGACCACCGAGCGCGAGCTGTTCGGCAGCCCCAAGCAGGAGCGGCTCGACCAGATGCGCGGGCGCACGGTGTGGCTCATCGGCGAGCACCTTGCCGATTACCTGGCCGAGACCGCGCGCACCCTGATCGAGGATTGCCATGTGGCCCGGGTGGTGCTGATCACCCGCAGCGCCGAAGGCTTCGCCGCGATCCGGGCCCAGCTCGAGGAGCAGGTGGCCGAGGCGCTCACCTCGCTGGTGGCAGCGGATGATATCGAGGCGGCGATGGACGAGGCGCTGATGAGGTGGGGGCGGCCGACCACGATCCTTTCCACCCCCTTCACGCCGCTGCCTGGCAAGCTGTTCGACAGCAATGATCCGCTCAGCCCCGAGGCGTTCCGCGCGGTGGTGGCCGACAATCTCACCCACCATTTCCGCGTCAGCCGCCGCGCCTCGCTCTATGATGATTGCCAGCTGGTGCTCACCAGCCCCGATGTGCCGATGGGTGACCGCTCCCCGGCCTTTGCCCTTGCCAATTTCATCAAGACCACGCTCCACGCCTTCACCGCCACCCTCGCGGTGGAAAACGAGCGGCTGGTGCATGATGTGCCGGTCAACCAGATCAACCTCACCCGCCGGGTGCAGTCGGAAGAGCCGCGCGACCTTGACGAGCACCTCGAGGAAGTGCGCCGCTTTGCCCGTGCGGTGCTGCTGCTCGGCGCGCCGCTGCCCGATGCCGAGGATTCGCGCTATCGGGCGCGGATCTATCGCGGCATGTCGATGACGGTGTGAGCCGCCGCGCGGGGGATGAGCCACTATCTGCCCTTCGAGAAGCCGATCGCCGCGCTCGAGCAGCGCGCGCGCGAACTGGCCGCCCAGCCCGGCGCCGGGGCCGAGGAGGTGGCGATGCTGGCCGCGCGGGCCGAGGCCCTGCTCGCCGATACCTATGCCCGGCTTTCGCCCTGGCAGCGCACGCTCGTTGCCCGCCACCCGCAGCGCCCGCGCTTTGAACGGCTGGTGGCCGGGCTGTTCACCGATTTCCTGCCCATCGCAGGCGACCGGGTGTTCGGCGAGGATCAGGCGATCATCGGCGGGTTTGCCCGGTTCGAAGGGCGCCGGGTGATGGTGATCGGCCACGTCAAGGGCGAGGACACGCCCGGGCGGCTCAAGCACAATTTCGGCATGGCTCGGCCCGAGGGCTATCGCAAGGCGATCCGGCTGATGGGTCTCGCTGACCGGTTTGGCCTGCCGGTGATCACGCTGGTCGATACGCCCGGGGCCTTTCCCGGGGTGGATGCCGAGGCGCGCGGCCAGGCCGAAGCCATCGCCCGCGCGACCGAGGCCTGCCTTGCGCTTCGCGTGCCGCTGGTGGCGGTGATCGTGGGCGAAGGCGGATCGGGCGGGGCGGTGGCGCTCGCCGCGGCCAACCGGGTGCTGATGTGCGAGCACGCGGTCTATTCGGTGATCAGCCCGGAAGGCTGCGCCTCGATCCTGTGGCGCAGCGCCGCACGCGCCCCCGAGGCGGCCGAGGCGATGCGCCTGACCGCGGCCGAGCTGCTGCGATTGGGGGTGATCCACCGCATCGTCTATGAGCCGACCGGCGGGGCGCACCGCGATCCCGAAGCGTTGGTGCGGCGCCTTGCCCTCGCGCTCGGCGCCGAGCTCGATGCGCTCGGCGCGATGTCGCCCGAGGCGCTGCGGGCTGAGCGCGAGGCCTTCTTCCTGCGGCTGGGTTGAAAGGGGGCAGAGGTCTCGGCCCTGGGCTTGCGCTCGGGAGTTTTGACCGAAAACCATCCCCCGGATGGTTTTCTGTGGTCCCCCTTCGCTTGCGCTCGGGAGTTTCGACCGAAAACCATCCCCCGGATGGTTTTCTGTGGTCAAAACTGGTGCCGGCTGCAGGCATCAAGCCGTTGTTTTTAAGTGCTTTTCGGTGTCCTGCGGCTGGGCGCAAATGGCGGACTAGAGCCAATTTCCAGCCTTTCCTTGTGTTGCAATGATTTGCCGTGTCCACTAACCAAAGGTGGATAGGCGGGTGGATAGAAAAGCCCGCCAGAAAGGCGGACTCCAATGCGCGCACGTAACAGGCTTTCGGCGGCTCTGGTGAAGGCGGCTCCACCGGGCAAGCATTGCGATGGTGGCGGGCTTTGGTTGGTGAAGCGCCCCGATGGCGGCGCGCAATGGGTTTTGCGCTACACCATCCACGGGCGGCGGCGCGAAATGGGCTTAGGCTCTATGCCCAATGTGGGCCTGGCTGCGGCGCGGCAAATGGCCGAACGCTGGCGGGCGGTGGCTGCATCCGGCTTTGACCCGATAAAGGAACGCGAACGCGAAGCCCGCGAAGCTGCACGGGCGGACATTTCCTTGGCGGTGATAACCCAAGCGGCTTTCGAAGCTCGCAAGGCCGAACTGAAAGCGGACGGGCAAGCGGGCCGGTGGCTATCCCCGCTTGAAAACCACATATTGCCAAAGCTGGGCAAGGTGCCGGTTACTGACCTAGACCAGCGCGACATCCGCGACACCCTGGCCCCTATCTGGCACACCAAAGCCGATGCGGCGCGCAAGGCGCTTAACCGGCTGGGCATTGTGTTGCGCCATGCTGCGGCAATGGATTTGGACGTGGATTTGCAGGCGACTGCCAAGGCCAAGGAGCTGCTGGGCCAAAGCCGCCACCAGCCGCGAAACATCCCCGCAATGGCTTGGCGCGACGTGCCTGTCAACGCTGACTAAAATTTCCCCAGAAGTGCCGGGTTAAAATTCCCCAGTTTGGGTTTTCGGTGATCAGCCGTTCCAGTGATCGTGGGGGCGCTCCTTCGGTGGCCTTCCGCGCCTTT
>JBKBHR010000023.1:0-24290 GCA_046297575.1 Erythrobacter cryptus
AATGGCTCCCCGAGTAGGATTCGAACCTACGGCCGTTCGATTAACAGTCGAATGCTCTACCGCTGAGCTATCGGGGAGCAGCCGGCGGGTGCAACCGCTGGCAGAGGCGCGCCTATATGGGCCTGCCGAGGCGATTGCAAGAGGGCTTTTCCACCGCCGCACCGCCGCGCCGTGGATGGGCGCGGCCCGGCCGGGCGGGGCGGATCAGGCGGTGATGAACTGTTCGGCCACGATCCGTTCCTCGAGGCTCTGGCCCGGATCGAACAGCAAGGTGAGATCGGCATCGTGCGCGATCTCGAGCCGCACCTCGGCAATGTCGCGCAGCTCCTTCTGGTCGGCTACGGCTGCCACCGGGCGCTTGGCCGGATCGAGCACCTTGAGGATGATCCGCATGCGATCGGGCAGGATCGCCCCGCGCCAGCGCCGCGGGCGGAACGGGCTGATCGGGGTGAGCGCCAGCATCCCGCAACCCAGCGGCAGGATCGGGCCATTGGCCGAAAGGTTGTAGGCGGTCGATCCCGCCGGGGTCGCCACCAGCACCCCGTCGCACACCAGCTCACGGATGCGCACCCGCTCGCCCACGGTCACCTCGATCTTGGCGGTCTGGCGGGTCTCGCGCAGCAGCGAGATCTCGTTGATCGCCATCAGCGCATGGCATTTGCCGTCCTGGGTGATCGCCTCGACCTTGAGCGGCGAGACCGTCCAGCGCCGCGCCCGCGCCACCCGCGCGGCGATCGCCGAGCGCTTGTCATAGCGGTTCATCAGGAAGCCCACGGTGCCAAGGTTCATGCCATAGGCCGGGATCACCCGTCCGGCATCGAGCATGGCGTGGAGCACCTGGAGCATGAAGCCATCGCCACCGAGCACCACCACCGCCTCGGCCTCATCGAGCGGCACCCAATCGTGATGGGGCAGCAGCGCGGCATAGGCCTCCTGCGCGCGCTCGGTCTCCGAGGCGGTGAGCGCCAGCCGCGCAAAGCCCGATCCGTTGCTCGCCATTCCTCCCCCTTTGCCCGAACCGCTCCGAAAAATCGCCCTGTTTGCCCTGATCTTCTCGCCGCGGGCGCTGTGATGTGCCAGATTCGGGCGGATTGCAATTGATGCAGGCATCGGCTTGCGACAAAGGTTAAGGGCAGGGGCTCAAGGGCTGGGGGCAAGGGCCCCAAGGACGCAAGCCGGGCGCAAGAGGAGAGGCATGGATCAGCGGCTGACATCCCTGCGCGGCTCCCTGCGCGGCCGCTTTCCCGGTGTCAGCCCCGGCGTGCTCGAGGCCGATCTGCTGCGCGCGCTCGATCGGCGCGAGATCGAGGTCCTGTTCCAGCCGCAATTCGCCTGCCGCAGCGGGGCGGTGGTGGGGGCCGAGGCGCTGGCGCGCTGGCAGCACCCGAGCCTCGGGGTGATCGGCGCGCGCGATCTCTTCGCGGTGGCCGAGCGCGCGGCGCTGGTGGCGCCGCTCTCGCGCCACGTGGTGGCCCGCGCGCTCGAGGAAGCCGCGGCCTGGCCCGAACACCTGACGCTCTCGCTCAACATCACCCCCGAGGAGCTGGGCGAGGAGCGTTTCGCGGCCGATTTTGCCGCGCTGATCGGCCGCTCGGCGATCGCGCCCGCACGGCTGATGCTCGAGATCACCGAGGATCTGCTGCTGAGGAACCTTGCCCAGGCGGCCAGCGCGCTCAAGGCGCTGCGCGGCCTCGGTTTTCGCACCGCGCTCGATGATTTCGGCGCGGGCTTCTGCAATTTCCGCTATCTGCGCGAATTGCCGCTCGATGCGCTCAAGCTTGATCGGGTGATGGCCGAGGGCGTGCCGGGCGATGCCACCGCGCTCGCGGTGCTGCGGGCGATCATCCAGCTCGGCAAGGCGCTCGGCCTTGCGATCTATGCCGAGGGCATCGAGACCGAGATCCAGCGCGCCGCGATCACCGCCGAGGGCTGCGATTGCTGGCAGGGCTTCCTGCGCGCCGCGCCCATGCCGGGCAAGCAGGTGGTGGCGCTCGCCCGCACCGCGCGCGGCATGGGCCACGGTTGATCGGCCACGGCCGAGCGCAAGGGCGCACGCGGCAGACGCCTGGAGGGGGCAGCCCGCCGCGCGCGCCAATCGCTCAGAAGGTCTGCCGCAGCGTCACCCCAAAGGTGCGCGGCTGGCCGACATTGAACCCCAGCCGCGCCCGTCCGCCGCGTTCGCGATCGAACGAGAGCAGCGGGTTCTCGTCGAACAGGTTGTTGACATAGGCCGTGACCGAAAGCCCGCTGTCAAGCTCGACCCCGGCGCTGAGGTTGACCAGCTGGTAATCGGGCAGCAGCAGGTTGACCGTGGTCGCGGCATTGGCCGGCGCCCCGCCAAAGGGCAGGTTGTGCACGAAGGTGCGCGGGTTGTTCTCCTGGTCGGCCGGCTGGGTGTAGCGCGAGCCGACATGCTGGAACGAACCGGCCACGAAGGCGGTGGTGCTCGGGTTCAGATCCCATTCGTAGCTGCCGCTGGCCGAGAGCTGGAACTCGGGCACCGAAGGCAGGCGGTTGCCATCGCGGATCCCGGTGGCCGCGGCGAGCGCGCCGGGCAGGGTGCTCTTGAACTCGGATTCGACATAGCTGCCGCTGAGGCTGAAGTTGAGCCCCGGGGCGGGGTTCAGCGCCAGCTCGGCCTCGATCCCGGCGGCAAAGGCCTCGGGCACGTTGAAGACGATGCGCGAGGAGCAGCTGCCCGCATCGAGCGTGACCTGGAGGTTGCTGATGTCATTGTAGAAGGCCGCGGCGTTGAAGGTGAAGCCGGTGCCCTGGGTCTTCACCCCCAGCTCGTAGTTCCACAGCGTTTCATCGCCATAGTCCTGAAAGCCCCCGAACAGCGCCAGGTCCTGCGCGTTGCACAGCGGGGTGTTGAGCGGATCGTTGACCCCGCCGAGGCGGAAGCCGCGCGCGGCCTGGGCGTTGACGGTGACATTGTCGCTCGCGCGGTAGCTCAGCAGGAAGCGCGGGGTGAAGCCGTCCGAGGCGGTGCGATCGACCACGCCCTGATCGCCATTGGCAAACAGGCCGCCGGTGGTGATGGTGCGGGTCTCCTCGAAGTCGTAATAGCGCCCGCCGGCGGTGAAGGTCAGCCGATCGGTGATGTCATAGCTCGCTTCGCCAAACACCGCGAACTGCTCGATGTCGAAGGGCAGATCGGAGTTGAACGGCGAATTGGCCGGAAAGCCATTGGCCACCGCCGCCGAGGTGCCCGGGCCGAACACCGCATCGGTGAAGGCATCATAGCCAGGGGTGGGCAGGCGCTGGCTGTAATCGCGCTGCACATCCGAATAGAAGGCGCCGATCAGCCACTGGAACGGCCCGTCATTGTCCGAGGCGAGGCGCACTTCCTGGGTGAAGGTTTCAAGATCGGTGGTGTCGCGCAGGTTTGACGGCAGCAGCACCGCAGCCGCCGGATAGCCCAGATCAACCGAGACCGAGCCCGTGAGCGCGCTCGCATCGCGGCTCACCAGGATGTCGCGGTTGATGTAGGAGGTGACCGAGGTGAGCGCGACGCTGCCCAGATCGAGCTTCACCGTGAGGTCGGCAATCCAGGTCTCATCCTCGAAGGCCTCGCGCAGCAGCAGATATTGCTCGCGCTTGCCCAGCTGGATCGGCGGGCGCGAGGTGGTGAAGCGGTTGGCAAAGAGGTTGTAGATCTCCTGCCGGTTGAAGCCATTGGCGGAGACCTTCTGATAGACCACCCGCGGGGTGATCGAAAGGCTGTCGGTGGGTTCAAAGGTGATCGCGATGCGCCCGCCATAGCGCTCGCCATCATTGACATTCTTGCCCCCGGCCGGCCCCAGCGCATCGATGAACCCGGCATAGCGGGTGTAATAGCCGACCGCGCGGATCGCCGCATTCTCGCCCAGCGGGGCATTGAGTGCGCCCTTGAGGTGGCCCCCGGCATTGCCACCATCGATTAGGTTGAGATTGGCCTCGAGAGCCCCCTCGGTCACGCCGAGGCGCGGCTGGTTGGTGATGTAGCGGATCGTGCCGCCCACCGAACCCGAGCCGAACAGCGTGCCCTGCGGGCCGCGCAGGGTTTCGACGCGGTTCAAGTCGAACAGGTCGAGATCGGGGGTAAAGAGCGAGAGCGAGATCACCGATTCGTCGAGATAGACGCCGACCTGCTCCTTCACCCCCGGCTGGTCACGCACCACCTGCCCGGCGGAGATCCCGCGCACCGAGACCTGGCTCTGCCCCGGCCCGAGGTTCTGGATGGTGAGCCCCGCGACATTGCGCGAGAGATCCTCGAGCGTCACCGCGCCCGAGCGCTGGATGTCCTCCTGCGTGAGTGCATTGATCGAAAAGGGCACGTCCTGGATGCGGGTGTCGCGCTTGGTGGCGGTGACGATGATGACATTGCCCTCGGAGGCGTCGGTGGCGGGCGTCTCGGCTGCGTCCTGCGCCGCGACCGGGGCGGCGCACAGCACGGCAGCACCGCCAGCGAGCAGCAGGCCGCGGTGGAAGGCCCGCCGGAAGATCCTGTCGGTCATTATCTTCTCCCTTGTTTTTTTAGCCTTTGCATCCCGGTGGGGATGGGGTGCCGGTGCTGTCACAGAGCGCTGGGCGCGGCAAGGCGCGCGCGGGGCGGCGCTGATCTGAGCGGCCCAGGTGTGGCCTGTGGGCAACAGACTTGCGGAATCTTGCGCGCGCGCGGTCTGTAACCGATCCGTCATCGCCCGGTCGCCTGTCTGTCACGGCCTCGCCCTATCGCCGCCGCGCAAAGCGGCGGCGCACGTGCCAGGCCGCAAGGGGAACCCACATCATGATCCGCATTCGTCTGTTCGCCGGCAGCGCCGCTGTGGCCCTTGCTGCCGGACTTGTCGCCCCGGGGCTGGCCGCCGAGGAGCGCCCGGCCAATCTTGCCCTCACCGCCCAGGCCACGGCCGTGGCGCCCGACACCGATCAGGCCGCTGACGAACAGGGCGCGCCGATCCAGACCGCCAAGGAGATCGTGGTGCAGGGCGCGATCGGCTTTCGCAACCGTTCCGATGCGGCCGAGCCGGTGCTCGTCTATGACGAGGAATATTTCCAGCGTTTCGAGCCGCTGACCGCAGGCGATGCCTTGAAGCGCGTGCCGGGCGTCACCTTCCTTTCCGACGTGATCGAGAGCGACGGGGCGCGGCTGCGCGGGCTCGATCCGGGCTATACCCAGATCCTCATCAATGGCGAGCGCGTGCCCGGGGGCAATGCCGACCGTTCGTTCTTCCTCGACCGCATCCCGGCCGAACTGATCGAGCGCGTCGAGATCGTGCGCTCATCCTCGGCGCGGCGCACCGGGGATGCGGTGGCCGGCTCGCTCAACATAGTGCTGCGCGATGGCTTCACCCTCGATGGCGGCTATGTCCGCGGCGGGGCGCTGTTCTTCGATGACGGCGAGGTCAAGCCCTCGGGCGGCTTCTACTATGGCGGTGCGCTCGCCGGCGGGCGGGTGCTGATCGGCGCCAATGTCCAGGGGCGCTACAACCCCAAGGAAAAGCTCAGCCTGCGCTACAGCGACAGTCCCGAGAACAACCCCAATTTCGCCAGTGAGGACTTCGACAACCGCGAAGACCAGACCGACGTGCGTGATGGCACCGACTATGCCTTCAACGCCAGCTGGGCGATCGAGAACGAGACCACCAAGTTCGAGCTGCTCGGCAATTTCGTGCGCACCGAGCGGATCGAGGACGAGCGTTCTTACGAATACAACGATCCCGTGGCGGTGAGCGGCCCGGTGCGCACCACGCCCCCGGGCAACCTTCTGACCGACAACGCCAACGTCAACGACATCACCACCGAAAGCTGGTCGGTGCTGGGCAAGCTCAGCCACGAATGGGGTTTCGGCAAGACCAAGCTGCGGGTCGGTTTTTCCAGCTTCGATGATCTGCAGGACGAGTTCGAATATGAAGTCGATTTCGACCGCAACGCCCCGCGCTTTACCGGCGATCTGACGCTTCGTGACACCAAGGACGAGGAGTTCTTCGTCAATCTCGAGCAGGAGTTCGATATGGGCGAGGGGCTCGAGCTGGCGATCGGCGGCTTCCTCCAGAACAAGGACCGCGTCTTCCTGCTCCAGGAAGTGCGCAGCCGCTTCAACCTGCCCGCTTCCGCGCGGCCGGGCTATGACCAGTTCACCCGCAACCCCGGCGAATTCGCGCCCAACCCCTTCCCGCCCCTTGGGGTGAGTGCCTTCAACCGCATCGAGGAGGATCGCCGCGATCTTTATGCCCTGTTCGAAGGCGAGACCGGCAACATCACCTTCGAGGCCGGGATCCGCTGGGAGAACACCGACGCCACGATCACCGATCTGCAGGTCGGCGGGGCGGGCACGATCCGCAACGAATATGATGCCTTCCTGCCCTCGGCCTCGGTCAAGATCGAGGTGGGCGATGGGCGCATCACCCTTTCGGGCGCGCGCACGCTGCGCCGTCCGCGTTTCGACTTCATCACCCCGGGCCTGCTCGAGGCCGAGCTGGGCGACAATGACTTCCTCGGCAACCCGCTGCTCAAGCCCGAAACCGCCTGGGGCGCGGACCTCGGCTACGAGCACAAGATCGGTCGCAACGGGGTGATCGGCGTCAACGTGTTCTATCGTGATGTCAGCAACCTCGTCGAACTGGCGACCGTGCTCGGCCCCAATGGCCAGCCGCTCGAGGGGTCGGAAGGGCCGGGCACCTTCATCTACAGCCCGCGCAACACCGGCGATGGCGAGGTCTATGGCATCGAGTTCGACGCCTCCTTCAGCCTCGCCTTCCTTGGCCTGCCCAACACCGGCGTGTTCGGCAATCTCGCGCTGCTCGACAGCACCATCCGCGACGAATTCGGCAAGCGCCAGTTCAACGACCAGTCCGAATATGTCTACAATTTCGGCGCGATCCAGAACCTGCCCGATTTCGGCGCCGCGTTCGGCGTGACCTATCGCAAGCAGGGTGAGGCCTTTGGCCGGGTGGTCGGCGAGGAGGTGTTCACCCGCTATGGCGCCGATCTCGAGGTGTTCATCGAGAAGCGCTTCGGTGACAGCTTCACCATCCGCGCGGTCGGCTCCAACCTGCTCGACGGCAGCAAGGACGAGGTGTTCAACAAGTTCAACACCGTGGCCGAGCAGCGCAACCGCGATTTCGACGAATACGAGCTCGAGACCGAGCGCGCCGGGCCGGTGTTCCAGGTGGTGGCGCGCTACGCCTTCTGAGCCTTGCCGGCGTGGGCCGGGGCCGCTCCTGGCACCCGGCCCGCGTCGCACCGCGCAATGAGGCTAGGCCGCCTTGCGCCCGCTGCGCGCGGTGGCCTTGCGCGCGATCGCCGAAAGTCCCTTGGTCAGCTGGAACAGGCCGTTGAGGCGGCTTGCCGGATCGCCCCAGGCGCGATTGATGACGAGCTTCATGTCGGGCCGCAGCCGGGCGGTGTCCTTGCCCCCGGCATTGAGCCGCTCGACATAGGCCACCAGCCCCATGGGATCGGGGAAATCGTCCTGATGGAAGGTGACGAGCGTGCCGCGCGCGCCGACATCGATCTTGGCGATGTTGGCGGCGATCGCCTGGTGCTTGATGGTGATGAGGCGGATGAGGTTTTGCGTCGGCTGCGGCAGGGGGCCGAAGCGGTCGATCATCTCGGCGGCAAGGCTTTCGAGCTCGGCCTCGCCCTCGGCCTGGTTGAGACGGCGATAGAGCGCCATGCGCACCGCAAGATCGGGGACATAGTCCTCCGGAATCATGATCGGCGCATCGACGGTGATCTGCGGGCTGATCTTGTCGCGCGGGCGCTCCAGCCCCATCTCGCCCGCCTTGGCAGCGAGGATCGCCTCTTCCAGCATCGCCTGATAGAGTTCGAAGCCGACCTCGCGGATATGGCCCGATTGCTCATCGCCCAGCAGGTTGCCCGCCCCGCGGATGTCGAGATCGTGGCTGGCAAGCTGGAAGCCCGCCCCGAGGCTGTCGAGATCGCCCAGCACCTTCAGACGCTTTTGTGCCACTTCGGACAGCGTGGCGCCGGCCTCGTGGGTCAGATAGGCATAGGCGCGCAGCTTTGAACGGCCGACCCGACCGCGCAATTGGTAGAGCTGGGCAAGGCCGAAACGATCGGCCCGGTGGATGATGATGGTGTTGGCGCTGGGGATGTCCAAGCCGCTCTCGACGATGGTGGTCGAAAGCAGCACGTCATACTTGCGCTCGTAGAAGGCGCCCATGCGCTCCTCGACCTCGCCGGCGCTCATCTGGCCGTGGGCGGCCACCACCTTGACCTCGGGCACATGGGTGCGCAGCCATTCCTCGATTTCGGCCATGTCGGAGATGCGCGGCACGACGATGAAGCTCTGCCCGCCGCGGTGATGCTCGCGCAGCAGCGCCTCGCGGATCACCATGTCGTCCCACTCCATCACATAGGTGCGCACCGCGAGGCGATCGACCGGCGGGGTCTGGATGGTGGAAAGTTCGCGCAGCCCGCTCATCGCCATCTGCAGCGTGCGCGGGATCGGGGTGGCGGTGAGGGTGAGCACGTGGACATCGGCGCGCAGCTGCTTGAGGCGCTCCTTGTGGGTGACGCCGAAGCGCTGTTCCTCATCGACGATGACGAGGCCGAGATTGCGGAACCTGGTGTTCTTCGAGAGGATCGCATGGGTGCCGATGACGATATCGATCTGCCCGCTTTCAAGCCCGGCGCGGGTCTCGGCGGCTTCCCTGGCGCTGACGAGGCGCGAAAGCCGCCCGACCTTGAGCGGGAAGCCCGCGAAGCGCTCGGCAAAGTTCTGGTAGTGCTGGCGGGCGAGCAGCGTGGTCGGCGCCACCACCGCCACCTGCTGGCCGTTCATCGCCGCGACGAAGGCCGCGCGCAGCGCCACCTCGGTCTTGCCAAAGCCAACATCGCCGCACACCAGCCGGTCCATCGGCCGGCCGCTTTCCAGATCGGCCAGCACCTCGGCAATTGCGCGCTCCTGGTCCTCGGTCTCGGCCCAGGGGAAGCGATCGGTGAACTGGGTGAGGCTGGCCGGATCGGCGGCGAGCACCGGGGCCTGCCGCAGCGCCCGCGCCGCGGCCACCTGCATCAGCTCGCCGGCGATCGCGGTGATGCGCTCCTTCAGCCTGGCGCGCCGACGCTGCCACGCCTCGCCCCCGAGCCGATCGAGCGGCACGGCCTGCTCGGACGAGCCATAGCGGCTGAGCACGTCGATGTTCTCGACCGGGATGAACAGCTTGTCCCCCCCGGCATATTCGAGCGCGACGCAATCGTGCTGGCTCTTGCCCACCGGGATCGCCTCGAGCCCGAGATAGCGCCCGATCCCGTGCTCGACATGCACCACCAGATCGCCGCGCGCGAGCGCCTGCAGCTCGGCGAGGAAGGCATCGGCATCGCGGCGCTTCTTCTTGCGCCTGACCAGCCGGTCGCCGAGCACATCGGCTTCGGTGAGAAGGTCGAGCGTATCGTTGGCAAAGCCGTGTTCGAGCGGCAGCACCACCACCGCCGCCTGGCCCCGAGCGGCAAGGCCGAGCGCCTGCTGCCAGCCCTCGGCCACGACCGTGGGCGCCCCGGCCTCGGCCAGGATGGCGGCGATGCGCGCGGCGCTCCCTTGCGAATAGGCGGCGATGAGCGGCTTGCGCCCGCTGCGCGCCACGCCGGCAAGATGGGCGGCAGCGGCCTCATAGACATTCTCGCCGCGGCCGCGCTCGGGTGCGAAGTCGCGGCCCGAGCGAAAGCCGAAATCAACCACGCCCGCACCCGGATCGGCGGCAAAGGGGCTGGCGCGGTGCGCGGGCAGGGCGGCGAGCGCATCGGCGAATTCGCCGGGAGCAAGATAGAGCGCTTCCGGCGCGAGCGGGCGATAGCTGCCGGCCTTCTCGCCCGCGGTGGCGCAGCGCTGGGCGTGGTAATCGGCGATGTCGGCAAGGCGCTCCTCGGCCGCGGCGAGCGCCCCCTGATCGATCACCACCACGTCGTGCTTGCCCAGATGGTCGAACAGCGTGGCGAGGCGTTCCTCGAACAGCGCCAGCCAGTGCTCCATCCCGGCCAGCCGCCGCCCCTCGCTCACCGCTTCATAGAGCGGGTCCTGCGTGGCCCCGGCACCGAACAGCTCGCGATAGCGGGTGCGGAAGCGCTTGATGCTGGTCTCGTCCACCAGCGCCTCCGACGCCGGGAGCAGCAGGTGCGCCTCGATGCGCTCGGTGGTGCGCTGGGTGGCGGGATCGAACAGGCGCAGCGATTCCAGCTCATCGCCGAAGAAATCGAGCCTGAGGCCCGCCTCGAGGCCCGGGGGGAAGATGTCGACGATCGAGCCGCGCAGCGCGAATTCGCCGTGATCGATCACCGTTTCGCTGCGGCTGTAGCCCTGGCGCAGCAGCAGCGCGGCAAGGCTCTCGCGCCCGATCTGGGCGCCCACGCGCAGTTCGCGCACGCTCTCGCGCACCCGGAAGGGGGTGAGCACCCGCTGGAGCACCGCATTGGCGGTGGTCACCAGCAATTGCGGCGCCGCGCCGGCGTGCTGCAGGCGGTGGAGCGCGGCGAGCCGCTCGGCGCTGATCGCCAGCGCCGGGCTGGCCCGGTCATAGGGCAGGCAGTCCCAGGCGGGAAAGGTGATCACTTCAAGCTCGGGGGCGAAGAAGCGCGCCGCCTCGGCCAGCGCGCGCATCGCTGCATCATCGGGGGCGATGAACACCGCCCGCCGCGCGGAGCCACCCGCGTGGGCCGCGCGGGCAAGATCGGCGAGCACCAGCGGCGCTGCCCCGCGCGGCAGCGAGGAGAGCGTCAGCGGGGTGCGGGCAGCAAGGATGTGGGCAAGTTCGGGCATGGGCTTTCAACAAGCGGCTCGGGCGCGCCGATGTTCCCCGGGGGGCTGCTCGGTTCGCGCGCGGGGCCGCCCCTAGCGCGCAATGGTGACGTAATCGAGCCGCTGCAAGGCTTCGAGCAGGGCGCCGGCGAGATGCGCGGGCGCCGGCGCCGTGCCCAGCGCCCAGGCCATCACGTCAACATCATCGGCATCGAGCAGGGTCTCGAACCAGGCAAGTTCCTCCTCGCCCCATGCGCCGTGGTGGCGATCGAAGAAGCCGCCGATGAGGAAATCGGCCTCGCGCGTGCCGCGGTGCCAGGCGCGGAAGCGGGCGCGCGCGAGCCGCTGGGCAAAGGGGGGCATGGCGCTCATGGCTGTGTCCCTAGCCACAGCTTCGCGCGGCTTCAACTCGCAATGCACGCAAGGCGGTGTTAGCCAGAAGACGCGATGCGCCCCGAGGCCCTGAACCCGCTGTTTGCCGAAGTCGCCACGCTCGCGGGCGTGGGGCCAAAGCTGATGCGCCCGCTCGAGCGGCTGGGCCTTACCCGCATCAAGGACCTCGCCTATCACTTGCCCGAGCGCTTCGTCACCCGCCGGGCGCTCGCTGATCTTTCCGCAGCGAGCGAGGGTGAACAGGTGATCGTGCCGCTCAGCGCGATCGAGCACCGCGCCCCGCGCCCCGGCAGCCGCGCGCCTTATCGCGTGCTGATGCAGGACGCGCGCGGCATGGTCTGCGCGCTCGCCTGGTTCGGCAAGGCCGCCCATGCGGCCAAGAAGCTGGTGCCGGTGGGCGAGCGGCGCTGGGTGGCGGGCCGACTCGATCGCTATGGCGACATGCTTCAGATCGTCCATCCCGATCACATTGCCGCTGAAAGCACCGCCGGAATGGCGCGGCTGTGCGAGCCGGTCTATCGCCTCTCTGAAGGGCTGACTCAGCCGCGCATGGCCGATTTCGTCGGCCAGGCGCTGGGGCGGCTGCCCGAGCTGCCCGAGTGGATCGAGCCGGGCCAGCTGGCGCGCGCAGGCTGGCCATCGTGGCGTGAGGCGCTGCAGCGGGTGCACCGCGGCGACGACAAGGCGGCGCGCGACCGGCTGGCCTATGACGAATTGCTCGCCAACGCCCTGGCGTTGCTGCTGGTGAGGGCCGAGGGGCGGCGTCGGCGCGGGCAGGCGCTGGTGGGCGACGGGCGGCTGCGGAGCCGATTGCAACTGCCCTTTGGCCTCACCGGTGCGCAGGCCCGCGCGATCCGCGAGATCGCGGCCGACATGGCGCAGGAGGCCCCGATGCTGCGTCTGCTTCAGGGCGATGTCGGCGCGGGCAAGACCGTGGTGGCGCTCCACGCCATGCTGATCGCTCTCGAGGCCGGGCGCCAGGCGGCGCTGCTTGCCCCGACCGAAATCCTCGCCCGCCAGCATCACGAAACCCTGCGCCGCCTGCTTGCTCCGGTCGGGGTGGAGGTGGCGCTGCTGACGGGCCGCGCCAAGGGGCGCGAGCGCGAAGGGCTGCTGATGGGCCTCATCGACGGGTCGATCCCGCTGGTGGTGGGCACCCATGCGATCTTTCAGGAGGCGGTGTCCTATCGCGATCTGGCCCTGGTGGTGATCGATGAACAGCACCGCTTCGGCGTGGCCCAGCGCCTCGCGCTCGCCGCCAAGGGCCGTCGCGCGCCGCACACCCTGGCGATGACGGCAACCCCGATCCCGCGCTCGCTCACACTTGCCCATTATGGCGAGATGGATGTGAGCCGCCTCGACGAGTTGCCCCCCGGGCGCCAGCCGATCGATACGCGGGTGGTGCCGATCGGGCGGCTTGATGAAGTGGTCGAAGCGCTCGAGCGCCATCTCGAAAGCGGGCAGCAGGCCTATTGGGTGTGCCCGATGGTGCGCGAGGCCGAAGGGGCTCTGGCAGCGGAAGACATTGCCGCGGCCGAGGCGCGCTATGCCGCGCTCAAGGCGCGGTTCGGCGCGGCCGCGGTGCTGGTGCACGGCCAATTGCGCCCCGAGGCGAAGGACGCGGCGATGGAGCGCTTTGCCAGCGGCGCGGCGCGGCTGCTGGTGGCCACCACGGTGATCGAGGTCGGGGTCGATGTGCCTGCGGCCACGCTGATGGTGATCGAGCAGGCCGAGCGCTTCGGCCTTGCGCAGCTTCACCAGCTGCGCGGTCGGGTCGGGCGGGGCGCGGAAAAATCGGTGTGCCTGTTGCTGCGCGGCGAGGAACTTTCCGAAACCGCCAAGCGGCGCCTGGCGCTGATGCGTGAGACGCAGGATGGTTTTCGCATCGCCGAGGAGGACCTCGAACTGCGCGGTGGGGGCGAATTGCTCGGCACGAGACAATCGGGCGAGGCAGGCTTTCGCCTGGCGGATCTCGAGCAGACCCAGCGCCTGCTGCCGATAGCCCATGGCGATGCCCGGCTGCTGATGGAGCGCGACGGGGGGCTGACCTCGCCGCGCGGGGAGGCGGCGCGGCTGCTGCTCTACCTGTTCGAGCGCGATTGGGGGGTGCAGCTGCTGCGCGGCGGCTAGAGGGTGAGGCTCACGCCTTCCTTGACGAAGCGGGCCACCAGCGCCTCAACCCCTTCGTTGATCGCCTCCCAGGCGGCGCGGAAATCAGCTTCATCGCCGTGGTAGGGATCGGCCACGGCCTCGCCCCGGCGCCCTTCCACCGCATCGAGCAGCAAGGCGAGGCGGGCACTGGCATCGCGCGGGGCGCGGGCGCGCAGCCCTTCCAGATTGGCGCGGTCGAGCGCGAAGATATGGGTGAAGCGGTAAAAATCGCGGCGCTCGATCTGGCGCGCACGCTGGCCCGCAATCTCGACCCCATGGGCACGCGCCATGGCAATCGCGCGCGGATCGGGCGGCTGGCCCACGTGATAGGCCGCCGTGCCGGCCGAATCCACGGCGCAATCAAGGCCGCTGCGCAGCGCCGCCGCGCGGAACGCGCCCTCGGCCATCGGTGACCGGCAGATATTGCCAAGGCACACGAACAGAACCGCCAGATTGTGCTGGACCCCCCCATGCATGGTTTGGAGCGATATCGCAATTTTCCGCGCCTGTCACGCATTAAGCATTTGCTTTTTCGGGTAGTGTGCAAGAAGCGGAAAAGCGCAGCCTTGGAGCCGCCGCTGCCGCTGCTGCGCTGCGCTCCCGCAGGTGGAGCCGTCAGGCCGCCGCGACCGGGTGCGCCGCGGTGCTGGCGAGCACCTCCTCGACGATGCGCCTCACATTGACCTTGGCCTTGATCCGCGCACCAAGCAGCGCGGTGCCCGAAACCTTGCGTTGCACGAACAGGGTCTCGATCGGCGGGAAGGCCCAGGTGTCCTTGTCCTGCGCGATCGCCCAGCCCTCCTCGCGCAGCAGCGGGATGAAGGCGCGATCGCCAAAATCGAAGGGCGCATCGGCGCGCATCTCGTTGATGACGATGTCGATCATCCGGCCCACGCGCTCGGGGTGCTTCTCGGCGACGATCGGCAGCATGAAACCGGCTGCGATGGTGGCGGCGAGCACCTCCTCGGCATTGCCCTTGAGGCCTGCCTCGAGCATCCGGCGATAGCCATTGGCAACCATGGGATCGACCGGGCGGCAGGCGCCGAAATCAAGCAGCACGATCTCGCCGGTCGAACGCCGATAGCGGTAATTGGCGAAATTGGGATCGGTCTGCATCACCCCGAATTCAAACAATTCGCGCGCCACCAGCCGGATCAGCCGGGCAAAGACCTCGTCGCGCCGCGCGGACGGTTCGCTCGCGAGTTCCTCGATGCTGACCCCGTCCTCGAAGCTCATCGCGAGGATCGCCCCGCGGGTCAGCCCCTCGTGGAGCCGCGGCACCACGAAGCCCGGGGTGTCGGCGAGGCGCGCGCGATAAAGCTCCATCTGGCGGCCTTCGCGGGCGTAATCGGCCTCCTCGTGCAGCTGCTGCTTGGCCGCAGCGAGCAGCTTGTCGATCTCAAGCTCGGGCGGAGCAAAGCCGGCGAGCTTGAGGAGTGTCATGACATTGTCGACATCGCTGTCGATGCTTTTGGCAACCCCCGGATACTGCACCTTGATTGCCAGTTCCTCGCCCTCCCGGGTGAGCGCCTTGTGCACCTGACCGATGCTGGCCGCGGCAATCGGGCGCGGGTTGAACCAGCGGAAATGGCGCCGCCAATCGGCTCCCCATTCGCTCTTGAGCACCGCATCGAGCTGGCGGGTGGGCATGAAATGGGCCTGATCGCGCAAGGTCGCCAGGATGCGCGACAGCTCTGCCGGGAGGAAATCGCCGGCATCAAGGCTGATCATCTGCCCCATCTTCATCGCCGCCCCGCGCAGATGCGAGAGGCGATCGGTGAGGCGCTGGACATTGCCGGGGGTGAGGATGAGGTCGCGCGTGCTGATCCCATCCCCGCTGGCAAGGCGCCGCGCGCCCTCGGCCACCATCCCGCCCGCAACCCCGCCGACCAGCCGCCCGAAGCTCGACAGCCGCGCGATCCGCCCCGCCGGCACCGCGCGCTGGCGGCGCGGGTCATCGGGGGCGTGATCGAAATCGGGGATGCGGTCGTCTTCGGGCACGGGGCGGAGGGGTCCGGCTGGGGGAGGGTGATGGCCTAACGGTCAGCGAGGGGCGGCGTTCCCCGTCAGGAAATGCACAGCCCGCCATCGACCGGCAGGCATTGCCCGGTGATGTAATCGGAATGGGGCGAGGCGAAAAACACGGCGAGGCCCTCAAGCCCCGCATGGTCGCCCGGCCGGCGCAGCGGGATGCGCTTGGCCATCCATTCGGCAAACCTGGGGTTGGCCTTGGCGGTGATGTCGGTCTCATAGTAGCCGAAAAGCAGGGCATTGGCGGTGATCTGGTAGCGCGCCAACTCGTAGGCCGCGGCGCGGGTAAGGCCGTTGAGCGCAGCCTTCGAGGCGGCATAGTCAGACGAGCGGTTGACCCCCATGATCGACTGGCCGGAGGAGGTGGCGATGAGCTTGCCCCCCGGATCGCCGGCCTCGGCGCGGGCGATCATGTGGCGGCTGGCGTGCTTGTAGACCAGCGCCGCCCCGCGGGTGTTGACCGCAAGCGTATGGTCCCAGCCTTCGGGGGTGATGTCGGGGATGGCCGTGCCCGCTCCCGCGATCCCGGCATTGGCAAAGCACGCATCGAGCCGCCCGAAGGCATCGAGCGTTGCCGCCATGGCCTCCTCGATCGCGGCTTCATCGGCCACATCGCAGGCAAGCGCCAGCACCTTGCCCTTGCCGAGCGCGCGCAATTCCTCAGCCGCGGCGGCGTTCTTGCGTGCATTGCGGCCCCAGATCGCCACGCTTGCGCCGGCCTTTGCCAGCCCGCGCGCCATGGCAAGGCCGATCCCGCCATTGCCCCCGGTGACCAGCGCCACCCGGCCCGATAGATCAAACAGCTCCATGACGCGCGTCGTGGCGCAATCGCGCGCCGCCTGCAAGCCTTGCGCGCACGGGCGGGAACCGGCATGGCCGGGCGTGGGTTGGCGCTGCCATGGACGGACACCCGAAGCTTTCTCCCGCCGCGCGCGCGCTCGGCTATGCCGGGCTCGTGCCGCAGATCATCTGCATCGCGCTGATCCTCATCGGGCATGAATGGCGCTATTCGGCGCTCGCCGGGGGCTTTGCCTATGCCGCGGCGATCTTCAGCTTCCTTGGCGGGGTGTGGTGGGGACAGGCGCTTGCCGCGGGGCGCACGGGCGCTGCGGCCTATGGCGTGGCGGTGCTGCCGAGCCTGATTGCCGTGGCGCTGTTCCTGCCCTGGACCTTCGGCTGGGAGTGGCCCGGCCCGGCGCTGCTCTATCTCGGTGCCTTGATCGCGCTCTCGCCGCTGATCGACCGCGCGCTCGGGCTTGCCACGCGCGATTTCCTCAAGCTGCGCTGGCAGCTCTCGCTCGGCCTCGGGGGGCTGACGATCGCGCTTGGGTTGCTCGCCGGACAGGTGGTCTGAGCCGCGCCATCGGGCACCGAGCGGCGCGTTTGCATTGCGTTAACCTCGCTCCTCTAGGGATTGCTATGGTTAATCCCGAGGAAGGCGGCGCGCTGGATGATCCCAATCTTTGCATCGCTCACCAAGGCACTGCGGCGCGCGCGCGGTCTTGGCGATGATGGCCTGTCCGACCTCAGGCGTGAGCTGGGGCGGCGCCAGGAGGGCGATTTGGTGCGTGGGAAGCGCATCAAGGTGGCGCTGCTGGCGATCCTGTTCGGGGTGGTCGCGGGCGCGATCGATTTGCCTTTGCCGGCTGAAGACCTGTATCGCGCTGCCCGCGCCCAGCTGCGCCTGCGCCCGGCGCCGCAGGACATTGCCTTCATCGCCATCGATGATCGCACGATCGCGGCCTTTGGTGGCCGGATGCCCTCGCGCATCCATGACAGCGAGGTGATCGACCGGCTCGCGGCTGCGGGCGTTGCCAAGATCCTGTTCGACCGGGCCCATGCCGATCCCGAAACCCCCGAGGCCGATGCCCGCTTTGCCGAGACCCTGGCGCGCCACAGGGGCAAGGTGTGGCTGGGTTTTAGCCCGGAAACGCGATTGGGCGCGCAGATAGGGCCGGAAATCTTGCCGCTGCCGCATTTCCGTGCGCGTTCGGGCCTTGCCAGCATGCTGGGCATGGGCAGCCCCTTTGGCCTGTCGATCACACTCGATACGCAGGCAGAACTGCGCGGCAAGACCTATCGCTCGCTTTCAGCGGAAATGGCCGATTATGTCGGATCAGCAGTAAGATATCGCCCCGATTACGCCTTCAATCCACGTTCGATCCCTCGCTTCAGCTACCTCGATGTGCTGGAAGGCAAGGTTCCGGCAGGTGCGCTGCGGGCCAAGAAGGTGATCATCGGCAAAGCCTATTTTGCTTCGACTGACGTCTATGTGATGCCCTTTGGGGCGGATCCGGTGCTGCCGGGCGCCTATTTCCACATCATGGGCGCGCATACGCTCAGGCGCGGCGTCCCGGTTGATCTCGGCTGGCTGCCGGCCTTGCTCGTGGTCGCGCTCGCAGTGCTGACGATCGCCGTCATCCGCGGCCGCTCGCGCCGGGTGGTGGGGCTGAGCATCGCCGCACTTCTTCTCCTTCCGCTGGTGCTGGATGAATACGGTGTCAATCTCGACATCATGCCGGCGCTGCTGGTGCTGGGTGCTGCTGGCCTCGGCTTTGCCCGGCTCAACCGCACCTATTTCAACCGCGATGTCGATGCCGTTTCGCCGCAGGCGATCAGTTCGGATCGGCCCAATGCCCGGGTCGATGTCTATGCGCTCAAGATCGCCAATCTCACCGCCATGTCCGAGGAACTTTCCGCGCGCGAGATCGGCGACTTCGTCAACAGCCTGATCGCTTTCGTCAGGGGGCCGGGGGAGGCCGGGGAAGTGGCCTTCGAGCGCGATCTGCTCGTCTGGCTGGCACCGCGGATGGACCGGCTGGAGCTTGAGCGCCATGCCGATGGCCTCGCGCTGATGCTCAAGACCGCGATCGGGCATGACTGGCAATCGGCCAATGGCGCTCCGGCGCTGGGGATCGACACCAACAGCGACTTGCCCCTTGGCCTGAGGATCAAGAAGGCGATGCAGGCGGCCGAGGAAGCCGCCGCACGCGGGGCGCGCCTGCTGATCAATGATGCGGCCCATCTCGAGGCGCGCAACAACCGTATCGAACTCCTTCGGATGCTCGAGAAGGGCCTGCGCGAGCGCGCCATCGGGGTCGCCTATCAACCCAAGATCGATCTGGCCACAGGCCGGATCGTCGGGGCAGAAACCTTGATCCGCTGGCAGCCGCAGGGGGGTGAGCCGATCAATCCGCAGGAACTGGTGCTGGCCGCCGAAGCGAGCGAGCGCATCAACGAACTGACCTTGCTGGTGATGGAAAAGGCGCTGATCGAGGGCAAGCGCGCGATCGCGCTCGATCCCAACTTCAAGCTGGCGATCAACATGTCGGCCAAGAGCCTGAGCGACACCCAGCTCCTGTTTGACATGATGACCTTGCTCGGGCGGCACGATTTCCCGCCTGGCAACCTGGTGCTCGAGCTGACCGAGACCGCCAAGCTCGAGGATGACCGCATCGCCCCGCAGATCGCCGCACTCAAGCAGCGCGGCATCGGGCTGTCGATCGACGATTTCGGCACCGGCCAGTCGAACCTCGAATATATCGAGAAGCTGCCCAGCTCCGAACTCAAGATCGACAAGCATTTCGTCCAGCACATGGTGAGTTCGGAAGAGAGCCGGGCGGTGGTGCGCGCCACCATCGAGATCGCCCATGCGCTCGGCAAGGTGGTGGTGGCCGAAGGGGTCGAAAGCCAGGCCGTGGCGGCGATGCTGCGGGCGATGGGCTGCGACCTTGGGCAGGGCTACCTGTTCTCGCGCGCGATCACCATGTCCGAGTTGACCGCGATGATGGGCGGCGGGCGGGCTGCAATTAACGGTTGATTAAGGTTAATTTTCTGTTAAAGCGCGTAGTGCGTAATCGCAGAAGGAGACGCGCCGTGTGGAACTATTTTCTTTGGCTGCTCGGCTCGCGCTGAGATAGCCGAAACTGATGGACAGAAAGCCCCGGGCGCTCCCCGGGGCTTTTTTGTGCCCCCGCCTCGGGCATAGGCGCTGCGCAGGTGCGGGTCTGGGGGCAGTCGGGAAAGTCTCGCGCAGGCGGCGCGGCTCGCCGGGAGATTGCGCATCCGGTGAGTCTCGGGTGGATCGCTCCCATCTGGCCGGAAGGACGATTCGCGCCACTTGCCCGATGTCAGCGAGGCGCGCTCAGCCCCACGATGGCAGAGCAGCCGAGCCACGTCGCCAACATCACCCCATAAGGCCAGCGCGCCGGCCAGCACCGCTCCACCAGCCGAGTCGCTGCAGCCGTTCCCGCCAGGGCAAGCAGCGCAGCGCCTGCGATCGGCGCCTCTGTGCCGCCAAGCGCCGCGAGGATCGCGCTGCTCGCCCATTGCGCGGGCAGCAGGGCCATGAGCCAGCCGGGCAGGGCACCGGGCTCGAAGGCGGCGGTGATCAGCAAGGCCCCCTCACCTGCGACCACGGCAAGTGCGATCCACCAGCCCCGTGCCCCGGCGCTGCGGGCGAACAGCGCGCCGCGCGCGGCAAAGCTGATCGCGGCAAGCACGAAGGCAAGGGCGGCCCGGCCAAGATCGATCCGCAGCGCAAGTCCAAGACCATAGGCGAGCGCGGCGAGCACTGCCGCGCTCGCCAGCGCCAGCGCAAACCCGGCCCGCAGCCGGCCGGCGAGCGCCGCGCCGATCATGCCTGCGCTCATCAGCGCGATGGCGAGCAAGGGAGCGAGCAGCGCCTCGCTCGCGTCCCCCGCGCGCGCAAGCCCATCAGGCCCAGCGCCGCGGCTCCGGGCACCGCCAGCACCGGGCCAAGCCGGGCAAGTTGCGGCAGATCGCGCAGCGGCAAGGAAGGGCGGGGCGTCACACGCGGCAGGCTTAGCGCCACAGACGCGCCTGTCGAGCGGGCACAGCGGCGCGGGCAGTTCTTGCGCGGCTTCCCGCGCGCCACGCCCAGCGATCGGAAGGGAGGGGTGTGGCTGGGGCGGAAGGAGTTTGAGCGAAGGCTGTCTAAGCCGTTGAATGGGTGATAAAGTATTGAATTACAGGGGCTGGAGGCCTACAAAGCTGGCCCACAGAGCTGGCCCACAGATAGCTAACCGACCCGAGACATGGCCTACGTCCAACGCCGCCACAACAAGCACCGCGCCAAAGTCCGCATCCCCAAACCCCTGCAAGCCGAATATGGCGGCGCGGAGTTTCTCTATCGCACGATCCACACCGGCGACCGCCGCGCAGCAAAGGCGGAGGCCAACGCATGGGAGGCCGAGTTGCGAGCTGTATGGGCCGAGCGGCTGGGGCACGATACCCCGGCGCTTGCGGTTGTCCGACAAGTCTATGAGCGCACCCGCGAGGAGGCCAAAGGCTGGCGCGCGGATATGCCGGGGGAGCACCCGGTGGTTGCGGCCATCGACCTTGAGCTTGAACTTATGGCCGAGGAGGTAGGGGAGCGGGAACTAACCCCTATCGAACAGGCCCGCCTTGCCGCCTTGCAGGACGCCGCCGAGGAAGTCCGGGGGCGGAAAGTAAAGCCCCGCCGGGAGCTGGAACCCAGCTTCTCCGAGCTGGCGGCGGAATACATCAAGACCCAACGCCGTGATGACGACGGGAGCACTAACCGCCTGTCGCAGCTCAAGGCGGCGTTTCGCCTGTTCGGGTCCTATTGGGGGGATCGCCCGATACGCGAGGTGAGCGAGGCCGACGCGGCGGGATACATCGACGGGCTGGCAATGCTGGACCCGAGCTATGCCCGCTCCCCTACAGCCCGTGAGCTGTCATGGCGGGAGTTGCAGCGCACCTATGGCAACTCCCCGCGCGGTCTGGCGGCTGGCACCCTCAATCGCCACGGGCAGGACCTCAAGGCGCTTTGGGCCTGGGCGAGGAAGCGCGGCTATTGCGAGGGCGACAACCCCTTCGACGGGAACCGAAAGAAGCTCACGCGCGGTCGCAACGTCCAAGGCTATCTCCCTTGGGAGACTGACGAACTCAAGAAGCTATGGACCCCGGCACCCGCTCGCTCCGACCTCGCCGAGGTCATGCTGGTGGGGATGTATACCGGGATGCGGATTAGCGAGATTGCCGCCTTAGAGTGGCGCGACATTCGGGAGGAAGCGGGCGTCCCCGTGTTCGACATTCGGGAGGCCAAGACCCCCGCCGGGGTGCGCCTTGTCGCTATCCACCCGAAGCTGGCTTGGCTGCTAGAGCGGGAGCGGGGCGAACCGACCGCGCGCATTTGGCCGACCTTCAACCCCGAGGGACCGGGCAAGAAACCGGGCGCGGACGCCAGCCGGGAGTTTAGCCGCTACAAGGCGGCGCGCGGCTTCACGGATCGCCGGAAATCGTTTCACTCGTTCCGCAAGAATGTCGTTGGACAGCTTGAGCGGCTGGGCGTCCCCGAGAGTGAGGTGGCGCAGCTTGTCGGCCATGAGAAACCGGGCTTCACGTTCCGCACCTACGGAACCGGCGCATGGGTTCACCGCATGGCGGAGATTGTGGCGATGATCGACTATCCGGGGCTGACATTGCCGACGCCGGGGCGGACGGTCGAGCAGGGGCAGGCCGATTAGGCCGCACCCTCGGAGGGAGGAGACCCTTTAAGTGTAACTGGGACCTGTGGTCCTCCAGAGGAGAACCCAAGGTTACACCGAAGGCTCCCCCTCCAGTGCACCCGAGGCGACCCCTCGGTCCTTCGCCGAGGACGGGGTCCTCCCCGTCCCCAGCCGCTCTTAAGCGGTCATGTCCAACACCAGCAAGGGAACCTTGCCCCATGTCGGATACCCCCGACAACCTGATCCCCGATACCACGGGAAGCGACTTCACCGTCCCGTCCTACGACCTCACCCCCGAAGAAGCCGAAGCCGTGGCGGGGATTGATGACTTCGACCCCATCGCCGACATTCCCTCCCCGGTCAAGCTCACCGGCGGGGGCTTCAAGGCGCCCGAACGTCTCACCGCCAGCATCCTGCCGCCGGACATGGCGCAGCAGGTGCGAGCCGAGCTTGCCGCCATCCCCGAACACCGCCGAGCGGAACGCGAGCATGAGCTGGTCTTTGCCGCCCTCCGCCGCATCGGGATTGATGTTCGGGTGAAGGGGACCCCCGATCCCTCGCTCGAACCCTATCACCGCGAGGCGTTGCTGATCGAAAAAGAGATTCGGGAGCTGGACGCCGAGGCGCACCGCATCTACCAGCAGCTCGCCGAAGTGGTCCGGTGGAAGCCGGTCTACAACCCGGACGGCTCCTATGCGAGAGACCCCGAGACCGGCCAGCAGCGTTTCGAGCCGGTCGAGCGTTATCGGGGCGACGCCCGCGCGGCCTTGGAAGCGCGGCTCCGGGAGCTGGAATACCGCGCCAGCCTGTTGCACGGCATCGAGGGGGAGCGCCGCATGGCCCGCGCTCTGAAAGAGACCGCCCAGCTCCGCCTCGCCGCCAAAGAGGCCGCCGAGGACCGGGCCGAAGCCGAGGCCCTCGCTCGCAAGATGGTGCGCGAGGAACGTATCCGCGAACGGGCCGAAGCCCTCGCCAAGCGGATGCGGACGGAGACCCGCTCTTGAGCGGAACCTCGCTCCGCGCGGCGGTCAACGCCAAGTGCCGCGATTGCGTCTATGATCCGACCGCGCCGGGGACATGGCGCGCCCAGGTGGAGGCCTGCGGGGTGACTACCTGCCCGCTCTACCCGGTCCGGCCCCGTCCCCTGAAGCGGTCGAATATCACGCCTTAAAGGCCGCAAAAAAGCTCCTCCGGGCGGGGGAGGGGGATTGAGTGCCGAGAGGTGCCGCCCCCTCCCCTTTTGCTGCCCTAGAGCCCGCAAAACCAGCCAAGGAAGGCCGATGCCTCGCAAGGTTGTCCCTGTCCCGGTCCCGCCGGGGCACCGCTGGTGTTTCGGCTGCTCCCGCCTGCTCTCTCTCGGTGCCTTCTCGGCGGAACGCCGGGACCCCGAAGGTCGCACCAAGCGGTGCCGACGGTGCCGGGTGCGCGCCCGCCGTGAGCTGAGGGAGCGCCAAGCCATCATCGAGGAAGCGGCGGCGCGGATCGAAGCCGCCTTCTACCGCCAGCTCCCCGCCGATCCCGACTAACCCCCAGCCAAAGGAAGGAAGCCCCATGCCGCGCTTTCCCTACGCCCTTGTCGCGTCCCTGATGCCCGAGCCGAGATACCGGGACGCCTTCGCCGCCAACACCCGTTCCTATGCCATCGCCTGTCCCGTGAAGGCGGCACGTCATGTGCTCCGAAATAGGCCCGAGGATTGGGCCAAGGTGGAGGCCCAGCTCGCCGCCCTCGGGTTCAGGGAGGCGGCCTAGCTCCCCCAATCGAAATGGGGGAGCTTGCCCCGAACGCCCGCGCCTCCGGCTTGTCGCTCCGCATGATGAGCTTGTAGAGGCCGCTCTCGGAGACAAGCAGGACCGTCGGTCGCTGTTCCTTACCCGCCCACCGTGGGTGGGGGGTCAACACCGTCCCCATTTGCCACTCCTCCACGCCGAGCCGGGACTTGACCCGCCCCGCCATGTCATTGGAGTTCTGGTAGATGCCGAGGATGCGGCAGACATCCGCCGCTAAGAACCACGGGTCCCCGTCGAGTTCCACCACGCGCAGCGCGTGGCCGTTGAAGGGCAAGGGGGATTAGTTTTGCTGCAAAAATCCGAAGCGGGATAACGCAGCGCGACTTTTCCCCCTCCCCCCATAGGGGGGTGCCCCCGCCAGCGACCGCCGGTTTACCTAAGGTGCACCGCTTCCTTGCTGGCAGGTGGTGCCCCTAGGTGCGCGCCTAGGGGCGGTGAAGGCCGCGCCCCCTCCCTGTCGATCCCAAGGAACCGTGCCACCCGCGCCCGCGCGGCCAATGCGGTCAAGGCCGGGTTCATGCTGTCATGCGACATAAGCCCTCCTATCGGTTTGAGTGAGGCCGGGGAGATAGCGACCCGCTACCGGGCTGGGGAAGGGACGCTTCCGCAAGCCGGATCATTCCTCGCCGGATCGAGTCCCGTTTGCGACAAGCCGTCGCCCCGCCATGCATCAAAAGTTACACCTTGTGAGG
>JBKBHR010000024.1:0-16221 GCA_046297575.1 Erythrobacter cryptus
GCCTCCCGTAGGAGTCTGGGCCGTGTCTCAGTCCCAGTGTGGCTGATCATCCTCTCAGACCAGCTATGGATCGTCGCCTTGGTAGGCCTTTACCCCACCAACTAGCTAATCCAACGCGGGCCCATCCAAAGGCGATAAATCTTTGGTCCGAAGACATTATCCGGTATTAGCTCAAATTTCTCTGAGTTATTCCGAACCTAAGGGCAGGTTCCCACGCGTTACGCACCCGTGCGCCACTATCCCCGAAGGGATCGTTCGACTTGCATGTGTTAGGCATGCCGCCAGCGTTCGTTCTGAGCCAGGATCAAACTCTCAAGTTGTGTCACACACCAAACCAGCATGGGGATAACCCCACCCGCCAGCATGGCATGAGCTGCAAGGAGCCGATACCTGCACTGTCAAACGTAATGGATACGAATGGACATGCTTGCCATCCGCCAGGGCGTGGTGCCCGAAACGGATGTGGCGATCGGCTTGACTTGACCGGTTACCGGAGCCTTGAGACCCCCGGACCGGGCGCCGTCGCCCACATGTCCCTTCATCAAAAACCAACGATGTCAAAGAGCCGCCGGACAACAAAGGGCGGACAGCGCTTCGTTCCCCGATTTTCACCGGGGGACCGGCTATCCGATTGTGTTGGCGACCGAGCGATCAGGTGGCGGTCAAAACCGTCAGCGCCGCGTCGGTGAGCGCCATATATGTGCGGCCTCGGATTCGGTCAACGGCTTTTTGCAATTTTATTTCACCCGGCCGCAAGAAAGCCAGAAAACGCCTATTTTCCAGTTGGATAGGTCGGATGTCGCGCCACCGCGCCAGGCCCGGGACGCACCCTTGCGGCGCGAATCTCGCCCCCATCGCCCTGCCCCGGCGGCGCTGAATCGGCCGACCGACCACCCGCTTGCCCGCCGCGAGCCTGGCTGAATCGAGCGCCGCTCGCCTTCCCGCGCCGAATCTGCCGCTGCCGCTCGCCGCCTCGGCGCCATGCTGATTCGCGCCCCTGCACGAAGCGCCCCCTTTGGCGCAGCGGCGGCAAGCTGCTAGAGTGAGACCGTGACGCACGGCCCGCCTGGTGCCGTGCCGCATGGGAGTTGTGGATGATCCGCCCCGCCCGGCCTGCCCTCACAAGGCCCCTCGCGCTCGGCCTTGCCGCGCTCGCGGCCGCACCGCTCGCCGCGCAAGCCCCGGTGCCGGCCGAGGCCGCGCTGCCCTCTGCGGCGGCAAGCCTCGTCGATCCGGCAGCCGAGGTGCTGGCGCTCGAGCAGGAGCGACATCGCCGCCTCACCCTGCCGGTGACGGTCGAGGGGGCCGGCCCCTTTGCCTTTCTCATCGACACCGGCAGCCAGGCCACCGCAGTGACGCACGAGCTTTCCGCCCGGCTCGGCCTTGCCCCGGCGGGGCGGGCGACGCTGGTGGGCATGGCCAGCCGTCGCCAGGTCGATCTGGTGCGGATCGGGGCGCTGGGGGTGGGCAGCTCCAGCCTCACCGACCTCGTCGCCCCGGTGCTCGAGGGCGCGCATGTCGGGGCTGACGGGATCCTCGGGCTCGATGCCCTGCAGGATCACCGCGTGCTGATCGACTTTCGTGCCCGGACCATCGCGCTCGATGACGCCCGCGGGCGCGCGCAGGGCGATGGCGGCTTCGAGATCGTGGTGCGCGCGCGCCAGCGCCACGGCCAGCTGCTGATCACCAATGCGCTGGTCGAAGGGGTGCGCGCCACGGTGATCATCGACACCGGCGCGCAGGCCAGCCTCGGCAACACCGCGCTGCGCGAGCGCATCCGCGCCCGGCGCGCGCAAGATGTGATCACCACCGATGTCAACGGGGTCGATCTCATCGGCGAACTGGCGCTGGTGCGCAGCCTCTCGATCGAGGGGCTGACGATCAATGACGTGGCGCTGACCTTTGCCGACACCCCGGCCTTCGCCGCGCTCGGGCTTGCCGACCGGCCGGTGCTCAGCCTCGGGATGCAGCACCTTGCGCTGTTCGAGCGGGTGGGGATCGACTTTGCCCGCCAGCGCATCCTCTTCGATGTGCCGCGCGATATTGCCGCGGCGATCCGCGCGGCGCGGCGCGCCGGCTATCGCCCTTAGGCGCGCCTGGGCCACGCCGCCGCTTGCGCTGGCGGCACGGCGCGCCCACATCTGCCCGGATGCCGCCCGACACCGCCCCCGCCGCCGATCCCGAACAGGCTGCCCGCAGCGTGGAAGGCTGGGCCACGCTGCGGCGCTTCCTGCCTTATCTGTGGCCCAAGGACGATCCGGCTCTGCGCGCCCGCATCGTCATCGCCATGGCGCTGGTGCTGCTGGCCAAGGGCGTCACGCTGGCGCTGCCCTTTGCCTACAAGGGCGCGGTCGATGCGATGAGCGGCGCGGCGCGCGATGGCGCCCATGTCGCGCTGGCGCTGGTGGCCGCCTATGCCCTGGGGCGCTTTGCCGCGCTCGCCTTCGACAATCTCAGGAACATCGCCTTCGAGCGGGTGGGCCAGATCGCCACCTTCCATTTGGCCCGCGACGTGTTCCACCGCCTCCACCAGCTTTCGCTGCGCTTCCATCTTGCCCGGCGCACCGGCGAGGTCACCAAGATCATCGAGCGCGGCACCAAGAGCATCGACCAGATGCTCTATTTCCTGCTGTTCAACATCGCCCCCACGATCATCGAGCTGATCGCGGTGGGGGTGATCTTCTATATCAATTTCGGGCCTGGCCTCGTTGCTGCCACGGCCTTCACCGTGATCGCCTATGTCTGGGTGACCCGCGCGATCACCGAATGGCGCACCAAGCTCAGGCGCGAGATGAACGACCTTGATGGCCGGGCGCTGCACCGCGCGGTCGATTCGCTGCTCAACTACGAGACGGTCAAATATTTCGGCGCCGAGGCGCGCGAGGAAGCCCGCTATGCCCAGGCCGCGCGCGCCTATGCCGAGGCGGCGATCAAGTCGGAAAACTCGGTGGGCCTGCTCAACATGGCGCAGGGCGCGATCATGAACCTGCTGATGGCAGCGGCGATGGGCTACACCGTGTGGGGCTGGAGCCGGGGGCAGCTGACGACCGGCGATCTGGTGCTGGTCAACACCTATCTCACCCAGCTGTTCCGGCCCCTCGACGTGCTCGGCTGGGTCTATCGCACCATCCGCCAGGGCCTCGTGGACATGGCCGAGATGTTCCGCCTGATCGACACCGAGATCGAGGTCAAGGATGCGCCCGGCGCCCCGGCGCTGGTGGTGCGCACGCCCACGGTGGTGTTCGACAATGTCACCTTCGGCTACGAGCCGGGGCGCACCATCCTCAACGGCCTGTCCTTCGAGGTCGCCGCCGGATCGACCACCGCGATCGTCGGGCCTTCGGGCGCGGGCAAGAGCACCATCGGGCGGCTCTTGTTCCGCTTCTACGATCCGCAAGGCGGGCGGGTGCTGGTGAGCGGCAAGGATATCGCCACCGTCACCCAGGCCTCGCTGCGCGCCGCGATCGGGATCGTGCCGCAGGATACGGTGCTGTTCAACGAGAGCCTTGCCTATAATATCGGCTATGGCGCCGAAGGGGCCGATGCGGCGCTGATCGAGAAGGCCGCGCGCGATGCCGCCCTGATGCCGCTGATCGCGCGCCTGCCCGAAGGCTTTGCCACCATGGTGGGCGAGCGGGGCCTCAAGCTTTCGGGCGGGGAGAAGCAGCGCGTTGCGATCGCGCGCACGCTGGTCAAGAACCCGCCGATCCTGCTGCTCGACGAGGCCACCAGTGCCTTGGACACCCGCACCGAGCAGGAGATCCTTGCCACCCTGCACCGCATCGCCAGGGGGCGCACCACCATCGCCATTGCCCATCGCCTTTCCACCATCGCCGATGCCGACAACATCCTCGTGCTCGATCACGGGCGGCTGGTGGAAAGCGGCGATCACGCAGCGCTGCTCAGGGCCGGCGGGCTCTATGCCGAGATGTGGGCGCGCCAGGCCAGCGAGCGCCAGCGCGAGGTGCTCGCCGCCGAAGCCGCGGAATAGCAGAGCTTGCCCCGCCCCACGCAGGGCTCTAGCGCTTGCCCCAGCGCCCCGCCGCCACACGGCGGGCACCCCATGCCGGAAAGCAACCCCCTAGAGAGAGGCCCTGAAAAGTGATGCCCAGATTTCGCCTTGCTGCCTTGCTGCTTGCCAGCACCGCCACCCCGCTCGCCGCGCAGCAGGCGGCCCCCGATCCGGCCCCGGCCGCGGTGGTGCAGCCCCCCGCGGCACTGACAGCCGAGGAAATGCCGCCGATCCCGCTTGCCCTTGCCGAGCGCGCGCGGCCCTATCTCGAGGCGCGCGGCGCCGGTTTTGCCGGGTGGGACCCCCAGGCCCGCGCGGTGCTCATCACCACCCGTTTTGGCAATGTCAGCCAGCTGCACCGGGTGGCAAGCCCGATGGGCGCGCGCACCCAGATCAGCTTCGAGGCCGAGCCGGTCTCTGGCTCCTATGCGCCGATGCGGGGCGATGTGATCCTCGTCAGCAAGGATCGCGGCGGGGATGAATATTACCAGCTCCACACCCTCAAGCAGGGGCGCCTCACGCTGCTGACCGATGGCAAGAGCCGCAACCAGCCCGGCGCCTGGAGCCGTGATGGCGAACTCATCGGCTTCAGCTCGACCCGCCGCAACGGCATCGATTCCGATCTTTACGTGATGGACCCGCGCGATCCGGCCACCACGCGGATGGTGCATGAAAGCAAGGGTGGCGGCTGGGCAATCATCGGCTTTGCCCCGGACAAGCGCTCAGCCTATGTGATCGACTACAATTCGGTGCAGGATGCCGATCTCTACCGGCTCGATCTTGCCAGCGGGCAGATGCGCGCGATCGGCGATCCCAAGGCCGAGATCGCCTACAGTGGCTTTGCCGTCGCGCCCGATGGCACCCTGTGGGTGACGAGCGATGAAGGCTCGGATTTCCAGCGCCTCGGGCGGCTCGATCCGGCCACGGGCCGCTTCACCCCGGTGACGCGCGAAGCCTGGGACGTGGACAGCTTTGCCCTTTCGGAGGATGGCAAGACCATCGCCTATGTGGTCAACGAGGCCGGGACCGATCGGCTGCGGCTGCTTGATGTGGCCAGCGGCGCTGTCACCCCGGTTGAAAACCTGCCCGCCGGCCAAATCGGTGCGCTGCAATTTGCGCCCTGGGGCGAGCTCGGCTTTTCCTTCTCCAGCGCCAAGAGCGCAGCCGATGTCTGGTCGCTCGATCCCAAGACCATGGAGCTGACCCGCTGGACCCAGAGCGAGACCGGCGGGCTTGATCCCGCGGTGAATGTCGAGCCGCGCATCCTTGCGACCAAGAGCTTTGACGGGCTCGAGGTCTCAGGCCTGCTCTATCTGCCCGATCCGGCCCGCTTCCCGGGCAAGCGTCCGCTCATCGTCAGCGTCCACGGTGGGCCCGAGGCGCAATCGACCGCGGGCTTCCTGGGGCGCAACAACTACTATCTCAACGAGCTGGGGATCGGCCTGTTCTATCCCAATGTCCGCGGCTCGACCGGCTATGGCAAGACCTTCGTCAGCCTCGACAACGGGCCGTTCAGGCGCGAGGATGCTCTGCGCGATCTGGCCGCGCTCATCGATGCGGTGCGCGCCGAGCCGGGGGTCGATGCTGAGCGGGTGGGGCTGACCGGCGGCTCCTATGGCGGCTACATGTGCTATGCCGCCGCGGTGCAGCTCAAGGACAGGCTGGCCGCCACGCAATGCACCGTGGCGATCAGCAATTTCGTCAGCTTCCTTGAAAACACCAACCCCTATCGGCAGGATCTGCGCCGGGTGGAATATGGCGATGAGCGCGTGCCCGAACAGCGCGCCAAGCTGATCGAGATCAGCCCGCTGACCCGGGTTGGCGAGATCGAAAAGCCGATGTTCGTCATCACCGGGGCCAACGATCCGCGCGTGCCCAAGTCGGAGGCCGACCAGATGGTCGCGGCGATCCGCGCCAATGGGGGCGAGGCCTGGCACCTCATCGCTGCCGATGAAGGCCACGGCTTTGCCAAGAAGGCCAATGCCGACTATGCCTTCCTTGCCCAGCTGCTGTTCTGGGAGAAGCATCTGCTCGGCAATTAGGGCTTGGCGCAAGGGCGCGCCCGCCGCACCGCAGATGCCGGGCGCGGCGGGGCGCGTTCCTAGAGAATGTATTTGGACAGGTCGCTGTTGCCGGCCAGGCCCTCGAGCCGCGCGGCGACATAGGCCTCATCGATGGTGATGGTCTCGCCGCGGTGATCCTCGGCGGCAAAGCTGATCTCCTCGAGCAGCCGCTCCATCACTGTCTGCAACCGCCGCGCACCGATGTTCTCGACGCTGGCATTGACCTGCGCGGCGATGCGCGCGATCGCGGCGATCGCCTCCTTGGTGAAATCAAGCCGCACCTCCTCGGTCGCCAGCAGCGCCGAATATTGCGCCACCAGATTGGCGCGGGTCTCGGTGAGGATGCGCACGAAATCCGCCTCGCTTAGCGCCTTGAGCTCGACCCGGATCGGCAGGCGGCCCTGGAGTTCGGGGAGCAGATCGGACGGCTTGGCGACATGGAAGGCGCCGCTGGCGATGAACAGCACGTGATCGGTCTTCATCGGCCCGTGCTTGGTCGCCACGGTGGTGCCCTCGATCAGCGGCAGCAGATCGCGCTGCACCCCTTCGCGGCTGACCGAGCCGCCGCGGATGTCGCTCACCGCGATCTTGTCGATCTCGTCGATGAAGACGATGCCGTTGGTCTCGGCATTGGCGAGCGCGGCACGCGCGACATCATCCTGATCGAGCCGCTTGTCGGCCTCTTCTTCCACCAGCCGGTCCCAGGCCTCGGGCACCTTGAGCTTGTGGCGGCGTGATGGCCGGCGTCCGAGCGCCTTGCCCATCATGTCGGAAAGGTCGATCATCCCGATCTGCCCGCCCATCGCGCCGATGTCGAAGGGCAGGGATGGATTGGCCTGCAGCTCGATCTCGACCTCGACATCGTTCATCGCGTTCTCGACAATGCGCTGGCGGAAGGCCGCACGGGTCGCCTCCGAGGCGTTTTCGCCCACCAGCGCATTGAGCAGGCGCTGCATCGCCGCTTCGGAAGCCGCCTCGCGCACCGCCTCGCGGCGGCGCTCCTTCTCCAGCCGGATCGCCTCCTCGACGAGGTCGCGGGCGATCTGCTCGACATCGCGCCCGACATAGCCGACCTCGGTGAACTTGGTCGCCTCGACCTTGATGAAGGGTGCCTCGGCCAGCCGCGCAAGGCGGCGGCTGATCTCGGTCTTGCCGCAGCCGGTGGGGCCGATCATCAGGATGTTCTTGGGCGTCACCTCGTCGCGCAGCTCGGGGCCGAGCCGCTGGCGGCGCCAGCGGTTGCGCAGGGCCACGGCCACGGCGCGCTTGGCCTCGGCCTGGCCGATGATGTGCTCGTCCAATGCGGCGACGATCGCCTTGGGGGTGAGGTTCTGGGTCATGGAGCCGTGTGGGAAGGGGCTTGTCAGACGGTCTCGACCGTCAGGTTGCCGTTGGTAAAGACGCAGATCTCGGCCGCCACCGCCATCGCCTTCCTGGCGATGACTTCGGGATCGGCCTCATATTCGGCCAGCGCGCGGGCCGCGGCGAGGGCGAAATTGCCGCCCGATCCGATCGCGGCGATATCGCCCGCCGGCTCGAGCACATCGCCATTGCCGGTGAGCACCAGCAGCGTGTCCTTGTCGGCGACGATCATCAGCGCTTCAAGGTTGCGCAGATATTTGTCGGTGCGCCAGTCCTTGGCCAGCTCCACGCTCGCGCGCATCAACTGGCCGGAATATTGCTCGAGCTTCTTCTCGAGCCGTTCGAACAGGGTGAAGGCATCGGCGGTGGCCCCGGCAAAGCCGGCGATCACGCGGCCATCGCCGATGCGACGCACCTTCCTGGCATTGGGCTTCATCACGGTGTTGCCCATCGACACCTGCCCGTCGCCCGCGATCACCGTGGTGCCGCCACGCCTTATGCCGATGATGGTGGTGCCGTGCCATGGGACGAGGCCGTGGGCCTGGGGATCGCTGCTCATGCCCGCCAATATGGCGCGCAGGCGCAGGCGTTCAAGCCATGGGCCAGGTGCGTGGGGGGAAGGGTGGAGCCGCGCTGCCTATTGCCCGTTGGGCCCGCTGCCCGGCGCGCCGCCCAGCCCGGTCGATCCGACCTGGCCGATATTGCCGAACAGGTCTTCAAGGAAGCCGCGCTCGCGCCCCAGGGTCGGGGTCTTGTCGCCATTGGGATCGAGGAACACCACCTGCTCCGGCCCGCTGCGCTCGACCGCGAGCACCCGGCCGGCCGCATCGAAGCGCACCGCCAGCACGCTGTGTTCGCGGATGCGCGGGCGGGTGAAGGGGCGCTGCGCGGTGATCGAGGAGATGTAATACCAGGTCGGCGTGCCGAACTGGCTGACAAAGGTGGGCCGACCGAGCGTGGCTTCCACCGATCGCTGGTTGTCGATACGCGGCTGGATCGCATCGGTGAGCACCGGATCGACGATATAGCCGCGCGATTCGCGAATCGAGCTGCAGGCCGGCAGCGCCAGCGCCGCACCGACGAGCACCAGCGCCGCGCTGAGTCTGCCCGCGCGCGCGCGCCCACGCCCGGAGCTGCGCTGCCCGTGATTGCCTGCCCTGATCATCGTGATGCCATCCACCTGTCCGTGCTTTCCTTGCGCCTTGCGCTTTAAGCGGCCCATCGCCTGCTGGCAACGCGGCTTGTGGGCCGCATGTGGAACCGCCCTTGCGCAGCCGGGTTGAATCTGGGTTGAACGCGGTGCGGGTCTGTGGCTTTGCCGTGCCGGCGGCACGCCGCCCCGTTCCCCTGTGCCGGGCCGTGCCCGCCATGATCCACGCCGCTTGCGAAAGGTCGCCCGATGTCCTTCCTCTCCCGCCTGCTCGGCACCGCTCCCGACCCGCGCGAGAGCGTGCGCCCGCTGTGGCACCGCGTGATCGAGCTGGCGCGCGATCCGGCCTTTTACCGCGACTGCGGCGTGGCCGATTCGGTGGCCGGGCGCTTCGACATGATCACCGCGGTGCTGAGCGTGGTGATGGTGCGCATCGAGGCCGCAGATCTGCGCGCCGAGAGCGCGCTGCTGGCCGAGCTGTTCGTCGAGGACATGGACGCCCAGCTGCGCCAGTTCGGGGTCAACGACGTGGTGATGGGAAAGCGCATCGGCAGGCTGATGAGCGTGCTCGGCGGGCGGCTGGGCGCCTATCGCGGCGCGCTCAATGCCGGGGATCAGGCGCGCCTGACTGCTGCGGTGGCGCGCAACGTCACCTTTGCCGAAGGCGCCGATGAGGCGCGCGGCGCGGCGCTGGTGGCCGAGAAGCTGATGAAGCTGGCCGAGCGCCTCGCCCGGGCGAGCGATGCCGAGATGCTCAAGGCGGGCGCGATCTGGTGACGGGCCCCCTTCCCCCTTCGGAGCTGGCGCGCATGGTGCGCGCCCGGCCGCTGCCGGGCGGGCCGGTGGTGATCGAGGCCAGCCCTGACGAATGCGCCGCGCTCGCCGCGCGCTTCGGCCTGAGCGCCATCAACCGGCTGCGCGCCGAGGTGCAGCTCGAGGCGCGCCCGCGCGCAGTGCGCGCCACCGGCACGCTTGCCGCCGAGGTGGTGCAGCCCTGCGCGGTGAGCCTTGAGGATTTCACCGTCAGCATCACCGCGCCGATCGACCTCAGGTTCGTGCCCCAGGCCGCGCGCCCGGCCTCGGGGGACGAGGATGCGGAGATCGCGCTTGAAGCCGATGATTGCGACGAGATCGCCTACGAGGGCGAGATGTTCGACCTCGGCGAGGCCGTGGCGCAGACGCTTGGCCTTGCCATCGATCCCTATGCGCAAGGGCCAGATGCCGATGCGGCGCGGGCCGCGGCCGGGATCCTGCGCGAGGGCGAGGTGCAAGGACCGCTCGCCGCGCTGCTTGCCGGGCTGAAGAAGGACTGACGCGCCCTGCGGGCCCGCTCGGCGGGTCGCTCCGTCAGAACACCAGGCGGAAAGGTGGCCGCACCGGTTGGCGCGCGCCCCGCCGGGCGGCAAAGGCGCCTGCGCCATCGCGCGGCGCGCCAGCGCGGCGCGCGATGGCCGACAAGGATATCGGCGTCGATTTCGCCCACGGCAAGATCAGACGCCGTGCGCCGGCCTGGCTGGCTCCTGCCGGGGGCGCGCTCAGAACGGGATGTCGTCGTCAAGATCGTCATAGCCGCCGCCAGCCGGCCCGCTGTCGAACCCGCCGCCGGCAGGCACGCCCCCGCCATAGCCCGGGGCACCCGCGCCCGCGCGGCCCCCGCCGCCGCCAGCCATGCCGCCACCACTCATGCCGCCGCCGCCGGGCGCCCCGTCGAGCATGGTGAGGTTGCCATTATAGGGCCGCAGCACGACTTCGGTGGTGTAGCGATCCTGCCCCGATTGGTCCTGCCACTTGCGGGTTTCGAGCTGGCCCTCGACATAGACCTTGCTTCCCTTGCGCAGATAGCGCTCGGCGATGCCCACCAGCGCCTCGTTGAAGATCGCGACATTGTGCCACTGGGTGCGCTCCTGCCGCTCGCCGGTGGTCTTGTCCTTCCAGGTTTCCGAGGTGGCGATGCGCAGGTTGGCAACCTTGCCGCCATTGCTGAACGTGCGCACTTCCGGATCGGCGCCGAGATTGCCGATCAGCATGACCTTGTTGAGCGAACCTGCCATCGCTGCGTCCCTTCCCTGTCAGATATGCAATCGCCGCGCTGATGATGCGCCGCGAATCCATGGGCGACAATAGGCAAGGGCGCCGGCCAGCGCACCGGCGGCGGGGCGCACAATCCCCGGATCAGCGCGCCGGATAGCGCAGGCGGCCGAGAAAGCGGGTGATGCTCGGCAGTTCGCGCTCGCGCCCGAGGAACTGGGCCTTGGCCTTCTCGAAGCGCATCACCCCGTCAATCCGCCGGTCGAGGAAGGCGTGGGTTTCGGCCTTGCCCTCGCTCTCGTCATTGACGAACACCGCCAGGGTGGCCGCATAGATCCCGGCAAGGATGGCGCGCTTGGTGTAGTGGTTGTAGTCCGTGGCGGTATCCCCGGCGAGCCGCCACATGAGATCAGCGCTGCGCCAGCCCAGCCGCGCCGCGCGGGCGGCATTGTGCGGCTGCGCCATCACCGCGAGCGCGCGGCGCAGCGCTTCCTCGAGCGGGGCCATGGTCTCGAGCCGGAAGGCCACCAGCGTGCGGATGCGTTCGCGCACCTTGAGGCTGGCGAGCCGCTCGGCCGGCCATTCAGCCGCCATTGCCTGATCGATGCTGGCGATCCAGGCATCGATCATGTCCATCGCCTTGGCGCCGGGGAAGGCGAGCCGCGCCACATCAACGTCGCACCCGGCCATTTCGGCCGCGGCCACCAGCGCCGCCTTGCCCCAGCCATCGAAGATCGCCGAGGCGGCGATATCGGGGGCAAGGGCGAGGCGCAGCTCATCGAGCGTGAGATCGGCAAGATCGGTCATGTCAGAAGGACGGCCCATATTCGCGCTTGGTTCCCGCCTCGGCGCGCTTCTTGTCGGCATTATCGAATTCCTGCTTGAGCGGGGCGTTGCCGCTCAAGAGGTTCATGTAATCGCGTGCCGAGCGACCCGAATTGTCGGGCCGATCAGGATCGGCGCCCTTGTCGAGCAGCAGCCGCACCATCGGCACGTTGCGCGCGTGCACCGCGGCGATCAGCGGGGTCTCGCCGGTCTGGTCGGAAATGTTGACGTTGGCCCCGCGCTTGATGAGGATTTCCGCGCCATCGACAAAGCCCAGCGCCACGGCCAGCTGCAAGGGGGTGATGCCCTTGCGGTTGCGGATATTGGGATCGGCTCCGTTCTCGAGCAGGAAGCGCAGCCACAGCGTGTCGCTGCGCGCCACCACGATGTGCAGGCCGGTATCGCCCGAGGTCACATCGCGGGTGTTGACCAGCTGGTTGCCGGGCTTGTTGAGCATCTCGGTGGCCTTGTCGCCATCGCGCTCCTCCACCGCCTTCAGGAACTGGTAGCCTTCGGACTGGAACTGGGCGGCCGCGGGCGCAGCGGCCAGCCCGGCGATGAGCAGCGCCAGCGCCGCAGCCATCGGGCCGCGGGCAAAGACCTTGCGCAAAAGCCTGAGCGACACGGTTTGATCCTTTCGCAATAGCTGTCACACTTGCGCGTGAGCGTGCATCTGGGGCATCCGGCCGAAACCCGAGGCCCTGCCTCCTTCCCGCGTGCAACGTTAGCAGAGCATGAACCCGATCAACAAGCCTTCCCCCCGCCGCCTCACCGCCCTCATCGCCGCAGGGCTGATCGGCCTTGCCGCCTGCCAGCCCGCCGGCCCCGGCGCGGGCGAGCCGCCGCTCGCAGGCGCCGCGATCAGCGGGGATTTCACGCTCACCGCGAGCGACGGGCGCAAGGTGCGCTGGGATGATTTTGCCGGCAAGTATCGCATCGTCTATTTCGGCTACACCTTCTGCCCCGATGTCTGCCCCACCGACATGCAGCGCGTGGCCCAGGGCCTGAAGGCGTTCAAGGCCAGCGATCCCGACAAGGCGGCGCGGATCCAGCCGATCTTCATCACGCTCGATCCGGAGCGCGACACGCCCGAGGTGGTGGGGGAATTTGCCGCCGCCTTTGCGCCCGAGATCATCGGCCTGACTGGCACCCCGGCCGAGATCGCCGCGGTGGCCAAGGCCTTCAAGGTCTATTACGCCAAGGGCGCCCCGGTGCCGGGCGGGGGCTATCTCGTCGATCATTCGAACATCGTCTATCTTTTCGGCCCTCAAGGCGAGCCGCTGGCGACCCTGCCGGTGGACCAGGGGGGCGAGGCCGTGGCCGCGGAACTGGCGCGATGGGTGAGCTGAGAGCGCGCTTCTGGGAACTGCCGCTCGAGGCGCTCAGCCGCAGCGAATGGGAAGCGCTGTGCGATGGCTGCGGGCGCTGCTGCCTGCACAAGCTCGAGGACGAGGAAACCGGCGAGGTGCACGACACCAACATCGCCTGCCGCCTGCTCGATCCGGCCACCGCGCGCTGCCGCGACTATCGCAACCGCAAGGCCTTTGTGCCCGATTGCCTGCGGCTCACGCCGCGCATCGTGGCCACGGTGCAGTGGCTGCCCTCGACCTGCGCCTACCGCCTGCGCGCCGAGGGCCGACCGCTGCCCGGCTGGCACTATCTCCTGAGCGGGGACCGGCACAAGGTCGAGGAGGTGGGGGTTTCGGTGATCGGGCGGGTGGTGAGCGAGACCGAGGCCGGGCCGCTTGAACACCATATCGTCGAATGGCCCTCGCCGCGCCTTGCCCGGGGCGCAGAGGCGGGGGAAGCGGAGCAAGCGGCGGAATGATCGACTGGCTGCGCCGCCTGCCGGCCGAGCCGGAAATCGAGATCGCCGGGCGGCGCCTGCCGATCGTGCTGCGGCGCCTTGGCCATGCCCGGCGGCTGACGCTGCGCCTTGCGCCCGATGGCAGCGCGGTGCGGATCACCCTCCCGGCCTGGGCCGAGGCGCGCGAGGCGATCGCCTTTGCCCATGCCCGCGCCGATTGGCTCGAAGGCCAGCTTGCCCGCCTGCCCGCGCGCGCCGCGCCCGAGCCGGGCGGCACGCTGCTCTATCGCGGGCGCGCGCTGCGCATCGCGTGGGAGCCATCCGCCCCGCGCCGGCCGCTGGAACTCGGCGAGAGCCTGCGCCTCGGCGGGCCGCGCGAGGGGCTGGCGCGGCGCCTGCAAGCCTGGCTCGAGGCCGAAGCGCTGCGCCTCGCCGAAGCGGACATGCGCGATTATTGCGCTGCGGCCGGGCTCAAGCCGGTGCCGGTCGGCCTCACCCGGGCGCAGCGGCGCTGGGGCTCGTGCTCGGACCGGCGCCGCATCCGCATCAACTGGCGGCTGGTGCAGGCCCCCGATGCGGTGCGCCGCTCGGTGGTGGCGCACGAGGTCGCCCACCTCGTCCACTTCGATCACAGCCCGGCTTTCCACGCGCTGCTGGCGCGCCTGTTCGAGGGTGACATCGCCGCTGCCGACCGCTGGCTCAAGGCCCATGGCCGCAGCCTCTATGCCGCTTTCGGCTAGGCGGGCGCGCGGCGGGTTTGCCCCCGCGCCCTTGGCCAGCGCCGGGGCCATGCCTATAAGGGGGCCATGCGCATCCCCACCCGCTACAACCCGGCAGCCGGTTTGGCCGATTTCTGGAACGAGATCCGCCGCCCGCATCCCTATCGCTGGCCGATCCTTGGGCTTTCCACCCTGCCGGTCGCAGGGATGCTCTATTGGGGGGTGACGGGCACCACCGTCTATGGCGAGCCGGAGCGGCCCAAGGTGACCTATATCACCACGCTCGAGGCGGCGCGCAGCGATGCCGAGATCCTCGCCGAGAACCGCGCCAACCAGGCGATCAAGGATCTGCGGGCGGCCGAGGAGGCGCGCATCGCCCGGCAAAAGCGCGAGATGTACAAGGCGTTGGGCCGGGCGACGGGGATGGATGTCGATGCGATCGAGCGCAAGGCCGAGGCCGAGCGCGCCGCGCGCGAAGCCGCCGAGGCCGCCGAGCGCAAGGCGCTTGCCGAGGCTGCCGCCGCCACCCGCGCCGCCAAGGCGCAAGGCGCGGCCCCATAGAAGCGCCCGAGATGCCTGCTGACAGCGCCTGGATGGCCGCCGCGGCCCGGCTGGCCGCGCGCGCCCGCCCGCTTGCCCGCCCCAATCCGGGGGTGGCGGCGCTGGTGGTGCACGCGGGCCGGCTCGTCGCGCGCGGGCTGACCCAGCCGGGCGGGCGCCCCCATGCCGAGGCGGTGGCGCTCGCGGGCCTCGCGCCTGAAGTTCTTGCCGGGGCGACGCTCTATGTCACGCTCGAGCCCTGCGCCCATGCCTCGCCGCGCGGCCCGGCCTGCGCCGATCTCATCGCCGCGGCGCAGCCAGCGCGGGTGGTGATCGGCCAGCGCGATCCCGACCCGCGCACCGCCGGGCGCGGCATCGAGCGGCTCGAGGCGGCGGGGATCGCGGTGCGCCTGCTCGATGATGCCGCTTCCGCCACCAGCCTTGCCGGCTTTCTGGCCCGCCAGCGGCTGGGGCGCCCCCATGTCACCTTGAAGCTTGCCATGTCGCTCGATGGCTGCATCGCGCTTGCCGATGGCACCAGCCGCTGGATCACCGGGCCGCAAGCGCGCGCCCATGTCCACGCCCAGCGCGCGCGCCAGGATGCGATCCTCGTGGGGGGCGGCACCTGGCGCCAGGACGCGCCGCGGCTCGATGTGCGCCTGCCTGGGCTCGCGGCGCGCAGCCCGCAGCGGGTGGTGCTCACGCGCGGGGCCGCGCCCGCGGGCGTCACCGCGATCCCCACGCCCGCAGCGATCGCCGACCTCGCCGGGGTGCTCTATCTCTATGTCGAGGGCGGGGCCGAGACCGCGGCGGCCTTTCTCGCCGCCGACCTCGTCGATGAGCTTCACCTCTACACCGCCCCGATCCTGATCGGCGGCGAGGGGCGGCGCAGCCTCGGCGCGCTGGGCCTTGCCGATCTGGAGGCCGCACACGGGCGCTGGCGGCTTGCCGAGCGGCGCGAACTTGGCAGCGACAGCTTCGCCGCCTATTGGCGCGCGCGCAGCTAGAGGACTTTGAGGCTCATGTTCACCGGCATCGTCACCGCCATCGGCACCATCACCGCCGCCGAGCAGCGCGGCGATCTGAGGCTGCGCATCGCCGCCCCGCTCGATCCGGCGCGGATCGAGATCGGCGCCTCGATCGCCTGTTCGGGGGTGTGCCTCACCGTTGTTGACCGCGGCGGCACGCCGGGCGATGCGTGGTTTGCGGTCGATCTCTCGCGGGAAACCATCAGCCGCACCGTGCCGGGCCGCTGGCAGGTGGGGGCACGGCTCAATCTCGAACCCTCGCTCAGGCTCGGCGATGAACTGGGCGGGCATATCGTCACCGGCCATGTCGATTCGGTCGGCGAGGTGGTGATGGTGGCGCGCGCGGGCGACAGCTGGCAGGTGGCGATCCGCGCCCGGGCGGAACTGGCCCCCTTCATCGCCGAGAAGGGTTCGATCACCGTCGATGGCGTCTCGCTCACCGTCAACGACGTGCGCGACCGGGCCGATGGCGCCTGCGACTTCCTGCTCAACATCATCCCCCACACCGCCGCAGTGACGACGCTGGGCGCGCTGGCCGAGGGCGACAAGGTCAACCTCGAGATCGACGTGCTGGCGCGCTATCTCAAGCGCATGCAAAGCCTCGCCGCGCGCGGCTGAACCTCGGCGCGGGGGGCGATCAATTCTGATTGAAAGGGGCTGCCGGCGCGGCAGTGGCGGAGACGGAGG
>JBKBHR010000025.1:0-15511 GCA_046297575.1 Erythrobacter cryptus
GCGGATCAAACGCTTCCGCAGGATCGCCCTGCGCTGCGAGAAGACGCTGACCAGCTTCATGGGCTTTGTCTTCCTCATCTCAGCACTCGATTGGTTAAGATGAATGCAGACAGGACCTAATGCGCCAGCAGGATGGGCAGCTGCGGCTCGCTCAGCATCCGCCGCGTCACCCCGCCGAGCAGCATCTCGGCAAGCCGCGCGTGGCCATAGGCCCCCATCACCATCAGCGCTGCCTCGCGCAGCTGCGCGGCGGAAAAGAGCGTGTCGGCGATCGATGCCTCGCCCCGCGGAATCTCCACCAGCTCGCAGGCGATCCCGTGGCGCGCGAGATATTGCGCGCCCTCGGTCGAAGGCAGGTCAAAGCGGGCCCGCTCGCCCTCATCGGTGATGCTGACCAGCGTCACCTTGCACGAGCAGGCGAGCAGCGGCACCGCCCCGCGCAGCGCATGGGCAGCTTCAGCCGAGCCGTTCCAGGCGATCACCATCGGCCCGCTGACATCGAGGCCCTTCGTTCCTTCGGGCACCACCAGCACCGGCGCGCGGGCCTTGATCGCCACCTCGCCCACCAGCGCCGAAGGCCCGCTTGCCGCGCCAACCTCGGCCGGGCCGAGGATGATCACATCTGCCAGCGGCGAGGCTTCGAGCAGGCGATGCGCCGCGGTGCCATAGACAAAGCGCCAATCCCAACTTGTGCCCTCGTTCTCGAGGTCAGCCTCGATCTGGCTGCGCAGCTTTTCGGCGTTCTCCTTGATCACCGGCATCGCCGCGGCGATCGCCGAGCCGTAGATGTCGCCTGGGGCAAAGACCTCGTAGCTGACCGCCTGAAGGCAGGTGATGTGCCCATTGGTCGCCCGGGCAATATCGAGCGCGACCTGAAGCCGCGCTTCCATCGCCTTGTCGTGATCGATGTGCAGCAGAATCGATTTCATCACCTGTCTCCCAAGAATGTGCCCCGCTATCGCCGAGCCAGCCCGCGGCTGCCTTGATCAGGATCAAATTTCGCTGGCACCGCGCCGGCCAGTGATCATAGCCGCTTGCCAGCGCCGCGCCCATCGCGCACTTTGGTGGGTGGGAGAGAGACATGCAGATCACGCGCCATCCGCCGGTAAGGACCACGCTCGAGCCGTCCAATCACCCCTATCTGACCGGGCCGTGGACGCCATGCCACGAGGAGGTGGACGTCGATGAGCTGCCGGTGATCCAAGGGGCGATCCCGCCCGATATCGACGGCATCTATCTGCGCAACACCGAAAACCCGGTGCACCAGCCGCTTGGCCGCCATCACCCCTTCGATGGCGACGGGATGATCCACCAGGTCAATATCTCGGGCGGCAAGGCGAGCTATCGCAACCGCTTCGTGCGCAGCCATTGTTTCATCGCCGAACAGCTTGCCGGGCGGGCGCTGTGGGGCGGGCTGATGGACCCCTGGGGCACCTCCCTGCGCCCCGGCTTCGGTGCCCATGGCGGCCTCAAGGACACCGGATCGACCGACATCATCGTTCATGCAGGCATCGCCTATGCCACCTTCTACCAGTGCGGCGAGGCGTGGATGCTCGATCCGGTCACGCTCGCCAATCTCGGCAAGGCCCCGTGGGTGCCGCTCGACGGCATCTCCGCCCACCCCAAGGTGGACGAGGAGACCGGCGAGCTGATGTTCTTCAACTATTCCAAGCACCCGCCCTACATGCATTACGGCGTGGTCGATCGCAGCGGCGCGCTGGTGCACTATGTCCCCATCCCCCTGCCGGGCCCGCGCCTGCCGCATGACATGGCGATCACAAGGAACTGGTCGATCCTCAACGACATGCCGCTGTTCTGGGACAGCGAATTGCTGGCGCGCAACATCCATGCCGCGCGCCTGCACGAGGGAGTGCCCACCCGCTTTGCCCTGATCCCGCGCCATGGCTCAGTGCAGGATATCCGCTGGTTCGAGGCCTCGCCCACCTATGTGCTGCACTGGACCAATGCCTGGGAAGAGGGCGATGAGGTGGTGCTCGAAGGCTATCACCAGGCACGGCCCATGCCCGAGCCGCTCCACGAAATGGGCCGCTACAGCCACATGATGGCCTATGTCGATGAACATTCCTTCCAGTCGCGGCTCCACCGCTGGCGCTTCAACCTTGCGACCGGCGAGACCCGCGAGGAGCGCCTGTCCGAGCGCATCGTCGAGTTCGGGATGATCAACCCCGCCCGTGCGATGAAGAAGAGCCGCTATGTCTGGTCCACCACCACCCGGCCCGGCTGGTTCCTGTTCAACGGCTATGTCCGCCACGATACCAAGACGGGCGCCGAGCAGGTTTTCGAGCTTCCCCAAGGCGTCTATGCCAGCGAAAGCCCGATGATCCCGCGCAAGGGAGGGCAGGCGGAGGATGATGGCTATCTCATCACCTTCCTGATCGACGAGAACAGCGGCACCTCTGAGTGCGCGATCCTCGATGCGGCCGATATCACCAGGGGGCCGATCTGCCGCCTTGCCCTGCCGCACAAGATTTCCTCGGGCACCCATTCGGTATGGGTCGAACACGCGCAGCTGGAGCGCGACCGCGCCTTTCACGCCGCCCGGCTGGCGCGCTCTGCTTGACCCCGGTCGACGCGGCTCGCCCGCTCATCGGGCGGGCGATTGCCGCATGGGATCGCCGCGCCTAGGGCCGCGCATCTTGCTTGCGCAACAAGGGGCAATCAGCATGAAAATCCGTCTGGCTCTGGCCATCTCCTGCGCTGCGGTGCTCAGCGCGCCGCCGCTGCACGCCCAACCCGCAGCCCTGGCGAGCACCACCCCAGGCACCGCCACCAGCACCACGCCGCAGGACGAAGCGCGCAAGGCCGAGCATGACAAGCTCTTTGCCCTGTTTGCCGATGCCGATGCGCGCGAGCTTGCGCTCAGCCCCTTGGGCCGGCTGTTCCGCGGCGAGGACGAGAACGCCGACCGGCTCGGCGATTTTCTCACCGATTCCCAGTTCCTGGCAAGCCGCACCGACACGCGGCTCAACCTTGCTCTGCTTGCCGCGATCGACCGAACCAAGCTCGACGAGACCGACAGCCTCGCCTACGACGTGTTCAAATACACGCAGGAGCGCGCGCTCGCCGGAGCCAGCGACGAAATCCGCGCGCTCACCGAGGTGCGTCCCCTCAACCACTTCTTCGGCCTGCACACCTTCTATCCCCAGTTTGCCAGTGGCACCGGGGTGGCCCCGTTCAAGACGCTTGCCCACTATGAGGACAACCTCAAGCGCCACGATGATTACATCGCCATCATCGACCGCGCGATCGGCAAGTTCCGCCAGGGGCTGAAGACCGGGGTGCTCGAGACTTCGCTCACCGTGGGCATCATGGTCAGCCAGCTCGATACCCAGCTTGAGACCCCGCTTGACCAGTCGCAATTCATGGGGCCGGTGCGCAACTTCCCAGCGGATTTCTCGGATGCGGACAAGGCACGCCTTATCGCGGCCTACGAGGCCAAGACCCGCGAACTCTACGCCGCCAACACCCGCCTCAGGGATTTCCTGCGCGACGAATATCTGCCTCAGGCGCGCACGAGCATCGGCCTTTCGCAGATGAAGGGCGGCGCGGCACTTTATGCCCAGCTGGTCGAGGACACCACCACCCTGCCGCTCGATCCCGAGACCATCCACCAGCTCGGCCTTGCCGAAGTGGCGCGGATCAAGGGCGAGCTCGAAAAGCTCAAGGCCGAGGTCAAGTTCAAGGGCACACTCAACCAGTTCTTTGACTATGTCCGCACCGATCCCAAGTTCCAGCCAAAGAGCCGGGCGGCGCTCACCGAGGACTATTACCGCATCGGGCGCGAGGTCGATGCGCGCATCGGCGCCTATTTCGCGCGGCTGCCCAAGTCGAAGCTGGAGATCCGCCCTTATGACCCTTCGACCGAGAAGTTCGAGGCGGGCGGCTCCTACCAGGCCGGTTCGCCCGATGGCGCGCGCCCGGGGGTGTTCTATTTCAACGCCTATGATCTGCCGAGCCGCCTCACCCCCGGCAATGTCACGCTCTATCTGCACGAAGGTGCGCCGGGGCACCATTTCCAGATCAGCCTCGCGCAGGAAAACGAGGCCCTGCCTGCCTTCATGCGCTTTGGCGGCGCCACCGCCTATGTCGAGGGCTGGGCGCTCTATGCCGAGACGCTCGGCTATGAGATGGGCTTCTACAAGAACCCCTGGAACCGCTATGGCACGCTGCAGGACGAACAATTGCGCGCCATGCGGCTGGTGGTCGATACCGGCATCCATGCCAAGGGCTGGAGCCGTGACCAGGCGATTGATTACATGCTCGAAAACTCGGGCATGACCCGCACCGAAGTGGTGGCCGAGGTGGATCGCTACATCGCCATTCCCGCCCAGGCGCTGGCCTACAAGATCGGCGCGCTCAAGATCCAGGAGCTGCGCAAGCGCGCCGAGACGCAGCTGGGCAAGCGCTTCGATATCAGGGCCTTCCACGAACAGGTGCTGGGCACCGGCGCGCTGCCGCTGAGCGTGCTCGAGGCCAAGATCGATCGCTGGATCGCGCGCGAAGCGGCACGATAGGCTCTGCCGCTTTTCGGCTCGGTTCACCGCAGCCTCGCCCCCGGTGGCCCCTAGGTGCGGCCTCCGGGGCGCTGGCGTTCATTTGTGGGCAAGGTCTTGCCCGGCAGCGGGCTTGTTTGCACAAAGCCAAGAAAGGGCCGCCCCAGCGGGATCGCCGGCCCGCCAGCAAGGAGCACTTTGCCGTGACCGCCCCGATGTTCGCCCCTCGCCCCGCTCCCAAGCCCAGAGCGTGCCGCCTCGTGGCCGCTGCGCTGCTCGGCGCCCTCATCGCCCCCGCGCCGCTTGGCGCCCAGGCGCTGCCGGTCGAAGACCGCGGCGAGGTGCTGGCGATCGTCGAGGGCGCGCTGCCGCCGCTCGTCGATCTTGCCGCAGGCCCGAGGGTGAGCGGGATCATCTCCGCCCGGCAGGGCCAGCGGTTGCAGATCGTGGCCGATGACGGGCAGGTGATCGCCATCACGCTTCACCCCGAAACCGAGATCCGCACCCGCGGAGGCTTTCTCGGCATCGGCAACAAGACCTTCGATCACACCGCGCTGATCACCGGCCTGCCGGTGATGGTGAAGACCGCACAGTTCGGCGAAGGCCTGGTGGCCAGCGAAGTGCGCTTCCGCAGCGATGACCGCCAGATCGCCGCGATGATCAGCGCCGGCACCGCACAGAAGTTCAGCGAGCAAGGCGCCGCGATCGCCGAAAACGCGGCCGCGACCGAGGCCCTGCGCGGGCGCTTTGGCGATATCGACCAATACAATCTCAAGAGCACCACCAATGTCTATTTCGACACCGGCAAGGCGGTGCTGAGCCCGGGGGCGCGGGCCGAGCTGTGCAACGCGGCGCGCGCCGCCGAGGCCAATCCCAATGCCCTGCTGCTGGTGCTGGGCTATACCGATGCCACCGGCTCGCCCGAGGTCAACCAGGCGCTTTCGGAAAAGCGCGCCGCGGCCGTGGTCAACCACCTCCAGCAGGTGTGCCGCTGGAAGCCCTACCGGATGCTGACCCCGACCGGCATGGCCAGTTCCGATCCGGCGGCCGACAATTCCACTCCCGCGGGCCGGGCGCAGAACCGGCGAGTCTCGGTCAACGTGCTCGTCAGCAAGGCGCTCGACCAGCGCTAAGGACGGGATGACGGCGAGGCGGGGCAAGCGCAGCCCCCGCCGCGCCAGCACTTACCGGCGCTTTCAGGCATTGGTGCAGAGCACGTCGGCGAGATAGGCGCGGTCGCGCACCGTTTCCATCATCTGGCGCGCGCTGCGCCGCCAGCCCGATTCGGCGCAGAAGCGATCAGCGTTGCGCTGGGTGCAGGCAGCGCTGGCGGTGCCGCTGGGGCAGGCCAGAACGCGATAGCCGCCGCGCGCCGGGGCCGGGAAGAATTCCGAGGCCATCCCGCGCAGCGAGGGATTGCCGCCCGGCTCGCCCGGCGGGTTCCAGCCGAGCGGGCGCATCGACTGCACCACCATGCCGCGGAACGGCTGGCCGATCATCGGCACATCGCTCTGATAGGTGCGGCAGGTGCCGCGGAAATTGGGCCTTTCGCACAGCTCCCAGCGCCCGGCGCGCACCCGGATCGACTTGACGTTCCAGGCAAGGCCGAGATTGCGCTGCGGCTCGCTGACATTGACCGCCGAGCCCTGATAGCCAACCTCGCGGTAGATGATCGCCTCGGGCTGCGGCTCGGGCCGCCACATGCGATCTTCCTGCTGTGCCGAGACCACCGAAACCCCGGCGAGCGCCACCGCGCCTGCCGCCGCCACTTGCCAGCGCCTTGCCATTGCCTTTCTCCCCTTCACCGGCGCGGCCACCAGCGCTGCGCCTCCCACTTGGAAGGTGCCTTGTCGCCGCCCGGCTGGCAAGCGGATCTTCAGGTGCCGTAGAGGAACATGTTGATCGTCAAGCGCCCGCGCGCCGGATCGGGCGATAGCGCGGCGGGATCGGGGATCACTCCCGAATGGAGCTGGCGCCCGCGGTAGAGCGCGAGGCGATCGGGCCGCGCCGCGACCATGCCGATCTGTTCATAGGCCGGGCTGTCGCCGCTCGGATAGCCTGGCGGGGGCGGGCCATATTCGGCCGCATCGGCGGCAAGTCCGGTAGCATAGGCCGCCTCGCGCGCCGGGGTGATCGCCTCAAACCCGGTGCGGCGGTGGCGATAGAAGGCGGTGCCGCCACTCTCCGGCCCGCCAAGATAATGCATGAGCGCCACCCGCCGCGGATCGGAATGGTCGTGATGGGGGATGCGCTGGCGCTCGCTCAGCTGCGCGGGCGGCAGGGTCACCAGCGAGAAGGCGGCGATCTCGCAATGCACCATCCCCTCAAGGCCGAAGACCCGGGCCATGATCGCCATCATCAGCCCACGCCTCAAATCGAGATAGGAAGGATCGGCAGGCGCGCGCAGGCCGGGATAATCGGCCCCGGCGGGGTGATATTGCGCCGCCACCCCCATGGCATGCAGGCGCTCGGGCTGGCCGGTGAAATCATCGATGATCACCAGCGGCTCGCCCTCGCGGCCAAGACGCGCGATGGTGACACGGGGCTCGGGCAGGTGCATCGGCATTTCCTAGCCCCCGGCGTGGTAGAAATCATAGACCTTGCGCGCCACCGCGGCGCTGATGCCGGGGGCGCGCTGGAGGTCTTCGAGCGCGGCGGCGCGCACCTTGCTCGCCGTGCCGAAATGGAGCAGCAGCGCGCGCTTGCGCGCCGGGCCGATGCCCGGGATTTCGTCGAGCGGCGAAGCGGTGATTGCCTTCGCGCGCCGCGCGCGGTGGGCACCAATGGCATAGCGGTGCACCTCATCGCGCAGGTTTTGGAGGTGAAACAGCAGCGGCGAGCCCGGCGGCAGGGTCTTTTCGCGCCCATCGGGAAAATGGAACACCTCGCGCCCCTCGCGCCCGTGATGCGGCCCCTTGGCGATCCCGATCACCGCCACCTCATCGGCGATCCCGATGTCCTCGAGCACGCGCATCACGCTCGAGACCTGGCCCTTGCCGCCGTCGATGAGGATGAGATCGGGAAGCACGCTCTCGTGCCCGCCCGCCCGGCCGGCCTGCGGTTCGGCGCTCTGGGCAAAGCTGCGAAAGCGCCGCGTCATCAGCTCGCGCAGCATGGCAAAATCATCGTTCGATTGGGCCATGCGGATGTTGAACTTGCGATACTGGCCCTTCTCGAAGCCCTCCGGCCCGGCAACCACCATCGCCCCCACCGCCTTGGCGCCCTGGATATGGCTGTTGTCATAGATCTCGATGCGCTGCGGGGGGGCATCGAGCTCGAGAAACTCTGCCAGCTCGCGGTTGAGCCGCGCCTTGGTGCCGGTTTCGGCCAAACGCCGGTCGAGCGCCTCGCGGGCATTGCGCTCAGCCTGGGCGAGCAGCCGGCGCCGGTCGCCACGCTCTGGCACGGAAAGGCGCACCTTGCGCCCGGCAAGGCCGGTAAGCGCCGCGGCAATGAGGTCGCTTTCAGGAAGGGCGCGATCGAGCAGGATGGTGGGCGGCGGGGGCACCTCCTCGTAGAATTGCAGCAGCACGCTGGCGAGCACCTCGGCCTCATCCACCTCGGCGGTGTGACGCGGAAAGAAGGCGCGGTGGCCCCAGTTCTGCCCGCCGCGGATGAAGAAGCCCTGCACCGCGATCACCCCGCCTTTGGCCGCGAGCGCGAAGACATCGGCATCGCCCAGCCCTTGCGCGTTGATCGCCTGCGCGCCCTGGATGAAGGTCGCCGCGCGCAGCCGATCGCGCAGGATCGCCGCGGTCTCGAAGTCGAGCGCGGCGGCGGCCTCGGCCATCTGCCGTTCGAGATCGGCCTGCACCTGCGAGCTCTTGCCGGCAAGGAAGTCCTTCGCCTGGCGCACCAGCGCGGCATAGTCCGCCTCGCTGATGCGCCCGACGCAGGGGGCCGAGCAGCGCTTGATCTGGTAGAGCAGGCAGGGCCGGTCGCGGTTGTTGAAATAGCTGTCGGTGCACGAACGCAGCAGGAACAGCTTCTGCAGCGCGTTCAAGGTGGTGTTGACGCTCCCGGCGCTGGCAAAGGGCCCGTAGTAATTGCCCTTGGCGCGGCGCGCACCGCGGTGCTTCTGGATGCGCGGGAAGGGGTGATCGGCGCGCAGCAGGATGAAGGGAAAGCTCTTGTCGTCGCGCAGCAGCACGTTGAAGGGCGGGCGGAAGCGCTTGATCAGCTGGGCCTCGAGCAGCAGCGCTTCGGCCTCGGAATTGGTGACGACGATCTCCATTGAGCGGGTCTGGCTGACCATGCGCTGGAGCCGTCTGGGCAGGGCAGCAAACTGGGTGTAGTTGGCCACCCGCGCCTTGAGACTGCGCGCCTTGCCGACATAGAGCACCTCGCCGCGGCTGTCGCACATGCGATAGACGCCGGGCACGGGCTTGAGCACCTTCACCGTCTCGCGGATCGCAGCGAGCCCGGCCTCGATATCGGGCTGGGCGCTGGCGAGCGTGGTGGCGGCGCGTTCCTCGTTGAAACGCGCAGCGCCGCGCGGATCCTGGAGGCTGCCTGCCGGGGTTCGGGCCATGGGCAGGCCCATAAGGGCTGCCGGGGGCGCTTGGCAATTCCCGCCGCCCGCCAGCCCCTGCCCCGAACGCGCGCTAGAACAGCTTCCTGAGGTCAATCCCGAGGTAGAGCCCGAGCGGATCGATCACGAAGGGCTGGTAGTTGATCGGCGTGTTGCCGGCCGAATCGCGCACCCGGCGCTGGGCATCGAACAGGTTGTCGGCCACCAGGCTGACGCGCAGGTCCTTGAAGATGCCCTCGTTTTTGCCGGTCACCTCGCCGAGATTGGCAAACAGGCGCAGGTTGAAGGTGACGATGTCGTCGAAGAACAGGTCGCTGGTGCCCGCTGCCCCCTCGAGCCTGGTCTTGCCGGTATAGATGCCCGAGAGGCGCAGGCCCAGCCCCTTGCCGAACAACCCGGCCTCGAGCCGGCTCGAATGGCGCGGGAGGCCAAAGGCCCCGGTCGCCTCCCCGTCGAGCTGGTCGAGCGGGGCAAGGCCATTGGCGATGAGGATGGTGTTATCAAGCTCGATCGTGTGGGTGAGGTTGAAGAAATAGCGCCAGCCCTGGAAATTGCGCTGGGCCAGCGGGTTGAAGGCCGGCCCACTCGCAGGCGCGCCGCCGCCGCCCGCTGCCGGGCCTGTGCTCGCCCCGCCCTGCCCGCCGGCAGGCGGCGCTGCGGCGCAGAAGCGCTCCCGGAACTGCGCCAGCGCCTCGGGCGGGATGGTGCCATCCGGGCCGCGCGAACGATCAAGCGCAAGCTTGATGAAGGCCGGATCGACCCCGGGCAGCTCGGCCGAAACATCCTCGCCGCGCTCGATCTTGCCGACTAGCTCGGCGATCGCCGCGGTGCCATCCGGCCCGCAGGCACGGGCGCGGAAGGCGGCAAACTGCGGCGGCATCCCGCCGGGGACGCCCTGTCCCGGGCCACCCTGCCCTGGAGCGCCCTGCCCCGGCGCCCCGCCGATCAGCGCCGGATCGATGCTGCAGATGCGGCTGCGGAACTGCGCGAGGCGCGCCGGATCGATGCTGCCATCGGCCCCGCGCAGCCGCGCGATCAGCGGGGCAAGGCGCGCCGGATCAATATCGGGATAGGCGGCGGCAATGTCCTCGCCGCGTTCGATCGCGCCCACCAGCCGCGCGAGGAAGGCCTCGCCGTCCTCGGCGCACAGGCGCGCGCGGAAGGCCATGAACTGAGCGCGCTGCTCGGGCGTGGGGCTGGCCGCGCCGCCCGCAAACCCGCCGCCCGCAGGACGCTCCGGCGCACCTCCACCTGCCGCCGGAGCCGGGCCGGTGGTGGGCGGGGCCGGTTGTGGAGCCGCCGCCGCGGCCAGCGCTGCCGCGCGCTCACCGCCACCGCGCCCGCCGCCAAAGCCGCCACCCCCGCCACTTCCCGCCGGCGCGCCGAAGCTGCCATTGGTGGAAAAGGTGAACTGCAGCCGGTTGGCGCGGGTCGCGGCAAAGCTCACCGGGCGCCGATCCACCGCGATCAGCCGCCCGTCCGCATCGCGCGTCACCCTTCCGGGGAAGGCCGCCTCGATCTCGGCGGTGATCTGCGGAAAGGCGCTCACCACATTGTCGGAGCGGTTGCGGATATATTCCACCGCCAGCCGGGTGTTGTCCCAGAACGGCAATTCCCAATTGGCGGCAAACTTCCAGTCGCGCTGGGTCTCGGGCGGCAGCGCGGGATTGCCCCCGGTGGTGACATCGGCAAGCACGGTCTCGCCGCGCACGAAATCGAACACCGGCACGTTGAAATTGACCACCACCGGATTGCCCAGCGCCGCCAGCCCCGGGGCGACCTCGCGCCAGATATAGGTGGCCGAAAGGTCAAGCCCATCGACCGGCGACCAGGTGAGCCCCGCGTTCCAATCACCCAGCACCCCGAAATCGCTGAAATCCTCGAGCCCCGCCTGAAGATTGAGGGTGAAGCTGCCGAGCGCATCGGCCACCCCGGCGCGGCGGCTGGTAAGCGGCACCACGAGATTGGCCCCGGTCGAAAGCTGACGGCGGGTGAGCGTCACGTCCTGCAGCGTGCGGGTGTCGGCGCTTTCGATGCGGCGCCAATCCAGCCCGACATCGAAGGTTGCCAGCACTTCGCCCGCGGGCAGCTCGACAAGCGGGCCATTGAGCGTGGTGAGCATGGTGCCGGCAAGGTTGCGGCTGCGCGCGACATCAAAGCCGGCGGCTGCATTGCCGGGCAACGGCCCATCGGGCGCGAGCGTGCCGGCGAGCGCCGCCTGCTCGAGCGCGGTGGTATCGAAGCGCCGGGAAATGCGCGTCTCGCTCTCCGAGAAGGAGGCATCGAAGGTGCTGGTGAGGCGGAAATTGTTGAGCGGGCGGGTCAGCGATCCGGCCGAGGAAAGGGTGTCGGTCGAAGTCAGGCGCGCCAGCGGCGTGTCCGCGCCAAAGGTGCGAATCACGCCCGGATCGCCGGGCTGAGCCCGCAGCACCACGGTGTTGAGCCCATCGAGGCTGCGGCTTTCGCTGCGCGCATAGTTCACGTTGGCGCTGAGCGAGGTGCCGCTGTCGATGATTGCCTTGGCCCAGGACAGGTTGCCCTCGAAATCGAGCGTATCGGCAAGCAGGCTGCGAAAGCGCGCCTGATCGGGATCGCCCGCCACCTGTGAAAGCGAGCCCGGGGTCTGCGCCACGCCCCTTTCGGCCTCGCTCAGGAGCGAGGTGTCCTCGACCTGGAGATTGAGATTGATCCGCCCGCCATCGGCGATCTTGAGCAGCCCGAACTGCTGTTCGTTGCGGACATAGCCCCCGCGCGAGGGGCCTTCATATTCAAAGTCGATCTGGCGGTTGGCGTAATTGTCCTTGAGGATGAGGTTGATGACCCGGCGATCGGGGGGAAAGCCGAAGCGCTGGGCCACTTCCTCGGGAAACACCTCGACCCGCGCCAGCGCCTCGGGCGGGTAATTGGCGAATTCGCGGAACGAGCCGATGCGGATGCCGTTCACCAGAATGACCGGCTGCCCGCCGCCGCCGCGGCCGCGGGCCGAGCCGGTGCGGGCGCTGATCTGGGCGATGAGATCGGTAATCGAGGTGACGCCCTCGGCCGCGATCGCCTCCTCGTTGAGCTGCAAGAGCGGGGCCTGCTCCACCGTCAATTGCCCGCGCAGCCGCCCGGCGCGCACCACGATCTCGCCGTTGATGCCGATCCCGGCGTCATTGGCGCTGGCAACCTCCTCCTCGCTTTCGGCGGGGGGCGGGGCGGCAGGTTGCGGCTGGGCCGCGGCATTGCCAGCGGCGCTGGCGGGGAACATTGCGGCAAGACCGGCAAGCGCCGTGCCAGCGCGCAGGGCGGCGCGGATGAACGGGGAGAGGTGCATCTTGTCCCTTTTGCAATCGATCTCGGGCGGCAGGGCGGCTTGTTACCGGTCCCATCCGGCCGGGACCGCATCGGGCCCTGACCTGCCGCCGCAAGGCTGGCTCCCACATGAACGGGGGCTTCACGTCCCGCGCCTAAAGCACGAGCCTTCCCTTTTGGTTCCCGCATCGCTAAAGCGCTGGCCCGCATCGACGGGCGTCTTTGCCCAGCCACGAGTCTCAAAGGAATTACATGGCCAAGGAAGAACTCCTCGAAATGCGCGGGCGCGTGGTCGAACTGCTGCCCAATGCGATGTTCCGGGTGGAGCTTGAAAACGGCCATGAAGTGCTCGGCCACACCGCCGGCAAGATGCGCAAGAACCGCATCCGCGTGCTGGTGGGCGATGAGGTGCTGTGCGAGCTGACGCCCTATGATCTCACCAAGGCGCGCATCACCTATCGCTTCATGCCGGGTCGCGGCGGCCCCGGGCCGCAATAGGGGCCACCGGCCCGCCCGATGGGCGCTCCTCACCTCACATTGGCCTCGGCCTCGCCGCGGCGGCGTGAATTGCTCGCCCGGCTGGGCCTTGTGCCCGATGCCATCGCCCCCGCTGCCATCGATGAGACAGCGCTGAAGGGCGAGCGCCCCCGCACCTATGCTCTGCGCATGGGGCTGGAGAAGGCTAAGGCCGTGTCCGCCCCCGGCTTCGTACTTGCGGGCGATACGGTGGTGGCGGTGGGGCGACGGATCTTGCCCAAGGCCGAAACCGAGGCCGAGGCGCGCGCCTGCCTTGCCCTGATGAGCGGGCGGCGGCACCAGGTCTTCTCCAGCGTGGTGCTGCGCGGCCCCGATGGCAGTTGCCGCGCGCGCGTGAGCGAAACCGTGGTGCGCTTCAAGCGCCTCACCGAGCAGGAGATCGCCGCCTATCTTGCCTCGGGCGAATGGCGCGGCAAGGCCGGGGGCTATGCCATCCAGGGCAGCGCCGAAGGGCTGATCCAGTGGATCAGAGGCAGCCATTCGGGGGTGATGGGCCTGCCGCTCTATGAAACCCGGGCGCTGCTCAAGGCGGCGGGGTTCGCCCTTGCCTGAGCGCGGCGCGGCAGAATGGCTGATCGAGGAAGGGATCGGGGAAAGGCGCGCGCTGCTCGTCGAAGGCGGGCAGGTGCGCGCCGCAAGGCTGAGCTGGCCCGAAGAACTGGCCGCTGGCACACAGACGCGCGGGCAACTTGTCGCCAAGCTCAAGGGCACGCGGCGCGGGCTGGCGCGGCTCGATGACGGGCGCGAGGCGCTGGTCGATCACCTGCCGCAGGGCGTGAGCGAGGGCGCTTCGCTTGCGCTGGTGATCACCCGGGCGCCGATGGCCGAGCGCGGGCGGCTGAAGCGCGCCCAGGCGCGCGTGGCCGGCACCGGGCCGCTGCCCTCGCCCTTTCCCGAGGGGCGGATCGTGCCGCGCTTTCCCGCGGGGCTGTGGGAGGAGGTGTGGCAGGCCGCGGCCAACGCCCGGCTCGACTTTCCCGGCGGGGAGATCCTAATCGGCACCACGGCGGCGATGAGCGTGATCGACATCGACGGGATCGGCGCGCCGCGCAGCCTTGCGCTCGCCGCCGTCCCCGCGATAGCCTGGGCGCTGGCGTGGTTTGATCTGGGCGGCAATATCGCCATCGATTTTCCCACGCTCGCCGCACGCGATGATCGCCGCGCGGTCGACGCCGCGCTCGCGATGGCGCTGGCTGACTGGCCGCATGAGCGCACGGCGATGAACGGCTTTGGCCTCGTCCAGCTGGTAGCCCGGCTCGAAGGCCCCTCGCTGATCCACCGATTCGCCCATCAGCGGCTTGGCATGGCCGCGCGCATGGCGCTGCGCCGGGCGGAGATCGCGGCCGAGGCGGGTGGCACCGGGCGGGTGATCGAGCTCATGGTTCATCCCGCGCTTGAAGCCCGGATCGTCCCGGCCTGGCGCGAAGCGTTGGCGCGGCGCACCGGCCGGAGCCTCGAAATCCGCAGCGATCCGGGCCTTGCCATCATTGCGGCCAATGCCCAGCTTGTTGGCCAATGAGCCTTTCTGCCCACAAGCCCTGCCCGATCTGCGGCAAGCCGCGCCAGGCAGCGCATCACCCGTTCTGCTCGGCCCGCTGCCGCGACCGTGACCTTGCGCGCTGGTTTTCCGATTCCTACGCCGTCCCCGGCCCGCCCGCCGAGCCGGATGATCTTGCCCGCGAGGGCCCGGCAGAAGACGAATAGCGCCGGCGCGCGAGACCGGCCCTCAAGAGCGCGAAAACCCCCTTGCCAAGCCCAGCCGCCTTCGCCATAGGGCCGCTCTCATTTGCTCGCCGGGGAAAGCAACGCCTGCCCGACCCGTCGCTTGCAGCGAATGCCCGGGTAGCTCAGGGGTAGAGCAGCGGACTGAAAATCCGCGTGTCGGTGGTTCAAATCCGCCCCCGGGCACCATTCGCTGATAAGGGAAACCGCCGATGTCCCGCCGCACCAAGCTTTATGAAGGCAAGGCCAAGATCCTCTATGAGGGGCCGGAGCCGGGCACGCTCATCCAATATTTCAAGGACGATGCCACCGCCTTCAACGCCGAGAAGAAGGGCACGATCGCGGGCAAGGGCGTGATCAACAACCGCATCAGCGAGCACGTCTTCACCCGCCTTGCCCACATCGGCATCCCCACCCACTTCATCCGCCGGCTCAACATGCGCGAGCAGCTGATCCGGCAGGTGGACATCATCCCGCTCGAGGTGGTGGTGCGCAACGTTGCCGCCGGTTCGCTGTGCAAGCGCCTTGGGCTTGAGGAAGGCGAGCCGCTGCCTCACACCCTGATCGAATATTACTACAAGGACGATGCCCTCGGCGATCCCTTGGTGGCCGAGGAACACATCGCCTGCTTCAATTGGTGCAGCCACGAGGAGATGCACGACATTTCCTCGATGGCGATCCGCATCAACGATTTCCTTTGCGGGATGTTCGCCGCGATCGACATCCGCCTCATCGACTTCAAGCTCGAATTCGGCCGCATCTATGATGGCGATTACAGCCGGGTGATCCTTGCCGACGAGATCAGCCCAGATGGCTGCCGCCTGTGGGACATGACCACCGGCGAAAAGCTCGACAAGGACCGCTTCCGCCGCGATCTGGGCGGCGAGGAAGAAGCCTATCGCGAGGTCGCCCG
>JBKBHR010000026.1:0-10378 GCA_046297575.1 Erythrobacter cryptus
GCCACGTGAGTGGTCCATGGCCAAGGCCCAGTTCGCCGTCCTGTTCGGTGAGCGCTTCATCAAGGCCATGGCGGCCTAATGTTCAACCGCCCGCCCACACACGAAATTCCTGACAGTCCCGTGCTCGGCCAGGGCATAGCGCAGCGCCAGGCCGGTGATGAGCCCGCCCAGAACCACGATCAGCCCGGCCCAGAACCAATGGGGCAGGCCCAGCGCCGCGGCGATCTGCCCGGTATCGGAAAGGAAGGTCTTGCCATCGATCACCGCGCTTGCGCTCAACAGATAGCCGGCATCGCGCAGCATGCTGAGCGCGGCGAGCACGCCCAGAAACTGGAGCGTGAAGCGCAGCGCCGCGGGCCGGGCGCGCCAGGCCACCAGCGCGAGGAAGGCCGCAAGCAGCGGCAGCACCGCATAGCCCACCGGGGCGCGCACCCAGATGATGGTGCTCGCCAGGATCGCGGCGCTCACCAGCCACAGCACCGCCCGCCAGGCGCGCGGATGGGCGCTCGCCACGATCAGCCCCGCGCCCACCAGGCTCGGCGCCAGCGGCCCGCCCGCGGCGATCGCGGCGCGCACCAGCGGCGAGGTGCCTTCGGCCAGGCGATATTGCGCCACGCCCGAGCCGCTCGCAAAGATCATCAGCCGCTCGAAATCCTGCCCCAGCGCCATGGCGGCAAGGCCATGGCCCATCTCGTGGAACCAGGTGGTGAGGATGAGGAAGGGATAGGCAAGCAAGGTGCCGAAGGGCAGCGCCGGCAGCAGCACCACCACCAGCGCCGCCAGCGCCAGCCGACCTGCCGCCTCGCCCTGGCTGCCGGGGGTGACGCGCGGCAGCACGCCCTAGCCTGCGTCTGCCGCTTCGGCCTCGTCAGGCACGTGGCCCGAGGCATCAACCCTGATCCCGCCGCTGCGCGCGCTCTCCGCGTCGGCTTCGCGCTGTTCGCGCAGGATCGACCAGCTGGCGAGGAACAGCCCGGCCACCAGCGGGCCGAGCACGATGCCGGAAAAGCCCACGAGGCTGATCCCGCCCAGCGTGGTGATGAGGATGATCCAGTCGGGAATGCCGGTATCGCGCCCCACCAGGATCGGGCGCAGCACGTTGTCGGCCGAGGAGATGATGAAGAAACCCACCAGCAGCACGAACAGCCCCTGCCAGGTCGCCCCCGAGATCAGCAGCCACAGCCCCGCCGGCACCCACACCGCACCCGAGCCGATCACCGGCACCAGCGCGAAGATCCCCATCACCACCCCGAGCAGCAGCGCCGAGGGCACCCCGGCGATGGTGAGCGTGAGCGTGCCGAGCGCCCCCTGCACGATCGCCACCACCCCGGTGCCCTTGATCGTGGCGCGCACGATCCCGAGGAAACGCTCGGCGAGGCGATCGGCGATCGCGCGCTCCACCGGCACCGCGCACAGCACCGTGCGCCCGATCCGCTCGCCATCGCGCAGGAGGAAGAACATCACGTAGAGCGCCACGCCAAAGGACAGAACAAAGCTCAGCGCCCCGCTGCCGATCGAGACCGCCTGGCTGGCGATCATCCCGGCGCTCTGGGTCAGCAGCTCCTGGAGGCGGGTCTGCACCATGGCGACATCGCCCCAGCCGCTGCGATCAATGGCATCGCGGGCGACCTCGGGCAGCATGTCATGGACGCGGTTGAACAGGCCGGCCAGATCGAGCGGCTGCTGCTGGAGCCGCGCCACCAGCGCGATCGCTTCCTGCGCCACCAGCGTGGTGAGCCACAGCGCCGGCACCATCACCGCGAAGAAGATGATGAGAAGGCTCAGCACCGCCGCCGGGTTGCGCTTGCCGCGCAGGCGCCTGAGCACCGCGCGGTAGAGCGGCTGGAACATGATCGCCGCCAGCCCCGCCCACAGCAGCGGCTGGGCAAAGGGCCAGATGATCACCGCCATCAGCAGGCTGACAACGGCAAGGATCAGGAGGAAGCTGGCGTGCTGCAGATCGGCGGTGCGCTGGGGCAGGTGGGCCATGACGGGGGCTTTCCGCGAAGCGTCAGCGGGGGGGCGCGGGGCCGCGGCGGACCAGGGCGCGCGCCGTGATCGGGCGATCACACATCGAGATTGGCGACATTGAGGGCATTGTCCTGGATGAAGGCGCGCCGCGGCTCGACGATATCGCCCATCAGGCGGGTAAAGATCTCGTCGGTGACATCGCCATCCTCGACCTTGACCTGGAGCAGCGCGCGGTTGGCGGGATCGAGCGTGGTTTCCCACAATTGCTCGGCATTCATCTCGCCCAGCCCCTTGTAACGCTGGATCGACAGGCCCTTGCGCCCGGCGGCGAAGATCGCCTCGAGCAGCTGGGTCGGGCGGCTGATCGCATCGGGAAGTGCCGTCACCGGCTGCGGCGCGGCCTCTTCCTCCTCGCCGGCAAGCGCGCCCGGCCCCTCGGCGGCAGGCTCGCTGTCGCGCTCCTCGGCCCCGGCGCCCGCGCGCACCAGCCGCACCGGGGTGGCATAGGCCTCGGCCTGGACGGCGGCGAGCGCATCGAGCTTGAGCGCCTCGGTGCTGGCAAGGAAGCGCGCGTCGATTGCGTGCCTGTCGGTGACCCCGCGCCAGACCCGCTCGAACACCGCCGTGCCATCTGCCTCGAGCGCCGCGCTCCAGCGCGCGTCGCCATCGCCCGCGCCGAGCCGCGCGGCGGTGCGCGCCAGCGCCTCGGCCAGCGCCGCGCCGGACAGGCCTGGGGCGAGCGCGCCGCTCAGCGCCATCTGTTCGACGATCGCGCTGTCATAGCGGCGCGGGACGAAGGCGAGCAGGTTCTTGAGCCTCAGCGCCGCATCGACCAGCGCGCGCAGATCCTCGGCCGCGCGGGTGCCGCTGGCGGTTTCCAGCACCCGCCCCTGCAGCCCGGCATCGACGAGGTAGCGATCGAGCGCGGCCTGATCCTTGAGATAGACCTCGCTCCTGCCCTTGGAGACCTTGTAGAGCGGCGGCTGGGCGATGAACAGGTGCCCGGCGCGGATGATCTCGGGCATCTGGCGGTGGAAGAAGGTCAGGAGCAGCGTGCGGATATGGGCGCCGTCCACATCCGCGTCGGTCATGATGATGATCTTGTGATAGCGCAGCTTTTCGAGGTTGAACTCGTCGCGGATGCCGGTGCCCAAGGCCTGGATCAGGGTGCCCACTTCCTTGGAGGAGATGATCCGGTCGAACCGGGCGCGCTCGACATTGAGGATCTTGCCCTTCAAGGGCAGGATCGCCTGGGTCTTGCGGTCGCGGCCCTGCTTGGCGCTGCCGCCTGCCGAATCGCCCTCGACCAGGAACAGCTCGGACTTGGCCGGATCGCGCTCCTGGCAATCGGCGAGCTTGCCGGGCAGCGAGGCAATGCTCATCGCCCCCTTGCGGCTCATCTCGCGCGCCCGCCGGGCGGCCTCGCGCGCGGCGGCGGCATCGATGACCTTCTGGATGATCGCCCGGGCCTCGGCGGGGTTTTCCTCGAGCCATTCGCTCATCTTGTCGCTCATCAGCGATTCGAGCGGCTGGCGCACCTCGGAGGAGACCAGCTTGTCCTTGGTCTGGCTCGAGAACTTGGGATCGGGCAGCTTGACCGAGACAATCGCGGTCAGGCCTTCGCGCATGTCCTCGCCCGAAAGGCTCACCTTCTCCTTCTTGAGCATCCCCGAGCGCTCGGCATAGGCGTTGAGCGTGCGGGTGAGCGCGGCGCGGAAGGCGGCAAGGTGCGTGCCGCCATCGCGCTGGGGGATGTTGTTGGTGAAGGCGAGCACGTTCTCGTAATAGGAATCGTTCCACTCGAGCGCGACATCGATGCCGATCCCGTCCCTTTCGGCCGAGACCGAAATCGGCTCGGCAATGAGCGGCTGTTTGTTGCGATCGAGCCATTTGACAAAGGCGGCGATCCCGCCCTCGTAACAGAGATCGTGCTCGAGATGCTCGGCATGGCGCTTGTCGCGCAGCAGGATGCGCACCCCGGAATTGAGAAAGGCAAGCTCGCGGTAGCGGTGCTCGAGCTTGTCGAAATCGAACTCGGTGACGTTCTTGAAGGTCTCGCCGCTGGCCTTGAAGGTGACGCGCGTGCCCTTCTTGCGGCCCATGGCATCGCCGCCCTGCGCCACCAGCGGGGCCTCGCCCACGACCTTCAACGGCGCGACCGGATCGCCATGCTCAAAGCGCATCCAGTGCTCAAGCCCATCGCGCCAGATGGTCAGTTCAAGCCATTCCGACAGGGCATTGACCACCGAGACGCCCACGCCGTGAAGCCCGCCTGAAACCTTGTAGGCATTGTCGTCCGAGGTGTTCTCGAACTTGCCGCCGGCATGCAGCTGGGTCATGATCACCTCGGCCGCCGAGACGCCCTCCTCGGGGTGGATGTCGGTGGGGATGCCGCGGCCATTGTCCTCGACGCTGACGCTGCCATCGGGGTTGAGTTCGATCAGCACCAGGTCGCAATGTCCGGCCAGCGCCTCGTCGATGGCATTGTCGGAGACCTCGAACACCATGTGGTGCAGGCCCGAGCCGTCATCGGTGTCGCCGATATACATCCCCGGGCGCTTGCGCACCGCATCGAGGCCCTTCAAAACCTTGATCGATTCCGCGCCATATTCGCTGGCATTGGGGCGCTTTCCGGAGGTCGGATTGGTGGTGTCGCTCATGCCGATCATATAGGCGCTCGCGCCGCGAAACCCAACCGCGCATCGGGGCATGGCGCGGCTTTTCCACCAATGGCAGGGGCCGTGCGAGCGGGGGCCTAGAAGGCCGGGCGGAAATGCACCTTGCCCTGCCACATGGTGGCATCAAGCAGCGCCATCATCCCCACGCGCGTGGCTTCGTCGAACTGGGTGGCGTGGCACATGGCGGCAGCCTTGGCCGCCTCGAGATCGGCGGGGGTATAGGCAATCGTCTCGGTCAGGAGCGCAGGATCAGTGGTGGCCCACCCGGCCATCTCGGGCACGGGGGGCAGGCGGCCTGCGGGAATGGCGACATAGAGCAGGCGCGGGCGGCGCGCGGCGGGCAGGGCCTGGACGATCTCGGTGATGATCGCGCTCACCATGCGGTGATCGGCATGGCCATAGCCGCCATCCGGCCCCCAGGTGAGGATGAGATCGGTCTCGCCGAGCCAGGCGGCAAGATCATCGCGCAGCGCCCGCGCCGAGCTGCCCGGCTGGTGCGCGGCGATCCCCAGCCGGCCATCGCCGCGATCGAGGCTGGCCAAAGCGCCTGCGCCGAGCGCCTCGGCAGCGCACAGGGCCTCGCGGTAACGCGCCTCACCCAAGGCCTTGCCCGGCGCCAGGCCCGAAACCCCCGGCCCGGCATCGCCGAGCGTGGCATAGGCGAGCTCGACCCGCGCGCCTTCACGCGCGAGGGCCGCCAGCGCCGGGGCCATGGTCAGTTCGTCATCGGGATGGGCAAGCACCACGGTCACGCGCCCGGGCTTGGCGCGCGCTTCGGCTGCGGCGGGCGCTTGCCCCACCGCTTCCCCCCGCGCCGCCGCCGGCCCGGTCGCCAGCACCGCCAGCGCCATTGCCACCGTGATCGCCGCCCGCGTGCCGATCATCGCCTTATCCCCTCTTGTCCCTGCCCTGCTCCTGCCACGTGGGCGCGCCGGCTGGCAATCGCCTTGCGCGCGCGCGCGCCGCGGTTATGGATGGCCTCCATGAGCAACGAGACGATGATCGCCCGCCTTTCCGAGCCCTTCGGCTCCTTCCCCGACATCCTGATCGAATGGGCGCGCATCAAGGGGGACGCGCTTGCCCTGCGCGATGACAAGCGCGAAGTTTACTGGGCGGAACTGGTCGGCCTGGTCGAGCGGCTGGCGGCACGGCTGGTGGAAACCGGCCTCAGGCGCGGGCAATCGGTGGCGATCCTCGGCACGTCCAGCGTCGAATATGCGATTGCGTTCCTCGCCGCAGTGCGCGCCGGGGGCGTGGCCGCCCCGCTCACCACCAGCGCCTCGCGCGAGCAACTGGAAGGCATGGCGCGCGATTCGGGCGCGCTCCACCTGTTCATCGATGCCGCCAAGGCGGACGAACTCGGCCCCGATTTCATGGCCGATCTCGTCCGCGTGCCGCTCGAGCACATCGAGCAATGGATGGCCCCGCCCGGCGCCCGCGCGCCCGCCTTCACCCCCGAGCCCAAGGACCCCTTCAACATCATCTATTCCTCGGGCACCACCGGGATCCCGAAGGGCATCGTCCATTCGCACCTGATGCGCTGGCGGCAATTTGCGGCAACCGCGCTCAGCTATCTCAATGCCGGGCTGGAGGTGCGTTCGCTCGCCTCGACCCCGCTCTATTCCAACACCACCATGGTCGCCTTCCTGCCGGTGCTGCTGGCGGGGGGCTGCGTGCGGGTGATGGGCAAGTTCGATTGCGCGCGCTGGCTGCAACACGCCGAGGCCGATCGCACCACCATCACCATGCTGGTGCCGGTGCAATACCAGCGGCTGATGGATTTTCCCGGCTTCGATGATTTCGACCTCTCAAGCCTCAGGCTCAAATATTGCACCTCGGCGCCCTTTTCCGCCCAATTGAAGCGCGAGGTGCTGCGCCGCATGCCGGGGGGGCTGATCGAGATCTATTCGATGACCGAGGGCGGCGTGGTGTGCCTGCTCGCGGCCCACGAATTTCCCGACAAGCTCCACACTGTCGGCCGGCCAGCGCCGGGCAGCGAACTCAAGGTGCTCGACGATGAGGACCGCGAGGTGCCCCCCGGCACCCCCGGCCACCTCGTCGGGCGCAGCCTGACGATGATGAGCGGCTACAACAACCGCCCCGACAAGACTGCCGAAGCCCAGTGGATCGATCCTGCCACCGGCGCGGTGTGGATGCGCATGGGCGATATCGGCCGGGTGGATGCGGACGGCTTTGTCGAACTGGTCGGCCGGGCCAAGGACATGATCATCTCGGGCGGCTTCAACATCTATCCCAGCGATCTCGAGGCCGAGCTGGTCAAGGAGCCCGGGGTGATCGAGGCGGCGGTGGTGGGCGTGCCTTCGCGCCGCTGGGGGGAAAGCCCGGTGGGCTTCGTGGTGCTCGAGGAGGGCGCCGCCGATACGGCGAGCATCCTCGCCGCGGTCAATGCCCGGCTGGGCAAGACCCAGCGGCTCGCCGCGCTGCACCGGATCGAGGAGATGCCGCGCAGCCATATCGGCAAGCTGCTCAAGACCAGCCTGCGCGAAAGGGCGGCGCAATTGGGCGGTGTCGAATAGGCCGGCAAGCACGCGCGCGGTGGGGGCGCGCGCGGGGCGACAGATATGGCACGGCCCGGCCCCTCAGCGCGAGAGGCCGGGCCGCCATGGAGAGGGCGCCTTGCGCCTGGCGCTTACACAATGAAAGTGTTGAACGCGGTGCCGCTGGCAGCCAGCGCCAGCACCAGGGCAAGCGCCCTTTCGCCGATCATGCTCATGCTTGGGTTTCCCTGTTCTGTTGTGCTTGGGGGAAAACCCGGGCGACCAAGGGGGGAGAGAGAGGGGAGGATCGCCCGGGTCTGCGCACAATCTAGAAATCTGCACGCAATTTTCAATCTCCTGTGAGACTGAAAATAATTCATCACCGCAAGCGGAAAATGCAAGCACGCCGCGCCTTGTCTCCGGCATCCCCGGTCGCGCGCGGCGGCGTGAGACGCGGCCACCGTTTCAGGGGGGGAGGAGGGTGGCCGCGTCTCTTTCGCTGCACGCCGGCGCGAGGCGCGGGCGGGGATCGGCGGGATCGCGAGCCGGGGGGAAAGCTCGCCGATCAGGCCTGATCCGGCAGGCGGGCAACCGGGCCGTGTTCGGCTGGCGGCTGCCGGGCGATGGCCATGCCGCAAGGCAGGAACGCCGGGTTGGAGAGGGAGCCCGGCACGCCCATCGCGTGCCAAAGCAATTGGTGTTCGATCAAACCGAATTCAAATGCGAAAACGCCAAGGCTAGTTGCATGAAATGCAATATCTGGCTGGCTCCACCAAAGCAAACGGCCGCCGGATCGCTCCGACGGCCGCTCGCTTGAGCCCGAGGGGAAGGCTCAGTTGGCCGCCACCGCGCGGCCGCGGCGCGCCTCGAGCGCGGCGACACGCTCGACCTCGGCAAGCGCGGCGAGCTTGGCATCGGCGAGGCACTTCTCGTCAACCACCGGGCGGCCATAGCCGTAGCGCGCGGCGTTCTCGATCGCGCAGACCTTGCGCAGCTTGGCATCGATGCGCGCCTCGATCGCGGCCCGGCCTTCGGGGCTGGTCACATCGATATCACCATAGGCGATGCGCACGGTCACGCGGTCACCGGCAGCAGGCGCGGCAAGCGCAGGAGCCGCCGCGGCGGCAAGAACGAGCAGAGGAAAAGCAAAGCGCATGGATCAAACTCCGGATGATGAGAGGGTGTTGAACAGGTGATGCCGTTTCCCGGCATTCGGTTGCTGTTTGCAACTGTGGTGCAGCGCACACAGCGATTGTGCAAATGCGAAAATGGCGAAATTGGTTCCAAAGATTGCAACACTTTTTGGCCACTTTCCCGGGAACCCGCTGATTTGCCGAAGCGCCCTTCATGTTGCGTTGCGGAAACGCCGGCCAGCCCCACGGCGATGCTGGACAGCGCCGGGCGCGCTGGCCTAATCCGCCGCCATGAACGCGCCCTCATCCCGCCCCGATCTCGGCGATTCCGCCGCGGGCGAATGCATCCTGATCGTCGATTTCGGCAGCCAGGTCACCCAGCTCATCGCCCGCCGCGTGCGCGAGGCCGGGGTCTATTGCGAGATCGCTCCCTTCACCCAGGCCGAGGCCGCCTTTCACCGCTTGAGACCTGCGGGCATCATCCTGTCCGGCTCGCCCGCCAGCGTCCCCGAGGAGGGCAGCCCGCGCGCGCCGCAGCTGCTGCTTGAGGCCGGGGTGCCGATCCTGGGCATCTGCTATGGCCAGCAGGTGATGACCCACCAGCTCGGCGGCGAGGTGCGCCCGGGCCATGAGACCGGCGAGGGCGGCGAGTTCGGCCGCGCCTTTCTCACCGTCACCGCCGAATGCGCGCTGTTTGACGGGCTCTGGCAGGTGGGCGAGCGCCACCAGGTGTGGATGAGCCACGGCGACAAGGTCACCCGCCTTGCCCCCGGTTTCGCGATCGTCGCCACCTCGGACGGCGCCCCCTTTGCCGTGATCGCCGACGAGGCGCGGCGCTTCTATGGCACCCAGTTTCATCCCGAGGTGGTGCACACCCCCGATGGCGCGCGGCTGCTCGCCAATTTCGTGCGCCATGTCTGCGGCCTTGCCGGCAAGTGGACCATGGCCGAGTTCCGCAAGGCCAAGATCGCCGAGATCCGCGCCCAGGTGGGGGCGGGGCGGGTGATCTGCGGGCTTTCGGGCGGGGTCGATTCGGCGGTCGCAGCAGTGCTGATCCACGAGGCGATCGGCGATCAGCTCACCTGCGTGTTCGTCGACCATGGCCTGATGCGCATGAACGAGGCGCGCGAGGTGGTGGCGCTGTTCCGCGACCATTACAACATCCCGCTCGTCCATGTGGAGGCCGAGGACCTGTTCCTCGGGGGCCTGGCCGGCCTCACCGACCCGGAGGCCAAGCGCAAGTTCATCGGCAAGACCTTCATAGAGGTGTTCGAGGCCGAGGCACAGAAGCTCGGCGGGGCCGATTTCCTCGCCCAGGGCACGCTTTACCCGGACGTGATCGAGAGCGTCTCCTTCACCGGCGGGCCGAGCGTCACCATCAAGAGCCACCACAATGTCGGCGGCCTGCCCGAGCGGATGAACATGGCGCTGGTGGAACCCTTGCGCGAGCTGTTCAAGGACGAGGTGCGCGCGCTCGGGCGCGAGCTGGGCCTGCCCGAGGCCTTCGTCGGGCGCCACCCCTTCCCCGGCCCCGGCCTTGCCATCCGCATCCCGGGCGAGGTGACGCGCGAGCGCTGCGATATCCTGCGCAAGGCCGATGCGATCTATCTCGAGGAAATCCGCAATGCCGGGCTTTATGATGCGATCTGGCAGGCCTTCGCAGTGCTGCTGCCGGTCAAGACCGTGGGGGTGATGGGCGATGCGCGCACCTATGATTGCGTCTGCGCGCTGCGCGCCGTGACCTCGACCGACGGGATGACGGCGGATGTGTTCCCCTTCGATGCCGGCTTCCTCACCCGGGTGGCGACCAGGATCGTCAACGAAGTGAGGGGCATCAACCGGGTGGTCTATGACTATACCAGCAAGCCCCCCGGCACGATCGAATGGGAGTGAAGCGCGACACGGGCCGATCCGGGGGATCGGCACGGCCGCTTCACTCGGCACCGCAAGGTGCCGCGGGCAAAAGCGCGACACGGGCCGATCCGGGGGATCGGCACGGCCGCTTCACTCGGCACCGCAAGGTGCCGCGGGCAAAAGCGCGACACGGGCCGATCCGCAGGGATCGGCACAGATCGGAAGAGCACACGTCTGAACTCCA
>JBKBHR010000027.1:0-3377 GCA_046297575.1 Erythrobacter cryptus
GCGTGGCGGTCTCCCAGAGCGATGCCGCGGCGATCGAGGAGGCGGGCGATGCCATCGCAAGGCTGCAGCTGGTCTGGCAGGGGCTGGTCAACCAGCTGACCGTGGCCGCCGCCCCGGTGCTCATCGCCATCGCCGATGGGCTGGCCGCGCTGGCGCGGCGCAGCGGCGTGGTGGGCCAGGCGATCGGGCTGCTGATCGACAATATCGGCCGGCTGGTGGCGACCGGGCTTGTCCTGGCCGCCTTCATGGCCGGGCGCTGGGTGGCGAGCCTGGCGGCGGCCGCGCTCGCGACCGGCAGCCTTGCCACCGGGCTGGTGGTGCTGCGCGGCGCGCTGGCGCGCACGGGCATCGGCCTCGTGATCGTGGCGGCGGGCGAGCTGGTCTACCAGTTCTCCCGGCTCGTGCAGGGCGCGGGCAGCTTCGGCGAGGCCCTGGCGCTGCTCGGCGATCTCGCGCGCGAGGTGTGGGAGCGCATGGGCCTCCTCGCTGAGGTGGCCGGAGAGCGGATCGCCGCGGTCTGGCACGCGATCCGCGCCGCGGTGCTCGAGGCGCTCGATGGCGCGGTGCGCGGCGTGGTGGCCTTCGCCAACCGCACGGTCAACCTGTTCGAGGCCGCGCTGACTGCCGCGATTGCGATCTGGCAGCGCCTGCCGCAGGCGCTCGGCGATCTGGCGGTGCGCGCCGCCAATGCCCTGATCGGGGCGCTCGAGCGGATGCTGAACGCCGCCGTGCGCGGCATCAACCGCCTGCTCGCGGCGGCCAATGCCGGGCTCGACCTGTTGGGTTCCGAGCGGCGCATCGCGCTGGTGCCCGAGATCGACCTGCCGCGGATCGACAACCGCTTCGCCGGGGCCGCGGCGCGGGCCGGCAGTGCCGCAAGGCGCGCCTTTGCCGAGGCCTTCGCCGACGATCCCTTCGCCATGCCCGAAGGAATGGGGCGCATGGCGGGCGAGGCGCGAGAGCAAAGCGATGCGGCCTTTGCCCGCGCCGATGCCCTGCGCGCGCAGGCGCTCGCGCCGCTCGCCGCGCTCGAGGCGCTGGGCGAGGCGATGCAGCAGGCCGACCGCAGGATCGGCGAGGCTGGCGAGGCCGCCGCCATGCTCGACGAGCGCCTCGAGGCGATCGGTGGCGGCGGCAATGCGGCTGCGGCCGGGGGCGGCAACGGCGGATCGGCTGGCCGAGAGCCCGGCGGCGGCGCCGAGGGTTCGGCCGAGCGCGCGGGGCGTGCTTCGCGCGAGGCCGGAGAGGTGATCACGCAGGCGGCCGAGCAGGCCGCGCGCGGCTGGGCGGCGGTACGCGAGGAACTGGCGCGCTATGCCGAGGAGGCGGCCAACTGGGGCAAGGGGCTGGGCCAGGCGCTGACCGGCGCCCTGCGCTCGGCCGAGGATGCCTTCGCCCGCTTCGTGACCACCGGCAAGCTCGACTTTCGCGGGCTGATCGACTCGATCCTTGCCGATCTCGCCCGGCTGGTGTTCCGCCAGGCGGTGACCGAGCCGCTCGCGCGCATGTTCTCGCAAGGGCTGGATCTTGGCAACCTCTTCGGCTCGCTGTTCGGTTCGATCTTCCATGCCGGCGGGGTGGTGGGCGCGCCCGCGCCGATGCGGCGGGTGCCCGCGCTTGCCTTCGCTGCCGCGCCGCGGCTCCATGGCGGCGGGGTGGCCGGGCTCGGCCCGCACGAGGTGCCCGCGATCCTCGAGCGCGGCGAGGTGGTGCTCACCCGCCGCCAGGCCGCCAAGCTCGCCGGGCAGCTCTCCGAGCGGGCCGCAGCGGGCGATGTGGTGATCAACTTCAACGGGCCGGTGAGCAATCGCGAGGAGGTGCGCCGCTCAGCCGCGCAGGCCGGCGCCCGCCTCGCGCGCATGCTCAGCGAGGGGCGGCGGGGGGTCTGAGGCTCGGTCAAGGCAAGACGGACCAGGGATTTACGAGGTTCACACCGGTATCCTCGAAATGCCTGACGTTACGCGTCGCCAGCATGGTCTTGCGCGCCAGCGCGATGCCGGCGATCTGCACGTCACGGATTTCGATCGGCTTTCCTTGCTGACGCCTGCGCGCGGCGAGGCGGGCAGCGGCATCGGCTGCACCCTCGTCGAAGGGAAGAACCCGTCCCTCGAGGTCGGAAGCCAGAACCAGGTCGAAGGCTTCCTCAAGCGAACGGCGCCTGCGGCTCTCGCTCAGAAGCTCGATGCCGAAGCGGATTTCGAAGGCCGTGATGGTCGAGGTCCAGATCGAGCCGGATGGCAAGCTGTCGAGCCAGGCAATGATCGCCGGATCCGGTTCGTCGCGCATCAGAGCCGAGACGACGTTGGTATCGAGCAGGATCATCAGTCGAACACGGCTGGCTGTGCCATCTCACCGCGCAGCTCGGGAATGTCCTGCTTGAGTCCCAGGCCGGCAAAGCGGGCGGCGATGCGCGAACCGAGCGGGATGTCGGGCACATCCTCCTCAAGTGCCGCACGCCGCAGGATGCAGCGCACTTCCTCTTCCGTGCTGCGGCCATGGCGCCGGGCCCGTTTCTGCAGCCGCCGTTTGACCTCTTCATCGAGATTGCGAACCACCAGTTGAGCCATCGCATGCCTCCTTTTGATATCATGATATCGAATATGACGATGCGCGCCAAGCCCTCTCGAGTCAGTCGGGAGAACCGAGCCCAATGACCGACTTCGACGACGTGCTCTTTCCCATCGGCATCTCCATCGGCTCGAGTGCGGGGCCGGAGTTCTCGACCGAGGTGACAGAGGTGGCATCGGGCTTCGAGCAGCGCAACCGCAACTGGGCCGGGGCGCGGCGGCGCTTCAACGTGGCGCCGGGGGTGCGCACCCTTGCCGATCACGAGGCGCTGCTCGCCTTCTTCCATGCCCGGGCCGGGCGGGCGCGGGGCTTTCGCTTGCGCGACTGGTCCGACTGGAAGTCGTGCAGCGTTCGTGCCGCGCCTTCGCCCACCGACCAGCTGCTCGGCACCGGCGACGGGGCGCGGCAGTTCTTCCAGCTGATCAAGACCTATGGCAGCGGGCCGAGCGCGCATATTCGCCGCATCACCCGCCCCGTGGCGGGCAGCGTGCGCGTGGCGCTGGGCGGGATCGAGCAGGCCTCCGGGTTCACGGTCGCGCACGACACCGGTCTTGTCATCTTCGACAGTCCCGTGCCGGCCGGCGTGGCGGTGAGCGCGGGCTTTGCCTTCGACGTGCCGGCGCGCTTCGATACCGACCGGCTCGAGGCGAGCGCGCCGGTGCCCGGGGTGATGCGCTTCGACGAGATCCCGATCGTGGAGATCCGCGAATGAGCCGCCTCGTCACCTGGCCGCGCCGCGCCGAGGCCGATGCCACGATCCGCCGCTTCGAGCCGGCATACTGGACGGTCGACTTTCCGCTGCCGATGAT
>JBKBHR010000028.1:0-2634 GCA_046297575.1 Erythrobacter cryptus
ATCCCGAGATCAGCAAGTGCACCTACAGCCGTCCGGCCAGCACCCAGCGGCTCGAGATCGTCTTCGATACGGCCGGGCCTTCTGGCAATGCCTTCACCATCGCCGCCTCGCATGCTTCGCCTTCGGGCCCGCGGCTCACCGGCGGCGGGCATGAGCACCTCTGGCAAAGCGGCGCCGACGAGATCCCGAGCCATACCATCGAGATCGGCCACCCCAAGCTCGCCACCCCGGTGTTCTTCCGGCACTTGGGCACCGTGGCCGAGAGCATCGAGTTCGAGCTCGGCCAGGAGGGGCCGGCCAATGCCCGGCTGCAGCTGGTGGCCCAGGGTGAGGAGCGCTCCGCCACCACGGTCGATGCCGCGCCCGCCAGCTGGGCGCCGCGGCGCTTCTCCCAGGCGCGCGGCTATGTCCGCCGCGGCGCATCGGTGCTGGCCGGGGTCACCGGAGGCAGCCTGACGTTCTCCAACGCGCTCGAGCGCATCCGCACGATCCGCGACGACGGCAAGATCGATGCCGCCGATCCGACGCTGGCGAGCGCCACGGGCACGCTGGCGCTGCGCTTCGACGGGGCGACGCTCATGGGCGAGGCGAGCGATGGCGATCCGGTCGCGCTCGAATATGGCCTCACCATGCCCGAGGGCTATGCCCTGCGCTTCGAGCTGCCGCGGGTGTTCCTGCCGCGCAGCAAATACGCGATCAGCGGCCCCGGCGGGGTCGAGGCCCGCTACGAGTGGCGCGCCGCCTTCGACGAGGCCGAGGGCACCATGCTGCGCGCCCGCCTGCTCAACGATGTCGCCAGCTATGCGTAAGGAGGAGTGTTCCCGATGATCCGTCTCGATCTTGCCCGCGCGCCGTTCTGGCTCGATCTCGGCCATGGGGTGCGCCTGCTGGTCGCGCCGCTCACCACCGCGCTGATGGCCGCCGCGCGCAGCGATCCGCTGGTCGCCGGCCTTGGCGAGGGCGCTTCGAACGAGGCGCTTGCGGTGGCCATGGCCAAGGCGCTGGCGCGGCTCGCGGTGCGCGACTGGGAAGGGGTGGGCGATGCCGATGGCAATCCCCTGGCCGTGAGCGGCGATGGCCTCGATGCCCTGCTCGACCTCCTGCCCTTCTTCGAGGCCTTCCAGCTCGGCTATGTTGCGAAGGGCCTGCTGCTGGAGGAGGAAAAAAACGCCTCGCACGGCTCGCCGAGTGGCACTTCGGCGGAGGCGAGCGCTATTGCCGCGCCTGCAGCACCACCTGCGCCCAGTGCCCTGCCGTCCTGAACCGACCGCACACGCTCGAGGGCGCTCTGGTCTGGGATCTGGCGCAGCGCCTCGTCGGCCAGCTGCGCGCCGTGCCGGGCGCGGTCCTTGGCCTCGACCTCGCCGCCGCGCTCGCCATGGCCGAGGCGCTCGGCATCGATGCCCGCGCGGCGGCCGAGTTCCTGCCCGCGATCGAGGCGATGATGGTGCGCGGGATCAATGCGCAGATGGCCGCGGAGAGGGGCTGAGCAGACACCTATTGGGGGCGTTTGGCGAAGAATTGCACGTCATCGAGACCCTCGAAATGGGCATCGCAGGTCAGCAGGCGCGCGCCATGGATGCGCGCGCTTGCCAGCATGACGGCATCGGCGGTGGCCAGACGATGCTCGCGGCAAAGCTCGGCTGCCAGCAGCGCGATGTGGGTGTCGAGCGTCACGACCTGGCAGGTCTGGGTGAAGGCGATGGTGCGATCGGCCGCGTCCTCGTCAACCTCGCGGGTGAGCCATTTGGCAAGCTCGAGCTGGACCATGGTGGGAACCAGCCAGCGATCCGGCTCCGGCAGCAGCGGGGCAAGGCGCTTTCCCGTTGCCGAGCCGACCAGCCATTCGATCCAGGCCGAAGTATCGACCAGGATCATCAGGTCCTGTCCGCCCGGTCGCGGAAATCCTCGGTTCTGGCGCCCTTGGCCATGCCTTCGAGGTCCGCCTTGCTCGGCACCGGCATGAGCAGGATGCCCGAGCCCTTGGGAATGAAGGCAAACTTCAGCCCCGCCCGCCAGTGCTGGGCCGAGCGGATCGCCTTGGGGATGCTGATCTGGAACTTCGAGGAAAGGGTTGCGGTCTCGGCCATCGGCTTGCTCCTGATTGATCGATCAAAGGAACGTAAGAAAAGCATTCTGACAAGGCAAGGATATCCCGACCCATGGCTGACAAACGCGTCTCGGTTCGGCTTGCGGTGGTGGGCGGGCGCGAGGTGCGCGCGGAGCTGGCCGGGATCGGCGAGGCCGGCGAGCGCAGCACGCAGCGCCTTGCGCGGGGGATGGATGCGGCGGGCGAGCGCACGGCCGCGCTGCAGGCGCGCATCCGGATCGCGGCCGCCGCCATGGCCGCGGCCTTTGCCGCCGGTGTGGTGACCATGGTGCGCTCCGGCCTCGAGCTCATCGACAGCCAAGCCAAGCTTGCCCAATCGATCGGCACCACGGTGGCCAGTGTGCAGACGCTGCAATGGGCGGGCGAGCTGGCCGGCGTGTCGATGGGCGAGATCGAGCAGGCCACCTTCCAGCTCACCCGGCGCCTGAGCGAGGCGGCGGCCGGCAGCGGCGCAGCGGTGGGCGCCCTGCAGCGCCTGCGCCTTTCGGCCGCCGCGCTCCAGGCCCTGCCGGTCGATCGGCGCA